>NZ_JAXOJM010000003.1:0-631600 GCF_036663775.1 Sphingomonas sp. RB1R13
TGTCCACGGCTCCAATGCCGCAGCTGACGACCCGCTCGTCTGGTACAGTGGCACGAGCACGCGCTGGCTTCACGCCAATCACCAGGGCTCGATCGTCGCGGTTACCGACGGCAGCGGAGCCGGTACCACCCTCAACAGCTACGACGAGTACGGCATCCCGGGCAGCGCCAACCAGGGTCGGTTCCAGTACACCGGGCAGGCCTGGCTCGCCGAGCTCGGCATGTACTATTACAAGGCCCGCATCTACTCGCCTACCCTCGGCCGGTTCCTGCAGACCGACCCCATCGGATACAAGGACCAGATCAACCTCTACGCTTACGTCGGAAACGATCCGATCGATGGGACCGATCCCACGGGGCGAGATTCGCAGGTTGTTTGTCGCAGTGTTTTTGGCGTAGGAAATCACTGTTTCGTTACTATAACTAATGAAAAGCGCCAAATCACGGACCGCTTCTCTTACGGACCAGAGAAGGTTAGTTGCATGACCTGTGACAAGGGACGGCTCGTGGAAACCCGAAGAGATCCTGACTCACCCACGAATCGAGCAGATGCAGAAGCGGCTCGAACCGGAAAAGATGTAACTCTCCGTACTAACTTGAACCAGTTTGATTTAACCGACGCTGATGTGCGCCGGGCAGGGCAAGCTTTAGACAAAACCCTCGGCTCAACCGACAATCCTGGCAGCACGCCTTACTCGGTAACTAGTGCGTCGAGTAACACTGCTGCTGCAACGGTCATTGATGGTGCCAAACCGGGAACTAGCCAAAAGATTCCTTTGCCCAACGGCATCACACCGGGTTGGCCGAACGGAGGCGCGCCGCGCCCCAATCCGGGCCTTGACTCCTACCTGAATTGCGTGAGGACGGGCTCATGCAAGTGAGTGCTTCAGTGGCACGGCCACGAGCAACGTGGGCTATCATGCTGACCATTGCTTTAATGTTGGTGGCGTATCGATTAGCGTCACATCGAAATCTGCCGATACCGCTCAGAACGGATCGCTGGTTCTATGGGAACATTGTTGAGGGAGAGCAGTTCGGCTTTCGGGTCGGGACGAAACTTAATACCAAACTCACCATTCACTCGACTTCGATTAAGTATTACGGGAAGGGTTTATGCGAAGGGAGCTATAGGACCATTAGCGGGTGCTCAAACGGTAACTATCATGCCTCTTTTGATGTTCGTAAATTTCTGTATTATGGGCAGATCTTCGTCGAATACGATGACAAGAATATGATACAGGGCGTTGTGTGGAATGCAGATCTCCTTCCCGTGGAATGGGTATTCTAGCTTCTTCGCAATTATCGTTTGTTAATATCACCTACGCTCTTTGAACGCCGCACTCGCGGGCCTGAATAACCGCATCAACGTCGTATCGGAATCTAACCGATCGCGTCCCCCGTGCGGCGATGCACAACATCTGCCGCTTCAAGAAGAACTGAGATGTCACGACCGAAGAGCGTAAGGTCCGCCAGACGACGATGACGTTCTTTTGATCCGCCTGCAAGTTGGGACACAGCGTTCACGCTGGCGTCTTCCATTAAACATCCAGCCATAACGCATAGCCTTCCAATTAGCTCGATATCCGCCTGACTCACAACGCCTCCCTGCACCTGTTTTCGCACATTGGGCTCAGCTCTGCGCCACAGTCCATACCCAGCTTTTGGAGTTGGATTTCTCGGAGGCTTGCCGCGCTTGCCAAGGCGGAGCCATGTCGTGGGCGAATTTCATAACCGACAAGGCCAGGCTACTCTAGAAGTGTTGCCGGACTGACGCGCAAGGGTTTGGCGAGCTTCTCGACAACCGAAATGGTTGGGTTTCTTGCGGCGCGCTCGATGTCGCTGACATAAGTACGGTGAATGCCTGCGCGATCAGCGAAATCCTCCTGACTCCAACCCTTTTCAAGGCGAAGCCGCTTTAGGTTGGATCCAAGACGCTTGCGAATTTCCACGCTGTGGCAATGAGGCCGCTGTCGATCATCAATCTACAGACGATCAGTGACATTAAACTTGACTGGTTCGGCGACCGGAGCGCTTGTGCCCCTGCCATCGAGAGCACGGCTTAAATCCAGGAGCATAATCACTCTCGTGCGCGCGAAAGCCTCAGGCTGGATCCATCTCAGTCCGAAGACGAGCAATCGAGGCAGTCAGGCGACTTCCCGCCGCTTGGAAACAACCATCAACTCACTGCAAAGGCGATAGCTTAAGATGCAAGAAGTGCTTCGAATGGTCACGTTAAATCCGCATTGGAAAGGTGAGCGGATCCTTTCCCTTAAAAAGCCAATCGTCCGTGGAATTGCTGAATTGCATCGCATTCTGAATGGAAAAGATTTCGGGTCTTTCACGCTGGAGAGCTCCTTTTCCTACGACGACTCTTGGGAGGAGTTGCTTTCGATTGACGGATGGCCAAGCCTCGACGCCGCCCAGGCTGACCTGGTGGAAACGCTCATCCGTCGAACTGAACAACTCTTTCGAGAAAACCCCGAATGGCGAATTATCGAAAATTCGGTACTACCGGTAAACGTCCTGCCAGCGACCGGCTCAATCGTCCCCGGCCGGTTTCCAGTCGAGGCTGGCGCTCGAAAACTCGGCAACCCCGTGATGTATGAGTCCTGCTACCTGCGAAGCTATATAATCGAACGCAGAGAAACTCCGCTGGCGGCCCAAATTCTGGCTTTTGACGGGATCGCAGCGCCTTTGATTTCCTACCTAGCGAAAATCGGCCAAGTCGCCGCCGCGGTCGAAATCTGACCTTTCGATGCCATCAAGTAATATCTGCGGTTAATCATATGATTGCGCAGTCGCGCGCCTGGGAATTCTGAGGCGGAGACTGCCGCCAGTAACTTCATGAGCCCAGATTACTACGCGTTCGCGGGCTGGCTTATCACAGCGCCTTTGAGAAGCATTTTGGCGACAACTGCAGCCGTACTGTTTTCATATCCACCTTCTGCCAAGCGCACTACGCGTTCGCGCATCCACGCAGGCGGAAATCGCAGCCCCTCCGCACGCGTGAAGATAGCCTGAAGCAAGCGTTCGTTATGGCTGGTGACATGGCCATGGACCAAACCAAGCCTCACCTGGGCATCGGCAGGACACAGGCCTCGAGCACTAGATTGAGCCAACAGGCGACGCAGCACCGTCGTGCGAAGCTGCTCATCATGGAAGAGCTTATACCGACCCGCCAGCTTGTGACCCGCAGTGAAGTGGGCAGCAATTACACCGCCGGAATCCAGATAGCTTTTGCACTCGAGCGCCAGCAATTCATTTTTGACTGGCTGATAGGCGAGCAGGTCAATCTCCCACCGCGGCGATGAAAGCTTTCCAATCCGCTCCTTGTCCTCTCGTGTGAGGTCAACTTTGACGCTCGTGCGGACCCAATAACCCTCATTCCAAAAAATATCCGCAGCAAGTTGCTCGAACGCGTCCATCGAGTCGTCCTGTCGACGAAGAGTGACGCAACAACCGCCGCATACGTCACGGCAAGTCAAGTTGAATGTCACTTATCGTCGGTAAAATTATCGTCGACAGACGGGCTTATTTTGCCCTCAAAGCGACCGGCTGCGCTAGTGTGGCGCAGGCTCCAGTGCACACACCATAGCGGACCTCAACGCCTGAAAACTTCACTCACAATTTCATCCTAGAATTCCGCTTTACTGATTGCGACGAGCAACCGAAAAAGAGGAAAAGTCATTGTGCGCGCTGCCGTGATAGGGCCTTCGCTCGTGTGAGGCCGACCGTCGCCGCCAGCGAGACTTGCATGACCGGCGCGGAGCGTTAAAGCAGCAAACAAGTAGGCTTAGCACCGCAGGCCGTGAGATAGGCCACGGTCGCATCACCGCTCCGCTACCGTTTTCCTTCAAACCAACACGACGTCCTCGTCATCATCAGGGACGGTTCGGTCGAAAATGGTTCTTATCTTTTGCATTACGGACTCGGCACCCCTCCGGGCCTCCTCCGCCTGAAAATCCGCCGGCAGAGCGCCAAATTTGGCACAAAGTTCCAGTAGCTTTTCGAGCTCCCGCACGCTGCCTTTGGTCAAGACACATTGATAAGTCCGTCGAAGGGTTGCCTCGAACATGGAGACTTTGACCTTCTTGCCTTTCAGCATGATTTCGATCGGCTCATCGCGCACCATCGCGACAATCTCGGCCTCCCTCATCTTACGCCGGTTCTTGCGGCCGGCTGGATTGCCGGATTGTCCGGGCTTGAACCGCGAATGCTCCGGTGGCCGGCGAAAGCCCACCGTGTATGCCTTCGGATCATCAGTCATGGTCGGTCTCCCCCTGCCCGGCCGCCTTAGCGTCGTGGGCAACGTCATCGAAATTGCGACCGGTGACAGCATGAACGGCCGATTTGCCCGTCCAGTTTTGCCAGCGGCGGATTGCCAGGTCGACGTATAGCGGGTCGAGATCCATGCCCCGGCACGCCCTCCCCGTTGTCTCGGCAGCAATAAGCGTTGATCCCGACCCCAAGAATGGATCGAGCACAATCTCGCCACGCTTTGTGCAGTCGAGGATGGCATCGGCGATCATCACCCGGTTCTTGGGTGTCGGATGCCCATCGAGTAGGTCGCCCTCCGGATCGCGAACCGCTGCACTCATGGCCGAAGGATATTGCCAACAATTTGTTCGGTGCCTACCCTTGCTTCCCAACTGGACGTTGTTACGATGGGGGGCGCCCGGGCTAGTGAAGATCAGCACCAGTTCGTGTTGGGACCTCAGAAAACTGCCCATCCCCGCCCGATCTTTAACCCACACCGCAAAATTGAGCAGAGGGCCGAACACGCTCATCGCGGCAGGCTGCAGGATGTGGAGCGATCGCCAGTCAATGCACAGATAGATTACTGCCCCCGGCTTCACGTGCGCACCGATAGCTTGACAGGATTCGTCGAAGAACGTTTTCAATTTCTTATCGTCATTTTCGCCCGAAGCCCCGACGAACTTCCTGTGATTGCGGGTCGTCACGAACCCCTGAATACCGCAACCGTAGGGGTGATCCGTGAACACTGCGTCTGCACGCCTACATTGCAGCAATGCCATATAAGACTCGGGCTTCGTCGCATCGCCGCACAGGACGGTATGACCATCCGCGATCCAAAGGTCGCCAATTTTGGAGACCGGGGTCGTGTTGAGTACCAGCGGCTGCTCTTCGGACTTGGCCGGCGCTTCAAACGCCACGATGGCAAAGTCTGCCTCTGTCTGCTCGATGCCGAGTGCCTCGATCCCAAGATCAGGCAAAGTGACCTCAAGATCGAGCAATAGCTCACCTAACAGTTGCGAATCGAACTTTCCAAGTTCGTAAAGGCGGTTGAGGGCTACAGATAATGCTTTGCGTTCCGCCTCGGACAGATCGTCGGCGTAGATTATCGGCAGCTGCTCGATACCCAACCGCTTTGCCGCGATCACGATAATGAAATGCGACAAGACGCAGCCGTCCGCCGAAATTATCAGCGGCACGCGAACCCCAAATCGCCGAAGGATCGCTTCGGCCTTTTTTATCTCTTTCTCGCTGTAGCGGCGGGGGTCTTTTTCGGACTGCCAGAGCTTGTTGGTATTCCACCAATCGGATTTCATTCCATCATTATTACCTGATCCAAATGAACTTGCACTTTCATCTCGTCCCGAGAGTCGTGCAGATGCTCCGGGACGCCGATTGGGATGCGTGGCCAGACCATTGTCGGGAGCATTGCCGGGCGCCGCCGGCTCAGCATTATTATCGGTATGCAACATGAGTGCCTCCATCAGCCGCAGCGCAGCGACGAGGGGCCAAAAAAGGCGAACCACGTCACCTGCCGGACGGCAGTGTTTGTTGGGATTCCGTCGCGTCCTATCTCGTTCGCGATCGCGGCTTCGGTGGTCTACCCCGCCCGTCCCCGGTGAGGGCGAGATCTCTTGTCCGTCCCCGGCAGATCTCACGACTGACTCGGGCACCTAAGTGACCGTCGCCTCGAGTCGCAACAATTGTGACTCAAGCAAACATACGCGGTCAAGAGGGGGGGTCTGCGGTCGATTTGCGAAGTTGAGAATTTCCGCGTGACCGTGGAGCTTATGTCTTCACAACGAGGAGCCGGGCGCTCCGGCTACACCAAGAGGCACTGACCGAAAGTGGGCGAGAAGTGCATGGCTTTTCCATGCCCTTCTGCCGCCACACCGAGCAATCGACCACGCTAACGAAGGGGCGCAATCGCGGGGTCAATCTCGCCGAAATGGATCTCGACCCAGTCGTCATTGTGATCCTCGTCGGTCTTGATGATCTCTATCGATGACGGCAGCCGGCCTTCCAGCAGATTACGCACGATTGTCGCCTGCACCCGGTTCGGCTCTCGGCAGAGCTTGCGCGCGGCCTCGACATTCTTGGCGCCGTTGTCCTGAAGGGTCCGCAGCCCAGCGAAGATCTCCGTAAATTCGCGCAGGCCGATCTGCACCTTCGATCCAGACATTTTATATCCTCCGTGATGGCCGACGTAATACCCGTCTTCGCGGGCCCTAAGTGCGCCATTGACAGGCATCATCGCGGGCTTAGGGAAATGCTCGGCTAGCGTGCGGAACACGTTGTCCAGCGCGGGGCCAGCGGCGCACCCGTCCCGAACATGCAGGCTGGCATCGTTTCGGCGAACCAGCTGCGGGATGGGACCCCAGCCGCTTCGTGTCTCGCGAATGCTTAAGAGCAGGACGAAATCGACTGAGGAGAATTGCCGGAAGAACTCGGCGGTAATCTTCCTTGTCGACACCTCGTCCCAATTTGCCGATCGGCCGGAAAGCGCGACGCAACCGCCATCGCCAACGATTACTCCAGTGAGCTCACCTGCGCCCTGGAGCTGGTCGGCCTTGTTCTTAAGCGCCCGATAGAGCGGGTTGCGATCCTTGATTTTGGGCACGTCATAGGCCGCGAAGCTGCCTGAGCTGTAAGGCGATTTGGCCGGATCGATCGTAATGTCGAGACCGATATCATCATCGTCGATAGCTAGGCGGAGCACCTGCATTCCGACGTCAATCTGCTCGCGCAAGCGCGGGACGATCGTCTTGCGGACGAATTCCTGCAATTTCGCACGCGGCGGCAGCATTAGCACGGTGTGAATACCGCGTTTTGTGTAATTATGCTTGGCCCTGACAGTTAGATCAAGGCCGCCAATGGGCAGATTGAGCTTCCTCTTGGCGCTTTCGATCAGGTCGCGCAGTTCCCGATAAGGATTGTCCTTGTCCAGACCATCGTCGGATACCGCTGTCACATCGGCAATGAACCGCAGGGCAGTTCGCTCGAAACCGATATCGGGCCTCCGCCCGGACGCCAGCGCCACTTCATGGTGAAGGGTGCCGCATTTCGACAGACCGTGCAGGACGACCACCTCCCACATCGCCGCAGTGCGGTCTTTGCCAGCCCGATTGAGACGGGCCGCGAGTTTATCGACTACCCCTTCATCGAGAACATTGCGAAGCTCATTGAGACGGCGCTGCAGGGCGCGTCTCGGGTAGATCATGCTGGTCTCGCCTCTCCTGTCGCGTAACGTGCCGCCAATTCGCCGACGACCCGCTCAGCTTCTTGCGGGTTGGCATAGATCACGTCTTGTTCGAGCGGTTTCAGCCCTTGATCGAGAACCACCCAGCGAGCCTGCTCCATAGATTTTTCGTAAAGGATGTCGGATTTCGCGGTGATCGCCGCCAAGGGTACGAGCGCCGTCACGAACGTACCGTTCATCATGTCGCGCGTGCCGCGGTTCCGCAGGAAGTAGTCGAGCGACCATCGCAGCTTTCCCCTTTCCGGCTGTGTCGGATCATAGACGAAAGCCAAGATCAGCAAATTCCGACGCGCGGCCTCGCTCGCCGCGGCTTCAAGAGACCCGAGCGGCTTAATCTCCCTAAAAATGTCCGCTTCGGGCACAACGGTATGGGGGTCGCTGAGCGTTGCGCGGAGCCGGGCCGCGAGCCATCCACGGACGATACCGGTAAAGTTCTCGTTATAGTTGGGTTGAGCGAGTTCGGTCCTAAAGACGGTCTCGCCCGCCATGCGGACAAGCAGCTCCTCGCCGGTTGGAACGATCTCACAGGTGACCGACAGGATGCAATCGCTCGATCCCTGCCGCGTCCAGACTAACGTGTTCTGGCCAATGTCGCCGGTGACGGTCCAACCGGTCTGAGCGATAGACAAGCTGCCGCCGATCGATTGCTGAACCTCGTTGAAGACTTGCTGCACCCGCTTCAAACCGTCGCTTAGCTTGACGATCGTATCAGTCTGGCGGCGGTTGACCGTCGTGTCGAGCACCTCTCTCAACGCGGCTAGGTCCGCTTCAGCCGAGCCGTCAGCGGGTTGGTCCTGCATCATTCTCTCCATCCGGTCCTGCATGGCGCGCACGGTGGCGAAGCGGTCGACCAACTTCGTGGCAAATGCCTCATCGAACAGAGCGAGCAGCCGCAGGAGTTGGGATGACGCGACCTGCTGCAGCTTCGCAAGCGCGGCTAACCGCTGGTGCGGCAAACGGCCCTCACTATCTTCGAGGACATCGGGATGGTTCCCGGTCAGGAGATAGAAGAGGATGCCCGCCGCGAAGGAGATGTCCGACCTCGGATCCTGCTTTAATCGGCTTCCTGCCGAAAGTTCGGGCAGCCGTAAGAATCGATTGCCGACTTCCTGCCAATGTTCGGTGCTGAAATCGACATCAGCGAGGTTATGGTAGCTAATGCCAAAATCGAGCAGCCAAACGCGCGCCGGGTCGCCACCCCCCAGGATGATATTGTCGGGCTTCACGTCGCGATGGACGCAGGCTTTGGCATGGCAGGCGTGGAGTATGTCGAGTAGGCGCGCCGTGACCGTGATGGCCATCTCGACCGACACGATCCATTGGCTGTCTCGCCACTCCCGTAACGTCGGCCCTTCGACGAATTCAGTGACAAGATAGGGAATAATGCTCGCATCCGCATGGCGGTGCGCATTGCTTTCGATAAGGCGCGGAATGCCGTCGACGCCGAAGCTGTCGTAGGCGCTGGCTTCGCGGAAGAAGCGCGCTCGTCGCTCAGGATCCTTGCGCGATTTGATCGTCTTGAGAAAGCCAAGTTGACCGTCCACGAGGCGCCGAGCGCGGAATGCGTCGCCCTGACCACCACCAGGCAGCTTGTCGATTGTCTCCCACCGCATCTTCCAACCCGAAGCGTCGATCCACGGCGAAACCGTCTCGTTCATGGTCTGGCGCTACCGCACCGCGGGCAGTAACGCGACTGATTACGTGTCGGCCGAACAATATAAGAAATGAAGGATCCCTTTTAAGATTGTCCGGTTACCGCGGGATCGACGATGCGGGGGCAATGGAAGAACGACTGCTATCCAGCTATCGGTTCGAGCATAACAATGTCGGAGGCTAGGCACGTAGCTACCGCGCGACCTGCACTGGGCTGGGATGCACCTGACGTTCTTTGGACTGAACTTCGCAAAGCGGCCATCCGAGCCGCGACGGGACGTCGCTGCGGAAAATCATTGCGGCGCGACTCCCGATGTGGCAGATTCATGGTTCGTTCTAGGGACGTACTTTATGGCTGATAACAGCGCGATCAAGTGAACGGACGCGACGTGGAACCCTGTTACCGGCTGCACGAAAATCACGGCCGGTTGCGACAACTGCTATGCCGCCCGCTTTCCTCGACCCCTACGGCATGTCTGTCCGATGGGACACGCTGCGATTCCTAGCTGCGACGAGTCGTGCGGACGTCTGGTATCTGTTCCCTTTGCATGCAGAGCTTCGCCAGCTGAGCCACGATCATGCCGCACTTGACCCGAGCAAGCGGGCCGCGTTGAACGAGGTCTTCGGCACGCTGGATTGGGAGGAGAGGTTCTACGCGCTCCGGCCCACACCGACCAACCTGTTCGAATTTGCGGACGCGGCCACGTTCAGTCGGGTGGCTGATCCCGACAAGGTCGAGCGGTTCGCGGCGGAGCGCCTTCAGACAATCTTTGGTTTCGTATCGGAGCCGATCCCCATCCTCACCCGACACAAGTTACGTAAGTTTTCGCTGTTCCTCCTCAGCGGCAACCCGAATCCTCAAGCGATAACGCTGATCGAGAAGGGCGTCGCTGCGCAAATCAAGAAGTATGGCGGACGAAGCGGAACTCGCGACCCGGATTGCGTGTAACGGGCTCGAGACCTAAATACGCGAACGGCAAATCTCGGCATCGGCGATTAAACCGATTGAGCGGCGGCAACTGGGAGCACAAAGGAACGGCAGGAGTTGGGCCGACAGCGGACCGTCTCCTTTTGGGCGACCGGGTGAGCAAGTGAGACGTTCGTATAACTGCTCGTCGAGCGATCACGTGCGACCCATTACGGGCACTGTGGATCTACCCTCCCCAAACAGCGTCACTCAACCCAGACGCGAACCCGGCGTTTTCCAACGATAGTACAGAAGGTGCATTCCTCGGAGCGCCAAACTCTGCCGAGTTCGCTAATGGTAATTGCAGGCTTTTCGAGCTCCGAGATTTTCGTAAGAGGAATTGGAAGCGCCGCACTGCAGGCCTCGCAAGCGATGGAGATGCGAACATCATCGGCGATGGCTTCGGTGAGGCTAAACTTGAGCATCCAACTCCGTAAAACATCGCCGCGACCGATGGGCGGCCCGCCGGCATTTTGCAGTTCGGCGCGATTGGCTAGGTGGTAGCCTGAGTTCCAGCATTTCCTAGCCCAATTGGTTTCAGAAATTAGCGAGGTTAGATGCGTCAGTTGATAGTCTAAAACTTGGTAGCTGGCGACGAAGCCCGAGTGGAGAAGGCTTGCGATACGACGTTCGATGCCGTCCGTCCTCTTTCCTGCAGCCTCTTTCTCGCATTTCACAAATCGACTCAGGATGCGCTCAGGAAGGTCATTCGTTTGGCCAACGTAAATCGGCGTCCCCACGTTGCCGCGCTTATCTAGATAGCGAGGGTCTCGGATGAGGTACGTTACCCACTGACCGTCGCGCTACGCTTTTTTCGCCCGCGAGGTCTCCGCCATGATACTGTCTAGGACGGCCTTCCGGGCGGGGTCAGACCGGTACCTGGGCATAAACCCTCCACTCAGTGTGCTAACCTTAGCGGCACAATGTTCGCGTCCGCAACGGGTCGGAAGTGAGTACTTATTGCGATGCAGATCGCACGATCATCGATCTGACAAAATTGGGCCGGAAGCGGCAGGACTGGTTTTGATGCTACAATGTAAGTATCCGGCATTGGGGCTGGATTGACATGGTTCGGCTAACGTCTTCGGCGGCACGCGTTTGGCGACGTGCTTCTTTGTATCATTGGACAACGAAGGCGTTTGAGGGAGCACAGCGAGATACCGTTTCCGCGACGCGTCAAATGCGCGCGCCCGCTCATCAACCTGTTCGGCGAGGGTCTTGGAAAGTGTTTTCTCGGTCGTCATGGTGTCCACCGTATTGCAGGAATGGCGCAGGTTTTCCCGTCAAAGACGAAAGCGACGCTGTAGCGGGCGCGCGTCGCCGCGACATACATACGCGCTGCCGACTTCTCGACGAAGCTGAGCTTGCCTGATGCCAGCCACGATTTCGCACCGCCATGTGGAAAGATAAGAACACGAGGAAAAGTCAGCCCTTTTGCCTCGCCGAAATTCAAGGCGTCGTGCGGGCCGCATAAGGTTTTCACATTATGGCGAAGCACCTGCGGGGAGAAGTGCTTCACGTACTCGTCAACGTCGGCACTCGCCACGAGAAACACCCCGTCATGGTCGGTGATGACATCGTTCCTCGAAACCGTTTTCGGTTCATTCGGGAAGAAACTGTCGCCAAGATCCGCGATCGCCTGATTGCAGCGATGGGTGTGGGTTTCATATTCGATCGAGACGAGACCGGCCGTCTTCCAAATCTCGAATTTTCGAATGATTGCAGGGCCAGCAAATTTCTTGTGTTTGGGAGAATTGTTGGTCGAGAGAATGGCCTGCCGGTGATCCCCCACGAGCGTGACTGGGATATCCGATTTGAGGATCAACTCCAGAACGTCGAGATCATAACCCGCCATATCCTGCACCTCATCAATGATGATATGACTAAAACGCTGTTTGAGGCGGCGCATGATGGCACCGCCCGATTTCCGGTCGCACTCGCAGATAAATTTGGCGATTTTGTCGGAATAGATGCGCTCACCGCCGAGAAAATAGTGCGCGCTCGTTTTGAACTCGGGGACGAACTGCGCCGACGTTCCTTCAACCCAGTGGATGCCCTCGATTCGTCGCTTGTGCATGGCGGATCGATAAGGCCGAGCCAACTCGCGCAGCAGGAACGTGTACCAAGAAAGGACCTCGATGTGCGACGGGATGGCAGCAACTCGCTCGTAAGCTTTGAGCTGGATCTCGCGCACGTTGCTGCGGGTGTAGGTGATGAGCGCTGTGATCCCGTGATCGGACGCCAAGGCCTGATCTACAACGCGGGTTGTCTTCCCGCCGCCCGCCGCTGAAATTAAGACGCGGCTAACGGACGGCACGGTCGATATAATCCGGCGCAGCCCATTCGACGGTAGTCTCGAAAAACCTCAGGGCGGTCACGGCCTTGTGCTCGGTCATGAAATCGATCGCACTCTGTTCGTCGGGAAAGGCTTTGCCAAGCACGTCGTTGATGACGTTCAATCCGTTCTTTTTCATGAGCTGCGGCTCAAGGGTATTGGCTGCCACGTCGTCGTCGTATTGGATGGAGATGACCTCTGACCCGAGATAGTCCGCGTACTTCTTTTTGAGCGCGCCGATGTTTCCATCATTGTCCGTCACAACGTCGGTGGACTTCTTGAGCAGGACAGCGATTTCCAGAAAGCGTTTGAAGGCTAGCGAATTGACCGAAATGACATCGACGCCGTTCTCGAGCGGCATTTTGCCGTGCTTTCTCTGGTACGCGCGCTGGACGATTAACTCGTCTGATGGCCCCTCTACCAGTATGGTACGTTTTGACAGAATGAGGCGGAGCGTGTCGTGTCCCGGCAGCTTCATAAAATAGTCGCGGGTCGTGCCATCCTTCAACTCATTGAGCCGCACGCCCTTCCCACGTTGGAAGAGAAGAACCGTCTCCACGCCGAGCTTGTTGAGAACAAAGCTGCTGTGAGTGGTGATCAAAATCTGCCGATCGCCGGCGTTGTCGGCGATATGGCCGATCAGCTCATTGAGGCTCGAATAGGAAAGGTGGTTCTCAGCCTCCTCGATCAACATGATGTGTGACTTGGCGGATGTCTCCATTGCCAGTTTGATCTTGACGGAATTCTGCTCGCCCTTGCCCACCAATGGCAGGGGAATGTCATCCAAATGTGGCATGATGCCCGCTTCCCAGGTCGCGCGGGCAGACGTGTCCAAGGATAGCGAGATGACTTTGTCGCTGATCTTGCCCTTCTTCGTGGCGAGAGCGTCATTGATCGTCTGGACCTTAGGCTGTTCGAGAAAGCGGTGCTTCATGAGCCGGTAGGTGAGCGCCAGATCGACCTTCTCTTTGGGATTGAGGCTCTCTTTCACGATGTCCACGATATAACGGCTGGCGGCAGCATTATTCCTGATCGTGCTCGCATCGATCAGGCTAACGTTAAGCGGTATTTCGCGCGCGTTGAGAATGTCGGAGTCGTGGAACCCGCGCCAGCGGATGCAGTAATATTCGATCGGCACCGTGCGAATTTCGGATGGGTCGGACACATATTGGGCAAATTCGTCGGCCATCGCGGGATTGAGTTCGATGGCCAGCGATACGCCGGGGAGATCCTGACCGAGGGTATTGTTGTCCCCCTTGAACTTGGCGAGCGCTGTGTCGTCCGCGAAGTAAAGCTCAATGAGAATGCGCGGGGGTTCGGGGCTCTGGCCCTGCTTTCGCTTCTCGAAATATTCAAGAACGAGATCGACGTTAAAGAGATAAGGATGCAGCTCGATCTGGAGCGGTCGTCCATTTAGCTGGCCGGTGAGCGCCAGATTGATCGCCTCAAGCAGGGTCGATTTCCCGCATTCGTTGTTGCCGACAATCACGTTCATGCGGTCGTTGAATATGACATCCGCGCTTTTCAGACAGCGATAGTTTTCGATAACAACTCGTTGGATGAACACGCAAGAAATCCCCCCTTCAGATCGACGACATACCGACGGGCACACAGGTAGAATAGCCTGATCGGGTCCGATGTCATGCCACCGTAAGATTGAGGGCAGGATGGAGAAAGGTGCCTTCGTCCGATATGACCTTGTCTCTGCGTTCGGGCTGCCTAGCGGCGCCTTGAGGCCGGCACCGCAGCTATTGGTCGCCGACAAGGGCAATTTGCTTTGGATCGGACAGAAAAAAGGGAGGGCGTGCATGGCGAGACGATTTGCACCGGGCTTCGTTGCCACCGCCAACGACGGTGCTGCGCTTCACTTCACGACTCAGCGAAAGGGCGCGCATTGGCAGGTGGGCTACACGCCAGCACCGCAGGCGGTCGTCCTTGCCACCCAGCGCAACAACAAGTTCGCTGCGCCCACTATTCCGGTGATGCTGATCGAAGGCGACCGCGATGGCGAGCGCGTCGTCCTACACCCGCGCAACCTCGATGCCGCGAGCCCCAATTTCCTCCTGCCTAAATACGACAGGCTCGCGACGATCACGCTCGAGAATTTCGGTTTCATGTTCGAAGCCAACGAGCTCACCGACGTCGAAACCTATCTCGCCAACTTGCAGGCCGGGTTCGTCCGCGATCCCTATCATGGGCTCGGCCTCACCTATGACGTTCGCCTGATCGTCGAGACGATCGAGAAGCTCGGCGTCACCGATCTTCATATCGTCAAAGGCGCCAAGGGCGAAGCCGCGATCGAGAAGAAGAGCTACCGCACGCCCTATGCGCTCTTCGACACGGTGCGGCGCGAGATCGGTCGGGTGCATGACAAGGCGCTCGGCGCCGCAAGGATCGAGAAGGCCGCGCGGCTCCACGACAAATTGCTGACCCCGATCGACGCCGAAACCTATCCGCTAATCGGACGGCCCTATCGGCCGGATGCGGTGGTCCAGGCGGTCGGTGACGGACTTAAGCACGGCCTCACGCTATCGCCGTCCGATGCCGACATACTGGTCGAGGCGACAGCCGGCATGATCCGCGAGGTCGGCGAGCGTGAACCAGCGCAGTTGCTCAAACTCACCGAAGCGGTCGAAACCGTTACGCTCGAGGCGATGATTGCGCATGTGCGCTCGCGAATTGCAGAGAGCCATGGCGAGGAGGATTGGCAGCGGTTCCTGACCAGAAATGCTTTCATCCTGCGCCTCGCCTTCGGGGTGCCGGTGTTACTCTTCCAAGGCCAGGCGACCGTCGGTGGCCGAAGCTATGGCGGAGCGGGCGACAAGCGCTCGGATTTCCTCATGCGTGCGGCGAGCACCGGCAATCTCTCGATCATCGAGATCAAGACGCCGCAGACCGACCTTCTCGCCAAGCGCGAATATCGCGGCGGCATCTATGCGCCGAGCCAAGAGCTGAGCGGCGCGGTCGCGCAGGTGCTCGACCAGCGCTGGCAGCTTCAGCGGAATAATTCTCAGCTCGCTGACGATCATCGCCGGAACGCCGGTAGCGACACACCCGCCAACGGACCGCCGCCCGAAACCTATGCCGTACAATGCGTGGTCATTGCCGGCACCACGCCGAACGAGCCCAACGCCCAGAAATCGTTTGAACTGTATCGGGGCGGCCTGGCCGGGGTGCTTGTGCTGACCTTTGACGAGTTGCTGCGAAAGCTAATTACCTTGCGCGACCTTCTGAATGATCCCGACGCGACCAAGCTGGCGGTACCGACCGTCACGATCAAAAAGCCCAAGCGCCGCAAGCTAGGTGCCGCCCGCTTGCGCCGCCGATCGTAGCCGCCCCTACCCAGAGCTATAAAAGCCAGCTCCCGCAGCGCAGGTAGCGCTGATCGTCTGCTCGATCATACGGATCTACGGCAGCAATTCGCGGATGAGCTTGCGAACATCCTCGAAATTTTCGGTCACGACCAGCACGATATCGCGCTGTTGAGCCAGCGCTTCTTGATCGCGCCGACGATATTGTAGATGTCGCTTTGGGCGATGATTCGGCGCGCTACGAAGCATCCTGGGCGCCAGCGCGTGGCCAGCGCTGGCAAGTGCGCGGCGGGGGAAGGACTGCCAATGCCGTTCGATGAAGATGCCGTCCACGCCCTGCTCTACGAGGTCGGCCTTGAGGCGGTGATCGTCGACCCGGGCCCAGCTGTCTTCGAAGCCTCGCAATCCGGCGCGCCGCTCACACATGAAGGCGTGCCGTTCGAGCTCTGGCGGGTGCTCAAGGCCAAGGCACTGCGGCGGATCGAGCGAATGCATAACCTCATCCGCTACGGCGAATTCGTCGGCAGCAAAGTCAAGTTGCCAACCGACCACACCACGCCGATGGAGCTGGACCTCATCGGCACGGATGAGGACGGGCTGTTCATCCTCGAGCTGAAGGTGAAGGGGCCGGCCGAGCGCAACGCGTTTTCCGAGCTCCTCGCCTATTCCAACTATGTCGCTGGCGCTTTCCAGCTATCGGGCCGCAAAGACATCATCAATGTGCTGGTCGCGCCGCTGGCGGTGAAGATCACCACCCAGGCCTATCTCTACGACCTGCTGATCAACGAGCGCGACATCATCGTCTATCAGCCGCGGTTCGACGGCGACGACATCGCGACGCTGTCGCTCGAAGTGTTTCTGCCCAGCGACGATACCTTCCAGACCGTCGCGAACCATCTGCTATCGCATCGAGCGATGGCCTGCGCGGCGATCTCCTTCCACAATGTCCCCGGCTGGATCGACAGCGCCCCTTCGGGTGAAAACCCGTCCGAAATCACTGTCGGAAATCTGTCGGCGATCAGCAGCTATGTCGCACAGCAAATGGAAGCCGAAGGGCTCCATGGCTTCTGCTTCATGCGCAAGCGCTGGGCGGAGATGGATCTCTATTACGCCAACACGCTGTTCGTCTGCGCGCTTAATCCGTTCATCTTCGCCGTGCCCGACCGGACCGCGACACTGATCGGCCAGTTCCCGGAAGATCAGCGCGCGGCATTCCTCGAGATGCCGCAGCTCGGGTTCGATGGCCGGCTCAGCGACGTCGGCATGCGTGCGCTGCGCCAAGCGATCACCAATCCTATCGAAACCGAGATGGAGTTTCCGACCTGGGAAGGGATTGTCAGCACGCCGGGCGAAGTCGTTTACACGCACAATATCGGCTTCAGGCCGACCGGGCTCTTTCGCGAGGCCTATGTCGCCTATCTCGACGAACTCTACCGCGAGATCGCTGCGGGCGCCGATCTCGATGCGCCAACCTTGCGCATCGATGCCATCTCAAGCTGGTTTAGGGCGTGGGAGTTCATGGAAGAGTGTGGTTGGATCGACAATGAGTCCGACAGGGATGACGACCACGATAATAATGCTGAGCCCGTAGACGATTGGAATGGCGATTAGGACGACGGGAGCGACTAACGCGACGTGACAGCAGCCGCGGACTGATCGTGGCAGCGCGCCCGATGATATCTAGGCGGCGCTTTACGCCCTCAACGCGAGGCAACGGAACTCCTTCGACGCACTCATCGGCATCGATCCCGGAAGCCGTCAGTTAGCTCTAGGTTAAACCGACCCAGAAAAGCCATTTCGCAGCAACGAGTGACCGCTTTCGGGTCGGTCCAACGCGCCTTTGGTCGGCCGCAACTGGACGCGAAGCGGCCGGCGCATCGCGTCGTGAAAGACAACGATCAGATCTGGAAAACGCGACAAAGCTGATTTTTATGCTCGATGAGCACCGTGCCTTCAGGCCAATGATTCAGCCATTCGCGATAACTCGCGGCAACGAACTCAACTTCGTCACCAGCGACTGCCGCGGCAAACCTGGCAATCTCGTCACGGTGACGCACATGGGCGTCACTTGGGATCACGACGTCGCCGCGTGTGGCAGGCTCGGCGAAAAGATATGAAAGAATTGGGCGTCGGCTAACGCGAGGTCCCTCGGTAACGAGACCATAGGCATGCTTGACCAATTGAGCCGCATCAAGGTGCTCGAAACGGATTGCGCCAGAAGATAGGGCGTCACGCATCGCACCATACCGTTGCATATGCTCACCCCAGACGGGCCGGCGGTATGAATTCGAGAATGACACCATCTTGGCATCGCGGAACGGTTCGAAGCGCTTTGACTCAACGCCTATCAAGTGTGACGCCGTCATGATCGCGGCATCAAGCCACGGATGGCGCCCCGCGGCCCATGGGAAGCGCGCGCAATATTCGACCTCGACTTGTTCAGCAGCGCCGGCATGCGCACAACCGGGCAGCGGCGGGAAAGCCGCCGGTCGCTCGATGAACCAGCCGAAAGCGTTGACCGCAAGTGCTGCCGAACTCTCAGGATGCACCAATTTGCCAGAAGCAACTTCATTTCCGCCAGCCATCTCGAGCCGGTGCAGCACGTGGCTGGCTGGCACGCCTGGGAGGAAGGCTTCAGCTAACACGATGAAGCGGCGCGCGCGCCGCAACCTCTTTCAGGAGCTCCGACCCGTTAGGTAGCGGCCCCTCAACTAGGCTCGCCGGTAGCACGTCGAACGCAAAAGTCAGGCGCGCCTGATGCTTTTCGCCGAGCAGTCGCACGCCTCGGTCCACTGATTCCTCCAGCTCAACAAGATTGAATGGCGCATAGAACGCAGGCGGCGCCAGCACGCGCAGATCGATATCATCGACCTTCAGGATGTCAGGCTCAGTGTCGGGCGGGTCTTGGCGGGCAAGCAACCAAAGACTGGCGTATCCGAGAAGCTCGACGGTGGCATAGAGCGGCGTGTCGCTTGCGATCTTCAGTTCGATGATCTCGTATCTGTCGGGCGCGCGTCGCTGAATGAGGTCGATAGCACGTCGGCCGTCTGCGGCACCCCTTACAAGCCCTGACGCAACCGGAACCTGGTTTGCCCAGTCCAAGCGTCCGGTGCCTGCGCAGGCACTCGCGATCGTTCGTTCCAACACGACTTCGGCACTGCGGTTGGCCGCACCGATCTGCGGCTGAAGCGTCCAGCGCCAGTTCTGGCGTGACCTATTTCTGTTCTCGATCGCTCGCCCCAGTGCCCAGTTTCGTGAGACAACTCCGTAGACGATGTCCGGGACGTCTATCTTGTCCAAGCCGTGTATTGCTCGAAACGCAGAGCGATGTCGCAGCCGAGCGATCCCCAACGCGGAGCACACTGTAGCTTCTACCCCTTCCACCAAGGAGATGGCCAACGTGATAGGGGGTGCTTCAGGTTCGCTCATGATGGAACTGTAGCGTTGAGCTAGCGAACAAGCGACAGGCCCAACTATGTGAGACTTAAACGAACGACGGCTATCGGGATCAACAATTCATCGGCTAAACGGCGAGAAATGGGCGCGATGCTAACATGACCGGACCTGGGCCGGTTGCGGACTGACCGCTTTCAGGAATGCCGGCCGCCCGAGCGGTCGTTCGCGGTGACGGCGATAAAAACTTGCTATTTCTACGCCATTTGATTGGTCGGGAAGCGATCCCGGTAACCGTTCACGAATAGCGGTATGGAATGGGAAAAAGTGTCTATATCGGATAGTGGACAGGGATGCGCTTCTTACACGATGGCCCCGTTATCCCACCTCACCTGCTGACACAGCGAAATGAGGGAAACGTCATTTTTTTCTGCGGCGCTGGAATTTCCCGCCGCGCTGGGCTTCCTGATTTCGCTGGGCTCACTCAAAAGGTCGTAGCCAAATTAGGTGCTGAAAAGGCGCGGGACGCCATGGAGCGCGGAGACAGTTCAGATCGCGTATTTAGCTTACTGGTCAGGGAGTTTGGCCAATCGGAGGTTGATCGAGAAATTTACTCTGCGCTGAAAGTCGCCAGAAAGCCCGATCTATCCTGCCATCGGACAATTCTCGATCTCTCTAGGGGGGCGGATGGGCGCCCTCAGCTAGTTACGACGAACTTTGATTTCCTGTTTGAAGCGGTCGAGAAACGTATCCCAAGGGTCGTCCCACCAGCCTTGCCTGACCTGTCGCTGCAACCCTCTATAGATGGTGTAGTTTACCTTCACGGTCGGCTTCGCAAGCCGGAGGTGGGCGTTGCATCCGGTTACGTCATTAGCAGCGCGGATTTTGGTCGGGCCTATCTGTCCGAGGGCTGGGCAACGCGTTTTGTGAAAGCCCTGCGTGAACGGTACACCATTGTTCTGCTTGGCTATCGCGCAGAAGACCCGCCGATGCGCTACCTGCTGGAAGGCCTGAATGCAGCCGATGGCGTCAGCTATGACTCACCCATTTACGCATTTACCCAAGGCGATGAGGGCGACGCGGAGGAAGAATGGCAAGACAGGGGCGTGACTCCGGTCTGCTATTCGAAAAGTGATGATCACGCTGGGCTTTGGAATACGCTTTCCGCGTGGGCAGAAGCGGTCAGGAATCCCGAAGGATGGAACGATGAGGTAATCGGGATCGCCCAGAAGCGGCCAATTGAGCTCGCTCCGCATGAGCGGGGACAAGTCGTTGAATTGGTAAGCAGTAAACAGGGAGCGAAGCTCTTTGCCGATGCGCAGCCGGCACCATCTGCGGAATGGATATGCGTTTTTGATGCCAATGTTCGTTATGCCGAACCAAGGAAATGGTCGTGGGACGATGATGACGAAATCGATCCGCTCGACTTATACGGCCTCGATGATGACCTTCCTCGTCCTCCCAGAGAGGGTAACGCACAGCAAGTGATTCCTGGCTTTAATCCGCTCGATTGGAAGAACGGGGACGCCAGCTTTCCCGAGAGGACCGGATTGAGGGGGTGGGATGCACAGTGGGCAAATCCACTTCCCGAGAGACTCCACCATCTCGCCAGATGGTTTGGTGGTGTGATGCATCAACCGGTTGCTGTTTGGTGGGCCGCGGGTTGGAAGCAGTTAAACCCCAACATGCTTTGGTTCGTTTCTCGGCGACTGGATCAGCGCGAAGCTGACATTCCGCCAGAGGCCGGGACTTTTTGGCGTCTATATCTCGAAAGCTGCGATCAAGGCGGAAGTTTCAACCGCGAATACGGATGGTTCGACTTTCGATCGATGGTGGGCAGGGAGGGCTGGTCGGGGGCTTCTCTGAGATTCTTTGAGCGTGTTTCCCAGCCGCACGTCAAGTTCAGTCGCGAGCGGTTTGGACGCAGCTACCCTATCGACGAAAGCTGGGAAGACCTGCGTCTCCGGCGTCTCGTTCATGTGAACGTCAGAGTGCTGGACCGGCACAATGAAGAACTCGAGATTCCCGACAATCAGCTTGCGGCGGTCATTGCGGTGGTGCGGCGTAGCCTTCTCACCGCATCTAACCTCCTCGATGAGATAGGCACTGATTGGTGGCAAACGCCAACGCTTCATCCCACCGGGGAACGTGGGGAATCGTTTCACGGGCGAAAGACGCTCCATTTCCTGTGGATTCGAGACTTATTTGATCGATTGGTCAATGTGGATCCCGAGGCGGCTGCGCTCGAGCTCACGCAATGGCCGATCAACGACACATTCTTCTTTGGTAAACTGTCAATTTACGCGGCAATGTCCCCGGAGGTTGTTCCGGCGAGCAAAGTCGCTGCACTTCTGTCAGATGTTGATGATCGGATCTTCTGGGATCCATACGGCCAAAGGGAACTGCTCTACACGTTGCGAGCGCGGTGGGTTGATTTCACGAGCAGGCAGCGTCGATCAATCGAGCGGAGAATTGCGAAAGGCCCGGAGCGGTGGGAAGATGAGAAGGCGTCTGACTTCCGACGCCGCAAATCCGTGCATTCTGCTGAAAGGCTCAAGTGGCTTGAACTGAATGCCTGTGCGTTGACGCCAGTCACAGAAAAAGCGTTGATTGCGCTAAGCCGCGTCGATCCAAGTTGGTCGGACGACTGGGCGCGAGGCGCCGACCGCTCGCTCGATTCACGTGGCGGGATGGTCGAGCGCGTTACCGACACACGTGGGATCGAAGCCGCTCCGATCGGCAGAATTCTCGATGAGGCTAGGGCCAAGACAGAGAGTCGTCACGGCGAGCTGCAGGATTTTCGTCCGTTTGAAGGCCTCGTTATGTCACGGCCCTTTCGCGCGCTTGCCGCGCTTCGTTTCGCGCTGAGAAGGGGAGAGGCTCCATTAAGTTTCTGGGAGGCGTTGCTGTCCAATTGGCCCGACGGTCACTCGTTAAGATTGCGCTGGCTTGCTGCTCACACGGTTGCGGAGCTTCCCGCCGATGCCTTGGAATCGCTCAGACATTATGTCCCCAGATGGTTTGAGAAATACTTGAAAGATCTAGCGGACGCAGATCGCGCCTGCGCACTAGCCGCCTTTGATAAAGTCATCGCGAGCTATGTTACGGCGAGCCCGAACGTCACCGCGAGCGGTGTAGGGCATACCACCATTGGTGGAGTGGTTCAGGATCGCTCCGAGGTGTCTGTCAGCAAGGCAATCAATGGCCCAATAGGTCGACTGGCCGAGGCACTTTGGAAACTTATGCCTAGCACCGCCACCAAGCAAGGGCAGATGCCTGACGGGGTAGGTGAACGTTTGGAAGTGCTGTTCGGCGCTACTGGGGACGGGGGCGGGCACGCGGCTTGCGTAGTGGCAACGCATTTTCCGTGGCTAGATTACTGGTTCCCAGAATGGTCGGATCGTGTTCTTCGACCAATGTTTGCAATATGTCATCCGTTGTCTGAGGCGGTTTGGCATGGATTTGGCGCTAACCCTAATTGGCCTTCCACAAGGACGCTGAGAATTCTCTGTCCTGATCTGCTTGCTATGCTGAAGGGCGAACCAACATGGGAGCCCGATGAATCTGATAAGCGGCATTGGGTTCAAAAAATGGTGATTCTCACGAGGCCGGAAAATGACGGCGGTCCGCCAGTTTCTTTCAAGGAAGCGCGAGATGTTCTGGTTGCCATCGATGACAAAGGGCGCGGCGACGCATTATGGATGCTTGCAAATATCGCGTCTGAGCAAGGCACTTGGGACACGTTCGTCAAACCTTTCATTGAGCAAGCTTGGCCGCGTCAAGTGAAGTTCCGGACCGAAACCGTGTCTCGCAGCTTTGCGCGTTTGGTCGAGCAATCGGGCGATAGTTTTCCTGATGTGGTTCGAACTGTTGTGGGCCTCCTTCGCCCGGTGGCCCATCTGGACATGATAACCTACCGACTCTCTAAGGAGGCAGAGCAAGGCACGGACGATTTTGCTCGGAAATTTCCGGCGGAGACGCTGCTTCTTCTTGACGCGCTGATCGCTGAGGACAGGTCTCAGATGCCCTATGAGTTGGGCAAAACGCTGGACGTAATCGCCGAAGCTGATCCGAAGCTGCGTCGTACAATGGCGTGGCGACGCCTGTATGAGCTGACGGTCTAAACCCGGCGTTGTCGAACGTGATAGATGGCGACTGATCGCCTTCCGCCATTCCCGCGTAGCGATCCAGCGCCCGGGAATGGCCCAGCCGCACTTAAGAGCACGCCATCGTTAGACTTCTCACGGGGGAATTAGAGCCCGATTTATCTTCCTGAGATATGCAGCCCAGATCGTGAGTGTCGGCTTTCGGGTTTTCGGCCATGACGGTTCGACGACTGAAGTTGGGCGCTTAAGAGACTCGTGCCTTCTGGGCCGTTTCAACAACGTCTGCTGTTGCCGTCTCCGCATCGGTAGGCGGCCGTGTTCCGCCAACGTAGAGCAGTAGGCCGATCACCGTCGCCTCTACACGTATTTCCATCTCGCCATGTAGTTTCACGGCCTGAGTGATGCCCGCCTCTACCAGCTCCAGCAAAAGTACTCGGCCGAGGGCGTCCGCGGGTTCGGCGCGATAACGACCTGGAAAGCCAAACAGCTCACGGAATATTGAGCGCCTTCGCGAAGGCCTGCGCAGCAGTTGGGTTGTTGAACGTCATTCGCAGGTCGACCCGGTAATGCGCCGGCACCCCACCTGCTGCGGCACGCTTGATGTGGCACGGTTTGAAGTCGCCATGCGTGTGCGGCGGCAACAGACCTTTGAGCTTCGCGGAATGGCTGAGGAGGTATTCGCGCCGTCGTCCGCCATGCGTTTCTTCATTCTGGCGAGCAGCTTTTCCGCGACTGAGATATTGAGCTGCATCTGATTAAGAGCGACTGGCCCGATCTGCCCTTCTGGGACGGTCACGTAGAAGCGCAGGCTGATCTTCGGGTCTCGCTCGGACTGTACGGCCATGTGCTGCGCTTGCCTTCGGTGGTTCGGCGGTCAGATAGCGACGCGGCCGCGACGGCGCAAACGCCCCATGACGCTAGAACAGATCCGCAACCGAAGTGTGCGGTCGGCCATTTTCGGCGGCGCGCCTAACCTTTCGTTCGATTACCTGATTGAGGGGCAGGCCGCGGTCCAGCATCTCGTAGAGGTCGAGGTCCGACATGCAGATGGTTCGCTTGCCGCGCCCGAAGGAAAACAGGCCATCCTTGCTGAAGCCGCTATGGCTAACGAACAGGCCGCGAGCCCAGAACGCTTTCTCGCTTAACTTCCCCTCGAAGTCCCGGAGGTCCTTCGCCGCAGTCTGTTCGCCCTGCCACTTGGCTTCGAACAGATACGTCTCGCCGTCGAGCACGAAGCTCCCGTCTATAGCCGACAGGTCGTCGTAGTTGAATTTGTGCGGAAACAATTGGATCAGCGGGATAATCCTCGGTCGGCTTGGCGTGCGCAGAGGATCGACTGATGACCTTTAGTGCCCCCGTAGTGCCCCCGGAATTCCCGAGACTGGCTTAACTACACACAGTTCAAATGTGTCTTGCGACCTTAGATTAGCGCGCAGAACAGCGACCTCTCCCGGTCTTAAGCCGCCGCCAACCTCAGTTCGTCGACCCGCGTAGATGTCTCCCCAACCCACAGCCACATCTCTGGCACCACGGGCGCCAAAAACCATGACGAAGAGCAATTGAGAGCGTACCAAAGCCGTAAGAAGGTCACAACCAACCTTTTCATGAGCGTTCAAACCATCAAAAAAGATGGTGCCGCCTGATATCGTCGCCTCGGCAAATATCGACAAGCCTCCGAAGGTTCGATCTAAAAACTCCGTCATACACGTTGAGGATGTCTTTGCCTGATCATCCTCAACGTTGATAACAACCAAGCATCCGGGGCCCGTACTAACTGAGGCCAAGACTTTATCTATCATTCTACTGCGACCGTCGTTTATAGGAATAGTATGCCGTTCCCATGCTACGGACTTGCTGGCGTTGACGTTGTTCATGGTGCACCGAAATAGCTGTGATTGTTCAAGTCTTGGCTTGGATAGCGCAAGCTTCCTGCCAAGCCGGAGTTGAAATGTGGTGGCTGGAAGCTAGTTCCTACATCCTCGCGAATGCCAATATACTGATTTGAGGCATTTAGGAAGATATAGTAGAATTTGTTCCTTGAGTCCAAACCGATGCCATCACCACCTCCCACGAGGCCAGGGGTATAAACCATAACCGGCTGAGCACTTCGTGGAACTGCATTGATATATTTGGCGCTGCTCAACGCTAGACCGCGCGTAAAGCTCAATGTGTCGGTTAGCCCATTTCCATTTATCCGAATTCCGTAGAACGGAAATCCACCTTGTTGGAAAGAGTCAGCGAACTTGAACGGGCCGCCTCCCAGGCCTGGAGGTGCTCTTGTTGCCGAAACTAGGACTAGTCCTAACCGATTATTTTGCGGCGAAATTGCGTCAGACAAATTAAGGGATGCTACGGCTAGAGTTGCAGAAACACACCCAGGTGTTTCTATGCAATCTAAAACACCGCTTACGATTCCGGCGGAGGCACCAGGTAGAGCAGAAGATAGTCCCATCTCCTGTTGCATACGTGCCGCGGCAGTATCAATTCCGTTGCTCGACAGAAATGGGACACCCGAACAATCCACGGTTTGAACAATTGAACCTGTGCACGCCATGAGCGTCCCGCTAGGGTCCTTCCCATTGGCTGGGTCCCCGCGGGTGTAACCATACGAGTTTGGCCCGTCGCCATACCCCATCGGGTCGCTTTGCATGAACCTTCCAAGGTGCGGAGCATACATTCGCGCCTTGTAGTCGTAGAGCCCGAGTTCAGGGATCCACTTTTGACCAGTGTACTGGAACCGCCCGACGTTGGTCGCCTGCGGCTTGCCATATTCGTCGTAGCGATTGACCGACAACATGTTTCCACTCGAGTCACTGGTTGCAACGATGCTGCCACGTTCGTCGGCGTGAAGGAAGCGGCGATCGGTCATCCCGCTGCCTTCGTACTGCACCAGCGGCTCGTCCACGCCCGGGCCATGGATATAGCGGCGCAGCAGACTGCTGCTGCCATCATATTCGGCGATGACATCGGCCCCGTCATACGCGAACCGTGTCGTCGCGGCGCCCGCTATCTGGTAGAGCCTAAGCGCCGGGTCGTAGGAAAGAGACACGCCACCGCTGGCCGAGGTCAGCAGATTCTCGGACGAGTAGCTGTAGGTCTTGCCCGTCGTCGGATCAGTAGTGAGGTTGCCCCGCGCATCATCCACCGCGCTGGTGCCTCCGACCGTGGCGAGCTGGTTATGCCCGTTGGTCACTGTCCCCGTCGTTCCCAAGCCATGTCCGGTCCAGGCGTAAAGATCGTTCGTCTTCGACAGGCTCATGATCTGGCTCGCTGGCGAGTAGCTGAACGTCGTCGAGACGTCGTTGGTGGTCCCGGCAAGATCGTGGCCGAGTGAGGCCAGACGCGATACCGGATCGAATGTGTAGCTGGTCACCGTGCCGTTGCCGCGGATGAGGCTCGTGCGGCGGCCGAGGTTGTCAAAGGCGAACGTCGCGAGCACTCCGACCCCGCTGGTCGCCCCATTCTCGCGGATCGCGCTGGTCTCGCCGGTCACAAGAAAATCGCTGTTCACATAAAGCCCGCTGCCCGGATAGGTCAGCTGGGTCCGTCGCCCGGCAAGGTCGAACACCGCGCTGACCGTGCCCTGGGGACCGACCTGGGTGAGGTTACGGCCGAGCGCGTCATAGGTGAACGACAAGGCATTGCCGGCCTGGCTCGCCGATATCATCCGGCCCAAACTGTCATAGGCATAGGTTACGTCGGGCTCGGTGCCCGGCAAGTCCTTGGACGTCAGGCGGTTGAGCGCGTCGAACGTGAAGGCAATGCTGGTCGCATCGCGCAGGCGGCGTGAAATGACGCTGCTGTTGGCATCGTAACTCAGCTGCTCAAAATCGCTCGCATTGCTCGTTCCCGCACCCTTGGTTGGGCTGGGATATAGGGTCTGTGCCAAACGGTCGAACCCGTCATAAACGTAACTAGTCTTGTTGGTCTCACCATCGGTGAGCGAGATGAGCTGGCCATTGTTGGAATAAGCGAGCGTCCGCTCAGGGGCCTCGTCGGCGGTCCCGAACGCCACCCGCACCTGGGTCACCTGCCCGGCATTGTCGTAGAGGGTCTTGGCGATCTGATCCGACCCGAAGCTTCCGCTGGTCCCGAGCGTGCAGGCCGAGGCCGGCAGTGAGGCGTAGACCGCCGTGTTCATGCGCTGTGCCACGCATTGCACCTGGCCGGCAGCGTCATAGCTGGTCTGGGTCAACGCATAGTCGGTAGCGCCCGAGCTCAGTTTCGCGGTCGCGGGCCGCAGCGACGTGTCATAGGTCGCGTCGACCGCATCGGCTGCGGCGAACCCGGTCCAGTCGGCATCGGACTGACTGTTGACTGTCCCATTCTCGACCCGGGTGACCAGCCCCCGCGCGTCGATTATCGTCCGCCTGGCGCGGTTCTTCAGCGGGCCCGCTCCGTCTGGATCCGCCGATACGGTGCCGATTAGCGCACGGCCGGCATCGTAGCGATAGCGGGTCGTGTCGGCCGTGCCGGCAAGCGGGCCATCGACGGTCAGAAGATTGCCAACATCGTCGTATGCGTAGGCAGTGGTCGCGGTCAGCGCGCCGTCGCCCGACCCCTTACTCGCCGAAACGGGAAGCAGATTATTGCCAACACCGGTCGTCTGCGGACCATAACTGACACTTGCCTTCACCTCGTCGGCTGTACCGGTGCAGCTCGAGGCGGTCTGGCAAGCCGAGGTTCCGGTCAGCCGCGTGACCGGTTCGCCCGACGCGACGATCGATCCGCTGCTGTTCTTGAAGTAGGCCTGGAGGGTCGAGTAGCTCAGCCGGGTCTGGGGTCGTACCGCACCCGTCGTCGGCGCGGGCAAGGTGACGCTCAGCAGGTCGCCGTGGGTAGCCTCATACGCATAGTCAGTCTGGTTGCCCTTGGCATCCTTGGTCCAGTTGGGCCGGTTGCAGGTGATCGTGTTGGCGCAGCTAATATCGTAGCCCGCCGTCGAGACGATGTCGGAAAGCCCCGAACCGGACTTCGCGACAGTGCGGTTCTCGGTAATATTGCCGCGGGCGTCATAGGTGACCTGGGTATAATTGCTCTCGGGACGAGTGACGCGAGTGAGCCGGCCACTGGTGTCGTAGGTCGCGCCGGTCGCATGTCCATTGGGGTCGGTCACTCCCGTCATGCGCTGGGAGGCGATATCGAAAGTGTAGACGGTCGCGTGACTGAGCGGATCGGTGACCGTGACGGTGCGGACGCCCGAAGCGTCGCTCCTAGCATAGCTGGTCGTACCTGCCGGGGTGGCGATGCTCGACACAAGGCCCGAGGTGTAGCCGATGGTCACATCTTCGGACGTGCTGGCCGGACGTGTGATGCCGCTGAGGAGGCCTGAGGTCATGCGATATTTGGTGACGCGGCCCATGGGATCGGTGACCGAGAAATATGGAACGCCGCCGATGGGAGTGTCGTCAAGGGTCTCGGTTGGGGTGCTTGCGCCCGACGCCACTGCAAGATTGGTCATCGTTGCGCCGGTAACCTTCGATACCATCGCGAAGTTGGGTTGGATCTCGGGCGTGGTCGAATCGTAAATGTACTCGGTATTGGGATGTTGAAGGCTGATTTGATAACCGTAGCTATTGCGGATTGTGTTGAGGATGTAGATCGTGCCCGTGGATGTGCAGATGCTGCCATTGCCGCCTGGCTTCCATGTCCGGCAATAGTCCATCGGCGAGTAGCTGTAGACGAGCTTGACGCCTGAGGGGCGAAGCAGGTCCGTGGCGCGCCCGGCGTTGGAGTAGTAGGGCGAGTTGGTCGCACGGTTCTTGTCGAAGTGGATGACCGTACCGTCGGCCGCGGTGTAGGTGTAGACGTTCGTCGTCGAGTTGTAGATCAACGTCGCGCCATTGCCTTCGGTCGGCAGATAGATCGTCCCCGACACCGTGAAGGTATCGGTCTTTCCGCCAAGATTGACGATCATCGTGGTGCCCGAGAGGTTGAGTGCGGCGGTGACATTGTCGGTCCAGCCACTCCCGTTGTTGAACATGGCGTAGACAAGGCCCTGCGGATCCCCCTGACCCATCGACAGCGCCGGCGCGGTCAAGCGCAGCGTGCCGTTGAACAGGTCGACGCCATTGGCGTCCAGCGCTTGGCGAACGGGAACCGGCGCCGCGAGCTGGGCGAGCGCCGGAGCACCAATTCCAAGGCTGAGGACGGTGGTCAAGCTGAGCAGAGCGCGGCGCACGCGAAGGCGGCGCCCGATGGAGGTCGAGGTCATGATATTTTTCCGATGCAAATATTGGCGTGCCGCGAGCGGCAGAAAAGGAAGCGCGCGAGGCGCGGCTCAGATCACGGCGGTCCGGGGTTGGGCGACCCGGTCGTCGTCTTGGCCGTCCGGTTGTCGGCCTTGTCCATCTGGTAGCTCGTACTGACACCGTTATTGACGGTGCCGGTGCGGGCGACCCGGATCAGGCGGCCTCGAGCGTCATAGCTGTACGATATGGTTTCGGTCGCAACTGCAGGACTGCCTGCCAACACCAGTCCAATGAGAAGTGCGGATCGCCGCATGGGAACCTCGAAGTGCCCGGCGGAACGCGAGTGAGAAGGGAGAGCACTCTTCCCATTCCGCCGGGACAGATGGAAGAATAGGTCACGATCGATAGGACTTATCCAACAATCGACCAGAGGCATCTATTTTGTAGGACTTGTCCTATTCGCAGCTAGCGAATGCTGCGTCCCGCCCAGATCACTCGCCCAATGATCGTAACATCCTCAGGCCGGCAGTCGGGCCAGCGGGCGTAAGTCGGGTTGTCTGAGGAGATAGTAATCGTCGTATCTGTAGGATGAACGGTGATCCGCTTGACCAGCAGCGTATCGTCGCGGCGAAGGACGTAGATGCCGTCCTGAACCTTGCGCAGCGCGGCCGAGCGATCGACCATGATATCATCGCCGTCGCCAAGCGTCGGGAACATCGAGTCGCCTTCGACCTGGATGATGGAAAGGTCACGTGGACGGGCTCGCGAGAGGCGCTCAAGCCATAGCGGCTCAAAACCGATGTGGGCGATAGGGCGCTCGCTGCCGTCGAGCGCACCCGAGCCCGCCGACGCGCTGACATTATAGCGCGGGATGGCAATGAGCTTGCTTGGTGCATTGTCCTCGCTCAGCGGGGAAGGACCACCTAGCAGCTCCTCGTCAACGCCGAAGTAACGAGCAAGCGTTTTGCGGTCACGCTCGGCCAACTCGCGCGGCGCCCCGCGTTTAATATACTGCTGGATGTAAGCAGCGTTCCGGCCGAGCAGCCGCGACAGATTTGCATAGTCCTCGCGCCGTTCCCGGATCAGCCGTTCGAGATTGGTGCGAGCGTCATCTTGTTTCATAAATCATCCTATAATGACTAGGATGAGACTAGACAAGTAGGATTTCATATGAGAACAAATGGGCAACGCAGTTTAAGGCGAGTCGGAAGCGGATTATGTTGCTGGATAGGGTCGAGAAACATCTGCGTGCAGCTCGCATGCCACCGACCCGGTTCGGGCGCGAGAGCGTCGGCGACCCGCGCTTCGTGTTCGACCTGCGCTCAGGGCGCGAGCCGCGCCAGGCAACTATCAGCAAGGTGCTGCGTTATCTCGACCGCGCCAAGCGAAGAGGAATATGAGAGGCTGCATCGCCGCGTTGCTGCTCGCAGCGAGCGCTCCCGCTATTGGCGCCGACAGGTTCGTCCCCGATCCGCATGCGGCGTTCGACGGGTTTGCCGCGATCCGTTCGCCCAGACCCGACGTCCCGGTCGGCGCGCTGTGGGTCCAAGGCTACGGACCGACCGGTGAGGGAGCCACCGCCGACAATCTCGAGACCGTACGCAGCCTCAACGGCATCAACATCGACAAGAATTTGCAGCTCAGCCTGTCGACCGGCCTGTTCTCGCTACTTGGTATTGATCCCCACGTTCGCGATCATTTTACCGCCCACTTCACCGAGCTGACGATCATTCGCGTCAAGGACGTCAGCAAACTATCCGGACCTCCCGGCGAGCCCCGCATCGTCGCAGCGCTCAAAGCCGGCGGCGTGACGGTGACATCCGACGGCGACGTCGGGCTCAACGCACGCACGATCGTGTATGGCCAGACCAAAATCCAAGGCTCGACCACCAACGATCGGACGCGAACGTTTAGCATCGATGGCCGAGACCTGTTCATTGCGATCCGGGTCGCGACGATGAAAGCGGTCGAAAGTAAACCGCGCGAGCTCGCACTAGAAGCGCAAGGGGAACGGAGCGGGTCCGTAACAATCGATGGCGATCGATTGCTGCTTACGAACCTCGGCTGCGAGGTGCTCGTATCTTCAGCCTGCTCGGAACCGCCGATGGTCGCGCTATCACGGGCGGGGCAGGGACCGGTGACTGTGGGCCAAGCCATGCCCTTCGCCGCCAACGGGCAAGCTACCGTGATGCTGGCGATGCCGCAGAGCGATGGCGGCGAAGGCTTATACACACAGCTTCGGGTTAAGTTTACGGCGGCATGCGAGAGGAGCAAGCGGGAGGGCTGCCGCCATAAAGATCAGGTAACGCTCGTATATATTGGCGAACTAAGTGAAACACTGGCCGAGCTGAGCGCTCGGGCGTGGTAGGCGCCGCGTCGCAATGAAACGCTTTAGCGAAAGTGCAACTCCGATAAATCGCAGCACTAGCCACTCGGATAAGGAGAATGACCCTGGCGACTGAACGCACGAAGTAGGGTCGAGACGGCGCGCAACCGCGGTGTCCGGTTGACCGTTTTTCGACCGAGCCGATGCTGCACCGGCGCACTCCTAAAATAAACATCTTGGTGCTGCTAATGTCTGCAGTTGGGCCGAAAACGGACCGGCAGCTTTCGGGCAACCAGAGCAAAGAAGAGGACGTTCGTTCAGCTCGCTGCCGAGTCAAGAAGAACCAATTCATTCGGATGGCTAACATTCGCGAGGCTTTGACTGGAGGGAAGACAGCTCTAGGTTGGCCTGCGTCGATCGGTCGAGCCAAAGGAAGGCGATCAGGTTCCGTAGATGCAAGCTGTGTGCGAGAATTTTTCGGTGCTGCCGTCGGGACGGTTCACCCAGAAGCAACGGGTGCCAAATTCTGCGGTGCGAACGCTGAAATGAGTGATGCCGCTACCGACCTTGGCCGCAGCCGCGGGATGGCGGTCGAGTGCTGCGCGCAGGATCTCCGCGTCTGCCGCGCCGACTTTGTCGCCAAGGTCGTAGCGATAGAGCATCTCGTTGAGGTAGGAGACGGCATCACCTCGTTTGACGAAATTCATAGGTCCTAGATCGATGGGCTTCGCAGGCATGGCGTAGTTCCTTATCCCTGGCTGTGCACCTCGGAACCTTGGTCATCGGCCAGGAGCAAACGCTCGCGCACTTCCCGGACAATGATGAGCGGGATCTCCAGCGTCTCGAGACGGCCGCGACGCTCGGTTATCCAATCAATGCACTCCGCTTTGCTAAGATTGTCCCTGGCGATTTTCTCGTACAAGGCAACCGCGCTCATGCGGGATAGGCCGAGCTCCATCAGAGACAGCAAAGTCCGCGACGATACCCCGAATTCGAGCTGTGTGCCGATGTCGAGTTCCTGGTCGATTAGATCCTCGCGGCCGATCTGGCGGAGGTGGAGGTGCAGCACGTCCATGTACGCTGACAGATATTTGGGCGCCTTAAAGCGTGCGATCTGCTCGACGAGATCCATCGTGTCCCGGATCAGTGCCGGCAAGCGATAGCGCCTGCCGGCACTAATATGCCATTCGACGTTCCTCCGGATCATGTTCGCCAATGACAGACCCTGGAGCCAATTGACGATGACGAGCGCGTAGAGCCGATTGACATTCTCGGGACCGAATGCGGGGAACATGTGCGTATGAATCCTGCCCAGGATCGCGACGAACCGATCATAGCTATCGACGCTCGCAATCTCGGCCGGCAGCAGGTTTTCGATATTACCTTGGTACTCGCGAAACTCGTTGAGCAAGTGTTGCAGGCCGATAGGGCTTACGCCGGGGTGTCGCTCGGCCAAGTCAACGTCGATGTCGATCTGTGCGGCGAGGATTTTGAGGGCCTTATCCAGCTTTTCAAGGGTTACCTTATCATGGCGTTTAGCAAGACTGGCGGTCGTTATCGAGCCGAGGCGCAAATAGGTAGTCAACAAATACGCTCCGACCTGCTCAAATTGATCCGACCGACCGAGCGCCGACAAGTCGGCATTGTCGCGGTTGAACAGATACTTGGTCAAATCGTCGCCAAGTTCGAGGACGGCATCGCTTTCGCGTTTGATCGGATAGCGCGCGCGATAGGGCACGCCCGTTGGCCACGCCGTTCTGTCCCCTGGACTGATGCAGATGATGTTTCCTTGGAACTCGTCTCCCCAGCGCCCGGCCCGCCCTGCCAGGTTCCAGAAGTCGTGGGGCTCCATCGGATGCCCCTTCCCTTTGCGCGGACCACGGAGGACGATCGTGCGACAGGAGAGATTGACGCCTTCGATGAGCGTCGACGTGCAGACCAGAAAGCGGATCTTGCCTGATCGGAACAGTCGCTCGATCTCGAGCCGGATTAGGGAGGGCATATTGCCAAAGTGGAAGGCGACGCCGCGCTCGACCAAGGGGGCTAGACTAAACTGCGGATGCACGCCCTTGCGCGCGAGATCGGCCAGGGCGGCGAGCTCGGGTTCGATGGTGACCGGCTTGGGCAGCAGCTGGCTGATGAGATCGGCGACGCTCTCCGACTCCGCCGCGCCGTTCGCATAGACCAAAGTGCCGCCGCGCTGCCCTGCGGCGGCCGCTATGAAGGCGAGCTGCTTCCGGGGCCCGCTTGGCCCGCTGGAAAGCTCGAGCGTCCCGACCGACAGCAAGGCTTCATGGTGCCGGACGGCCAGCGCCCAGAGCTTCGGTTTGCGCGGCACTTGGTCCGCGAAAATTACATTCTGGAGAACGGTCGGCGTGTCGCTGTCGACCGACACCGTGTTCACGCCGACGGGCGCATCGGCCAAAAGTGCTTCGGGGTTCTGGGTTGCAGGGCTAATAAAAACTATCTTAAGCTTAGGGTTTGCCCGGGTCGCGCGCTCGATCGCGTCCTGAAGGATCACGCCGCGCTGATTGTCGCCGATTTTGTGCGCCTCATCGACGATGAGCAGGTCAGTAGAGAAATCAACGCCGAGCAGATTGGCGAGCAGGTGCAGACGCTCTTGGGTGAACACCAGGATCAGGCTCTTGCCGCCCGAGCGGGCGGAGTCGAACTTCTCGCGCAGCGGGAGCGACGACACGTCGACCGGGCCGTCCTTACCGAGTAGGGACAACAGGCTGATCTCGATCTCTGACACGAGCGCGCGAGTCGGGGCGAGATAAATAGCAAGGCGCGCCGTACCGATCCGCATCTGATCGACAAGCCATTGAAGGACCAGGAACGTCTTTCCTGATGCCGTCGGGGCCGACGCAGACAACCAGTTGGGCCGGCTGGCATTGGTCCAGAAGCGCTCCTGGAAGTCGTTAACTTGGAGCCATGCCCCGCTTGATTCGACCAGGATTGATCGCTCCATCTCACGTCGCTGTGCCTCTAAACGCAGCGCGACGCCGAGACGTTCTTCAAGCCCGTCTTCCAGCAAGCCGCGCTTGCTCGCGAGCTCAACAGCACGAAAGTTGGATAGCTTGCCCAAGAGCACCGCGCCCGCGTCCCTGATCCGCGGCTCACCGGTAAATGCAATGGCCCCCGTTGCGATCCGGAGGGCCGCGTCCTGATCAATGCGCTCGGTCGAACGGGCCAGAACGCTGCCAGCAAGCAACAGGCGAGGCCAATCAATTTCGGGATCGGTCTCTTCGAGCTGGAGATTGTCGATCTCCGTGCGCACGGTCATGCGGGTGATCGCGTCGAGATCCTCGCGTATCCCATCGGTGCGCAGCCAGGACTGCAAGTCGCTCAAACTCATGCGGTGGCGATCCCCATCGCCGTCAGAAAAGCGCTCCGGAAGCCCTCGGCTGAGGGCATCGGGATGCAGAACAGCTGAATTTCTATGTCGCTTAATTTCTCAGCCACCAGGCGCTTACCAATGTTGTCGCTCCAGTCGGTCAGCGCCTTGCGAGCGCCATCAGCTATGTCGTCCGCAATCGCCTTGACATTATCGGCCGGGTAGAAGGGCGCGTCGAAGCCCACGAGCGCCACGCCGCAATATTGGACGCGGGCCGACATCACCGATGAGCGATCGAAATAGCGCTTGAGGGCGCCGGTCAGCTCTGGATCGCTGAGGTCGGCCTTGTCGCTCAGGAGGATCAGATCGCGCTCGCGATCGGCACCTTCGTGGTCGGGCTCAACGAGAAACGGTGCCAAGGACGCCAAGCAATCGCTGAGCGCGGCCGCAACCTTCTTGTAGACTTTTGACTCGCCCCAGTAGAGCTTCAGAATGCCGTCGGGCGAAACGCCAGCATAGACGCCGTCTGCGCCGTGATAGTGCATTCTGGTGTCGGTCTTGAGATCCATTTTGCAGAGGATCTGGGGTAACTTAAGGAAGCGCTCGGCCAGCAGGAAGAGCAGCATCTCGCCGCCTTCGCCACTCCGTGCAAGATCGGTGAACGAGCGCTTAGCGCGCTCGACGAGTTCGGCGACGGCGGCGGTGCTGTTGAACCTGAGGTCCCGGGCCTTCGCTTCGGCAACCTTCGAGCGGGGGATGGCATAGTCAACGACGGCGTTGCGCATGAATTCCGCCAGTCGATGCGGTTGAACGCGCCCATTTCCATCCACGGTCAGGCAATAGCAGTGAACCTTGATTGCATGACCTTTGATCGAGACGTCGCTCTCGACCAAGGTAAGATGGACGTCGAGAGCTTCCGGATCGCCAGTCAGCGTAGAAGCAAGATCAGTCGCGGTAATGTTCGACAGAGAGACCCCCACCTCTCAACCCATCGCGTCCGGACGGGCCAATCGCTGAGATTAGGACCTTCAACGGATGGCGTCTACAGGGCTTTTGGATCGAGCCCGCGCACTATCAAGCGGCCGAGCCGTAATCCCACCACTAGCGGATATCGAGTCAGGCTGAACGATGGTCTGCTTAGGGGTTCCCCGGCACGCGGCTTCAACAGCCGAGATTGGGCGCGTTGTTGCCGCACCGATCGCCTGATTGGACACCCCACCTCGTTGCACCTGTTACGTAGAAGCGGGCAGAGCATTACTCACCAAGAGCACCCCCACACGTAAAGTCGCTTCGTGACGCCGTCATGACCTATATCCCGTCCGGCTCCTAGAGATCACGCTACTTCTTTCCTTCGGAAGACGCTACCCGGAACGCGCGACCGTCGAACCTTGCGGTATCATGAGGTCGTCACTTCCAGTGTCGGCTTCGTTACTGCCGGCGCGATTGGAGGAACGGCTGATGTGTGGTGAAAGAAATAGTATGTTAACCGCTCGGAAGCCCTAGCCCCAACGCCTTCCCCCACGTCGGTCAAACAGGGCATCGACGGCTTGGAGCCGGGAGTCGGCCCACTCTATGCCGGTCACGGGGGCTTACTCGGCGACGTACGAGACGTCGGCCGCCGCCCTCCCGGTCGAAGCATCCTTGGCTAGTCTAATGCGGCTTAAGGCCCCTGCTCGACTCGATATGCTTCTCTGCTATCGCAAGAAACTTCCCTGCTCCGTAGGCAGGGAAATTGAAGAAGAAGGTTCAGAAAATCAGTCGCTTATAGCTGGCTGAACGCCGGCCTTCATCGCTCTTTTTTCGATTTTCCCTGTATTTTCCCTGTTCGCAGGAAATTGCGGTCGGAGACAAGTGATCACTAAACTGTATCCACCTCCATTTTCTCCGGTTCATCGCAGTGACCCCTCCCCTCGTCTTTAACCGCCGCTAATGGCGGCCGGCGGGGTTGCGCTGACCGTCGCCATGCCGCCGGGGTAAACTCCTCATTCATGGGGGTGGAAAGACGTTTCTCCATGGCCTTCAGCCATTTCTTCAAGCTTGCCTCGACCGATCTCGCGATCGACCTTGGGACCGCCAATACCGTCGTCTATGCGCGCGGTCGCGGGATCGTGATCAACGAACCCTCGGTGGTCGCGATGGAGATGCACGACGGCGTTCGCCGGGTCCGTGCGGTCGGCGCCGATGCCAAGCTGATGATGGGCAAGACCCCCGCCTATCTCAAGACCATCCGTCCGCTTCGCAACGGCGTCATCGCCGACCTCGAAGTCGCCGAGCAGATGATCAAGCATTTCATCCACAAGGCGAATGGCGGGCACAGCCGCTTCACGCGCGGGCCGCAGATCGTCATTTGCGTGCCTTCGGGGTCGACCCAGGTCGAGCGCCGCGCGATCCGTGACGCCGCCTCCAACGCCGGGGCAAGCTCGGTCTCGCTGCTGGTTGAACCCATCGCCGCAGCGATCGGGGCGGGCCTGTCAGTGACCACCCCGACCGGCTCGCTCGTCGTCGATATCGGTGGCGGCACGACCGAGGTCGGGGTCATTTCGCTCAAGGGACTGACCTATTCGATGTCGGCCCGCGTCGGCGGCGACAAGATGGACGACGCCATCGCGCAGGCGATCCGCCGCAACCACGGCCTGCTGATCGGCGACGCCACCGCCGAGAAGATCAAGAAGGAACTCGGCACCGCGCGCGTTCCCGCCGGGACCGAAAGTCGCCGAGCGCTGGTCCGTGGCCGCGACGTCGCGCGCGGTGTCCCGCGCGAGATCGAGATCAGCCAGGACGAGCTGGTTGACGCGCTTCGCGATCCCGTCGGTCAGATCATGCAGGCGGTCCGCCGTGCGCTCGAAAACACTGCGCCTGAAATCGCTGCCGACATCATCGACGGCGGGATCATGATGACCGGCGGCGGCTCGCTCCTGCCCCAGATCGATGGGCTGCTGGCCGACGAAACCGGATTGCAGGTGACCATCGCCGACAACCCGCTGATGTGCGTCGCATTAGGCGCGGGCCGCGCGCTCGAAGACCCGGAATATGCAGGGGCCCTGACACAGAGGTGATTTTGTTGGCGCTACGCGTCGCTTCGCTGGTTCTGTGCCAGCCCGCACCCCCTCCCGACCAACCCAATCAGTTTACCGTGTGGGTTGGTCGGGCCAAAGCCTTGAACGTCCCCCGGACGTTCAAACTTAAGGCGGGTGCGGGCTGGCACAGTTCTTCGAAACAAAGACTCGCAGAGCTAAGCGTGCTCTTCTTCCCGCGCCAATACCCGTCCCAGCAATCGCTCGATTGCCGCCAGGCTCTCGGGCTCATCGAGCGCCGGGGCATGGCCGACCCGGGGGATCGTCACCAGCTCGACATCGGGAATCTCGCTCGCCATTCGCTGCGCGACCTTCTCCTCGAGCAAATCGGTCAGTTCGCCCCGCAACAGCGTTACCGGGCGTCCCGCCAGCGCGCGATAATAGGGCCAGATATCCGCCGGAGGCGCGCTGCGGCTCGCCTCGAACCCGCCGGCGATTGCCATGTCATAATCAAACCGGACCCGCCCGTCCTGCTCGCTCGCCAGGGTGCGCGCGAACTTCTCCCATTGCTCGGGCGTATAATCGGGAAATGTATCGCCGTTGCGCGTCGCAAGGTCGCGCGCCAGCTCGGCGAAATCCGCATAGTCGACCGCTTTGCCGACATGCGACCCGATCCGCGCCAGCCCGCGCGGATCGATTTCGGGGCCGATATCGTTAAGCAGCGCCCCCGCGATCCGTTCGACGTCGCGCTTCGCCATGACCATCGTCACGATCCCGCCAAGCGAGGTGCCGACGAACACTGCATCGGCAATGCCCAACTGGTCGAGCAGCTTCAACAGGTCGGCGGCGTAGACCTGCGGCACATAATTGGCCGGGTTCGGATCATGTTCGCTTGATCCCCGTCCGCGCAAGTCGACCACGATCACGCGCCATTTGCCTGCGAACCGCTCTGCAACGGGCTCGAAATCGCGCGCGTTGCGGGTCAGCCCGGGGATGCACAGGATCGGCGGCCGTTCATGCGGCCCGTCATAATCGCGATAGTGGAGGCGCAGACCGTCGGGACTGTTCCAGCTTCGATCGGTATAGGTCGCCATGTGGTTCCTCTTTGCGCGTGAAGCATCTATCGCGGGGCAATGCCGCTCTCGCAAGCCTATCGCCCCCACCCCGCCATCCTGACCCTGGGCGACGCATTTTACGATGTCGTGGCACCCGCCGACTTTCCGAAATCGATCATACGCTTCTGGAATGCGCGCTGGGCTGCGCAAATCGGGCTCGGCGAGCTCGATCAGGCCGAGCGCGTGGCCCATTTCGCGCGCTTCTCGCCCTTGCCCGACAATCTCCCGCAACCGCTTGCGCTGCGCTATCACGGCCACCAGTTTCGCCATTACAACCCGAACCTCGGCGACGGCCGCGGCTTCCTCTTCGCCCAGCTTCGCGATCCCGCCGACCGCCTCCTCGACCTCGCCACCAAGGGGTCGGGGCAAACCCCGTGGAGTAGGCGGGCCGACGGTCGCCTGACCCTCAAGGGCGGGATGCGCGAGATCCTCGCGACCGAGATGCTCGAAGCGCTCGGGGTCAACACCTCCAAGACGTTCGCCCTGTTCGAAACCGGCGAAGAATTGTGGCGCGGCGATGAGCCGTCGCCGACCCGCTCCGCCGTGCTCACCCGCCTCGGTCACGGCCATATCCGCATCGGCAACTTCCAACGATTGGCCTACCTCGGCGAGACCGACAATATCGCCAAATTGACCGCCTACTGCCTCGCCAACCTCTACAATGAAAACCCCGCAAAAGACCCCGCCGCCAACGCCGAACGCCTGTTCGACCTCGTCTGTGCCGCCACCGCCCGCCTCGCCGCCTCCTACCTCGCCGCGGGCTTCGTCCACGGGGTCCTCAACAGCGACAATATCGCAATTTCAGGCGAAAGCTTCGACTATGGTCCGTGGCGATTTGCAACCTATTGGGACGAGGATTTCACCGCCGCCTACTTCGACGAGACCGGTCTTTACGCCTTTGGAAAACAGCCCGAAGCGATCCACTGGAACCTGGCGCAACTTGCTGGTTGCCTTGCCTTAATTTGCGATCCTGACCGTGTCCAAGCGTCTCTCCTTGGCTGGCCCGATCGCTTCCAGGCGGCCCTCACCGCCGCCCTCGTCGCCCGCCTCGGGGTCGATCCCAAAACCCCCGACGAAGACCGCGCCCTCGCCGCTGTCCTCCTGACCGCGCTCAAGTCGAAAGCCGTCACCATCGACCGCCTGTTCTTTGACTGGCACGGCGGCCGCGATCCCGGCGGCGAGGCCTACTCCGCCCCGCCCTTCCGCGCCCTCGCCGCCGCCCTTGCTGGTCGTGATCGCCCGCCGACCCATGACTATTGGTCCGACCCCGCCCCCTGCTCGATGCCGATCGAGGAGGTTGAGGCACTCTGGGCCCCCATCGCCGCCAACGACGACTGGTCCCTGTTCCACGCCAAGCTCGCCGCCATCCGCCGCATGGGCGAGGCCATGGTGCAGAACTCATCAGCTTGACCTTGGTTAACGAACAGGCCAGCACCCTCACCGTGACAGGGACCATCGACAGGCTGATTTCGACTGAACCCGCGACCGGCCTCGAGCTATGGTCGGGGCCGCTTGGCGACGCTGCCGTCGAGGTTGCCGTCGCTCGCGCCGCCTGGCCCGCCTGGGCCGCGCAATCGGTCAGCTACCGGATCGAAACGCTGCGCCGCTTTGCCAATGTCGTCCGCGCCAAGGCCGACGTCTTCGCCGACCTCATCGCGCGCGAAACCGGCAAGCCCTTCTGGGAAGCCAAGACCGAAGTCGCCTCGGTCATCGCCAAGGTCGACATTTCAGTCAACGCCTACTCCGAGCGCACGCCGATGCGAAAGATGGAGGGCGCACTGGGCGCAAAGGTCGCGGTGCGCCACAAGCCGCACGGCGTGCTCGCCGTGCTCGGTCCCTATAATTTCCCCGCGCACCTGCCCAATGGCCATATCGTCCCCGCCCTCCTCGCCGGCAACGCCGTGGTTTTCAAGCCTTCGGAAAAAACCCCGGCTAGCGGCGAGTTTCTAGTTGATTGCCTGCATGAGGCGGGCGTCCCCGACGGTGTCCTGCGCCTGCTGATCGGCGGGGTCGACGAGGGCAAGGCGCTTGCCGCCGACCCCGGCATCGACGGGCTGCTGTTCACCGGCTCGGCCGGCGCCGGCGCCTCGCTCGCCCGCCAGTTCGCCGAAACGCCGGCCAAGATCATCGCGCTCGAGCTTGGCGGCAACAATCCCATCGTGGCGTGGGATGTGCAGGACATCGAGACCGCAGCGGTGATGATCGTCCAGTCGGCCTATCTGTCGGCCGGCCAGCGCTGCACCGCCTGTCGCCGACTGATCGTCGAAGACGGAACCGAGGGCCCGCTGCTAGAAGCCATCACCCGGCTGATCGACCGGATCATCGTCGACGAACCCCGCGCCGACCCCCAGCCGTTCATGGGCCCGGTGATTGACCTGATCGCCGCCGACATCCTCCAGGATCGCTTCCTCGGCCTGATGATGAAGGGCGGCAAGGCCATCCGCCGGCTCGACCGCGCCTATGAGGAGCGGCCCTATCTAACCCCCGCGCTGATCGACATGACCGACGCAAAGGACCGGCTTGATGAGGAGTTGTTCGGCCCCGTGCTCCAGATTATCCGGGTCAAGGATTTCGACGCCGCGATCGACGAGGCCAACGCCACCCGCTTCGGCCTTGCCGCCAGCCTGATCGGCGGCACGCCCGAAATGTACGACCGCTTCTGGGCAAACATCCGTTCGGGCGTGATCAACTGGAACCGCCCGACCAATGGCGCGCCCAGCAACGCTCCGTTCGGTGGCATCGGCCTGTCAGGCAATCATCGTCCGAGCGCTTATTACGCCGCCGATTATTGCGCCTACCCGGTGACGAGCGTCGAAGCCGACATAGCGCGGGCAACAATCGGCGAAGGGCTCAGGGACCCCGAGGGGAATCGCTGAACGCGCTACTCAATCGCGCATGTCGGGCAGATATTCCTCGTTCGCCGCATCGCTGAACTTGGTCACCCGGGCGTCGAAGCGCATGCGAATCTTGCCGGTCGAACCGTGGCGCTGCTTCGCCACAATCAGCTCGGCGGTGCCATAGACTCGAGCCATCTCTTCGCGCCAGGAGTCGATATCAGGATGGTCGTCCGAGGGCTGCTTGGCGGCGAGGTAATAGTCGTCGCGATAGACGAACAGCACGATGTCGGCATCCTGTTCGATCGATCCCGATTCGCGAAGGTCGCTCAGCTGGGGCCGTTTGTCCTCGCGTTGCTCGACCGCGCGACTGAGCTGCGACAGCGCCAGTACCGGCACGTGCAATTCCTTGGCGAGCTGCTTCAGCCCGCGGCTGATCTCCGAGATTTCCTGGACGCGATTATCGTTGCTGCCCTTGCCGCTGCCCTGGAGCAGTTGCAGATAATCGACCACGATCATGCCGACATTCTTCTGTCGCTTCAGTCGCCGCGCCCGCGTCCGCAGCGCGGCGATCGTCAGCCCCGGCGTGTCGTCGATATACAGCGGCAACCCCGACAGCTCGCCCGACGCCCGTGCCAGCTGCTGAAACTCCTGCTTGCTGATCCGACCGGTGCGCAGATTCTCCGAGCTGATATTCGACTGTTCGGCCAGGATTCGCGTCGCCAGCTGGTCAGCCGACATTTCCAGGCTGAAGAAGGCCACCGCCGCGCCGGCCGACTTGCCCGGTTCGATCCCGTCTTCAATGTCACGCGCGTAGCGCTGCGCGGCCGAGAAGGCGATGTTGGTGGCAAGGCTGGTTTTGCCCATGCCCGGGCGTCCGGCAAGGATCGTCAGATCCGATCGGTGAAGCCCGCCAATCTTGGCGTTGATCCCGTCGATGCCGGTGGTGATACCCGACAAATGCCCGCCATTCTGAAGCGCAAGCTCGATATTCTTGATCGACTCCATCGACGCTTCGGCGAAGCTCTTGACCTTGCCCTCGCTCCCACCCTCTTCGGCAACGCGGTACAGCTCGGTCTCGGCGCGTTCGATCTGGGCCAGCGGAGCAACATCCTCGCTGGTATCGAGCGCGCCTTCGACCATCTCGCGCCCGACTCCGATCAGCGCCCGCAGCAACGCGAGGTCATAAATCTGCACGGCAAAGTCGCGCGCCCCAATCACCGCCGCGCCCGATCCGGTCAGCTGCGCCAGATAAGCCGGTCCGCCGACTTCCTTCATCGCCTCGTCGCCGTCGAACATCGGGCGAAGCGTGACCGGATTGGCGATCATGTTCTTGTCGTTGAGGCGAAGGATCGCGTCATAGATCCGCCCGTGAAGCGGCTCGAAGAAATGATGCGCCTTCAAGCGGATCTGGACGTCTTCGCAGATTCGGTTGTCGATCATCAACGCGCCAAGCAGCGCCGCCTCGGCCTCGACATTGGCGGGGAGGACAGGGGCGTGGGGGGCGTCGTGCGACCCGGCTATACGGAGGATTTCGGCCATGGGCCCGGTTTACACCTCTTGCCGCGATGGCTCCAGCGGGTTGCGACGAGATATGTGTGGATGCCCTGTGGGTAAGTTCGCTACGTCCGCGATATGAGCATTCTTTCCGACCGCTGGATTCGCGAGCAAGCCACCACCAACGCGATGATCGAACCGTTCGTCGAGGCCCAGCGCCGCGATGGCTGCATCAGCTATGGCCTGTCGTCCTATGGCTATGACGCGCGCGTCGCCGACGAGTTCAAGATTTTCACCAACCTCGATTCGGTGATCGTCGATCCCAAGGATTTTTCGGCCAACAGCTTCGTCGATCGCAAGACCGACTGCTGCATCATCCCGCCCAACAGCTTCGCACTCGCCCGCACGGTCGAATATTTCCGCGTGCCCGAGGATGTGCTGGTGATCTGCCTTGGCAAGTCGACCTATGCTCGCTGCGGGATCATCGTCAACGTCACTCCGCTCGAGCCCGGATGGGAGGGCCATGTTACGCTCGAATTTTCGAACACGACCCCATTACCCGCGAAGATCTACGCCAATGAAGGCGCCTGCCAGTTCCTGTTCCTCAAAGGCAATGAGCGCTGCGAGACGAGCTACAAAGACCGCGCCGGCAAATATATGGGCCAGCGCGGCGTCACCTTGCCCAAGCTTTAGGCCGGGTTCTCCGCAAGTTTCGCCCGACCCGCTGCGATGAGGTCGACCCAGTCGGCAAACGCATGGGCGAATCCGGCGACGAACTTTCCGAGCATTTCGTCGCTGATCGTCCCGTCGGCGGCGATCTTCTGGTCCGACAACATGCCCCAATAGGCTTCGGGCTGCTGCATCACCGGCACGTCGAGGAAGACGCATGCCTGGCGCAGCGCATGGTTTGACCCGAACCCGCCGGTCAGCCCGGGCGAGCCAGAAAACACCGCGGCGGGTTTCTTCGAATAGACGCTCTTGCCATAAGGGCGCGAGCCCACGTCGATCGCGTTTTTGAGCGCCCCGGTGATCCCGCGATTATATTCAGGGCTGCCGAACAACAGCCCGTCGCAGCCGCCGATCGCCTCGCGGAAAGCAGCATATTGCGGGGGCGCCGCGTCGCCATCCTTGTCCTGGTTGTAGAGCGGCAAGTCACCAATCTCGATCGCCACGATGTCCAGCCGCCCAGCCGTCGCTGCGGTGATCGCCAGCCCCAGACGCTTGTGTAAACTATCCTTGCGGAGCGATCCGTTGAGAAAGGCGATGCGATGCTTGGTCACGGGCGCGACTCCTTGAAAGATTACCCCCTCAATGAAGCCGCGCCGTAAAAATGCCTAGTGCCCGTTTACGCGTCGGCGGGAAGCCGGTGCAATGCGCACAGCTTGTTGCCGTCGGGATCGCGCAGATAGGCGAGATACAGGTTCATGCCGCCACCGCTGCGCTTGCCCGGCGGGTCCTCGATCGCCGTGCCACCAGCGGCAACCCCCGCCTCGTGCCACGCATGGGCCTGCTCAGGCCCAGTCACTGCAAAACCGATCGTCGAGCCATTGCCATGGGTCGCCGGTTCGCCATTGATCGGCGGGGTGACAATGAACATCCCGCCGTCTTTCATATACAAAAGCCGACCCTTGGGATCGATCCGCCCTTCGCTCCCGCCGGTCGCGGTGAACAGCGCGTCATAAAATTTCTTCGACCGGTCAATGTCGTTCGACCCGACCATCATGTGGCTGTACATTTCGCTCTCCCTGATTCCTGTCTCGCGCTTCGATGCCATGCCAGGCCCTTCTCGCCAAGCTCAACCGCGCTTGGGCGGTTCGGCCTTCAATTCCTTTATCGTAACGTCGAGCAGCCCCTTGCCCGCCAACCGCCGGAAGAGCGGCCGATGCTCCACCGGAATTGCCTCGGCGTCTTCGCGGCTGACCAGCAGCCGGGCATGCTTCTTGAAATTCCGCACGTCGGTAAACCACTCGCGCGTATAGATCAGGTAGAGGATCGGACGCGGTCGGTCTGACATATTGGCCAACCCGCGGTGCCACAGGCGATAGTCCATCAGGAAGCAGCCGCCGCGCTTGACGTAAGGGAGTGTTGCGTTGCCGAATTCGGGAAAACCACCCGCGTCGTCCAGCCTCAGCGCCATGCTTCCGGGATATAATTCGGTCGTCCCAATGGCCGGGTCGAGATCGATCAGCGGGATTGCAACCGTGATCGCATAGGGCGGCAGGGTCACCGCCAGCCCCGCCTGCTCGGCGAACAGGGCCGGGTGATCGCGGTGAAATCGCTGGGGCTGGGCGCCCGGAAGCGCGGTCACCACGGTCGCATTGTCAATCAGATAGGGCTCGCCGAACACCGTCCCCAGCGCCATCATCAACAATGGATTGGCATAGAGCAGCGGATCGAGCAGCGCGCCCGTCAGCGCAATCGGCAAGTGCAGCCGCCGATCACCGACGTTCATGTGGAGCGGCAATTCATCCACGTCGAACGTGCCATATTGCCGCTCATATTCGTCGTGTGCGCGCTTGATCAGGGCCGGATCGAACAGCGTGTCGAACACCAGGCAACCATCGCTTGCGAGCCGATCGAACATCATTCGAACTCGACGATCACCTCGTCGACGGCCAGGCTTTGGCCTGCCGCTGCCGGGGTGGCCTTGATCGTAGTGGCCTTCGTCGCGCGGAGGATATTTTCCATCTTCATTGCCTCGATCACCGCGATCGGCTGGCCGGCCTCGACATTGTCGCCGGCCTTGACCTCGAGCCGGGTCAGAAGCCCCGGCATCGGTGCCAGCAGGAAGCGCGACATGTCGGGCGCTACCTTCTCGATCATGTGCTGGGTGAGGTCCGCGACATGCGGCGCCATCACTTCGACATGATGCCGCGCACCCAGCGTCGTGAATCGCCACCCGCGCCCTTCCTTCGCGATCCGCACGATCCGCCGCCGCCCGTCGAGATCGGCCACCAGCAGCCGCTGCCCCGGGACGTAGTCGGCGATCAGGTCGACCTCCTCCTCGCCATCGACGCTGACTAGCAGCCCGCCCTCATAGGGCTCGACCGCGACGGCAAATTCGGTTCCCGACACGCGAACGACATAGTCGCCATCGGGATAGACCGGCCCGCCAAGCTGCCCGTCGATCAGCGCCGCGCGAGTCTCGCTCGCCGCCGCGACATAGCCCGCGATCGCAGCGAGATCCTCAAGCAATTCCTCGCTCGCCGGGGCACCGTGGAAGCCGTCGGGATATTCCTCGGCGATAAACCCCGTCGTGATCTCCCCCGAGCGGAACCGCGGGTGCTGCATCAGGGCCGACAGAAAATCGAGATTGTCGCCGATCCCGTCGATCTGGAACGCGTCGAGCGCCGAGACCTGCGCGTCGATCGCTTCGATCCGGCTCGGCGCCCAGGTGACCAGCTTGGCGATCATCGGGTCGTAGAACATACTGACCTCGCCCCCCTCGGCCACTCCATCGTCGACGCGCACGACCGGGCTGCTTTCGGCCCGGCTCTGGGCAGGCGGGCAATAGCGCACCAGACGCCCCGTACTCGGCAAGAAGCCGCGATAGGGATCCTCGGCATAAACCCGCGTTTCGACCGCCCAGCCATTGAGCACTACATCATCCTGCGTCAGGCCAAGCCTCTCCCCCGCCGCAACCCGGATCATCTGCTCGACCAGGTCGAGCCCGGTAATCTCCTCGGTCACCGGATGCTCGACCTGCAGCCGGGTATTCATCTCAAGGAAGTAGAACCCCTCCCCGGTCTTGTCCGCGCCCGACACGATCAGCTCGACCGTCCCCGCCGAATAATAGCCCACCGCGCGGGCCAGCGCGACTGCCTGCTCGCCCATCCGCTGGCGCATCTGCGGGGAAACGAACGGCGATGGCGCTTCCTCGACCACTTTCTGGTGGCGCCGCTGGATCGAACATTCGCGCTCGCCCAGGTAAAGGATCGTGCCTTGCTGGTCGCCAAGCAACTGGATCTCGATATGGCGCGGCTGTTCGATGAACTTCTCGATGAACACCCGGTCGTCACCAAAGCTCGCCAGCCCCTCGCGCTTGGTCGCCTCGAACCCCTCGCGCACGTCCTGTTCGGACCACGCCAGCCGCATCCCCTTGCCGCCGCCTCCGGCCGAGGCCTTCATCATCACCGGATAGCCGATCTCGCCAGCGATCTTCACGGCATGATCGGTATCTTCGATTTCGCCGAGGAACCCCGGCACGACATTGACCCCGGCGGCCTTGGCCAGCTTCTTCGATTCGATCTTGTCACCCATCGCCGCGATCGCGCCCGGCGGCGGCCCGATGAATGTGATCCCTGCCTCGGCCAGTGCCTTGGCGAAACTCTCGCGCTCGGACAAAAAGCCATAACCCGGATGAACCGCCTCGGCCCCAGTCGCCTTGCACGCGGCAATAATCAGATCGGCCTTCAGGTAGCTGTCCGCCGCCGGCGCCGGCCCCAGCCGGACCGCCTCATCGGCCATCGTCACATGCGGCGCTCGAGCGTCGGCGTCGGAGTAGACCGCGACAGTCTTGATCCCCATCCGCTTGGCCGTCCGCATCACCCGGCACGCAATCTCGCCGCGATTCGCAATCAGGATTTTCGAAAACATCGGCAGTCCCTGTAATCATCGGCCCCGGTACGGACCCCCTCGGAAAGCCGTGGCACGAAACCCCCGGCCCTGCCAAGCAGCCCCCTCGTCTTGCCTGGCTCCGCCTTGCCTTCGCGGCGCCCCTTCGCTACAGGCCCGCCTGCCCACCGAACACCATCCCTGGAGGCGTCGGGGCGGGCGACAACATGACTGTAAGGAATATCCAATGAGCGAACAGCTGACGCTGCCCGCCGAATCGCGCGACCGGGCTGGCAAGGGAGCCTCCCGTGAACTTCGCCGCGCCGGTCGGGTCCCCGCCGTAATTTATGGCGACAAGAAGGAAGCCGTGTCCATCCACGTCGAGGAAAAATTGCTCGCACGGATGCTCTCGACGGGCCACTTCATGAACTCGGTCATCATGATCGACGCCGGCGGCACGCCGCACCGCACGCTCCCCAAAGACGTGCAGTTCCACCCCGTGTCGAGCCGTCCGATCCACGTCGATTTCCTGCGCATCGGCGAACATAGCCAGGTGCACGTCAACGTGCCGGTCCACTTCATCGACGAAGAGCTTTCGCCGGGCATCAAGCGTGGCGGCGTGCTCAACCTGGTCCGCCACGATCTCGAACTCGTCTGCGACGCGGCCGAAATCCCCGAGCAGATCGACATCAGCCTCAAGGGCCTCGATGTCGGCGATTCGATTCACATCTCCAACGTGACCTTGCCCAAGGGCGCCAAGTCGGCGATCGACGACCGCGATTTCACCATCGCCACGATTGTTGCTCCGTCTGCGCTCAAGTCCGAGGAAGGCGACAGCGATGAAGCCCCGTCGGCGAGCGAAGTGCCCGTCGTCGGCGAAGAAGCTGAAGGCGGCGAGGACGCCTGAACCTCTCCTTCGACTTCGTGATCGATCAAGCCCGCCCGTCCTGCATGTCAGGGCGGGCGGTTTTGTTATAGGACCATGGCATGCAAATCTGGGCCGGCCTCGGCAATCCGGGAACGCAATATGCGCTCCACCGCCACAACGTCGGCTTCATGGTCGCCGACACTATCGCCGCGACCTATGATTTCAGCCCGTGGACCAAGAAATTCCGCGCGCTGGTCAGCGAAGGCCGCATCGGACGCAACCGCGTGATGCTGCTGAAACCACAAACCTACATGAATGACAGCGGCGACAGCGTTCAGGCCGCGCTGCACTTCTTCAAGTTGCCGATCGACGCGCTGACCGCCATCCATGACGAGCTCGATCTCGCCCCGATGAAGGTCAAGGTCCGCACCGGCGGCGGGCTTGCCGGGCACAACGGCCTGCGCTCGATCGACGCCGCGATGGGCCCCGACTTTCGCCGCTTGCGGATTGGAATCGGTCATCCGGGAAACAAGGATCGCGTCACCGGCTATGTGCTTGGCAATTACGCGAAAAGCGAAATGGAGCCCTTGTCCGACCTGCTCGGCGCCGTCGCCGCCGAAGCCGAATGGCTCGCCGACCGCGACGACGTCCGCTTCATGAACGACGTTGCGCTGCGGCTCCACCAGTGACGCGATGGTTAACAGCTTTTTAGGCTCGCCCACCTAGACCGGGCCGATGCTGTCGCCAGTCGCCCCGTTCCCGCTTGCCGATACGCTTAAAAGCAAGGCCCGGGCCACCCGTCAAACGGGGGTGATCGTCACTGCACTGGTGGTGGCGGCGTTACTCCAGTCATTGGTCATCCCGCTCGATTGCGACGTCTCATGGCTACTGACCGCGAGCGAACAGGTATTGGCCGGCAAGCGGCTGTACATCGACATCATCGAAGTAAACCCGCCGGCCTCGGTATGGCTCTATCTGCCGATGGTATGGCTGGCGCATATGCTGGCGGTGAAGGTCGAGGCGGTCGTGGTGATCGTCACGCTGTTACTGGCAACCGCCTCGACGTGGGGCACCGCCCGCCTCGCGAGTGGCCTGTCCCGCCCCCCGGCACCACGTCCCCTGATCGCCGTGCTGGCATTCGTGACCATGGTTTTCCCTGCGGGCCTGTTCGCCCAGCGAGAGCATTTCGCGCTGCTCTTCGCACTTCCCGCCTTGACCGCCCTCTCGCTTGTTGCAGACCGGCGTCGGCTCGGGCTGGGGCAAGCCCTCCTCGTCGGCGCAGCGGCGGCGATGGTGATTATCATCAAGCCACATTTCGCCCTCGTAATCCTCCCTGCGGCAGGCTGGGCAGCGTGGCGCAGTCGCTCCCTGTCCGGCCTCCTGACACCCGCAATCACCGCTTTCGCGCTCGTAACCTTCTACGCGCTGGCCGTGTTGAAATTTGCCGACGCCTATCTTGCGCTCGTGCCGATGCTTGGCCAGCTCTACCTGCCGATGCGTGAAACCCCGCTCCGGCTGCTGCAGAGCGCGATGCTGCTCTCGCCCCTGTCGCTCGCAATTGTCGCCCGCGCGCTCGCCCCCCGCGCATGGCCGACGCTCAGCGTCACCCTGCTGTGCGGCTCGGCCGGGTTCGTGGTGGCCGGCCTGATCCAGGGCAAGGGCTATTTCAATCATGCCCTGCCCGGAATCGCGCTGGCGCTAGTGGCGGTCATCATCCTGTTCGGCGAGCCCTCGTCGCGCCCGTCGTTCCGCCCCCTCCTTGCTGCGGCGACCTTGTTCATGACCGCGTCGCTGTTCGTTCAGTTCGCCGCCCTTCGCCCACCCCCGGGCCTGGTGGACGCGATCGAACAGGTTGCCCCGCCGCACCCGTCGATCATCACGCTTGGCACCGGGCTCGCCACCGGCCACCCCGCAACGCGGCTCGTCGAGGGGCGCTGGGTCGGCACCTATGCTGCATTGACGGCGGCGGCAGGCGCGCGTTCTCGGAGCGGCGGGGTTACACCCCCGGCCGGGACCGACCTTGGCCGCTGGTATGCCGCCGACCTTGCAACCTTCTGCACCGACGTTGCGCGCGAACGGCCCGACCTCATCCTGGTCGAGCAGGCAAATTACCGCTGGCTCATCACAGATGCCGGAATTCGGCGCGCAATGGTCCACTATCGTCGCGCCGCCGTCGCCAACGACATCGAACTATGGGTTCGGCTTTAGTTGCCGCCCGGGATGGCTAGGCGCACTGCTACCGCTCGCCTATGCGTCGGCGGGTCCATGACCATCCGCCAGCTCTTCGCCACCCCGCTCTACGAAGCCGATCTCGCCGATGCGGCGCTGCTCGCCGAACTCGCCCACTCGATCCGCACGCTCGCAGGCGACGACGAGGCCGGGCGCCGCTGGAGTCGGACACATGGCTACAAGGGCTATACCAGCTACGCCTCGCTCAATGACCTGCCCCGCCGCGACCCGGTTTTCGCCGACTTCGCGCGCATCATTCTCAAACACGCCGCGCATTTCGCCGACGCGCTCGCGTTCGACCTGCCGCGCAAGCCAAGGCTCGACAGCCTGTGGGTCAATTTCCTGAAAAGCGCCGGCCACCACAGCGCCCACATCCACCCCCATTCGATCCTTTCGGGCACTTTCTACGTCGAAGTTCCGCCCGGTGCCGGCGCGATCCGGTTCGAGGATCCGCGCCTCCCCCTGATGATGGCCGCCCCCACCCGCCGCGCCGACGCGCCCGAGGAAATGCGCCCGTTCGTCACCGTTGCCCCGCGCCCCGGCCAGCTGCTGCTGTGGGAAAGCTATGTGCGCCACGAAGTCCTCCCTGGCACCGCCAAGGCCGAACGGCTGAGCGTCAGTTTCAACTTCGCGTAATTGGCGAGTGAGCGTGCACTACAGTTCTTCGCAACAAGTCACGCCGCCAGCGCCATCTGGTCACGTCCCCCGCGCTTGGCCGTATAGAGCGCCCGATCGGCCTGCTTCAACGCATGCTCCAGCCCGCGCGGGCCAAGCATCGACACCCCGCCGCTGACCGTGACTCCGATAATTTGGCTGCCGACTTCGGTCAGCGTCTGCCCCATCTCCTCGCGCAGTCGCTCGCACACCAGCAGCGCCTGAGGCACTTCGGTGCACGGGAACAGCACGGCAAATTCCTCGCCACCAAGCCTGGCAATGATGTCATCTTGGCGAATGACGTTGCGCAGAACCCGCGCAAAGGTCTGGAGCACCGCGTCCCCCGCATCATGACCGAAACGATCATTGACGAGCTTGAACCGGTCAATGTCGAACATCGCGACGCAATCGCTCTCGCCCGATACCGCCTCGGCCGCCCGCCTCTTCACCTCGCCTTCGAACGACCTGCGGTTGGGCAACCCGGTCAGCGGATCGGTCAGCGCGGCATCGCTCAACTCGCGCTCGGCCTCCTTGCGCGCCGTGACATCGCGAATGATGCACAGCGTGCTCTCGATCACCCCGTTCTCGTCGATCAGCGCCCGCCCCCGCGTTTCGAGCCATAGCTGTTTTCCGGTCGTGGTCTTGGCCAGATATTCGTAACTATGCGTCTTGCCGCGGGCGGCAAGCGTCGCCAGATGCCCTTGCCGAACGACGCCCAGAGCTTCGGGTACAACAAGGTTGCGGGCAACGGATCCATTCAGGTCCGCCGCTTCGAAACCGGTAATTCGGCTGATCGACGGGGAGACATACCGAATCCGGCCATCAAGCTCGAGATGCATCAGTATGTCGTCCGAATATTCTGCCACCAGGCGATAGCGTTGCTCACTGAGCTGCAGCGTCCGCAAGAGGTCGGTGCGGTTCTTCAAATCGGCGGCAACCGGAAGTACCGTCAGGACGATAGCGACGAGGTAGAATTGCAGAAAATGAATCTGCAGGTCGGTGTCGACGTTCATCAGGTTGACCGGGCCATAGCCGTGAACGGTGAATGCGCCGGCGATGGCAGCGATGATCATCAGGCCGATCACGCTTCCCGGAAATCCAAGGCGAAAGGCCAGCAGGATCATCGGTACGAACGGCAGGAACAGCAGTGGGGTGGCGCTTTGGCAAAAGACAACAATTGTCACGACGGCAACCGCCGCGACCAGCCCAACAAGCTCGCTTAGACCATGCTGGAGAAGCTCCTCGCGGATCGAGGCAAAACCATCCCGCGCCACTAACCGGGTCAGCGGCGTAAACATCAAATTGCCGATCGCGTGACCGCAAAATAGCTGGAGCGCGATTTGCGACCCATCGATGCCGAATGCATAGCATGTCACCCACGCCAGACCGCTAACCACACCGGGTGCGATCAGGCCGATTGGGATGACGAATTCGAGCATCCACCCGACCGAGCCCAGAGGATTGTGGAATGCCCGCGCACGAGTCAGGAACCACGCACCGGCCAACCCTTCCGTCATGTTAAACGCGGTCATTGGTCCGGCCATCAGCCAGCGGCCTTCAAGCAAGCCGCTGACCATGAACAGGGCGATGGCGCAGACAACGACGGTCGGGGCCCAGTCACCCCGAGCGCGGACCCGCAGGCACGCGAACATGATCGATGCGGGAAGCCACAGGAACGGTACGCCATTGTTGAGCTTGGCCAGAAACAGGCTCACGACCGCCGCAAGGAAGTAGGCGATGCCGATCGGTGCGACCGGGCGAAGGCGGTGAACAAAGTTCATGCCCGGGGCGTACGGCGCACGGCTTTGCCGGAGTCTTGCCACTTTGTCCGTTGTGGTGGCGATTGAACGGCAACCGCTGCTGCACTGGCCTTCCCGCCCGCCCACCCCTAGGGAGACGCCAACCATCATCACGGACGGATTTCATGGGTTTCAAATGCGGCATCGTCGGCCTGCCCAACGTCGGCAAATCGACCCTCTTCAACGCGCTGACCGAAACGCAGGCAGCGCAGGCGGCGAATTATCCGTTCTGCACGATCGAGCCCAACGTCGGCCAGGTATCGGTCCCCGACGCGCGGCTCGATAGGTTGGCCAAGATTGCCGGCTCGGCCAAGATCATCCCCACCCAGCTCGGCTTTGTCGACATCGCCGGGCTGGTGAAGGGCGCGTCACAGGGCGAGGGCCTCGGCAACCAGTTCCTCGGCAACATCCGCGAAGTCGACGCCATCGTCCACGTCCTGCGCTGCTTCGAAAATGACGACATTCAGCACGTCGCCAACAAGGTCGATCCGATCGCCGACGCTGAAATCGTCGAGACCGAATTATTGCTGTCCGACCTGGAAAGCCTCGAAAAACGAGTCCCCAACCTGATCAAGAAGGGCCAGCAGGGCGACAAGGACTCAAAGATTGCCGCCTCGGTCCTTGGCCAGGCGCTCGAACTGTTGCGCGAGGGCAAGCCCGCTCGCCTGACCGTCCCAAAGGACGAAGAGGAAGAACGCGCTTTCGCCCAGGCCCAGCTGATCACAGCGAAACCGGTGCTTTATGTCTGCAACGTCAACGAGGACGAGGCCGCCGCGGGCAATGCCCTGTCCGAAGCTGTCTTCGCCAAGGCCAAGGCCGAGGGTGCCAACGCTGTCGTCGTCTCGGCGGCGATCGAGGCCGACCTTGTCACCATGGAAATGGATGAACGGCTGGTCTTCCTTGAGGAGATGGGGCTTCACGAGACCGGGCTCGCCCGCGTCATCCGCTCCGGCTATGACCTGCTCCACCTGCTGACCTTCTTCACTGTCGGCCCCAAGGAAGCCCACGCCTGGACCCTCGAAAAAGGCCGCAAGGCCCCTCAGGCCGCAGGCGAAATCCACTCCGACTTCGAACGCGGCTTCATCCGCGCTGAAACCATCGCCTATGACGACTATGTCGCGCTGAACGGCGAGGCGGGCGCCCGCGACGCCGGCAAGCTGCGTCAGGAAGGCAAGGAGTATGTCGTCAAGGACGGCGACGTCCTCCACTTCAAGTTTAACGTCTGAAGCACAGTTTTTGTTTGCGAAAAACGGCACCGGCCCGCTCCCCGCTATGAAACAGAGTGTCCGGGGGACACTCTGGGAAATGGCCGACCTCCCACAGCGTAAACTGTTTGGGAGGTCGGGTGGGGGAGTGGGCCGGTTCCGAACCAGCGTAGCGTCACAGACAAAATGCGGCGCGGATTTACTCCGCGTCGTCCCTCGCCGTGAAGATCACCTCACTCGTTCGGATCCGCCACCCTGAACGGGTCGGTTACCACCGGGCGGCTCGGCAACGGCGGACGCGGCAATTCCTTGTCGCTGTTGGCCGCCGCCCACAACACCCCCGCCAGCACCACCGCCGCCTGGCGCAGGTCGTCGGGCCGCATATGGTCGAGCGTGTCGAGGTTGGAATGGTGAACCCGGCTTTCGTAATCGAGCGGGTCCTGGATGAACTGATAGCCCTGGATGCCGATTGCCTGGAGAAACACATGGTCGGTGCCCCCGGTCTTGCTCGTCACCACGCTGCCCGCCCCCATCGACGCGAACGGTGACAGCCATTCTTTCAACAATGGCGCAGCGGCACCATTCTGCTCGGCATAAAGCCCGCGCAGCTTGCCCGAACCATTGTCCATGTTGAAATAGGCCTTGAGCGCGTCATAGCCGGGCTTCTTGGTGATCGGGTAAGCATTGCTCCACGCCGAATAGGCCTCGATTCCGGTCAGCCCGGGCGGCAGCGGGCGCGCTGCCAGATGCTGCTCGATATAGGCTCGGCTGCCGAGCAATCCCTGCTCCTCGCCTTCCCACAAGGCAAAGCGGATCGTTCGCTTCGGCGCCACGCCGAGCGAGCGCAGGATCCGCGCCGCCTCGATCACTACCACGCTGCCCGCGCCATTGTCGCTCGCCCCGTCGCCCGCGATCCAGCTGTCGAAATGGCCCCCGGCCATGACATAGCCAGCCTTGGCGTCGCGCCCCGGTATCTCGGCGATGATGTTGTGCGCGTTGCGGTCGCTGTCGTCGAAGCGGACATTGCTCGACAGTTCGACTACCGGGTTGGCCCCCGTCACTGCCAGCCGGGCGAGCAGCCGGTAATCCTCCCCGGCCATGTCGAACCCGGGCAGGCTCGGCGACGTACCGACCGCATAATCATAGCCTTCGCCGCTCACCAGGCCATTGTCGCGATAACCCCGCTTGATCCACGCCACCGCGCCCTCGGCCTTGAGGAAGGCATCGAGCTTCAGGCTGAACCCGCGACGCTTGGCGCGCAAGGCCGCCCGGTCGGGGTCGAAACTGGGCAGGTCATATTTGTCGAGGTCGTGAATATCGCCATCGGAATAGCGCTTGAACGCGCCTTCCTTGGCCTCATCGGTCGTCCCCGGCAGGCTGATGAGCACAATCTTGCCGGCCAGCTTCCCTTTCCACGCCTCGAAATTTTCCGGCTTCGACATCGGCGCGACCACGATCGGGGCGCTGATCACGCCATTGGTCGGCGCGGTCCACGCCACCGGGATCAGCATCAGCGGGCGCGATCTCGGCTCGACCAGTCGGCCCGACCGGCTGATCAATTCCCACCCGCGGCCAAAGTCGAACGCCTCCTTGTGGACGTTGGCCAGCCCATAGCCGCTGAACTTGCCCATCGCCCATGTCTCGGCGCGGCGCAGGCTCGGCGAATTGGTCAGCCGCCCGCCGATCCCGTCCATCAATTGCGAAGCGTTGGTCATCAGCTGGCTGCGGTTGAGACCCTCGTCGATGATCCGGGCGGTCTCGGGCGGCTCGGCCATCGCGCCACTCGCCATCATCGCCGCGACCCCGGCCAACATCCATCCACGCATGAAATACTCCCCCGTCTGTCTCGCCGCGCAATCGAGCAGGGGGCTTCGCGTCTGACAAGCCTTGCTTCGACCAACGGCGGACGGCATCACGACGACATGATCTATTTCGAAGACCTTGAGCCCGGCCAGACGACGCAACTTGGCCATGTCGACGTCACGCGCGAGGAAGTGCTGGAGTTTGCGCGCCGCTATGACCCGCAACCGTTCCATCTGTCCGACGAGGAAGCCGCCAAGACCCATTTCGGGAAGATTGCGGCGAGCGGCTGGCACACCGCGTCGATGGTCATGGCGCTGACCGTGGCACAGGGCGTGGCACAACCCCGCGCGACGCTCGGCTCCCCTGGGCTCGATCAATTGCGTTGGCTAAAGCCGGTCTACCCCGGCGATCGCCTGACCGCGCGCACGACTATCCTCGACAAGACCCCATCGCGCTCCAAGCCCGATCTCGGCAGCTTCCGCGCCGAAGCCATTGTCACCAACCAGGACGGCGTCGAGGTGATGCGGTTCACCTCGATCGTCCTGATCAAGCGCCGCCCTTCGCCCTAGTCGTCACCCCGGACTTGATCCGGGGCCAGCCTTTTTATCTTAAGCGCAGGAAGCAGGCGGGTCCCGGGTCAAGCCCGAGATGACGACCGCCCTCTTTGCCTTTAGTGCCCGGCCCCAGGCTCTGGCCCGCCGGCGATCCCGGCTTCAACCCGCGCTTCGGCCCGCTTCTCCATATTATCGGGATCGAGCGGCCCCACCGGCGCCACCTGGCGCTTCGCGTCGGCCCAGATCGCGGTGTAGCTCATGTAAGCCAGCACGGTCGCGATCAGCAGGAAGATCAGCACCGTCACCCCGACCGCGTGGCGAGTCTCGAGCTTGGGCTCGGCGGTCCACGTCAGGAACGCGGCGACGTCCTTGGCATTCTGGTCGACCGTCGACTTGGTCCCGTCAGCATAGCTGACCTGCCCGTCCGCAACGAGCGGCGGCGGCATCGCGATGTTGAGGTTCGCGAAATAAGGATTGAAGTGAAGTCCCTTCGGCGTCGTCGCGTCCGGGAATTCCTTGAGCAATTCCTTGCCCTCTTCGTTCCTGTACCCTTCCTGCTTCGCATAGCCGGTCAGCAGCGAATAGACGTAAGGCGCCCCGCCTTCGCGCGCCTTGGTCATCAGCGAAAGATCGGGCGGAAGCGCATTGTTGTTGCCGGCCCGCGCCGCAGTCTCGTTGGGATAAGGTGACGGGAAATGATCGGCCGGAAGCGCCTTGCGGCTCGCCGGCTCACCAGTTTCCGGGTTGATCGAGGGAACTTCGGTCGCCCACTGGTTGGCGATCGCCTTCACTTCGGCGTCGGTATAGCCAAGCTGGCGAAGGTCGCGGAATGCCACCAGTTTCAGCGAGTGACACGCCGAGCAGACTTCCTTGTAAACCTGGAAGCCGCGCTGGAGCTGCTGGCGGTCATACTTGCCCAGCGGGCCATTGCTGGCCAGCTGAAGCTCCTTGGGCTCCTTGTGGAAGCCCGCAGTTTCGGCGGTCGGCGCCGGCGGATCGGTGATGAACCCCGTCAGGTTGACGAAGAACGAGAGCAGCAACAGGCCGGCGAAGAAAATACCGACGAGAAAGGCGAGCAAGCGGATCATGGTCGGTCCTTATTCGGCGGCCGCGAGGGCAGGCGACGCAGTCGTCGCCAGTCCGTAGGGCGCACTTTCCTGGGCCTCGCCATGAAGCACCGACGCCGAGATCGACGAGGGCAGCGGCAAGGGACGCTCGACCTTGGCAACGATCGGCAGGATCACCAGGAAGTGGAGGAAATAATAGGCCGCGCAAATCTGGCTGAGCATCACGAAGAAGGGCGATGCCGGCGCGCCTCCGCAATAGCCCAGGATCACCACGTCGGCGACCAGTAGCCAGAAGAAGCGCTTGAACAGCGGGCGGTAATTGCCCGACCGGACCGGCGACTTGTCGAGCCACGGCAGGAAGAACAGCAGCAGGATCGATGCGAACATCGCCAACACTCCAAGCAGCTTGGCGGGCATGATCACGATCCCCGTGAACGGGATGCTGAGGTCGCTCGTGAACGCACGCAGGATCGCGTAAAATGGCCAGAAATACCATTCGGGAACGATGTGCGCCGGGGTCGAGAGCGGGTTCGCCGGGATATAATTGTCGGCATGGCCCAGATAGTCCGGCGCGAAGAAGATGAAGAAGCAATAAAGGATCAGGAACACCCCGACCCCGAAGCCGTCCTTCGCCGTATAGAAGGGGTGGAACGGCAGCGTGTCCTTCTCGGTCTTCACATCGACCCCGGTCGGATTGCCCGATCCCGGAATGTGCAGCGACCAGATGTGCAGGATGACGACCCCCATGATCACGAAAGGCAGCAAATAATGCAGCGAGAAGAAGCGGTTGAGCGCTGACTGGTCGGGCGCGAACCCGCCCAGCAGGAACACCCGCAGCGGCTCGCCGACGATCGGGAAGGCCGAGAAGAAGCCAGTGATGACCTGCGCTCCCCAATAGGACATCTGGCCCCACGGCAGCACATAGCCCATGAACGCGGTCGCCATCATCAGCAGGTAGATCACCAGACCAAGCATCCACACCAGCTCGCGCGGCGCCTTGTAGCTGCCGAAATACAGGCCGCGAAAAATGTGAATGTAGACCGCGACGAAGAAGAAGCTCGCGCCATTGGCGTGGGCATAACGCAGCATCCACCCGGCGTTGACGTCGCGCATGATCGCTTCGACGCTGTTGAACGCTCCGTCGGCACTCGCGAAATAATGCATCGCCAGCACGATGCCGGTGATGATCTGGACTGTCAGCATCAGCCCCGACAGGACTCCGAAGTTCCAGAAATAATTGAGGTTGCGCGGGACCGGGTAGCCGCCGCCAAGCGAGCCATAGACCAGCCGCGGAAACGGCAGCCGCTGGTCGAACCAGCGGCCGATTTCCGTCTTGGGTTCATATTCGCGGGCCCAGCCAAAGCTCATGACGAATGTCTTCCCTTAACCGATTTTGACGACGGTCGGCGAACTGAACGAATAGTCCGGGACCAACAGATTCTTCGGCGCCGGACCTTTGCGGATCCGCGCGGCGGTGTCGTAGGCCGATCCGTGGCACGGGCAGAAATATCCGCCGAACGGCCCCTTGTTCTCGCCTTCGCCGGTGCCCAGCGGGATGCAGCCCAGGTGAGTGCACACGCCCAGCGTGATCAGCCAGTTGGCGTGACCCGGCTTGGTCCGCTCGGCCAGCGTCTGCGGATCGCGCAGGCTCGACACGTCGACCGCATTGGCCTCGGCGATTTCCTTTGGCGTCAGATTGCGGACAAACACCGGCTGCTTGCGCCAGCTGGTCTTGATCGCCTGGCCCGGCAAAATCTTGGAGATATCGACCTCGACCGATGCCAGCGCCAGCACGTCGGCCGACGGCGCCATCTGATAGACCATCGGCGCAATCGCGGCGACGCCGCCGATCCCCGCAAAGCTCAGCGCGGCAATGTTGATCACGTCGCGGCGGCGAACGCCATCATCGATCGGGGCATCGACGGGGCCAGCCTCGCCTGCCAGCGGCGCGTCGTGCGAAGGATTGTCCAGCGTTGCCATGCTCACCCTATTGATCGGCCCGGCCGCGAGAAGTGCGGACGTTGGTAGAAACTGCAGATACGGCTCCGCGACGACACGAGGCCGTGGCGGGTTGGCGCGCTGATAGCGTTTCATGCCCATGTTGCAAACGCCAAAAAGCCCGCAAACCGATGCTTGCCGCCGAACATGTCCATGGCCTAGCGCGTGCATCATGCGGATTGCCCTGTTCGAACCCGAAATTGCCGGCAATGTCGGCGCCGTCCTTCGCCTCGGCGCCTGCCTTGGTGTCGCCGTCGACCTGATCGAGCCGATGGGTTTTGCGTGGGACGACGCCCGCGTCCGCCGCACCGCGATGGATTATATCGACGCGGTCGAGATTACGCGCCACTCCGGCTGGGACGCTTTCCGCGCCGGTTGCCCCGGCCGTCTCGTCCTGCTCACGACCAAGGGCAATGCCTCGCTCTATGACGCCGCCTTTGCCCCCGACGACATCTTGCTGATCGGCAAGGAAAGCGCCGGGGTGCCCCAGTCGGTCGCCGACCAGTGCGCCCTCGCCCTGCGCATTCCCATCCGCCGCGAGGTCCGCTCGCTCAACCTCGCCACCGCCGCCGCGCTTGCCCTGGGCGAAGCGCTGCGCCAGACCGGACAATTGCCATGACCCCGCTCGACGATCAGCAATCCGCCGCCAAGGCCTGGTTCGAGGGTTTGCGTGACCGCATCACCGCCGAGTTCGAGGCAATCGAGCGCGAGGCCGGCTCCGACGCGGCCTTCACATACACCCCTTGGGACCGCACTGAGTCGGACGCCGATGGCAATGTCACGCCCGGCGGCGGCGGGGTGCGCGGGCAGATGACCGGCAAGATATTTGAAAAAGTCGGGGTCAACGTCTCGACCGTCGGCGGCCAGCTTAGCCCCGAATTCGCCGCCTCCATCCCCGGCACCGACGATGACAAGAGCTTCTTCGCCACCGGCATCAGCTTGGTCGCGCACATGGCCAACCCCCATGTCCCCGCGGTCCACATGAACTGCCGCATGCTGTCGACCACTCGCCGCTGGTTCGGCGGCGGCGCCGACCTCAACCCTGCCATCCCCAACGCCGAGGACACCGACGCCTTCCACGCCCGCCTACGCGCCGCCTGCGCCGCGCATGATCCGACCTTCTATCCGCGCTTTTCAAAATGGGCCGAGGAGTATTTCTGGCTGCCTCACCGCCAGGTCGCGCGCGGCGTCGGCGGAATATTCTTCGACCGGCTGGAGGATCATTTCGATGCCCACTTCGCCTTTACCCGCGACGTCGGCGAGGCCTTCCTCGACATTTTCCCCGCGATCGTCCGCCGCCGGATGAACACCCCTTTCACCGACGCCGACCGCGAGACCTTGCTCGAATATCGCGGCCGCTATGTGGAGTTCAACCTGCTGTTCGACCGCGGCACGCTGTTCGGGCTCAAGACGGGAGGCAATATCGACGCCATCCTGATGAGCTTGCCCCCCCTGGCGCGCTGGGCTTGAAGGTGGGGTCGTGAGCCTCGAATTCCTCGCCCCCACGGAGCTCGCCGCCGTCGTCACCTATCTCGAGATGCGCGTTCGCCCGGACGTCACCGTCCCGCCCAGCCCGCTCCGCCTCGACCCTCGCCCCGCGATCACCCCCGCCGCCTACCGCACCCTGTTCCGCGCCGTCGGTGCCCCATGGCTATGGTTCTCGCGCCTGATCGACAGCGATGCCACCCTTGGCGCGCTGCTCCACGATCCCGCGATTGCCCTGTTCGCAATCCTCGACGACCACGACACCGAAGTCGGAATGCTCGAACTCGACTTCCGCACCCCGTCACAATGCGAACTCTCCTTCGTCGGCCTGATCCCTGCTTATGCCGGGCAAGGCCACGGCCATTGGCTCCTAGCCGAAGCCGTCACCCGCGCCTGGGCCCATCCCGGCATCACCCGGGTCCATGTCCACACCTGCACGCTCGATCATCCCGCCGCGCTGGCAACCTACATCCGCGCCGGCTTCACCCCCTACAAGCGCGCGATCGAGCGGTTCGCCGACCCCCGCGTCATTGGTGCGCTTGCCCCCGACGCCGCGCCTCAGATCGCGCTGCTCGGCACCCCCGGTTCGCCTGCGGCAAGCTGCGAATAGGCGCGGGCGAAGAACACCGTGAACACCACCGAGAACGCCGCCTGCGCCGCCGCCCCGACCAGCGCGATCAGCAGCGCGCCGAGGCTCCACGGCGTGGGCTTGTCGAACGCCAGCTTGACGACCAGCCCGACGACACTGTCCAGCGCCACGATCACCACCAGTCCGCCAACCCCCAGCAGCAAGGCCGCGCCCAGCAACCTGAGCACATGCCCTCGCGTGATCGCGAACGCGCGCTTCAGGATCAGCACTGGGCCGCCCGGTTCGGCGGCGGCAATCGCAGTGTTGAGCAGGCAGCGAACGCCAACAATGATCGTCGCGACCATCGTCACGACCAGTGCCAGCAGCACCAGCAGCCCGACAATCGGACTGATCCCCGCCCCCGGCTTGGCCACCACTGTCGCCGCCCCGCCCAGCAACGTCGCCACGATCACGATCGGCATCATCGGGATCAACACCGACCCCAACAGCGCCGGTACCCGCATTGCGGCATGGCGAATCGCCGCCCCGACGGGTTCGCGCTCGCCCAGCGCCAGCCGGGCGATGGCGATCTGGCCGACCAGCGCGATCAATATCTGGACCATCAGCAGCAACAGGAAGGTCCCGCCCGGCTGCTCACCGCGCTTCACCGGCGCGGCCAGCGCGGCGATCACCCCGGGAAGGAACAGCAGCGCCAGCGCGATCGGCACGATCAGCTTGGTCTCGCGGACGATGAACCCGCTGGTGTCGTCCCACGCCCTGGAAATCGATAGTCGCACGTGTCGCCCCTTTGCTCGCTTGTCACGCCTCTATGCGGGGCGCCCCATGCGGTGGCAATCATGACCGTGCTCGCCTCCCCCGAATGGCGCATCGAGCCCGGCCTGACCGATTATGCCCGCGCCCTAACCACGATGGATGCCCGCGCCGCCGCCATTCGCGCCGGCACAGCTGGCGAGCTCGCGTGGCTGGTCGAACATCCGCCCTTGTTCACTTCGGGCACCAGTGCCGACCCGGCTGAACTGACCAACCCCGCCGGCTTTCCCGTCCACCACGCCGGGCGCGGCGGGCGCTTCACCTATCATGGGCCGGGCCAGCGGGTCGGTTATCTGATGCTCGACCTTGATGCGCGCGGGCGCGACATCCGCCATTTCGTCCATAGCCTCGAAGCCTGGCTGATCGCCGCGCTTGCTAGACTCGGGGTTGCCGCCCGACGCGAACCGGGACGCATCGGGCTGTGGGTCGGGCAAGGCACCGACGAGGCCAAGATCGCGGCGATCGGGGTGCGCGTGAAACGCTGGGTCACGCTTCACGGCTTCTCGGTTAACGTTGCGCCTGACCTCGATCATTTCGGCGGGATCATCCCGTGCGGAATTAGTGATTTTGGAGTCACCAGCCTCGAAAAGCTCGGAAATAAGGCCAGCATGGCCGATCTCGACGCCTCGCTTGAGGCAGAATTTCCCATTTTTCTGGCCAATTTGAGCAGAAGCATCAAAGTCACTTGAGGCGAAGCGCCTTTTTCGACTACACCGGGCGGGATTTGGGAAAGCGGGGCACCCTCGTTCCAGATCTTACAATCAAGGGAGTTTCTGAATGCGTGCTCTTATCCTGGTCGCCGGTGCGGCCCTGGCGGTTTCGGCTTGCAGCAGCAAGGAAGCCGCGAACAACACCATGAACGTCGACACGAACATGACCACCGAGAATGTCACCACCAATGACACGACCGCGGTTGATGCCTCGTCGAACATGGGCGGTAACATGGCTGCTGACGCCAACATGGCGATGAACTCGTCGAACATGGGTGGCAACATGGCCACAATGAACTCGACCACCACGACCAACACGACCACCAACAAGATGTAATGTCTTGGTCGGTGCTTCGGCGCCGATCGTGGTTTCGAAAAGGGGCTGCCGGCAACACCGGCGGCCCCTTTTTTGCGCAGTGGCCACCTTGCCACGCGCGCCAGATCGCCTAGGATTCACGCCATCAAGGCCGCCCCCCGCGCGAACGGCCGAGTCAAGGAATCCGTCAATGCACCATCTTCGACCCGTCGCGCTGGCCGTCGCCGCGCTGGCCTCTCTCGCGGCCCCCGCCATCGGCCAGGTCTATACTGTGCCCCCCGTGTTCGCCGGAGAGCCCGTGCTTGGCAACGAACCTGGCCTTGGCTCGGCGCTGCCCGGCGCGACGCCTCAGGAATATTCAGCCGCACTCATCTGGGGGCTTCGCTCGGGGCTCAACGTCGCCGCGCTGCAATGTTCGCATTCGGCCTTCTACGACACCACCGGCAATTACAATATGCTGCTCGCCAACCACCGCGCCGAACTGGCCGCCGCCTACGCCAGCATCACCGGCTATTTCGCGCGAACCAACGGCGGCGCGGTATCGGGGAGCAAGGTGACAATCACCCGCGCCGGCATGGCTGGCCTCAATCAATATGACACGCGCAGCTATAATGGCTGGTCGACGCTCTATGCCCAGCGCGGTTTCTGCCACCAGGCGGCGCAGGTCGGCAAGGAAGCGCGCTTCGTCCCGATCGGCGGGCTGCTCTCATTCGCCCAAACCAATATGCGCTCGCTCCGCAACAGCCTGATTTTCGTCGGCGACCCGCTCTACGGCCAGCGGTATCTCTACATTCCCCTTCCCGAAATCCGCTACCCCGACAACTGCTACGACAAGCGCGGCGCGGTGAAGGAAAAATGCCTTCGTTAAGGTGGAAGCCGCAACGAAACTAGGCGAGGCCGATGATCTTGTGCGCTTGGAGCGTCAGTCGCCATTTCGGGCGGTCCATCACCAGCGCAATCGACGCCTGCAGCGCCGCTTCGCGATCGGGTCCGTCCATCGGCTGGATGAGGAAATTGGCAAAATCCCATCGTTCCAGCTGATCCAGATCGATCCCCTCCTGCGGCCACACCAGCTTCAGCTCGTCGCCCGATCGCTGGACCACCTCGCTCCCCGCCTTGGGGCTGATGCACAGCCAGTCAGGGCGCGGGTCGGCAGCGAACGTACCATTGCTCTCCATCGCCACCCGGAATCCGCGCGCGTTAAGCGCGCCCAACAGAGGCGCATCATACTGCAACATCGGCTCGCCGCCGGTCACCACCACCAGCCGCTCGACCTCGCCCGCGCCCCACAGCGCCGCAACATGATCGGCCAGCGCCCCGGCCGCGCCAAATTTGCCACCGCCAGTCCCGTCGGTTCCAACGAAATCAGTGTCGCAAAAGCGGCACACCGCCGCCTGCCGATCGCTCTCGCGCCCCGACCACAGATTGCACCCGGCGAAGCGCAGGAACACCGCTCGCGAGCCCGCCTGCATGCCCTCGCCCTGCAACGTCAGGAAGGCTTCCTTGACCGTATAGGTCATCAGGCGGCGGCATAGCGGGTCGGGTCGGCGATCCCCGCCTCGTCGAACCCCTTGGCCCGAAGCCGGCACGCATCGCACGCTCCGCACGCCCCGCCGTCGGCGCCCGGGTCATAGCAGCTGTGGCTGACCCCCGCATCGAGCCCCATACGCTGCGCTTCGCGGGCAATGTCGGCCTTGGTCAGATATTGCAGCGGGGCATGGATGGTGAACGGATCTCCCTCGACCCCCGCCTTGGTCGCTTGGTTGGCAAGTGCCTGAAATGACGTGATAAATTCGGGCCGGCAGTCGGGGTAACCGGAATAGTCGAGGGCATTGACCCCGATGAACAGATCACGCGCCCCGGCGGCTTCCCCCCACGCCAGCGCCAGGCTCAGGAAAACCGTATTGCGTGCAGGCACATAGGTGACGGGGATACCGTGTCCGAGCGCGTCGCCGTCGGCCGTCTTGGGCACATCGATATCCGCCGTCAGCGCCGACCCGCCGAACCCGGTTAAATCCATCGGCAGGACAATATGCCGCTCGGCAATCTCGGCCGCGATCACCCGCGCCGCATCGATTTCGACCCGGTGGCGCTGGCCATAGTCGATCGTCAGGGCCAGCACCGCGAACCCCTGCTCGCGCGCCAGGGCGGCACAGACCATCGAATCGAGCCCGCCCGACAGCAGCACGACCGCCCGCTTCACAGCGCGATCCCTACCTTGGGGGCGAGCCAGAAGAAGCCTGCATAGAGCGCCAGTGTGATCGCCACCGAAACCCCCATCGCCAGCCAGAAGCCGACGCCCGACCGGATCAGCCAGGGAATGATCAGGAACATGGGCAGCGACGGCAGGATAAACCACATCGCCCCCGCCGACAGGCTGGCTACCTTGCCCACGTCGCCGCTGTCCCGCCACAGCCAGATCATCGCCATCAGCGACGTCAACGGCAACGACGCGACTAGCCCGCCCCAACCCGGAAAGCGCCGCGCGATTTCGGACACGGCGGCCGCGATCAATCCGGAGATTGCCGCCTTGATGAAGAAATAGAACATGGCCGCGCCAATACCGTCGCTGCGCCCAAAAAAATAGGGCCGCCAATCGAGGCGGCCCCAGTCTCGGGCCACGGCCCGTTGGGAGGAAAGCGTGCCATGGGCACCACCAGTCCTTAGGGCCGCCATGGTAAACAGGTGGTTAACGGCGCGGACAATCTCCGGCTCGGCGCGCATGAAGCGAATAGGCAAAGGGCAGCCCGTTCGAAATCCCCTGTGTATCGACCCGCAGCGATCGCGGGGTCAGCAGGGTGATCGTCGACTGGCCAAAGCCGCGCCCGGCACAGGTATAATGAATCGTCGCCTCGGCCTCATGTTCGCTCAGCACGACCCGCGTGCAGGCCCCGCCGCGATGCTCCCACTGGGTCAGGATCATCGGATCGGCCAGGCACACCCGCTCGGCGGCCGTACCGGTTGCGCTATGGCTGACGTCCCACAGGCCAGGGCGCGCACTGCTGGGTGAAAGACCCGGGGCCACCGCGCCGATCATCACCACCGCGCCCAATGCGGCGAGCATCGTCAAATCGACTCGGCGAAGTCCCCCGTTCATGGGATCCAATACCATGCCGGCGCAGCGCCAGCTATGCGGCATCGGCTTCGTCGAAATGGATCGGAAAGCTCGTCGCGCAAAAGGCGCAATCGACCCGAATCAACCCGTCGTCGCCAACCATCTGCGCCCGATCCTCGACCGGGAAGCGCTCGATGACCGAGCGCACATAATCCGGATCGCAGCGACACCCCTTCAACAACGCAATCGGCTCGAGGACCCGGATCTCCTGTTCGTCGTGAAACAATCGCCACACAAGCGCGTCGAGCGGCAACTCAGGATCGGTCAGCTCGTCGGCCTTGACCGACCCCGCCAACACCGCGACGTGCGGCCAGTCGGGATGATCGAGCCGCGTGTGCAACCGGTCGCGCCCCTCCTCGCCCTCGGGCAAATGCTGAAACAGGAGGCCTCCGGCGTGCCAATGCCCAGCCTCGTCGCGTCGCGCGGCCAGCCGTACCAGCGACGGAATCTGCTCGGACTGGGTGAAGTAATTCTGCGCCGCTGCGGCCAGGCTCTCGCCGTCGAGCGGCACGATTCCCTGATAGCGTTCGTCGGTCGCGGGCTGATCGAACGTGATCGCCAGATAAGCCTTGCCGAACAGGCCGAACAGCGACGGCATCGGCCCCGCCTCGGCCAGCCGCTCGGAATCATGCTTGACGTATCCGCGCAGCTGCCCGCCCGAAAAATCACAGACCAGCAAGTCGACGATCCCACCCTCGGTCTGCGCCTGAAGGGTCATCTGCCCCCCCGGATCCTTGAGCAATGTCCCCAGCAACGCAGTCAGCGTCAGCGCTTCGGCGAGCAATTGCTCGATCACCGGCGGATAGTCATGATTGGCGAGCACCGCGTCGAGCGCCGCCCCGAGTCGCGCCGTCCGTCCCCGCGCGTGGCGCTCGGGTATCGTCACGCCCAGCGCGACATCGGAAGAAAGATTCTGGCTCATTACGGCGTCAGATAGGTATACCGCAGGGATATCACAACTTGCCGAGGCACCACAGGATCAGCGACTTTTGCGCGTGAAGCCGGTTCTCGGCCTCGTCCCACGCCGCCGATTGCGCCCCGTCGATCACAGCGTCCGACACTTCCTCGCCGCGGTGCGCGGGCAGACAGTGCATGAACACTGCCTGATCCCCTGCGCCGGTCATCAGCGCTTCGTCGACCATAAAGGATGCCATCGCCGCTGCGCGATTGTCGCTGTCGCTATGGCCCATCGACGTCCAGGTATCGGTGACGATCACGTCCGCTCCCGCTGCCGCTGCTGCTGCATCGCGAACGATCGGCACGGACTTGCCCCGCGCCGCCGCCGCTTTCAGTATCCCGATATCGGGCTCGAACCCCTCGGGGCACGCCACCGTCACGTCGAAATACATGATCGACGCCGCCTCGATCAGCGAATTGCAGACATTGTTGCCGTCCCCGAACCACGCCCACTTGCTCCCTGCAAGCTTGCCCTTGCGCTCGATCAGCGTGAGCATGTCGGCCAATAGCTGGCACGGGTGCGACAGGTCGGTCAGCCCGTTGATTACCGGCACGCTCGCCGCCGCCGCCAGTTCCTCGGCCTTGGAATGGATGTCCGTTCGAATCATGATCGCGTCGGCAAAGCGCGACAGCACGCGGGCCGTATCACCTACGCTCTCGCCGCGCCCGATCTGGCTAGATCCGCTGTCGAGGATGATCGCGCTTCCGCCCAGTTGGCGCATGGCGAGATCGAAACTCACTCGGGTCCGGGTCGAGTTCTTCTCGAAGATCATTGCCAGCACATGGCCGTCAAGCGGACGGTCGACGTCGACCTTGCCCTTGGGCCAGCCTGCTCGCGCCTTTTTGCGGTCCTGCGCATCGTTGAGGATCGCGGCGATCGCGTCCCCGCCCGCGTCGGTCAGGCTTAGGAAATGGCGAAGCCCCCCGCTCGTCGAACCCTCGCTCACGCCGCCTGCGACACCTTGTAATCCGCCGCCGCCGCCGACAGCCCGTCGACGAACTCGCGGATATGGCTTTCCTCGATGTTGAGCGGCGGAAGAACGCGGACGACATTGTCCCCAGCAGCCACGGTCAAGATTCCTCGCTCGCGCAGGAACAACACGAACGCGCGACTATCGACCTTCATTTTGAGGCCCAGCATCAGCCCCATTCCGCGCACGCCTTCGAACAGTGCGTCATGATTGGGGATCATCTGCTCCAGCGCCGCCCGCAACCGCTCGCCGGTCGCGCGGACCTGCGCCAGGAATTCGTCATTGGCGACGACATCGAACACCGCCTGCCCTGCCGCCATCGCCAGCGGATTGCCACCATAGGTCGACCCATGGGTGCCCACGACCATGCCCGACGCGGCCTTTTCGGTTGCCAGACAGGCCCCCAAGGGAAACCCCCCGCCTATGCCCTTGGCCGAGGCCATGATGTCGGGCGTGACGCCATATTGCTCATGCGCATAGAGCGTCCCCGTTCGGGCGACCCCGCACTGCACCTCGTCGAGCACCAGCATCAGGTCATGCTCGTCGCACAGCGAGCGAAGCCCGGTCATGAATTCCTTCGACGCCGGCCGAATGCCCCCTTCGCCCTGCACCGGCTCGACCAGAAAGCCCGCCGTGTTGGGCCCCATCGCCGCCTTCGCCGCTTCCAGATTGTCGAACTCGACGACCTTGAAGCCCGGCAGCAGCGGCTCGAACCCATCGCGCATCTTCTCCTGGTTGGTCGCGGAAATCGTCCCCAGCGTCCGCCCATGGAAGGCATTGGTAAAACAGATCAGCTCATATTTGTGCGGATTGCCCTGCGCATGATGATATTTGCGCGCGGTCTTGATCGCGCATTCGACCGCCTCGGCCCCCGAATTGGTGAAGAACACCGTGTCGGCGAAGGTCAGGTCGACCAGCCGCTGCGCGAACGCCTCGCCTTGCGGCGACCCGTAAAGGTTCGACACATGGACCAGCGTCGCCGCCTGCTCCTGCACCGCCTTCGTCACATGCGGATGGCCGTGACCGAGCAGATTGACCGCGATGCCGCTTGCGAAATCGAGATATTTCTCGCCGCCCTCGCCCCACAGATAGGCCCCCTCGCCTCGTACCGGTCGCACCGGCGAGCGCGGATAGACGGGCATAAGCGGCGTAATGGCCATTGGAGGGCTCCTGGGTAGCATGATCGAAAGGGTGAGGAAGGCAGCCTATACCGGGGGCGTTCCAAAAGGAAAAGGCGCCCGAACCTCTCGCGAGATCCGAACGCCTTTCCCTTTGAACAGCCGTCGGTGCGTCGGGCTGCCTAGTATTTGCCGCGTTTAGTCGTCGTCGTCATCGCGGTCATGGTCGTGACGGTCGCCATCGTGATCGCCATTGTTCCAGCCATTATTGCCACCGAAGCCGGTGCCGCGACCGTCGTAATTATAACGGCCATTGTCGTAGCGACCGTTACGGTCATAGGCATTGATCTGGACCGACCGCTCGAGACGGGCGAGACGACGCTCCACGTCATAACGCTCGTTCTGATTGATCCCGCCACGGCTCAGCTGGGCAATGCGATAGCGCAGTTGCTGAGCTTCGGCGTCGAGGCGATAGGCCTCGCGCTGCGACAATATATTGCGACGGTCGAGGATGCGGACCTGCTGGCGAACCTGCTCGACTCGCGCCATCAGCGCCCGCGCCTGACCCCAGTTATTGTTATAGCCGTAACGCTGGCCATAGCCGTTATTCTGGTACGGCTGGTTATAGCCCTGCGAATAGCCGTAACCCTGCTGGGCTTGCGGGTAATATTGGGCGGCGGCGGGGGCAGCAGCGGTCAGTGCCGACACGGCAAGGGCGGTTCCAAGGATCAACTTACGCCCGGAAAACTTAAGCATTGCACTGTCCTTTCCGACAAGTGGTGTTGCAATGCTTATAGGCGATGTGGGGTGCGCAGATGCTGAACGCGGTCGTTATCTGGCGTTCAGTTGGCGCGTCTGAAGCGATTAGTTCTTGATCTTCCAGCCACTGCGCAACAGCGCATAGCATAGCGCCCATAACGCCAGGTTGAGCGCCAGCAGCCCGACCGCGCCGACGATGAGTGGCGAATCGGCAACCCCGAGCAATCCATAGCGGAAGCCGGAAATCACATAGAAAAACGGGTTGGCATGGCTGATCGCGCGAAACACCGGGCTTAGCTGCTCAACCGAATAGACCGTGCCCGACAGAAGCGACAGCGGTAGCACGACGAAATTGGTGACCATCGCCGACTGGTCGAACTTGTCCGCCCAGATCGAGGTCAGCAGGCCCAGCAGCCCGAGCATGGTCGCGCCCATCAACCCGAACCACAGCATTGCCAGCGGATGCGCAATCCCGACCGACACGTTGGGCCATACCAGCAGCGCCAGCCATACCGCAGTCCCTACCAGAAAGGCCCGCGTCACCGCCGCCCCGACGATCCCCGCGATCAACTCGCCGACCGACAGCGGCGGCATGAGGTAATCAACGATCGTCCCCTGCATTTTTCCCACGAGAAGTGCGAACGACGAATTCGCGAAACTATTCTGGAGCATGGCCGAAATGATCAACCCCGGCGCGATGAAATCGGCGAAGCGTACCCCCATGATGTGAATGCCGCTTCGCCCCTGTGCGACGGTGAAAATCGTCAGCAGCAGCAGCGCATTGACCGCCGGCGCCCACAGCGTTTGCATGTGGACCTTCAAAAACCGCCGGACCTCCTTTATATAGAGGGTCTTCAGCCCAACCGTATTAACTCCGCTGAGTGTCGGCACCCCCGGCTCGAAGCGGACCCACGACGAGTCGGAAGATTGGGGGCCGGGCTGGTCGTTCACGGCGCCATCGCCTATCGGCAGCGGCGACACCGCGCAACCGTCATGGGTTGTGCGACAGATATTGGAGTGATGATGAGCTGGACTGACGAGCGGATCGACCGGTTGAAGGCGATGTGGAGCGAAGGCGCCACCGCCAGCCAGATCGCCGAGGATTTGGGCGGCGTCAGCCGCAACGCGGTGATCGGCAAAGCGCATCGCCTCGGCCTCGACTCGCGTCCTTCGCCGGTCAAGGCGGGCGAAGAGAAGAAGCCCGCTGCCACCAAGGCAGCTACACCCGCCGCGGCTGCGGCAAAGCCCGCCGCCAAGCCAGCCGAGCCGAAACCGGCGGCCACGCCCCGCGCCAAGCCCGCCGCGCCTTCGCGCCTCTCGGCCAAGTCGGACGACGACGACGGCCATGATCCGATTGCGCAGCCGACGCGCAAGATCACTCCGACCGATCCCTCGCGCCTGCCCCAGGCGACACTGGTCCCGGCCCGCGAGGGCGCCGATCCGTCGACCATCCAGTATCGCTCGGTTGGTCCGGGCGGCTTCATCCGCCAGGGTCCGGGCGACACCCAGGCGCCGATCCCGCCCGCCCCGCCGCGTCGCCTCGTGCCGGCCAAGCCTTCCGCCGAAGTCGCGGACCGGACAAGCCTGCTCGATCTCAACGACCGCATCTGCCGCTGGCCGCTGGGCCATCCCGGCGAGCCTGATTTCCATTTCTGCGGCGAGCCGTCGAACCCCGGCTTCCCCTATTGCGTCGCGCATTGCGGGGTAGCCTACCAGGCCCAACTCCCGCGCCGCGACCGCCGTCCGCCTCCTCCATTGCCCTATGGTGGGCCACGGGTTCGATAAGAAAAGGCTCCGGCGACCTTGGGTCCCGGAGCCATTTCTAGTGGCTGGCGCGCGGTTAAAGACCGCCTACCCGCCGGTGATCCGCTCGCGAAACCAGGTGGCAAGCTCCGCTTCGCTCAGCGCTCCGGAAGCCAAGCCGATGAAGACGACCGCAGCCTCGGCATTGGTCACTTCGAGTACCAGTCCGTTCTTGGCCAGAAATAATTCGCTCACGACCAGCGCTGTCCGCTTGTTGCCGTCAATAAAGAGATGGTCGCGCGCCAGGTCAAAGGCATAGCTTGCGGCAAGGTCGGCCACGTCAGGACTACCGTGAGAGCTCGCCAAGCAATTCCTTTGGAAAAATTACCCCGGTGGAATTACCAATCGAAATAAGTTTGAGCGGCTTGTTCATACCGGCGTTAGAACATGGGCTCGGTGCTCCCTCAAGCAGCCTGTCGCGTGCTTTCAAAACTGCGAATATCGCTCATTCCCGACAAACCCCAGCAGCTGGACTTGCTGCCGCTTGGCGATTGCGAGCACCTCGTCGACGACTTCATACCGCGCCTGGGCGTCGGGCCTCAGGTGAAGCTCGGGCGGAGTCTCCATCGCCGCGACCTCGTGCAACAGCCCCGCCAGTTCAGCCCGGCTCACGCCTTGCCCGTTCCACAATATCGCCCCGCTCGGCGCGACCCCAATCTCGTCCTTCACCCGGTCGATCAGCGCGCTCGGGCCCTGCGGCAAGTCCAGCTTGACCGCATTATTCTGCGGCGGGACGGTGACGATGAACATGATCAGCAGCACCAGCATAATGTCGATCAGCGGGGTGGTGTTGAGCTCCATCATCGGCGGGGTCTCGGCCTCGCTTGCGGTCGGAACGAATGACGTTGCCATTGCCTCTCTCCTCGCTTGTTCCTCGCAAGTGACAATATATCATTGCGTAGTCAAGCGCCACCGAAAATCTCGCGCAAATCGGATCGGCGCCGCTTGGCATCGCCGCCAGTCGCCCCCTATAGCGTTGGCTGAATGTCCGACCTTTTCGCCGCCTCCTCCGCCGCTGCCACCCACGCCACCTACGACGCTTCGTCGATCGAGGTGCTGGAGGGGCTCGAGCCCGTTCGCCGGCGCCCGGGCATGTACATCGGCGGGACCGACGAACGCGCGCTCCACCACCTCGCCGCCGAAGTCATCGACAATGCGATGGACGAGGCCGTCGCTGGCCACGCCACCCGGATCGAGGTCGAGCTCGGCCTCGGCAATCGCCTGACGGTCAGCGACAATGGCCGCGGCATCCCGGTCGATCCGCATCCCAAATATCCCGGCCAGTCGGCGCTCGAGGTGATCTTCACCACGCTCCATTCGGGCGGCAAGTTCGAAGGCAAGGCATACTCCACCAGCGGCGGCCTCCACGGGGTCGGGATCAGCGTCGTCAACGCGCTCTCCACCGACACCGTCGTCGAAGTAGCGCGCGACAAGAAGCTCTATCGCCAGACCTTTGCCCGCGGCCTTGCCACGTCGAAGCTCCAGGAAGTCGGCGCTGCCCCCAACCGCCGCGGTACTACCGTCGCTTTCACTCCCGACACCGAAATTTTCGGGACGGAAATGATGTTCGATCCAGGCCGACTTTACCGCCTCGCTCGCTCCAAAGCCTATCTCTTCGCGGGGGTCGAGATCCGCTGGCGGTGCGACCCCGCGCTGGCCACCGCCGACGTCCCCGCCACCGCCGTCTTCCAGTTCCCCGGCGGGCTCGGCGACCACCTCAACGAAACCCTCGAAGGCCGCGAGTGCATCTCCTCGCCGCCCTTTACCGGGCGCCAGGACTTCCCTGACGGCCAGGGCTCGGTCGAATGGGCGGTCGCCTGGCCGATCTGGTCCGACGGGATCGAGACCTATTATTGCAACACCATCCCGACCCCCGACGGCGGCACCCACGAGGCGGGGCTTCGCGCCGCGCTGACCAAGGGCATTCGCGCATTCGGCGAGCTGGTCGGCAGCAAGCGCGCCAAGGACATCACCGCCGACGACGCCTTCAACCAGATCGAGCTGATGCTCTCTTTGTTCATCCGCAATCCCCATTTCCAAAGCCAGACCAAGGACCGCCTCACCTCCCTCGAGGCGGCGCGCTTTGTCGAAAATGCCGTTCGCGACCATTTCGACCATTATCTGGCCGACAATATGGACCGCGGCCGCGCCCTGCTTGGCGCGATCGTCGAGCGGATGGACGAGCGGTTGAAGCGCCGCGCCGAACGCGAGGTCAAGCGCAAGACCGCGACCTCCGCCCGCAAGCTGCGCCTGCCCGGCAAGCTGACCGACTGCGCCAATGACGACGCCGCCGGTTCCGAACTGTTCATCGTCGAGGGCGACAGCGCCGGCGGATCGGCCAAGCAGGCGCGTAACCGCAAGACCCAGGCTATCCTCCCCATCCGAGGCAAGATCCTCAACGTCGCCAGCGCCACCGCCGACAAGATCCGTGCCAACAGCGAAATCGCGGACCTTCAGCTCGCGCTCGGCTGCGGCATCCGTGACCGCTTCGACGAGAATGCGCTGCGGTACGAGCGGATCATCATCATGACCGACGCCGATGTCGATGGCGCCCACATCGCAACGCTGCTGATGACCTTCTTCTTCCAGGAGATGCCCGAGCTCGTCCGCCGCGGGCACCTGTTCCTCGCCCAGCCCCCGCTTTATCGCCTGACCGTCGGCGCGAAATCGCTCTATGCCCGCGACGACGCTCACCGCGCCGAGATCCAGGCCAAGGAGTTCAAGGGCAAGAACGTCGAGGTCGGGCGCTTCAAGGGGCTGGGCGAAATGAACCCCGACCAGCTCAAGCAGACCACCATGGACCCCGCCAGCCGCTCCCTTTTGCGCATCACCCTGCCGGTCGAATATCAGGACCGCCAGCCGGTGAAAGACCTCGTCGAGCGCCTCATGGGCAAGGACCCCTCCCACCGCTTCAACTTCATTCAGGCGAGCGCCGCTTCAGTGGATGAAGGCGCCATCGACGCCTGACCCGAACGCACCGGCGGCGGACGCGGCGTTTTGGACAAATAGACAGTGTAACGCGGTTTTCCGACAATAATGTCGCGCCTGTCGCCGGTGTCATGCGTGACCCGCGCGTCAACGCCGAACAGCTGGTCAAAGTTGGTGCGACGAATCATTGGTCGAGCCAAGCATATCCGGCTGCCTGTAGGACAGGAAAATCGTCTATTTCGATTAGTGGTTCGTGGACACCAATTGTCAAACGGATTGCCGGCCTTTCCCACCCAAATTAATGTCCGCAATCGGGTCGGTAGCCGACCCCGTCCCTCACCGCGATCCGAACCCTGATGCCATCGTCTTGATCGTCCGGAACACGATCAGCAGGTCGAGCCAGGGGGAGAAATATTTGATGTAGTAGAAATCGAAATGAAGCTTGCGGTGGACTTCGTCGACTTCGGCGACATGGCCCTGGTTGACCTGCGCCCAGCCCGAGATCCCCGGCTTCACGACATGGCGGTAGCGGTAGAAGGGGATTTCGCCAGTGTACCAGCTGGACAGCACCTGCGCCTCGGGACGCGGGCCGATCCAGCTCATTTCGCCTTTGAGGATGTTCCAGATCTGGGGCAGCTCGTCGATCCGCGAGCGGCGCAGGAAGCCGCCAACGCGAGTGATGCGGTCGTCGTCGCTGCTGGTCATCGCCGCGCTTCGCCGGTCGCCCGGATCGCCCGGCGCGATCACCCTCATGGTGCGGAACTTGACCATCATGATCGGCGCGCCGGCATGGCCGATCCGCTTTTGCCGGAACAGCACCGGACCGCCGTCATCCAGCTTGATCGCCACCGCGACCATCAGCGACACCAGCCCGACGAACGGCGCCATCACCAGCGCGAACAACAGGTCGGTCACTTCCTTCAAGTGGAACCAGCCCCGCGCGGGCAGCAGGCTGCCGAAACTATTCTCGCTGATATGCTCGATCTCGACCCGCCCGGTGAGCGATTCCATCAGTTGCTTGACCTGGAACACGATCCGCCCGGCGAGCGCCGCATCGGCCAGGAATCCTTCCCACCGGGGCGGCAAGTCGGCCCCGAAGTCGGCGACGATCGCCTGGCAATCGGCGGCATCGGCGAGCGTCGGCTGCTCCATCACCTTCCAGTCGACCCGGTCGATGGCGCCCAGCTTGTCAATCCGTCCAAACGGCACGATCGCAACCGCCATCCGCGACCCACGCTGTACCGCGAAATATACGATGTAGAGCCAAATCAGGTGGAACAGGAACCCGCTGAGCAGCGCCACCCGGTCATAGCCGACGCGCAGGAACAGGATCGCCGCAAGCACTAGTCCGTGGCTCGCTGCCGCCGCAGGCAGGTTGATCGAGCTCGACCGCACCCCGGGATAGGTTTCGATCGACTGGCGGATCCACAGCGCCATGATCACCGCCGCGATATTGCCGACGAAGGCGTTGATCGACATCGTCAGCGTTTCGGTACCCTCGGTGATGTAGGCACGAAGCAGATAGGGCAGCAGCGCAGCGATCAGCAGTGCGCCGACCAGCTGCACCCGTCGCCGGTTCATCAGCGATTGCCGCGACGCCGCGCGTAAGGGGGTGCTGTGCAGCATCAGCTGGCGCCCCTTGCGACCATGCGATCGCGAGGGGTCACAGCGTCCAGCGCTCGACGCAGGGGGTCGCGACGCCGCGCCAAATTCCCTTGGGATCGGCCAGCAGCCCTCCCGGCGCGACCATCGCGGCAAGCTGGTCCGCGGACATCGAGCGATACTCCTCATGGCCGACCAGGCCGACCACCATGTCATAGGCGCGCCCGCCCAGGTCACTCAATCCCAGACCATATTCTTTACGCACGCCCTCGGCATTGGCCAAGGGATCGGCGACGTCGACGCGGTGGCCAAGCGCCGTCAGTCGCTCGATCACGTCGATCGACCGGCTGTTGCGCAGGTCGGGGACATTTTCCTTGAAGGTCAGCCCCAGCGCCAGCACGCTCCCCGCCCGACCCCCGCGCCGGTCGTGCAGCCGGTCGGCGATCCACGCCCCCATCCCGTCATTGGTCCCGCGCCCGGCCAGGATAACATGCGGCTCCATCCCCAGGCTCTGCGACAAATGGCTGAGGTAATAGGGGTCGACCCCGATGCAGTGGCCGCCGACCAGCCCTGGCTCGAACGCCAGAAAATTCCACTTGGTCCGCGCCGCGTCGAGCACGTCCCACACCGACACTCCCGCCGCACCCATGATCTGGGCGACTTCGTTCATGAAGGCGATATTAATGTCGCGCTGGGCGTTCTCGATCACCTTGGCGCCCTCGGCGGCCTTGATCGACGCGGCGCGAAACACGCCTCCGGTGGTCACCGCACCATAGACGGCGGCGAGCTGCTCAACGACCTCGGCATCCTCGCCGGCGATGACCTTGATAATCTTGTCGACGCTATGCTCGCGGTCGCCCGGATTGATCCGCTCCGGCGAGTAGCCGAGGCGAAAGTCACGCCCACGCATGATGCCCCCGGCGCGCTCGATCTCGGCCCCGCACTGCTCCTCCGTGACCCCGGGATAGACCGTGCTCTCGAACACCACCGTCGGTCGCCTGGCGGGGTCGATCAGCATGCCCACGGTGCGCGACGCGGCCATCACCGCGCCAAGGTCGGGGCGGCGCGCGGCGTCAACCGGGGTCGGCACCGTCACGATGTAGATGTCCGCCCCGCGCGCGTCCTCAGGATCGGCGGTCAACCGCAGCGTGGAAGCCGCCAGCACCTCTGGCTCGACTTCGCGCGTACGGTCTTCGCCGGTCTTCATCTCGGCAATTCGCTGCCGGTCGATATCCAGCCCGATCGTCTCGAACGACCGCGCCAGCGCCACCGCCAGTGGCAGGCCGACATAGCCCAGCCCGAGCACCACGATCCTGGGCGACGCCGTCACTGTGCTGCCTTGGCCACGACGCCACGGCCGATCCCGCGATAGCTTAGTCCTGCGGCCTCGACCGCCTCCCGGTCATAGATGTTGCGCAGGTCGATCAGCGCCGACCCAGCCATCGTTGCCTTCATCCGCTTCAGGTCGAGCGCGCGGAACTCGTCCCACTCGGTCACGATCACCAGCGCGTCGGCGCCGATCGCGGCGGCATAGGCGTTGGCGGCGAACTCGACTCCGGGCAGCAGCGGTTCGGCCTGCTCGCGCCCGACCGGATCGAACGCCGCAACGATCGCCCCGCCGGCGATCAGCGCCTGCGCCAGCGGAATCGACGGACTGTCGCGCATGTCGTCGGTATTGGGCTTGAAGGTCAGCCCGAGCAGGGCGATCCGCTTGCCCGCGAGCGACCCGCCGACCGCGTCGCGCACCCGCTCCGCCATCTCCGCCTTGCGGGCATCATTGACCTCGACCACCGTGCTGACGATCCGCTGGCGGACTCCGGCATCTTCGGCTGTCTTGAGTAGTGCCAGCGTGTCCTTCGGAAAACAGCTCCCGCCATAGCCGGGCCCGGCATGAAGGAATTTCGCACCGATGCGATTGTCCAGCCCGATCCCGCGCGCGACGTCCTGGACGTCGGCCCCGACTGCCTCGCACAGGTCGGCAATCTCGTTGATGAAGCTGATCTTGGTCGCCAGGAAGGCATTGGCGGCATATTTGATCAGCTCGGCGGTGCGCCGCCCGGTGAACATCAGCGGCGCCTTATTGAGGAACAGCGGGCGATAGATTTGCGCCAGCACCTCACGCGCGCGCTCCTCCTCGGCCCCGACGATGATCCGGTCGGGATGCTTGAAGTCGGCGATCGCGGCGCCCTCGCGCAGGAACTCCGGGTTGGATGCGGCGCAGCAGCCCGCCGGTGCGCCTTCTTCGGCCAGGATCCGCGCAATTTCGTCGCCAGTGCCGACCGGCACGGTCGACTTGGTCACGACCACAACCGGCCTGGTCAGCGCCTTGGCCAGCTCGCGCACCGCGGCATAGACGAAGGTCAGGTCGGCATGGCCATCCCCGCGCCGCGCCGGTGTCCCGACCGCGATGAACACTGCGTCGGCATCGGCCACGCCGCCGGCAAGATCGGTCGTGAAGTGAAGCCGCCCGCGCTCCTGGTTCGACTTGACCAGCCCCTCCAGCCCCGGCTCCCAGATCGGCATGATCCCGTCATGGATCAGCGCAATCTTGGCCGCGTCCTTGTCGATGCACGTCACTTCGTGCCCGAAGTCCGCCAAGCAGGCGCCCGAAACGAGACCGACATAGCCCGTGCCGATCATGGTGATGCGCATTGGTACAATATTCCGGCTTGAAGATAATCGCGGGAGGCATAGCTATCCGGCAACAGCAAGGCCAGCCGCTTGATCGGTCTATCCGCCGCTATTCTCGCTCGCCGACGCGTCCGTCGCGGTCGCGGTCGCGTTGGGGTCGCTTGCCACGCCAGCGGTTGCGCCGGTATCGACTGCATTCGCATCGACAGCATTCGCATCGACGGCCTCGTTCGATGGCTTGGTGTCGTTGGCGGTATCGGCAGCCAGCGCTTCGGTGCTGGTCGCATTGACGGCAGGCGCCGGCGAGTCCTCCGACTTCACCACGGCACCCGCCAGCGCCAGGACGAGCCCGAAACCGCCGAGCAATACTTGCCGCCAGACTGACTGAACGGTGGGAAACTCGACGTCACGCAATTTGACGCCCCCTCCGACGATCGCTGCGATGATGCAGGCTACCCCCGCCAAAACCAGTGCAATCGCCATTTCAGTCCCCCCGGCTGCTCCCGAGAATCACGAGTAGCAAGTTATGCCCCCGTACGCACGGGCATTGCGTAAACACTATCGCGGCGCGCCCTCACGTCATGGATTTCGCCCGCGCTCTCGCCAAACGGACTGAGTTCGTCCCCTTCGTTTCTTCCAGCCTCGATTTTACTGCGCGGATGCGTTATGGGCCTCGCTTTCCCATGGCCACCACCCTCCCCTCCCCGCCGCGCGTCGGCATGGTTTCGCTCGGCTGTCCCAAGGCGCTGGTCGATTCCGAACGCATCCTCACCCGGCTTCGCGCAGACGGCTATCACCTGTCGCCCGACTATGCCGGCGCCGACGTCGTGCTGGTCAACACCTGCGGCTTCCTCGATTCGGCCAAGGAGGAAAGCCTCGAGGCGATCGGCGAGGCCATTGCCGAGAACGGCCGGGTCGTCGTCACCGGCTGCATGGGCAACGAGGCCGACGTCATCCGCGCGCGCTTCCCGCAAGTCCTCGCGATCACCGGCCCGCAGCAATATGACCAGGTCGTCGCCGCGGTCCACGAAGCCGCGCCGACCACGCCGAACGCCTATCTCGACCTGGTCCCGCAAGCCGATCTCGGGCCGGGCCTCAAGCTCACCCCGCGCCATTATAGCTACGTCAAGATTTCCGAAGGCTGCAACCACCGTTGCGCCTTCTGCATCATTCCCTCGATCCGCGGCGACCTCGTCAGCCGCCGCCCCGACGCAATCCTGCGCGAAGCCGAGAAGCTGATCGAGGCCGGGACCAAGGAGCTGCTCGTCATCAGCCAGGACACGAGCGCCTATGGCCTTGACCTGCGCCACGCCGCCTGGACCTGGAAGGGCGAACCCGTCCGCGCCCACATGACCGACCTCGCCCGCGAGATGGGCAAGCTGGGTGCGTGGGTCAGGCTCCATTATGTCTACCCCTACCCCCACGTCGACAGCGTCATCCCGCTGATGGCGGAGGGCCTCGTCCTCCCCTATCTCGACATCCCGTTTCAGCACGCGTCCCCGAAGATCCTCAAGTCGATGAAGCGCCCCGCCAACGACGCCAAGGTGCTCGAGCGGCTGCGCTCGTGGCGCGGCGAATGCCCCGACATCGCCATCCGCTCGAGCTTCGTGGTCGGCTTTCCCGGCGAGACCGAGGAGGATTTCGTATATCTTCTGAACTGGCTCGAAGAGGCGCAGCTCGACCGCGTCGGCGCCTTCCGCTTCGAGCCGGTCCAGGGCGCCGCCGCCAATGCGCTGCCCGACCAGGTGCCCGAGGAGCTGAAGGAAGAACGCTACGCCCGGATCATGGAGCTGACCGCGCGCATCTCGGCTGAAAAACTCGCGGCCAAGGTCGGCCGCACGCTCGACGTGATCATCGACGCGGTCGATGACGAAACCGGCGGCGCCACCGGCCGCAGCAAGGCCGACGCGCCCGAAATCGACGGCGAAGTCCACCTCCGCGACGCCGGCCACCTCGAACCCGGCGAAATCGTCCAGGTCGTTATTGAAGACAGCGACGAGCATGATTTGTTCGGCGCCGAGGTAGAGATCGCCTAGGTCCGCGTCTCCTCCCCCTCGACCCGCGGCCTGATCCACTCGCGCCACACCAGTAACAGCGCCGCCATCACCACCGGCCCGACGAACAGGCCGACCAGCCCCATCTGCGCGAGGCCCCCGAACGCACCGATCATGGCCAGCAGGAACGGCAGTTCGACCGCGCTGCCGATCACGCTCGGCTGGACGACATTGTCGCCGACGGTCATCACCGTCACGCCGAACCCGAACAGCAGCGCTCCGGCCAGAACCGAGCCGGTTCCGATCAGGATCAGCGACGCTACCCCGAACGCTGCCCACGCCCCGAACGGCACCAGCGCCAGCAGCATCGTGAACAGGGTGAACAGCAAGGGCTGGGGCACGCCGGCGATGAAGTAACCGACGCCGATCAGCGCACCCTCGCCGAACGATACCAGCGCGGTGCCGTTGACCGTGCCGCGCACCGCCGCGATCATCCGTTCGAGGAAATCCTCGCCAAACTCGCCGAACATCCGCGTCGCCACCGCATTGCCATGGTCGCGGATTGCATCGCCGCGCGACAGCAACGATGCCAGCGCGATCAGCGTGATCAGGAACAGCCCCAATTCGCGCGCCAGTTCGGCGCCGATCGACTTGGTCCAGCCGAACACCGACGAGGCACTGATCGAACCCAGCAGCGCATTGGCGCCCCCCGGCGTGCCAAGATAGTCGCGCCATGCCCCCGCCGCCCGCTCGCCGACCAGCGGCAGGCCCGCCAGCCACGGTGGCTGCGCAATGCCGGTTTTCTGCACCCGGGCGATCCAGTCGCTCGCCGCCTGGCTTTCCTGGACCAGGCTGACCCCAGCCATCGACAGCGGCACCAGCACGATCAGCGCGGTTGCCGCAGCAAAGCAGATACTCAACAGCCCGTCATGGCCCGGCCAGCGCGCCCGCGCCCGGCGGAACAGCGGCCACTCGGCAATCGCTAGCACTGCCGCCCACGCCATCGGCACGAGAAAAGCATAGGCCACCCACACCGCCAGCGTCAGGATTACCCCGACCAGCGCCAATTGCCGCAAGCGGATTGCATGCGGGGAGGTCGACAGTGCGACTTTCCCGTCACCTGGTTCAGCCGAAGTTTTCGTCACGCGCCCATCCTGCAATTTTCTCGCCATAGATCATGCCGGGTCACGAGGAACAAGTCCGCACTGGCATGGCTTCTGTGGGGAGTGAGATCCGACTTTAGCCCGATCTTGCAAAGTTTTTGTTGGCTCGCCTATCGCTGCCGCTCGCGGATTTTTGATTAGCTCGCCTGTCGCTGCCGCTCGCTCGCCAGCGCCTCTCCCGCCGCGACGCCGCTCGCCCACGCCCATTGGAAATTATAGCCGCCGAGCCAGCCAGTCACGTCAACCGCCTCGCCGATCGCATACAGCCCCGGGACCGCCTTGGCCGCCATCGATTTCGACGACAGCCCGGCGGTCGAGATTCCACCTGCGGTCACTTCGGCCTTGGCAAAGCCCTCGCTGCCATTGGGCATGAACCGCCAGCTCTTGAGCCGCTCGCCCGCCGCGCCCAGCACGCGGTCGCTCGCCTGGCCAATCTCGCCGCCGAGCCCGACCTGTTCGGCCAGCACGCTCGCCAGCCGCTCGGGCAGCAAATCGCCCAGAACGCGCTTGATCGTCCGCCTCGGCGCCGCCCGCTTGGCCTCGACCAGCCAGTCGCGAGGGCCATCGGGCAGGAAGTCGACCGTCACCGCCTCGCCGTGCCGCCAATAGGATGACACTTGCAGGATCGCGGGCCCCGACAACCCGCGGTGAGTGAACAGCGCCGCCTCGCGAAACCCTGTCCCACCGCTCGTCGCAACGACCTCCGCCGCCACGCCCGACAGCTCGCGAAACAGCAATTGCTCGCCCGCCAGTGTCAGCGGCACCAGCCCGGGACGCGGCTCGACCAGCTTGAGCCCGAACTGGCGCGCCAGATCATAGGCGAACCCGGTCGCGCCCATCTTCGGGATCGACGGCCCGCCGGTGGCGATGACCAGCGCCGGGGCAGTGACATCGCGCCCGCCCACCCGCACCCGGAACAGTGCGTCGCGATGATCGACTGCCTCGATCGCCTCGCCGCACCGAACCGCGACCCCGCCCGCCGCGCACTCGTCCAGCAGCATCGCGACGATTGCCTTGGCCGACCCGTCACAGAACAGCTGGCCCAATGTCTTCTCGTGCCACGCAATCCCGTATCGATCGACCAGCGCGATGAAATCGGCCGGCGAGTAACGGCTCAGCGCCGACCGCGCATAGTGCGGATTGGCCGTCAGGAAGCGCTCGGGCACCGTCCCCACATTGGTGAAGTTGCACCGCCCGCCGCCCGAAATCAGGATCTTCTTGCCCGGCGCATCGGCGTGGTCGAGGACCAGCACGCGGCTGCCCCGTTGCCCAGCGGTCGCGGCGCACATCAGCCCGGCCGCACCTGCGCCGAGCACGATCGCGTCAAAGGCTTCCGTCATCCGTGGCGTTATCCGTGACGGGGCGGCTTGGGCCTTGCCTGGTGCTGGCTGGGTCGCCGCGCGGCGCCTGCCGGGCCCTTGTTGGGACCATGGGCGGGCGAGGTCGGCGAGGGCTCTATCGTGATCCCGCTCTCGTCCTCGGCGCCCGGCTGGGCGGTCCGCTTGACCGCGTCGCGAAACTTGCTCTCGGCACCCTTCGCCAGCTGGAAATACGTCTCGTTGGCAGCGATGCGGATCGACCCGATCATGTTGCGCGAGACATGGCCACGGCGGCACAGCAAGGGCAGGATCCAGCGCGGATCGGCGTTGTGGCGCCGCCCGATGTCCATCCGATACCAGGGCGCGTCGTCGAAATCGCCATGCTGGCGTGGGCCGTCCATCGGCGCACCCGTATCGGCGCCGCCCTTGGCCGAAATGTCGATCAGCTCCTCGGGCTCGGGCATCGCGCCCTTGCGCGCGGCGATCAGTGCCAGCGCGAGATCGGCCGGTGTCATCATGTCGACCAGCTGCGCCGCCAGCGCGCGGTCTTCGTTGCTCGCCTCGACTGGTTGGGCCAGCGTCTCGAGCAACCGCTCGCGATCGCGTTCGCGGATTGCATCGGCGCTTGGCACCGGCACCCATTCGGCCGGGATCCGTGCCTGCTTCAGCATCATGTCGAGCCGGCGACGACGCGGATATGGAACGATCAGCACCGCCGTCCCCTTCTTGCCGGCGCGGCCGGTGCGGCCCGACCGATGCTGGAGGATCTCGGCATCGCGCGGCACTTCGACGTGGATGACAAGGCTCAGCGAGGCGACATCGATCCCGCGCGCGGCAACGTCGGTCGCGACGCACACTCGGGCGCGGCCGTCACGAAGGGCTTGCAGCGCGGAGTTGCGCTCCGACTGGCTATGCTCGCCCGACAGCGCGACCGCCGCAAAGCCGCGCTCGACCAGCGTCGCATGGAGGTGGCGCACATTGTCGCGCGTGGCGCAGAACAGCATCGCCGTTTCGGCCTCGTGGAAGCGCAGCAAATTGATCACCGCATGCTCGATCTCGGCGGGCGACACGGCAACCGCCTGGGTGACGATATCGCCATGACCGCGGTCGTCGCCGACGGTCGAAATGCGCAGCGCGTCCTTCTGGTAACGCTTGGCCAGCGCCACGATCGGGCGCGGCATGGTCGCCGAGAACAGCAGGGTCTTGCGCTCGCTGGGCGTCGCGTCGAGGATCTCTTCAAGGTCCTCGCGAAAGCCCATGTCGAGCATCTCGTCCGCCTCGTCGAGCACGACATAGTTAAGCTTTGAACAGTCGAGGGCGCCGCGTTCGAGATGGTCGCGGAGCCGCCCCGGGGTGCCGACGACGATGTGGCAGCCTTGCGACAGTGACTTGCGCTCCAGCGCGGCGTTCATGCCACCAACACAGGTCACGATCCGGCCGCCGGCCTTGGCATACAGCCATTCCAGCTCGCGGCTGACCTGGAGCGCCAGTTCACGCGTGGGCGCGATGACCAGCGCCAGCGGCGCGCGTGCCGGGCCATTGCCACCAACCTCGAGCAGCTTCGCCGCCATCGCCAGCCCGAACGCCACGGTCTTGCCCGATCCGGTCTGGGCCGACACGACGAGATCGCGCCCGATCGCGTCGGGCTCCAGCACCGCCGCCTGGACGGGGGTCGGCTCGGCATAGCCCTGCGCGGTGAGGGCTTCGGTGATTAGGGGCGGAAGCTCGGGAAAAGGCATGAGACTCGATACGACTTGCCGCCCGCGAGGCGCGGGTCGGGAGGGCTGAAATGCGACGAACGCGGCAAACGCGCGCCCGGCCCATAGCGACAAAGCGTCGCGGACGCTACCTTGGGCTGGCGGTCGCGCCAGGCCGCGGGGTGACAGTGGCCCCCGCCCCTGCCTAGAAGCAACGCCATGACCGATTTTGCCGCTTTCCTCCTCCCCGACCGCGCCGAGCCGGCGACCTCGATCCACCTCGTCGATGGCGACGGCTTTGGCGACTGGCTCGCCACCCGCCCCGCCGCCGACCGCAGCCTGCTCGACGCCATGCGCTTCGACGGCAAGTCGGGCTATGCGTTCGCCATACTGCCGCGAGGCGACGGCTTCGAGGTGGTCACCGCCGTTGCCGACACCGCTGTCCTCTCGCCGTGGTGCCTGGCCAAGCTGGGCGAAGCACTCCCCGAGGGGCGCTACCGCCTTGCCACCGGGACGCCAGGCAAAGCCGCGCTCGGCTGGCTCCTCGCCCAGCACCGCTTCGACCGCTACAAGTCGAAGCCCGACCCCCGTCCGGTGCGCGTGTTGCTGACCACCGACCTGGCCAGCATCGCGCTCACCGTCCGCCTTGCCGAAGCAACCGCGCTCGTCCGCGACCTCGTCGACACTCCCGCCTCCGACATGGGCCCCGCCGACCTCGAAGCCGCAGTCCGCGATCTCGCCACCACGCACGACGCGCGGATCACCGTTACCCACGGCGACGCGCTCGACCAAGGCTACCCCATGATCGCCGCAGTCGGTCGCGGCGCCGAGCGGTCGCGCGCGCCGCGCCTGATCGAACTGGACTGGGGCCGTGAAGACGCCCCGCGCATCGCCATCGTCGGCAAGGGCGTGTGTTTCGACACCGGCGGGCTCGACCTCAAGCCCGCAAGCGGCATGCGCCTGATGAAGAAGGACATGGGCGGCGCGGCCCACGCCATTGCGCTGGCCGGCCTCATCATCGCCGAACGTCTCCCCGTGCGCCTTCACCTGCTGGTCGCAGCGGTGGAAAACAGCGTGTCGGCAACTGCCTTCCGCCCCGGCGACATCATCGGCAGCCGCGCCGGGATCAGTGTCGAGATCGATAATACCGATGCCGAAGGTCGACTCGTGCTGGGCGACGCGCTCACTCGCGCAGGCGAAGGCGACCCCGAACTGATCCTCGACTTCGCGACGCTGACCGGCGCCGCCCGCGTCGCGCTTGGCCCCGACCTGCCCGCCACCTTCGTCAATGACGAGGCACTGGCGCGCGAACTCCTCGCCGCCGCGCATGACGCATCCGACCCCTTGTGGCGGATGCCGCTGTGGGACGGCTATGACGACATGCTCAAATCGGACCTCGCCGACCTCGTCAATTCGGCCGATTCGCCCTTCGCCGGATCGGTCACGGCAGCGCTGTTCCTTCGCCGTTTCGTGCCGAAAACATGCGCGTGGGCACACCTCGATACCTTTGCCTGGCGACCCTCGGCCAAACCCGGCCGACCGCGCGGAGGCGAGGCATTGGGCCTGCGTGCCGCCTTCGCCATGCTCGCCGCCCGTTATCGCCGCGGATAAGCCAAATGCTGACTTTCGTTGGCAATCCGACACAGGGACGCAACATTTCGCGTCCTGCTCGGTTCTCTCCTTCGCAGCACGATGTGACACGGAGAACCGGGACTAATGAGCGAAAATGCTCTGACAGGCTGGATGCGCGCCCTGATCGGCTATGTCCGATCGGGCGACCCCGACCTGACCAACCGCCAGATGGCGCTGCTGATGCTCGTCTATCTTACCCCCGGCCCGCACACCGTGCGTGGCCTTGCCCGAATTCTGGGCGTTTCGAAGCCCGTGGTCACGCGCGCCTTGAATACGCTGGGCACGCTGGGCTATCTGCGCCGTGAACGCGATCAGGACGACCGACGCAATGTGTTCGTCGTCCGAACGACAAACGGGGCAGATTTTCTTGAAGGTTTCAAACGGCTCCTCAGGTCGGACGGCAGCGACGCCGGGGCTCCGCGTCCAGTCGTCGCCAGCAGTCCCGCCACGTCGCCCTCGTCCCGCCCCGCCTTCGCCCGCGGTTGACAGCTTCGCGCTGGCCGGTCGGTCCGAGCGACCCGATCCGGCGCGCCATGCCTATCGTGACGACCTGGCCGACATCGCGCTCGCGGGGCGGGTCATTGCCTCGCATTATGCCGAGCCCTTGCTTCGCCATCTCGCCTGCGCCGCGCCGCTCATGGCCAGCCGCGACGCCGGAGCGGCGACCGTCGCCGAGCTTGCTGCCGGCGACGAATTGCAGATGCTCGACTGTTCGCTTGGCTGGGCGTGGGGTTATGCCGGAAAGGACCGCCTAGTCGGCTATGTCCGGCAGGATGCGGTCGCGCCCTGACGGTTGGCAAAGGCGCGGGCTACTTGATCTCGCCCCGCTCCCGACGAAGCGCGAACCATTTGGCGACATTGGCATTCTGCTCGTCAAGTGTTTCGGCAAAGACATGCCCGCCGGTACCGTCGGCAACAAAGTAAAGCGCCTTGGTCGGCGCCGGATTGAGCACTGCGGCAATGCTCGCCTTGCCCGGATTGGCAATCGGCCCCGCTGGCAGCCCGGCGCGGCGGTAGGTATTATAGCCATTGTCGGCATCGAGTTCCGACCGCAGGATCCGCCGCCCGAGCGGCTTACCTCTGGTAATCGGGTAGATCACCGTCGGATCGGCATCGAGCTTCATCCCGATGCGCACGCGGTTTGAATAGACCCCGGCAACCATCGGACGTTCGGACGGCTTGCCGGTTTCCTTTTCGACGATCGAGGCGAGTGTGATGGCTTCTGCCTTGGAGGTCGCGACCGTCGTCGGCGCGCGCTTGGCCCACAACGCGTCGATCGTCCGGCTCATGGCGTCGGTGGCGCGCTTGAGGATTGCCGCCCGTGCCTCGCCGCGCTCATAGCTGTAGCTGTCGGGAAGGACCGATCCCTCGGCGGGCAGCGGCGCCGACCCGGTCGCGAAGGGCAGCGCGGCGAGGCGCTCCTGGACCATGATCGAGGGCATGCCCTCGGGGATGGTCATCATCCGCTGGACCGGGCTGCCATGCTGGAGCAGGTCGAGCACGTTTTCGCCGCTGGTTCCCGCCGGCACTTCATATTCACCGGCCTGAACCGGGTCCTTCGATCCGAAAAGCTTCGCCAGCGCCAGAAAGCTTCGGCGGCTGCCGGGAATCACGCCAGCCTTGTGCAGTTGCCCTGCGACGACGCTCAGGCTTTCGCCCTGTTGCACGACAATCCGCTGCGTGGTTGTCGCAGGGCCGGGGCTCCACCACAGCAGCGACATCCCGGTCAGTGCGGTAAGGGTCGCAACCGTCAGCAGGACGACGAGCTTCCGCACTAGGCTTCGAACGCTTTCATGACGAGGCTGGCATTGGTCCCGCCAAAGCCGAAGCTGTTGTTGAGCGCCGCCTTGACCTCACGCTTCTTGGCGACATGCGGGACCAAGTCGACGCCCTCGGTGCCTTCGTCGGGATCGTCGAGGTTGAGCGTCGGGGGGACGATCTGGTCGCGGATCGCGAGGATGCAGAAGATGCTCTCGACCGCCCCGGCGCCGCCGAGCAGATGCCCGATCGCCGACTTGGTGCTGCTCATCGACGCGCCGCACAGATCGTCGCCGAACACCCGCTTGGCGGCGGCGAGTTCGATCGTGTCGGCCATGGTCGATGTGCCGTGGGCGTTGATATAGTCGATGTCGCTCGGCTCCATGCCGGCCTTCTTGAGCGCCATCCGCATGGCAATTTCGGCGCCCTTGCCCTCGGGATGGGGGGCGGTGACATGATAGGCATCGCCCGACAAGCCGTAGCCGACGACCTCGGCGTAGATCTTCGCACCGCGCGCCTTGGCGTGGTCATATTCCTCGAGCAAGACCACGCCCGCGCCTTCGCCCATGACAAAGCCGTCGCGGCCCTTGTCATAGGGGCGGCTGGCCTGCTGCGGTCGATCGTTGAAGCTCATGTTGAGCGCACGCGCCTGGGCGAAGCCGGCGACTCCGAGCGGGTTGATGGTGCCTTCGGCGCCGCCCGCCAGCATCATGTCGGCATCGTCGTCCCTGATCATTCGCGCCGCATCGCCGATTGAATGGGCGCCGGTCGAGCAGGCGGTAACGACCGAATGGTTCGGCCCCATCAGGCCATATTTGATCGAGACCTGGCCCGAGATGAGGTTGATCAACCGGCCGTGGACGAAGTGCGGGCTGACCCGGCCGGGTCCCTTCTCGGCCAGCACGAGCGATTCGCTCTCGATCCCCGGCAGGCCGCCGATGCCCGACCCGATCGAGCAGCCGGTGCGCAGTTTGTCCTCTTCGCTCATCTCGGTCATGCCGGCATCCTCGAGCGCCTGGCCTGCGGCGTCGATACCATAGATGATGAATGGGTCGACCTGGCGCTGAACCTTGTGATCAACGCGTTTGGCCGGGTCGAAACCATATTCATGGTCAGGACCCTTGACCTCGCAGGCGATGGTGCACTTCTGCCCGGTGGTGTCGAAGCGCGTGATCGGCCCAGCACCGCTCTTGCTCGCCAGGATATTGGCCCATGTCGTCTCGACGTCGGCACCCAACGGCGTGACGAGCCCCAGACCGGTTACGACCACTCGACGCATTGCCTACTCCCCGATGGCATCAATCTTCTTACAGCGAACAGGCCCAGCCCCGTGGGGGCTGAGCCTGCCGCTAACCATTCGATCGTCACTTTGAGCAGGACGAAAGACTGCTCTTCGACAAGCTCGGCCCGATCCTGACGGGTGACGGGCTCGGCAGATTACGCCTTGTGCTGGTCGATATAGTCGATGGCATCCTTGACGGTCGCGATCTTCTCGGCGGCATCGTCGGGAATTTCGACTCCGAATTCCTCTTCGAACGCCATCACGAGCTCGACGATGTCGAGGCTGTCGGCGCCTAGGTCGTCGATGAAGCTGGCTTCCTCGGTAACCTTCTCGGCGTCAACGCCAAGATGCTCGACGACGATCTTCTTCACCCGATCAGCAGTCTCGCTCATGCTCGCATTCCTTCTCTTTGATTTTGACGATGCCCTAGCGTTGCCGATGCGCGGCGGCAAGCATCCAAGCGTTGCGGTTGCAACGCAGCTTGGGCAGGAGGCTGGTCATGCGCGACCAACGACCCCTCACGCCCGGCGAGACCGAGCTTGCGCGAACCATGTTCGGAGACTCCATCGCGCTTGGCCGGGTCCGCCTGATTCACCGCCCGTGGTGGCCGCTCCAGCCGCGAAGCACGGTGATGGCACCAACGGGCAATATCCATTTCCATCCCAAAGGCGAAACGTGGAGCGACAACTTCGCAACCGACACGGTGGCGGCGCAGGGCCTGTTCATCCACGAGATGACCCATGTCTGGCAGGCGCAGCGCAACGGCCGCTTCTGGCTGCCGCTGATGCGCCACCCCTTTTGTCGCTATTCCTATCGGCTCGATCCCGATCGCTCCTTCGCGCTTTACGGGATCGAGCAGCAGGCCGAGATCGTCCGCCACGTCTTCCTTGCCGAGCGCGGCGTGATCCTGCCCAATCGCCCACCGCGCTCGCTGTTGCCGTTCTGAGCCTTTGCGCAGCGGGGACGCGCGGCCTATAGCCCGCTGAACGCCAGTTAGTTGAAAGCATGACCTGCCCATGACTCGTCGCCGCCAGATTTACGAAGGCAAGGCCAAGATCCTCTACGAGGGTCCCGAGCCCGGCACGCTGATCCAGTATTTCAAGGACGATGCGACCGCGTTCAACGCCCAGAAGCGCGGCACCATCTCGGGCAAGGGCGTTCTCAACAACCGCATTTCCGAGCATATCTTCGTCGCGCTGCAGACGATCGGCATCCCGACCCACTTTATCCGCCGTCTCAACATGCGCGAGCAATTGATTCGCCAGGTCGAGATCATCCCGATCGAGGTCGTCGTTCGCAACGTCGCCGCAGGATCGATCTCCAAGCGTCTCGGGATCGAGGAGGGTACCCAGCTGCCACGCACGATCATCGAATATTATTACAAGGACGATGCGCTCGGCGACCCGATGATCGCCGACGAGCATATCGCCTGCTTTGGCTGGGCGAGCCAGGACGAGATGAACGACATCGCCGACATGGCGATTCGCGTGAACGACTTCATGTGCGGGATGTTCGCCGGCATCGGCATCCGGCTGGTCGACTTCAAGCTGGAGTTCGGGCGGATCTGGGAAAACGACTATAGCCGCGTGATCCTGGCCGACGAGATCAGCCCCGACGGCTGCCGCTTGTGGGACATGAAGTCGAACGAAAAGCTCGACAAGGACCGCTTCCGCCAGGACCTCGGTGGCGAGGCCGAAGCCTATCAGGAAGTCGCCCGCCGCCTCGGGCTGATGCCCGACGGCGAGGAGACCGCCGTCCTTGACCTCGAAAGCCACCGCAAGAAGCGGGGCAAGTAGCACGCGCAGCCTGTCCGGGGGGCAGGCGAGCATGCTACTCGGCGACATGTCCCTCCCCCGCACCCGTGTCGTCACGCTGAATGCCGCGCTCGGCCCGCTCGACTATCGCGTCCCTGCCGGGATGCGTGTCGAGCCGGGCACGGTGGTGATCGCGCCGTTAGGGCCCCGCCAGCTGATTGGCGTCGCGTGGGAGGCCGAGCGATTGCCGTCTGAAGAAGTGGGCGACAATCGCCTGCGCCCGCTGGCCGGGCTGGTCGACGTGGCGCCCATCGCCGCGCCGTTGCGGCGCCTCGCCGAGTGGACCGCCGACTATTATCTGAGCCCGCTCGCCAGTGTGCTGAGGATGATCCTGCCCAGCGCCGCGGCGCTCGAAGGGTCGCGCCAGCTGACCGAATATCGGGCCACCAACACCGTGCCGGCGCGCCTGACGCCGCAGCGCGAGCAGGCCATCGCCCGCCTCGCTGGCCGCCAGGGCACCATCCGCGAGCTCGCCGACATTGCCGAAGTCAGCGACACCGTCCTTCGCGGGCTCGTCACCGCGGGCGCACTCGAGGCAGTGCAGGTCGAGGCCGACCGCCCCCTTCCCGCCCCTGACCCCGACTTCGCCCAGCCGATCCTCTCCACCGACCAGCAGCGTGCCGCCGACACCCTTGTCGCGGCAACCGGCTTCGACCCGATCCTGCTCGACGGCGTGACGGGATCGGGCAAGACCGAAGTCTATTTCGAAGCCATCGCCGCCGCTCTTCGCGCCGGTCGCCAAACCCTCGTCCTCCTTCCCGAAATTGCGCTGACCGAACCCTTCCTCAAGCGATTCGAGGCGCGCTTTGGCTGCCCGCCGAACGCGTGGCACTCGGGCCTACGGTCATCCCAGCGCCGCCGCGCCTGGCGCGCAATCGCCAGCGGCGAGGCGGCGGTCACCGTCGGCGCGCGCTCGGCGCTGTTCCTGCCCTATGCGAACCTTGGCCTGATCGTCGTCGACGAGGCTCACGAACCCAGCTTCAAGCAGGAAGAGGGTGTCCAGTATCACGCCCGCGATGTCGCCGTGATGCGGGCGCGGTTTGAGGATATTCCGGTCGTCCTGTCGACCGCCACCCCGGCGATCGAAACCCGCCACATGGTCGAGATTGGCCGATATCGCGAAGTCGCGCTGCCGAGCCGCTTTGCCGGTGCGACCCTGCCGAGCATCACCGCGATCGACCTGACGCAGGATCCGCCCCCGCGCGGCCGCTGGCTCGCCCCCACTTTGGTCGCCGAGATGCAGGCCAATCTTGACGCGGGCGAGCAGTCCTTGCTGTTTCTCAACCGCCGCGGATTTGCCCCGCTGACCCTGTGTCGCCACTGCGGGCACCGCTTTCAGTGCCCCAACTGCACCGCGTGGATGGTCGAGCACCGGCTGATGCACCGCCTCGCCTGCCACCATTGCGGCCATGTCGAGCCGCCGCCCTTGAAGTGCCCCGAGTGCGGCGAGGAGGACAGCCTTGTCGCCTGCGGGCCCGGGGTCGAGCGGATCGCCGACGAGGTTGCCGCGCTGTTCCCCGAGGCGCGCACCGCGATCGTGACGAGCGACACCATCTGGTCCCCGGCGAAAGCCGCCGAGTTCGTCGAGCAGATGGAAGTCGGGGCGATCGACATCGTCATCGGGACACAACTGGTCACCAAGGGCTATCATTTCCCCAATCTGACCCTGGTCGGCGTGGTCGATGCCGACCTCGGGCTCCAGGGCGGCGACCTGCGCGCCGCCGAGCGCAGCTTCCAGCAGATCAGCCAGGTCGCCGGCCGCGCTGGTCGCGGTGACAAGCCCGGTCGCGTGTTCGTCCAGACTCACGACCCGTCGGCCCCGGTCATCGCCGCGCTGATCGCCGGTGACGCCCCCGGTTTCATCGCCGCCGAAACCGCCGCGCGCCGGGAGGCCGCAATGCCGCCGTTCGGTCGACTTGCTGCAATCATCATTTCCTCAGAGGATGCCGCCGAAACCGAAGCGACTGCCCGCCGCATCGGCCGCGCCGCGCCGATGGTCGAAGGGATGGCGGTCTATGGTCCCGCGCCTGCCCCACTCGCGATGCTTCGTGGCCGCCACCGCCAACGGATCCTGGTCCATGCCGCGCGCGCACTCGATGTGCAGGATGTCATCCGCGACTGGCTCGGCGGGCTCGACTGGAAACCCAAGACCCGCGTCAGCGTCGACGTCGATCCCTACAGCTTCCTTTAAGCGGCGTCGGCAATGACGGTCGGCCCCTTGGGTCGCGCCCACATCGGCGGCGCCACCTGACCCGCGCGGATCGCAAGCCACACCAGCCACAGCCCGGTCGCGGTCGCCAGCACCATGGCGATGACCGACGCTTCAAGCCCGAACATGCCGCCTGACAGCAGTGGATCGCCCATCATTTTGGCGGTCACCAGACCATGCTGGTCGACCCCCGACACGGGCACATCGAAAATCTCGCCCTGGGTGAAATTCCACGCCGCGTGAAAACCCATCGGCATCCACAGGCTTCGCGTCAGCATATAGGAAGCGCCAAGCAGCACCCCCGCCTCGATCGCGATTGCGACCGCCGACAGGGTGGTGGCGTTGGTGTTCATCAGATGCGCCGCGCCGAACAATGCCGAGGTCAGCGCGAGCGCGAACCAGCTTCCGCCGAACTCCTCGAGCCAGCGAAACAGCACCCCGCGGAACAGCAATTCTTCGCGAAAGGCGGGCATGATCGCCATGCCGACTGCGGTCGACAGCAGTGCGCTGGTGTCGCCCCGCCCGGTAATCGCATAGACATGAAGCAGCGCCGCGACTGCGACTACCAGCGAGAATAGCCCGACCCCCAGCAGCAGGCCGCGCCCCAGCTGTCCGCCCGCCCCCGCCAGTTTGAGGTCATCGCGCGGCTGCCGCCCGAGGCGGACCATCACCAGCTTGTACATCACCAAGGTGAAAACGAATTCCAGCAGCGACCGAATCACGAGCAACGGATCGCCAGAAAGCTTCGGCAGCACGTAATGGACCGCGCCCGCGGGGATGGTCGCAACGATCAGCAGTATGATCGCAATTACCATTGCCACCAGCGGGAACTGAAGCAGGCGCTTCCACCATGGGCGTGCGGCTATATCGGCTGGCTGTTGATCGGTCATGCTTGTCCCCCTGCTCGCACCTTGGCGCGCCCGGGCGACATGGCAACCGCTCATTCGACCAACGGCAGGCCGGGTTCGTCGTCGGTAATCCCCTCGGCGGCCAGGAGGTAACGCTTGTTGGGCAGGCCGCCGCCATAGCCGCCAAGGCTTCCGTCCGAGCGGATCACGCGGTGGCACGGGACCAGCACCGACACCGGGTTCGAGCCATTGGCAGTGCCGACCGCACGCACTGCTCCGGGCTGGCCGACGGCTGCGGCGATGTCAGCATAGCTGCGCGTCTGGCCAAGCGGGATCTTGCGTAGTTCACCCCACACTTTTTCCTGGAACGCAGTACCGCGCACGTCGAGCGGGAGTTGGTGGTCGCTCGGCCGGTCGATCTGGCCCAGCGCGGCTTTCACCCACGGCGCAATCGTGCCGTCGTCGGGGCGGATCTCGGCGTTGGGGAATTTGCGGCGAAGCGTCTCTTCCCCCTCGCCGAACGTCAGCCGGCAAATGCCCTTCGCAGTCGCCGCGATCAGCAGGGGTCCAAGCGCGCTGTCGACCATGACGAAGCGGATCGTCGCCCCGCGCCCGCCGTCGCGCCATGCCGACGGGGTCATGCCGAGCCGTTCCTCGGCGTCGGCGTAGAAGCGGCTCGGGGCGGCATAGCCGGCGTCGTAGAGTGCATCGGTCACAGACTTGTCCTCCTGCAAATGGGTGGCGGCTCGTTTGGCCCTCAGCGCGCGGCCATAGGCGGCGGGGGAGATGCCCAGGTCGCGAGTGAAGGAGCGCTGGAAATGGTGGGGTGCGTAGCCGACTGCGGCGGCGAGATCGGCCAGCAGGACCGGTCCCTCCGCCGCCTCGATTAAGTCGACAGCCCTCGCCACCGCCGCCCGGTCGCGCCCCACCTCGTCCGGTCGGCAGCGCAGGCAGGCGCGATAGCCCGCCGCCATCGCTGCGGCGCCCGATGGGAAAAACGCAACATTCTCGCGCTTTGGCCGCCGCGCCGAGCAGCTTGGCTTGCAATAAATGCCCGTCGTCCGCACCGCGCCCACGAAGCACCCGTCCTGCGAGCGGTCGCGCGCCTCGAACGCCGTCCACGCCACCGCTTCGTCGATCTTGCCCATGTCCATGCCGACCAGCATAAGACAGTCGCGTCCGCCGCGCATCCCGCGCCTTGCGGTCAAACCGGGGTTTCATGACGTTCACCTTTCACGAGGGCGATCTCGACAGCGAAGACGTCGCCGCGCTGCTCGACCTGCATGCGGCGGGGATGGAAGCGAGTTCGCCGCCCGAGGCGTGCCATTTCCTGGTCGCCGATGCGCTGCGCGATCCCTCGATCCGTTTCTTCGCGATGCGTGATGGGGATGGAGTTTTGCTCGGGATTGGCGCGCTGAAGTCGCTTGGAAGGAGCGACGGCGAGCTGAAGTCGATGCGGACCGCCCCGGCGGCGCTCGGGCGCGGGGTCGGTGGCACGATACTGGCTCACCTAGTCGCCGAGGCACGGGCGATGGGCCTGACCCGGCTCAGCCTGGAAACTGGCAGCACCCCCGATTTCGCCGCAGCGCTGCACCTCTACGAGCGCGAGGGCTTCACCCCGTGCGAACCGTTTGGCGGTTACGAAGCGTCAGCCTTTTCGCGCTTCTTTTCGCTGACAATCTAGCCTCGTCTTGCATCGCCGTGCCCCCTTTGCTAGGGGGCCGCAACCCGGTGGGGGTGCAGGGCTTCGGTCTCCAGCGCCCTCCGTCCTGGGGCCAATACTCGACTTGGAGCTTATCGCGCGTGGAGAATTCCGGCGGCATTCAGGCTAGCCTCGCAGGGCGCTACGCGACTGCGCTGTTCGGCCTTGCCCGCGACGAAAAACAGATTGATTCGGTCTCGAAGAGCCTCGAATCGCTGACTCAGGGGCTTGCTGAATCGGCCGATCTGAGGCGCGTCGTGGAAAGTCCGCTGGTCAACCGGATCGAGGCGGCCAAGGTCGTCGCGGCGCTGGTCCCGACGCTGGGACTCGACCCGCTGACGGCGCGCTTCCTCGGCGTCCTTGCCAAGAACGGCCGGCTGGTCGAACTGCCGCGCGTCATTGCCATGATCCGCACCCTCGCCGCCGCCCACCGTGGCGAGACGACCGCGCAGGTAACCACCGCCCACCCGCTGAACGACGACCAGCGCGTCGCGCTCGCCGCCCAACTCAAGACCCGCGCCAAGCGCGACGTATCGATCGACGCAAAGGTCGATCCCGCCATCCTCGGGGGCATTATCGTCCGGCTGGGAAGCCAGATGATCGATGCCTCCATTCGTACCAAACTCAATACCTTAGCCACGGCTATGAAAGGCTGATCATGGATATCCGCGCCGCTGAAATCTCCCGCGTCATTCGCGACCAGATCGCGAACTTCGATGCCGACGCGCAGGTCTCCGAAGTCGGCACCGTGCTGTCGGTCGGCGACGGCATCGCCCGCATCCACGGCCTCGACAATGTCCAGGCCGGCGAGATGGTCGAATTCGAAGGCGGCATCCAGGGGATGGCGCTCAACCTGGAGGCCGACAACGTCGGCGCGGTCATCTTCGGGTCGGATTCGACCATCAAGGAAGGCTCGACCGTCAAGCGTACCGGCACGATCGTCGATGTCCCCGTCGGCAAGGGCCTGCTTGGCCGCGTGGTCGATGCGCTCGGCAACCCGATCGACGGCAAGGGCCCGATCGTCAGTGACCAGCGCAGCCGCGTCGAGGTCAAGGCGCCCGGCATCATCCCGCGCCAGTCGGTCCACGAGCCCGTCCAGACCGGCCTCAAGGCGCTTGACGCGCTCGTTCCCGTTGGCCGCGGCCAGCGCGAGCTGATCATCGGCGATCGCCAGACCGGCAAGACCGCCGTCGCGCTCGACACCTTCATCAACCAGAAGGCCGCCAACGCCGGCGACGATGAGAGCAAGAAGCTGTATTGCATCTACGTCGCCATCGGCCAGAAACGCTCGACCGTCGCCCAGATCGTCCGCGCGCTCGAAGAGAATGGCGCGATGGAATATAGCATCGTCGTCGCCGCGACCGCGTCGGAGCCCGCTCCGCTGCAATATCTCGCGCCCTACACCGGCTGCGCGATGGGCGAATATTTCCGCGACAACGGCATGCACGCGGTCATCGTCTATGACGATCTGTCCAAGCAGGCGGTCGCCTATCGCCAGATGTCGCTGCTGCTGCGCCGTCCGCCGGGCCGCGAAGCCTATCCGGGCGACGTCTTCTATCTTCACAGCCGCCTGCTCGAGCGCGCCGCCAAAATGAACGCCGACAATGGCTCGGGCTCGCTCACCGCGCTACCGATCATCGAGACGCAGGCGGGCGACGTGTCGGCCTACATCCCGACCAACGTGATTTCGATCACCGACGGCCAGATCTTCCTCGAGACCGACCTGTTCTACCAGGGCGTCCGTCCGGCGATCAACGTCGGGCTGTCGGTGTCGCGCGTCGGATCGGCGGCGCAGACCAAGGCGATGAAGAAGGTCGCCGGCTCGATCAAGCTGGAGCTTGCGCAGTATCGCGAAATGGCGGCGTTCGCACAGTTCGGATCGGATCTCGATGCCTCGACCCAGAAGCTGCTGGCGCGCGGTGCCCGGCTGACCGAACTGCTCAAGCAGCCGCAGTATCAGCCGATGCCGATCGAGGAGCAGGTCGCCTCGATCTTCGCGGGTACGCAGGGGTTTGTTGACACCGTGCCGACGACCGACGTCACGCGTTACGAATCGCAGATGCTGAGCTATTTGCGCTCGGACAAGCCGGAAATCCTCGCGAAGATCCGCGACACCAAGGCGCTCGACGACGAGACCTCGGCGGCGCTCAAGGATGCGCTGGCGACGTTCGGCAAGCAGTTCGCTTAAGGATCGTCATCCCGGGCTTGACCCGGGACCCGCCTTTCTACGGTGGGAGTGGAACACAAGAAGGCAGGTCCCGGATCAAGTCCGGGATGACGAAATAGGAACGCAATGGCCTCGCTTAAATCCCTCAAGATGCGCATCGGCTCAGTCAAGTCGACGCAGAAGATCACCAAGGCGATGAAGATGGTCGCCGCGGCGAAGCTTCGTCGGGCGCAGGCCAATGCCGAGGCCGGGCGCCCCTATGCGACGCGCCTGGCCGCGGTCGTCGCCAGCCTGGCGTCGCGCGTTTCGGTCGGGCCGCACAGCCCCAAGCTGATCGCGGGCACCGGCAGCGACCAGACCCATCTGATCGTGCTCGCCACCGGCGATCGCGGGCTGGCGGGCGCGTTCAACACCAACATCGTCCGCGCCGCCCGCCGCAAGGCCGAACAGCTGGAGGCCGCGGGCAAGACCGTCCTGTTCTACATCGTCGGGCGCAAGGGTCGCCCGGTGATCCAGCGCTTCTACCCCAGCGCGATCATCGCCCAGCATGACACCAGCGCGATGAAGGCCCCGGGCTACACCGATGCGCAGGCGATCGCCGAGGACATCAGCCAGCGCTATTTCGCCGGCCAGTTCGATGTCGCGCACCTCGCCTATGCCAATTTCCGATCGACGCTGCTGCAGGAGCCGACGGTCGACCAGATCATCCCGGTCGTCCCCGCCGTCAATCCTGCCAATGACAAGAATGCCGCCCCCGCTGCCGCGACCGAATATGAGCCCGACGAGGAAGCGATCCTCGCCGCGCTGCTGCCGCGCAACGTCGCGATCCAGGTCTATCGCGCGCTGCTCGAGAATCAGGCCGGTTTCTATGGCAGCCAGATGACCGCGATGGACAATGCCACGCGCAACGCCGGCGACATGATCAAGAAGCTGGCGATCATCTACAACCGCCAGCGCCAGGCCGCGATCACCACCGAACTCGTCGAAATCATCTCGGGCGCCGAAGCGCTCTAACCGCCCAAAAAGCCAAGGACAGACATCATGGCCACCGCCGCCCCTACTGCCCCCACCCAGACGAGCAACCTCGTCGGCCGCATCGCGCAGGTCATCGGCGCGGTCGTCGACGTCTCGTTCGACGGCGAGCTGCCGCCGATCCTCGGCGCGCTTGAAACCAGCAACAATGGCAATCGCCTTGTCCTCGAGGTCGCCCAGCACCTCGGCGAGAATATGGTCCGCACGATCGCCATGGACGCGACCGAGGGCCTGACCCGCGGCCAAACCGTGACTGACACGGGTTCGCAGATCCGCGTCCCCGTCGGTCCCAAGACGCTTGGCCGCATCATGAACGTCATCGGCGAGCCGATCGACGATCGCGGCCCGATCGGCAGCGACCTGTCGGCCCCGATCCACGCCGAGGCCCCGCTGTTCGTCGACCAGTCGACCGAGAGCGCGATCCTCGTGACCGGCATCAAGGTCATTGATTTGCTCGCTCCCTATGCGCGCGGCGGGAAGATCGGCCTGTTCGGCGGCGCCGGGGTCGGCAAGACCGTGCTGATTCAGGAACTGATCAACAACATCGCCAAGGGCCATGGCGGCGTGTCGGTGTTCGCCGGAGTCGGCGAGCGCACCCGCGAGGGTAACGATCTCTACCACGAGTTCCTCGACGCGGGTGTCATCGCCAAGGATGCCGACGGCAACCCGACCCCCGAGGGATCGAAGGTCGCGCTGGTGTTCGGCCAGATGAACGAGCCGCCGGGAGCGCGCGCCCGCGTCGCGCTGTCGGGCCTGACTCAGGCCGAATATTTCCGCGACGTCGAGGGCCAGGACGTGTTGTTCTTCGTCGACAACATCTTCCGCTTCACCCAGGCCGGTTCGGAAGTGTCGGCACTGCTCGGCCGCATTCCGTCGGCGGTGGGCTATCAGCCGACGCTGGCGACCGACATGGGCCAGTTGCAGGAGCGGATCACCTCGACCAACAAGGGGTCGATCACCTCGGTCCAGGCGATCTATGTTCCCGCCGACGATCTGACCGATCCGGCCCCGGCCGCGTCGTTCGCCCATCTCGACGCGACGACCACGCTTAACCGCGCGATTTCGGAACTGGGTATTTACCCGGCGGTCGATCCACTCGATTCGACCAGCCGCGTGCTGACCGTTGCCGTCGTTGGACAGGAGCATTACGACACCGCGCGCCGCGTTCAGGAGACGCTGCAGAAGTATAAGAGCCTTCAGGACATCATCGCCATCCTCGGCATGGACGAGCTGTCGGAAGAAGATAAGCTGATCGTCGCCCGCGCGCGGAAGATCCAGCGCTTCCTCAGCCAGCCATTCCACGTCGCCGAAGTGTTCACCGGCATTCCCGGCAAGTTCGTCCAGGTCGAAGACACCGTCGCCTCGTTCAAGGCGGTCGTCGAAGGCAAGTATGACCACCTTCCCGAGAGCGCCTTCTACATGGTCGGCGGGATCGACGAAGCGGTCGCCAAGGCCGAGAAGATGGCGCAGGAAGCCTAGATGGCCGACCTGCTCCACTTCGAGCTCGTCACTCCGGAAAAGCTCGTTCGCTCCGAGGATGTCCACATGGTGGTCGTCTCCGGCAGCGAGGGCGATTTCGGCGCGATGGCCGGGCACGCGCCGTTCATGACGACGCTCAAGGACGGCCCGCTGACGGTGTTCAAGACCGCCGGTGGTGCGCCCGAGACGATCAATGTCAGCGGCGGCTTTGCGGAGATCGGCGCGGGCGGGCTGACGGTGCTCGCGGAGAGCGTGAGCTAGGCTCTTGTTTGGCAGGGGTAAAACCTACGCTTTGCTTTTGATTTAGGTTACACTTATCGTCGCCTCGAGGGGGGTGACGATGACCGGTTCGACGCGAGCGCTCGACGCGCGGTGGTTCGGCCTGTGGTCTATCCTCGCCCTTGTCGCGGTCGCGATTGTCACGCGCGCCGCCGCGTTTGGTAATCCGCTGCTCCACGTCGACGACCAATATTATTTGCTGGTCGGCAAGGCGATCGACCATGGCCAGCTGCCCTATGTCGACATTTGGGACCGCAAGCCGATCGGGCTGTTCCTGATCTATGCCGCCATCGCCCGACTGGGCGGCAGCGGTGTCGAGCAATATCAGCTGGTCGCCGGGCTTTTCGCCGTCGCCACTGCGTGGGTCGTCACTCGCCTGGCCAGCCGCATCGCCAATCGCCAAGGGGCGCTGCTTGCCGGGATCGTCTATCTCGCGACCCTTGTCCCGTTCGGCGGACAGGGTGGGCAGTCACCGGTCTTCTACAATCTGCTCATCGCCGGCGCCGCGCTGTCGTTCGTCAGGGCCGCCGAAGGAACCACTCGTCTCGTCCCGGCCGCGATGACCGCAATGGTCGCCTGCGGACTGGCGCTAACTGTCAAGCAGGTCAGCATCGTTGAGGGTATCTACCTCGGCCTGTGCTTCCTGATCCTTGCCCGCCGCCGCCAATGGCCTCCTCTGCGTCTGGTTGGCCTCGCCGTAGCCATGATCGCGGTGGCGCTACTGCCGACCCTGCTCGCTGCAATCTATTACTTCGCCCACGGCCATCTCGGTGACTACGTCTTCGCCAATTTCATCTCGATCTTTTTCAAAGCCGATCAGGGTATCCGCTCGCGCAGCTTTGGCGTCCTTTTCCTGCTGGTCTTCATGATCCCGCTAATCCTAACCGGAATCATCGGCTCGGTTATGAGGCACCGCCGCTTCGGAAATGCCGATCTACGCACCATCTTTCTGAGTGGCTGGATGGTTGCCGCGCTGCTCGGCGTCATGCTCATTCCCAACTTTTACGACCATTACGAGCTCCCCCTGATCGCGCCCCTGAGCGTTTCTGCAGCGACCTTGCTCGGCCGGCGCACCGGATTCGCGTTGGCCGCCGCGCTGCTCCTGACCGCCTGGTCCGAAGGCTCGATGTTTCGTTTCCAGCCCAATCGCGAGGGGCGCCTAGCGTTCGAGGCACTCGCCTCGGCGATTGCCGGTTCGCGCCACAATGGCTGCCTCTACCTCGCATCGGGCCCACCCCTCCTGTATGATCACGCGGGCGATTGTCGGCTCACCAAATATCAGTTCCCAGAACATCTCGCCGATGCCAATGAAGCCCGCGCGATCGGAACCGACCAGCAAGGCGAACTGGCCCGCGTGCTCATGCGCAAACCAGCCGTGATCGTCCGTGTCTCCGCACCTATCCTCGAAGCCAACCCGCGCAGCCTTGCCCAGGTTGCGGCTGCTCTTGCCCGCGACTATCGACGGATCTTGGTCAGGCGCTCACCGGTTCAACGCTCCTTCCGCGTCTTCGAAGTATGGCAGCGCCGCGACCTGCCCCCGCTGCGGACTAACCTTTCGTAAAAGTTTTGCGCTTATTCACCATCGTGGATTACCCCAATGAACGACGGGACACGGTGGGCATGAACGCTTTCGGCAAGCGCAACGGACTGGGCAACACGGGCTCTGCGCGACCCAATTTCGGGGTGGCACGGCCGATGAAGGCCGGCCCCGGCGGCGCGCCCGCCGGCGGCGAGCAATTCCCGCCGGTGGAGGAACTCGCCGAGATCGTCGACGACGGCCCGGTCCACGCGTCAAACTCGATGATCGGGGCGATGGATCGCCTCAACAAGCGCCAGAACGCCAGTGGCGAGGCCGGCGCCAGCAAGACCGAGGGATTTGAAGCCTCGGTCCACCGCATCAAAGAGCAGGTCCTTCCGCGCCTGCTCGAACGGGTCGATCCCGAAGCCGCCGCCACGCTCGGCAAGGACGAGCTGGCCGAGGAATTCCGGCCGATCATTTCCGAAGTGCTCGGTGAGCTGAAGATCAACCTCAACCGGCGCGAACAATTTGCGCTGGAAAAGGTGCTGGTCGACGAGCTGCTCGGTCTCGGGCCGTTGGAAGAATTGCTCGCCGACCCGTCGATCAGCGACATCATGGTCAATGGTCCCGACCAGACCTTCGTTGAGCGCAAGGGCAAGCTCGAGCTCGCGCACATCCAGTTCCGCGACGAAGAGCATCTGTTCCAGATCGCCCAGCGGATCGTCAACAAGGTCGGCCGCCGGGTCGACCAGACTACTCCGCTGGCCGATGCCCGTCTGCCCGACGGCAGCCGCGTCAACGTCATTGTGCCGCCGCTCAGCTTGCGCGGCACCGCCATCTCGATTCGTAAATTCTCCGAAAAGCCGATCACGCTCGACATGATGCGCGGCTTTGGATCGATGTCGGAGAAGATGGCGACCCTGCTCAAGATCGCCGGCGCCAGCCGGATGAACATCGTCATTTCGGGCGGCACCGGTTCGGGCAAGACCACTATGCTCAATGCCCTGTCCAAGATGATCGACCCGGGCGAACGCGTGCTGACGATCGAGGATGCCGCCGAGCTTCGGCTTCAGCAGCCGCACTGGCTGCCGCTAGAGACGCGTCCCGCCAACCTCGAAGGCCAGGGTGCGATCACCATTCGTGATCTCGTCATCAACGCGCTGCGCATGCGTCCCGACCGGATCATCCTGGGCGAAATTCGTGGACCGGAGTGTTTTGATCTGCTCGCCGCGATGAACACCGGCCATGACGGATCGATGGCGACGCTTCACTCCAACTCCCCGCGCGAATGCCTCGCGCGCATGGAGAATATGGTGATGATGTCGGACATCAAGGTGCCCAAGGAAGCCATTTCGCGCCAGATCGCCGACTCGGTCGACCTCATCATCCAGGTCAAGCGCCTGCGCGACGGGTCGCGACGCACGACCAACATCACCGAAGTGATCGGGATGGAAGGCGACGTCATCGTCACCCAGGAATTGTTCAAGTTCGAATATCTCGACGAGGGCAGCGACGGCAAGATCATCGGCGAATATCGATCGATGGGGCTGCGTCCCTACACAATGGAAAAGGCCAAGCAGTTCGGCTTCGACCAGCCCTACCTCGAAGCTTGTCTCTAGTCTGGGCCCACTGCTGGCAATGCCGGTCGTGATCGGTTAGCCTTGTCCAAACGGGGGCAAGGTGAAGTGGCAGACGAAGCAAACGCCTCCGCACGCCAACCGACGGTTTTCCTTAGCTATTCGCGCGTCGACCGGCAGCTGGCGGAAAGACTCGCCGACACGCTGAAACTCGCCGGAATCATGGTCTGGTGGGATGCGCTGATCGAAGGCGGTGCGGCGTTCGCCAAATCGATCGCAACGGCCCTCGACGAATCCGATGCGGTCATCGTCCTATGGTCGGCCAGTTCGACCGAATCCGACTGGGTGCGCGACGAGGCCGCCGCCGGGCGCGACCGCCACCGGCTTGTCCCCGTGTCGATCGACGGCACGATTCCCCCGCTCGGGTTTCGCCAATATCAGTCGATCGACTTGACCCACTGGCGCGGCAAGCGCGACGCGCCCGAGATCAACGCCATCCTCTCGGCAATCGAGCTCGCCAGCCACAAGCCTGTGCCTTTGCGCCCGGTCATGGCCCCGGTCTCGCGCCGTTCGGCGATCGGTCTCGGCGCGGGCGCTGCCGTGCTGGTTGTCGGCGGTGGCGGATTGATCGGCTGGAAGACAGGGCTGTTCGACCGCGGCGAGGCTGCCAACAGCATTGCCATCCTGCCCTTCCGCAACCTCAGCCCCGACCCCGAACAGGCGTTTTTCTCGCAAGGGCTGACCGAGGAATTGCGCTCGGCATTGTCGCGCAACGATTCGCTCAAGGTCATTGCCGGTGCTTCGTCCGACGCCGCCGGGGCGGCGGGCGCGAGCCCGGCCGACTTCGCGCGCAAGCTCCAGGTCGCCTTCATCCTTGACGGCACGGTCCGGCGGTCGGGCGACACGGTGCGAATTACCGCCAATCTGAGCGACGGCGCGACCGGCTTCAGCCGCTGGTCAAAGACCTTTGATCGCGGGCTGGCCGACATATTCGCGGTGCAGAGCGAGATTGCCGGGCTTGTCGCACAGGCCATGGCCGCCCAGATCGAAAGTGCCGCTCCCGCCCCCGGCGGCACGCGCATCGTCGCCGCCTATGAAGCCTATCTGCGCGGCCGGGCGCTGTTCAACACCGCCAAGGATGAAGTCACCGATCGCGCCGCGCTCGACCAATATGGCCAGGCGATTGCGCTCGATCCGGGGTTTGCGCTGGCGTTTGCCGCGCGCTCGCGATCGCTTGCTGCCATCGCCGGGGAATATGGCAAGGCCGACCAGCTCAAGTCGCTGTACGATGCCGCCATCGCCTCCGCCCGCCAGGCGGTCGATCTCGCGCCCGACCTCGCCGAAGCCCAGCTCGCGCTCGGCTTTGCCGAGTTCAACGGCCAGCTCGACGTCCGCGCCGCGCGGGCCCCCTACGAGCGCGCTTATGCCCTTGGCCATGGCGACGCCGACATCCTGCTCTTGTTCGCCATTTACGCCGTCCGGGCGGGCCGCGGGACCGAAGCGCTGACGGCTATTCGGCGGGCTTTGGCGCTCGACCCGCTCAACCCGCGGACTCACCGCGCGGCGGGATCGATCCATTATTCGCTTCGCCAATATCCGACCGCGATCGCCGCGCTCGACCAGTCGCTCGCGCTTAATCCCAAAATCTCCAACGCCAGCGCGATGATCGGCAATTGCCGCTACCAGCTGGGCCAGATCGAGACCGCGCGCGCCGCCTATGCCGCCGAGCCCCACGACGTCTTCCGCCTGCCCGGCCTGGCCATCGCCGAGCATCGGCTGGGCCACCGCGCCAAGGCTGACGAGGCGATGGCCGCGCTGGTGGCGCTGGGCGACAGCGCGCTCTACCAGCAGGCCGAAGTGCTGGCGCAATGGGGCGAGCGCGACCGGGCCATCGTCGCGCTTCAGCAGGCGCGCGCGATCGGCGATGCCGGATTGCTTTACCTGACCACCGACCCGATGCTCGACCCGGTCAAGGAATCCCCACAATTCAAGGCTTTGGCATCAGGCATTGGTTTGATCTGAGCTGGCCTATCGCGACGTCGCAATTCATGGGATGATGTCAGCGTCGATCAGGAAAGGTCTTACTCATGGTCATTGGCGGAAAACCCGTAACCGATGCGTCCGAGGACGAGAATGAAGACGCCGTCGAAGAGACAAGCGAAGGCGAAGACAAGAGTGTCGGCGACTCGCGCAGCGTTGGCGACTCGCGCAGCGTCGGCGATTCCAGAAGCGTCGGCGACTCGCGCTAACGTATCGAGCCGCTTTGGCGAGATCTGCTAGCGCATCTCGCTGACTGAAGGATCGCTCGCCATCGCGCGGTTGACCCAGTCGAGATAATGGTCGCGATCGATCCGGACATAGACCCCGGGTCGGTCGGACTTGGCACAGCCATCGCCCCAGCTGACGATGCCAACGAGCACCGGCTCGCCCAGCGTGCGGATCAATGGACCGCCGCTGTCGTCCTGACACGTGTCCTTGCCCGGCGCGCCAGCGCAAATCATGCCGTCGGTCGTTTGGCCACGATAGGCCGCTACCGCACCGCAATCGACTGCGGCGATGTCGACCTGCAGCAAACCCGCCGAGTTGCGTCCGTCGGGGCCCGCGCTGGTCCGCCCCCAGCCAGAAGCGCTCAGCGGATCGCCGGGCGCCACCGCCCGGTCGTCGTCGCCGCTGCCATTGAGAGCGATCGGCGTGATCGTCGCTCCGCCGCCTTCGCCAGTCGCTTCATCAGCCGCGAAATGGACCAGCGCGATGTCATTGAGATGATGCAGCGCGTCATAGTCGAGATGACGAACCATGCGGTCGATGACGAACGTCATGCCAGGGTCATTGGCCAGATCGCGCGATCCCAGTCGCGCGCGATAGCCCTTCTCGACCTTGGCCTCGTCGATGCAATGCGCCGCGGTCACCACCCAGCCATCCGCGATCAGGGACCCGCCACAGCGATGGGCAAGCTCCCAATAGGGTTTCGCCGCGCGCTCGGCCTCGGTGTAGGCGGCGGGCTCGGCGTTCGAGTAAATCTCCGCCTGCCACGGCGCGCCAAAGCGCATTGCAGATTCCGGCGCTGCGGCCTGGTCCTGGGACCATCCGGGCACTGGGCTTAACAACAGCGAGACCGCCAGCCAGCCGATGCGCATCGTCACTCTCCCTGCCGCCGGACTTGAGAAAACCATAGTCCGGTCCGATCCCCAACTTGTTTTACCTCGAAGGCGGCGCGCGCGCCATTTGCAACAGCTACGCAACCCGTGGCATGCAGTCGGTGGGGGACAAAGATGCACGCTTTGCTTGGGTTTTCGATACCGCGAAATTGCCTGATCATGGGTCGGCGATGATCTCGCCAGATCGCCCAGCGCGCATCCTGTCGGTTGCCGTCACGGGTCACCGCCCCGACCGACTGGGTGGTTGCGACCTCGCCCAGCTCGACGCGACGGTGATCGACGTGCTTAAGCAGATCAGCCGCGCCGCGACGACCTTCGCCCCGACCCGGACCCGACTGGTCAGCGCGCTGGCCGAGGGCGCCGATAGCATCCTTGCCGACGAAGCAGTCAAGCTTGGCTGGTCGCTCGACGTCATCCTGCCCTTCGACCGCCAGGAATATGCCAAGGATTTCACGAAACCCGACGCGCTGGAAGGCTATTTCCGTCGGCTCGACCATGCCCATTCGGTGTTCGAATTGCCCGGCGACCGCATTCACGAAGGCGGCGAGACGGCAGCCTATGAACGGGCCGGACGCGCCGCTCTGGCCCAGGCCGACCTGCTGCTGGCAGTGTGGGACGGGCATCCCGTGCGCGGCCGCGGCGGGGCTGCGCAAATTGTCCACGAAGGCGTCCTGAAGGGCATCCCTGTCGTCCGCATCGACCCCACCGGGGGGACCGAGCCGATGTTGCTGTGGGACGGGCTCAACGAAGTCGATCTTGGCCAGCAGACGACGGACACCGTCGCGCGCGGCGGTCTCGAGCATCTCGATCGGGTCATTAGCGACTTGCTCGATCCGCCTTCCTTCGCCGATGAAACGCGAATGCTCGGCCTGTTTGAGGAAGAACGTCGGCACTGGCCTGGAACCGGTGTGGCCTATCCCCTGTTCCTCGCGCTGATGGGGGTGCGCAAGATTCGTTTGACCGATTTCGGGGTGAAACCGAAAGCTTCGGGACAAGCACCGTTATTATCGGCGTGCGCGGCTTCGCCGGACTTTGCATTGCGCCTCGATCGCTTCGTCACCAGGCGCTTCGTTCGCGCCGACTTCGCCGCCAGCCGCAGCGCCGCGCTGTTTCGCAGCAGTTTCCTGCTCAACTTCTCGCTGTCGTCCCTGGCGGTCCTGCTGACGATGCTCGGGCTTGCCCTTCCAACCGGTGCCAAGTTTTATCTGCTGACCCTGGAATTCGCGACGATCAGTTCGATCCTAATCATCACCTCGGCGGGCAATCGGGCCGGGTGGCACCGCCAGTGGCTCGACAGCCGGGCGCTGGCCGAGCGGCTGCGGTGCCTGGCGCTGACCACCCAGCTCGGCGACCTCGATCTGCGTAATGCCGCGGGCAAGTCGTCGCCGTGGGTCAGTTGGTATATCCAGGCCGCAGCCCGCGAACTCGGGCTGCCCGGGGTCAAGGTCGATGCCGCCTATCTGAGCTGCGTCAAGCAAGAGCTGCTCGAGATGATCGACGGGCAGATTGGCTATCTCGAGGTCGACGCCCGGCGAATGCACCAGCTCGATCACCGGCTGCACCGGGGCGGGTCGGCGCTGTTTGCGGCGACCGCGCTGGCCTGCCTGCTGATGCTGGGGGTCAAGACGCTGCCCGGGATGGAGTGGGTGGCGGGAGAAAGCCCATTGCCGCTGTCACTGGTCGTCACCATCCTCGGCGCCGCGCTGCCGTCGATCGGCGCGGCCATTTACGGGATCCGCATGCAGGGCGACTTTGCCGGCGTCGCGGCAAGGAGCGAGACGCTGCGCCGCGACCTGATCATCCTGAAAGACGTCATCATCGACGACGAGCTGGAATATGACGCGCTGCTGCGGCGGATCCGGCGGGTCGCCGACCTGATGGCGGTCGACCTGACGGCATGGCTCCAGACCTACACCGCGCGTCCACTGACGCTTCCGGGCTGAGGCGAAAACTGGTGGGCGTGGCAAGGATTGAACTTGCGACCCCTGCGATGTCAACACAGTGCTCTACCACTGAGCTACACGCCCACTCGACGCGGTCTCTAGGGAAGCGGGGCGCGGCCCGCAAGCCCGTTCAGGCGCGATAATTTGCCGCGAACTGGCGCCGGAGCGCGTCGACCTTGGGCCGGTCGTTGACGACGATGTAGGGATAATCGGGATTGCGCGCCATGAAACGCTGGTGCTCGGCCTCGGCCGGGTAGAAGCCGCGAAAGGGTTCGACCGTGGTCACGATCGGGCGGGGGAAGACCCGTGCGGCGGCGAGCTGGCCGATGTAGGCGCGCGCGACGCGAGCCTGTGCCGGGGACAAGGGAAACAGCGCCGAGCGATATTGGGTGCCACGATCGGGGCCCTGCGCGTCCTTGAGGGTTGGGTCGGCGACGACCGAGAAATAGATGCGCAGCAGCTGGCCATAGCTGACCACGGTCGGATCGAACACGACGCGAACCGATTCGGCATGGCCGGTGCGCCCGGTCGAGCTTTGGCCATAAGTCGCGGTCGCGGCGCTGCCCCCGCTATAGCCCGAGGTTGCCGAGATGACCCCCTTCACATGGCTGTACACCCCCTCGACCCCCCAGAAGCAGCCGCCGGCGAAGACCGCAGTCTCACGGTGACTAACGGCAGCGATGTCCATCACCGGGCGCGGCGCCATGACGGTGGCGGCAGTGGTCGCGGGAAAGGCGATTGCGGCGGCAGTCAACGCGCCGAGAATGGCGAGGGGGGCGAAAATCGGCTTCATCGGGTCGAGCCTTTCAGTTGATCAATCCGTGCCCAGTGGACAGTGGGGCATGAACCGCAAAGGAACGGATGGGAGGCCGGGCGGGATGCATTATGGACAAGTGGACAGTCTGGCGCGGTTTGGCAGGAGATGGTTGGCGAGCACCAGCGCAACGCAAAATGGACACGCTAGACAGTGCAGCGCGGCGTGCGAGGGGACGTCTGGCGGCGGCGAACGCAAGTCGCATGGAACGCCCTCCCCTCTTTCCCAGCCTGGCGGACCCGCCGGGGCTATCACTAATCTAACCTATTTGGCATATTATGATAGAAAAAACAACCTGAATTAGGTCCCGAGATCGAGCAGTGCGTCGACGATGAGGTCGGCGGCGGCTTCGGCCGACAAGGTGGTCGTGTCGATCCTGAGTTCGGGGTGGCGCGGGGCCTCGTAGGGGCTGTCGATCCCGGTGAAATTCTTGAGCTGGCCGGCGCGGGCCTTGGCGTAGAGGCCCTTGACGTCGCGCCGCTCGGCCTCGGCCAGCGGGGTGTCGATGAACACTTCGAGGAATTCGCCCGCCGGGATCATCGCGCGGACCATGTCGCGCTCGGCACGGAAGGGCGAAATGAAGGCGGTGACGACGATGAGTCCGGCGTCGCTCATCAGTCGCGCGATTTCGCCGACGCGGCGGATATTCTCGATCCGGTCGGTCTCGGTGAAGCCAAGATCCTTGTTTAGCCCGTGGCGGACATTGTCGCCGTCGAGCAGGAAACTGTGGCGGTTCATCCGGTTGAGCTTTTTCTCGACGAGGTTGGCGATGGTTGACTTGCCCGCGCCCGACAGGCCGGTCAGCCAGACGACGGCCGGGCGCTGGTTTTTCAGCCGCGCGCGCGCCGCGCGGTCGACACTCATCGCCTGCCAGTGGATATTGGTCGCGCGGCGAAGCGCGAAGTGGATCATCCCGCAGGCGACGGTGGCGTTGGTGACGCGGTCGATGAGAATGAAGCCGCCGAGCGCCTTGTCCTCGGCATAGGGGGCGAAGACGATCGGGCGGTCGGTAGCGAGTTCTGCAACGCCGATCGCGTTGAGCTCGAGCGTTCTGGCCGCCAGATGCTCCATCGTATTGACGTTGAGTTCATATTTGGGAGCGGCAAGGGTTGCGCCGACGGATTGGGTGGCGAGTTTGAGCGAATAGGTTCGCCCCGGGACGAGCGGGTCGGCGTCGAGCCAAACGATGCTTGCCTCGAACCGGTCGGCGACCACTGGGGGATCGGCGGCCGCCACGATCACGTCGCCGCGCGCGCAGTCAATCTCGTCGGCCAGCGTCACCGTGACCGATTGGCCGGCAGTGGCGGCGGGAAGGTCGCCGTCCATCGTCACGATCCGGGCGATGCTGCTGGTCGCGCCCGAGGGAAGGATGCGGACGGCGTCGCCCGGCGCGACTATGCCGCCCGAAACGAGCCCGGCGAAACCGCGAAAGTGCTGGTCGGGACGGTGGACGAGTTGGACGGGCATTCGGAACGGGCCGCGCGACGCCGCATCGGAGTCGACATCGAGTGCTTCAAGCGCTTCGAGCAGAGTCGGGCCGGTGTACCAGTCCATCGTTGCCGAGCGATCGACAATATTGTCGCCGCGGACGCCCGAGACGGGGATGACGATGATGTCGCTAAGCCCGGCCTCGGCCGCGAATATGCGATAGTCGGCGACTATGGCGTGAAAGGCGTCGGCACTGTCGTCGACCAAGTCCATCTTGTTGACCGCGAGGATGCGGTGGCGGACACCGAGCAGCTTCGTCAGCAGGCTGTGGCGGCGGGTCTGAGTCAGGAGCCCCTTGCGCGCATCGACCAGGATGACCGCCGCGTCGGCGGTCGAGGCGCCGGTGACCATGTTGCGGGTATATTGTTCGTGGCCCGGCGTGTCGGCGATGATGAACTTGCGCGTCGGGGTGACGAAGAAGCGGTAGGCAACGTCGATCGTGATGCCCTGTTCGCGCTCGGCAGCGAGGCCATCGACGAGGAGGGCGAAGTCGATCCCTTCCCCGCGCGTCCCGACGCGGACCGAATCGGCCTGGAGCGCGGACAATTGGTCGTCGAAGATCTGGCGCGTATCAAAAAGCAGGCGGCCGATCAGGGTCGACTTGCCGTCGTCGACCGAGCCGCAGGTGATAAAGCGGAGCATGGATTTTTGGGCATTGGCGCGGAGCCAGCCGGCAATGTCGTCGGCAATCATCGCCTCGGGGAGATAGCCGGTCATCGGGCGCCAGATTGCACGGGGTGCGGCATCAAAAATAGCCTTCTTGTTTCTTCTGCTCCATCGACGCACCGGGATCATGGTCGATTGCGCGGCCGTGGCGTTCGGAAGTGGTCGCGAGCAATGTTTCCTGGATGACCTGGTTGATCGTCGTGGCCTCGCTCTCGATCGCGCCCGACAGCGGGTAGCAGCCGAGCGTGCGGAAGCGGATGGTGCGGGTCACCGGGACTTCGCCGGGGCGAAGGCGGAAGCGGTCGTCGTCAACCATCAGGATCAGCCCGTCGCGCTCCACCGTCGGGCGCGGGGCGGCAAAATAGAGCGGGACGAGAGCGATCTTCTCGCGCGAGATATATTGCCACACGTCGAGCTCGGTCCAGTTGCTGATCGGGAAGGCGCGCAGCGATTCACCGGGGCGCAGCGCGGTGTTGAACAGGTTCCATAATTCGGGGCGCTGATGACGCGGGTCCCAGCGATGGCTGGCCGAGCGGAACGAAAGGATGCGTTCCTTGGCGCGGCTTTTTTCCTCGTCGCGCCGGGCGCCGCCGAACGCTGCGTCAAATCGGCCGGCGTCGAGCGCCTGCTTAAGTCCTTGCGTCTTCCACTCGTCGGTGTGGCGCGCGCCATGATCGAACGGGTTGATCCCGGCGGCTTCGGCAGCGGGGTTGCGGTGGACGATGAGGCGAATGCCGCTCGTTTGCGCAACCTTGTCACGCATTTCGTACATCGCGCGGAATTTCCATGTCGTGTCGACGTGGAGCAAGGGGAATGGCGGGGGTGCGGGGAAGAAGGCTTTTTGCGCGAGGTGGAGCATCACCGCCGAATCCTTGCCGATGCTGTAAAGCAGGACGGGCGCGCGGCTTGTCGCGACGACTTCGCGGAAAATATGGATCGCATCCGCCTCCAGCCGATCGAGATGGCTGAGGCGAGCGCGATGATCCGCGATGCTGTCGACCCCTGAAAGCATGGGCAGGTCTTAGCAGCCGCGCGGCGCGTTGCACGTACGAAAGCGGGTCCGCTTCTGAGCGCAATTTGGAGCAATTCGTCCGTTTCGGAGGCGTGCCAAGCTGAACGGCGGACAACGCGGAATTCAGCCATTGTGCAGCCGAATGGCTTTAATTGCGTTGATGCACCGAGCGTATTCGGGAATTATCAGATGAGGAACAGCCCCATGACTGCAATCAAGAAAATCCTGGCCGGAACGGTCGGCATCGCCGCGATCATCGGGGCTGCCAGCCCTGCCGCCGCGCAATATTATCCCGGCAACGGCTATGGCGGTTACCAGAATAACAGCCCCGGCAATGTCGTCGGACAGGTGATCAACGGCGTCATCGCTGCCACCCAATATGGCGGGTATCAGTATGGCAATTACGGATATGGCCAATCGTACGGCTATCGTGGCCAGAACATCCAGGCGAGCGTTGCCGTCAACCAGTGCGCCGCCGCGGTCGAGACTCGCCTCAACGGCGGTGGCTATAACAATGGTTATGGTGGCGGTGGCTATGGCGGTTACAACCAGGGCTATGGCCAGGGCTACGGTCAGAGCTACGGCCAGGGTGGCCGCGTGACCGGGATCACCAACATCGAAGCCCGCAACAATGGCGCGCTGCGCGTCCACGGCGTGATTTCGACGATGGCCGGTGGCGGATATAACCAAGGCTACAACCAGGGCTATAACCAGGGCTATGGCTACAACAACGGCTATAACAATGGCGGCGGCTACAACAACGGCGGTTACGGCGCCCCCAACCTGAGCTTCACCTGCAAGGTGGATTATTCGGGCCGGGTGATCGACCTGTCGATCGACCGCAACCGTGGCGGCTATAACCGTGGCTATGGCTATCGCGGTTACTAAGGCCACGCCTGCCTAAAAGCCGACCACTTCGGTGGACAGGGATGCGCCGGGGCCTTAACGCCTCGGCGCATCTTTTTACTGTCTCCGAAGGTGCCGCCCGTGACCCTGCCGACCGCCGACACGATCCTGATTGTCGACTTCGGCAGCCAAGTCACCCAACTGATCGCACGGCGGGTGCGCGAGGCCGGGGTCTATTGCGAAATCGCCCCGTTCAACGCTGCCGCCGAAGCTTTCGAGCGGCTCGCTCCCAAGGGCATCATCCTGTCGGGCGGGCCATCGTCGGTGATGTGGGACGACAGCCCGCGCGCACCCCAGCATTTCTTCGACCTTGGCCTGCCGATCCTCGCGATCTGCTATGGCCAGCAGACCATGGCGCAGCAGCTTGGCGGGCTGGTTGCGAGCAGTGACGGCGGCAAGGAATTCGGGCGCGCCTACATCGATGTCGTTGCTCCCTCGGCGCTGTTCGAGGGGCTGTGGTCGGTCGGCGAGAAGCACCAGGTGTGGATGAGCCATGGCGACCGGGTCGAACGGCTCCCCGAAGGATTCGCGGTCGTCGCCCAGTCCGAAGGCGCGCCCTATGCCATCGCCACCGACGAGGCGCGTCGGTTCTATTCGATGATGTTCCACCCCGAGGTGGTCCACACTCCCGACGGCGGCAAGCTGCTGGCGCGGTTTGCGAAGGAGATTTGCGGCTGTTCGGGCGAGTGGACGATGGGCGCCTATCGCGACGCCAAGATCGCCGACATTCGCGCCCAGGTCGGCGACGGCAAGGTGATTTGCGGGCTGTCGGGCGGAGTCGATTCGGCGGTCGCCGCAGTGCTGATCCACGAAGCGATCGGGGAACAGCTGACCTGCGTCTATGTCGACCATGGCCTGATGCGCGCGGGCGAGACCGAACAGGTCGTGACCCTGTTTCGCGACAGCTTCAACATCCCGCTGGTCCATGTCGATGTCGAGGAATTGTTCCTGTCGGGGCTCGCGGGGGTCACCGACCCCGAGAAGAAGCGCAAGTTCATCGGCGCGACGTTTATCGACGTGTTTGATGCCGAGGCGAAGAAATTGGGAGGAGCCGATTTCCTGGCGCAGGGGACGCTTTACCCCGACGTGATCGAGAGCGTCAGCTTTACCGGCGGGCCCTCGGTGACGATCAAGAGCCATCATAATGTCGGCGGCCTGCCCGAGACGATGAAGATGAAGCTGGTCGAGCCTTTGCGCGAACTGTTCAAGGACGAGGTCCGCGTGCTCGGCCGCGAGCTGGGGTTGCCCGAGGCGTTCGTCGCCCGCCACCCCTTCCCCGGCCCCGGGCTCGCGATCCGCATCCCCGGCGAAGTGACCAAGGAACGCTGCGACATCCTGCGCAAGGCCGATGCCATTTACCTGGAGGAAATCCGCAACGCCGGGCTGTACGACGCGATCTGGCAGGCGTTTGCAGTGCTGCTGCCGGTGCGGACGGTCGGCGTGATGGGCGATGCGCGGACCTATGACAGCGTATGCGGATTGCGAGCGGTCACCAGCGTCGATGGCATGACCGCCGACGTCTATCCATTCGAGGCCGCCTTCCTGACGCGGGTGGCGACGCGGATCGTCAACGAGGTCGCGGGGATCAATCGCGTGGTCTACGACTACACATCGAAGCCGCCCGGAACGATTGAGTGGGAGTGACGGCCGCACTTCGAGGGGCAATACGTCACGCGGGCGGCGACGCTGCTAGCGCTGCAGCATGAGGCGCATCGGACTCCTTGGCGGGAGCTTCAATCCGGCGCATCGCGGGCATCGGCGGATGAGCCTGGCGGCGATGGACGCTCTCGGGCTCGACGAGCTGTGGTGGCTGGTGTCGCCGGGCAATCCGCTGAAAGCCAAGGCCGGGATGGCGCCTTTTGCCGCGCGCCTTGCCTCGGCCCGCGAAATAGCGCGTGGGACGGGGATCAGGGTGAGCGATATCGAGGCGAGGCTTCACACCCGCTTCACCGTCGATACCGTCACCGCGATTGTCCGGCGCCGCCCCGCCGACCGCTTCATCTGGCTGATGGGGGCTGATACTGTTGCCGAATTTCACCAGTGGAAGGATTGGCGTCGACTGGCGCGTACCGTGCCGATTGCGATCATGTCGCGTCCGGGCTATGGGCGAGCGGCCCGTGCGGCTCGCGCGATGGGCTGGTTGCGGTGGTTCGTCCACCCCGCCGCCACGGCCCGGAGGTGGACGAATTGGAGCGCACCGGCGATTAGCCTGCTTCGCCTGCCCCCCGACCCGACCTCCGCAACCCGCCTCCGCGCGCTCGACCCCGACTGGCATCGCCGCTTCACCGCGGTGCGCGCGCCTCACGCCCGACTGGAGAAGAATTGACCGACCCCCTGCCCGCCACCAGCGGACCTAACCGCGTTTCCGGCCGCCCTTCGGGGCCTGCCGACGTCGCCGCGCTGCACGCCCTCATCATGAAGAGCCTCGACGACGACCAGGCGGTCGAGACGCTGTCGATCCCGCTCGCCGGCAAGTCGGCGATTGCCGATCACATGGTCATCGCCAGCGGCCGATCGTCACGCCAGGTCGCGTCGATGGCAGCCAAGCTTGCCGCGAAGATCAAGGAAGAATTCGGCAAGATCGTCCGGATCGAAGGGTTGCCCGTCGCCGACTGGGTCCTGATCGATGCCGACGACGTCATCGTCCACCTGTTTCGCCCCGAAGTGCGCAGCTTCTACAATCTGGAACGCATGTGGGCGTTCGGCGACGAGAAGGATGCCAAGGTAGGCGCCGCCTGATTTGACGATGTCCGCGTTCCTCGGCGCCGTTGCGCTTGCGTTTCAGGCTGCGCCCGCGCCGATGGCGGTGCTTCAGCCGGCGCCGGTGTATCGCGCGCCTTACACCGCATCGCCGACGGCAGGCATCGCCGATCTCCAGCGCCGGCTCGAGGAGATCGCCGCCGTCCCGGCGGGCGATGTGGGGATTTCGGCAATCGACTTGTCTACCGGGCGGCAGGTCAGCGTCCACGGCAGTCGCGCCTTCCCGATGGCGAGCACGGTCAAGGTCGCGATTGCCGCGACGTACATGGCCGAAGTCGACGCCGGGCACCGAACGCTGGCGACGATGATCCCGGTCGATTATCGCCTGCGGCTGCGCGCCGACGGGATTACTGCCTTTGCTCCGCATGACGGGGTATCCCTGTCGGCTGCAAACCTGATCGAGCTGATGCTGACGCGAAGCGACAATACCGCGACCGACGTGTTGCTGGCCGACCTTGGCGGACCGGCGACGGTCGAGAAATGGCTCGAGATCAACCATGTCACGGGCCTGCGGGTCGATCGCACCATTGCCCAGTTGCTGCTTGCCCGGCGCGGGGTGCGGGTGGCGAGCGGATCGACCGAGGCTGAGGCGCTGCGCCGCTGGGAACCAGTGACGCCTGGAAGCGTCAGCGAGAATGACGACGAGCGTGCCACCGGGTCGATGCTGACGTTCGATCAGGATCCGCGCGACACTGCGACCCCCGACGGTTTCGCAATTTTCCTCAAGCGGCTGTATCGCGGCGAGCTGATCAAGCCGGCCAGCCGCGATTTCCTGTTCGATGTCATGCGCCGCTGCATCACCGGGTCGAACCGGATCAAGGGGATGCTTCCCGCCGGGACCAATGTCGAGCACAAGACCGGGACTTATGCGACGATCACCGACGATGTCGGCTATATCGTGCTGCCCGACGGTCGGCGGATCATCGTCACGGTCTTCACGCGCGGCGGCAATGGGCCGCGCGCGTCGATCATCGCCCGGGCGTCGCGCGCGATCTACGACAGTTTCGCCGCGACCCGCTAAATGCTCCTCCACATCATCGCACGGGGCAAGATAGGGCGATCGAGCGAGGCCGAGATGGTTGAGCGTTATTTGAAACGCATCGGCTGGCCGACCAAAGTCACCGAGCTGCCCGACCGCGGCGGGACGATTCCGATCGCGCCGCCGGCCAGCGTGACCATCGCGCTCGACGAACGCGGCGAGGCGGTATCGTCGATGGCCCTGGCGAAAAAGCTCGAGGCGTGGCGCGACGGGGGCAAGCGCGAGGCGCGGTTCCTGATCGGTGCCGCCGACGGGCATGACGAGGCGCACCGGGCCGAGGCCGACTGGCTATTGTCGTTCGGCCCGGCGACCTGGCCGCACATGATGGCGCGGGCAATGCTGGCCGAGCAATTGTTTCGCGCGACATCGATCCTTGCGAACCATCCCTATCACCGCGAAGGGTAGGTAATGCGTCGCCTGATTCTCCTGGCCCTTGTACTCCCCCTGCTCGGCGCGGCCGATCCGGTGGTGGTGCCGGGCGAACCGTCATTGGCGCAGGCGCAGGCTGAAGTCACTCGCACCGCCGCCGAGGAAGTGCGCCTCACCGCCGCTGCGTCGAGTGCCGGGAACGAGGCCGAGCGTCTCGCCGGGGAGCGGCGTGCCGCCGCTGCCGCCATCACCGTCGCCGAGGCGCGGATCGGCGCCGCCGAAATTATTTACCGCAGCGCGCAGGCCGACATGGCGACGCGCAAGGGGCGCCTTGCCCAGCAGCAGGCCCCCGTCGCCGGGCTCCTCGCCGGGCTCGTCACCATGGGCCGCCGTCCGCCGTTGCTTGCGCTGGCCGACGGATCGACCGAGGAATTTGTGCGGGTCCGCGCGCTGCTCGACGCGACCATGCCCGCGATTCGTGCGCGCACCGCCGCGCTCAGCGCTGATCTTTTCGCCGGGCAACGCGCCGCAGCATCAGCAGCGCAGGCACGTGATCGGCTGGCCAAGGAGCGGACCGGGCTGGAGGCCAGGCGCACCCAGTTCGCCGCGCTCGAGCAGCGCGCGCTGAGCCGACAGACGAGCCTTGCCGGCCAAGCGCTCGGCGCAGGCGACGAGACGCTGGCCGGGGGTGAAATGCTCGGCGCGCTTGGCAATGAAGCAAGCCGCCGACGAAACGCGATGAACAGCGCCACCGAACTTGCGAGGCTGGACCCCATCCCCGGGCGCCCCGGCTCCGTCGCCGCATTACCCCCACTACTCGCCTACCAGCTCCCGCTCGACGCCCCGGTCGCCGCCGGGCTCGGCACCGTCGATACCAACGGCATCCGCTCGCGCGGCCTGTCCCTGCGGAACGGCCGAGGCGCCGCGCTGGTCGTCCCCGCCGACGGGACGGTTGTCTTCGCTGGCCCCTATCGCCGATCGGACGGAGTAATCATCATCGACCATGGCGGAGGCTGGATTAGCCTGATCGTCAATGTCGCGACCTCCCTGCCTAAGGGAGCAACGGTCCGCCGCGGCGATCCGCTTGGCCGTGCGCTCGGCCCGGTCGAGATCGACCTGACCCATGATGGCGCCGCAATCTCCCCGGCCTTCATCGCAGCTTCATCTGCGATGCTGTCCAACCGGGTCAAAGGCGGCTAGAGTCCCCGCCCTGTACCCGCCGCAACCAAAGGTGTTCGATGCGCTTCGCCAAGCTCCTTCCCCCGCTCGCGCTGGTCGGCGCGCTGGCCTTGATCCCGACTGCGACGAGTGGCCTGGCGGCAGCCGATACCGACACGTACAAGGAGCTGGAGACGTTCATGAGCGTGTTCCAGCGGGTCCGCTCGCAATATGTCGACAAGGTCGATGACCATGTCCTAATCAAGGGTGCGATCGACGGCATGCTGGCCGCGCTCGACCCTCATTCGGCCTTTGCCGAGGGCGCCGACTATCAGCAAACCAAGGCAACCACCGACGGCAATTACGGCGGGCTGGGCATTACCGTCTCGACCGAGGATGGCGCGGTCAAGATCGTCGCCCCGACCGAGGACACGCCGGCGTGGCGCGCGGGGCTGAAGGCAGGCGACTATATCACCCACCTTGACGGGGTGCTGCTCTATGGCTCGACCCTCGACGAAGCGGTCGAGAAGATGCGCGGCGACGCGGGGACCAAGATCAAGCTGACCATCGTCCGCCCCGGCCGCGACAAGCCGTTCGACGTTTCGCTGGTGCGCGAGAAGATCCAGCTTCGCCCGGTGAAGTGGGAGATCAGGGACCAGATCGGCTATATCAACATCAACGGCTTCTCGGCCCAGACCGGGGCGGCGACCGAAAGCGCGCTGAAGTCGATCGATGCCGCGACCGGGGGTCACCCGCTGGGCTATGTCGTCGATCTTCGTTCGAATCCGGGCGGGTTGCTCGACCAGGCGGTGTCGGTCAGCGACGCCTTCCTCGACCATGGCGAGATCGTGTCCGAGCGCGGGCGAGAGAAGACCGACATCGACCGTTTCTATGCCCACCCCGGGGACCTGGCCCACGGCCTGCCGGTGATCGTGCTGGTTGATGCCGGTACGGCGTCGGCCGCCGAAATCGTCGCCGGTGCGCTTCAGGACCAGCGCCGCGCGATCGTCATGGGCGAGCGCAGCTTCGGCAAGGGCAGCGTCCAGACGGTCATGCCGATGAGCGCGTCGAGCGTCCTTCGCCTGACCACCGCGCGCTATTATACGCCCTCGGGCCGTTCGGTGCAGGCGGGCGGGATCGACCCCGATATCATCGTGCCCCAGCTGAGCGACCCCGACTATAAGGACCGCCCGCGGCTGCGCGAGGCCGATTTGCGCAAGCATCTGCTAAGCCAGACCAAGGTCGACGATACGCTGCTCGAGAGTGACACCACCCCCGATCCGCGCTTCACCGCCACCGCCGACCAGCTCAAGACGCAAGGGGTCAAGGATTTCCAGCTTGATTATGCGCTGAAGACGCTGCGGCGGCTGAGCGGAGTGCCCGCGGCGAAGGTCGCGGCGAAGTAAGGTGACCGCAGCCACGCTGATCGAGCCCGCGCCACGCACCGCACTGTCCGCCAACCAGGCGGCGCGGCTGCTCGCGCTGCTTGTTCCGCTCGGGCTGCTCGGTGGGGCGTTGTTCTCGCAATATGTCGGCGGGTTGTGGCCGTGCGAAATGTGTTGGTGGCAGCGCTATCCCCATGCCGCCGCGATCCTGCTCGCCGCGCTGGCCTTCCTGTTCGCCGCAGGAGACCGACGGGCGAGGGGGCTGGTCGTGTTGGCCGCGATCGCGATTGCCGTGTCGGGCGGGATCGGCGTCTATCATGCCGGGGTCGAAGCCAAGGTCTTCCAGGGCTTCACCGCTTGCTCGAGCTCGATCAAAAGCGGCAGTTCGGCCGACATCTTGAAGCAGATCATGAACGTGCCGCTGATCCAGTGCGACCAGGTCCAGTGGCGCTTCCTGGGGCTGTCGCTGGCGGCGTGGAATGCGCTGATCTCGCTGCCCGCCGCCGCCGTTACGGCGTTTCTCTTGTTGAAAGGTCGCGCACGATGAGCCGCTGGACCCCCGGCGATCAGGCGATCGACACGGCGTCGATGCTTCGCGTTAACCAGGCCGGCGAATATGGCGCGACCCGAATTTATGCCGGGCAGCTCGCCGTGCTGGGCCGCGGGACCGCCGCGTCGCACCTCGTCGCGCGGATGGCGTCGCAGGAGCAGCGTCACCTCGACCGGTTCAACACCCTAATGGCCGAGCGCCGGGTTCGCCCGACCCTGCTCCAGCCGCTATGGAGCATCGCCGGCTTCGCGCTTGGCGCGGCGACTGCGCTGCTGTCCGAGAAAGCGGCGATGGCCTGTACCGAAGCGGTCGAGACCGAGATTGATCGCCATTATGCCGATCAACTGGTCGAGCTTGGCGACAGCGACCCCATCCTGTCGGCCGATATCCTCGATTTCCAGGCCGAAGAACTCGAACATCGTGACACCGCGCGCGAGCATGGCGCGGCCGAAGCGGCGGGCTATCCGTTGCTGACCGCTGTCATTCGCGCCGGTTGCCGTGCCGCCATCACCGTTTCCAAACGCATTTGACGAAACTGGACCGGCGGCCCGTCCGTTGATCCGTTGAAAGGACGAAATATGAAAGCCCTTCCCAGTATCGCCGTCGGCGTCGCCCTGCTCGCGGGTGTGGTGGTGATCGATCCGCTTCCCGCCGCCGCGCAAAACCGTCGGTCGGAGATCATTGTCTATGGCACCGATCCCTGCCCACGATCGACCGATGGCGAGATTTTCGTGTGTACGCGCCGCCCCGACGCCGAGCGTTTCCGCATCCCCCCCAAGCTTCGCTCGTCGGGCCCGCCGCAGTCGCGCAACAGCTGGGTCAACCAGTCGCGGGTGTTTGCTCGCCAGGGGCTGACCGGGCCGCAGAGCTGCTCGGCAGTTGGGCCTGCCGGTTACACTGGCTGTGCGATCCAGGAGATTCATGACAGCGCATCTCAGCGCGCATCCGATATTTCACAGGACACGGTGCCGAGCAAATAGTGATGGTCGCCACTAGCGCATCCTTGCCTCGCAGCGAACCGACAGCGGGCGAAATGCTCAGCAAGGTGCCCGCGGTCACGCTCGGCTTTTGGCTGATCAAGATCCTTGCGACCACGCTTGGCGAAACCGCGGGTGACGCCGTGTCGATGAGCTGGCTGGGCGAGACGACCCCGGGGGCAGGCGCGGCGGGGCTCAACGGCTATCTGGTCGGGACCGCAATTTTCGGGCTCACGCTGATCGCGCTGGTGGCGCTGCAAATCCGGGCGCGCCGGTTTCACCCCTTTCTCTACTGGGCGACGATTATCGCCTCGACCACGGCCGGAACAACGCTCGCCGACTTTGCGACCCGTTCGCTCGGGATCGGCTATCCCGGCGGGTCGTTGCTGCTGTTCGCCCTCGTGCTGTTTTCGCTTGGGAGCTGGTACCGGTCAGAGGGGAGCATCAGCGTCGACACGGTCAACACGCACAAAGTCGAAGTCTTCTATTGGCTGACGATTACCTTCTCGCAGACGCTGGGCACCGCGCTTGGCGACTGGGTTGCGGACCTGGGCCCGGGATATTCCGGGGGCGCGCTGATCTTTGGCGTGGCGCTCGCGGTGGTCGCGGGGCTCTATTATGCCACCCGCATCAGCCGGACCCTGCTGTTCTGGGCGGCGTTCATCCTGACCCGCCCGCTCGGCGCCACAGTCGGGGACTTTCTCGACAAGCCGGTGGCGAAGGGCGGACTAGAGTTCAGCCGCTCGCTCGCGTCGGCGGTGCTGTTCGTCGTCATCGTCGGGCTGATCCTGCTCATCCCGCAGCGCGCCGGGGCGCACCCCGGGGACACGGTCGAGGACGGTCAAGACTCCTGAAAAGCCGTGCGAAACGAAAAACTTGCTAGACTTTCATTGCCTGAGAACATAACATGAACTCATGGCCCAGCTCGACACCCGTGAAAAGCTAGCGATCCTTGCCGACGCGGCCAAATATGATGCTAGTTGCGCAAGCTCGGGCACGTCGAAGCGGGACAGTCGCGACGGCAAGGGGGTGGGATCGACCGAGGGCATGGGGATCTGCCACGCCTACGCTCCCGACGGTCGGTGCATCTCGCTGCTGAAGATCTTGCTGACCAACAGCTGCATCTTCGACTGCCATTATTGCATCAACCGCAAAAGCTCGAACGTGCGTCGCGCGCGGTTCACGGCGCAGGAAGTCGTCAAGCTGACGATCGCTTTCTACAAGCGCAATTATATCGAAGGGCTGTTCCTGTCGTCGGGGATCATCGCCTCGTCCAACTACACGATGGAGCAGATGGTCGAGGTCGCGCGATCCTTGCGCGAAGACCATGATTTTCGCGGTTATATTCATCTCAAGACGATTCCCGACGCCGATCCGGAGCTGGTGCGGCAGGCCGGGCTTCACGCCGACCGCGTGTCGATCAACGTCGAACTGCCGACCCGCGCCGGGCTCGAGCGGCTCGCCCCCGAGAAGTCGGAGAGCCAGATCGAGGAGGCAATGGCGGGGATGAAGGGACTGATCATCGAGGCAAAGGATAATCTGAAACGGTTCAAGTCGGCGCCCAAGTTCGCGCCAGCGGGGCAGTCGACCCAGATGATCATCGGCGCGGATGCGGCGAGCGACGGCGATATCGTTGGTCGCGCGAGCCAGTTGTACGACCGCTTCGGGCTGCGGCGGGTCTATTATTCGGCTTTCTCGCCGATCCCGAGCGCGAGCGCGGTGTTGCCTTTGAAGCGCCCGCCGCTGATGCGCGAACATCGGTTGTACCAGTCCGACTGGCTGATGCGCTTTTACGGTTTTACGCCGAAGGAGGTCGTTTCGGCGACCGATGCCGACGGGATGTTGCCGCTCGATATCGATCCCAAGCTGGCGTGGGCTCTGAAGTTTCGCGAAAGCTTTCCGGTCGACCTCAACCGCGCGCCGAGGGAGATGCTGCTGCGCGTGCCCGGGCTCGGCACGAAAGCGGTCGGGCGGATCCTGAGTTCGCGGCGATGGCGGGCGATCACGCTGGCCGACGTTGCCCGGCTGACGGTCTCGATCGGCAAGATGCGCCCGTTCATCGTGACCAGCGACTGGCGCCCGACCCTGCTGACCGATCGCGTTGATTTGAAAGCGCTGATTACCCCCAAGGCCGAACAGATGGAGCTGTTCGCCGCGTAACTGGTTGATTGCCCATGCTCCGTGACGGCCCGATGATCGATGTGCTGCGCATCACGCTTCCTGCCGAGGATGATTTCGAGGCGTGGCGCGATGCGGCGCGGGGGCTGGCCGAGGCTGGGGTGCCGGCAAGCGCCGTAGTGTGGCAGGTCGAGGGCGGGGATGCCGATTTGTTCGGTGGCGATGTCGCTCCGGAGCTGAATCCGGGGCCGGGGCCCGGGCCGAGCTTTGCGGTGCCGCGCGGGTTTGTCGATCTGGCGAAGTCGGCGATCTGCCATTCCGAGCCCGAGCGGTTCGCGCTGCTCTATGCGCTGCTGCTGAAGCTGAAGGGCAACAAGCGGGCGCTGGAGGATCGCGCCGACCCGCTGGTCGACCGGATCGAAAAGCTGGCCAAGGAGGTCCGCCGCGACGTCCACAAGATGCACGCCTTCGTTCGCTTTCGCGAAGTGGCCGAGGAGGGGGGGACGCGATTCGTCGCCTGGTTCGAGCCCGACCATCATATCGTCCGCCATACCGCGGGATTCTTCGTGCGGCGGTTCACGACGATGCGCTGGTCGATCCTGACGCCCGAAGTCTGCATCCACTGGGACGGGGTGAGCCTGACCGAAAGCCCGGGGGCAACTCGCGCCGATGCGCCGAATGGGGATCCGGTCGAGGAGACGTGGAAGACCTATTATGCATCGATCTTCAATCCGGCGCGGGTCAAGATCAAGGCGATGACCAAGGAAATGCCGAAGAAGTATTGGAAGAACATGCCCGAGACGGCGCTGGTCGCGGGGCTGATCGCGGGGGCTCAGGCGCGCGAGGCGGTGATGATCGAGGCGAGTGCGGCGATGCCGAAAGCGCAGGCGAGCGCGGGCGATAATGTGCAGCTGAGCTGGGACGCGCTGCGCGACGAGGCGGCGGGCTGTACGCGGTGCGAGCTTCACCGGTGTGCGACACAGACGGTGTTTGGCGAGGGGCCGCTCGACGCGAAGATCATCTTCGTCGGCGAGCAGCCGGGCGACCAAGAGGATCTGGCCGGGCGGCCGTTCATCGGGCCGGCGGGGCAATTGTTCGATGCCGCGCTCGAAAAGGCCGGGATCGACCGGTCGACGACTTACGTGACCAATGCGGTCAAGCATTTCAAATTCGTGCTTCGCGGCAAGCAGCGGATCCACGCGCGTCCCGACATCGCCGAGATCGATGCCTGCCGCTGGTGGCAGGAGCAGGAGCGCGGGCTGATCCGCCCGGCGGTGACGGTCGCGCTAGGGGCTACGGCGGCTCGGTCGCTGACGGGCAAGACGCTGACGATCACCAAGGCCCGGGAGGCGCCGCTGGTGCTGGCCGATGGCGGCGAGTGCTGGGTCACCGTGCACCCGAGCTATTTGCTGCGAATCCCCGACGAGCAGCGCCGCCGCGAAGAGCGCGCGCTGTTCGTTCGTGACCTGATGCGGATCCGCGAGCGGGTCGTGGGGCTTGCCTAAAATCCCGTATGGAGGGTGGCGCGAAGCGTGCGGCCGTTGGCGGGGGTGAGGTTATTGTCCGATCCGGCGGCGGCGATGTAGCGCTTGCCCAGCGCGTTCTCCAGGTTGAGCTGAAGGTCGAACTTGTCGCTCAGCTTGGCAAAGACTGCACCGTCGATGCGGGTCCAGGCGGGAATGAGGACGGTGTTGCTGATCGAGGCGAAGCTCGACGACTGGTGGATCGCGCCGAGGCCGAGGCCGATGCGCTGGTCGAAGTCATAGCGGGCCCAGGCCGATGCCTGGAAGTGGGGGACTAGCGCGACGCGGCGGCCGGCGGGGGCGGCGGTGGTCGTGCTGGTGATCTTCGCGCTTTGCCATGCCGCGCCGGCGGTGAGCGAGAGCGCCTTGGTCACTTGGCCGGCGACGGTGAACTCGGCGCCTTTGCTGCGCTGCGATCCGCTGAGCACGGTCAGCAAGGTGACGGGATCGGTCGCGCGGGTGTTGGTGCGGTCGAGGCGGTAGAGTGCGGCGGTGAGGTCAAGGCCAGGCAGCGGGCGCCATTTCGCGCCGACTTCGCGGTTGGTAAATCGCTCGGGCTCGAGCGCCGACGTGGTCACGTCAAGCGATCCGAACTGGTCCCCCGATTGCGGCAGGAAGCTGCGGCTGAGGCTGCCGTAGAAGGACAGGTTCTTGCCCGGAGTGAGGACCAGACCGAGGCGCGGCGACCATAGATTGTCGCTTCGCACGAAGGCCGCCTGATGGACAAGGTCGTCGACGCTGAGCCGGAAATGATCGCGGCGAAGACCCGCGACGATTGTCACCAGATCGCCGATATTGGCCTGGTCCTGGAGATAGACGCCGACCGCGGTGCCGCGCGCGATGGCATCGGTATGGCCAAGATGGCCCGGCGCGTCGCGGAAAGTGATTGGCGGGATGACGATCGTGTCGGCCAGCGGGACGAAGGTCCGGCGGCCGCTGCTGGTGGTGGCGACGCCGCTGTCGAAGAAGCCCTGGAAGCGGTCGCTGTGCGAGCGCTGATGAGCATAGTCGATGCCCGCGACGAGGGTGTGCTTGACGGGGCCGGTGGTGACGTCGGCGATGAGGTCGACCTGGCCGAGCTGGCTGCGGCGACGGGTCGAGCTTTCATAGGCCTCGATCCCGACCGTGGGCACGCCGCCGGTGATCGTGACCGGGGTTGCGGGCTGGGCGTTGCGATAGAATTTGTCGTAATCCCCGGCGAGGCCCTTGGCGACGACGCGCAGCGCGGGCGAGAAGTGATACTCAAAGGCGGCGGTCGCGACCTTGCCGGTGAAGCGCGCACGATTGGTGTCGGCTTGCCCAAAGTAGACCGAATCGTAACCGGCGAGCGGGCGAGCGGGTACGGCCAGCGTGCCGGGGCCCGCCGAGGGAATGCCGCGATCTATGACTCGGGTGTCGCGGCTATATTCGACGCCGAGGTCGAGACGAGTGGCGTCGTTCGGGCGCCACACGACGGTCGGGTTCACGGCGATGCGGTGGCCACCATAGGCATCGCGGAAAGAGTCGAACCGTTCGGCGACGGCGTTGAGGCGGGCGGCAACCGAGGTGGTGAGCGGGGTGTTGATATCGGCCGTGACATCGGCGGCGCCTTCATTGTCGCCGCTCAGCGCGAAGCGGGCGAAGGACCCGGTTTCGGCGCGCTTGGTCACGCGATTGACGACCCCGCCGCCGCCGCCGCGGCCGAAGATCATCGCATTGGGGCCCTTGAGGATTTCGACCCGCTCGATGTTGTAGAGCCCGCGATAATATTGGACGTCGTCGCGCAGGCCATCTGCGAAGAAGTCGGCAGTGGTCGAATTGCCGCGTAGCACGATATGGTCGCGGTGGCCTTCGCCGGCGTTGAGCGCGACACCGGGAACGGTGCGCAAGACGTCACCGATCGAGTGCATCGCCTGGTCGCGGATCTGCTTGGCGGTGACAACATTGACCGACTGGGGGACGAGGATGAGGTCGGTGTCGGTCTTGGTCGCAGTCGCGCTGCGTCTGGCGACATAGCCATCGCGCGCGGCGGTCACGACAATCTCGTCGGCGACAATTGTGGTTGCCGCTAGTGCCGGCAATGGAACGATCATCATGGTCGAAACGAGAAATGCAAACTGCATGTGAAGGGCCCCTTGGCTGGAGCCGTGTCACTAGTGCTAATGCGAGTGACTCGCAATAGCAGAATTTATTCAGCGGCAAGCAGGCCCTCGGCCCCTTGGAGATCGACCGAAACCAGCCGGCTTATGCCTTTCTCGATCATCGTCACGCCATAGAGGCGGTGCATTCGGCTCATCGTCACGGCATTGTGGGTGACGATCAGATAGCGCGTCTGGGTTTCCATCGTCATCCGGTCGAGCAGGTCGCAGAAACGTTCGACGTTGGCGTCATCGAGCGGGGCGTCGACTTCATCGAGGACGCAGATTGGCGCGGGGTTGGTGAGGAACAGCGCAAAGATCAGCGCGACCGCTGTCAGCGCCTGTTCGCCCCCTGATAACAGGGTCAACGCCGTGAGGCGCTTGCCCGGCGGCTGGGCCATGATTTCGAGCCCGGCTTCGAGCGGATCGTCGCTTTCGATCAGCTCGAGATGCGCCTGGCCGCCGTCGAACAGGGTGGTGAACAGGCTGCGGAAATGGCCATCGACGCGGGTATAGGCATCGAGCAGGCGGGCGCGGCCTTCGCGATTGAGGCTGCCGATCGAGCCACGCAGGCGGTTAATCGCCTCGTGAAGCTCGTCACGCTCGGCGGTGCCGGTGAGGCGCGCTGTCTCGATTTCGGCAAGTTCGCTTTCGGCGACGAGGTTGACCGGGCCGAGGCGTTCGCGCTCCGCCGTCAGCCGATCGAGCGCCGCAGATTCGGCGTCGGGGGCGGCCAGATCGGCGACCTCGAAGCCGAGTTTTTCGGGCAGCAGCGGCGGCGGGCATTCGAACTTCTCGCCGCAGATGGCGCCATATTCGCGGCGGCGAAGTTCCTGATTTTCGGCGCGGGCGACAGCCCCGGCACGGCGTTCGCGGGCGTCGGCAAAAGCTTCAGCGGCATCGGCGAGCGCCTTCGCGATCGCGGTCAGCGCGGCCTCGGCCTCGCGTTCGGCAGAAGCGGCGGCATAAGTTGCGCCGTCGGAGGCGGCCGAGCGCGCTTCGAGGGAGTCGATGTCGGCGGCGAGCAGGTCTGGCTGCGCGGCGAGTTCGGCCTGCTCCTCGGCAAAAGTGCGTTCGCGGTCGCCGGTTTCGGCAAGGCGGGAGTCGGCGGCGCTTCCCCGGCGGCGCCATTCGCCCGCCTCACGCGCGGCGGCGGCAAGGCGCTCGCGCGCGGCCGCCGTCTCGCGTGCCCGCGCGGACGCTTCGGCGCGCTTGTCGGCGACCGTTTCGCCGGCGCGAGTGGCGGCGGCGCGGGCGGCATCGATCCCGCTGCCCAGCCCGGCGGCATCAGGCAGTTCGGCAAGTGCCGTGGTGGCGGCCGCGACAGCGTCGCTGGCGGCGGCGAGGACGGGATCGAGATCGGTGCGGCGATCGGCCAGGGCGGCGCGCTGGGCGTCGAGTCGTTCGATTGCCGAAGCGGCGGCATCCCCCGCGCGGGCTGCATCCCGCGCATCGCGTTCGGCACTACCAGCCGCAGCGCGCGCGGCTTCGGCGGCGGCGCGATGAGTGTCGATCGTCGCGGCGATGGCGGCACGGCGCGCGACTGCTTGGTCGGCCACCGCGCGAAGCCCGGGCAGATCGGCATCGATCGCAGCGAGGCGGTTGGCGCGGACCAGCCGCTCGGCTGCGGCAGCCCCGCCGCCGACCGCGACGAAGCCGTCCCAGCGGCGAACGACTCCATCGCGCGTCACCAGGCGCTGGCCAGGGGCGAGCGGCTGTCCGTCATCGGCGGTGGCGACCCCGATCTGGGCCAGGCGGCGGCCAAGCTCGGGCGGAGCGCGGACATGGTCGATCAGGGGGACCAACCCGGGGGCAAGCGGCGCGTCGAGCGGTGGGTTTCTGGCCCCCTCGCTCCCCATCCAGCGACGCGCGCCATGACCGCCGATATCGGCATCGAGATCATCGCCAAGCGCAGCCGCCAGCGCGCGCTCATAACCAGGGTCGGCGGTGATGGTGGCGAGCGCAGATCCGGCCTTGCCATGATCGAGTGCACGGACCAGCGAGGCGCGCTCGGCCTCGGCGGCGGCAAGCGCGGCGCGGGATGCGGCGAGCCCGGTCTCGGCGAGGTCGCGCTGATCGACGGCGGTCGAGCGGGCGGCTTCGGCGGCGACCAGCGCGGCTTCCGCCGCAGCCAGCGTACTCGCTGCCGCGACGCCGCGCGCATCGGCTTCGGCTTTCGACGCGGCAAAATCCGACCCATCGCCAAGCGTGGCAAGCTGGCTTTCGAACCGCGCCGCTTCGCCCGTGGCCCTTGCCTCCTGCGCGCGGGCCGCTTCCAGCGCGGCATCGGCCACCCGCCGCTCGGCGCGCATCGCGGCATCCTGCGCAAGCAATCCGGCGAGCGCCGCCTCGGCCTCGCGCGATGTTGCCTCGGCACGCGTCAGCTCGCCCGCGATCCGCGCCGCACCCGCTTCGCCATCGGCCAGCCGCTCCTCGATCGCGGAGCGCTCCGCCTCGAGCGTGGCAATGGCGGTGGCGGCATCCTCGCGTAGTGCCTGCTCGCGCGCAGTTTCGGCAGCGAGCGCGGCGGCGAGACGGCCGAGTTCGGCGATCCGCCGCACGACGGTATCGCGCCGGGCCCGAGCGGTGGCGAGCACATGAGCGAGGTTGCGCGCTTCGTCGCGCGCCTCCTGGGTCGCGGTTCGCCGGCGCGATACTTCGGCCGCGCCATGTTCCTGCGCGACCTGCGCGCGGGTCATGGCGTCGCTTAATTCCTGGACTTCGCCCGCCGCGCCCTTCGCCTCGGCATCGGCAGCTTGCGCGGCGCGGTCGGCATCGGCCCAGCGGGCGTAGATCAGTCGTCCCTCGGCGAGGCGGATCCGTTCGCTCATCGAGCGATAGCGTTCGGCGGCGCGCGCCTGCCGCCGAAGCTGGCCGATGCGCAGCTCCTGATCGGCAAGCAGTTCGTCGAGTCGCGCCAGATTGGCCTCGGTCGCGCGCAATTTCTGTTCGGCATCCTTGCGGCGGACGTGGAGCCCCGAAATCCCCGCCGCTTCCTCGAGCATCTGGCGGCGCTCGGTCGGCTTGGCGGCAATCACAGCGCCGATCCGGTTCTGGCTGACCAATGCCGGTGAATGCGCCCCGGTTGCGGCGTCGGCGAACAGCAGCGCAATGTCTTTCGCGCGGACGTCGCGCCCGTCGAGGCGGTAGGCCGATCCCGATCCGCGCTCGATCCGCCGGGTGACTTCGCTGTCGCCATCGGCCGTGTCGATCAGCAGCGACACTTCGGCGAAATCGCGCGATGGGCGGGTCGCGGTCCCGGCGAAGATGACGTCGTCCATCCCCCCGCCACGAAGCGACTTGGCGCTGCCCTCGCCCATCACCCAGCGGATCGCCTCGAGCAGGTTGGACTTGCCGCAGCCGTTGGGCCCGACGACCCCGGTCAGTCCGGGTTCGATCCTCAGCTCCGCCGGTTCGACGAAGCTTTTAAAGCCACTCAGCTTGAGCTGTCTGATCCGCAATTAGGCGCCCCCCGACGCTGTTGTTGGAGAAAGCCGGCACCGGCCCGCTCCCCCACCCGACCTCCCAAACAGTTTACGCTATGGGAGGTCGGGTGGGGGAGCGGGCCGATGCCGAACCGGCGAAGCCGACGAAAACGATCAGCCAAGCGCCGCCTTGATCTTGGGTTCGAGCAAGGCCCACGTTGCCGTGTCGGGCACGACCGATCCATTGAGCAGGAAGGTCGGGGTTCCCGGAAGATTATATTGCGACACCGCGTCACTGTTCATCTGCACCAGGCGATCGACCTGCTTGGTGTCGACCAGGCAGGCTTCGGTCTTGGCCGCAGGAATGCCGCGCATGGCCGCGAACTGGGCGAAGCCGGCAAGCTTGGCATAGGCCGGGAATTGCTGCGCCGGGGGCAGCTTCGACAAGGCGTCAAGCTGTGCGGGCGGGACGGCCTGAAGCTTGGCGACCCAATCGCGCTGCGCGGCGTAGAGCGCGCGGGTCATGCCGAACACGCTCTTTTCGCCATTGCAGCGGGCGACGAGGCTGGCCGACAGATCGAACGGGTCACGAACGAAGTTGCGGAATTCCCAGCTGACCTTGCCGTCCTTGACGTAGTTGGCGAGCAGGCTGGGTACGCCCTTTTCGTCGAATTCGGCGCAGTGCGGACAGGTCAGCGAGCCATATTCGATCAGCTTCACCTTGGCGTCGGGGTTGCCCATGACAAAGCCGCCAGCCCCGGTCGGGGCGACGGCTTCGGTCCAGTCGCCGCTGGCCGGCTTGGTCACCTTGATCGTTGGCGCCGAGGCGTCGGCGGTGGCGGTCGAGCCGGAGCCGGGTGCGTCGCCGGCCTTTTTCGAGCAGGCGCTGGCGGCGATTAGTGCGGTGGCGGCGAGCAGCAGGGGCAAAGTCTTCATCGGGTCACTTTCGTATTTTGATCGGGGATCAGAATGTCAGCCGCGAAGCGCTGCGGCAAGCCTTGCCTCGACCGCGCCCCACACCGTCGGGCCCTTCGAATAATCGACCGTGGCGCCGTTGATCAGGAAGGTTGGGGTGCCCTCGACCTTGAGCCGCTTGGTGGCATCGTCGGTCGCCTTGGCGAGTTGCTCGGCGCGCGGCTGGTTGTTGAGGCAGGCGGTCGCGCGGGCAGCGGGGATGCCGTGCGCGGCGGCGATCGCGAGGAAGCCAGCCGCGAGCCCGATCGCCTCGAACTGTTTGCCCGGCGGCATCGCCTGAATCTGTGTCATCCGCGCCGCCGGGATCGCCTGGATCTTTGCGACCCACTGTGGCTGCGAAGCATAGAGCGCGCGGAGCATCGGGAAAAAGCTGCCCGGGCCACCGCAGCCCGCCGCAAGGGTCGCGGGAATGTCGATGCCGTTGAGCAGGAACGAGCGGTACTCGTAACTGACCTTGCCGCTGCGGACATAGTTGGCGACCAGCGGCGCCGCGCCTTCCTGGTCGAAATGGCGGCAGTGGGGACAGGTCAGCGAGCCATATTCGATCAGCTTCACCTTGGCCGCAGGGTTGCCCATCACATAGCCGCCGGCCGGCGTGACGGCGGTGACCCGGCTCCAGTCGGTCGACGCCTTGGCGTGCGCGACGGACTTGTGAGCGTGCGAATGGGGAGCGGCGGCGAGGGCAAGCGCGGCAAGCAGGATCATCAGGAGACTTTCGGGATGTTGATGAGCGATGGCATGGGCACGGGCCCGTCGATGCGCGGTGGTCCCGTGGTTGCGGCGACTTGACCCGCAAGGCTGGTCAGGCAGGCGCGAAGTTCATCGTCGGCGATGGCGCGCAAGCCGTCGCCGAGTTCGGCCGGGACCGGCGCCGGCGCCTGGCGGAGGATCGGGGCGGCGGTGTCGGCTATCCGGCCCTGACGAAAGGCGATCCGCGCAACGGCTTCATAGCCGAAGAAGCGATTGACCTTTTCGACGATCATCGGCGCGAGATGCTGCATCAGCGGGGCGTGGGCGCCTTCGACCACCATGCTCAGCGTTCCGCCCGATTTCTTGCCGGCGGGAAAGCGGATCGATTCGGGGCGCGACACACGGGCGTAGCGTTCGCCGACGATTTCCTTCCAGCGGCTGACCACCGCGCCTTGCACGAAGCCGAATTTCTTGAAGGCCATACCGCTGATATCGCCCGCAATCTCGCCTGCGGCGCGGGCGTGGCCACGGCGCGGGGCGTTGGAAATGGTGGGACGCTTCGACATCTCGCACGTCCATGCCATAGGCGGCGGGTGATCGCCAATATCGCATCGTCGCTGCTCGAACATTATCGGGTCCACGCCCGGCGACTGCCATGGCGGGCGATGCCCGGCGAGGTGCCGGCGGACCCCTATCTTGTGTGGCTGAGCGAGGTCATGCTCCAGCAGACGACGGTCGCGACGGTGACCCCGCGCTTTGCCCGCTTCGTCGAACGCTGGCCGAGCGTCGAGGCGCTGGCGGCGGCGCGCGACGAGGAGGTGCTCGGCGAGTGGGCGGGGCTTGGCTATTATGCCCGCGCGCGCAACCTCATCGCCTGTGCGCGGGTCGTCGCGGGTCGCGGCGGGTTTCCCGATGACGAGGCGGGGCTTCGAGCGCTGCCGGGGCTTGGCGCTTATACCGCGGCGGCGATTGCGGCGATCGCCTTTGGTCGGCGCGCGGTCGTGATCGACACCAATGTCGAGCGGGTCGTGGCGCGGTTGTTTGGCATCGCCCGCCCCATCGCCGAGGCGCGCGCCGAAATTCGCCTGGCTGCCGACCGGATCACCCCCGACGAACAGCCCGGCGATTTCGCACAAGCGATGATGGATCTCGGCGCGACCATCTGCCGCGCCAAGGCGCCGCGCTGTGGCGATTGCCCGCTCCGCCCGCACTGCGCCGCTTTCGCCAGTGGCACCCCCGAGGCGTTTCCCGCGCCCAAGGCAAGGCGCGAGCGGCCGCACCGCCTCGGCACCGCCTGGTGGACCGAGCGCGACGGCTGCGTGTGGCTCGTTCGGCGCCCGGCGAAGGGCCTGCTCGGCGGGATGGCGGCGCTTCCGGGGGACGAATGGGGCGACGCCCCCTCCCCGGCCCGCGCCATCGCAACGGTCGCGCATGGTTTCACCCACTTCACCCTCGACCTCGCCATCGTTGCCCGCGTCGAGCCCGTCGGCGAGGGCTGGTGGCAGCCAATCGAGACCATCGCCGAGGCTGGCTTGCCGACACTTTATCGCAACGCCGTTGCCGCCGTATTTTCCCGAAGGAGTGACTTGTTTGCCGCCTGAACCTTTCTTTGCGGGCCCCGGACTCGACCGCGTCGACCAGCTTCGCGCCCAGCCCGAGGCCATTGCCGCGCTGCTTCACGACCCTTCCGCCCGCGCCCTGTCGTGGGACAATGGCGCGCCGTCGATTGACGAGGCAGGCGAACTGATGTGGCAGTCGGTCGACCCCGCCGACTCGCCGCTGTTCCTCGGCCTGCGTGACGGCGAACCACGATTCTCGGCCCTTCCCGATGGCCAGGTCGCGTTCGACACCCGCGCCCATTTCGGCCTCCTTGGACAACTTGGGGAACGCGACGCGCCGCTGTTCGCCGCCGCGCTGAGCCTCGCCAACTGGCACCGCCGCCACCTGTTCTGCGCGGTCTCGGGCCATCCGACCATTGTCGTCCGTGGCGGCTGGTCGCGCAAATGCGACGAATGCAGCGCCGAGCATTTCCCGCGAACCGACCCGGTCGTGATCATGCTCGCCACTCATGACGACCGCTTGCTGCTCGGTCGCCAGCCGCAATATCCGGCTGGGCGCTATTCGGCGCTGGCAGGGTTCGTCGAACCGGGCGAGACGATCGAGGCGGCGGTCGCGCGCGAGCTTCACGAGGAAGCCGGAATCGATGTAACCGACGTCCGCTATGTCGCCAGCCAGCCATGGCCCTTCCCGTCGAGCCTGATGATCGGCTGCACCTCCCGCGCGCTTGGCGACGAGCTCGTCATCGACCGTACCGAACTTGAGGACGCGCGCTGGTTCACCCGCGACGAGGTCGCCGCGTCGATGGCGAAGGCCGGCCCCTTCCTGCCCCCGCCACGTTTCGCCATCGCGCATACGTTGCTTGCAGACTGGCTCGATCACCCGCCAACCCCTTGAGCAATCGCTGCCTGCGCTTTAAGGGCGGGCGCAATCATTTTTCGCTCGAGCGCCCGACGAGGATCTTCATGCAGGACCGTAGCAATTTCATCGCCATGTTCGTGCTCGCCGCGGGCATCGTCGCGCTTGGCGGATCGATCGTCACTGGCGAGGTTTTCAACCATGAGCGCCCCGAGAAAATGGGCTACCCGATCGCGGGCGTGGTCGAGGAAGGCGCTGCCGATGCTGCGGTCGCCGAAAAACCGATCGCATTCTACCTTGCCAGCGCAGACGCGGCCAAGGGCGCCGACGTGTTCAAGAAATGCGCCGCCTGCCACAATGCCGACAAGGGCGGCGCCAATGCACTTGGCCCCAACCTTTATGGCGTGCTGGGCGAGGCGATCGGCAAGGGCGCCAACGGCTTTGCCTTTTCCGACGCGCTGTCGGGCAAGGGCGGCAATTGGGACTGGGACCAGCTGGGCGCCTGGCTCCACAGCCCCAAGACCTTTGCGCCGGGCACCAAGATGACCTTTGCCGGTCTCTCGAACCCCGAAGATCGCGCCAACGTCATCGCCTTCCTCAATTCGAAGAGCGATGCGCCCAAGCCGCTACCGGCCGCGCCGAAGGAAGCTGCTGCTCCGGCAGCCGGGACTCCCGCGGGTGATGCCAAGGCCGCTGCAGAAGCAACCAGCGCGGGTGCTCAGAAGGCCACTAACACGCCCGTACTCACCGAACAGCAGGCAGCGATCGGTGGTTCGAAGAACGTCGGCGGCGAAGGTGCGGCCAAGCTGACCGGCCCCAAAGGCGTCGCGACCAAATAACCGCGTCGCGACGAAGGAAGCGAGACCCTACCCTTTCGGGTGCGCGTAATGCTTCTGCACCGCGTCCCAGGCTTCCTGCGCCGTCTCGCACCAGGTGATCAGGTCGAGGTCGTGCTGACTGATCACGCCCTCGTCGGCGAGCGCCTGGAAATCGACCACCTTGTTCCAGAAGTCGCCGCCGAACAGCAGGATCGGCATCGGCCGCATCTTGCCCGTCTGGATCAGCGTCAGCAGCTCGAACATCTCGTCGAACGTCCCGAACCCGCCGGGGAAGACTGCGACGGCGCGCGCGCGGAGCAGGAAGTGCATTTTCCTCAGCGCGAAATAATGGAACTGGAAGCTCAGGTCCGGGGTGACGTGCGGGTTGGGCAATTGCTCATGGGGCAGCACGATGTTGAGCCCGATCGACTCCTTGCCCATATCCTCGGCGCCGCGATTGGCCGCCGCCATGAACGACGGCCCGCCGCCTGAACACACGACGAAGTGGCGCTGGCCGTCCTCGGTTACCGGATAGCAGCTGACCAGCCGCGCAAGCTCGCGGGCAATGTCGTAATAATGCGACTTGGACTTGAGGCTTGCCGCCACCGCCTTGGCCTTATCCCCGCGCGCGGCCTCGATCAGCTCGTCGGCCTTGGCGGGTTCAGGCACGCGCGCCGATCCGTAGAAGACGAAGGTCGAGGCGATATTGGCCTCTTCGAGCAGCAACTCGGGCTTCAGCAGTTCAAGCTGGAAACGGACCGGGCGCAAGTCCTCGCGCAGCAGGAAATCAGTATCCTGAAAGGCGAGCTTATAGGCTTCGCTTTCGGTCTGCGGCGAAGAGGGGACATGCTTGGCGGACTGGGCATCGACCTTGGCGGCCGGAAACACCCGCTTGGGGGGATTATTATTGGTCATATGCTGCTGGGCTCTAAAGCCTCGCGGCGAGCGGGGGAAGCGACATGCACTTCCCCCGGTTCGCGATCAGCCCTCGGCAACCTCGCCGCCACGCACACCCGCCCAGTCGAGTCGGCGAGTGACATACATCGTCCCCGCCAGCGCGGCGAAGAGCAGCAGCGCGCCGATCAGCAGCGAGTAAGCCTCAAGGCTGAGCAAGACATAGAGCACGGCGTAAAGCGCTGCGAGGATCGCCCCGATCACCCCCGCCCGCCGCCAGCTTTTGAGCACCGCCGCCGAATAGGCCGTGTTGAGCCCGGTGATCGCCAGTGCCGCAAGTATATAGGCCGGGGTGAAGCCGATCACTTCGGCAAAGGCCAGCAGCAGGACGAAGAACAGCACCAGCCCGGCCCCGGCCAGCAGATATTCCACGGTCGCAACGCGGACCCCGCCGATCACGTCGAACAACAGATAGGCGAGGAAGGTGAAGCCGACGAACAGGAAGCCATATTTGGTCGCGCGATCGACCTGTGAATAGAGGTCGACGGGCTCCATCAGGGCGATGCTGGCGACCTGCGCATCGTCGGCGGCGTCGGCAGCGGGAGCCTCCTTGCTTGCTGGGGCCTCAGTGCCCTCGACGAACAGCAGCGACCGGCCGAGCGCGAGATTGCCGATGCGGTACCTCGCCTCGAACCCCTTGGGCGTAACGGTGCGATCGTCGGGCAGGAACCCGCCGGCAAAGCTGGGGTTGCTCCACGGTGAGCTGATCTTCCATGCGGTGTCGCCGGCGCGGGGAGCCATCGCGATGCTGCCATTGCCGCGCAGGGTGAAGTTGAAATCGACCGCGAGCCTGGCGGGATCGACCTTGGTCAGGTCGATCGGCGCATAGAAGCCCGATCCGACGAGGCTGGTCCCGCCGCCGGGCCCGAGCGGCAATTTAGTGCCGCCGACGCGGATATCGGGATTGGCCGACAGCCCGCGTGCGTCCGACACGCCGAACCTTATCTCGGCTCGCGCCGGTTCGAGCGTTCCCGGCTGGACCCCCAGCGAGGCAAGGTCGCTCGGCAGCTGGAACAGCGCACGGCCGCGGGTCTGGGCGCGGTAGATGACGACGTCATAGATCGACCGCGAGCGCCGCTCGGGCAGCAGCACCGTCGCTGCATCAATCCCGCTCGGCGCCAGAATCAGGCGGCGGTCGATCGTCGTGGTGTGAGTCACAGCGGTGCCATTTACCTGCTCGGTCGTGTTGACCGTCTGCTTGAACGGGATCGACAATTCGGGACCGGCGATGGTCTGCGGCCCGCCCCACCCCGCCGCGATCGACTGCCGCGCCCGGGCCGACTGCGACTGGCGATCACCAATCATCAGCCACACCGCGAAGATCGGGATGGCGAGGAGGAAACCGACGAGCAACGCGCGGACGAATTTCTTGCCGGGGGTCAGTTCGACTTGGTCGGAACCACGCATTTCACCGCTCCTGCCGCTCAGTTCGTCGACAGAAATGCACGGTTCGTCGCAGTTCGTCAACTTGTCATCACGGCCAGCTCTTCGTCAGGGAATGTTTCGGTGTCGATCTGCGCCTGCATTGCGGCGGCGTAACGCGCTCCGCGCAAGGCTCCCGGCGGCATGATTTCGTCGACTTTCTCGAGCAGTGCCGGATCGATCGCGAGGCTCGTCGCGGCAAGGTTCTGCTCGAGATGGGCAATGCTCCGCGTGCCGGGAATCGGAACGATGTCGTCGCCCCGTGCCAGCAGCCACGCCAACGCCAGTTGCGCCGGTGTGCACCCCGCCTCGGCTGCAATCGCGTCATAGCGCGCAACCAATGCCAGATTCGCGTCGAGCGTCGGCTCGACGAAGCGCGGCATGGCGGCGCGAATATCGCCCGGCACATAGTCCGCCGCCTGAACTGACGCGGCCAGCAACCCGCGCGCAACTGGCGAGAAAGCGACGAACCCGATGTCCAGTTCGCGGCACGTTGCCAGCACGCCAATTTCCGGATTGCGCACGGCGGGCGAATATTCGCTCTGCACCGCTGCGATCGGGTGAACCGCATGCGCCCGGCGGATCGTCGCCGCAGACATTTCGCTCAAGCCGATCGCGCCGAGCTTGCCCTGCTCCTTGAGCCGCACCAGCGCCCCGACCGACTCCTCGACCGGCACTTGTCTGTCGAGCCGGTGGAGATAGACCATGTCGACAAAGTCCATCTTGAGCCGCGCCAACGACCCCTCGACCGTCCGCACGATCTGCGCCGGGGACCCGTCGAGCGACCGCTTGCCGTCGATCACGTCGAGCACGCATTTGGTCGTCAACCGATATTCCGCCCGCCGATGCCCGATCGCCGCCGCGATCAGCCGCTCATTCTCGCCATTGCCATAGAGCGCTGCCGTATCGACCAGCGTGCAGCCAAGATCGATCGCCCGGTTGAGCAGCGCCGCGCCTTCCTCAGGCGTGCACGGCTCGCCATAGGCATAGTTCAAGTTCATCGCCCCAAGCCCAATCGCCGAGACGGCAAGCGGACCGAGGCGGCGGGTGGGCATGGGCATGAGCCGGCTTCCGATCAGTAAACCCGCGCCTTGGGCTTGATATATTCGATGTCGTCGGTGAGCGTATATTCGTGGACCGGGCGGTAATCGATCTTGACCGCACCGCCAACGCCGCCCCACCCGTCGAACCAGGCGATGGTGTGCTTCATCCAGTTGGCGTCGTCGCGGTTGGGGAAATCCTCCTGCATGTGCGCGCCGCGGCTCTCCTTGCGGTTGGCGGCGCAATGCATCGTCACGACGGCCTGGCTGAGCATATTGTCGAGCTCGAGCGTCTCGACCAGGTCGCTGTTCCAGATCAGGCTGCGGTCGCTGGTCTGGACGTCGGTCATCTTGGCATAGATGGCGTCGATCTTGCCCACCCCGTCGGCAAGCAGCTTGTCGTCGCGGAATACGGCGCAGTCGGACTGCATCGTGCGCTGCATCTCGGTCCGGATCTCGGCAGTCTTGGTGCTACCGCTGGCATGGCGGAACCTGTCGAGCCGGGCGAGCGCGAGGTCGGCGCTGTCCTTGGGCAAGGGCTTTTGCGCCGCCTGCGGCTTGACCACTTCGGCCAGGCGATGCCCCGCCGCGCGGCCGAATACGACCAGGTCGATCAGGCTGTTCGATCCAAGGCGGTTGGCGCCATGGACCGAGACGCACGCCGCCTCGCCGACCGCGAACAGCCCGGGGACGACGGCGTCGGGATTGCCGTCCTTCAACGTCACCACTTCACCGTGGAAGTTGGTCGGGATGCCGCCCATGTTGTAATGGACCGTCGGGGTCACCGGCAGCGGCTGGCGGGTGAGGTCGACACCGGCGAAGATCTTGCCCGTCTCGGTGATGCCGGGCAGTCGTTCGGCCAGGATCTTGGGGTCGATATGGTCGAGATGAAGGAAGATATGATCCTTGTTCTCGCCGACACCGCGGCCTTCGCGGATTTCCATCGCCATCGACCGTGAGACGACGTCGCGCGACGCCAGATCCTTGGCCGAGGGGGCATAGCGCTCCATGAAGCGCTCGCCCTCGGAGTTGGTGAGATAGCCCCCCTCGCCGCGCGCGCCCTCGGTGATCAGCACGCCCGCGCCATAGATGCCGGTCGGGTGGAACTGGACGAATTCCATGTCCTGAAGCGGCAAGCCCGCGCGGAGCACCATCGCATTGCCGTCACCGGTGCAGGTATGCGCGGAGGTCGCCGAGAAATAGCAGCGGCCATAACCGCCCGTCGCCAGCACCACCGACTGGGCCATGAAGCGATGGATCGATCCGTCATCCATGCACAGCGCGATCAGGCCGCGGCACACGCCGTCTTCCATGATCAGGTCGAGCGCGAAATATTCCACATAGAAATCAGCGTCATATTTCAGGCTCTGCTGATAGAGCGTGTGGAGCATAGCGTGGCCCGTACGGTCGGCCGCGGCGCAAGTGCGCTGCGCCGGGGGGCCTTCGCCCATGTCCTGGGTCATTCCACCGAACGCGCGCTGGTAAATCTTGCCTTCGTCGGTGCGGCTGAACGGCAGGCCGGCATGCTCGAGTTCGTAAACCGCAGCGGGCGCCTCCCGGCACAGATATTCGATCGCGTCCTGGTCGCCGAGCCAGTCCGACCCCTTGACGGTGTCGTACATGTGCCACGTCCAGTGGTCGGGCCCCATGTTGCCAAGGCTGGCGGCGATCCCGCCCTGCGCGGCCACGGTGTGGCTGCGGGTGGGGAACACCTTGGTCACGCAGGCGGTCTTCAGCCCGGCCTCGGCCGAGCCCATCGTCGCGCGGAGCCCTGCCCCGCCGGCGCCCACGACAACGACGTCATAGACATGGTCGATAATCTTGTACGGCTCGCTCATGCGGCGGCTCCAAAGGCAATCTTCGCCAGCGCGAACAGGGCAAACGCCGCCCCGCCGACCGCGGCAAATAATAGTACGATATTGCAGGCGACACGGTTGCCTTCGTCGTGAACATAATCGTCGACGATGACCTTCATCCCCTCCAGCCCGTGGACGAACGACAGGATCACGAACAGCGCCATCGGCACCGCGCCGGTCGCCGAGTGAAGCCATTCAAAAACTGTCGGCTGGTGAAGGTCGGGCAGCATCACGAGGGAAGCGATGAGCCACACCGAGAGCAGTACCAGCGCGACCGAGCTGATCCGCTCGTCGAGCCAGTGCCCCCCGCCGGAGCGAGCAGCGCCAAGCCCGCGGACCTTGCCCAACGGCGTGCTGCTGTCGCCCATGCTCATCGTGTCGCTCCAAAAATATAGGCCCACAGGGCGAACGTCGCCGCCGCCGAGCCGCCGATCGTCGCGATCGCCATGGCCTTGTTGGTGGCGAGCTCGAACCCGGCACCAATGTCCATGACGAGATGCCGCAGCCCCGAAAAACTATGCTGGAAAAAGGCCCAGCTCAGCCCGATCAGGACAAACAGCCCGACCGGGCTGGTCGCCACTTTTACGAACGTCGCATAGGCGTCGGGCCCCGCCGCGATTGCGATCAGCCACCAGCACAAAAGCGCCATGCCGGCCACGGTCAGCGCCGCGCCGGTCACCCGGTGGAGGATCGAGACCAGCATGTGCGGGCCCCAGCGCCAAATGCCGAGATGCGGCGACAGGGGCCGGTTGGGATTGCGCGAAGCCGAAGGGGGCATGGGACGTTCTGCCTGAGCCGGGAAAGGGATGCGCCGCCCGCTTAGGCAGGGCGCCGCCGCGATGCAAGATTATGCGGGGACTAACTCGCTCTTAACCATTTGCGCGCCAAGGAAGGAAGACCGCATTGGCTGAAGGACCCAAGATGATCGCGAAGCGCACTGGCGAAGCCAAGCCCTACGACCTGCGTCGAGGAATCAAGGATTTCGATGCGCTCGGCGACCTGCCGATCCGCTTGCGCGAAGTCTGGGCGATTATCGAAGGGTGCGAAGTCGATGTGGCGCGGGCCTTCTGGCAGCGTTATCGTCTCAGTGTCGAACTGACCGAGAAGATCAGCGACGAAAAAGTCGAAGATCTGGCGCGGCGGGTCGCGCCTTATATTCACAATCAATTTTCGGCGATCGAAAGCTACGAATGGGTCGACCAGGCCAACGACTTTGTCGATCGCGCGATGGAGGCTGGAATCAGCCTGTCGACGTTGCTCACCGGATTGGCCGGAAAAACAGAATTTGCGCGTGCCACGCTGTTTGCAGAAGGCAAACTCGACATTGCCGAAATGCAGCGTTTCCAAAGTGCGATAAGCGACCTGCTGATGCTCGAAACCGATATTTACGTTCATCGCTGCCTCGAGAATATCCGCGTCGAGGGCGCGGCTGTCCAGACCCGCCAGGCGAGCGAGTTCAACAAGAAAGTCCTCGGCGTCGTCGAGCGCTGCACGTCCGAAAGCGATCAGCTTCGCCTCCAGGCGTCGCAGACCAGCACCTCGGCGCGCGGCATGCTCGGCAAGACCAGCGAGGTCGCCGCCGCCGCCGAACAGTCCGCTATCGCCATGCGCGAAGCGGCGCAGACTGCCGCCGGGCTGATCCGCGCGATCGAGGATGCCCGTACCGAGGTCGAGGTCGCCGCCGGAGTCGCCACCCGCGCCGGGGGCCAGGCGAGCCAGGCAGTCAAGGTCAGCGAAGCCCTGTCAGGGCATGTCGAGGCGATCGAGTCGATCCTCGGGCTGATCCGCGACATCGCGGCGCAGACCAACCTCCTCGCGCTCAATGCCACGATCGAAGCCGCCCGCGCCGGGGACGCCGGGCGCGGCTTCGCGGTTGTCGCGCAGGAAGTGAAGAGCCTCGCCAGCCAGACTGCTCGTGCGACCGACGACATCACCACCAAGATCAGCGCGATCCAGCAGGCCACTCGCCAGACGGTCGAGGCCAATGGCTCGATCCAGACCACGGTCGAGGAGGTCCAGCATTCCGCCGACCGCATTCGCCAGGCGATGGAGCTTCAGGCCCAGACGGTTACGATGATCACCGCCGCGGTCGACGAAACCGCGCTTGCCGCCGATTCGATGAGCTCGACCATCGCCGCGATCCGCTCGGACACCGAAAGCGTCGCGCGCGACATTGACGAGGTCGAGCAGGGCTTCGGCCGCTTCGCCGAAGACATTGCCGACTTCCGCTCGACGACCAGCGAGTTCGTGGCCAAATTCGCGGCGTAAACTTCCTGTTCCGTCATTGCGAGCGCAGCGAAGCAACCCAGTCCTACATCCACTGGGTTGCTTCGCTGCGCTCGCAATGACAGAGCGTCGCCATGAACATTCTCCTCACCGGCGCGAGCCGGGGCATTGGCGCGGCCACCCTCAGCCACTTGCGCAACGCGGGCCACATCGTCGCCGGGCATAGCTCGCAAGGCTCGGCCGACCTCCTCGCCGCCGACCTCGCCGACCCCGCCGCGCCGCGCGCGCTGTGGGACGCGGCGCTCGCCCGGCTCGACGGCCGGATCGACGTGCTCGTCAACAACGCCGGGGTGTTCGAAGATATCGCCGACGACGCCGACGACGAGGCATGGCACGCCGCCTGGGGCCGCACGCTGGGCATTAATCTCCAGGCCAGCGCCGACCTGTGCCGCTTCGCCATCGGCCATTTCCGCGAAACTCAATTCGGCGGCCGGATCGTAAACGTCGCCAGCAGGGCCGCCTATCGCGGCGACTCGCCCAAACACTGGCACTATGCCGCGTCAAAGGCGGGCATGGTCGGCATGACCAAGTCGATCGCTCGCGGCTACGCGCAGGAGAATATTCTCGCCTTCGCGGTCTGCCCGGGCTTCGTGATGACCGGCATGGCCGAGGAATATCTCTCATCGCGCGGTGGTGCACAGGTGATCGCCGATATCCCATTGGGCCGGGTCGCCGATCCCGCCGAGATCGCTGAGACCATCCGCTGGCTCGCGACCGACGCCCCGCCCAGCGCGACCGGCGCCGTCATCGACGTCAATGGCGCGAGTTTCGTTCGCTAGGAAACGCCGATGAGCTGGCGAGTCACCCTTCACTGTACCCGCGCCGAGGCCGAAGCCGTGCCCGACAGTGACGCGCTGTTCGCGATGCTCGACACGCCCCCCGTGCTCGTCGCCGACGAGCCCGATCCGCACGCCCCCGACGACTGGCGTATCCACGCTTACTTCGAAGACCAGCCCTCGACCCAGGAGCTGATCCTGCTCACTCGCCTTGCTCATGGCAGCGAACCCGAGCTTGAACATTTGGGCGAGACCGACTGGGTCACCCTCAGCCAGGCCGGACTGGAGCCGATCCGCGCCGGGCGTTTCTTCGTCCACACACCGGCCCACCGCGACGCAATCCCGCCCGGCGCGATCGCGTTCGAGATCGATGCCGGGCTCGCCTTCGGCACCGGCCAGCATGATACCACGGCGGGTTGCCTCGCGGCGCTCGATCGCCTCCAGACGGGCGGCGCGACCTTCGAAAATATCGCCGACATTGGCACCGGCACCGGCCTCCTTGCTTTCGCCGCGCTTGCGCTGTGGCCCCAGGCCAAGGCCATCGCCACCGACATCGACCCCATTTCGATCGACGTCACCGCCGACAATGCCGCGATCAACGCTGTCCCCTTGGGGCAGGCCCCCGGCCAGCTGCTCCTCGCCGTCGCCGACGGGATGGATCACCCCCTGCTCGCCGCGCGCGCTCCGTTCGACCTGCTCATCGCCAACATCCTCGCCGGCCCGCTGGTCGACCTCGCCCCCGCCTTCGCCGCCGCCGTGACCCCCGGCGCAACCCTGATCCTCGCCGGCCTGCTCGACACCCAGGCCGACACCGTCATCGCCGCCTATGAAGCCCACGGCATGACCGTCGCCGAATGCAGCCCCGGTGAGTGGTGCGTCCTCACCCTCACCGCCGCCTGAGCTCAGGCCAGCGCGATCACGTCACGCGCATTTGTCGTGCTCCGCCATTCTGCTATGATCCCTTCGAACTTCGGGGGAGGCTTCATGGCAACGCTGGCATCATCACCGCACGCGCATCCCGCGCAGCCGATAAGCGACGAACGCTTTTTCCTGCGCGCATCGATCGTCATGGCGCTGCTCATCTTCACCGGCTTCTCGACCCAGCTGGCGATGGGCCGCTCCAGTTTCGCCTCGCCCTTGCTGGTCCATGCCCACGCCATCGTGTTCATGGGCTGGGTCGTGCTCTACCTACTCCAGAATATCTTCGTCGCCAGCGGCAACATGGCGCTTCACCGTCGGCTGGGCTGGATCGCGACCGGCTGGATGGCGGCGATGGTCTTCCTCGGGTGCGCAGTCGTCGTCGCGATGGTCCGCCATGGCCAGGTCCCGTTTTTCTTTCGCCCGGTCAATTTCCTCGCCTTCGATCCTTTGTCGCTGTTCACCTTCGCCGGGCTCACCATCGCTGCGGTCGTCATGCGGCGCCGAACCGACTGGCATCGTCGACTGCACTTTTGCGGGATGACGGTGCTGCTGGGCCCCGCCATCGGTCGCCTCCTGCCAATGCCGTTGCTTACGCCCGTTGCGTTCGAAGCGACGTTCGTTGTGGGGCTGATGTTCCCGCTCGTCGGGATGTGGGCCGATCGCCGTCGCACGGGCCGGGTCCATCCGGCATGGACTCGCGGGGTCGGCGTGCTGCTTGGCTCGTTGCTGCTGATCGAACTCGTCAGCTACAGTCCGGTCGGGCTTGCCGTTTATCGCGGGGTGACCGCCGGTTCGCCCGGGGCGCTGGTCGATCCGATGGCGTTTCCGCCCCCGCCCGTCGGGCCGCGCATCACCGGGCGCACCGTCGGCCACTAAATCAGCTGCCCGCGACGATTGCTTCCCATCCGGCCTCGTCGATCACTTGGATGCCAAGCTCGGCGGCCTTTTTGAGCTTCGACCCGGCGCCCGGCCCGGCGACCACCAAATCGGTCTTGGCGCTGACCGATCCCGCCGCGCGCGCGCCAAGCCGCTCGGCCTGTGCCTTCGCCTCGTCGCGGCTCATCCGCTCAAGGCCCCCGGTGAAGACGATTGTCTTGCCGGTCCAATTCGTCTCGCGCGCGGTCGACACGAAGGCGCCGGGTTTCGCAATCTCTAATAAATCTTCCCATGCCGTCACGTTGTGCGGTTCGTGAAAAAAATCTCGCAGGGATAGAATGACAACCGGCCCAACACCCTCCACCTCGTCAAGCGCAATTAGTATCTTGAAAGCAGCTCCGACCGCTTCGCCTTCTAGGTTATCAGTTTTGCGTCCGGCCAATTCCGCAGCCTCTCGAAGTGCGGGTAGCGTGCCGAACGCGCGCATCAAATCCTTCGCCGTCACCGCGCCGACATGGCGAATGCCCAGCCCGAACAGCAGTCGCGCCGGGTCAAACCCCGTCTTCGCCTCGATCGCGGCGAGCAGATTGTCGACCGATTTGGCCTGCCAACCCTCGCGCCCGACCAGATCGTCACGATGCTGTTTCAGCCGGAAAATATCCGCCGGCCCGTGCAGCCAGCCGAGTCCGACAAATTCGACGATCGACTTCTCGCCCAGCCCCTCGATATCCATCGCCCCGCGCGACACGAAGTGGCGTAGCCGCTCGATGACTTGCGCCGGGCAGACCAGCCCGCCGGTGCAGCGCACGTCGACCTCACCCTCCTCGGCCACCGCCTCGGAGCCGCATTCAGGGCAATGATCGGGGAAGATATAGGGATCGCGCGCCTCGTCCCTAGTCAGATTCTCGACCACTTGCGGAATGACGTCCCCCGCCCGCTGGATCCGCACTCGGTCACCGACGCGAAGCCCCAGCCGCCCGATCTCGTCGCGATTGTGGAGCGTCACATTGGCCACGATGACCCCGCCAACTCCGACTGGGGTCAACCGCCCGACCGGGGTCAGCTTGCCGGTTCGCCCGACCTGGATATCGATCGCCTCGATGGCCGTCTCGGCCCGCTCGGCCGGGAATTTATGCGCCAGTGCCCAGCGCGGCGCACGAGCGACCTGCCCCAGCCGCTCCTGCCAGTCGATCCGGTCGACCTTGTAGACCACCCCGTCGATATCGAACGGCAGCTCAGCCCGCACTTTTTCAATCTCGCGATAATGGTCCAAGGCCGCTTCGACACTGGTACATTTCACCATCAGCTCACTGACCGGAAAACCGAGCGATTCCAGCCGCTTCATCGAGTTTTCCTGCGTGTCCGAGAGTCTCTCCTGTACCTCCCCCCAGCCATGCGCCAGGAACCGCAACGGCCGCGCCGCAGTGACCCCCGAATCCTTTTGCCGAAGCGACCCCGCCGCGGCGTTGCGCGGGTTGGCGAAGATCTTTCCCCCCGCCGCCTCCTGCCGCTGGTTGAGCGCGGCAAAGTCATCTTTCGCCATGAACACTTCGCCGCGCACCTCGATCAGTGGCGGCGCCCCGATCAGGGTCTGCGGAATGTCGGCGATCGTCCGGACATTGGCGGTCACATCCTCGCCGACGCTCCCGTCTCCGCGCGTCGCCGCCATGACGAGAACGCCATCCTCATAGCGGAGCGAGCAGGACAACCCGTCGATCTTGGGCTCGGCAGTCAGTGCGACCTCGGCCTCAGGGGACAAGCTAAGGAACCGCCGCACCCGCCCGACAAAGTCGCGCACTTCCTCCTCGGCAAACGCATTCTCTAGGCTCAGCATCGGCTTGGCATGCAAGACCTTGGCAAGACTAGACGACGGCACCGCCCCGACCGTGCTCGACGGCGAATCGGCCCGCACCAGCTTGGGAAATGCCTCCTCCAGCTCGGCATTCTCGCGCACCAGCGCGTCATACTCACCGTCGGAAATCGCCGGCATATCCTGGTCGTGATACAGCCGGTTGTGCCGCGCTATCTCCTTCGCCAGCCGCATCAGCCGGTTGGCCGCCTCGGCTTCCGAAATCTGGCTTTCGACTTCAGGCACCGGGTTCGAACAGCTCGGCCAGATAATCCTCCAACGCCGCCCAGCTGCGCCGCGCCGCCGCTTGGTCGAACGCGACTGCGGCGATGCCCATGTGGCTTGCATTGGGGTTGGTGAAGCCGTGGCGGACATGGCCATAGGCATGGATCTGCCAGTCGGCCCCGGCTTCGGTCAGCTCCTTGGCCAGCCCGACGACCGCTTCGGGCGGGACCATCGCGTCGTCCCAGCCATGATAAGCGACGACCTTGGCCTTGATTGGCTGGGGATCGAGCGGCGGCGCTTCGAACAGCCCGTGGAAGCTCGCCACCCCACGCACATCCGCCCCCGATCGGGCGAGGTCCAGCGCACACAGCCCGCCAAAGCAATAGCCCGTCACCGCGATCCGGCTGGCGTCGACCCCCGGGCGAGCGCGGAGCACATCAAGCAGCGAGACCACTCGCCGACGAAGCGCGGCACGATCGCCCTTCAATCGGCCCATCTCACCGAACATCGTCTTGAGGTCCCCGCCCCGCGTCGACACCCCGAACGGATCGGCGACCATCGCACCATAGCCAAGCGCGTTGAGCTTGCGGGCAAAGCCGATCTCGAGGTCGGAAACCCCCATCACCGTCGGGAAAATCAGCACTGCCGGGGCACTGGCGGTGCGCGGCGGCAACCACAGGCTGGCGAGCTTCTCACCCTCGAACTCGCTCGCGACGGTCGTTACGTCAGTCATGCGGCCTCCAGCAATCGTGCCGCTTGAGCGCGGGCTTCCTCGGTGATCGCGGCGCCCGACAGCATCCGCGCAATTTCTTCCTGCCGCTCGGCGGCGTCAAGCTTGCGCACCGCGGTCCGCGTGCCTTCAGGCCCGGTCGATTTCTCGATCCGATAATGATGCGCCGCGCGCGCCGCAACCTGCGGAGAGTGCGTCACGACCAGCAACTGCGACCGCTCGGCCAGCCGCGCCAGCCGTTCGCCGATCGCCGAGGCAACCGCCCCACCGACCCCGCGATCAACCTCGTCGAAAATCATCGTCCCCGCCCCGCCCGCCTCGGCCAGGGCCACCTTGAGCGCCAGGATGAAGCGCGACAGCTCGCCTCCCGACGCGATCCGGGTAAGCGGCCCGAATGGCGCGCCGGGGTTGGTCGAGACGGTGAATTCGACCCGGTCGCTTCCGCTCGGGCCTGGTTCCGTTTCGGCAATGATCGTCCTGAACCGGGCCGCATCGAGCTTGAGCGGGGCGAGTTCGCCAGCAACCGCCAGATCGAGGTTCACCGCCGCTTCGAGGCGACTGGCGCGAAGCTGATCGCTCGCGTCCCGATAGGTCGTGCGCGCCGTCTCGAGCGCCGCCTCGAGCAGTTGGAGCTCGCCCTCGCCCGCATCGATCGCCGCCAGCTTCGACCGCATTTCGTCGCCCAGCGCGGCCAGTGCATCGGGCTCGACGCGATGCTTGCGCGCCATTGCCCTGATATCGAACAATCGCGCCTCGGCCGCTTCCAGTCGCGCCGGGTCGAACGCCATCGCGTCGGCCGCGCGTGCGATCCGGTCCTCGGCCTCGGCCGCCTCGATCACCGCACGGTCGAGCGAGGCCAGCGCTTCGGCAAGCAGCGGATGATCCGCCGCGCCGCGCTCGATCTTGCGCGCCGCGCCGCGAAGCTGGGCCAGCGCGCCGTCCGATCCGCCGAGCAGCGTATCGATCCCGGTCAGCGACTCGCCCGCCCGCGCCCCGGCTTGCATCGTCGCGCGCTGCTCGCTGAGCTCGGTCTCTTCGCCCGGCTGGGGCGCCAACACGCCAATTTCTTCGGCCGCGAAGCTCAGATAATCGCGGTCGCGCCGGGCGTCCTCGATTCCGCGCCGCGCCTCGTCGAGCTGCCGCTCGGCGTCACTGACCTCGCCCCACGCTGCGGCCACGCCTGCGGTCGACATCTTCCCGAACGTATCAAGCAGCGCGCGATGCCCGCGTGGATTGAGCAAGCCGCGGTCGTCATGCTGGCCGTGAATCTCGATGCTCAGCGCGCCGATATCGCGAAGCGTCGCCGCCGACACGCCCACCCCACCGGCAAACGCCCGGCTGCCACCATCGGCGCGAACCGTCCGGCGAAGCACCAGTGCTTCGCCAGGGTCCAGCGTGATCCCCTGTTCGTCGAGCAAAGCCAGCACAGGGTGACCGGCGGGAAGCATCAGCTCGGCCGACACGCTCGCCACATCCTGCCCGGCGCGCACCAGCCCGCTGTCCGACCGCGCGCCCAGCGCCAGCCCGAGCGAGTCCAGCAGGATCGATTTCCCCGCCCCGGTCTCCCCCGTGAGCACGCCAAGCCCCGGCTCGAACATCAGCTCAAGCCGGTCGATCAAGACGACGTCGCAAATGGCGAGCTGGCCGAGCATCTAGGCCGCTCGTTGCCGGTCAGGCCTTGGGCTGGTGGCGCCGAAGCATCTCATAGCTGCGCTTGTACCAGATCGTGCCGGGATAGTTGCGCCCCAGCACCGCGCCGGCTTTGCGCGCTTCCTCGGGCACGCCGAGCGCGAGATAGCATTCGACCAACCGCTCGAGCGCTTCGGGCGTGTGGCTGGTGGTCTGATATTTGTCGATGACGGTGCGGAAGCGGAGCGAGGCGGCAAGCCAGTTGCTCGATCGCTCATAATAACGACCAACCTCCATCTCCTTGCCCGCAAGATGATCGTTGATCAGGTCGAGCTTCAGCCGCGCGTCGGTCGCATAGCGGCTCGCCGGATAGCGGCGGATCAGCTCGCCAAACGCGTCCGATGCCTGCTGGGTAATCTTCTGGTCGCGGGTGACGTCGGCGATCTGCTGATAATAGCTCATCGCGATCAGATAGTTGGCATAGGGCGCGTCGCTGTTGCCCGGGTGGATTGTCAGGAAGCGCTGCGACGAAGAGATCGAATCGCTATACTGCTGCGCCATATAGTAGCTGAACGCGCTCATCATCTGCGCCCGGCGGGCCCACACCGAATAGGGGTGCTGGCGCTCGACCTCGTCGAACAGCTTGGCGGCGTCGGCATAATTGCCCTGGTCCGCGCTTTTCTTCGCCAGCGAATAGAGCGTGTTGACGTCTCGCGCGACGTAGGCGGTGTCACCCTTGGCCTTCTTTCCGGCGCACGCGCCCAACGGAACGACGAAGACGGCGGCGGCGGCAATCAGCAGTGCTGAGCGGTTCAGTTTGACCATGGAAGCTTCCTTAGCGGGGGCCGGCGAATAGGCCAAGCCGCGTGTGCCATTCGTTGCTGGCCCCGCCTTGACCCCAGATGAACCTCAAACCCTTTGCGCCTCGGCCTCGCCCTCGGTGCGCAGGAAACTGTCGGGCTTGACCCCCAGCCACACCAGGATCGGCGCCGAAATATAGATCGACGAATAAGTCCCGATCAGCACGCCCAGGAAAATCGCGATCGACAGGCCGAAGATCACCTGCGGCCCGATCAGCATCAGCAGCGCCAGCGCGATCAGCACCGTCAGCGAGGTCACCACGGTCCGCGCCAGCGTTTCGTTGAGCGACAGGTTGAGCAGCGGCAAAATCGACATCTTGCGATATTTGCGGAGGTTCTCGCGGATCCGGTCATAGATGACGACGGTATCGTTGAGCGAATAGCCGATGATCGTCAGGAATGCCGCGACGACGTTGAGATCGACCTGCAACCGCGTCCACGCGAAAAACCCCAGCGTCATCGCGAAATCATGCGCCAGCGTCACCAGCGCGCCCACCCCGAACTGCCATTCGAAGCGGAACCAGATGTAGACCGCAATCCCCAGCATCGCGAACAGAATCGCCTTTGCCCCGTCGGCGGCAAGCTCCTCCGAGACCTTGCCCGAGACCGATTCGCCAGCGCCAACCGACGCCCCCGGATAGGCTTTGGGGATGAACGCCTGGACCTTGGTCACGACCTCGTTCGACATTGAATCGGGACCCGCCGGCTTGGGCAGGCGGATCTGGTAGGTGCGGTCATTCCCGAATTCGGTGATCGTCGCTTCGCCGACTGCAAGCGAGTCCATCTTGCCGCGCAGATCCTCGATGTCGATCGCCTTGGGGAAGGTCACGCGAACCATCTGCCCGCCGGCGAAATCGACGCCCAGGTTGAGCCCGCGATAGGCGGTGAAGCCGAACGCCAGGATGGTCGCGATCGTCGACAGCACGATCGCCAGGTTGCGCCAGCGCATGAAGTCGAGGTTGGTATGGTCGGGGACGAGTTTGAGCAGCTTCATGTGCCGGGCCTCAAATATGCAACGTGCGCGGGCGGGCGCGGCGCAACCACAGCACCACCAGCATGCGCGTGAAATAGACTGCGGTGAACACCGAGGTGATGATGCCGACACCAAGCACCACGGCAAAGCCGCGGATCGGCCCCGAGCCGAAGTAGAACATCAGCGCGGCCGAAATGGCGTGGGTGATGTTGGCGTCGAAAATCGCCCGGAATGCCTCGCGATAGCCGGTTTCGACCGCATCAAGGATCTTGCGCCCGCGCCTGATTTCCTCGCGGATTCGCTCGTTGATCAGCACGTTGGCATCGACCGCCGCGCCGATTGTCAGAACGAAGCCGGCGATCCCGGGCAAGGTCAGCGTTGCATTGAACAGCGCCATGATGCCCAGCACCAGGAACGCGTTCACGATCAGCGCGATATTGGCGTAAATGCCGAACCGCCCATAGGTCACGAGCATGAAGATCATCACCGCGATGATCGCCGCTCCCGCCGCAAGGGCACCTTTGTGGATCGAATCCTTGCCCAGCTCGGCGCTGATCGTGCGCTCCTCGATCACGTTCAATTTCACCGGCAGCTTGCCCGAGGCCAGGCTCACCGCGAGCGCGTTGGCGCTTTCGACGGTATAGCTTCCGGTGATCGACGCCGTCCCGCCCAGGATGGCGGTCTGGATGGTCGGCGCCGACAATACCTTGTTGTCGAGAATGATCGCGAACGGCTTACCGACATTTTCCTGGGTGACCCGGCCAAAGCGCCGCGCCCCGGTCGAATTGAAAGTGATCACGATTTCGGGACGGCCGTCCTGGTCAAAGCTCTGCTTGGCCCCGGTCAGCTGGTCCCCCGACACCATCACTCGGCGCTGAACGGCGATCGCGCCGCCCCCGTCGACCAGCGGCAGCACCTGGCTTCCCGCCGGCGCGCGGCCCGCCGCGACTTCGGCCGGATTGGCAGTCTGGTCGACCAGCTTGAATTCCAGCCGCGCGGTCTGGCCGATCAGCGCTTTCAGCGCGGCCGGATCCTCGACCCCGGGGACCTGCACCAGGATGCGGTTATTGCCCTGGGTGACGACGGTGATTTCCTTCGTCCCTTGCGGGTCGATGCGGCGACGAACGACGTCGCGTGCGACGGTCATCGCATCCTTTAGCGCGCGGACCTGTCCGTCAGCGGTCGGGGTCAGCACGATGCGGCTCTGGTCCATCACCGTGACGTCCCAGTCGCGCGCGCCGGTCATGCCGACGGGCTTGGTCAGCTGGCGCAGCTTCTCGACCGCGGCATCGACCTGCGCCGGGTTGCGGACCATGAATGACAGCACGCCATTGGCCGTTGAAATGTCGCCAATGTCGATCGGCGCATCGCCGCGGCGAAGCTCGGACGAGACATTGTCTTCCATCGCCGCGACGCGCTGCTTGGCGGCGTCGTTTGAATCGGCCTCGAGCAACAAGTGCGAGCCGCCGGCAAGGTCAAGCCCCAGGTTGATGCGGCTATGCGGCACCCCCTTCATCCAATGCGCAACCTGATCCTTGGGGAAGAAGCTTGGCACCGCCAGCCCGATCCCCAGCAAGATCATCAGCGTGATCGCGATGACCTTCCAACGCGGGAAATCCAACATCAGTCGTTGGCCGGGTTCGAATCGCGCGTGACAACACCGTTGAGGGTCGACTTGACCGCCCGGACTCGAACATTGGGCGCGATCTCGACCTCGACGTCGTCGTCCATGACCTTGGTCACCCGGCCGCGCAAACCGCCACCCGTGATCACTTCATCATTCTTCTTGACCGCCGCCAGCGTGGCCGCATGCTTCTTGGCCCGCGCCTGTTGCGGCCGGATCATCAGCACATAGAAGATTACGAACACCAGCAGCAGCGGCGCCATCTGCATGATGAAATCGGCGCCGCCGGCGCCCGCGGCGGGTGCTGCGGCGGTCGAAACCTGCGCTACGGCAAGGAGGGGGGCGATGCTCATGGGGTGGGTCTGGACTTTCTAATCGTCGGGCGGGGCCGAGACGGCTGCATCGCCAAAGGAAGCCGCGCGCCTATCACGGACCCGGCAAGGCAGGCAAGCGGCAGGACAGCCTAGGCGCCCCGACACCGTGCCCAAACGCCTTGCCATGCGGAAGCCCGGCGACTAGAGCGCGCCTCGCTTGTTCCCACTTTGGGGCAGGCTCGGTCGGGGCGTAGCGCAGCCTGGTAGCGCATCACACTGGGGGTGTGGGGGTCGCAGGTTCGAATCCTGTCGCCCCGACCAACATTTGCCGAAGCAGGTCCAGGCCCTGCGGCAGTGCCCTAAACCGGCCCGCCACGCCGATTGTACAAATGGATCGCCATCGCCGCGCCCAATATCGGCGCGATCAGGTTCACGAACGGGATCAGGAACAGCACGCTGACCAGCGTCCCGCACAGTCCCTGCTCGCCGCGGGTCGACTTCAGCCACGCCCGGCGCGAATCGCGGGTCCCGTGGCGCGCGGCGGCAAGTTCCGCAAGATCACGTCCGAACGCCAGCCCGTTGACGATCACGAACAGCACCAGCGGCCCGATCCCGGTGACCAGCAGCATCAGGTAGAACGGCAGCGCGATCAAGTTGAACAGCAGCACGCGGGCCGCTGATTTCAGCCCCATCAGCGCCCCTCGTCCGATCCCGATCGGCCGCGCAACCGCTGCCGCCGCCGGATAATGCCGCTCCTCGACCGCCGCCGCGATCCGGTCGGCGAACCCCATCAGCACGCCCACCGCGACCCCGGGGAACAGGAACCACGCCGCCGCCAGCGTCAGCAAGACCGCCCCGACGCCGCCCGTCCCCGCGCCGATCGGACAGCTGTCATACCCCGCAAGGTCGCACGGATCGCTCCCCGCCAGCATCCATCCGGCGACCAGTCCCATCACCACGAACAGCAGCGCGGTCAGCAGCAGCGCTTGGACCAGGATGGCCAGTATCCGCCGGTCGGCAAGGTCTGAAAAAGGGAGCGAAACGATGCGGAACATGACATGATTGTAGCGTCTTTTTCACCAGCGTGTACACATGCTCGAATGCCCCGCCGCCGCCGCACCCGCCATCGCTCAACCTATTCAATTAAAACGATTTTTTGGCGCCTTGTGGTTTTGCTGGTCGCGATTCCGGCGCTCTACTTGACCGTGTCCGTCGGTCTCTCCTTGGTCCCCGTCAACCGCGAATGGACCGAGCCCGCCCAAGGGCAGACGGTCTACCTCATCTCGAACGGGATCCACACCGACCTGATCCTCCCCGTCGCGGCACAGGGGCTCGACTGGCGACCCGTCATTAGCCGCGCCGACATGGCCCGCCCGGACCCCGCCGCCCAGTGGCTGGCGTTCGGCATGGGCGAGCGCAAAGTCTATCTCGAGACCCCCCGCTGGCGCGATGTCCGCCCCGGTACATTGTGGGCCGCGGCGGCCGGCGGCGAGCGGGTGATGCACGTCGAATGGGTCGCCGACCCTGCCTGGCATGCCCGCGCCATCCGCCTTCGCCCCGAGGAATATCGCCGCCTGTGGAGCGCCATTCGCGCTGGCTTCAAGCTCGACGCCAAGGGTCGCGTCCAGCGGATCGACCACCCGGGCTACGGCGCCAATGACGCTTTCTACCAAGGCGTCGGCCGGGCCAATGCAATCAACACCTGCAACGTGTGGACCACCGATCGCCTCCGCATCGCCGGGGTCCGGACCAGCCTGTGGAGCCCTTTCCCCCAAGGGATCGAGTGGCGTTACCGCAAGGCTCAAAGAACGTAGCGCGACAAGTCCGTGTCGCGCGCAATCCCGGCCAGTTGTTTCTCGACGAAAGCGCCGTCCACGCTGAGCGTTTCGCCCGAGCGATCCTCGGCCTCGAAGCTGATCTCTTCGAGCAATTTCTCCATCACCGTCTGGAGCCGCCGGGCGCCGATGTTCTCGAGGCTTGAGTTAACCTCAGCTGCGACCTTGGCAACGGCGGCGATACCGTCATCGGTGAAGCTGACCCCCACCCCTTCAGTCGCCAAAAGTGCGACATATTGCTCGGTCAGGCTGGCGCGGGTCGAAGACAGGATGCGGACGAAGTCCTCCTCGGTCAGCGCCTTCAGCTCGACCCGGATCGGCAATCGCCCCTGAAGCTCGGGCAGCAGGTCCGACGGCTTGGCCACATGGAAGGCGCCCGAGGCGATAAACAGGATATGGTCGGTCTTGATCGGTCCATATTTGGTCGCGACGGTCGTGCCCTCGATCAGCGGCAGCAGATCGCGCTGGACGCCCTCGCGTGACACCGACCCGCCGCGCACGTCGGACACGGCAATCTTGTCGATCTCGTCGAGGAAAACGATGCCATTGGCCTCGGCATCGGCCAGCGCAGCGCGGTTGAGGTCGTCGGGGTCGACCCGCTTGTCTGCCTCTTCCTCCAACAGTTTGGCAAAGGCATCGGCGACCTTGAGCTTGCGGCGCTTCTTGGGCGCCGAGCCCATCGCCTTGCTCATCATTTCCGAGAGATTGATCATCTGGCCGCCGGGCATGTCGAACGGCATCTGCGGCGCTTCGGAGACTTCGATCTCGACCTCGCTTGACGCCAGGCTGCCCTCGGCAAAGCGCTGGCGGAAGGCGGCGCGGGTCGCTTCGGACGAGCCCTTGCCGGTCAGCGCGTCGAGCAATCGCTCCATCGCGCTCTCCTCGGCTGCCGTCCGTACCTTGTCGCGCCGGCGCTCGCGTTCCAGCCGCACGGCCTCCTCGACCAGGTCGCGCGCAATCTGCTCGACGTCGCGGCCGACATAGCCGACTTCGGTGAATTTGGTCGCCTCGACCTTGACGAACGGCGCATCGGCGAGCTTCGCCAGCCGCCGCGCAATCTCGGTCTTGCCGCAGCCGGTCGGCCCGATCATCAGGATGTTCTTAGGCGTGACTTCCTCGCGCAATTCGGGTGACAGCCGCTGGCGCCGCCAACGATTGCGAAGCGCCACCGCGACCGCGCGCTTGGCGTCATGCTGCCCGACGATATGCTCGTCGAGCGCCTTTACGATTGCCTTGGGGGTCAGGGCGTCGTTCATGCGCCGACGCTTTCGCCAACGCTTTCAAGCGTCAGCCGGTCGTTGGTGAAGACACACACTTCGGCCGCGATCGCCATCGCACGCCGAGCAAGCTTCTCGGGGTCGCTTTCATAGTCGACCAGTGCCTTGGCGGCCGCAAGCGCATAGTTCCCGCCCGACCCGATCGCGGCGATCCCGCCTTCTGGTTCGAGAACATCGCCGTTACCGGTCAGGATCAGCATCACGTCGGCGTCGGCGACGATCATCATCGCCTCAAGATTGCGGAGATATTTGTCGGTCCGCCAATCCTTGGCAAGCTCTACCGCCGCGCGCAGCAACTGGCCATTCGCGGCCTCCAGCTTCTTCTCGAGCCGTTCGAACAGGGTGAACGCGTCCGCCGTCGCTCCGGCGAACCCGCCGATGACGGTCCCGTCCTTGCCCAGTCGGCGGACCTTCTTGGCGTTGGGCTTCATCACCGTATTGCCCATCGACACCTGGCCATCGCCGGCGATCACCGTGCGCCCACCCGTCTTGACCCCGAGGATCGTCGTGCCGTGCCAGCTTTCCAACTCATACTCCCGCAAATGCTGGTGAAAGGTGGGAAGCGCGCTAGGTCCTTGCAAGCCGTGCGATTTAATCGATGCGTCCGAGGCGTTCCCCGGTTCGTAGCTCGCGAACGGCCCTCACCTCCCGTGAGTCCAAAACTGGGGTAAAACCATGAAATTCCTGTTGCTTGCGCTGACCGGCGCCGCGTTCGTCGCCACGCCCGCCGTCTCCCAGACTGTAACGCCAAGCTATACGGGCGCTTACGTCGGCGGCCGCATCGGCTTCGCTGTCGACCATGATCGCAACAGTTCGACGGTCCTGTTCGACAAGAATCTTGACGGCCAGTTCGGCGATACTGTTACCACCGCCGCCGGGGCCAACGCCTTTTCTCCGGGTTTCTGCCCCGGTCGCCCCAACAGCAACATGGCCGTCGCGCTGTGCCGCAAGGACAAGGGCGGTATCGATTATGCAGTCAACGCCGGCTATGACCTCGACCTTGGCGGCGTCGTCATTGGCGGGCTGGTCGAATATGGCCGGGCCGATATCGAGGATAATGTCACCGCTTTCTCGACCACGCCCGCCAGCTACACGCTAACCCGGAAGATGAAGGGCACGTTCGGCGCCCGCGCTCGGATCGGCTATAATGCCGGCGGTGTCCTGCCCTACCTGACCGCGGGAGTAGTTCGGACCAAGGTGCGGTCGAGCTTTGCGACCTCCAACACCGTCAACGCCTTCGCCGTGCAAGACGCCAGCAACAGCAGCTGGGGCTATCGCGTCGGCGGCGGAGTCGAAAAGCGGCTTGGCCATATCGCGATCGGCGCGCAATATCTTTACACTCGCGTCAAGGACAAGGACTTCCGCGTGAACGTCACGCGCGGGACGGCCGGAGCCACCAACGCGTTCATCCTAACCAATGCCAACGGCACCCAGTTCCGCCGTTCGGACGACCGCTTCTCGAACCACTCGTTGGCCATGACCGCCAATTATCGGTTCTAGTAGAGCGTGTTCAGCCCCGGGTTGGGTACTGGTCCCGACCCGGGGCTGTTCGCCTCAATACGCGAGTGCCGCCGCAGCTCGTGCGCGGGTGCCGATTGCCGCGAGGTCGTGATCTCTTGGTCCGGCGATCCAGCTTCCGCCGACACAGGTCACCGCTTCCATGGTCAGCCAATCGGCCGCGGTTTCGAGCCGGATGCCGCCGGTTGGACAGAATCGCAGCTCGGGAAATGGTCCCGCCAACGCGCTCAACGCCGGACGACCGCCCGCCGCTTCGGCCGGAAAGAATTTAAACCGGGTTAGTCCCATGTCGAGCCCGCGCATGATGTCGGCCGCAGTCGCTGTCCCCGGCAGGAAGGGCACGCCGCTGGCGATGGCGGCCTTGCCGAGCGGCTCGGTCAGCCCCGGCGAGACGATGAATTCGGCGCCGGCTTTCAACGCATCATCGAGCATCCGGGGATCGCGAACCGTCCCCGCCCCGACGATCGCGCCGGTGACGCCGGCCATCGTGTGCAGCGCGTCGAGCGCCCACGGCGTGCGAAGCGTGACCTCGATCACCGGCAGCCCGGCCGCGACCAGCGTCTCGGCCAGCGCGGCGGGGTCAAGCTCGTCGCCAAGCACCAGCACCGGGATCACCGGAGCCATGTTCATCAGATCGTCGATCGTCATGGGTTCGCCTTGGCAAAGGCAGCCGCGGCGCCAAGCAGGCCGGGTTGCGGGTGAGTGATCAGCTTGACCGGCATGGCCTCCATTCGCCGCTCGAAGCGACCCTTGGCGACGAACCGGGTTTCAAAGCCCGATTTGGGCAGATGTTCACGAAGGCGAAGGCCGAGCCCGCCGGCGATGACGACTGCATTGGATCCGTGGGCCAGCGCGAGATCGCCCGCGACCGCGCCTAGGATTAAGCAGAATCGATCGAGCGCGGCGGCGGCGAGGCTGTCGCTGCCGTCGAGCGCGGCCGACCATAATTCCTTGTTATCCCGCTGGATCAGCGGCTGGCCTTCGACCGCGGCGAGCGCCGCATGGATATTGGACAGGCCGCTGCCGCACGCCAACCGCTCGACCGACACGCGACGGAAATTCTGGCGGAGATGCGCAAGGATCTTGTCCTCCAACCCGTCGAGCGGGGCGAAATCGACGTGGCCGCCCTCGGTTTCGATCACGTCGGCACGCCCCTCACGGCGGAGCAGCGCGGCGACGCCGAGCCCGGTACCGGGGCCGACGATGGTTGTAATGCCTTCACTCGGCAGCGGCTCGTCGGGCCCGAACAAATGGTCGAACCCATCATCGCCAAGCGCCGCCACGGCATGCGCCACGGCTCCAAAATCATTGACGATAACGTACCGTTCGACCCCTAGCTTCTCATTCATCAGCGCGGGCCGGATAACCCACGGATTATTGGTCAGCTTGAGCAGTTCGCCTCCGACCGGGCCGGCGAAGGCCATGCCGAGTTCGATCGGCAAGGCGCGGTCGAGGTGAGCGCCGAAATCCTGCCACGCGGTCTGGAAACTGGCGTGCTCGGCGGTCTTGAGCGTGACTGGCTCGTGCAAGCGAACGACGTGTCCACCGTCGATCTCGGCCAGCGCGAAGCGGGCGTGGGTGCCGCCGATATCGGCGACGGCGATCGTCCGGCTCATACCGGCACCATCGCGGCGCCAATCGCGCTTTCCACATCCATCGCCGCAAGCATCGCCGACGCCCCGCGCTCAGCGGTGTCGCAGGTCGTGCGCATCAGTGCGAACAGCTCGCGGCCCGTGCCCATCGGATAGGGCGGCGCGGCCACCGGCTCGCGCGTGGCCAAGTCAACGCCGATGACTTCGATCACCCCGTCGTCGGCGCTCATCCGCACCCGGTCGCCGTCGCGCAACCGGGCAAGCGGGCCGCCGCCGAGCGCTTCGGGAGAACAATGGATTGCGGCGGGCACCTTGCCGCTGGCGCCCGACATGCGCCCGTCAGTTAGCAGTGCGACCCGGAAACCGCGGTCCTGGAGCACGCCCAGCGCGGGAGTCAGCTTATGCAATTCGGGCATGCCATTGGCGCGCGGGCCCTGGAAGCGGACGACGACGATGACATCGCGCTCTAGCTCGCCCGCCTGGAATGCCGCGAGCACCGACTGCTGGTCGGAGAAAACCCGCGCCTCGGCTTCGATCGTCCAGCGCGACGGATCGACCGCACTGGTCTTGATCACTGCCCGTCCCAGATTGCCATTGAGGAGGCGCATCCCGCCATCGACCATGAACGGCGCCGCGACCGGCCGAAGCATCGTGTCATCCCCACTTGTCGTGATAGATTTCCAGCTAAGTACCTCCCCCTCCAGCATCGGCGTCGCGCCATGCTCGGCCAGGCTGTCGCCGCCTGCGGTTAGCACATCGCCATGAAGGAGCCCGGCGCCGAGCAATTCGTTGGTCACGAACGCAATTCCGCCCGCCTCGTGGAAGCCATTCACGTCTCCCGAGCCATTGGGATAGACTCGCGCGATCAGCGGCACCGCGCCGGACAGCGTGTCGAAATCTTCCCAGTCGATGACGATCCCCGCCGCGCGCGCAATTGCCGGCAAGTGGATCTGATGATTGGTCGACCCGCCGGTCGCAAGCAGCCCGACCGCCGCGTTGACGATCGAACGCTCGTCGATGACATGGCCGAGCGGGCGCTGCGATCCCTTCGCCAGCGCAGCCAGCCGGTGCACCGCATGCCGTGTCAGCTGGGTTCGAAGCGGCGTGTTGGGGTGAATGAACGCCGCCCCGGGGACATGAAGCCCCATCAACTCCATCATCATCTGGTTGGAATTGGCGGTGCCATAGAAAGTACACGTGCCAGGCGAATGATAGCTGGCCGACTCGCTCGCCAATAATTCGTCCCGCCCAACCTTTCCCTCGGCGAACAATTGCCGGACGCGCTGCTTTTCCTTGTTGGCAATCCCGGTCGGCATCGGCCCTGCCGGAATCAGCAGCGCCGGCAAATGGCCGAAACGAAGCGCGCCGATCAACAGGCCGGGCACGATCTTGTCGCAAATCCCCAGCATCGCGATCGCGTCGAACATGCCGTGCGACAGGGCGATGGCCGTCCCCATCGCGATATTGTCGCGACTGAACAGCGACAGGTCCATCCCGTCCTGGCCTTGCGTGACGCCGTCACACATCGCCGGGACCCCACCCGCAACCTGCGCCGTGGCACCGACTTCGCGCGCGAAAATCTTGATCTGCTCGGGGTAGCGGCCATAGGGCTGATGCGCCGACAGCATGTCGTTGTAGGCGGTGACAATGCCGATGTTCGGCCCGCTGATCGCCTTGATCGCGGGCTTGTCACCCTCCGCCGCGGCGAAGCCATGCGCGAAATTTCCGCACGATAGGCGTGGCCGGCGAAGTCCATGGTCGGCTTCCTGAGCGATCAGGTCGAGGTAGCGCCGCCGTGTCGGTCGCGAACGCTCGATGATGCGCTCGGTCACCGCCATGATCCGCGGGTCAGTCATTCCAGCTCACTCCGTTGCGCTCGGCCAGAGCGATTGCGGCCGACGGACCCCAATTGCCCGAGGCATAAGGCTTTGGCACCATCCCCGCTGCGGTCCATGCCGCGCGCACGCCATCGATCCATTGCCACTGCGCCTCGACCTCGTCGCGCCGGACGAACAGGGTCGGTTCGCCCTCAACCAGGTCGAGCAGCAGCCGTTCGTAAGCGATTCGCCGGCGCGTGTCGCTGAACGCATCGTCGCGGCCGATCGCCAGCGACACTTCGCGCAGCTTGACCCCGCCCCGATCGAGCCCGGGTACCTTGGCCATCAGGCTCAGTTCGATATTCTCGTCGGGCTGAATGGCGATGGTCAGTCGGTTGGGACTGGTCGTTGCGCCGCGCGTGTGGAACATCGAATGGGGAACGCATTTGAACTGGATGACAATCTCGGTCCGCCGGTCGGGCAAGCGCTTGCCCGTGCGCAGGTAGAAGGGAACGCCGGCCCAGCGCCAATTATCGACGAATGCCTGCAGGGCGACGAAAGTCTCGGTGGTCGATGGCTTGCCAAGCTCATCGGCATAGGCCGGAACCGGGATGCTGCCGACCGCGCCCGCGCCATATTGGCCAATGACCACGCGCTGCGCGGCGTCGGCGGCGGTCACCGGACGAAGCGAGCGGAGCACCTTGACCTTCTCATCGCGCACAGCGGTGGCGTCAAAGCTTGCCGGGGGCTCCATCGCGACCAGCGCGAGCAGTTGCAGCATGTGATTCTGAACCATGTCGCGAAGCGCGCCGGCCCCGTCATAATAATCGCCGCGCCCTTCGAGGCCGATCGTTTCGGAAACCGTAATCTGCACATGGTCGACCGTGGCGTTGGTCCACAGCGGCTCGAACATCACATTGGCGAACCGCAGTGCGAGCAGGTTCTGGACGGTTTCCTTGCCCAGATAATGATCGATGCGGAATGTCTGCGCCTCGCTGAACGCCCCCGCCACGGCATCGTTGATCGCGCGGCTGGAGGCGAGATCCGATCCGAGCGGCTTCTCCAGTGCCAGCCGGACCTCGGGGCCGGTGAGGCCTGCTGCCGCCAATCCGTCGATCGTTGCCTTAAACAGCGACGGCGCGGTCGAGAGGAAAATCGCGACCCCGCCCGATGTATCGCCGACGACATGCGCCAGCCGATGGAAGCCCGCCGTGTCGGTCGCATCGAGCGTGACGTAATGAATTCGCTCCAGGAAAGTCGCCACCCTAGCTTCATCGAAGATCGTCTCGGGGACATGATCACGCACCGCATCATGGGCGTGGGCGCGAAAGGCCGCATCTTCCTGAGCGGTTCGCGCCGTGCCGATAATCCGCAGGTCCGCCGGAAGCAGTCCGTCACAGTTGAGCCCGTAGAGCGACGGCAGAAGCATCCGCGCAGCAAGGTCGCCGGTTGCGCCAAACAGGATGAGGGTGGAAGCCGTGTCGCTCATTTTGATCCTTCATGCCGTCGCTACGCTGCGCTCTAGCGCAGAGTGATGCGACGGGAAATTCATTGCGCAGCCTTCGATGAACTTGTCGATCCGTGCCATGTCGACATGTGCTGCGACGCCAGCCGCGGGGATTAGTCGATCGGGGAAGTTGCCGTAGCCGGCCAGAAGGCAGTGCCAGCTCATTGCGGGATAAATATCTTCAATCCCCTGCCGCGCCAATTCCTCCTCAAGGTTGGCACCGGTGAACCAGGCGGTGAAGATAGCTTTCAGGCTGTCCGACATCTCGTCATGTGAAGTGGCCTCTCGCCAGTAGAGCGAGTCCGATCGGCGCGCGGCGCGGTAGTGACAGACAAGATAGTCGCGAATGCCTTCGTAGCGGCGCGCGATTGCGGCGTTGAAATCGTCCCGTGCGGCCTGCCCGTCGTCCTCGCTGGCGATGGTGCGAATGAAGCGCTCGACCGTGGTCAGGACGACATGTATCGCCGTGGCCTCGAGCGGCTCGATGAAACCCTGCGCGAGCCCGATTGCAAGGCAGTTCGCAATCCAGCTCCGTTCGACCCGCCCGACCCGCATCTTGAGGTGCCTAACCTCGGCTTCGGGATCGAGCCCGAGGTGCGCGCGAAGCTCATCCGCCGCCGCTCCGGCGTCAAGGTAACGCGACGAATAGACATAGCCGTTGCCGGCGCGATTGGTCAGTGGGATGTGCCAGGCCCAGCCGGCCGACAGCGCGGTTGCGCGGGTGCAGACGCCGGGGCCTTCGTCGGGCAGCGGGGTCGGAGTGACGACCGCGCTGTCGTTGAACAGGTTGGAGCCGAACGAGAGGTGCTTCTCACCCAGCGCGCCTTCGATGATGACTGCGCGAAAGCCGCTGGCGTCGACGAATAGGTCGGCGTCAAACCGGCGGCCGTCGAGGTCGATCAGCGCGGCAACCTGGCCGTCCCCGGTCAGGGTGACGTCGGCGATGCGGGCGTCGATATGGGTCACGCCGCGGGCGGTCGCGACGTCGCGCAGAAAGGCACCAACGAGGTGAGCGTCGAAATGATATCCGTAGCTGATATCGAACGGAAAATTGGGCGGTGCGAGCGGCGCGCGGCGGTCGAAGGCGAGACGCTCGGACACGGTGAAACGGTCAGGGGTGGCGACCACGTCATGACCGTTGCGGCGGGCGTAGCAGTTGAAGAAGAAGTCGCGGCTGGTGTGACGGTCGAGGTCGGTCGGGAAGGGGTGGAAATAGGATTTGAAACCCGCCCGGTCGGACCAGTTTTCGAACCTGATTCCGGTCTTGTACGTGGCATTGCAGCGCGGCATCCACTCGCTTTCGGTGATTCCCAGCGTGTCGAAGAAGGCTTTCAGCTGCGGAGTCGACCCTTCGCCGACCCCGATGATGCCGATTTCGGCCGATTCGATCAGCGTAACCGTGGTCCCGCTCGCCCCCCAGTGGTGCTGGAACAGGCACGCCGCCATCCACCCGGCGGTGCCGCCGCCGAGGATCAGGATGCGGTCGGGGCGCTTCACTCGGTCCGGCTCAGCGGCCCAGCGAGACGAACCGCACCGCTGCCCCGCCGCCCGGGGCCAGTCGCAGCGCGAGCCGGTCGGCGCTGCTGACCTTGCGCTGTTCGATCACGATCGATCGCGGGTTGGTGCGATAGTCGGCAGTGTCGCCGTCGCGATAGATTTCGGCGCGCCAGCGGCCCTTGCCGAGGAAGGACAGCGGCACGTCGAAGTGGCGCTCCTGCTCGTCACCGACGGCGCCGACGAACCATTCGTTCTTGCCACGGGTCTTGCGCGCGATGACGGCAAGGTCGCCGACCTCGCCCGCCAGAACGCGGGTGTCGTCCCAGTCGACCGCGACATCCTTGATGAACTGGAACGGCCCAGGGTTGGCGGCGTAGTTTTCGGGTAGGTCGGCGGCCATCTGAATCGGCGAGTAAATGACGATGTAAAGCGCCAGCTGCTTGGCCATGGTCGACAGGATCGGCGTATTGCCGCGCCCCATCAGGCTGAGCACGCCCGGGGTGAAGTCCATCGGCCCCGACAGCATCCGCGTGAACACGAGGTTGGCCTCATGCTCGGGCGGGTTCTTGGGGACACCCCAGGCGTTATATTCCATGCCCCGCTGGCCCTCGCGGCTGACCCAGCTGGGATAGGTGCGGCGAAGCCCGGTGTCCTTGACCGGCTCGTGCGCGTCGATGGCGATGTGGCGCTTGGCGGCTTCGGTCACGACCTTCAGGTGATGGACGACCATCACCTGGCCCTCATGCCATTCGAAGCGCGGCTTGCCGTCGGGACCAACCGCCTGGACTCCGCCGGCGTCGGCAACATAGCCGGTCTTGATCGCGTCGACGCCAAGCTTCTGGAACATGTCGAAACCGGCACCCATGCGCGGCTCGTACCAGGCGATGTTGGCGCTGGTCTCGTTATGCCCGATGAAATGGACACCCTTCTTCAGGCCGTAGGCAACCACGCCGGGCAGATCGAAGTCTGGATAATGTTCGGTGAAGCTGAAGGTGTCGCCGGTCGCGAACCAGTCGCCGTCCCAGCCGAGATTCCAGCCTTCGACCAGCAGCCCGGTGAAGCCGTTGGCGGCGGCGAAGTCGATCATTTTCTTTGCGTAAGCGGTGGTCGCACCATGCTTGGGACCCGACGACCAGCTTTGCGTATCGAGGTGCATCCCCCACCAGATACCCATATATTTGCGGGGTTTGACCCATGACACGTCGCCCTGCTTATTGGGCTCGTTGAGGTTCAGTATCTCGGCATTGGCCATGTAGAGCGAGGGCGCATCCGAGGTGATCAGCATCACCCGCCACGGAGTTTCGAATGGGGTGTTGCGCGTGACCTTCGGGCCGGTCGCTCCGGGGGTCAGCACCGCTTTCAGCAAGCCGCCCCCGACCTTGGCAATGTTCATTCCCGAATAATCGACCAGCGCGGCTTCGTGGAAGGCGATGTGGGTGCCGTCGGCCAGGCGAACGGTCAGCGGGGTCTGGGCGGTACCGATCTCGCTGATCTTCGTGCGGTTATAGAGATATTCCTCGCGATTGCTTTCAAACGCCGTGTCCCACCAAGCCTCGCCGGTCGCGGCGCGATCGTCGACGATGTGGAACTGGGTCAGTTCCTCGGCAATGTTCGCGGTCTTGAGATTGGGCTGGTCGGGAAATTCGATGCGGAAGGCGACAGCGTCATCGAACAGCCGCGCGACGACCCGCATTCGGCGATGGTATTTGCTTCCTTCCTCGAACGTCGCGGCGACTTCATTGTAATGGTTGCGCATGTGACGCCATTCGCCAAACGGCTGCTCCCACGCTTCATCGACGGAGCGGCGGTCGGTGGCGACCAGTCGGAAATTGCGGAGCATCTGCGGCGCGTCGGTGAACAGGAAGCCGAGTTGCGAGTCGGTGATCAGCGGCTTGCCGGCGCGAGTGACGTGATAATTGACGCGGCCTTCGCCATTGGTGGCGATGGTGATCGCAAGCTGGCCCGAGGGCGATGTGGCCTCGGCGCTTGTGGCAACTGGGGTCGGCGTCACCTGGGCCTCCAAGGGTGCGCCCACGAACGCGCTCAGCATGATCAGCAAGGCGATTATACGCATGACAATTCCTCGATGATGGCAGCATAGCCGCCCAGTGACGTCTCGGCGACCTCTCCGACAGCGGCAATCGCACGGCCAGCGGATGACCATATCACGCGGTTCGGCGAAAGGTTGAAACTGCAGCGAAGGCGCTCGCCGCCGTAGCGTCGTTCGAAGATAAGCAGCTGCTCGCCAGCCTCGATCAGCTTGATCGCACCCAGTCGAAGGGCGGCACGGTCCCGGCGAAGGGCGAGCGCAGTGCGAGTCGCCGCCAGGATGGAGCCGGGATCGCGGTCCTGCCGGTCGACCGCCAGTGCACCATGATCGGGGCCGAGGGGAAGCCACGGCTCTCCCTTGCCGAAGCCCAGATTGGGCGCGCCACCGTGCCATGGCATCGGCGTGCGCACGCCGTCGCGGCTGAGGGTAAGCGGCCAGTTGGCGATCGCCTCAGGGTCTTGCAGCTGCCCGAACGGCACATCGACCTGGGTCAGGCCAAGTTCCTCGCCCTGATAGAGGATGATCGATCCGCGCAAGGCCGCGAGGAGGAGGAGCTTCATCCGGGTGAAGGCGTCGCGATGTTCAGGCTTGGACCAGCGCGACACGGCGCGCGGGGCGTCGTGATTTTCAAACGCCCAGCTTGGCCAGCCGGTGCCGGGTGTATCCGGCCAGGCGTCGGCTGCGCTTGCCACCAGCGCAGGGGTCAGCCGGTCAGCATAAAGGAAGTCGAAGCCATAAGCGCTGTCGAGGCGGTTCGCGCCGCGGGTGAACGCGTGCATTTCAGCCAGCGCCTGCTCGCCGCCGACTTCGGCCAGCGCAAAGGTGCCGGGGAAATGGTCGAGCTCGCCGCGCAATCGCTCGATGAAGGCGGTGATGTCGCCATGCGACTGGTTGTAGAGGTGCTGCTGGAAATCGAACGGGCGGGTACGCTTGCCGCCGGGCGGGAGCGGCGGATTGTCGCGCAGGGCGGGGTCGTGCATCGCGAAGTTGAGCGCATCGATGCGGAAGCCGTCGACCCCGCGTTCGAGCCAGAAACGCGCGACGGCGATCAGCGCGTCCTGCACGGCGGGATGGTGAACGTTGAGATCGGGCTGTGCACTGAGAAAATTGTGGAGATAATATTGGCCGCGGCGGGCGTCCCACGTCCAGCTTGGCCCGCCGAACACCGACTGCCAGTTGCTGGGCGGGGAACCGTCGGGCTTGGCATCGGCCCAGACATACCAGTCGGCCTTGTCGTTCGTCCGGTCGGCACGGCTTTTGGCAAACCAGTCATGCTGGTCCGACGTGTGCGAATAGACCTGGTCGATGATCAGCTTGAGACCCAGTTGGTGGGCCCGCGCCACCATCGCGTCGAAATCGTCGAGCGTGCCGAAGATCGGGTCGATCCCGCGATAGTCGGCGACGTCATAGCCAAAGTCGCGCTGGGGCGAGGTGTAGAACGGCGATACCCACACCGCATCGACGCCGAGGTTGGCGACATGATCCAGGTGCGCGGTAATGCCGGGCAAGTCACCGATGCCGTCGCCATTGCTGTCGGCAAAGCTGCGCGGGTAGATTTGATAGATGGCGGCGCCCTTCCACCATGGGGCAGGGGCGGCTTCGGGCGCGGCGGCGATTAGTTTTTCAACGTGCGACATGGCAGACCGCATAACTCAACGGGGCAAGCACGACATGGACGCTGCCGGGCGCAGTGGCGACCGCGGGACAGGCGCCGACCGCGGCGGTGAAACGGGCCGAGCTTGTCTCGACGACGACATTCTGGTCGATGGCCGCGGTGCTGGTATTGAACAACAGCAATGTCTCGTCGCCGCTGCCCGGGGCGAAGCGCGAAACGGCGAACAGGCCGGGCGTGTCCGAGGAGAAGCGAATCCGCTGAAGCCCGCGGGTCAGTGCAGGCGAGGCGGTGCGGATCCGGGCGAGTTCGGCGATAGCGCGGTAGAGCGGGTGACTGGTGTTGAAATTGCCGGTCGCGGTGGTCGCGGTGGTGCCGACCAGGGCCTCGGCATTATAGCTTGCGACCTTGCTGGCGAACATGTCCTGGCGCGCATCCTGGTCGCCGCCCTTGCCGACGAAACCCTGTTCGTCGCCCGAATAGATGGTCGGCACCCCGCGCAGCGTCAGCAGCATCGCGTGGGCGAGCAGGTCGCGCTTCAGGGCTTCGTCGCGGTCAGCCTTGGGCGAGCCCTTGGCGATGAACATGGCGATGCGCCCGAAGTCGTGATTGCCAAGGAAGGTCGGCAGCTGGAGCGCCGCTTCTGCCCCGCCTTCGTAGAGCGGATCGGCGCGAAACAGCTTGGCCAGCTCACTGGTCCCGGCGTTGCCCCCGACGACATCGCCGACCGCACGCATGAACGAGAAATCGAGCACTGCAGGAAGCCCGTCGACGCGCGTGTTCACGGCGGTATGCGCCGGGTCCATATCGGTCGTCGCCACTTCGCCGAAGATGTGGAAGTTGGGGATGCCCCGCGCTGCCGCCCGCGCTCGCATCGCCGGGACGAAGCCGCGCCAGAACGCCGCATCGACGTGCTGCGCCGTGTCGATCCGGTACCCGTCGATGCCGAAGCGGTCGATCCACGCGCCGTAGATGTCGATCATCCCCGCGATGACCGCCGGGTTTTCGGTGAACAAATCGTCGAGGCCGACGAAATCGCCCTGTTGCGAGCTCTCGCCCTTGAAGGTCGAGTCGCCGCGATTGTGGTAATAGATTGGATCGTTGAGCCAGGCGGGAGCTTTGACCTTCCGCTCAGCCGCGGGGACGCGGACGGTGTAGGCGTAATTCGGGTCGGTCAGACGCGCGAAATTGGCCGCGCTGCCGTCCTGCTCCCCGGTGAAGCCGGGGTTGATCGCGGCGCCGCCGATCCCGCCGCGACGCTGGTAAGGATAGTCGGCGATGCTGCGGTAAGGACAGTCGTTATGCCCGGCGCACTCGGCGAGCTGGATGACGTCGGCGGTGTGGTTGGCGATGATGTCCATATAGACCTTCATCCCTCGCGCGTGCGCCGCATCGACCAGCGCCTTGAAATCAGCGTCAGTGCCAAGGTGCGGATCGACGCGGGTGAAGTCGGTTACCCAATAGCCGTGATAGCCCGCGCTTTCGGTCCCCGGCGTGCCCTGCACCGCCTTGTTGACGAAGATCGGCGAGACCCAGATGGCGGTGGCGCCAAGCCCCTGGATATAATCGAGCCGGCGCGTGACGCCCTTGAGGTCGCCGCCGTGGTAAAAGCCCTTCGCGGTGGGATCGAAGCCAGTGTGGAGCCGGTCGCCCTTCAGCCCACCGCGATCGTTGCGCGGGTCGCCATTGCCGAAGCGGTCGGGGAGGAGGAAATAGATGACCTCATCCTGTGGCAGTCGTGCTCGGACGTCGGCCAGCGGGACCGCGGCCGAAGCACCGGTGGATGCCACCAACAGGGCCGCACCGAGCGCCAGTTTCAGCCGCGCGAAAGAGAATTTTTTTTCCAAATGAATGTCCTTCACGCGGCGACCATGGTCGCAACGAAATCACGATGAGTGGCGAATGTCGCAGCCTTGGCGCGATAGCCATTGGCGATGCTGCCGAGGAATGGCCCGACGTCTTCGCCCGGCACATTGTCGGCCAGCGGCGACCAGCCTTGCGGAGTGATCCCCTGCCCCAGCATGACCTGCCCCCAGCTGTCGTCGAGGAACAGCTCGTCCTCCTCGCGGATGAACAGGCCGGCGTCGCGGAACAGGTCGATCTTTTGCGCCAGCGTGTCGGGCAAGGGCGTGTTGCGGACATGGTCCCAGAACGGCTCGCCGACGCGATCATTGGCGGCATAGTGAAGCTGGAGGAAATCGCGGATCCTGACCCATTCGATATCAGACAGGCGGTTGAACGTGTCGCGCGCGGTGGCGAGCCGCTGGCCGTCCCCGGGAAGCAGGTTGAGCAGCCGCCCAAGGGCCGACTGGACGAGGTGGATGCTGGTCGATTCAAGCGGCTCCATGAACCCAGCCGCAAGCCCCAGCGCGACGCAGTTGTGCGACCAGTATTGGGCGCGGTGACCGGTTGTAAAGCGGATCAGGCGCGGATCGGCGCTGGGCTTTCCGTCGAGATTGGCAAGCAGCAGGTCGCTCGCCGCGTCGGCTTCCATGAACGACGAGCAGAAGACATGGCCGTTGCCGGTGCGATGCTGCAGCGGGATGCGCCATTGCCAGCCCGCGGGGCGCGCCATCGACTGGGTGTAGGGGCGGAAGGCGTCTGACGATTCGCACGGCACCGCCAGCGCGCGGTCGCATGGCAACCACTGGCTCCAGTCGACGAACGGGACGCCGAGTGCATCGCCGAGCAGCAGCGAGCGAAAGCCGGTGCAATCGATGAACAGGCTGCCTTTAATGCGGCGTTCGCCGTTGAGGGTGAGCGCGACGATGTCGCCGGACTCGCCATCGCGTTCGACCTCGCCGATCTTGCCTTCGATGCGCTTGACGCCGCGCTCCTCGGAATAGCCGCGCAGCATGGCGGCGAAGGCGGTTGCGTCAAAATGATAGGCGTAGGACAGGTCGGGAATGGCCTTGGCGGCGCCGTCACCCTTTGCCATGCGACCGGCGCGCGCGGCGGCGATGTTGATGCTGTAATCGTCATAGTCCCCGGCGACGCCCATCGCCCGCCCGCGAAGCCACAATTGCCGGAACGGGATCAGTCCGACCCCGCGCCCGACGCTGCCGAAGCTGTGGATGTAGCGGTGGCCGACGCGGAGCCAGTCGACGAACTCGATCCCCAGCTTGAAACTGCCGTTGGTGGCGCGGAGGAATTCGGCCTGGTCGATGCCGAGTCCGACGAGGAGATTATGGATTTGCGGGATCGTCGCCTCGCCGACGCCGACGGTGCCGATCTCGTCGGATTCGACCAGCGTGATCGAGGCGCGATTGCCGAGAAAGCGGGCGAAGGTCGCCGCCGCCATCCAGCCTGCGGTACCCCCCCCGGCTATCACGATATCGAGGGGCGCTAAATTGGTCATCGAGCCGCCCTGCATGGAATTGGCCCCCGCCGCAATCGCGCGCCGGGGGCCATTTAGGATCAGAACTTGTAGGTGGCGCCGGCAAGGAAGCGACGGCCGTACGTCTGATATTTCAGCCACGAGTCCGGGCTGCCGATGATGCCGATCGTGGCCTGGCGCTCGTTGGTCAGATTCTGGCCCTGAAGGTAGAGCGAAAGACCGTGGAGCGACGAGCCTGCGGCGAAGTCATAGCCAATCTGGGCATCGTAGATATTTTCGGCGAGCACATATTGCTGATCGAAGTTGCCGTTGAACTGGACGAAGTCGCCGATGAACCCGGACCGATGACGAAGGCTGCCGCGCGCGCTGAAACCGTTATTCTCATAGAAAGCGGTCAGGTTGGCGACGAACTTCGAATAGCCCGGGATCTGCGTGACCCGCCCGTCATAGCGGGCAACGCTGGTCTTGGTGTAGCCGAAGCCGCCGGTCAGCCCGAAGCCCGACAAGGCGCTGGAGAAAGTATCGAACGGCAGCGTGCCGGCGACCTCGACCCCGTACATTTTCCCGCCATGGGTATTTACCGGGCCGTTGAAGATGCCGATCGGCGATGCGGGCGGATTGCCGGCGGGCTTGGGAAAGCCCGAATAATCGAACGTGTTCGATTGCGCCTGCGCGTCGATGTACGTGTCGAGATGCTTGTAGAATGTCTGGACCGCGATGTAGCCCTTGGTCCCGAAATACTTCTCAATATTCAGATCGATCGCCTTCGCCTGATAGGGACGAAGCAGCGCGTTGCCACCGCCGCCGTTGTAGATTGGCGGGCTTTTCGTGTTGTCGACCCCAAAGCCGACATTGTTGTTGAGCTGGTCAAGCCGCGGACGCATCATCTGCTTGGCCGCAGCAAAGCGAATGACGACGTCATTGGGGAAGCGGAAGTTGAGGTTGAGGCTGGGCAGCACCATCCAGTAGTCGTCGGTGATCGTCGGCTTGGAGAAGCCGGTCGACTTGACCGAAGTATGCACGCCCTGGACGCCGATGTTGCCGGTCAGCTGGACGGAACCGAGCGCGGCGTCGATCGGCGCCATCGCATAGGGCGTCCACACCTTTTCACTGACGTTGTAGCCCTGGCTCGCCCCGTACGGATTTGGGATGAATTGAAGAACACCAGCGGCAACGATCGCGCGCGGGTCATAGGCAATGATCGGCCCGAGCCCGCGATCGAGATTGACGGTGCCGATGATCTGGCTGGCGGGAATTGCCGCCGTCAAAGCGCCGTTGGGGGGCGAGAGGAAGGCTTCGTCCTGGCTGACGCTCTTCTTGCGGTCGGTGTAGTCGGCACCAAGCTTGATTGCCTTGATGAAGCCGCCGCCGATTTCGCGCTCGATTTCGCCGCGGAGTTCGGTGAGATCGTCGTGGCTCTTGCGGACCTTGTCATAACCGGCCTGGACCGGCGACCCGCTCCAGCCTTCGACGTCGGTCAGCACCAGCGCGGAGCTCGCACCATTGTAGTTGCTGACGAATTCGGGACCATGATCGGTGAAGGTGTAGGACACCGTCGCGGTTGCATTGGGAAGTGCGCGGCCAAGACCGGCGGTGGTTTCCAGATTGTGATCGGTGCGCGTGGTGCGCGAATAGCTGATGTCGCCAAGCGCCTTCCAGCCATTATGGCCGTCCCATGCCAGGTTGGTGCCGAGTGAAAGCTGCTTGGTCTTCCGGTCGATCGCATAATTCTCGATCACCGGAGTACCGCGGACGGTGCCCGAGGTGGCGATGCGATTGTCGCCTGACTGGGTAAAGGTCGTCGTGACGAACTGGTCATGACCGCAACCGCCGCCGCAGTTGAACGGCATTTCCCAGCCGCGCTTGTCGACGTTTTCCTTGAAGGTGGAATAGAAGCCATCGACGCTCATCGTGAGGTTGTCGCTGAGCTTGGCCTGGACCGTGGCGTTGGTGCCGAGGCGCTTGAGCTGGCTCGATTCAAACCAGCTCTTGACGCCGTTCATCCCATAATCCTTGGGGCCGCCGCCAGCATAATTATTGCCATAACCCCAGGCATTCCAGTCCTTGGTCTGGTAGGGATCGTCCATGTAGGACGCCGACAAAGCGACACCGACCTTGCCGTCGGCGAACTGGTCGACATAGGTGCCGAAAACGCGGAAGCCCTTGTCCTTGCTCTTGGGCTGGAGCTTCTGGTCGACATAGGCGGCGCGGCCGCCGATGGCGAGCACGCGATGCCCGACATCGAGCGGACGAATGGTGCGGAGGTCGATGCTTCCGACCAGGCCGCCGGCGGTGTGATCGGCCTCGGCGGTCTTGTAGACGTCGACGCCGGCGAGCACTTCTGACGGGAATTGGTCAAACTCGACTGCGCGGCTGTCGTTCGAAGTGGTCTGCTGGCGACCGTTAAGCGTGGTCGTCGAGAAGTCGGGGCCGAAGCCGCGGATGGAGATGATGTTGGCGCGGCCACCGTTGCGCTGCGCGGCAAGACCCGGAAGACGCGCGATCGATTCGCCGATGCTGTTGTCGGGCAGCTTGCCAATGTCTTCGGCGCTAACCGATTCGACGACCGTCTCGGCCTTCTTCTTGCGCGCGGTGGCGCTGCGCAGCGCGGCGCGGAAGCCGGTGACGACGATCGTGCTGCTGTCGTCGGGGGTGGGCGCGGCGGCCGGCGGACCAGCAGGCGCTGCGGTTTGCGCCAAGGCCGGGCTGGCGAGGGCCAGCGCCACGCCCAGCGACGTGGTCGAATAAAGCGCACGCGTGAATTTGGTCATCGAAAAATCCCCTCTTAAGCGCGCTTCCCAGCGCTGCTTCCGCCATTACGGTTAAAGGTCATGTGACGCAGTCGATCGACCGCGTCGCTATACATACGTATGCAGCCTCGCTAGGCTGTGTCTTGCGGAGACCATTGTGGCCCGCATGCAACGAAACGTGCCGCCCGACTCATGTCACAGCGCCGCCCTACCTCGTTCGATATTGCCGAGCTGGCCGGCGTTTCGCAGCCGACGGTTTCGCGTGCGCTTTCGGGCAACAACTCGGTCAGCGCCGAAACACGGGCGCGTGTCCTGGCTGCCGCCGAGCAGCTCCAATACAAGGTCGACAAGAATGCCTCGGGGCTCCGCCGGCAGCATTCGCGGACCCTGGCGCTGCTATTCTTCGAGGACATGAGCCCCGAGGAGTCGCTGATCAATCCCTTCTATCTGTCGATGCTCGGCAGCATGGTGCGAAGCTGTGCCGCGCGCAGCTACGACCTGTTGATCTCGTTCCAGCAGCTGTCGTCGGACTGGCACGTCGATTATGAGGACAGTCGCAAGGCCGACGGGATCATCCTGCTCGGCTATGGCGACTATCTGCTCACCCGCCCCCGGCTCGAGAAGCTGATCGAACAGGGGACGCATTTCGTCCGTTGGGGAAGTCCGCGCGACGGCGAGATCGGGACGACGATCGGGTCGGACAATGAGGGCGGGGGCTTTGCCGCGACGGCGCACCTGCTTGGCACAGGACGGCGGCGGATCGCGTTTCTCGGATCGGCTACCAAGGCGTACCCCGAACTGCTCGACCGCTGGCTGGGCTATTGCCGGGCGCACGACGCCGCGGGGGTTGCGGTCGACGAGGCGTTGCGCATCGACGCATTGCCCAGCGAAGAGGATGGCGCCGACGCGGCCCGGCGGCTGGTGGAATCGCGCACGCCGTTCGATGCCGTGTTCGCCTCAAGCGACCTCGTCGCCATCGGGGCGATGCGGGTGCTTCAGGAATCGGGGCGGCACGTGCCCGGCGACGTGGCGATCATTGGCTTCGATGACCTCGCGGCGGCGCGCTTTGCCCGCCCGGCCCTGACCACGGTCGCCCAGGACCCGCGGCTGGCCGGCGAGGCGCTGGTCGAGGCATTGATCGAAGCGGTCGAGCGCAGGCCATCGACCAGCCGGCTGCTGCCGGTCGAGCTTAAATTGCGCGGTTCGACCGACTAGCGGCCACGCTCAGGCTTCGATCCCGGCCGCGACCCTGTGCCCCAGTCGCGGCAGCAGCAGCTGCAACAGTGGCCCCGTCATCAGCGTCGTCAGCACTGCCATCAGCACCAGCATCGCGAAAATCGACGGCGGCAGGAAGCCCAGCTCGAACCCGACGTTGAGCACGATCAGCTCCATCAGCGCGCGGGTGTTCATCAGCGATCCCAGCGTCCAACTCTCGTCGCTTGAGAAACCACTGGCGCGCGCTGCAAGATAGACCGGCACGATCTTGCCGAGGATCGCCGCCGCCAGCACGACCGCCAGCCAGTCGAGATCACCCGACAGGCCGAGCAAATTGGTGCGCAGACCGGTGAAGGTGAAGAAGATCGGCAGGAAGAACACCAGCACAAAACCCCCGACCTGCCGCCGCCATGCCGCGACGAAATCGAGGTGGCGATGGAACAACAGCCCAGCGAGGAAGCCGCCGAAGATTGCGAAGACACCGAGCGCAAAGGTGCAGATGGCCAGACCGAAAATGAGACACAGGATGATGGCCATCAGGCTTGGCGACAGCACGCCCTCCTCGACCGGATAGCGCTGCACCAGCCATGTCGCGAGCGGCGCCAGCGCGAAGCGCGCGAAGACGATCAGCGCGGCGAGGCCTCCAAGCTGGATCAGGCTTGCTCCCCAGCTGAGCTGCGCGGCAGCTAGCGCCGAAACCATCGCCAGCAATATCCAGCCAACGACATCATTGATCGCCGCCGCCGCGATCGCGACGACGCCCAGCTTGTGCCGCTGGAGGTCGAACTGGACAAGGATTCGTCCGAGGATCGGCAGCGCGGTAATCGCCATCGCGACCCCGATGAACAGCGAGTAGATGTTGGTGTCGATCGCCGGGGCGAGCCGGTCGTGGCTGTAATGACCGACCATCACGCCAAGCCCGAACGGCACCGCCAGCGACACCGCCGCGATCAACAGCGCGGCACGGCGTGGCTGGCGTTCCTTCAGATGCGCGAATTCAAACTCGGCGCCGATCTGGAACATCAGCAGGGTCAGGCCAAGCTGGCTCAGGATCGTTACCGCCTGCGCGGGCTTCGCCCCGAACAGCGCGAGCGACACGCCCGGCGCGGCCCAGCCGAGCAGCGACGGCCCAAGCAGCAGCCCGGCAACAATCTCGCCAACGGCGCCCGGCTGCCCCAGCTTGCGCGCCGCGACGTGGAGCAACCGCGCCGCGGCGATCATCACGATCAACTGGAGCAGGACCGAGAAGACGAGGCTCTCGGTCGCATGGACTGACGACGTCATGCAGCGGCGCGCGCCCGGTTGGCACACCACAGCCCGAAGGCGGCGATCACCGCGTAGCACAGCACAGGCACGATCATGGCGCTACGCAGCGTGGTGGCGTCGGCGACGAGGCCAGTGATCGCCGGGACAATCGCCCCGCCAACGATCGCGACGCAGATGATGCCGCTCCCGTCGGCTGCTCGGGGGCCAAGCTCCTCACTCGCCAGGCTGAAGATCGTCGGGAACATGATCGAATTCATCAGCCCGACCGCGAGCAGTGCATAGCCCGACGGCACGCCCAGCGTCAGCGCCGAGATGGCGACCAGCAGGATCGCCCCGGTTGCAACCCCGAGCAGCACCAGCCCGGGCCGGATCACGCGCAGCAGGGCCGAGCCGATAAACCGCCCGACCATCGCGCCGCCCCAGTAGAAAGCGACCAGCCGACCGGCGCTGAGCGTGCTTCCGCCCAGCGTGTCGGCCTGCTTGAGATAGTTGACCAGCACGCTGCCGATCGACACTTCGGCGCCGACGTAGAGGAAGATGCACGCCGCCCCGAACGCAAAGCGGGTCTGCTTGAGGAGGTCGAAGCTGGCGAGCAAGTTGGTCGTCGGCGCAGCCTGTTCGACCAGCCGGTTGCGACCGAGGAACACCAGCAATGCAAGCAGCCCAAGCGCGGCGGCGAGCGCGAGATAGGTGCGCACGATCGCCTGGCTTTCGGCCGCGCGATAGGCATCGAGCGCCATTCCGCTGAGCGTTGCCGGATCGATTGTCGCGAGACTGCCGAGGATGATCGTTGCCCCGACCAGCGGAAAAACCGTCGTGCCGAGCGAGTTGAATGCCTGTGCAAAGGTCAGCCGGCTGCTGGTGGTCTTCTTGGGGCCCAGCATCGAAATCAACGGATTGGCGACGACCTGGACGATGACGACCCCGCTGGCGAGGACGAACAACGCGCCCAGAAACGCGATGTAGAGCGACGAGCTGGCCGCCGGGATGAACAGCAGGCACCCTGCCGCCATGGTCAGCAGGCCGACCACCGCGGTGCGCATATAGCCCAGCTTCTTGACCAGCGCGGCGCCGGGCATCGAGATGATCGCATAAGCAGCAAAGAAGGCGAACTGGATCAGCATCGCCTGGAAATAGTTGAGGCTGTAGAGCTCCTTCAGCTTGGGGATCAGCACGTCGTTGAGACTGGTGATCCCGCCGAAGATGAAGAACAGGCCAAACACATACCATTGCAGCGAGCGCGCATTGGCGGGGGGATCGCCGGCAGACGAGCCGTTCAACGGGCTTACCTCCGCTTCGCTGAAGGCCGGTGCAAGCGCCATAATCTATTCCCCTCTGAACGTCCCTGTCGCTAGCCACCGAAGACTGGGGCGTCACGCAGGTATTCGTATGCGCTGCATTGCAGCATTGGTCGTGCCGCGTTGGCAGCGCGCGCTTCTTCTGCCAGCGTAAGTACAGGGGAGACAAGTGGTGATCGAACAAACGCGCGCGGAAGAGCCGCGCCAGTCGCTTGATGATGTAGCGCAAAGGCCGCGCCAAAGCCTTGCCGGCCTGTGGAATATCTCGTTCGGCTTTTTCGGGATCCAGATCGGCTTTGCGTTGCAGAACGCGAACATGAGCCGGATCTTCCAGTCGCTCGGATCCAGCCTCGACGATTTGCCCGCGCTGTGGATTGCAGCGCCGCTCACCGGATTGCTGGTCCAGCCGATCGTCGGGCATTTGTCCGATCGCACCTGGCTTGGTCGGCTCGGTCGTCGGCGACCTTACTTCCTGGCAGGCGCAATCCTCGCCGCGCTGGCGTTGCTGCTGATGCCGATGGCGCATGCCCTGCTGTTCGCGGCGACCCTGCTGTGGATGCTCGACGCCAGCCTCAACATTTCGATGGAGCCGTTCCGCGCGTTCGTCGGCGACATGTTGCGCAAGGACCAGCACACCGCCGGCTATGCCATCCAGACCGCCTTCATCGGCGTCGGCGCGGTGGTCGGGTCGATCTTCCCCTATTTGCTCGACCATCTCGGCATTTCGAACGACGCGCCCGGCGGCGGGATTCCCGACACCGTCCGCTACAGCTTCTGGTTTGGCGGGGCGGCGCTGTTCCTGTCGGTCCTGTGGACGGTGGTCACGACCCGCGAATATAGCCCCGACGAGCAGCGCGCCTTCGGCAGCGCCGGGGTCGACGATGGTGCAGTCGAAGTGCAGCGACTGCTCGCTGCGCGCGGCTTCGCCCCGAGCATGGTCTGGCTTGGCGCCGGCGCGATGGTGATCACCGCGGTCGCGCGGTTCGGGCTCGAGAAGGAAGTTTACCTACTCGGTGGGCTGCTGGCCGCCTATGGCTTCGCCAGCCTGATCGCGATTTTCCTCGCCCGGTCGGGCAAGTCGACCATGCTGTCATCGATCGTCGGCGATTTCGCCGGCATGCCGCCCGTGATGAAGCGCCTCGCCGTTGCTCAATTCTTCAGCTGGTCGGCGCTGTTCATCATGTGGATCAACACCACGCCGGTTGTCGCGATGCGCTATTTCGGGTCGAGCGATGCCGCCAGCCCGGCGTTTCAGGACGGCGGCAACTGGGTGGGCGTGCTGTTCGCCGTCTACAACGGTGTCGCCGCGATCGCCGCGCTGACCCTGCTGCCGTGGCTCGCCGAAAAGGTCGGCAAGGTGCGCACCCACGCGCTGTGTCTCGCCGCCGGGGCCGCGGGCTATGCCAGCTTCTTCGTCATGCCCGACGCCAACTGGCTATTGCTGTCCGAAGTCGGGGTCGGAATTGCCTGGGCGTCGATCCTCGCCATGCCCTACGCAATCCTGGCGAGCGCGCTGCCGCAGGGCAAGCTCGGCATTTACATGGGGCTGTTCAATATCTTCATCGTCATCCCGCAGTTGCTCGTGGCGACGGTGATGGGGTCGATCATGAAGGCGTTTTTCCCCGGCCAGCCGATCTGGACGATGCTCGCCGCCGCGCTGGTCATGGGTCTCGCCGCGCTGGCGACGCTGCGGGTGACCGATCCGTCGGCGGCTTAAAGGGCTTCAATAATCGTGACGTTGGCGATGCCGCCGCCTTCGCACATCGTCTGAAGCCCGAAGCGCTTGCCCCGAGCCCGAAGCGCGTGGACCAGGGTCGTCATCAACTTGGTCCCGCTGGCGCCAAGCGGATGGCCGAGTGCGATCGCGCCGCCATTCACGTTGAGCCGATCAGGATCGCCGCCGAGCTCCTTGAGCCACGCCAGCGGGACCGGCGCGAACGCCTCATTCACCTCGTAAAGGTCGATGTCGCCGATCGACCGCCCCGACCGTTCGAGCGCACGCCTAGTGGCCGGGATCGGCTCCATCAGCATGATCACGGGGTCGCCCCCGGTGACCGTCAGATGGTCGATCCGCGCGATCGGGGTCAATCCATGCTGCTTCAGCGCGCGCTCGTTGACGATCAGCACGCCCGATGCACCGTCGCAGATCTGGCTGGCATTGCCCGCGGTGACCACCCCGCCCGGCTTGATCGTCTTGAGCGCGGCCAGCCCTTCCATCGACGCATCTCCGCGCACCCCCTCGTCGCGGGTGTGGAGGGACTCATTGCCGTCGGCATCGACGATTTTAAGCGAGACGATTTCATCGTCGAACGACCCCGCTGCGGTCGCAGCCGATGCCCGCCGATGCGACTCCAGCGCAAACGTGTCGAGCATCTCGCGGGTGAAGCCATAGTGATCGGCGATCATCTGCGCGCCGGTGAACTGGCTGAACTCGGTCACGCCATATTTTTCGAGCAGCGCCTCGCTCCACGGCCCCTTCCCTACCCCGGCCTGCATCGCCAGGATCGTCGGCGTACCCATGGGCACGCGGGTCATATGTTCGACCCCGGCAGCAAGGACGATGTCCTGAGTCCCCGACATTACCGCTTGCGCCGCGAAGTGGAGCGCCTGCTGCGAGCTGCCGCATTGGCGGTCGATGGTCACCGCCGGAACCGTTTGCGGCAATGATGACGCCAGCACCATGTTGCGCCCGACGTGGAAGCTTTGCTCGCCGACCTGGCTGACACAGCCGACGATCACGTCGTCGACCGCCGCCGGGTCAATCCCGCTTTTCCCGACGATCGCATCGATTACCGCCGCGCCCATGTCGACCGGATGCCAGTCGCGAAGTGCGCCGTTGCGGCGACCGCCAGCGGTTCTCAGGGCTTCGACAATATAGGCCTGGGCCATGCGGGGTTCCTTGCAATGGGATGGAGCAAGCGCGAGCAATTGCGCATTGTCGTACCAAAGTCGACGGCCAACTTTGCTAGGCTGGTTCTTGATTGCAATCGATTGTTGCAAAGATTTGCAAAGCGGATATGGTGGCAGTGATCCGGCGCCAGACCGGTTCGGGCCTCACGGGCCCGGGGGAGGGACCGCCGCGATGACCAATATCAAGCCTCGCCTGTCGCTGACGCGCATCCTGGAGATGAATCTGGGGTTCCTCGGGCTGCAGTTCAGCTTTGGTCTGCAGCAAGGCAACATGGGGCCAATCTATTCCTATCTCGGCGCGCATGAAGCCGAGCTTCCGCTGTTGCTGCTGGCCGGTCCCCTGACGGGGTTGCTTGTCCAACCTGTGATCGGCGCGATGTCAGACCGGACTGCGGGCAAATGGGGCCGCCGCACGCCCTATTTCCTGATCGGCGCAATGCTCTGCTCCCTAGGCCTGTTCTTCATGCCGCTATCGAGCTCGCTGCTGATGGCGGTTTCGCTGCTGTGGCTGCTCGATGCGGGCAATAATATCACGATGGAGCCCTATCGCGCTTATGTCTCCGACCGGCTCGATACCAGCCAGCACGAGATCGGCTTCCTCACCCAGAGCGCCTTCACCGGGCTTGCCCAAATGCTCGCCTTCCTGACCCCGTCCATCCTCGTCTGGCTGGGCATGAACCAGGACGCGGTCGACGCGCACCATATTCCCTACACCGCCCGCGTGGTGTTCATGATCGGCGCGGTGCTGTCGCTCGCCACCATCCTCTATTCGGTCAAGCGCGTCCCCGAACTTCCGCTCAGCGAAGCCGAACGGACCGAGTTGCTGGCCCGTCCGCGCGGAATCGGTGCGACCTTCGCGGAGATTGGTTCGGCGATCCGCGACATGCCCCCGGCGATGCGCAAGCTGGGCGTGATGAGCCTGTTCCAATGGTATGCCATGGCTGCCTACTGGGGCTATGTGGTCTATTCGATCGGCCGATCGGTCTATGGCACCGCCGACGCGCAAAGCTCGGGCTTCCACAGCGCGGTGCTGACCAATGGCGAGATGGCCGCTTTCTACAACGGCATCGCCTTCGTCTCGGCCTTTGCGATGGTCCCGCTGTCGAAGCGGATCGGGCCGGGCGTCGTTCACGCCATCTGCCTCGCGCTCGGCGGGATCGGGATGCTGGTCATTCCCGAAATCGCCAACAAGGCATTGTTGTTCGTCCCCGCGATCGGCGTCGGGCTTGCCTGGGGAAGCATCATGGGCAACCCCTATGTCATCCTCGCCGGATCGATCCCGCCTGAGCGGACCGGTGTTTATATGGGTATTTTCAACATGATGATCGTCATTCCGATGATCCTCATCGCGATGACCCTGCCGCTGATCTATGGCGGGGCGCCCGCCAGCTTGTGGGGGCTGGCGACCATCCCGACGGTGGTCGATGTGCTTCACGGCGATCCGCGCAACGTGCTTCGTCTCGCCGGGGGAATGATGATCTGTGCCGCGGTTGCCGTGCTGTGGGTCCGTGAGGGCTGGGCCAAGAAGGCGCCGGCGATGGCTCCTCTCACGGCGTGAAGGATCACATCGTCCTGACCGGGCGACGCTCGAGCCTTGTCCTCGAGCGGATCGCCAACGGTGCGCCCTTGTGGCGGCACTGGGGCGAGCGAGTCACGCCCGGCGACCTGCCGCCGCGCGACGAGCAGCCGCTGAGTTTTTCGCCCGATGTCGTCGTCCCGCTGTCGACCGCGCCCGGATTCGGGCTCGGCGGGTTCGGCCAGCCCCTGTTTTCCGCGCATCGTGACGGCCGCGACTTTTCCTGTGGCTGGGACAGTATCGAGGTCGAAGCGAACGAGACGCAGCTTGTCGTCCACCTGATCGACAGCATCGCGCGGATCGGACTGGAGCAGCGCTTCCTTCTCGATCCGGTCAGCGACGTGCTGACGATTTCGGCGACGCTCACCAACCGTGGCGAATTGCCGCTCGCGCTCTGCTCGCTGGCGCCCGCAATCCTGCCGCTCCCGCCATCGAGCAAGACGATCCGCTCGTTCACCGGCCGCCACAATGCCGAGTTTCAGGAGCTTCGCGAAGCAATGCCCGCGCATGGCTGGTTTCGCGAGGAGCGGCGCGGGCTGACTGGGCACGGCGGGCCAGCAGGCCTGTTCGTGCTCGGCGACGGCGCTGGGTGGCACCGGGGGCCGGTCCATGCGGTCCAGCTCGCCTGGTCGGGCAATTCACGGCTGTCGATCGAGTGCGACGGACCGGGCTGGACGCTGGCCGCGGGCGAGTGGCTGGCGCCGGGCGAAGTCCGGCTGGCGGCGGGTGAGGCGTTCGCCACGCCAGAGTTGCTCGCAACCTATTCTCCCGACGGGCTCAACGGCGCGAGCGCCAATTTCCATCAGGCAATCCGCTCACGCGCGCCATGGGCAGGCAGAGGAATGACGCCCCGTCCCGTTCATCTCAACAGCTGGGAAGGGCTTTACTTCGACCAGGATGAGGCGCGGCTAATGGCGCTGGCCGATCGTGCCGCGGCCATCGGGGTCGAGCGATTCGTACTCGACGATGGCTGGTTCAGGGGGCGGCCCGACGACCGGTCGGGGCTGGGTGACTGGCAGGTCGATCGTGCGAAATATCCCGATGGGCTCAAACCCCTGGCCGATCATGTCCGCAAGCTGGGCATGGAATTCGGGCTGTGGGTCGAACCCGAAATGGTCAATCCCGACAGCGACCTTTACCGCGCGCATCCTGATTGGGCGCTGCACATTGCCGGTCGGGCGATGGTCACCGCGCGCAACCAGCTCGTCCTCGACATGAGCCGCGCGGACGTTCGCGATTACCTGTTCGACGCGCTCGATGCCCTGCTTGGCGAGCTGCCGATCGCCTACCTCAAATGGGATCATAATCGCCACCTTGCGACCGCGGGCAATGCCGATGGCGGGGCAAGCTATCACGCCCAGGTCATGGGAACCTACGCACTGATCGACCGCGTCCGAGCGGCGCACCCCGGGGTCGAGATCGAGTCCTGCGCCGGCGGTGGTGGACGGATCGATGCCGGCATTGCCACCCGGGTCGAGCGTTTCTGGGCGAGCGACAACCTCGACGCTGTCAGCCGCACGGCCATCCAGCGTGGTTTCCTTGCCTTCATGCCGCCTGAAATGATGGGCGCGCATGTCGGGGCGAGCCCGTCGCACGCCACCGGCCGCGTCCAGCCGATCGAGTTTCGCGCGGGCGTTGCGCTGTGTGGCCACTTCGGGGTCGAGCTCGACCCGGCCCGCTTGAACGATGTCGACCGCAATCTGCTGGCGGGCTGGATCGCGACCTACAAGACGCACCGCGACCGGCTCCACTCGGGCCAGACCTGGCTTGGCGAGGAACCCGGCCTGATGTGGCAGGCGGTCGGCGATCCAGCGCACCTCATCCTGTTCGTGACGGTCATTGATCCCCCGACCGACCGGCTCGCGCCCGTGCGTTTGCCCATGCTCACCGGCGACGGCGACATCAGCGTCCGCCCGATCAGCGCAGCGGACGCTACAAGCGCAACATATTCAGCCAGCTGGCTTGCCGGCACCGGCCTCCCCCTCCCCCATATGGCCGCCCACAGCATTGCCATGTTCATATTGAAAGCTGCCTGACCATGGCCGATCCCGACCAATTTTGCGCGCCGTTCGACCCGGCACGGATCAGCCGCTGGGCGCCGGCAAGCTTTGACCGGGCCGCCGCGTCGCTGCCGCTCATCACCGATGCCAAGCCGATCCTGGTCGATCTCGACCTGTGGGACTGCTGGCCGCTCGAAACGGTCGATGGCCGTGTCGCCCGTCGCAACGGCCGCGAATATTGGTTCTTCCTGTCTGCGCCGCGCCTGCCTGATCCGGGCCAGCGTCACGACCATGCGCGGATCCGGCTGATCGCGCGTGACGGCGGCGACTGGATCGACCTAGGCGAAGCGTTGCCCGACGGCGCCAACCCGGGCAGCCGCGAGTGGGCCGGATCGGCGGTGCTGTGGGACGATGATCGCGTGACGCTTTACTTCACTGCGGCGGGCCGCGCGGGCGATGTCCCCAGCTTCGAACAGCGACTGTTCGAGGTCGACGCGCGGCTCGACGACACCGGCATTTCGGGCTGGGGAGCGCCTCGTGAGATCGTCGCCAGCGACGGCGAGCGCTATGTCGCGGCGCGCGAGCTCGAGGGCGTGCCCGGGGCGATCAAGGCATTCCGCGACCCGGCCTTTTTCCGCGACCCCGCGACCGGCCATGACCATATCCTGTTCGCAGGCAGTGCCGGCTGGAACGCCGATCCCCACAATGGCGTCGTTGGCCTTGTCACGCGCGTCGATGACGGCTGGCGGCTCGACGATCCGCTGGTCGAGGCAGTGGGCATCAACAATGAGCTCGAACGGCCCCACATCCGCTTCTTCGGCGGGCATTATTATTTATTCTTCTCGACCCAGGCGCGAACCTTTTCACCTGCCGCGGTGGCCGGACCGAATGGCCTTTACGCTATGGTCGCCGATCGACTCGACGGGCCGTGGCGCGCCGTCAACGGGTCTGGGCTGGTCGCCGCCAACCCCGCCGACGAACCGATCCAGGCCTATAGCTGGTGGGTCGACGGCGACGGCGAGGTAATCGCCTTCATCGATCATTGGGGGCTGCAAGCACGCGGATTCGACACGAATCCCGAACTCGTCCGCAACCAGTTCGGCGGCACCCCCGCACCCCTGTTCGCGCTCGACTTCAACGGGGAGCGCGTGACGATTCGTCGCTAATGGTTGTTTCAGTCGAATTGTGCCAGCAGCTCGACTGACCCGACCCTAGGCGGAATCGCGCACGATCAGTTCGGGCTTCATCACCACCGACTGGGTCGCATTGCCGGCGATCCGCTTGAACAGGGCATCGACCATTTCGCGCGCGCCGCGTTCGATATCCTGGCGCACCGTCGTCAGCCGCGGGACTGTCTGGGTCGCGATCGCAAGGTCGTCGAAACCGACGACCGCGACAGCGTCGGGCACCGAGATGTCATGGTCGGCCAGTGCGCGAATGACCGTCATCGCCACCACGTCCGACGCGGCGATAATCCCGTCAATCCCGTCGCCGAGCCGGGCGATATGCTCGGCAATCGTCGACTGCATCGCGTCGGCAGCAAGCGGTGTGGAGAGAATTTCGATTTCGTCGAGCCCGGCCGTCCTCGCCGCTTCCTGCGCGCCGGCGTATCGTTCGGAGATCTCGGGCGGCTGGACGTCGCCGAGATAAGCAAGGCGTCGGCATCCGCGATCGATCAGCTGCTGCGCCGCCAGCCGCCCGCCGGTGCGATTGTCCGATCCGACCGCGCAGTGGACCTGACCCGGTCGGTGTTCGCCCCACACGACCAGCGGCAGATAATCGGCGGCCACCCGCTCGATGGTGTCGAACACGTTCGATTGGCCGATCAGCAACACGCCTTCGAGCATGCCCGAGTCGACAATGCGGTCGAGCCAGTCGTCGCTGTCGGGCACGACCCGCGACAGCATCAGGTCAAAGCCATTCTCGGTCAGCCCGTCGGCCAAATAGCCGAGCAGGGTCATGAAGAATGGGTCCGAAATATGCTGGCTGCGCTCGTGGCCCAGCGGCACGACCACGCCGATGACATTGCTTCGCTGGGTGCGCAGCTTGCTCGCCATCTGGTTGGGGCGAAAGCCATGTTCACGCGCGATCGCCTGGATCCGCTCGCGGGTTTCGGCATTAACCAGCGACTTATTCGCTAAAGCGCGCGAGACGGTGCCCGCCGATACGCCCGCAATCTTTGCGAGTTCGCCGATATTACGGATCTTCCGTGGTCCGGTCGTTGCCGTGTCGCCTGGCCGCATGCCCGTTTCGCTCCCTGTCACGCGCCGTCCTAGGGGGCCTTACCGGGGATCGCAACGGGGCATGCCGAAGCTTCTTGCAATCGTTTTCATCGGATCATATCCCGGCGTCATGGCGGGCAGCGAAAAAGCGGGCGACCGGAGCATTCGGCGGGTCCTGATCGTCGGCGGCGGGTCGGCCGGATGGATGACCGCGGCGGCGCTCGCCCACGCCTTGCCGCGCGGCTGCGCGATCAGCCTGATCGAGTCCGAGGAGATTGGCACCGTCGGCGTTGGCGAAGCGACGATCCCGCCGATCAAACTGTTCAACGACACGCTGGGGATCGCCGAAGACGAGTTCATGAAGGCGACCAAGGGCAGCTTCAAGCTGGGTATAGAGTTCGTTGACTGGGCGAAAATCGGCCATCGCTATTTCCACCCGTTCGGCGAGTATGGCAAACCGTTCGACCTTGTCCCCGTCCACCAGCATTGGCTCGCCGCCCGCGCCGCAGGCTGCTCCGTTCCGCTCGACGACCTCGCCATGGCATGGGGGGCAGCAAGCCGGGACCGCTTCGCGAAACCGCTGGCCGACCCGCGCAGCATCGGCTCGACATTCAGCTATGCCTATCATTTCGACGCTGGCCTCTATGCCAAATTCCTGCGTTCCTATGCCGAAGCGCGCGGTGTTGTCCGCCACGAAGGCAAGGTCGCATCGACCGCGATCGACGGCGCGAGCGGGCATGTTACCTCGGTCACGCTCGACGACGGTCGCGTTCTCGAAGGCGACCTGTTCATCGACTGCTCGGGCTTTCGCGGGCTGCTGATCGAAGGCGCGCTCAAGACCGGCTATGACGAATGGACCCGCTGGCTGCCGTGCGATCGCGCGGTCGCAGTGCCGTGCGAACATGGCGCGGGGTTTACGCCCTATACGCGGTCGACCGCACGCGAAGCCGGGTGGCAATGGCGTATCCCGCTCCAGCACCGCGTCGGCAACGGCTATGTCTATTCCAGCGCGCACCTCGGCGACCAGGAAGCCGCCGACACGCTGCTCGCCAACCTCGACGGCAAGCCCCTCGCGGACCCGCGCGGGCTGCGCTTCGTGACTGGGCGACGGAAGCTGTTCTGGAACGCCAATGTCATCGCCATCGGCCTGTCGTCGGGCTTCATCGAGCCGCTCGAATCGACCAGCCTCCACCTCATCCAGGCGGGCATTTCAAAGCTGCTCGCGTTCTTCCCGACGCTCGATTTCGACCCCGCCGTCCGCGACGAATATAATCGCGTCGCGATCACCGAGGTCGAGCGAATCCGCGACTTCGTCATCCTTCACTACAAGCTCACCCAACGCGATGATTCGGCGCTGTGGCGGGACTGCGCGGCAATGGACATTCCCGATACGCTGGCGTGGAAGATCGGCCATTTCCGCCGCGACGGCAAATTGCTGAGCCGCGACATGGACCTGTTCGGAAGCCCGAGCTGGCTCGCGGTCCACGTCGGCCAGTTCAACCTTCCCGAACGGCTTGATCCGCTGCTCGATTATGGCGACGGGGCGGCGAAAAGCCGCACCTTTGTCGAGCAACTCGCCGCTGCCGTGGCGCGCGCTGCGGAGACGATGCCGACCCACGCCGACTATATCGCGCATCATTGCGCCGCATGAGGTTCGTATGCGCCCGCTCTATCATTATGCGCCCGCCGCCAACTGGCTGAGCGACCCCAACGGGTTGGTCTTCACCAAAGGTGAATGGCATCTGTTCTACCAGTATAATCCGCATGGCGAGCAGTGGGGGCACATGTCATGGGGCCATGCCGTCAGCCGCGATCTCGCGACCTGGGACGAACTGCCCCCCGCCCTGCTCGAGGATGACGAGCATTTCATCTTTTCGGGCTCGGCCGTAGTCGATCGGGCCGACGTGGCCGGGTTCGGCAAGGGCGCACTACTCGCCGCTTACACCGGTGCGGCGCATGACGGATCGCGGCAGGTCCAGTGCCTTGCGTACAGCAACGACGACGGGCGAACGTGGACCAAATATGTTGGCAATCCGGTGCTCGACGAAGGGCTCGCCGACTTTCGCGATCCCAATATCTTCTGGCATCCGCCTAGCGCGCAATGGATCATGGTCGTTGCCCTGTCGGCCGAGAATCTCGCGGCGGTCTATGGCTCGGCCGACCTCAGGCACTGGACGCGCCTGTCGACGATCGGGCCTCATCACGGGCAAGGACGCCTGTGGGAGTGCCCTTTGCTGATCGAACTCCCGGTCGAGGGCGAAACCGCCAGCCGCTGGCTGTTCAAGGTCGACCTGCTCGACGACGGCCCCGGGTCGGGCGTGATCGGCGTGATCGGTTCATTCGACGGCGTGACCTTCGCCGCACAAGGCGAATGGCGCCTGCTCGATCACGGCCGCGATTTCTATGCCGCGATCGCCTGGCACGAACCGCGCGACTCGGCGGGTCGCCCGGCGTGGATCGGCTGGATGGGCAATCATGGCTATCAGGCAGCATTGCCGACCCGCGGCTGGCGCGGGGCAATGAGCCTTCCGCGGCGGCTGTCGCTGGTCCGCGACGACGCCGACGCGCTTCAGCTGCGGCAGGAAGTGGAACCTGCGGTTGTCGCACTATTCTCGCAAGTCAGCGACATGGGCACGGGGCGGCATGCGATCCCGCTTGCCGCGCGGATCGACGTGACCGGCGACACATGGTCGCTGTCGATCGACGACTCGCAGCAAGGGCATGGGCTGCGGATCGAACGCGCCGCGAATCGCCTGACCATCAATCGCCACGGCGGGATCAGCCCTGCCTTCGACACCGCGATCGACGCCGACATCGGATCAGGCTCGACCATCCGCCTGTGGCTCGATGGCACAACGCTCGAGATTGACCCCGGCAATGGCACGCGCTGGATTTCGGTGCAGCATTTGCTAGTCGGATCAACGGCTGAGTGCGCTTTTCAAGCCCATGAGGCTAACCGAATGACCGTGGCGACATTGCCGCACTGCTAACCCTGACCGATGCAAGATGCTCCGGAATCCCGAACAAAGCCATCGCGCTACTGAAAATTACAATCGATTGTTGCAATCGATTGAAAAATGCGTAGACATAAGGTTCGAACGGGACCCGAGCGCGATTGACGCGCACGACAAGACGGGCCCGCATGGGGAGGAATATATGTCCAGATCAGCCTTGCGTACCTGCGTGTCACTGGTGGCCATCGCCGCTGCGACTTCGTTCGCGACCTCGGCTTCGGCACAAACGCCGACCCCCGCCCCCGCCGCGTCGACCGCCACGGCGCCGGCCCAGGCTGACGAGATCGTCGTCACCGCCTCGAGCGGCGACAAGACCCGCCTAAAAAGCTCAATTTCCGTCAGCCAGGTATCGCAGGAAGCGATCGCCAACTTCACGCCGCGTTCGGAAACCGAAATCTTCCGCCTCATTCCCGGCATTCATGCCGAAGACACCGCTGGTCCCGGCGGCAACGCCAACATCGGCGTGCGCGGTATCCCGGTGATCACCGGCGGTTCGGAATTCGTCGGCCTTCAGGAAGACGGCCTGCCCGTCACCTTGTTCGGCGACATCCAATTCGGCAATAACGACTATTGGATCCGCTTCGACAATAACGTCGATCGCATCGAAGCCGTCCGTGGCGGCTCGTCATCGACCTTCTCGTCGCAGGCTCCAGGCGCGGTCATCAACTATATCAGCAAGACCGGCGACAAGCCCGGCGGCGAAGTCGGGATCTCAACCGCGATCAACTATAACGAAACCCGCTTTGACGGTGATTATGGCGCCCGGCTCAGCCCTTCGCTTCGCTTCCACGTTGGCGGCTTCGTCAAGCAGGGCCATGGCCCGACCCACATCGGTTATCGCGCGGTCAAGGGTTATCAGATCAAGGGCAACATCACCCAGGACTTGGGCACCAACGGCTATATCCGCGTCAACTTCAAGCGTCTCGACGATCGCGAGCCGACCTTCACCAACTCGCCGACGCTGGTGACCTTCACCAACTCTGGCGGGGTGCGCGACATCGAAGGCTTCTCGCCCTTCCCCGGCTTCGACGCGCGCAAGGGCTCGAACCAGTCAATCTATAACGAGAGCTTCCAGACCGTCTCGACCTCGGGCCAGCTGGGACGCGCGCGAATGGAAGGGATCCACCCGAAAGCGACCGCCATCGGCGGCGCGCTTCACTATAATTTCGGTGACCATTTCACCGTCCACGACGATATTCGCTACACCAAGATGAAGAGGGAATTCGCCACGCAATTCCTCAATGTCCAGCCGACCTCGGGCGTCATTGGGTCGACCGTCAACGGCCAGACCGTTGGCTCGATCCGCTATGCCAATGGGCCCAAGCAGGGCCAGCTGTTCACCGGCGCCTTTCTCAACAACAACCCCAACATCGACACGATCATGCGCGACATGGGCAGCTTCGCCAATGACCTCGCGTTGACCGGCAAATTCGATGCGGGCTTTGCCAAGGTTACCGCCAAGGCCGGCCTGTTCGTGATGCGCCAGAACATCTCGCAGGAATGGCACGTCAATCCGCAGACCAACGAGCTTACCGGCACCAACCCCGCGCAGCTCGATCTGTTCTCGACCACCGGCACCCAGCTGTCGGCGTTCGGCCAGTCGGGCTTCAACAATAATTGGGGCGATTGCTGCGCTCGCAGCGTCGACCTGAAGTACACCGATACAGCGCCCTATTTCTCGCTCAACGTCAACGGCGGCGGGCTTGATCTCGATGCCAGCGTCCGCTTCGACGACCTTGCCGCACGCGGCACTGCGGCCAAGGGCGTACCCGGCCCCAACTTCACCGTCACCGACGCGCTCGGCACCGCTGTCCTCCCGTCGTTGATCGTCGGGCCCCAGACCGAGATGCTCCATTACAACAAGAAGTACACCAGCTGGTCGCTCGGCGCGCTCTATGCGGTGACCAACTCGTCGAGCATCTTCGGTCGTGTCAGCAAGGGTGGCCGCTTCAATGCCGATCGCCGGACGCTGGGTGGCAACTTCAATGCCGATGGCTCGCTCAACACCCAGGGGCAGGTGACCGCGGTCAACTTCGTCACCCAGCAGGAAGTGGGCATCAAGACCCGCGGCCCAATTGGTGGCGGCCGCTACAGCCTTGAAGTCACCGGCTTCCGGGCGCAGCTGATCGACAACAACTATGACTTCACGCGGATCAACAACCCCGCGCCCAACAATAATCCGATCATCTCGAACGGCTACAAATCCTACGGCCTGGAAGCCACGCTCGGGCTTCACCTGGGCAAATTCAGCCTTGTCGGGGACGCGACGTACAGCCACTCGCGGATCACGGCGAGCGCAACCTCGGCCATCGTCGGCAAGATCCCGCACTCGACGCCAAGCTTCTACTGGGTCCTCTCCCCCAGCTATGACGCGGGGATCTTCGCGATCGGTGCGTCAGCCAACGGCCAGAACTCGACCTATGCCGACGACACCAATACCGTCCGCATCCCCGGTCAGACCTACGTCAACGGCTTCGTCAAAATCCGCCCGATCGAACGGGTCGAACTCGGCTTCAACGTCAACAACCTGTTCAACACGCTGGGCTATCGTGGCAGCGGGTCGCTTGTGACGACCGGAGCGACGACCGGCATTTTCCAGAACAGTGCGGTCCTCGGTCGGACGATGACGGCGTCGATCCGCTACAAGTTCTGACGCGTCGGCTAGCCGCACCAGGCCGATTGGCGGGTCGGGAGCGAAAGCTTCCGGCCCGCCATGCCGTTCCGCAATTACCTCAATCTGGCTACGCTCCAACCATGGACCATACCCGCCCTCATATCCCGGCCGGATCGGAGTCGCCGCGCGACCTTTTGCGTGCGGCCTGCCAGGCGCGCGAACGCCAAGACATCAAGTCCGCGCTCGAAACAATCGGTCACGCCACACGGCTCGCGCCCGACGATCCGGCGATCGCGCTCGCCGATGCCCATCTACATCATGACGGTTGGCGACCGGCGGTGGAAAAGTATGATCGTGCCGTCGCGCTTGCCCCGGGCGACCTGTCCGCGATCAAGGGCCTCGCCGGCGCGCTCGACCGAAGTGGCGGTTCGGCAGCGGGACGAGCGCTGCTCGACAAGACTCTGACCCGCCATCCGGGGTGGATCGAGGGTCACAAGCTGCTGTCGACGCTGCGGCTGACTGCGGGCGAGCGGGTCGCTCACGACCACAGCTTTGCCGTCGCCTGCGCCGCCGAACCCGACAATCTCGCACTTCGCCTCGGCTGGTTCCACTTCCTCGCCTCGGCGCGCGACTGGGAACAGGCGCGGCGGGTTGTCATCGACGGTGAAGCCCGTTTTGGCCCCAGGCCTGCCCTCGCCGTGGCGCACGCCTTCCTCGCCAGCGAGTCCGACGAAGCCTCGCGCGACCCGACCCTGTTCGATCGCCTCAACGCCGTCCGCGATCCCGGGCTCGACCTGTGCCGCACGCGCTTTTGGCTAAGGATCGGCCAGCCCGAGCGCGCCGTTGCGGTCGCCCTCCCCCATATCGGCGGCCCGGCCGAACGCATCTTCTGGCCCTATCTCGCGCTTGGCTGGCGGCTGCTCGGTGATCCCCGCGCGGCCTGGCTCGATGCCCCGGGCCCGCTTCTCGCCAGCCATCATCTCGGCCTCACCACGGCAGAACTTGCGCGCCTTTCCAAGACCCTCCGCACCCTGCTCACCGCTCGCGCGCCGCTGCCCGAACAATCGGTGCGGGGCGGGGTCCAGACCGACGGCATGCTCTTCTTCCACCCCGATCCGTTGATCCAGAAAGTCCGGGCGCTCGCCATAAACGCCGTCGCCGCCACCATCGCCGCCCTTCCTGCCCCGATTGGCGGCCATCCTCTGCTCGGCCCCCCTCGCGGCGCGCCGATCCGCTTCGAGGGCAGCTGGGCGGTCCTCCTTGCGCCCAGCGGGAATCATTCGCCGCATACCCACAGTCGCGGCTGGTTGAGCTCGGCGCTTCACCTCGATCTCGCCTCAGATAATGGCGGCGCCCTCGAGTTTGGCGCGCCGCCCCCCGAACTCGGCCTCCCGCTCGTCGCTACCGCACAGGTCACGCCGGTCGCCGGGCAGCTTCACCTGTTTGCCTCGACCCAGTGGCATCAAACCGTCCCCTTCGCGTCCGGCGAAAGACTGACCATCGCCTTCGACATTCAGATCCCTCCGCCCATGGAGCTCCAACTATGACCATGACACGAGTTGCAGGGGTCGAACTCGGCGGGACCAAGGCGATCGCGCTGCTGTGGCTCGACGGCGAGGTGCTCGATCGGCTGACGGTGCCGACGACCGACCCGGCCGAAACACTCGGCCAGCTCCGAGCCCTCCTCGACCAATGGCATGCCGAGCACCCGTTCATGGGCCTCGGCATCGCGACCTTCGGTCCCGTCCGGCTCGACCCCGCCGCGCCCGATTACGGCGCGATCCTCGCCACGCCCAAGCCCGGCTGGGCCGGGGCCCCCGTCCTCGCCACGCTGCACGACGGTCTCCCCTGCCCGGTCGCAATCGACACCGACGTCAACGCCGCCGCGCTTTCCGAATATCGCTGGGGCGCAGGCCAAGGCTGCTCGAGCCTGGTCTACCTCACCATCGGCACCGGGCTCGGCGGCGGGGTGCTCGTCGATGGTCGCCCCGTCCACGGCCGGCTCCATCCCGAAATCGGCCATATTCCGACGCGCCGCGCACCGGGCGATGCCTTTGCCGGCAATTGCCCGTTCCACGCCGACTGCATCGAAGGGCTGATCAGCGGCCCTGCCCTGGAACGCCGCTTCGGCGCGCGCCCGGCCGATGTCCCTGCGGACGATCCGCGCTGGGCGCCTGTCGCCCACGACCTCGCGCACTTGCTCGTCGCCCTGATCCACAGCCTCGCGCCCCAGCGGATCCTGGTCGGCGGCGGCGTAGGACTCGGCGCCCCCCACCTGCTCGGCCGGGCGATCGCGCTGCTTCCGGCCATGCTCGGCGGCTATTATCCCGACGTCGATCTTGCTGCGCTGACGGCGATGATCATGCCCCCCGGACTTGGCGAAAATGCCGGCCCGATGGGCGCGATCGCGCTTGCCCAGCTAGCTTTGATTTCGCCTTAGGCAGCGCCCAACTCAAAGGTCGAATGCACCCCGTCAGCCTGCGCCGACGGTGCGATCCACACATCGAACGTCCCTGGCTCGACGGTCGGTTTCAGCCCCATGCCGATGAACTCCAACTCGGCGCGGCTCAGCTTGAACATCACTTGCGCGCTGGCCCCCGCTGCAAGCCTGATCTTGCGGAACGCCTTAAGCTCGCGGACCGGCCTTGTGACGCTCGCCACCCGGTCACGGATGTAGAGCTGGACAACTTCCTCGGCGGCGACGCGTCCGGCATTGGTCACTGTCGCGGTGACGCCCAGCGAACCGCCCCAGGCCATCGTTGGCGCGTCGATCACCAGGTTCGAATAGCGCATGTCGCCATAGGTCAGACCATGCCCGAAGGCGTACAGCGCCTCGTTCGGCACACCTTGATAATGCGCCTTATATTCCTGAAGCTTGCCCGGACCATTGGGCCTCCCGGTGGGCTTGTGGTCATAATGATAGGGCTCCTGCCCCGACGCAATCGGGAAGCTCATCGGCAGGCGCCCGCTGGGGCTCGCTGCCCCGAACAGCAGGTCGGCAACGCCATTGCCCATTTCGGATCCGAGGAACCAGGTAACGAGAATGGCCGGCGCCGCCTTGACCGCCCCCTCGAGCGCCAGTGCTCGCCCGTTGCGAAGCAGCACGACTACCGGCTTGCCGGTCGCGGCAATCGCCTCGGCCAGCGCCTGCTGCGGAGCGGGCATGACGATCTCGGTGCGCGATTTCGCCTCGCCCGACATCGCCTCGCTTTCGCCGATCGCGAGCAGCACGACATCGGCCCCGCGCGCTGCCGCGACCGCCGCCTCGATACCGCCCGGGATGGCGCTTTCGACACCCGATCCGGCAACCACGGTCAACCGCCCGCGACCCTTCATTGCCGTGCGAATACCGGCGGGCAGGTCGATCGCCTGCTTGTTGTCGCCATAGACCACCCACGGTCCGTTCAAATCCTGCCCGACGCTTCCGAACGGTCCGATCAGCGCGATGGTGGCGGATGGCGACAGCGGCAGCAGATTGCCGTCATTCTTCAGCAGCACACACGACTTGACCGCCGCCTCGCGCGCCAGTGCCAGGCTCGCCGGCAACCGCGACCGAGATTTCTCGCGCTTGAGGTCGATCCGCCGGAACGGATTGTCGAACAGCCCGAGTTTCGCCTTCATCGCCAATACCCGCCGGACCGATCCGTCGAGCAGCGCCTGCGGCACCGCGCCGTCGCGAACCAGGCTCGGCAGATGCTCGGTATAGACCCCGCTCTGCATGCTCATGTCGACCCCCGCCAGGAACGCGATCCGCGCAGCGTCGCGGCGATCCTTGGCAAAGCCGTGGGCGATCATTTCCTCGTCGCCGGTATAATCCGACACCACGAACCCCTTGAACCCCCACTCCCCGCGCAACAGGTCGGTCATCAGCCAGTGATTGCCGGTCGAGGGCACGCCAGAGATCTCGTTGAACGAGGCCATCGTCGACAGGGCCCCACTATCGAAGGCAGCCTTGAACGGGCGCAGATAGACGTCGCGCAGGGTCCGCTCGGACACATCGACCGTGCTGTAATCAAGCCCGGCCTCGGCGGCGCCATAGGCCGCGAAATGCTTGGCGCAGGACAGCATCGCGTCGTCGGCGTCGAGCGAACTTCCCTGAAAACCACGGACCCGCGCGGCGGCGAACAGGCAGCCCAGAACGACATCCTCGCCGGCGCCCTCCATCGTCCGGCCCCAGCGCTGGTCGCGGGCAATGTCGACCATCGGTGCGAAGGTCCAGTCGACCCCCGACCCTGCGGCTTCATAGGCGGCAACGCGGGCTGTCCGCTCGGCTAGCTCGGGTTCGAAACTGGCGGCCTCGGCGACGGGTACAGGGAAGATCGTGCGGTGGCCGTGGATGATATCGGCAGCGAACATCAGCGGGATTTTCAGCCGCGACCCGCTCATCACCGCGCGCTGCATCTGCATCGCCATCGCCGCGCCATTGCCGTTGAACACGCCCGTCAGCTTGCCCGCGACCGCGTCGGCCACCTGTTTCGGAAAATCGCTGTTCCCGCCCGGCGGGTTGAGCGCAGTGGCAATTCCGCCGCCCCATGCCGAGGCAAGCAGGTTAAGCTGCCCGGCCTTTTCCTCCAATGTCATTTGCGCAATCAGCTTGTCGATCGTGCCAGCATCCTTGCCGGGATCGATCCGCCGCAGCATCGCGCTCACCGGGCTTGCGCTCCACGCCGCGATGGCGGCTCCGCCCATCAGCACACTGCGTCGCGATACGCGCCCGTCGATCATCATCGCATCCTCTTGCATCATCCGGGCAAATCATTCTTGTAACCGGTTACCGAGCCTCTATGGCATTTCTCCGCGCCATGCCAGACGCTACGGCGCCATACGTTATGGCGCCACACGTTTCGGCGAACGAAAGGAAAAGGAGGATGGCCGAAGCAACAATCCGCGATGTCGCTCGGCGCGCCGCGGTGTCGGTTGCATCGGTCTCGCGCGCGCTCAACGCCCCCGCCACGGTCCGCGCCGAAACCCGCGACCGCGTGCTCCAGGCGGTCACGGATCTCCACTATGTCCCCCACGCCGGCGCGCGCAGCCTGAGCATCCGGTCGAGCCACGCAATCGGGGTCGTCCTGCCCGACCTCCACGGCGAATTCTTCTCAGAACTGGTGCGCGGGATGGATCGCGCTGCTGGCGCGCTGGGCTATCAGTTGCTGCTGTCGACGATGCACGCCGATGCCGATCTCGCTGCGCAGGCTTTGCGCGCAATGCGCGGGCGGGTCGACGGGCTGATCGCGATGGCGCCCCAATTGTCCCCGGCGCAAATCGCCCAGATCGTCCCGCCCGCGCTCCCGGCAATCCTGATCAACAGTGCCGACGGCGCCGGCCGCCATTCGCTGCGGGTCGACAATCGCAAGGGGGTCGACCGGCTCGTCGCGCATCTTGCCGAGAATGGGCGCCGCACCATCGTGCACATCGCCGGCCCGCAAGGAAATCTCGACGCGATCGAGCGCGCCGCAGCCTATCATTCGGCCAGCGAACGCCTGCTCCCGGGAAGCCAGCTGGTCATCCTGCCCGGCGACTTTTCCGAAGAAGCAGGGCGCGACGCGATCACCCGCCTGGTCGAACAGCGCATCCCGTTCGATGCCGTCTTCGCCGCCAACGACATGATGGCGCTCGGCGCGATGATGGCGCTTCGCGAGCGAGGGATGGATGTCCCCGGGGACATCGCCGTCGCCGGCTTCGACGACATCCCGCTTGCCCGGTTCCTCGACCTGACGACGATCAGCGTAGCGATGGACGAAATCGGCGCGCAGGCTGTCACGCGACTGGTTGCCGAGCTTGGCGGCGACGAGCGTCGACGCGACGTTATGCTGATCGAACCCAGGTTGGTCGTCCGTTCGTCCACGGGGGTGCGGCGATGATCGATCGTCGCTCATTGCTCGCGGCGGGCATCCAGGGCGCTGCCGCGACGCCGTTGCTTGCCCTTCCGGCAATGGCCCATCGTCCGGGTCCCGCCCCGGCGCCCCTCCCGCCGCTATTCGCCGACATCGAGCGACGCACCTTCGACTGGTTCTGGCAGCATGGCCGCGCTGACAATGGCCTCGTCCCCGACCGCTGGCCAAGTCCTTCTTTCTGCAGCATCGCGGCGGTCGGCTTCGCGCTGACCGCGTACCCGATCGGGGTCGAGCGTGGCTGGATCAGGCGCGCCGCCGCACGTCAGCGCACCCTCGCCACGCTGCGCTTCTTCGATGGCGCAACCATGGGCGATGCCACTACTGGGACCAGCGGCCACCACGGTTTCTTCTACCACTTCCTCGACATGGAGACCGGCCACCGATTCCGCGACAGCGAGTTGTCGAGCATCGATTCCGGCCTCCTTTTCATGGGGATGCTGTTCGCCGCCGGCTGGTATGACAGCGCTCACCCCGTCGAAGCCGAGATCCGCCGCCTCGCCACTGCCATCGTCGAGCGCGCCGACTGGCCGTGGTTCCAGCGCGGGCGCCAATCGATTTCGATGGGCTGGCATCCCGGGCGCGGCTTTCTCGATCGTGACTGGGTCGGCTATAACGAGGGCTTGCTCGTCGTCCTGCTCGCGCTGGGCTCGCGCACCTATCCCGTCGGCGACGGGGCATGGCCGGCATGGATCGCGCGCTACGCCGATTTCTGGCGTGGCACCGGCGACACTCGCCACCTCGCCTTCGCCCCGTTGTTCGGCCACCAGTATAGCCATGTGTGGATCGATTTTCGCGGGATCCGCGATGCTCCGATGCGCGCCGCCGGCTTCGATTATTTCGAAAACAGCCGCCGCGCGACCTTCGCCAACCGCGCTTACTGCATCGCCAACCCGATGCGCTGGCACGGCTATTCGCGCAACATCTGGGGGCTGAGCGCGTGCGACGGCCCGGGGGAGTTCAAACTCTCTCAGGGTCCTGTCCACGGCTATTCCGCGCGCGGTCCGCTCGGCCAGCCCGACGGACTCGACGACGGTACCCTTGCCCCCACCGCGGCCATCTCGTCGCTCCCCTTCGCGCCAGAGATATGCGTCCCTGCGACGGTCGCGCTCCGGCGCTATGGCGGCGGCCTGCTCTATCGCCGTTTCGGCTTCGTCGATGCCTTCAACCCCAGCGTGCGCGACGGCTCGCTGCGTCTGCCCACCGGCACCGTCGACCCGCGCTTCGGCTGGATCGCGAAAGATCATCTTGGCATTGACCAGGGCCCCATCTTGGCGATGATCGCCAATTATCGCGGCGATGCCATCTGGCGCGTGATGCGCCGCTCGTCGATCCTTCGTCGCGGGCTGCAGCGGGCAGGCTTTACCGGTGGCTGGCTGGAGCATGGCGGATGATTGAAGGACCGGTTCGCAGCGTCACGATTGTCGGCGGGGGAACGGCCGGCTGGATGACGGCGGCGCTGTTGTCACAGCTTCTGCCAAGCGTCGCGATTACCCTCGTGGAGAGCGAAGAGATCGGCATCATCGGCGTCGGCGAAGCGACCATTCCGGCGCTGCGCACTTACCTCACGCTGGCCGGCATCGATGAGCTGGACATGGTCCGCGCGACACAAGCCAGCTTCAAGCTTGGCATCGAGTTCGTCGGCTGGCGCGCACCTGGATCAAGTTACATCCATGGTTTCGGCAAGATCGGCCGCGACATGGCGTGGCTCCACACGCACCAGCTGTGGCTGCGAATGGCAGCAAGCGGCGATCCCGGCCCCCTCGATCGCTACGCCCTCAATTGCGTTGCTGCACGGCGCAACAAATTCTGCTTTCCCTCCGGGGACAATCCCGGATCGCCGATGGCGGACATCGACTATGCCTATCACTTCGATGCGTCGCTGTTCGCCGCCTTCCTCCGCAAGCAGTGCGAGGAGCGCGGGGTCAAGCGAGTCGAGGGCCGGATCGTCGACGTCGTCCGCGATGGCGCCGGCGGTAAGGTCGCTCACGTCGTCCTCGCCAGCGGAATGACCATTGGCGGGGAGCTGTTCATCGACTGTTCGGGAATGCGCGCGCTGCTGATCGGCGGGGCACTGGGCGTCGGCTATGAGGACTGGAGCCAATGGCTGCCGTGCGACCGCGCTTACGCCGTGCCGTGCACCGGCGTGTCGCCGCTGACCCCTTATACTCGTTCGACCGCGCGCGCCGCTGGCTGGCAATGGCGGATCCCGCTCCAGCACCGGATCGGCAATGGCTATGTCTATTCCAGCAAGTTCGCGAGCGACGACGACGCCGCCCGCACCCTGCTCGCCAATCTCGACGGCACGCCGCTGGCCGATCCGCGCCAAGTCCGCTTCGCGCCGGGTCGCCGGATGCAGGCATGGTCCGCCAATGTCGTCGCGATCGGCTTGTCATCGGGCTTCCTCGAACCCCTCGAATCAACCAGCATCCATCTGATCCAGACCGGCATTTTGCGCCTGATATCGCTGTTTCCGGGGCGTGGCTTCAACTCCGCCGACATCGCCGAATACAACCGCCAGTCGCGCTTCGAATTTGAAGATGTCCGCGACTTCATCATCGCCCATTATAAGGTCACCGATCGCGTCGGCGAACCCTTCTGGGACTATGTTCGGGACATGCCGGTGCCCGATAGCCTGGCCGAGCGGCTCGACCTGTTCCGCTCATCGGCGCGCTTCTTCGTTCATGGCAAGGCCGAACTGTTTCGCGAGGAAAGCTGGGTGCAGGTGCTGATCGGGCAGGGGCTTGCGGCACGGCATGACCCGGTCGCCGACCTTGTTCCCGAAGAAGCGCTCGCGGAGTTCATGGCGGACATTGCCGAGGTCATCGACGAGGTGGCCGACACCATGCCTGACCACGCCGCCTTCATCGCCCAGCATTGCGCGGCGCCGTCCATCCCGGCGTGACATAAAAGAGACGCCAATCAAGCTCCATAGCCGCAGCTAACCGCGGACCCTTGACGCAGTTTATGAAGGGGGCGCAGATGGCGGGCAGATTGATAAATAGTACCGGAACGCTTTGTAACCGGTTACAGATTACTGGAGGGCTCCCCCATGAAGGCTTTCGCAACCCGGCGCATCGGCGTCTTGCTCGGCAGTTCAACCATCGCATTGGCGGTCGTCCTGGCCAGCCCGGCACAGGCGCAGACGACTTCAACGGTCGAAGGCCGCGTCGATGGCGCTGCTGCGGGATCGATTGTCACCCTCACCGATACCAACACTGGCCAGCGCGACACCGCCAAGGTCGACGCCAACGGCCACTACCTCATCGTCGGCCTGCGCCCGAGCACGTACAAGGTTGAGTCGGCCGGGCGCTCGCAGACCGTGGTCGTCCCGCTGGGGCAGGCGGTCACCGTCGACCTGGTGGCGCCCTCGACTGGTACGGGCCCAGGCAGCGGCGGCGAAATCGTCGTCGTTGGCGCGCGCACCAAGGATGTGAAGAATGCGGCGGTGACGACCAACGTCTCGCGCTTCCAGCTCGAGAACCTCCCCAATGGCGATCGCAACTTCCTGAACTTCGCGGCGCTCGCACCAGGCGTCACCGTGTCGCCGCCGACCCTCAACAACAAGGCGCGACAGGTCCAGGCGGGCGGAATCAATTCGGACAACACCAACACCTTCATCGACGGCATCAGCATCAAGAATCTGGTCAATCACGGCGGCACCAACGGTCAGAACTACTCGTCGGGCAATCCCTTCCCGGCCTCCGCCGTCGACCAGTTCGATGTCCAGACCCAGAATTTCAAGGCCGAATTCGAACAAGCCGGATCGGCGGTCATCTCCTCGGTCACCAAGACCGGCGGCAAGAAATTTCACGGCGAAATCTTCGGCGAATATCAGCCGAAATCATTCATCAGCGAAAATTACGACGACCGGCCGGGTCACGCCTTCAATTCAACTGCGCCCTACAGGCCCAAACCAAATTACAAGACGAAATATTATGGCGGGAATTTGGGCGGACCGATTATTCCCGGCCTGCTCCATTTCTTCGTCGATTTTGAAGGAACCAACAAGACCTTCGGATCGACCGACGTCAATGTCTATCAAGGGAACTTGGTCGGCCTGACGCCCGCGGCGCAGGCCTATGCACAGTCCGCGCGCACCCAATATAACGGCAATGTTCCGTTGACCTTCAACGAGAAGCTTTACTTCGGCAAGCTCACCCTGTTCGCCAGTCCGGTCGACACGGTCAATGTGTCGGCCTTCATGCGCCGCGAAGCCAATCTAGATGCTGGGGGTGGCATAACGACAAACGATGCCTCGCGCCTCAACCGCAACGACGAGCATCGCTATCAGCTCAGTTGGGCGCATCGCGGCGACCATTGGCTCAATGAACTCACCATTGCCCGTAACGTTGCTGCCAATGGCTCGATCCCTAATGCCCCGGGGTCCGCTGCCATCGTAACCTACAACGGGACGGCTAATCAGCCGAATATCGGTGATCAACCCGTGATCATTCTCGGCGGCAATAGTTTCGCGCAGGACGATCACCAGTATCAGACGCTGTTCAAGGACAATGTGACCTTCACGGGCAGCCAGCACACCATCAAGGCCGGCGTGAAGGTCAACTTCACCAAGCTCCAGCGGCTTGAGGATAATCTCGGCCAGGGCGCCTATTATTACGACGCTACCAAATTCACTGGCGTCGGATCGATTGCTCCCTACGCGGCACGGATCAACACCGCCGCGGTTGCTCCGATCACGGCAAAGAATAACGAAGTCGGCCTGTTCATCCAGGACGATTGGAGGCCCGACGACCATTGGCAGGTGAACGCCGGACTCCGCTGGGACTATGAATCGAACTCGCGCAACGAAAAGTTCGTGACTCCGGCCGATGTTGCGGCTGCCCTGCGCGCCTACCCCGGCTGGCAGGCGGCCGGAATCGACGCCGAGGATTACATCTCGAACGGGCATAATCGGAAGGGTTTTTTCGGTGCCTTCCAGCCGCGGCTTGGCGTTTCCTACGACTTCCGTGGCGACCGTAGCTTGGTCCTTACGGCCGGCGCGGGGCGTTATTACGACCGTTCGCTGTTCATCAACTCGGCGCTTGAGACGATCAAGGATTATAACGAATCGGTGGCGACTATTCGGACCTGCGCAGTCGCGCCCGCCGACCCAAACTGCGTCGCTGTCCTGCCGACCGATCCCAACGCGTTGCGCGCCTTGGGCGCACGCTCGGGAGGCGAGGTCTTCCTGCTCAATAACAATACCAAAGTGCCCTATTCAGACGAATTCGACGCGGCCCTGCGCAAGCGCTTCGGCAAGATCAACACGTCGGTCACCGTGTCGTACATCCGCTCGCACAACATCTTCCAATATGTGGTCGGCAACCGCCTGCCGAGCGGGCTCTACCATCCCGACGGAGACGCCATCTATACCTACAATGGCATCCCATATTCGAACGGCATCTTCTTCGACTATCCTAACTCGGCAATCTTTGCGGCACCGCTTCCCGGCCACGGTAATATCTTCATCGGCAACAGCGACGGCAAGGCAAGCTACGCCGCGCTCTACCTCCAGGCCGACAAGCCCTACACTGAACAGAGTGGCTGGGGCTTCAGCACGACGCTGACCCTGTCGACCGCGCGTTCCAACGATACTGCCAGCACCAACTCGATTGGCGATCCGTTCAACTTCGATGCGCCGACGATTGGCCAGCAAGGGACGGGTCCGATCCGCGGGCTCGAGCGCTGGCGCTTCGTCGCCACCGGCACGGTCAAAATTCCGTTCGACATTCGCGTGACCGGTTTTGCCACGATTTCGTCGGGCCCCTCCTATGGCGGCGTATTGTGCGATGTCCCCAACACCGCGCCGGGCAACGGTGGATGCTATCTGACCAACTTCGGCGTCTATCGGCCCAAGGGCATCGGCTACAAGAATGTTGATTTCAACATCGCCAAGACGTTCAAGCTGCCGTGGAGCCAGGGTCATGAGCTGAACGTCTATCTTCAGGTGTTGAACGCGTTCGACTTCGTCAATCGCAATTATTCGATGTGGGGCGGTGGTTTCCAGACCGTCGGCGGCACGGGTCCCAGTCTGCAGAAGGACCCGACCGGCGTCGCCAGCCAGGGCCGCAGCTTCAAGGCTGGCGCCCGCTACAGCTTTTGACGGACAAGCGGGCGATGACGACCGACATGGTCCATCGCCCGCCTTTTTTGCCGAGTCCAAAACCCCGGCTTCAGCGCGTCGGCGCGGGCCATCCGGTGGTCATCGTCGACGATGCGTCCGGCCAGCCCGACGCCGTCCGCGCACTCGCCGCCGCACTCGCCCCCTTCCCGCCCGCGCAGTACCACTACCCCGGCGTGCGCCGCGTCATCGATGAGCGCGACGGGGCCGCGTGGGACTATGTCCACGCCCTTGTCGAAACCGTCGGCCCCTACATCGGCGGCGCCTTCGATTGCGATGCGTTCGACCTGATCGAGGCCAGCTTCTCGATCGTCACCACCCTGCCGGGCGCTCTTACCCCGCCCCAGCGTGCGCCGCACTTCGACGGCACCGATCCCGACCTCGTCGCGATGGTCCATTACCTCGCCGATGTCCCTGGCACCGGCACCGCCTTCTTCCGCCATCGCGCCACCGGGATCGATCAGCTGACCGACGCCAATGTCGATGCCTACGTCGACCTCGCCCGGCTCGAAGGCATGACCACCATCGGCTACGTCCAGAAATCGGACCGCTTTTACGAAATGCTCTTCCGCGCCGACGCTCGTCTCGATCGCCTGCTTATCTATCGCGGAAGCTTGCTCCACTCGGGCATTATTCCGCCGGACATGCCGCTCGACCCCGATCCGCTCAAGGGCCGGCTGACCGCCAACTACTTCCTGAAGATCAAGCGATAGAGCGCGTGAATGATGCTCCATCCGCCGCATCAACCCTTCCGGCCTCGCGCCAATCTTGCCGAAGCCTGCGGTGCGCCGCACTGCCAGACCGTGGCTGATGGGCAACATCACTCGACCCACCGACTGCCTCGCCAATGGTCAACGCCGCTGTACAATCGATTGGAGCGCGGATCGCTTGACACTGGCGTGACCCGCTGAATCCCTAGGGACACGGGATCCATTCACGTGGCGAAAATGCCACGCTTTTCAAATTCCGTTTGCGATGCCGCGCTGGCGCGTTTGACTTGGTATCCCAAATTGGTCACCTTCGGGTATGCAAAAAGGGGCTGGTGCGTAAGTGCCGGCCAAAAGGGGAACTACGACTATGATGGTATCGAGCAAGCTCTCGCGGGGAGCTCTCGTGAGCTCGACTGCGCTCATCGCACTCCTGTCGTTAGCCTCAGGCGCGCAGGCTCAAAATGTCAGCGCCCCGATCACCACGGTCGCGCCGACGCCCGACCAGGGCAGCGAGATCGTCGTGCTCGGCACCCGCCGCACCGATCGTACGCTGACCAACTCGGCCTCGCCGGTCGACGTCATCAGCGCGACCGAGTTGGCGACCCAGCCCGCCGCGAACATCATGGACTCGATCAAGAATATCGTGCCTTCGTTCTTCGTCGGCCAGAACACGATTTCGGACGCCTCGACCTTCGTTCGCGCGCCCTCGTTGCGCGGTCTGCCGAGCGACGAAATCCTCGTCATGATCAACGGCAAGCGTTTCAACCGTTCGGCACTGGTCCAGGTCTATTCGGGTGGTGACACCGGCCTCGCCTTCGGGTCGCAGGGTTCGGACATCTCGTCGATCCCGTCGATCGCGATCAAGAGCCTGCAGATCCTGCGCGAAGGCGCCACCGCGCAATATGGCTCGGATGCCATCGGCGGCGTGCTCAACTTCGGGCTGCGCGACGCGCGTCACGGCGGCGAAGCCTCCGCGCGCTATGGCGCGACCTATGACGGCGACGGCAAGAGCCGCCAGCTTGCTGCTACGATCGGCGTCGGCCTCGGCAGCATCGGCTTTATCGACGTATCGGGCGAATATAACAAGGAAGGCCAGACCAGCCGCGGTGCCACTCGGCCCCTCGCCGCGATCTTCGCCGCACAAAATCCTTCGCTCGCGTCGCAGCTTCCCAACTATCCCGGACCGGTCCAGATCTGGGGATCACCGCCCAGCCATGGCTACAAGGCAGTCATCAATTCGGGGATCGACGTTACTCCCAACAGCCAGCTCTACTTCTTCGGCAACATCGCGCGCTCTAAGGCCGATACCAGCTTCAACTATCGCTCGCCGATCGGCGCCACGGTCGTCGACTCGATGGGGGTACCGCGCTCGCTCGGTGCCAATGGCTCCTTCACCCGCTTGTTCTACGTGACGCCGTGCCCGACCGGCAATCCGACCTGCCCGGCGGGCGCATTCGTCAACGACGCCAATGCCTTCAGCTTCAAGTCGATTTACCCGGCCGGCTTCACGCCGCGCTTCGTCGGCGTCACCAAGCAGATGTACGGCGTCGTCGGCTACAAGGGCAAGATGGACTCTGGGTTCACCTATGACATCAGCGCGTCGAAGGCCAAGAACACGCTGGCCCTGTCGATGTATAATTCGCTCAACGCCTCGTACGGCCCAGCCTCGCAGACCAGCTTCCAGTTCGGCACGCTGAGCCAGAAGGAAACCAACGCCAACCTCGACCTGACCTATCCGGTCAACATCGGGTTCGCGTCTCCACTGACCGTTTCGGCCGGCGCCGAATATCGCAAGGAAACCTACGGCGCCACGCCGGGCGATCTGCAATCCTATTCGGCGGGCCCGTTCGCCGTTCCGCAGACCTTTTACAACTGCGTCGGCACCGCTTGCACCCTTGGTGGCACGGCGTCCGCCGCGTCGCCCGGTGCCAGCGGCTACGGCGGCACCAGCCCGACCTATGCCGGTAGCTGGAGCCAGTCGAACTATGGCGTTTATGGCGGCCTAGAGACCGACATCACCGACGCGCTCAGCGTTGGACTCGCCGGCCGGTACGAGCATTATAACACCTTTGGCGGCGCCTTCGTCTACAAGGCCAATGCACTTTACAAGGTCGTCCCCGGCTTCTCGGTTCGCGGAACGATCGGCACAGGCTTCCACGCCCCATCGCCGGGCCAGGCTCATGTTGCCATCCTGACCACCAACTTCGTCAACGGCGACCAAGTGCAGACCGGCACCTATCCCGTCGATAGCCCGATCTCGCGCTATTATGGCTCGACCACGCTGGGGCCGGAGAAGGCGAAGAACTACGGCGTCGGCTTCATCGCCAAGCCCATGCGCAACCTGACGGTGACCGTCGATGGCTACATCATCAAGGTGAAGAACCGCATCGGTATTTCGCAGACGTTCCGCGTTACCGCTGCCGACATTATCGCCCAGCCGCTGCTGAGCGCGGTCGGTGTGGGTGGCGACGTCAACTATTTCACCAATGGCTATGACACGACGACCAAGGGCATCGATTTCGTCGGCACCTATCGCATGGGCGTCTACAGCCCGGGCGATCTCAACCTGACGCTCGCCTACAACTACAACAAGAGCAAGGTCGACCGTTATGACCCGGGCGTGATCAGCTTCGCCCAGCTGGACCTCGTCTCGCACCTCGCGCCCAATCATCGCGCAACGCTTTCCAGTGTGTTCACCACCGGGCCGGTCACGCTCACCCTGCGCGAGAATTTCTACAGCTGGTGGCGCAACCAGAATGACTATCCGGGCGATGGTGGCACGCTTGGCCAGAAGTTCGGATCGAAGTTCACGACCGATATCGAGGCGGCCTATCAGCTGACCCGCAACATCGGGCTGGCGCTTGGCGCGAACAACGCCTTCGACGCGCATCCCGACCGCCTTCACTATTCGAATGCGAGCCGGCTCTACCCGATCACCGGCAGCACCGCCGACGGCCAGATCTACCCGCGCAGCGGTGGTCCGTTCGGGATCAACGGCGGCTTCTGGTATGCCAAGGTGAAGATCAGCATGTAGTCCGTCGTGTGACGGACTAGGCGAATGACAGCGGCGGGGCGTGGCGGGTTGACCGCTCCGCCCCGCCGTTTTCTTGTGGATCACACCAGGGGGCCAGCATGACCAGTCTCACCCATCGCCTCGCCACCGAGGACGACCTCCCCCAGCTTCGTGCGTTGATGGCCCGCGCTATCGCCGATCTCCAGCGCGGCTTCCTCACCCCCGCCCAGATCGCCGCCAGCCACACGGTGATGGGCCTCGACACCCAGCTCGTCGCCGATCGCACCTATTTCATCGTCGAGCAGGGGGGCGCGCTGGCCGGCTGCGGCGGGTGGAGCTGGCGCGCAACGCTGTACGGCGGCGACGACAGCGCAGTCGCGCGCGAAGCCCGCCCGCTCGACCCCGCGACCGACGCCGCCCGCGTCCGCGCCATGTACACCGACCCCGCCTTCGCCCGCCAGGGCGTCGGCCGCTTCATCATCACGCTGTGCGAAGACGCCGCCCGCGTGGCCGGCTTTGCGGCAACCGAAATGATGGCCACCCTGTCGGGCGAACCGCTGTACCGGACGTGCGGCTACCTCCCCGTCGAGCATATTATATCGGCCCCGGTCGACGGCATCACCGTCCCCCTGATCCGCATGCGCAAAATCTTGTAATTGAACGGAAAACCCGTGGCGGAGAGGGTGTCCGCCGGACTACTTAGCTCATGATATTGATTAAACTAGACTTAATCCAGCTGACTTATCGTCTTACCCACATATCTACCCACGCCTGAGACGCGTCACCCTATTTTTGCCTATTTTATTCGTTCAATCTGTTCGTCCGCTTCCGGAATTGATCATAAAGAGGCCGACGGCAGGAAGTGGGTGGAAAGCGGACATTCGTGGAAAGCGGACATTCGTGGCTACTGCTCACGCTCGTCGTAGAACGTGCTGCCCTTGTTGGGTGCCGACCTAAGCTGATGGAGACCGATACGATGTCCCTGTTCAATGGAGAGGGATGGAGGACCGGCGCGCCAGATGTGAGCGGACGCGCCGATGGTGAACTCCCGGGATAGAAGCGCGAATACCTTTTGCGCGGCCTTCTCCTGATTTGCTGCAAAAGCATGACGTGTCGTAAAGAAGCCCTTTGTATCAGGTGGAAGGCTCGGGTCGCGTCCGTGTATGAGGAATCTATAGTAGGGCATGAGGCCAATCTGCAGCCTACTCCTAATGTCCGCAATGGGTCGGTAGCGGTCAGACCGTTTCAGGGGCTCCTCAATCAGCTACGGACGGCGGCAAGTCGGTGGATAGTAGACATTGCTATCGCCGCCGTTCGCAACGAAGAGAAGGGATGATGACGCATCCGTTCAAATGTCTGGTCATCGTGGCGAGCCTCGCGAGTTGTAACCCTGTTCAGTCAGACGCAACAGCGATTTACCAAGATGCTCGTTCGCCGGGCAGGTGGGACGCCCGAAGTCAGATTGTTCGGCACTTTCCTGTTCCAGACGTGGTGCCTCGCTTCATCATCGTTGGAGGCAATTTGTTTTTGCTCACACAGCTCACCCGCGAGCGGGCGCTGGCGACGGAAGTAATAGAGCAGCCCGAGTGGAGCGTTTCGGATTTATCGACGCTCGAAGCACGGCACCCAGAGCTTCGGGGAAGGCTGCGCCACTTATTGTGGGCCAAGACAGGCTGAGTAAAAAGAAACGCCCGCAGGTGGGTCGGTAGCCAACCGTCTGCCTTTGGCATCAGATCCGACGGTGCTGAGCGGCTAGAAATGGGTGGTTACCGGACCGCCAGCTATTGAGCGAACACACTGGAAATAAGACTTGAGCCGGACTAGGCCGTTGGGGAAAGGACAGCGCCATGTTCGCTATCGAGGATGAGTTGCATGGCGAGCCGGGTGCAGAGTTTGCCACCCGAGACGAGGCGATGGCTGAACTGCAACGCCTCGCTACCTTGCCGTGGGACGAGCCGCCGAACCGAGCCCCATGCATGAGTTGGGAAACGTGTGGCCGTAATTACTCAGTGGTGGAATACGATCAAAGCTGCACCCCGTGGCGTCAGTGTTCAGTCATCCCTATGATTGAGATGTCCAGCAAGGGCGTGAAATGGCTCGCCTGAGTAAGCGGCCACAAAGGTCTGTAATTGGCGGCGAGGCGAAACCATCGTAACGGCGAAAGCTGGGTCAGTAACCGAGGGGCCGCTTGCAGCGCCCGCTATCGTCGCCGGGAACGTCCCGAGGTGGGTGGAAGCGGACTCATCAGTGATAAGGTTAAGTCCGAAGGCAAAGGCGGTAGTGGGGTTCGTCAATGGCCGGGTGGAAAAAGCCTCTTCTCCTTATCGCCGCCTTCGTGTCGTGGTTTTCGGGCCTCATTCTAGCTGGCGGCTGGGGCTATCCCAGCCAATATTTCTGGTTCTCCGCATCTATCCTCGCCATCGCAATTGCGGTGGCCCCGTTTTGGCGTCGTCGTGGCTCTACTTGGTATTGGCCAAGCGTCGCGCTCATTACCGGCATCAATCTGACGCTGATGTATTTGAAGCGCGACGACCTCGCACAGCGTGACTTGCCCGCGAAAGGGATCGTGCAGGGACTGCTCGTTCTCGATTGTATGGCGAGTTGGCTCTTAATGGTGGCGCTTGCCTACCTCGCAGATCGCAGGTTCGCATGGCAAGGATGAAAGCGCTACCAGAACTAATGTCGGCAATGGGTCGAAAGGCGACTGGCGGCTTGCGGCGCCTGCCATCGTCACCGGGAACAGCTGGAACTGGGTGGAAAGCTGTCGTCAGACCAATTTGACGAGGGCCGCTTCCGTCTCGCCCGCAGTCGGGGCGCGGCTATCGTCACCAACAAAGTGGACGGCGTCGGGCACTGCGTCATCCGCGAAGTCAAAATCGTCACTCATTACGAGACAATCAGCCGTGTAGTTCGCTGACAGGAAAGGCAGCCGGTTGTCCGCGAGTGCTTTAAGGAGCCGTCTTGCGTGGTCCCGAGTGATGACTATCTCTGGCCCATCGGTGACGATTATGTGGCCCACGCCACCGGACCGGAAGCCATGTTCGCAGGCGTCAACTTCCGCCGCAATCTCGCTATTGAAATCCTCCGGCGACAGGTGGCCATTCAAAAAGGCGACGAGGGATGCGTGCTCCATCTCATTGTTGATAGTCCGTCTGCTAATGTCTGCAAATGGGTCGATAGCCGATCGGCTCCTTTTGCTTATCATCGTCTGTGCTAGGAGGTGGACGTGAAACGGTCCTGCCTCATCCTCGCTGCCTTGATAATTTCAGCGTGCGCCCGTGAGCCAGACGCTCTTTGCACTAGTTCTCCGCCAGAGGATGGGAGACATTATCGGCAGTGGCAGCGTGATCGTCACGCTGCGGCTTGCGACGAATACGATAAAACTATCTCTTCCAAGTCTTTCTCGAACAGCCGTTAACTAACGCAGAATCGGCCTCGAGCAAAAGTGACGGAATGTCCGCAAAGGGTCGAAAGCGGACTTTGCATCATATGAGTAGAAGGCCACGCGAGTATGGTATGGGCACCACTTCATGACGTCTCGCCGTAACGCCATCATTTCAACCGTAGTCGGACTTATCTCCGCACTCATAGCCGCTGCATTACTGTTCCTTACGGTCGGGGCCTGGGTGATGTTCAACCTCTTTTGGGGCTGTTCTCCCTATCATCGCGTCCAGCCTGACCCCGAACCATGCTCAGGCCTCATCGTTCCGCTCACACTGCTGGGAGTGACCCTCGTCTGCTCGCTTGTCGCAGGGGCGGTTTACCGTTTCGCCAAACGCACGGCAACGCGGTGTCTTGAACGCTGAGCGACTGATCGGATGTCCGCAATTGGGTGGATAGCTGCCATTAAAATTCGGCGACTGTCTCATGGCCAAGCGGATACCAGACGCCTCGCTTCAGCCAGTTGCCCATGTTCGGAACAACATGACCTTGATCCAATTCACTCACGTCGTGAATGCGGGTTACCTCCGACGCCTTTCGTTCATCTCCAAAGGCTGCTTCGAACAAGCTTAATGCATCATCTTTATCGCGCGCCGTGATGCCGACACCCGGAGAGTCATCACCCTTGATCCAGTAGGGAACCATCATAAGCTCACAATAGGTGCGGATTCGCTGAGTGCAAATGTCCGCAAGTGGGTCGGCTGCCGACTGGCAGCTTTCAGCGTCAGCCGTTGTCACCGCGCATGGCAAGAAATGGGTGGTCAGCTGCCGCTCAGGGAGCCATAGTCTTCCAACTCCCAGTGCGACCAGCGAGCGATCTTGCCAGCCACCTCCGGCCAATCCTCGCCGGTTGCTTCGCCAATTCTCCTTCTCACATAATCTTCGATGCGCCTGACATCGAAGGTTCGGGTGATAAGCAAAAACCTTCCCCCTATCATGTTGCTACTTTTTAACTCCGCCTCCAGCCACGCTGGCGAACATACACTGAAATCGAACGACTCTTCGCCGGGTGATCCTGACGGACCGACAAGCGCCCTGAGAGCCACACAGAAGGCATCGGCCTCTGGCTGCGCTGTGATAATCGGTTCGTGCTCCACCGTTACCAGTGCTCGAAGTTCGGCGTTCATTCCGCCTTTTCGTCGATTCCGAGTTTGTCCGCAATTGGGTCGGAAACCGAATGGCAGCTTTTGGCGAGCATGAGACCCAAGCGGACCTAGCCTACGTCCGGTTAGCAGAAGGCCTCGGTTTCCATCTCCGCTATCAGTTCACGGAAATGCGCCAGTTCGGCCCGTAGCGCCGCCCTATGCCCGCCCTTGAACGCGTTGCGGCTGGCAGTCACCTTGCCCGGTGCCGTCCTCGGCCCGGTGGCTTGCTTCCACGGAGACCAGCGCCGGATTGCTTCCGCCTGGCGTTCCCGCCGTTCCAAAGTCCAGCCGTTGCTCAACGTGATGCTCCAATAGTTCGTTTGGCCGATTGTCAAAATTCTCCGCGCGGGAAGGTGCGCCGCCGTTGTTCACCTGTTGCGGCCCATTCGATATGTTGGCTTGGCGAGCAATAACGACGGGGGGATTCTTCATTCCTGCGAGCGTCTCGATGGTGGCTCGGCATTGTGCCTGGGCTTTGAGCGCCAGCCGCATGTAACGTTCGCTGGCCTCGATATATTCGCCCATGTTCAAGCCCGACCGGCGAGCGAGTTCGGTGAAGATCGAGTTGAGTGCGGTGGCTTGGTTAACGAGGATCTGCTCCGGTCCGGTCATGTCACCCTTGCAGACCTTGGCGGCGTTCTCCGAGACCGCCTCCAGCGTCTCGGTAATTTCCAAGTTGCCCATCGTCCCTTTGCCAAACAAGACGACGGTGGCGGCGGCATTGACGGCAGGACAGATGGCCAGCTCCGCTAACGTCTTCTCGCGAGATTTCTTTGGCTCATCGGGGATGCGAAGCTCCATCTTGCCGTTCGACTTCGCTGCCTTGCTCGCACTCATTGCCAGACCCTCGCTGTGTTAGTCGAGTATAACACAGATTTGTACCGGTGGGAATCGACCGTCGAGAAATCTGTCCGCTAATTGCGTAATCTCGCAAAAAGCAGAAGGTCGGTTCTCGACCCAATTGCGGACAATGGCGAAGGCTGCAACCATACGGACATGAGTGATGAAGCCACACCTCACGCCCTAATGCTGCGAGACACCATCGTTTGGTTGAGGGAACACCTCGCCGAAGTCGAAGTCGATACGGATTTCGACCGTGGCTATCGCATGGGCCTTGGGTTCGCCCTCGATACGCTCAAGATCCAGTGCGACGCTTTCGGTCTTCGTGATGACTTGGGGTGGACGGAGCCGGACGTGACAAAACGACTTCGGAAGGAGGATGGCTAAAGTCGGCTTGCCACCCACTTACAGCCGTTTGCCTCGGCGGTGACGATTGCCAAAGGCGATCGGTCTGGTAACTACCCAGACTTGGACGTTCAAGCCACATCTAGTCCGCCTCATTGTGAACATTCGCGCAGATGCCTAGCTCCATAGCTATGAGAGGTAATTACTCGTTGCGTCGTTATCGTGTCGCGCAATCCGTAGTGTCGATTGGCAGCTTCTTTTTATGCGCGGGCTGGCTCGTCGTCGCACTGCTCGCCCTCTTGATCTGGTCGTTGGGCGATTGCATTGGTGACAATCAGTGTCAGCCAGGCCGAACCTACGCTCTGTTGATTATCATTGTAGTCGGATTGGGCGGATTCGGGTGCGCGGTGTTGACGAGGAGGTTCGTGCTTCGTCGCATGGACCGACGCATTGCACGGAGTGATTGGTAGCCTACGGGCTGCGAGCCGGTCCCGAAAAGCCCAAAATGTGCATGGCGCTTTTCGACCAACGTCCGGCCGTAACCCACCGGTGGAGCGACGGTAAGGAATCGGTCGATCGGCAACCGACCCAAAAGCAGACGTGCCGTGCGCAAACCTACCCGCGCGTGAGCAAGGCCCACACGAACGTCATGGAGATAGCGAGCAGATAATAGGTGCTGGATAACTTAGAGGAGCGTCGTTCGAGAAGGGCGCCGCGAATAAACAACCCGACTGCAACCATTGGGACAACCGTTAGAGCGATGGCCCAGTGCAGACGGCTGGATGGGTTCGCGAGCATCGATTGTGGGATTAAAACCGCTCCGAGTGACAGGATGATTACGAGCACAGCCGAAAGGGCCGCACAGACCTTCAAGGACCGTTGAACTACAGCGTGTGCTTGCATTATCCTCTTTCCACCCACTTCCACCTGTCTAGAACGAGCTTCGCTAGCCTAGCGCGGACGGTCGGCTACCTACCCAGTTGTGGAAATTACGGCCTACCGATTGGTCGCGGCTCTCTCGGCGATTTCCATCCCGGTGGAAGAGGTTCTCCATATCCGGCAGGGGCTGAGAACATTGAGCCGTAAGCGAACTGGCCAGTCGCGCCCTTAAACCCAAGAATATACCAAACCTCGATCATGTAACCAGAGGTGCGATCCCGATCTTCTGTCTCAAGCAGGTTGACGCGCTTCATGGCCCGACGGATTAATGTTAAGACATCGCTGGCTGGAAGGGGGCCATTCTCTCGGAACAGGATCGTATCCAGCACACCGTTTACAGCAGCCCGTGCAACCACCCCCTCCTCTGGGGTGGCCACCCCAGCGTAACCAAGGGGTGGATAATCGTGAGGCTCAAACTTCTCTTCTGATCTAAGCCGGGACAGGATCACGCGCTTTTCGGAGTTGAGTTGCACCATCTCGTTAGACGGTTTCGGAAATGCCTGAGAATATTTCCACGATGCGCTCGCTACCATTCCAAGGAGCACAAGCATAACGATACTGAGCACGAGCAAGGTTCGTCGCATGGTCAATGCTATACGCGAGAAATGTCCGCCTTCCACCCAAAAGCGGACTTACTTGGTGGGGCGCGTCAAGGCGCGCTAATCGCTCGTGGCAAGGGATTGGCTGCGTCCCCATCGCTTGCCGACGATTGCGCCCATCTCAGCGCGGTGCAAGACAGATAAGCGCTCTAGAACGCGTGCTGGCGCTGATTTCGAGATGTACCCGCACACCACGGCCAAATTGGCCAGGAACGAGCCTGGTGATGTCTTAGCGGCCCTTGCAGAACGCCCCACGATGCGGGTCCGACTGGTCCGTTTCACATATACGTTGCTAGTTACCCGCTCCAGCCAACGCCGATTGCGCCAGCCGCACCAACGAACCCCGGCAGGCACGTGGAGCAAAATATGGACATGGCTGCCCTTCGAACCATCGCCTTCGTCATTCTCGCGAACCCAGACGCAAGCAAAGCGATGGCCCTGCTTCCTGAGCCAGTCGCGAACAAGTGTGAGAAGCGCTCGCGTCGCCGCGCCTGCATTGTCATTTGTGACGCCTGCCAGATCCCAGTGCACGGTCCAATGTCGGTTCAGCGGCAGGCCAATGGTGTTTGCCCTAGCGACCGCCGCGAAGATACCTCGCCCCTGCTTCTCGGTCAGTTGATAGCTCACCCGGTCAGCCCTGTTTCTCGCGCCGCCGTGACGCCTCTTGCCAGCGTTCTTTCCCAAATGGCCGTGCACTTTAGAACTATCTATATTTGCAGGAGCCGTGCCAGATTCCGCCGGTGGCGGATTTGCGCCAAGCCCGTCACGGCTGGCTGAGCCAAGGGCGAGCATTTCCGATCCCCTTTCCCATATTTCAAGTTTGCGTGAAAAACGGACGGAAAGGACCGTTTCCGGTGCCTTCCCGCCCATCTTGCTTAGGTCGCTAGCGGATCTGCCAGATAGTCGGTCAGCGCCGCTTGCAGCTCGTCTAGCCGCTCTACCGGGAAGGTTACGCCCTGCCTTGTCGGCTTGAGCGTGTCACCGTCACGATACCACTTGCGCCAGTTGCCGAACGTGCGCCCTTCATGGGTCGCGACCTCTAGTCGCCACAAGTCACCACGATACGGCTGCTCGAACAGAATAGCCGTCATGCCAGCCGCCATTCGATCGTGACCGGCGAGACAAAGCGATATCGCGCGTGCCAGCCCCCCTCATGATCTTCGTGAACCGTCTCGATAGCCAGCCCGTAATCGTGGCGGAGCGTGTGGACGTAAGCACCCAAACGAGATGCCCAGCTGTTAACCTCAATCGCGGTTAAGCCAGCCGCACTATGCTCGACCGATGCGACTAGCGTCTTGGCGACTTGGCCGATGACCTCAAACCGCCCAGCCGGGCCGATAGCCTCGACGATAATAAGCTTGAATGGACGGCTGGGCTTGGCGTAGATGCCAGGTGTCGAGCTTGTTTCCACTTGCGCGATATTCGCCCCTGAGGCCGCTGTAACGGCCTTGGGGGCACTTCCCCAATTATCCATGAGCCTCGCCCCCCTGCTTTACCGGCAGTGACGCCAGCCACGCCTCGGCGTCGGCACGCGTGATACGTGTTCCAGTCCCAAGCTTCACTAGAGGAATAGCTCCCCGTTTCACTTCTCGGTAAAAACCGGATCTCGAAATTGAATAGCGCGACAGGAAGTCGCCCACGGTTAGCAGCTCACAGTTCCACATTTTATCGGACTCCAATTGCCGTATCGACCCCTCCGAATGGTTGGGCATTCGACGAAATGGCAGGGGACCGAGCAATGGGAAAGCGTGAACTAGTCCCAATTATCTTCGCGTTTTTGGGACGCTCTCTTAAAGCGGAAGGAGGTTCGAAGTTCGTGGCGGTCGGCTCGTACAAATCGGTAGCGCCCAACCAGAATCTTTGTTTTCTTTCGGTCTGATGCACGCTTGGCCTTCTTTCGCTTACTGGAAACGTTTTTAGCCGGTTGGTCGGAAATCGTACTTTGAAGGGCAATCTGAATGTGACGCTGAACTTCCGCTGCTTTTGCCTCCTCAAGCAATCGGTAAATCGTCGAGCGCCCAACGCCGAACTCGGATTGAGCGTCAGCCAACACGTTTTTGCGAAGTTGGCCCTCTTTCATTTTTTCGTCGATGAATCTTTTGACCTCCAACGGGACAGGTGTTCCCTTCGCCTTCGCAGCGGGACGCCCGGCATCAAGCCTCTTCAAGTTCAGCGAGTATAGCTCGTCTTTGTGAAGCAGAGCATGAGCAACGGCCCGAATTACGCCGGGACTGATTTTGGCTGTACTCAGCAGGAGTTTCGCGAGATCCGATTCGAGGTTCTCAGGTTCATGGCCTAGTGCGGCCCTGACTTCTGCAAATAGATCGGATTTGCCAGCCCGAATTAACTTCAAACGTGGCATTATTGGAGGTTGAACCGACACCAAGCGGCCATCATGCCGCGTCGTTTTTCCAGCATGTTGCCGCGCCGGTAAGCCGCTTCGGCCTTGTTCGGGATGGCATGAGCCAGCGCCGCCTCGGACAGCTCGTTAGGGAAGTTGGTCGTCTCGCTTGCCCAATCTTTGAAGCTGGACCGAAAGCCGTGCGGCACTGCGTCCAGTACCATGTCACGAAGAACCTTCGTCAGTGTCATGTCGGAGATTGGCTTGCCGCGCTTTGTGCCCGGAAAGACCAGATCGGTCGGCTCGGCTGGACGCGCCCGCCACGCCTTCATCTGCTCCAATACTGCAAGCGCTCCCTCGGACAGCGGCACGACATGTTCGCGCCCCGCCTTCATCCGTTCGCCCGGTATCGTCCACAGCGCAGCGTCGGAGTCAATTTCACTCCAGGTCGCGCCTCGGACTTCGCCAGACCGGGCAGCGGTCAGGATAAGGAATTGCAGCGCCAGCCGCCCTAGAGATGGGCGTGCGCGTAGTCCTGCCAGAAAGGCCGGAACGTCGGTGTAGGGCATCGCCGTATGATGCTTGGCCCCGCGCTTCTGCCGGGGGAGCGACTTGTCGATTGCGGCCATTGCAAGCGGCGTCACGCGATAGCCCTTTGCAACGGACCAGTCGGCTATCGCGATGATGCGCTGGCGCACCCGCCGCGCCGTCTCGCTCTTAGTCAGCCAGATTGCCGCAAGCACGTCGCGAACGGCTGGACCGTCCAAATTGGCAACCGACACATCCCCGATAGCAGGGAAGCAGTGCGTCTCCAGCGATGACATCCATTGCTTGTTATGCTTGCCGTTGCGCCAACCTTTCTGCGCCTCGGCATGGACCAGCGCGGCAGCTTCGCGAAACGAGGGAACGCCAGCCGACTTGCGGCGCTCAGCAACGGGATCGAGTCCCGCCTCGACTTGCGACCGGACTTGGGCCGACCGTTCCCTCGCCAACGCTAGCGGAACCTTGGATGCGCTACCTAGCCCGATGTCCCGCCGCTTGCCGTCCTTCTGAACCCGCACCATCCAAGACCGCGAGCCGCTTGCGCCAACAATGAGAAAGAGGCCGTCGCCATCGCCATAGCGTCCTGCCGTTCGAGCCGCCTTTACCGCCGCCGCTGTAAGCTTTCCCACGATTGATTTCCCACATCGTTTCCCACATCATATGCGGGCTAGTCAGGAACGGCAAGGGATGGCGAGGCACGCTAACCCGCCTTATCTGTGAGGGAAAGTTGCGTGGTTTGGGCCGGTCGGGATTGATCAGAAACAGAGAAGTGGCGGAGAGGGTGGGATTCGAACCCACGGTACCCTTGCGGGTACGTCGCATTTCGAGTGCGGTGCTTTCGACCACTCAGCCACCTCTCCGCAGGGGTGATCGCATGGGCCGCCACAAAGTGCCGGTCGGTCGGTCGCGGCCTCTAGCAGCGCTTGTTTCGCTTGCCTAGAGTGACTTGATGAAAGCCCTCATTATCGGCGCCACGGGCGGCATCGGGGCAGCCCTTGCCGACGCCCTCGACGCAACCGGCACCGCCGTCACCCGCCTCTCCCGCCGAAGCGATCCGCCCGTCAACCTGACCGACGAGCCCAGCATATCCGCCGCCGCAACCGCGCTCGCCGACCAATGCTTCGACCTCCTCATCCTCGCCACCGGAACGCTCCACACCGCCGCCGCCGGCCCAGAGAAAAGCTGGCGCCAGCTCGACGCCGCCACCCTCACCGACAGCTTTGCCGTCAACGCCATCGGCCCGATGCTCATCGCGCGCCATTTCCTCCCCCTGATGGCCCCCACCGCAACCCTGGCCTTCCTCTCGGCCCGCGTCGGCAGCATCTCCGACAATCGGCTCGGGGGATGGTACGGCTATCGCGCGTCGAAGGCCGCACTCAACCAGTTCGTCCGCACCCTCGCCATTGAGCTTGCCCGCACCAGGCCGCAGATGACCGCCGTCGCGCTTCACCCCGGCACCGTCGACACCGCCCTGTCCGCCCCCTTCCAGCGCAATGTCCCCTCAGGGCAATTGTTCACCCCCGCGATCAGCGCCGCCCACCTCCTCGCCGTCATCGCCGCGCTGAGCCCCGCCGACAGCGGCCGGCTGATCGACTGGGCGGGGGAACCGATCTCACCCTAACGCGCTTGCGTGGATGGACGGTGGGCCTACATAGGAAGCATGACCATGCAGCTGCCCATGCGCGAGGCCCGCTTCACCATCGGCGAAGTCGTGAAACACCGCCTGCTCGATTTCCGCGGGGTGATCTTCGACGTCGACCCCGAATTCGCCAACAGCGACGAATGGTATGAGGCGATCCCCGAACATATGCGGCCGCGCAAGGATCAGCCTTTTTACCACCTGCTCGCCGAAAACGCCGAGTCGAGTTACGTCGCCTACGTCAGCCAGCAGAACCTCCTCCCCGACGAGGAAGGCATCGAAGTCGACCACCCCGCGATTGCCGGCCTGTTCGAAGGGTTTGACGGCGCGCGGTATCGGTTGCGGCCACAGCACCGCCATTAGGCGCCACGAACGTCTGGCAGACTTGGCCTTTCCCTTTGGCGGATTGATCGCAGAGCCGGCGCTGGGATGGGCGGATGAAAGCCGCTTTAATCGAAATTTAATTCTACGATGTCACGAGACGGCCAGTCGAGAGGTCTGAAATCGTGAAGTTCGTACCGATCTTGCCGGAAGCAACGACAAACACCGTCACGCTGGCCGAGTTGATCGGTGCGTTCAGTTACGCGCTGGACATTACCGAAGGGCAACCCGCCGGGCACTGTCTTCGCGCCTGCTGGATAGGCAGCCACATTGGCCGCGCGCTTGGCCTGTCGCTGCAGGACCTTGACGACCTTTATTACACGCTCCTGCTCAAGGACCTTGGATGCAGCAGCAACGCCGCGCGCATCTGCGAACTTTACGAAGCCGATGACCGCGCCTTCAAGCAAGGTTATAAGACCGTCGGGACAGGGCTCGCTGCGACCATTCACTTCATCGCTTCGCGCACCGCCAAGGCCGCCTCGTTGCCGCGCCGCGCCATGGCCATCGGCCACATCCTGAAAAACGGCGACAAGATCGCCCAGGAGCTGATTGTCGCTCGCTGCACGCGCGGCGCAGATATCGCCCGATCGCTCCGCTTCTCGGCGGCAGTGTCGGACGGCATCTATCACCTTGACGAGCATTGGGATGGCTCGGGTCGGCCCGATCATCTGCGCGGCGATGCCATCCCGCTTGCTTCACGCATCGCGCTGCTGGCCCAGGTCGCCGATGTCTTTCATTCCCATGCCGGACGCAATGCGGCCATCGACGAACTTAGGCGCAGGTCAGCGAACTGGCTGGACCCGGTTCTCGTCAAGGCGTTCGAATCCGTCGCCGCCAGGGAGCAATTCTGGATTGGCCTGAAGTCGCCGTTCCTCGAGCAGCAGGTGCTCGCTTTCGCGCCAACCGAAAATGCGCGTGAAGTCGACGATGATTATCTCGACGACATTGCCGCTGCCTTTGGCAAGGTGATCGACGCAAAGAGCCACTTTACTGCCGGGCATTCCGCCCGCGTCGCCGATCTGGCGGGACGAACCGGCGCCGCTATGGGCATCTTGCCGTCACGTCGCCGCTGGTTGCACCGGGCCGCCCTGCTCCACGACATCGGCAAGCTTGGCGTGTCAAATTCAGTTCTCGACAAGCCTGGGCCCCTTGATGAGCGTGAATGGATCATCATGCGCGATCATGCCGCTCATACGCAGGAAATTCTTGGGAGGGTCGGAGTGCTGGCGGATATGGCGCCGATCGCTGCCGCTCATCACGAAAGAATGGATGGATCCGGCTATCCGCTTGGTCTCAAGGACGATCAAATTCGCCGCGAAACTCGTATCATCACGGTGTGCGACTATTTCGACGCCCTGAGTTCGGATCGCCCGTACCGAAGCGCCATGTCACGCGCCGAAGCGCTAGCCATTATCGAAGCCAATATTGGCACGGCCATCGACGGCGATTGTTACGAAGCACTCCGATTGAATATATGATGCGATCGGCATTTTGAACGCCTGAAACGCCGGATATTCAAGCCTGATCGCTGGCCGACCGCTCCTCACCAAACTTCGACATTGACGATTTTCCTGTCCTACAGCACACCCGATATGCTTGGCTCATCCGATGATCCTGTGCGCCTCCCCGACCAATGGTCACCCGTTGATCACCAAAATTACATGCGCGCCCTCCAAACGACACGCGTGACACGCGTGACACACGCGACACCGCCGACACGCACGACATTGCCGACATGCATGACACAAAACCGCGTTACACTGTCTACTTGTCCAAAACCGGGTCATTGCCAGCCGCGCACGATCGCGTCGATTCCCTCGCAAAACGCCTCCCCCCGGTTGACAGGCGAGGCCCTCCTGCCTAGTCGGCAGCCTTTCCCGCGCGGGTCTCCCGCCGCGGCCCAGTTTCGTTGAAGAAAGAAGAAGCCAATGTTCGCAGTCCTGCGCACGGGCGGCAAGCAATATCGCGTTGCCCCGGGAGACAAGATCGTCGTCGAAAAACTTGACGGCGTTGCCGGCGATCACATCTCGCTGACCGACATTCTGCTCGCTGGCGAAGGCTCTGAGCTGAAGTCGCTCGAGGGGCTGACCGTCGGCGCCGAGATCATCGCTCAGGCGAAGGCCGACAAGGTCACCGTCTTCAAGAAGCGTCGCCGCCACAATTATCGCCGCAAGGCCGGCCATCGCCAACAGCACACGATCCTCAAGATCCTGTCGATCGGTGACGCCAAGGCCGAGAAAAAGGCTCCCGCTGCCAAGGCTGCCGCTCCGGCTCCGGTCGTGACCGAAGACGCCCCGGCTGCCAAGGCACCCGCCAAGGCGCCCAAGGTAGAGGCCGCTCCGGCTACTGAAGCCAAGGCGCCTGCCAAGGTTGAAAAGGCCGCCAAGTCGGCCAAGCCGGCTGCGGAAACCTCGACAAAAGACGCGGCGCCTGCTAAGGCTGCGCCCAAGAAGACCCCGAAAGCGAAGTAATTCAGCATGGCACATAAGAAAGCAGGCGGCTCCAGCCGCAACGGTCGCGACTCCGAGTCGAAGCGGCTTGGCGTCAAGAAGTTCGGCAGCGAAGCTGTTCGCGCCGGCAACATCATCGTGCGCCAGCGTGGCACCCGCGTCTATCCTGGCGCCGGCGTCGGCATTGGCAAGGATCACACGCTGTTCGCGCTTACCGACGGCCGCGTCTCGTTCAAGGACGGGCGCCAAGGCCGCAAGTTCGCGTGCGTAGACGCAATTAATATGCCGGCAGAGGCGCAGGCAGCAGAATAGGGACCAGTCACGAAAAGGCTGCTCCCATGAGGGGGTGGCCCAGACGATGACCGGATTTTTCCGTTATTCGAAAGGGAGAAGAGGGCACCCCCCTCCTCTCCCTTTTTTCTTCTCCCGAAACTGTAACGCTGGGCCGCTAGGGCCCGGCCAGGGAGAAGATACCATGTTCGCGAGAACACCAAGATTGTTGCTGCGGCCCGGCTGGGCCGAGGACGCCCCCGCCCTTGCCCGGTCGATCCGTGGCGAAGCGCGCAGTCCCAATGCGCTCGCCGATGCGCTGGCCGATGCCGAGGCGTTCCTCGCCGCGCCGAGCGACCTCGTCCTCCCGCGCTTCCTCGTCACGTTGCGCACCGGCGCCGCGCCGCTCGTCGTCGGCACCACCGGGCTCACCCGCCGCGCGTCGGGCCGGGTCGAATATGGTTGCTGGACTGACGAAGCGCACCGGGGCCGCGGCTTTGCCACCGAAGCCGGCCGGGCGCTGCTCGACATCGCCGCGACGCTCGGGCTGGTCCAGCTCGAAGCCTCGCACTTCGTCGATCATCCGGCGTCGGGACGGTTGCTCGAAAAGCTCGGCTTCACCACCACCGGCCTGACCGCGCCGCGCTACAATTGTGGAGCCGGCGCCGACGCCAATGCCCGGCTGATGCGGATCATGCTCGGGTCGGCGCGAGAGGCAGCGCCACTGGCCGCCTGACGCTTCCCTAGCGAGCTAGGGGAGCATCAGCCTCATATCGGGCGATTAGGTCGCGGTCGTCCTCGTTCCACGGGTGGAAGCCCGGCCGGAAGAAGCTGGCCCACGCCGAGAAGATCTTGCGCATCATCCCCGGCCGGATCCACATGTACCAGATGAGGTTGGACCACGCCTCGAAGCCGGTGATCCCGTCCTGCCGCAGCAGCTCGAGCGCTCCCGCCGTCCGGTCGACGATGAAGTTGCGGGTGACCAGCAGCATGACCTTGGCCTTGACCTCCCACCGCTTGCGCTTCGGCCAGGCCTTGGTCGCGTGGAGCCAGGTGTCGTAGGCGACGCCCTTATGCTCAATCTCCTCGGTCGCGTGCCACCGCCAAAGGTCGGCAGTCGCGGCATCGGCGCCGGCCAGGTGACGCGGGTCGGCGAGAAGTTCGTGCGCGAGAATGGCAGTGAAATGCTCGAGCGCCATCGTCGCCGCAAGGCTGACGATATCAGGCCGGTCGCGGGTCAGCGCCAGCCGGTCAGCCACCCGCGTCTCGAGCGGCTTAAGGTCATAACCGGCGTCGGCAGCGCGGCGATTGAACGCCAGATGCTCGCGGCTGTGGATCACTTCCTGGGTGGTGAAAGCCCGGATCTCGCTCGCCAGCGGCTCGGGCGCGTCGTTACGGAACTTGCGCACGCTTTCCACGAAAAATGCCTCGCCGAGCGGGAAGGTCGCCGACAAGGCGTTATAAAGCGCACTGGCATAAGGGTTGCCGCCATGCCACCAGCGCGGGGTCTGTTCGTCGCGGCCAAAGCGGCGGTCGCGCGGAGTGATGGTCAGGTCGGACGGAGTCGATCCGTCGATTCGAGTGTGCGCGTTCATGGTGACCACATGCACTTAACTGACAAAAATGTCAATAGTGGTGTCCATCTCCCCCTAACTTTCTACGAATATTCGGACTAGGAAATGGTGATGATCCGCCGTCGCCAGTCCCCCGATGATGCCCGCGCCGCCGCGGTCGATGCCGCGCACCGCCTGCTGATCGAACAGGGCGTGGCTGCAGTCACGCTCAAGTCGGTCGCCGCGAGCATCGGCCGGACCCACGCCAATCTCCTTCACCATTTCGGCTCGGTCGCCGAGCTTCACCGTGCGCTGGCAGTCGAGATTGCGCGCCGGGTTTCGACCTCGATCACCGCTGCCATCGCGAGCCGCCGCCGCGGCGAAGCAACCGCACTCGACGTGGTCGACGCCATGTTCGACGCCTTCCGCCGCGAGCGGGTCGGCGAAATGGTCGGCTGGATTGCGCTTACCCGCCAACGCGAGGCACTCGCCCCGGTGACCGAGACCGTTGCCGCGATCCTCGCAGATTTCCGCGCTGCGGGCGACACGCGACCGATGGACAAGGTCATTCTCGGGCTGGTCCTGCTGGCGATCGGCGACAGCCTGGTCGGCGAGGAAGTTGCGGCGGCGACCGGCGACACGCCATCGGACATTCGCGCCATCGCCGTCAGCCAGATCGCCGCGATCATCGGCTGACCTTGGGTTTGGCGCCCCCTTCGACTAAGGGGCGGCGATGCATTTTCTAGACCAGGCCAAAATCTTCGTCCGTTCGGGCGCCGGAGGCCCCGGTGCCGTCAGCTTTCGTCGCGAGAAGTTTGCCGAATATGGCGGGCCCAACGGCGGCCACGGCGGCAAGGGCGCCGACATCATCTTCGAAGCCGTCGCCGGGCTAAACACACTGATCGACTTTCGCTACACCCAGCATTTCCGCGCGCCCCGCGGCAAGGGAGGCGCCGGGCAGAATCGCACTGGCGCGGGTGGCGAAGACCTGATCATCAAGGTCCCCGTCGGCACTCAGGTGCTGGCCGATGACGAGGAGCGATCGGTCTTGATCGACATGACCGAGGTTGGCCAACGGGTGGTCCTGCTGCGCGGCGGCGATGGCGGGCGCGGCAACGCCAGCTACAAGACATCGACCAACCGCGCCCCGCGCCAGCATGGCCAGGGCTGGCCGTCGGAAGAAATGTACGTCTGGCTCCGGCTGAAACTGATGGCCGATGTCGGCATCGTCGGCCTGCCCAACGCCGGCAAGTCGACCTTCCTCAACCGTACCACCAACGCCGTCGCCAAGGTCGGCGATTATCCCTTCACGACGCTACGCCCGCAGCTCGGCGTGGTCAGCCACAAACAGCGAGAATTTGTTCTCGCAGACATTCCGGGGTTGATCGAAGGCGCCGCTGAAGGGGCCGGAATTGGTGATCGCTTCCTTGGCCATGTCGAGCGTTGCCGCGCCCTGCTCCACCTGGTCGATGCCGAAGGCGAGGATCCGGTCGAGGCGTGGCGCGTGGTGCGCGGCGAGCTCGATGCCTATGGCGCGGGACTTGAGGACAAGCCCGAGCTGATCGCACTGAGCCGCACCGACCTGGTCGATCCCAAGGAGTTGGCGAAGCTCGCCAAGAAGCTGGCCAAGGCGTCGGGCGCGACCCCCTATATCGTCTCGGCCGCAACCGGCGAAGGCGTCGAGCCGCTGATCGAGGCCTTGTTCGACCTCATCGGCGATGCCGCAGTGGCCGCTGCCGAGGCCGAGCCCGACCCTGAGATCCCATGGTCGCCGCTGGCATGAGGATTGCGCTGACCGGCGCAACGGGGTTCGTCGGGGGGCACCTGCTTCGCCGACTGATCGAAGCCGGGCATGAGGTCCGCGCCCTTACCCGCCGCCCACGCGAACCCGAAGCCCGGGTCGAGTGGGTTGCGGGCGACCTTGCGGACCATGGCGCACTCGCCCGGCTGGTCGAGCATTGCGATGCCGTGGTCCATGTCGCCGGCGTGCTCAACGCGCCTGATCGCGCGGGGTTTGGAGCAGGCAATGTTGCGGGTACGGCGGCGATGATCGAGGCAGCGACGACCGCCGGTGTCCATCGCTTCGTCCATGTCTCGTCACTCGCGGCGCGCGAGCCCAACCTGTCGCTCTACGGCGAGTCGAAGGCCAGGTCCGAGGCGCTGGTCACGGCCAGTCCCCTGCCCTTTGCCATCGTCCGCCCGCCCGCCGTCTATGGCCCCGGCGACCGCGAGACACTCGACCTGTTCCGGATGGCGAAGAGGGGCGTCGTGCTGATGCCCCCGGCCGGGCGCTTGTCGCTGATCCATGTCGACGATTTGTCCCGACTTCTGGTCACGCTGACCGACCCGGCCATATCCACCGGCCTCACGATCGAGCCCGACGACGGCCAGCCCCACGGCTATTCCCACCGCGAGTTCGGCACGATGCTTGGCGCGGCGGTCGGGCGCCGCGTCGTTTCATTATCCACCCCCAAGGCAATCCTTGGCATGGCGGCGGCGGTCGACAAGTTGGTACGCGGGGCCAATGCCAAGCTCACCGCCGACCGCGTCGCCTATTTCTGCCACCCCGACTGGGTCGTCTCGTCGGCCCATCCTGTGCCCGACGAGTGGGCGCCGCAGATCGACACGTACGAGGGGCTGGCCGACACCGCCAACTGGTATCGCACCGCGGGTTGGCTTCAGAAACGACGCGATCCCGCCGCGGTTCGGCCCCATATCGTTGCGAAAGCACCGCCTCCACCCTAAGGCGACCCCATGACCGATCGCGACACCACCCTCGACACCGTCAAGCGCCTCATCGCGCCATTCAACAAGACAGAGCTGGCGGTCGAGGAATCGACCCGCTTCGCGCAGGACCTCGAGTGGGACAGCCTGACCGTGCTCGATTTCGTCGCGAATGTGGAGGACGAGTTCGACATCCTCATCACGATGAACCAGCAGGCAGAGATCGAGACCGTCGGCCAGCTGGTCGATGCCGTGGCCACGCTCAAGGGCGACTGACATGGACGATCTCTTTTCCAAGTTCGACCCGCTGATCCAGCAGCGCGAGGCATTGCTGTCGACCGGGATCACCGATCCGTTCAATCTGGTCATGGAGCGCGTCGAAAGCCCAACCGTGGCGATCTGCAACGGCAAGCGGACGATCCTGCTGGGTACCTACAATTACATGGGCATGACCTTTGATCCCGACGTCATCGCGGCGGGCAAGCAGGCGCTCGACGAATATGGTTCGGGCACGACCGGCAGCCGGGTGCTCAACGGGACATATCGCGGGCATCGCGAGTGCGAGGATGCGCTGAAAGAATTCTACGCGATGGACCATGCGATGGTCTTTTCGACGGGCTATCAGGCCAATCTGGGGATCATTTCGACCATCGCGGGCAAGGATGACTACATCATCCTCGACATCGACAGCCACGCGTCGATCTACGACGGCTGCGCGCTCGGCAACGCCAATATCGTGCCGTTCCGCCACAACGACATCGACGCGATGGAAAAGCGCCTCAAGCGACTGCCCGAAGGCGCCAAGTCGCTGGTCATCCTGGAAGGCGTCTATTCGATGCTCGGCGACATCGCGCCGCTCAAGGAAATGGTCGCGATCGCCAAAGCGCATGGCGCGATGGTGCTGGTCGACGAGGCACACTCGATGGGCTTTATCGGCGAGCATGGACGCGGCGTTGCCGAGGCGCAGGGTGTGATCGATGACGTCGACTTCATCATCGGTACCTTCTCCAAGTCGGTCGGGACCGTCGGCGGCTTTTGCGTCTCGAACCATCCCAAGTTCGAGATTTTGCGACTCGTGTGCCGGCCGTATGTGTTCACCGCCTCGCTTCCGCCAAGCGTTGTCGCGACCGCCGCGACCTCCATCCGCAAGCTGATGAGCGGGACTGCCAAGCGCACGCATTTGCTCGAAAATTCAAAGCGGTTGCATGGCGGGCTCAAGGCACTCGGCTTCACACTGGGCACCGATGAGCCCCAGTCGGCGATCATCGCGGTGATCATGCCCGATCTGGCGAAGGGCGCGATGATGTGGGAAGCGCTTCTAAACGAAGGGCTTTATGTCAATTTAGCCCGTCCCCCTGCCACTCCCGCCAACATGACCCTACTGCGCTGCTCGCTATGCGCCGAACATAGCGAAGAGCAGGTCGAGCAGATCCTCGGCATGTTTGCCGCCGCGGGGCGCGCGACGGGCTGCATCGAAGCAGCGGCGAGCTGACTCTTTCGTTCCGCTGTTGGAGCGGCTAGGCTGTTGGCATGACTTCAGGGGACGACACCAGGTTTGACTGGGGCCGTGGCTGGGCAGCGGCGGGGGCCCTTGTCGCCGCGCTGATCCTGATCACGATGGTCGTGCTGGTCGCGGTGTCCAACCAGGCGCGCGACGCCGCGCTTGATACCGAGCGCCACGCCTATGACGTCAACCTGCTGACCCGCAACGTCGACGCCACTTTGCTCCGCTCGCAGTCGGCGTTGGGCACCTTCGTGTTGGATGAGCAGGCACGGACCAGCGGCAACATCTACTACAGCCAGTGGCGCCTCGCCGGTGAGCAGATCTACCAGCTCGACCGGCTCGTCGCACGCGACCCGGCGCAAAGCCACCGCGTCGACCAGCTGGAGGAGCTATATTCCCAGCGCGGGACCGAATTCGCTACTGCGGCGCGCGCCGTGTCGGGCAAGAATGGCACGACCGCGATCAACTTCTATTATGCCGCGACCCAGTCACCGACGGGACCTGCGCTCGCCGCCAAGCTGATGGAAATTGCCGACAGCGAACGCGCCGCGCTCCAGCAGCACATTGCCCAGACGCAATTCTTCTCTGCCCGCGCCGATCGCCTGACCGATTATCTCAGCTGGCTGGGGGTCATGGCCGGAATTGGCGGGATCGTGCTTGGCGCGGTCGCAATCCAGGCGCTCCGCCAGAATGCCGCCGCCCGGCGAGAGGCCGAGAGCGAGTATGAGCGCAGCCTCGCGCTCGAACATGCCGTCGCCGACCGAACGCGTGAGCTGTGGACCGCCAACGAAGCCCTCAAGGCCGAAGCGATCGAGCGCCAGTCTGCCGAGGCCCAGTTGCGCCAGGTCCAGAAGATGGAAGCCGTTGGTCAGCTGACCGGCGGGATCGCGCATGATTTCAACAATATGCTGGCGGTTGTGGTCGGCGGGATCGACCTTGCCCGGCGGCGCCTCAACGGCCCCCGGCGTGAAGTCATGGTCCACCTCGTCAATGCGATGGAGGGCGCAACCCGCGCCGCAGCGCTGACCCGCCGGCTGCTGTCATTTGCACGCTCGGAGCCACTGCTGCCCGAGCGGATCGACAGTTCGGCACTGGTCGAAGGGATGTCAGACCTGCTCGACCGCACGCTCGGCGAGCGCGTGACGGTACGCAGCAAACTTGCCGCAGACGCGTGGCCGACTTTTGTCGATCCGCACCAGCTGGAAAACGCCATCGTCAACCTCGCGGTCAATGCCCGCGACGCGATGGACGGTGTCGGCACGCTGGTGATCGAAACAAGCAACGTCACGCTTCTCGCCAACGCCGTCGGTGACATCCAAGCGGGGGATTATGTCCGTTTTTCCGTCACCGATACCGGATCGGGCATGACCCCGGAAACGATCGAGCGCGCGTTCGAGCCGTTTTTCACGACCAAACCGGTCGGCAAAGGCACCGGGCTCGGGCTCAGTCAGATCTTCGGTTTTGCCCACCAGTCGGGCGGCGAGGTCGGGATCGAGAGCGAGGTCGGCAAGGGGACGACGGTGTCGATCTACCTGCCCCGCACCAACGCAAGCGCCCCCGTCCGGCTCCACCCCGTGATCGCCCAGCGCGGCGAGATCGAGGCGACCGTCCCCGGCGCCCGCATCTTGCTCGTCGAGGATGACCCCCGGGTCCGCGCCGCAACAATGGGCGCGCTCGAGGATCTCGATTATGAACCCGTCGCCTGCTCGGGCGGGGCCGAGGCGATCGAGCTGTTCGACGGACAGGTTTTCGACCTCGTCATTTCCGACGTGATCATGCCCGAAATGACGGGGCCAGAGCTGGTCCGCATTCTGAAGGGCAAGCGCGACGACATCTCGATCCTGTTCGTTACCGGCTATGTCGGCGAGGGCGAGAGCGACGACCTTGCCGGCTATGAGTTGCTTCGCAAACCCTTCACGGTCAGCGCGTTGGCGAGTGCAGTCGCATCGGCGCTGTCGCAACGCTTCAGCGAACAGCGCCCGAGCGGAGGAGCCGCGGCAACAGGCTGATCGCGGCGAGAAGCGGGTGATTGCGCTGCCACGGCTTGAGCTCGATCTTGGTTCCGGCGTGGCGGTTAATCTTCCACACGATATATTCGACTCCGCCGGCATAGGTCGCGCTGGCCTTGGCGAGCCGCAGCACCGATAGCGCTTTTCCCTCGATCCGCCGCCGACCCCAGCCGCTGGTCCCGGGCTCGGCCGCGGCCAATGCGGGGGCAGTGAAGGCGTGGTATCGCTCAGGATCGGCATCCACCACCGAGGCGCTGCGCGCCTTGCGCTCGGCACGAAGCTCGGCCGAGTAGGTCAGCGCAAAGGCCTGGCGCCAAAGGTCGAGCTCGTCACCAGTGGCAGTGACAAACGGCATGGCCGCGCCAAGCAGGGTCGGTGCGGCCTGGGAGATCGCGGCAACGGCCTTGTCTGACGCCGCCGCGTCGCTCGACCATACCAGTCGCGACGGCTGGGCAAAGCGCGCCCACACCGACACGCTGCGAGTCTCGGGCCCGTTCAGACGGAGAAAGTCGGCTTCACTCAACACCGCATATTTCGCCGCCAACCCGTCGGCCTCGAACGGAAATACATTCGGCGGGACGAGCCGGTTGGCGATCGCGAGCCAGCGCTTGGCATAAGCGGCGCGATAATCCGACACGATCAGGTAGAAGTCGAGCATCAGCCCATCGATCTGGCTTTCGCGCAGGCATGAGCCGTAAAACAGGACAGCGCGGCTGGCTGCGCCGTGCTTCGCTGCAATCGCTTCTGCAAGCCTCTTCACGCGCGGGTCAACCGGCACCGCCAGCTCGGCGCGAACCAGATCAGCCAAGCTCATGAGATCAGGCGGCGAGGCGGACAAACGACAGGGGCGCGGCGGTGCTCAGCCGGATCGGCTGGCCAATCTCCGCGCGGAAGGTCTCGCCGTCGAGGATGACGTCGGAAGCATGGCCCTCGATCGAGATTTCGTCGGCACCCTCAAGGTGGACGCCGGCCATCTGCGTCCGGCCAAGCTTGCCAAGCAGGCTGGCCGTGACCGCGCGGAGGAGCAGGAAGGGGCGCTGCTCGACCGCGATCAGCTTCAGCCGACCGCTCGACTTGCCGCCAATGTCGTCGGTCAGAAGCAATTTTTCGAGCGTGGTGACGAGGAGGAGGGCGAACTTGCCCGACAGTTTGCCATCGCGCCGAACCGAAACGCTCAAATTGCTCGGCGCGGGCGGCAGGAAGCTGAGCTTCAGGCGGAACAGCTGGCGCACCATCAGGGCGAGGGCGGCAAGCACATGGCTGACGCCATTGGGGAGGCCAAGCGGGTAGATCTTGTGGCGGCAGTACAGCATCGTGTCGGCAAGACCGGCACCGCCGAGGAACATGCCGATCACGGGCTTGCCGCCCATTGCACCATGGCGAAGCGCGATCAGTTCGCGCGCAACCAGGTGCGGGGTGAGGTCACCGCGGGCAAGCTCGACGAGCCGCTCGAGCGACTGGAGGACATTGCCATGCGCACCAAGGTCGAGCGCGATAAGGTTGGTCTTGCCATTCGGGAGCACCGCCACGGGAGGCGGATTGTCACCGAAATGGCCGCCATTGTAGAGTTCGGTGAGCGCCGCCTGCACGGTCCCGTCGCCGCCATTGATAACCAGCACGGCCGGCTTCACCCGGGCGATGGTGCGCAGCGCCTCGCCGATCTGGTCGACGGCTTCGACTTCATAGTGGAAAATGTCGGGATGCTCGGCGCAATAGGCACGCACGCGAGGCAATTGGGCAACGTTCCCGGTCGATTTGGGATTTGACAGCAGGGCAACGCGAACGCGGGCCATCAGGCGTCAACCTTAAGGGAAAACGCCGGCACGACCATGCCCAGCGCCGCTTGGCGTAACTGGTTGGCAATGATGGCGACGAATTTCCGCATGATTTTCCGAACGGGTTCGCTATGGACAAACTAAGCTTGGCCCCATTGCGGGGACAGGCTGGCCCATTGACGCTATGGCCCGGCTTTGCGGCCAAATCATGGTGTGAGGACGACACAATCTTGCCGGCGATGATCGACCGCTACCTCGCCCGCACCATCGCGGTTCCGTTGATCGGTACGCTGGTCCTCGCGTCGATGCTGTTTGTCTTGGACAAGATGTTGAAACTGTTCAGTTTTGTCATCGATGCTGGGGGTCCGGTGAGCATCGTGTTCCAGATGCTGGCCAACATGCTGCCAGAGTATTTCGCGCTGGGCATCCCCATCGGACTTCTGCTTGGCATCCTCCTCGCCTTCCGCAAGCTTGCAACCTCGTCCGAACTGGACGCGCTTCGCGGAATCGGGGTCGGCTTCGGACGAATGCTTCGCGTGCCTTATTTTTATGCCGTCGCGCTGACGCTGCTCAACTTGGCGATCGTCGGTTATATCGAGCCGTGGGCACGCTATCGCTATGAGCGGCTGCGCTTCGACTTGACGTCGGGTGCGCTTGGCGCGGCGATTAAGGTCGGCGAATTCAATCACCTGGGCAAGCGCATGACGCTTCGCATCGACGGCAGCGAGAAGGACGGCACTCGGCTGCGCGGCATTTTCCTGCAGGTCGACGAGAAGCCCGGATCGACCGTTGCCGCCACTGCAGAGGAAGGGCGCTTCCTGTCGACCGATGATCCCAACACCATCCTTTTCCGCCTGAAAAAGGGACGCCTGATCCAGCAAATGGACAAGTTTGCTGCGCCGCGCAGCCTGGCGTTCGACAGCTATGACTTGCCGATCAGCCTGCCCGCGATCGACAAGTTTCGCGGCCGCGGCAAAGACGAGGACGAACTGACGCTGATCGAGGTGTTCAAGCGCGGCTATGCCCAGCGCCATTCCGAGGAAGATCGCAACCGCGCCCAGGCCAACACCAATTACCGGCTGGTCGAGGCGCTGATGATGCTCATGCTGCCGCTGCTGGCAGTGGCGCTGGCAGTGCCGCCAAAGCGAAGCACGTCGTCGCTTGGCATCTTCGTCGCGATCGTAATGGTCGTCACCTATCACAAGATCAATCAATATGGCGAGCAGATGGGCGCGCAGGGTCGGCTCGACCCCTTGCTCGCGCTGTGGGGCCCGTTCATTCTGCTGATGGTGCTGATTGGCTGGATGTATCATGTCGTTGCGCATCGCCCAGGGGGTCAGCCGATCGGCGCGCTCGAATATTTCTTCGCCAAGGCAGGCAAGATGGTGAAGGGACTGCTCAAGCGCCGCGACAAGGGCGCTGACCCCAAATGATCAACCTCGACTTCATGCCGTCCAAGCCGATCGCGCGTTACACGATGCGGCTGTTCGTGACCCGGACGCTGGCCGTGCTGGCAAGTCTGGTGTTGATCCTTATGACCCTCGACCTGCTGGGCGAAAGCGGCAAGATCCTCTCGGCGCCGGGCAACGGGCAGGCCCAATTGTGGCATTATGTCGTGCTCAGGCTGCCGTTGCTGGTCTCGCGCTTTCTCCCCTTCTCGGCGCTGCTTGGCACGCTAATCGCCTTTGCCGGGCTCAACCAGAACAGCGAAGTGATCGCGATGAAGGCGGCGGGCATTTCGGCGCACCAGATCCTTGCGCCGCTAATCCTCGCCAGCGCCATCCTCGGGGTCGTAACCTTTGCCTTCAACGAGACGATCGTGGTTCACTCGGCGCGCGCGGTGAATGCATGGAGTGACGCCGACTATGGCCCGGTGCCGGCCGAAAGCGACGTGCTGACCAACGTGTGGATTCTCGACGGGAGCGACCTTGTTCGCGCGCGCCAGGTGATCGGCAGCGGGGCGAGCCTGCGGCTTGAGCATGTGACGATTTACGAACGGGACCGGGGGACACTCGAGCGGGTCCTCGACGTCGTGCGTGCTGACCAACTTCCTGGCGGCGGAGCCAAGGCCGGCTGGATGCTGCAGGGCGTGACGAGCTATGATGCGCGCCAGGGCGTCGTCAGCCATTATGCGCGCGCGGCCGGCCTCAAGGGCGCCGACCCGATGCGCTTCACTTTGGCCAAGGTCGAACCGACCGAGCAGGATTTCTGGCAATTGCGCCGATCGGTGGGGGAGCTCGAGACTGCAGGGCGCCAGAGCGACGAGGCCCGCGCCGGGCTATGGCACAAGCTTGCGGCGCCTTTCTCGACCGTGCTGATGCCCTTGCTCGCAGCCGTTGCCGCCTTCGGTCTGGCGCGGTCGGGCCAGGTGCTGCTCCGCGCCTGCATCGGCATGGCGCTTGGCTTCACCTATTTCGTGGTCGACAATTTCAGCCTGTCGATGGGCAATGTCGGCATTTACCCACCATTCCTGGCGGCCTGGGCGCCGGTATTCCTGTTCTTCCTGATCGGCGAAACCGTCCTCATCCGCACCGAGGAATAGGGCCGGGTTAGTATGATCCAGCAAGCGGCGCCGGAAAGTCGCTAAGCCCCGCCGCGCCAGCTGCTCCGAGCGAGCCGGGCGACGAGCCGCCCAAGCCCACGATGATTGGCACCATGAAAGGTCGAGCCCGCTTCAAGCACGCCAGCCAGCCGGCGATGCGCCTCACCGAGCGAGTGATAAGGCAGGCTCGGCACCAAATGATGGAGCGCATGATAGCGCAGCCCCACCGGCGCCCACAGCTCGGGCAGGCTGCCCGGAGGCGGAACGTTGACGCTGTCGAGATATTGCGCGGTGACACTCATCGCATCGCCGTCATTTTCCCACAGGTGCGCGACCAGCGTGCGCACCTGATTCAGCAGCATCGTCCCCGACGCTACGGCCAGGAAGATGGCGAAGCTGCGCCACGGGATCACCCCGGTGAATACCATCGCCAGCAAGGCGATCGACCAAAGGCTTGCGGCGCCCTCCTGCCATGCCCAGTTGCGCCGAAGCTCGCCCTCGGCGGGTCGACGGCGGAACTCGGGGTTGATTTGCAGCCCCGAAAATCGCTCGACGACGGTCGTGCGAAGCTTCGGGACCACCATCGATAACGGGGTCAGCACGGCAAAGCGGAACAGCAATGCAACCGGCGCAAGTAGCGACGCGACCAGGAACAGCGGCAGCGTCCACGGCTTCATCAAGGCGAGCGGCAGATATTCGGGATCTTCAACCGTACCATAGCGGGTCTTGGCATGATGAAGCGTGTGGACGCCTTCATATAGGAACGACGGGATCAGCAGCGGAACGCCGACGAGCGCATTCCAGCCGAGGCGAAACCAGGGAAGCGCGGTCGACTTCACATGGGTCAGCTCGTGAATGAAGCTGCCCGCCCGATACAGCGCAAGGATCGACAGCAGGGCCGCGAGCAGCGCGACAAGCGGGGTCAGTGCCAAAATGGCCGTCGCCAGCGCGGCATAGCCGACTAGCGCCGACGCCAGCATGTCGCTCCAGTAAATCCGTGGGTTGGCGATGTTGAGGTCGCGCGTCAGTTCGCCGGCAGTACGCAACATCGCCTTGTCATCGGCGACACGCGCAACCGCGCTCCGCGCCGCTGGGGACGCCTGCTCCGCGCGCGGGCGGTCAAGGGCGGTGAACTGGTTCATGGTCAAAGCGATGGTCCGGTATCGCAATAGATAGTGGCACCATCATGGCCTTGCAATGAACGCCGTGGGGCAGCCATTCTGTCAGATCCGGTCGATCAGGTGGAGCAGCACGCCGACACTCCCGCCGACAAGCGTCCCGTTGATGCGGATATATTGCAGGTCCCGTCCGACCGCCGACTCGAGCCGGTCGGTGACCGTGCGCGCATCCCAGCCGCGCACCGTCTCGCTGACCAGCTTGACGATCGACCCGCCATAACTTGCCGCCATTCCCGCCACTGCGCGCCGCGCAAACTGGTTGATCGAGCGGCGCATCTGCGGATCGCTCTCGAGGCTTTGGCCCATGGCCTTGAGCACTTCGCCCATCTTGCCGGCCATCGCCGCATCGGGGTTGCGCGCGGCCGAGATGATCGCCGAGCGGCCCTTTTGCCACATGGCGTCGATCCACAGCCCAACCGAGCGATTGGCAAGCAGCTCATCCTTCATGGCTTCGACCCGGGCGCGAGTATCGGCATTGGTTTGCAGGTCGTTGGCCAGCTGGACGAGTGCAGCCTCGACCTTGATCCGCACCGGGTGGTCGGGATCGGTGCCCATCTCGGCCGTCAGCTTGCGCAGTCCATCGACTACCGAATCGGCAATGCGGCTGTCGATCCCGGCCAGCTTGAGGACCCAGTTAGCGCGTTTGTGGACGATGTCGCGGATCAACGGCTCATTGGCGTCGAGGGCGCGCGCCATGAAGCGGATAGCGGCTTCGAGCAGCGGGATATGGCGTTCCTCATTGATCGCGCTGGCTAGCGCATGGCCTAGCAGCGGGGACACTTCCATTGCCTTCAACCGAGACGAGATTGCGCCTTTGACCAACCCGCCCAGCCGCTCGTCATCAAGGCTTTCGGCCAAGTCGCCGATTAGGCGCGACGCACCGCGCCGGATCCGCGTCTCCTGCCCCTGCGGCGCCTGTAGGAAGCGCCCTGCTGCGCCGGCGAGGTCTATATTTCGCATCCGCCGCGCCACGACCGGCGCAATCAGGAAATTTTCCTTCAGGAAGGTCGCGAGCGCCTCGCCGATCCGATCCTTGTTGCGCGGAATGATGGCAGTGTGCGGGATCGGCAGGCCGAGCGGGTGGCGGAACAGCGCAGTCACCGCGAACCAGTCGGCCAAGCCACCGACCATCGCCGCTTCGGCAAAGGCCTTGAGCCAACTTGCGGCGGGATAAGTCGGTTCAGCAAGTCGCGCCGCGACGAACAGAAACGCCATCACGACCAGCAGGCCGGTGGCAGCCGCCTTCATCCCCGCCGCGCCGGGCTGGGCAAGGGTCACACGGGACAGCGAGCGCCGGGTCATCGCCGCCCTCTTAGGCAGCCCGGGCGCAGATTGTCACCTATTCGGCTGCCTGAGGTGCGGGCTCGGGGATCGGCGTACTCATCGGCCGATGCTCCTCGCCATTATCGATCAGCTTGCCAAACTTGCGTCCAACCCAAGCTTCGACATCGAGCGCGAGGCTGAACAGCGACGGCACCAGCAGCAGCGTAAGCGCGGTCGAAAACAGCAATCCGCCCATCACCGTAATGCCCATCGGCGATCGCCAGCTGCCGTCACCCGTCAACGACAGCGAAACCGGAACCATGCCCGCAACCATTGCCACGGTCGTCATGACGATCGGCTGGGCACGCTTGTGCCCGGCCTCGATGATCGCCTCGACATTGTCGACGCCGTGATCGATCATCTCGACCGCGAAATCGATCAGCAGGATTGAATTCTTAGCGACGATTCCGAACAGCATCAGCACACCGATGAACACCGGCAGCGAAAGCGGTTGGCCGGCGATGTGCAACGCTATGGCTGCCCCAAGCGGGGCCAGCAGCAGCGATCCCATGTTGACCAGTGGCGACAGGAAACGGCGGTAAAGCAACACCAGTACCGCGAACACCAGCAGCACGCCCGACAGCAAGGCGAGCACGAAGTAATAGACCAGCTCCGCCTGCCACTTCTGCTGGCCAAGGCTGAGCACGCTTACCCCATGCGGAAGATTCTTGACCGCGGACAGTGCGTTCACTTTCTTCCAAGCGTCACCCGACACGACCTTGGGTGCAAGATCGGCTCCGACCGCGAGGCGGCGCACCTGATTGGTGCGGTTGATACTCGCCGGGCCCGATCCAAAGCTGATCTCGGCAACCGATTTAAGCGGCACCGACCCGCCTGACGCAGTCGGCACCGGCAAATTCTCAAGGCTCGCGATGTCACGACGATCGGACTGCGCGAGCGAAACTTTGATCGGCACCTGACGATCGGACAGCGAGAATTTCGCGCTATTCTGATCAATGTCGCCGATCGTCGCGATGCGGATCGTCTGGCTGAGCGCGGCCGTGGTGACGCCAAGCTGCGCCGCCAGATCGAAATGAGGCTTGATCGAGATTTCGGGACGGACCTGTTCGCCCGCGACACGCGGCGCGCGCAACTCCTTGATCCCCTGCATCTGCTCGGCGATCTTGTCGGCAGCAGCGGATAGCGCAACCGGATCTTCCGAGCCAAGGAACAGCATCAAGTCGCGCGATCCACCACCCGGCCCACCACCGTTTTGCGATAAGAACGTCACTTGCGCATCGGGTATTGCGGCCAGTTTGGGCCCCATCCGGCGCGTGAAGTCAGTCGATTTCGTGGCGCGCTTTTCCTTGAGCACGATGTTCAGATAAGCCGAGCTGACGAAAATCCGCTCGAACACCCGGTCGACGTCCGGATCAGCCTGCACGATGGCAGCGGCCCTATCGGCGACGGCCTCGGTCTGCGCCAGGGTCGAGCCCGGCGCCATCTTCACGCTGACATTGGCAAAATTATCATTGGTTTCCGGCTGGAAGGTCATCGGCAGCGTGGCGATCAGGACCCCGGTCAGCGCCAGCGCCAAGAAGCTTACCCCCACCATCCAGATGCGATGATCGCGCATTCGGGCCATCATTCGTCCGCCAAATCCGGGATGAGCATCCCGATAAGCATCGGCGCGACGGGTCGACAGCGTCCACCGCAACAGGTCAAGATACCGCACCATCCACCGCCCGGAGGCATGTTCTTGCTGGCCGTGCGACTTGAGGAAATATGCGGCGATTAGCGGCGTGATCATCCGGGCGACAAGCAAGCTCATCAACACCGAAAGCACGACAGTGTAACCGAAACTGCGGAAGAACTGGCCCGAAATTCCGGGCATCAGCGCCACCGGGAGGAACACCGCGATGATCGACATCGTCGTCGCCAGCACGGCGAGGCCAATCTCGTCGGCGGCATCAATCGACGCTTGATAGGCACTCTTGCCCATTCGCATATGCCTGACGATATTCTCGATCTCGACGATCGCATCGTCGACCAGCACCCCCGCGACCAGGCTCATCGCCAGAAGCGACAGGCCGTTCAGGTTGAGCCCCATCAGGCTCATGAACCAGAACGCCGGGATCGCCGACAGCGGGATGGCGAGCGCGGAAATTGCGGTCGCGCGCGCATCGCGAAGAAACAGGTAGACGACGATAACGGCAAGGATCGCGCCTTCGACCAGCGCTTCCATCGACGAAGTATATTGCGAGCGGGTGTGATCGACACTGTTCGAAATCTCGCTGAAGTGAACCCTCGGGTCCTCCTTCTGGAGCTTGCGCATTTCGGTCCACACGCCGTTGTAGACGTCGAGGTCGGACACCCCCTTTGACCGCTGCACGTTGAAGCTGATGACCTGCTTGCCGTGAAGTTTGGCAAGTGTGCGCTGTTCGGAATAGCTGTCCTCGACGCGGGCGATATTGGCCAGCTTGACGAACCGCCCGCCGCCAACGGCAATGTCGGTCTGCGACAAGTCATAAGCCGACTTGGCGTTGCCGATCACGCGCACCGATTGCTCGGATCCGGCGATTTCGGCGCGACCGCCGGTGGCATTGGTGTTGACAGAACGAAGCTGGCTATTGACGGCCGATGCCGTAATCCCCTGCGCCTGGAGCGCGGTCGGGTCGAGCGTCACGCGAATCTGGCGGTCGACCCCGCCCTCGCGCGACACGGCGGCAACGCCGGCGACACCGCGCAGTTGGCGCGATACATCATTGTCGATGTACCAGCTCAGCTCCTCCAGGCTCATGCTGCTGGTTTCGGCGGCGACATAGACGATTGCGTCGCCCGAAATATCGACCCGTTGGACCTGAGGCTCAAGAATGCCATCGGGCAGGTCGCCGCGAACCTGGGCAACGGCATCACGAATATCGTTGACCGCGCGGTCGGTGGGAGTTCCGATCTGGAACTGGATGAAGGTCTGGCTATTGCCTTCGCGAATCGAGCTGTCGATCTCGTCGACTCCGGTCACGCCGCGTACCGCAGCCTCGACCTTTTGCGTGACCTGCGTTTCCATCTCCGATGGTGCCGCACCGGGCTGCGAAATGATCACCACTGCGCCGGGAAAGTCGATATCGGGATTGTCGGTAACGGTCATCGAATGGAAAGCGAGCAACCCCGCCAGCATGAGCCCGATGAACAGCACGATCGGCGGCACCGGATTTTTGATGCACCACGACGAGATATTGCGGAAGCTCATGGGACGAGTGCCTTCGAAGGTCGATTGACTAGCGCGCGGCGCTGCGAACCGGAGCAATTTTCTGCCCCGGGTTGAGGAACGGCCCGGCCGACAACACGACCCGCTCCAGCCCCGAAAGCCCCGAAGCGATCGTTACCCCGGAGTCGCCGACCTGACCGATTGTGATGACCCGCCGCTCGATGATGTTATTCGTATTGACGACGTAGACGTAGTTGCCCTTCCCGTCGCTCAGCACCGCGCTTTGCGGTAGGACGGTCGCCGTCGTCGCACCGGCTGCGATCTTCGCCTCGGCGAAACCGCCCGGACGGATCGAAGACGAATAGGGGATGGCGATCCGTACCTCACCCTGGCGTGATTGCGGATCGATGATCGGCGAGACGAGCCGGACCGATCCGCTCAGCGTTTCGCTGCTTCCCAGTGGCGTGACCGTCGCCGGCATCCCGACATGGATCGATGCCAGGTCCTGCTGCGACATCGACGCGCGCATCTCCATCGCGCCGCCAAGCGCCAGGCGGAACAAACCGCCATTGCCCGGGCTGATGATCTGGCCGACCTCGACGCTTCGCGACAGGATCAGCCCGGCCGTCGGCGCACGCACCGCGAGCTGGCCGATTTGGGCCTGCGCGGCGCCAAGCTGGGCCTGCGTGACGCGAACTTGCGCATTCGCCGAATCGCGTGCGGCGCGCTTAGCGTCGAGATCGGCCTTGGAGACAAACCCGCCAGCAACGAGACCTTGGGCGCGATCGAGGTTGGACTGCGCCAGCGAGGCATTGGCCCGCGCCGCCGCGATCGATGCCGAAAGCTGTGCTGCCTGCTGCGCCTGGACCGAGCTATCGACCGTCGCGAGCACTTGCCCCGCCTTCACCCAGCTGCCGGCGTCGACCAGCACGCGTGTCACGCGCCCGCCGCTACCGGCGATGCCGACCGGCTGGTCGCGCTGAGCCGCGAGCGCGCCTGACGTGCTGATCACGCGGCCGACCGCGCTCTGGCCCGGAATGATGACGCTGACTGTCGGAATCTGCCCGCCGCCCGTCGCACCTGCCGCAGCAGCCGTCGCCGCCGCATCGGCCCGCTTTCCGCGATTCATCATCATCGCCAGTGCGATGGCAAGCGCGACAAGGGTGATCACCGCCACGGCAATTATGATGTTCCGGCGCCGGTTGGAACGGTCGACGACCACCAGCGTGTCTGAGCCTTCGAAGCGGGATTCGCGGTTCATATCGATCATTCTCTCAAGCGCCCGTAACGGTGGTCTCGAACCGAGCCGTCTCGAACTGTATTATCCCAATAGGTCAGTAACGGCAACTGGCCCGGTGCGCGCGTGCCCAAAAGCTTTTTTCGACCAACGGCGGCACTCGTGATACGAACCGGCGTTGGAGGCTCGTTAACCGCGCTTTCCGAACGATTGAACGAGGGGATACTCATGCTTGGATCACATGGCATTATCGGTTGGATCGTGATTGGCGGGCTCGCTGGGTTGATCGCCAAGGCCTTGATGCCGGGGCGCGATCCGGGTGGCTGCATCATCACCATCCTGCTCGGCATCGCCGGCGCGGTGGTCGCCGGCTATCTGGGCCAGATGCTCCACTTCTATCGTCCGGGAGATGCGGTCGGCTTCATCGGCGCGATCGTCGGCGCCTTCGTCATCCTGTTCATCTATCGAATGATCGCGGGGCGTCGTCGGCTCTGACGACGTCGTTCTGGCCGCGCAACGGCCGTTCACTACCCAGCCATCCCGCCACGGTCATCGGGGCGGGATGGTTTTTACATGTCAGGAGAAGCGCATGAAGAAGTATTTATTGGCGATGTCGGCGATGTCGCTGCTCGTGCCTGCCGCCGCCGCCGCGCAGGTCACCACCAATCTGACTCAGCCGATCAGCGGCACTCGGCTGGATATCAGCGCGACCGGTGAAGTCACCCGCGTTCCCGACATCGCCACCATTTCGGCGGGTGTCACGACCCAGGCGACAACTGCGGTCGATGCAATTGGCCAGAATGCCGCGCGGATGGAGCGGGTTCGCGCCGCGCTGAAGCGCGCCGGCATTGCCGATCGCGATATCCAGACGGCGTCGATCAACCTGTCACCACAATATAAGTACGGCGATAATCAGCCGCCGTTGCTGACCGGCTACCAGGCGTCGAACCAGCTGTCGGTCCGCTTTCGCGACATTCGCGCCTCGGGCAAGATCCTCGACGCGCTCGTTGCCGAGGGATCGAACCAGATAAGCGGGCCAAACCTGTCGATCGAGCACCCCGAAACCGCGCTCGACGAAGCCCGCGGCAAAGCGGTCGCCTCCGCTCGCGCCCGCGCCGACCTTTACGCGCGCGCGCTCGGCATGCGCGTCGTTCGCGTTATCTCGGTTAGCGAAAGCGGCGGTTATTCGCCGCCACAGCCGATGCCATACATGGTGGCGCGCGCCCAGATGGCGGAGGCCAAGACCACGGTTGATCCCGGGGAGCAGCAGTTGCAGATCAACGTCGCGATGACGTTTGAACTTCAATAGCGAAAGAAAAGGGCCGCGCAGCTATGCTGCGCGGCCCTGTCCTAGTCCGATAATGACCGGTCGTTTAGCGGACTGAACCGCGACGAACCAGGTTCACCACCGCCAGCAGGATGACTGCACCAAGCAGCGACCACAGGAAGGCGTTGATGTTCAGCGGAGCGCCGTTGAGGCCCTCCTTGTTGAAGATGAAATTGGCAATCACTGAACCCACGATGCCGACGATTACATTAAGGACGATGCCTTGCTGTCCATCGGTGCGCATGATCATGCTTGCGAGCCAACCACAGATGCCGCCGATGATCAGCCAGATAATGATACCCATGTACGTTCCCTCCTGTTCGCGGCCGCCCGGAGGCGACCTTCCGGCATCAAGACGCGTGATGCCCGCATCTTGTTCCGCATCAGGAACGCTCTGTCTAGTGTCGCTTGCGAAACGATAGGCTTGAGCGATTGCGCCTAGTAGCGCTGCTGGCGCTCATACTGGTCGCGATAATGCTTGATCCGGGTCACGCGCAGACCGGGCATACCACTGCGATCGACCGCGCGTTGCCAGCTGGTGAACTCTTCCAGGCTGAGCGTGTAGCGCTGGCACACTTCGTCTACGCTCAGCAGCCCACCGGCCACCGCGGCGACGACTTCGGCCTTGCGCCGGACCACCCAGCGCGTGGTCTGCGCTGGCGGAAGGCTATCGAGCGTCAAAGGCTCGCCGAGCGGACCGATGACCTGTGCTGGCCGGAATTTCTGATTCTCAAGCATGCCGTTCTAGACCTTATGTCCTTGTTGACCTGAGACCGAATTAACGGACCCGCTTGAAGATAATCGTAAGGGTGGTGGTAAATGCACGTGTCACTCTTCCTTACCTCCGCTTAACCCTCTTTTGCCCGTCGTTTTGCCGCTTGCGAACGCGCCGCCGAGCAACGCGCCCGCGTCGCGCCAGCCATTGGCGGCAGACAGATAATGCGCGATGGTTTCGGCCCGGGCGGAGCCTTGCGGAGCGACATTGCCAAGCAATGCCCGCAGGTCACAATCGTCGATCGCCCTGCTCTGCGCTGCTTCCAACTTACCCTCCGGTCGCGACAATATTTTTCTCCCGACGACCGGCAAAGCGGCCTTCATTCCCCTTAGCTAGACCAACAGGGTGAACATCGGGTAAAGGCTCCTCATGCCCCCGCCGCCCCCGATCGATTTCGACCTGCCCCGGTCGGCCGCCGACGCGCGCATCGTCGTCGCCATGTCGGGCGGGGTCGACAGTTCGGTCGTCGCGGCACTCGCCGCCAACACCGGCGCCGAAGTGATCGGAGTCACGCTCCAGCTCTACGATCATGGCGAGGCAGTAAAGCGCAGTGGCAGCTGTTGCGCCGGGCAGGATATCTACGATGCAAAGACCGTGTGCGACCGGCTCGGCATTGCCCATTATGTGCTCGATTACGAAAGCCGTTTCCGCACCGGGGTGATCGACCGCTTCGCCGATGAATACGCCCGCGGTCGCACTCCCGTGCCCTGCTCGCTGTGCAACCAGGGGGTGAAGTTCGTCGACCTGATCGCCTTCGCCCGCGAACTTGGTGCCGATTGCCTGGCGACCGGTCATTATGTCCGCCGCGTGATTGGCGACGATGGTCGCGCGCAACTGTGGAAGGGCCACGACCCGGCGCGCGACCAGAGCTATTTTCTCTACGGCACCACCCCCGACCAGCTCGACTTTCTCCGTTTCCCGCTTGGCGGCCTGCCCAAGAGCGAGGTTCGCCTGCTTGCCCGGCAGGCCGGGCTCGACGTTGCCGGGAAGCCCGACAGCCAGGACATCTGCTTCGTTCCCGACGGCGATTATGCCGGGCTCGTGAAGCGACTCCGACCCGAGACTGCCGCACCGGGCGATATCGTCAACTTGGCGGGCGACACGCTTGGTCAGCATCAGGGCGTGGTCCACTTCACCATCGGCCAGCGTCGAGGGATTGAGATCGGCGGACAGGCCGAGCCCTTGTACGTCGTGCGAATCGAGCCCGAGTCCCGCCGCCTTGTGGTCGGACCGCGCGCCGCGCTCGCAGTCGCCTCGGCGCGGGTCGAGGGGCTCAACTGGCTTGGTGAAGATCAGTGCAATATTATGGCCAAGGTCCGCTCGCTCGCCCTCCCCGTTCCGGCAACTTGGGACGGCGAGTGGCTAAGCTTTGCGGTTAACGAATACGGCGTGGCGCCTGGCCAGTCGGCCGTGTTTTACGATGGGCCGAGGCTGGTCGGCGGTGGGACGATCGCCGAGACGCGGATTGGGGTTGCCAAGGCCGCCTGATCGCAAGCTTTCCTTAACCCTGCGGGCACAGCGTCGCTGGCAGACCTTGGGAGGGCATGATGACAAACCTGCTTCGTCTGCTGCGCGACCAACGCGGGGCCAATGCCATCGAATATGCGCTCATCGCCGGGCTCATAGCGACTGCTGCGGTCGCCGCTTTCTCCAACCTCGGATCGGCGATCAACGGCAAATATCTATATGTGTCGAACTTGCTCGGCTGATCGACTAGGCCCCCGCTAACTGGGGGGACCATCATGACTGAATTCCATCTGGTCGACGTATTCGGCCAATCGCCATGTTCGGGCAATCCGCTGCCGATGATCGTCGCCGCCGACGCATTGTCTGCTGAGGAGATGCAGCGCATCACCCGCTGGTTCGGCTATTCCGAAACAGCCTTTCTCCTCTCACCGACCGATCCTGCTGCCGATTATCGAGTGCGCATCTTCACGCTCGATCGCGAGCTTCCCTTTGCCGGGCATCCGACACTGGGCGCCTGCCACGCCTGGCTCGCGTCGGGCGGGGCCCCGCGTCACGATCAGGCGATCGTCCAGCAATGCGGCGCCGGGTTGATCAATATCCGCCGCTCCGGCGACGAGCTTGCCTTTGCCGCCCCACCCCTTCTGCGTTCGGGGCCAGTTGAACCGGCAGATGTCGACCGCATTGCGACCTTCCTGTCGATCGACCCTTCCGCAATCGTCGATGCACAATGGGTCGACAATGGTCCGGGCTGGGTGGCGATCATGCTCGGCTCGGCTGACGAGGTACTTGCCCTGACCCCGCCGCCTAGCTGGCCCGAGCGGATCGAGCTCGGCGTCGTCGGTGCCCACCCGCCCGGCCACGCCGCCGCTTACGAGGTCCGCTCCTTCTTCAGCGGCGCCAAGCGCGAGATCATCGAGGATCCGATCACTGGAAGCCTCAACGCCAGCCTCGCCCAGTGGCTCGTCGGCAGCGGCCGCTTCGTTGCTCCCTATCTGGCAACCCAGGGAACCGCGCTTGGGCGCCACGGCCGAGTATCGATCGACCGCGACGGCGACCGCATCTGGGTCGGCGGCCGCACTGTGAGCATCGCCACCGGGTCGACGATCCTCGCCTAGCGAGACTCGGTTAGTTCGGACGACAGCATCGTCTCGCGGTCGGTATGCCCCTCAGGGTCGAGATGGATCAATATCTCGGTGTTCGGAAAGCGCTGCTGTAGCTTCTCCTCGATCATGTCCATCCGGTCGTGCGCCTCGCGGACGGTCCATTCGCCCGGCACCCACACATGGAACTGGACGAAGCGATGCGTACCACTCGACCGCGTGCGCAGGTCGTGAAGGCCGGCCAGCTCGGGATAGGTCGCAGCTTCGGCCAAGAACGAGGCGCGATCTTCCGAAGGCCATTCCTGGTCCATCAGCTGCGCAAGCACTTGCCGTGAACCTTTCCACGCGCCCCACAACAGCCACGCCGCGAGCACCAGCCCGAACAGTGCGTCACTGCCCTGCAGGTGAAGATACTGGTCGAGCACCAGCGCGACGATCACCGCGCCGTTGAGCAGCATGTCCGACTGGTAATGGAGATGGTCGGTCGAAATTGCGACCGATCCGGTCCGCCGAACGACATGCTTCTGATAGCTGGTCAGCGCGAAGGTCAGCAGGATCGCGACCAGCGACACGCCGATGCCAAGCTCGGCATGCGAAGTCTCGGCACCATGCGCCAGCCGCTGGATCGAGCGCACTGCAATTGCAACCGCCGACGCCGAGATGATGACGACCTGGACCATCGCGACCAGTGCTTCGGCCTTGCCGTGCCCGAAGCGGTGGTCATGATCGGCGGGCTGGGCCGCGATCCGCACCCCGAACAGGGTGACTAGGCTGGCGAGCAGGTCTAACGCCGTGTCGGCGAGGCTGCCGAGCATCGCCACCGATCCCGTCGCTGCCGCCGCCCAGCCCTTCAGCCCAAGCAAGACCAGTGCCGACGCCACGCTCGCCATCGCCGCACGGGTCGACAGCGTTGATCGCTCGGCGTGCGTGCCCTGGTGATGGTGGTGGGTTTCGCTCATGGGTAGAGCAGGCCTTCGCTCCAGCCGTCGCCGTCACGGGTGAACAGTCGGCGATGGTGAAGGCGGTGCTCTCCATCCTCCCAAAACTCGATCGCCTTCGGGGTCACGCGGAAGCCCGACCAACGCGGCGGGCGCGGCACCTCTTCGCCCTCGAACCGCCGCCCGACGTCGGCGACCCGCTCGACGAACGTCTCGCGCCGGTCGAGGGGACGCGACTGGTCGCTCGCCCATGCTCCGATCCGCGAGGTGCGGCCACGGCTGGCGAAATAGGCATTCGCCTCGACCTCCGACACCGCGCTCACCGGTCCCTCGATCCGCACCTGGCGGCGAAGTGATTTCCAGTGGAACAGCAGCGCGGCGCTCGGATTGGCGGCCAGCTCGCCGCCCTTGCGACTGTCGAGGTTGGTGTAGAAGACGAACCCGCGCTCGTCATGACCCTTGAGCAGGACCATTCGTACCGACGGATGACCATCGGCGTCGGCAGTCGCTAGCGCCATCGCGTCGGGGTCGTTGGGTTCGGACGCCTTCGCCTCGGTAAACCAGGTGTCGAACAGCGCAAAGGGATCGTCGGCCATGGTCTTGCCTTACGCCGACGCGATACTGCGCCGCAACATGCTTGTCGGTGCCCGGCAGCAAACCCATTTTGCAGTCGCTATATTATCCGCCTAAGGGACCTCATGGACTTATATCAACGCCTCGGGATCAAGCGCGGCGCGACCGACGTCGAGATCAAGAAGGCTTATCGCAGCCTGGCGAAACAGCTTCACCCCGACCGCAACAAGGATAATCCCAAGGCCAACGAGCGCTTCAGCCAGGTGACGCAGGCCTATGACATCCTTGCCGACAAGGACAAGCGCGGCCGCTATGACCGCGGCGAGATTGACGAGGACGGCAATCCCAAGTTCGCCGGTTACAGCGGCGGCGGATCGGCGCGTCAGGGGGGAAGTCCGTTCGGCGGTGCCGCGCCCGAGGGCTTCGACCAAGGCCAGGGCCCCGACCTGTCCGACCTGTTCGAAGGCCTGTTCGGAGCGCAAGGCGCTGGCGGTGCTCGCCCCGGCGGCGGCTTCTCGGGCTTCGGCCGGCGAAGTCCGCCCCCGCCGCAGAAAGGCGCCGACCTCGCCTATCGGCTGAAAGTCCCGTTCGTCGATGCAGCGATCCTCAAACCCCAGCGCGCCACGCTGTCGGGCGGCAAGACGATCGACCTGAAACTGCCGGGCGGGGTCGAAGACGGAACCAAGATTCGCCTCGCCGGCCAGGGACAAGACGGCACCGGGGGCAAGGGCGACGCGATCGTCCAGATCGAGATTGTCCCCCATCCCTTCTACACCCGCGACGGCCACAATATCCGCCTGACGCTGCCAATCAGCCTTTCGGAGGCGGTGCTCGGCGGCAAGGTCAAGGTGCCCACTCCCGACGGCGCCGTCATGCTGTCGATCCCCAAAGGCGCCAGCTCGGGCAAGGTCATGCGGCTGAAGGAACGCGGCTTCACCGACAAGGCGGGCAAGCGCGGCGACGTGCTGGTCAGCATCGCAATCGACATTCCCGCTGGCGACGCCGATCTCGAACAATTCGCATCCGGCTGGACCGGGGGCGGCAACCCACGGGCGGCTCTCGGGGTTTGAGTCGTCCATGAAAAGCTATTCTCCCCAGTCGCCCGAGCAACGGCGCAAGCGGCTGGCCGATCTCAAGGCCAAGTTCGGCAGCGACGTCGCCGAGAAATTCCGTCCGACCAACACGCCGTGGACCGTCACCAAACGGGTCGCGATCGGGGTCTATTCGGATGGCTTCATCCATGCCGGCAACCTCGCCTATCTCGCGGTCCTCGCGCTGTTCCCCTTCTTCATCCTGGCCGCCGCCGTCGCGCATCTGTTCGGGCAGAGCCAGGACGCGATCCTGACGGTCAACAACATCCTCCAGCGGCTTCCCCCCAACGTCGCCGAGCTGATGCGCGACCCGATCCGCGAAGTGCTGACCCAGCGGACCGGAACCCTTTTGTGGTTCGGCGGCGCCGTCGGGCTGTGGACTGCGGCCAGCTTCATCGAGACGATCCGCGACATCCTGCGCCGTTCCTATGGCGTCGAATATAGCGCTCCCTTCTGGACCTATCGGCTAAGCTCGATCGCGCTCATCCTTGGCGCGGTCGTGCTGATGATGGTCGCGCTCGGCGCCTCGGTCCTGCTCGCCTCGGTCCATGAAGCGGTCACCACCTGGTTCCCCTTCGCCAGCGGGCTCGGCACCAAGCTTGGCTTCTATCGCATCGCCCCTGCCCTCACTCTCTATGTCACTTTCTACATCCTGTTCCTCGCGCTCACTCCGTCGCGCTATCGCACCATGACCTGCCGCAAATGGCCCGGCGCGCTGTTCGTCACCGCCTGGTGGCTGGCGGTGGTCGAGCTGCTGCCGCGCATCATCGCCTGGTTCGGCGGCTATCAGAAGACTTATGGCAGCCTGGCCGGGATCATGGTCGCGCTGATCTTCTTTTTCTTCGCCGGGTTGGGCGTGACGATCGGGGCCGAGCTCAACGCGGCACTGGCGGATGCTGGCGGCAAGGCGCTAAGGGGCGAAGTCTATAGCGGGCCGTTCAGCGACGAGCTGGAGGTGGTCGAACCGCAGGAAGACGAGGATTCGTCGCCTGAGCTGATCGGCAGCCGAACCGTCGCGCCGGCTACGAAGGGGAGTGAAGTATGAGCGGACTGATGGCGGGGAAACGCGGGCTGATCATGGGCCTGGCCAACGAGCGATCGCTGGCTTGGGGGATTGCCAAGGCGCTGGGCGGCGCGGGGGCCAAGCTGGCCTTTACCTATCAAGGCGATGCGCTCGAGAAGCGGGTTCGTCCGCTCGCCGCCGAATTGGGTTCGGACCTGCTGATCGACTGCGATGTCAGCGACATGGGCGCGCTCGATGCGGCCTTCGCCAGCCTCAAGAGCCACTGGGACAGCCTCGATTTCGTCGTCCACGCGATCGGCTTCTCCGACAAGAACGAGCTTCGTGGCAAATATGTCGAGACCAGCCTCGACAATTTCCTGATGACGATGAATATCTCGGTTTATTCGTTCGTCGCGGTCGCCGAGCGGGCGCGGGCGATGATGAGCCCGGGGGGCGCGATGCTGACCTTGTCCTATTACGGCGCCGAGAAGGTCATCCCGCACTATAACGTCATGGGCGTGGCCAAGGCCGCGCTCGAGACGTCGGTGAAATATCTCGCCGCCGATCTCGGACCCGACGGGCTTCGCGTGAACGCCATTTCCGCCGGCCCGATCAAGACACTGGCGGCGAGCGGGATCGGCGACTTCCGCTACATCATGAAGTGGAACGAGTATAATTCCCCGCTCCGCCGCAACGTGACGATCGAGGATGTCGGCGGCGCCGCGCTGTACCTGCTTAGCGACCTGGCGTCGGGCGTGACGGGCGAGATCCACCACGTCGACGCGGGCTATAACGTCATCGGCATGAAAGCCGAGGACGCGCCGGATATTTCGACGGTCTGACATGACCGACCACGTCGCGCGAAAGCTGCCCCGCGATCTGGCGGGGTATTGGCGAATGGAAGCGATGAACATCGCGCTCGTTCCGGGGCTCGCGCTGTTCTTTGGCTTTCCGCACAACCGGCTGGAGTTGCTGGCACTTGGTGTGGCGTCTGTGAGCACGGCTGCTTTTCTGCTGGTCGGCACGTTCTACTGGCGCGGGGTGGAGCGTCGGGCCCGACTCGGTGATTTGGCAGCGCTGGATCACGCGCTGCGCTTCGCCGGTCGCATCGAATTCCCTGCTTTGATGCTGTCGGTGATCGCGGCCTTGGTCACCTGCTGGGGCTCGTGGACAAATGGCTGGTCGGCGTCGATCATCGCCTCTGCCGCGCTGGTGGTCTTGTCGGCACTGGAATATATCAATTATTATCACTGGCAGCTGCAGATATTCGACCATGCCGCCGACTTCCGGCGGATGATCACGACGCGGCGGTTGAAGCGCGCGCACATGGGGCGAGAGCTCGCGCGGATGCGGCATCGCGACCGTGCTTGAACCGGGTTCACAACTACGAATGTTCACAGATGTTCGCGGTCGTGACGATGTTTTCCTTGACGCACTTCCTCGCCGCGAGGGGCGTGGAGCGGAGTCGGAAAGTGTGCGCGAAGCTCATGGCATAAGCCAAGCATGAGCGACGGCCTGTAGGACAGGAAAATCCACGGGAATGGCCAACATGCGTTCTTGAACGCTTCATGAGCGCCTAAGCTGGAACTGCTGACGTCCCGACCGGCACCGTCGCCCGCTTGCCCACCTGCCATCCGAGCCAGCTTGTAGCTGCGCCAATGACGAAGCCCGTCAGCACGATCGTCGCCGCCGGCACGTTGCCAATGAAGGTGTCGAACCGCCTCAACACGTCGAAATTGATCGCAAAGCCCATCGCCAGCATCTCGACGATAATGAAGCCCGCAGTGAGCAGGAACGGTCTGGCGCGCTCGCCGACCCGCAACCAGATGACAGCGATAATCGCCAGTTCAATCGCCATTGACCATTCGATCGAGGACATGACGCGCGGGAAGTCTGCCGGCCCGTTGACCTTGAACGCCGGCACTACGAACGATGCCGCCCGGCTGAATGGCGACTCGAACAATATCAGCGGCGTTGACAGCATGTAGCCGGCGTGGACCCATACCTTCCGCCGGAATTTGAGCGCCCGGTAGTACACCGTTACATAAGCTGCCATCGCAACCATCGTGCCGATCATGAAGCTGGGGCCGTAGAGTAGGTGCAGCGGCTCTCTCTCAACCCAATTCTTGGCCTGAATACTTATGATCGCGGCGAGCCCGCCGGTAAGGAAGGGGAACAGGAATAAGCTCGCCATGCCGACGACACGGTGGATCGGCAGCTGCGGCTTGCGGTGTCCGGTCCAGCTTTGCGCAGTCACCAGCAGCACCCAGCAGCTGGCGGCGATGCCGTGGGCATGGAATTGCCACGGGACATTGCCCGCCACCGCAAAATAACTTGGCCAGAAGCCGGTGATGATCACCGCGATTACGCCGAGCATGTAAAGATGCGCGCGTGGATATGGCATTGTCGTGCTCCCCTGCTTTCGCGCGTGAAACGATAGCACGGTGGGGGAACGGAGTCATCGCCAATGTCGGGAAGGCGACACCGCCTATGTACTCCTGTCGGACGTGGCCTACGGTTGCTGAAGTCTGCCGTTGGTCGGAAGCCGTCGCTCTCCAGATCCTGATTGGGAAGAAGCGGGGTCCCGGGTCAAGCCCGGGGTGAGGGTCAGTTGCTGAACGGGTCTTTCACCAAAATCGTGTCGTCGCGCTGGGGGCTGGTCGAGACCAGCGCCACCGGGCACCTGATCAATTCCTCGATCCGCCGCACATATTTGATCGCCTGCGCCGGCAAGTCGGCCCACGACCGCGCGCCCGCCGTTGTGCCTTCCCAGCCGTCGATTTCCTCATAGACCGGCTCTACCCGGGCCTGGTCGGCGGCATGGGCGGGGAAATAGTCGTAAGTGGTGTCGCCGATGCGATAGCCGGTGCAGATCTTGATCCGGTCGAACCCGTCGAGCACGTCGATCTTGGTGAGGGCAATGCCGGTGATGCCGCTGACCGCCGCCGCCTGCCGCACCAGCACCGCGTCGAACCAGCCGCAGCGGCGCTTGCGCCCGGTGACGGTGCCGAATTCATGCCCGCGTTCGCCGAGGCGCTGGCCAGTCTCGTCCTCGAGCTCGGTCGGGAACGGCCCGCTGCCGACCCGCGTAGTGTACGCCTTGACGATGCCGAGCACGAACCCCGCCGCGCCCGGACCCATGCCACTGCCCGATCCGGTGGTTCCGGCGACGGTGTTCGACGAGGTCACGAACGGGTAGGTGCCATGGTCGACGTCGAGCAGCACGCCCTGCGCGCCTTCGAACAGGATGCGCTTGCCGGCGCGTGATGCCTCGTCGAGGTCGCGCCACACCGGGCGGGCGAACTGAAGGACGAAGTCGGCAATCTCGGCGAGGTCATTCTTGAGCCGCTGGCGGTCGACCGGGGGCTCGTTGAATCCGGCGCGCAGGGCGTCGTGATGCGCGCATAATCGGTCGAGCATCGGGTCGAGCTGGTCGAGATGCGCCAGGTCGCACACCCGGATCGCACGGCGGCCGACCTTATCCTCATAGGCCGGGCCAATCCCGCGCCGGGTCGTGCCGATCTTGCCCGCGCCCGACGCATCCTCGCGCAACGCATCGAGGTCGCGGTGGATGGGGAGGATCAACGCGCAAGTTTCGGCGATACGCAGCACTTCGGGGGTGACCGAAACCCCCTGCGCGACGATCCGATCAACCTCGGCCTTCAATGCCCACGGATCGAGCACTACGCCATTGCCGATCACCGACGGCGTCCCGCGAACAATTCCCGAGGGAAGCAGCGAGAGCTTGTAGACGGCGTCGCCGACGACCAGCGTATGGCCGGCGTTATGCCCGCCCTGGAAGCGGACGACGACGTCGGCCCGGCTGGCGAGCCAGTCGACGATCTTGCCCTTCCCCTCGTCGCCCCACTGCGCGCCGATGACGGTGACGTTGCCCATGTTGTTCCCGTGTACTGAGGCGGTCACCCGCGGTTCAGCCGCGCTCCTATTGATTGCGGGGCAATTGGTCCAGCAAAGGGAACGGAAAATGCGGATTTCACGGGGCGTGGCGGGCGCGGCTAAAACTTCAGCGGACGCACTAGCTTGACCCCCGCCAGCGCCTCGACCTTGGCGACCACGTCGGGGCCGACCGGCTCGTCGACCGACAGCAGCAGGATCGCATCGCCGCCGGCAATCCGCCCGAGATGGAAGGTCCCGATGTTGATGTTCGCCTCGCCGAGCAGGGTGCCGAGACGGCCGATGAAACCCGGACGATCCTCGTTGACGATGTAAAGCATGTCGCCAACCAGATCGGCCTCGACCTTGACCCCGAACAATTCGACCAGCCGCGGCGCCGAATTGCCGAACAACGTCCCCGCGACGGTCCGCTCGCCCGCCTGGGTACGTGCCGAGACGCGCAGCAGCGTATGGTAGTCGCCCTCGCGATCGTGGCGAACCTCGCGCACGTCGAGACCGCGTTCCTTCGCCAGCACCGGCGCATTGACCATGTTCACCGTATCCGAATGGACGCGCATGAAGCCGGCCAGCACCGCGCCCGTGATCGGCTTGGCATTGAGCGCGGCGGCGGCGCCCTCGGTCTCGATCGATAGGCAGGCGATCGAGCCATGGGCCAGCTGGCCGACCAGGCTGCCAAGCTTTTCGGCGAGCGCCATGTAGGGCTTGAGGCGCGGCGCTTCTTCGGCCGACAGGCTCGGCATGTTCATCGCATTGGTGACGCCGCCGAGCAGGAGGTAGTCGCTCATCTGTTCGGCGACCTGGATTGCAACGTTGACCTGCGCCTCGCTGGTCGACGCACCGAGGTGGGGGGTGGAAACGAAGTTGGGAGTGTTGAACAAGGGCGAGGCCTTGGCGGGCTCGCTCTCGAACACATCGAGCGCGGCGCCGCCGACCTGGCCACTATCGAGCGCGTCCTTGAGCGCGGCCTCGTCGATCAGCCCGCCGCGGGCGCAGTTGATGATGCGGACGCCCTTCTTGGTCTTGGCAATATTTGCCGCCGACAAAATGTTGCGAGTCTGATCGGTCAGCGGCGTGTGCAGCGTGATGAAGTCGGCGCGGGCAAGCAGCTGGTCGAGCTCGACTTTCTCGACGCCCATTTCGACCGCGCGCTCCGGGGTCAGGAACGGGTCGAACGCGACCACTTTCATCTTGAGCCCGAGCGCGCGCGACGCGACGATCGAGCCGATATTGCCCGCGCCGATCAGGCCCAGCGTCTTGCCGGTGACCTCGACCCCCATGAAGCGGTTCTTTTCCCACTTGCCAGCCTGGGTCGAAGCGTCGGCCTCGGGAAGCTGGCGGGCCAGCGCGAACATCAGCGCAATGGCATGTTCGGCAGTCGTAATCGAATTGCCGAACGGGGTGTTCATGACGACGACGCCGCGCGCCGTTGCTGCCGGAATATCGATATTGTCGACCCCGATGCCGGCGCGACCGACGACTTTGAGGTTGGTGGCGGCGTCGAGGATCCTGGCGGTCACCTTGGTCGACGAGCGGATTGCGAGCCCGTCATAGTCGCCGACGATCGCGGCGAGTTCGTCGGGGGTCTTGCCGGTGATTTCGTCGACATGAATTCCGCGCTCGCGGAAGATGGCGGCGGCGCGGGGATCCATCTGGTCGGAAATGAGCACTTTGACGGTCATGATGATGTCCTGTTTTATTCGCCGTCGCCCCGGACTTGATCCGGGGTCCCGCTTCTTAGCGGGGGCGAGGGATTTAAGCGGGACCCCGGATCAAGTCCGGGGCGACGATCAGGATTTGAGGCTGGCCCACGCCCAGTCGAGCCACGGGCCGAGCGCCACGATATCGGCCGTATCGACCGTCGCGCCGCACCAGATGCGCAGCCCGGGCGGGGCATCGCGGTAGCCGGCGATATCGTACGCCGCTTGCTCGCCTTCGAGCAGGCCGGCGAATTTCTTGATGAAATCCTCGTCGGCCCCCTCGACCGTCAGGCAAACGCTGGTCTTCGACCGGATCGCCGGATCGGCCGCGAGATGGCCGAGCCATGGGCGCTCGCTGACAATCTTGTCGAGCGCCGCGGCATTGGCGTCGCTGCGCGCGATCAGGCCGTCCGCCCCGCCGACAGATTTTGCCCATTCGAGCGCGAAAATCGCGTCCTCGACCGCCAGCATCGACGGGGTGTTGATCGTCTCGCCCTTGAACACGCCCTCGGTCAGCTTGCCCTTCGAGGTCAGGCGGAAGACTTTCGGCAGGGGCCAGGCGGGGGTGTGATTCTCCAGCCGTTCGACCGCGCGGGGGCCGAGGATCAGCACGCCATGCGCGCCCTCCCCGCCAAGCACTTTCTGCCACGAAAAGGTCGCGACATCGACCTTCGCCCAGTCAATGTCATAAGCGAACACCGCGCTGGTCGCGTCGGCGAACGACAGGCCCTGGCGGTCATCCGGGATCCAGTCGGCATTGGGCACGCGGACGCCCGATGTCGTGCCGTTCCAGGTGAACAGGACATCGTTCGACCAGTCGACCGAATCGAGGTCAGCGATCTGGCCATAATCGGCGCGGATCACGGTCGGATCGAGCTTCAATTGCTTGACCGCGTCGGTCACCCAACCCTCGCCGAAACTTTCCCACGCCAGCGTGGTGACGGGACGCTGCCCAAGCATCGTCCACATCGCCATCTCATAGGCGCCAGTGTCCGATCCGGGCACGATCCCCAAGCGATGCGTGGCGGGGAGCTTCAACAGCTCGCGCATCAGGTCGATCGAATATTGCAGCCGCGCCTTGCCGATCTTCGAGCGGTGCGAGCGCCCAAGACATTCGGTGGCGAGCTTGGCGGGATCCCAACCGGGCGGCTTGGCGCACGGGCCGGACGAGAAAAACGGACGCGCAGGGCGCGTGGCAGGTACGTTCACTTAGTCTCTCCTCACAGAGAGCACGCGCCGCGTTGGGACGGCGTGGCCCGGGGCCGCTCATAGCGTTGGATCCCATTTGTGCAAGCGCGAGATAGTGAATTTGCTGCACCGTCGGCTGCAATCGAATCAAACAAATCGCAAGGCCTTCAAACGGTTCACCGCAAGCTCCCCGCGCTTCGTCCCGTAGGCCGGAACGTTCGGTTGAATTGATTAACCAATCAGGGTTTGAAGTGCGGGCTACCAATCGATGGGCAATTCGATCGGTCTGGCAACGGGGCTGGGGAGCTCCTTGCAATAGGGATGAGGCGGCGAAGTGATTCGCCGCGTCGGACGAGTTTGGAGCAACGATGACCGCTGTGCTGGCCATTTCGCAGAAGCTAATTCGCAATCGGGACGTCTTCGTTCACGACGGGTCGACGCTTCGTCGCCTGCGCCTGTCGGTGCCATTCCAGATGATGTTTCTCGCCGCGCTGGCCGTGCTCGTCGCTTTTTCGGGTTTTTCGATGGCGAAGCTGCTGACCGGCCATCCCGTGGCCGTTGCCCCCGCCCTTCCTGCCGCAACCGAAGCCCGCGCCCGCCAGATCGAGCAGCGCCAGGCCCTGATCGAAGCCGCACTATCGGGCCGCAAGCTCGACGCCAGCGCGCTTGCCGCCGCCGATGGGTCGGTCGGCATTGGCCCGCTCGCCCGCGTCGAGACCGCCCAGCTCCAGCAGGCCGCCCTCGTCGCCCGCGCACTCGACGTTCGCTATCAGGTCACCGCGTCCGAGCTTCAGCGCCTTGGCCTGACCCCGGCGCGACTTGGCCAGACGGGCGAAGGCGGACCGTTCGAAAGCGTGAAGGCCGATCCCACTTTCAAGGCGCTGTTTTCGAGCTGGAAGAAACTCGACAGCCTTCAGGATGGCGTGATCGCCGTGCCTTCGGAAAAGCCCGTCCGCACCGCCGCCTTCACCTCGGGGTTCGGGGTTCGTACCGATCCGTTTGCTGCCCGGGCTGCGATGCACCCCGGAATTGACCTTGCCGGCCCGATGGGCACCCCGATCTACGCCACCGCCGACGGCACCGTGCTTCGCGCCGGATGGAACGCAGGCGGCTATGGCAACCTCGTCGAGATCGATCATGGCAAGGGCATCGCGACCCGTTACGGCCATATGTCTGCAATTCTCGTCTCGGCCGGCCAGCACATCACGCGCGGCCAGCAGATCGGCCTTATGGGCTCGACCGGGCGTTCGACCGGCAGCCACCTTCATTATGAAGTCCGCATCGACGGCCGCCCGGTCAATCCGATCCCGTTCATGCGGTCGACCGATTACCTGCTCGCGATGCGCGCCGGTTCGGGCGCCGCGCTCGACCAGGTCGCGATGGGTGGGCCCAAGCGGTAAGCTTGCTTACCGTGCCAACAAAGGCGCGCTGAGCTTGCTGATAGGGCAAGCGAGCCCTATCTTCTCTCTATGACCGCCGATATCCAGCTGACCGCCAGCGCCGCCAGGCGCGTGGCCGCGATCGCCGCCAAGCTGTCGAAACCCGCCGTGCTTCGCCTTGCGGTCGAGGGCGGGGGCTGTGCCGGGTTCAGCTACAAGTTCGCATTGGGCGAGCCCGAGGCAGGAGACGCCGAGGCCGAAACCGATGGCGTGAAGCTGGTCGTCGACGAGGTCAGCCTCGACCTGGTGCGCGGATCGGCGGTCGATTTCGTCGAGGATATGGGCGGATCGGCGTTCAAGGTGACCAATCCCAACGCCGCCAGCGGCTGCGGCTGTGGATCGAGCTTTTCGATCTAGGGTGCTCCCGCTACGGCGGTGTCCATGAAAATCGCGACCTATAACGTCAACGGCATCCGCGCCCGCTTGCCCCGCCTGCTCGAGTGGCTGGAGCGCGAGGCGCCCGATGTCGTGTGCCTGCAGGAATTGAAATGCGCCGACGAGTCGCTGCCAATCGGCGATATCGAGGCAGCGGGCTATGGTGCGGTGTGGCACGGGCAGAAAGGCTTCAACGGGGTCGCGATCCTGGCCAAGGGCGACGCGCCCGCGCTTCGTCATGTCGGCCTGCCCGGCGATCCCGACGACAGCCATTCGCGCTATATCGAGGCCGAGGTCGGGGGCGTGATCATCGCCTCGCTCTACTTGCCCAACGGCAATCCGGTGGGAACCGAGAAGTTCGCCTACAAGCTCGCCTGGATGGAACGGCTTCGCAGCCACGCTGCCGGGCTTCTGGCCGAGGAGCGGCCGGTGGTGCTGGCGGGGGACTGGAATGTCATTCCCGAGGATCGCGACGTGTTCTCGGCAAAGGCCGTTGCCAAGGATGCGCTGATCCAGCCGCAGACGAGGGCCGCGTGGCGGACGATCGTCAACCAGGGGTGGACTGATTCGCTGCGTGCGCTTCATCCCACCGATGCCAAGCTGTGGACCTTTTGGGATTACACGATGGGCGCCTGGCAACGCGACCTCGGCTTTCGCATCGATCACTTGCTGCTCAGTCCGCAAGCGGTCGACCGGCTGCGCGCCGCCGGAGTCGACCGCTGGCCGCGCGGCGAGGAAAAGGCGAGCGACCATACCCCGGTGTGGGTGGAGCTCGCCTAGAGCGCTTTTTCGTAAACCCGGTACGTGTGATTGACCGTCGCGCCGGGAAGTTCGGCGATCGACATCATTCCCTGATTATCCTCCAGGATCCAGCCGAACTCGCCGTGGGTTGCCTCATATTTGCCGACTGCATCGCGGCGGATATGCTCGATCAGCATGAGGGCAAGCTGGCCCGCAAGCCGGGTGCCGTGGAGCTTCTTGGCGACCCCCATCAGCGGCACGCGAATGCGCTTCGTGCGCGGTTTGCGCAGCCGCCACAGCAGTTTCACGAAGCCGAACGGGAACAACTCGCCATTCAGATCCCTGGTCAGTTCATTGACGTCGGGGATGGTCAGCATGAACGCCGCCGGCTCGAAGCCTGCGCCGGGCTCCGACCCGGTGGCCAGCTCGGCGATGCGCACCAGCTCGGGATAGATGATCGGCTTCAGTTTCTTGCCGGCATAGGCGATTTCCGCAGGGGTCAGCGGGACATAACCCCAATTGTCCGACCAGGCGTCGTTGAGCAGGTTGAGGATGATCGCCGAATCGCGTTCAAAGTTCGACTTGTCGACGGCACGAATGCGAATTCGCGGGTTCTTCTCCCCGGCCGCCACCAGCCGCGCCATGACCCCCTGTGCCTCGGGCCTTATGTCGACTTCATAGGTCAACAAATCCTTGGCCTTGGCGTAGCCCGTGCCCTCGATCCAGCCCTGATAAGCGGGCCGATGATGCCCCATCATGATCATCGGCGACTGGTCGAAGCCCGAGATCAGCAGGCCCGGCTCGTCCCAGATCGACAGGCTGATCGGGCCCATCGCGCGGGTCATGCCCTGCGCGCGCAGCCACTCCTCGGCGGTCGCGATCAGCGCGTTGGCCGCCTCGCCATCGAGCGCCTCGAACATGCCCCACTGGCCGGTCCCGGCCCCCATATGCTCGAGCACTAGCTGGTCGACCTGCGCGCTGATCCGGCCGACGACCCTGCCATCACGCTCCGCCAGCCACAGCATCGCCCTGGCGTGTTCGAACCATGGGTTCTTTTTCGGATCGATCAGCCCGTGGACTTCGTCCTTGAGCGGCGGGACCCAGGCGGGGTCGTCACGGTAGACGTCCCAGGCGAGGTTCACGAACTGCTTGCGGTCGGCCTTGGTGACGACCGGCCGGATGGTTACGCCACTCATCAGCCAGCGCTCCGCCGTTCGATCGTCGCGCCGACGGCCGACAGTTTCTCCTCGAGCCGCTCGTACCCGCGATCGAGGTGATAGACGCGCAGCACTTCGGTCTCGCCCTCGGCCATCAGCCCGGCGAGAACCAGGCTCATCGACGCGCGCAAATCGGTCGCCATGACCTGCGCTCCGGTCAGCCCGGCGACGCCATGGACGATCGCCGATCGCCCGCGCACGTCGATGCTGGCGCCCATCCGGCGAAGTTCGGGAACGTGCATGTAGCGATTTTCGAAGATCGTCTCCTCAAGGAAGCTTTCGCCCTGCGCCAGACACAGCATGGCCATGAATTGCGCCTGCATGTCGGTCGGGAAACCGGGATAGGGCGCGGTCGAGATGGACAGCGGTCGCAAGGGCTTGTCGGCGGTGACCTTCATCCCACGATCATGGAATTCGACCACCAGCCCGGTCGCCGCGAGCGCGTTGGTGATCGCCAGCATGTCGTGCGGGCGCGCGCCGATCAGGTCGATCGACCCGCCGGTGATCCCCGCCGCGCAGGCATAGCTGCCCGCCTCGATCCGATCGGGCATGACGTCATAGTCGCAGCCGTGAAGCCCCTCGACGCCGTCGACGATCAGGTGCGACGAGCCGATGCCGTCGACCTTGCCGCCCATCGCGACGAGCAGATTGCACAGATCGACAATCTCGGGCTCGCGCGCAGCGTTGAACAACTGGGTCCGGCCGGTGGCGAGGCTCGCCGCCATCAGCGCATTCTCGGTCGCCCCGACCGAGACCACGGGGAAGCTGTAGTCGCCGCCCGGCAGCCGACCCCTGGGCGCGACCGCCTTCACATAGCCTGCGGCCAGTTCAATCTCGGCGCCCATTGCCTCCAAAGCGCGCAGATGGAGGTCGATCGGGCGGTCGCCGATCGCGCAGCCGCCGGGCAGCGACACGGTCGCCTCGCCGGCGCGCGCCAGCATCGGTCCGAGCACGAGGATCGAGGCGCGCATCTTGCGGACCATGTCATAGGGCGCGACGGTCGAGGCGATATCGCGTGCATGGAGCGTCATCCGCCGCCCGAACTCGCCCTTGCGCACCCCCTCGACCTTGGTCGAGGCGCCGAGCCCGTTGAGGAGGTGGGAGAAATTGTCGACGTCGGCGAGGCGCGGCAAATTGCCGAGGGTCAGAGCGTCTTCAGTGAGCAGCGCGCACGGTAGCAGGGTGAGCGCCGCATTCTTCGCCCCCGAAATAGGAATGGCGCCCTCAAGGCGCTTTCCGCCGACGATGTGAATGGAATCCATGGCTAGGCTTTAGACGGTCACGCGCCAGTCACAAGAGGCCCGGGCGCTAAGCCTTTTCCAGCGTGCATTGCAGCGGGTGTTGATTCTCGCGCGCGAAGTCGACCACTTGCGCGACCTTGGTTTCGGCGACTTCGTAGGTGAATACCCCGCACACCGCGAGACCGTGCTGGTGGACCTGGAGCATCACCCGCGTGGCGTCCTCGATCCCCATCGAGAAGAAGCGCTGGAGACACAGCACGACGAACTCCATCGGCGTGTAATCGTCGTTGAGCATGAGGACTTTATAGTCGCTCGGCTTCTTGGTGCGCGGGCGAGTGCGGGTGACGACGCCGGTGTCGCCATCCTCCCGTCCGCCGCCGCCGGCGCCGCGCCCGTCATCATCGGAACCGTCGCCGCCGCGCCCGGGTTCGTCGCCGCTCATGCTGTCTATGCTCATCATCCCCCTGAATATGGCACTGCGGGCCGTTCAGGCAAGGCGCGAAACGTCGCCGACGGCAGGAAAGCGGGCGCCCGAAACGGAAGCGGCCCGCGCAGCCCCATACATCGGGGTCGCGCGGGCCGCTGGGCTGGGGACCGAGGAGGGGGTCCGCCAGCCTGTCTTGTAGAAGCCAGAAATTAAGCGGCGGTAAGCTCGCTAAACTTCTCGGCGTTGACGCTCGCGCGGCTCGAAAGCGGCTGAACGGCTTCACCGGCAAGCTTCACCATATGCTCAGTGATCTTCGAACCGTCGGCGACCATGCGGTCGAACGAAGCGCGGAACATGTCCGACTGCAGCTGGAAGAACTCGGTCGGCGACTTGGCTTCGGCCAGCGTCTTGACGGCGGCAGTGGCGTGCTCGACGCCCGACTTGGTGGTGGCGACGATCTCGGTGCCGAGGTCACGCGCGCCGGCGGCGGCGATACGGCCCGACTCGACGACGGCTTCCATGTTGGCCTTGGCCGCTTCGCTCATCTGCTCGGCGAGCAGCTGGGTCTTGCGGACGGCGTCCTGGCCCTTGGCGCCGACGTCGGCGAACATGGTCTGGAACTTTTCGGCACCGGGGACCTGGGTGAAACCGGCAAACGCGTTGGTGGTGTCCATGATGTTGGATCCTTTGAAGAGGGGGAATTTGGCTTGATTGAGAACCGGCGCGACGACCGCGGCGACGGATTTGCGAACATATTTGCGCTTCGTCGGCGCCGTTGCGGTCTTGGACGTGGCCTTGCTGACCGCCTTCGCGACGGCCTTTACGACCGGGGTCGTGGCGACCGGCTTGGACGCGGGCTTCGCAGCGGCCTTGGCAACCAGCTTCTTCTTGGTGCGCTTAGCCACCGGCTTCGCAACCGACTTGACGGCTGCAGTCTTCGCCGGAACGGCCTTGGCGGCGACCGGAGCCGACTTGGCTTCGACCGGAGCCGGGGCTTTCACAACGGGCGCCGCCGACTTGACCGGAGCGCCAGTCTCGCCCGACGTCGGAGCCGCCTCGGCTTCGATCTTGGGTTCGACGGTGTTGGGCAGATCGTTCATTAGTAACTCCTATGTTGCAGTGCACAATAAGCTATCGCAATTGCGAATTCAAGTTATTTTTTGTGCAGTGCAGCATAAGGATTCTTGACGGCCCTGCCCGCTTTCGCCACGAACCGTCCATGGACATCGATCAAGGCCAGCTCATCGGGCGCAAGCGGCGCGGGCTGCTCGTGGTCCTTTCTTCCCCTTCGGGTGCGGGCAAATCGACGATCAGCCGAATGCTGCTCGACGCCGACCCGGACGTGACGATGTCGATCTCGGCCACGACTCGGCCGCAGCGACCGGGCGAAGAGGAAGGGCGCGACTATCATTTCGTCAGCGATGCCGATTTCCAGGCGATGGTCACGGCCGGCGATTTCGCGGAATGGGCGCCGGTGTTCGACCATCATTATGGGTCACCCCAGGCGCCGATCAAGGCCGCGCTCAAGGCCGGGCGCGACGTATTGTTCGACATCGACTGGCAGGGCACGCAACAGCTTCACGCGGCGATGGGCGAGGACCTTGTGCGGGTGTTCATCCTGCCGCCGTCAATGGCCGAGCTCGAGCGCCGACTGAAGACCCGCGGGACCGACAGCGCCGAGACCATCGACGGGCGCATGGCACGCGCGGCGGGCGAGATAAGCCACTGGGCCGAATATGATTATGTGCTGATCAACGAGGACTCGGCGACCTGCCTTGCCCAGGTTCACGCGATCCTTGCGGCGGAGCGATTGAAACGCTGGCGGCAGGGCGGACTGGTCGCCTTCGTCCGCGACCTTGTCTCGCCGCGCTAGTTCAATAACTCGATAAAGCGTACCGCAGCCGCCACATCGCGGCGCTTGTTGGCGAGGGCAGCGACGGCTTCGGCATCGTCGCCCCATTGTTCGATCTGCCATTCCTCGTCCAGGCTGAGCGCGGCCCATGCTTCGTCGAAGCCGACTGCGCCTTCGACCAATGCCAGCGCGGTGACGAGCGACCCGCCGATGGTGATGATCGGGGACAAAGCGGCCAGCCTGAAGGAGTCGAGAACCAACAGTTGATGTGCCAGCCGCGCCACCGTTGTCGCCGGCTGATCGACGTGGGTGATCGCGCTCGTCACCTCGAAATCCACATCGAACCGACGCCGCGCCCACGCCAGCAATGGATCCCACCTCACCGCCTGACGGTCGACCAGTTTCGCTGGATTATCAGCACGATAACAGAGGAGGTCGGCTTCGGCATAGCGCGCCAGCCCGGCGGCGAACCCGGCCTTGTCGGGCGCCACCCGATCGACCGCGGCATTGGCAAGCCCGGTCATCGGCATGGCGCGCGGATCGACCGTCTCGGGCGCTGCATTCCACTCGGCCACCACCGTGTCCGACAGTGTCGCCTTGGGCAGCACCAGCAATGCCCGTGCCGGGGTCTTGAGCGGTCGCCCGTCGAGCATGATCGACCAGCCGCCGTCCGCCTCGACCGCGCGCGCTTCAGTCCAGAACCGTCTCACTCGGGGCGCTTCCACGCCTTGCGCAGGAAGATAGGCACGACGATCCCGTCGATCGCCCCGATGATGACGAGGACGATCCCGGCCACCGGCATCCCGCCCGGCTTGACCAGCCCGGTCATGCCAATGAAAACCCCCGCCAGCATCATCAGCAATCCGCTGACCCGAAGCAGCGCCAGCATGAAGAAGCGTCGCTTCCATTCCTGTTCGCTGACCTCGTCGCTCATCGCGTACCCCCGATCAATTCAGTCGCCATTGCCAGCACATCGGCGGGAGCAGCAGCGACGAACTGCGCCCCCGAGGCCAGCAATTCGGCCTCGTCATGATAGCCCCAGCCGACCCCGATCGCGCCGATCCCGGCCCCGCGCGCGCAGCCCATGTCCCAACCGGTATCGCCGATCATGACGGTTTGTGCGGGGGCGGCTCCAGCGTCGGCCATCGCCGCCAGCGCCATCGCCGGATGTGGCTTTGACGGATGGCGGTCGGCAGTCTGGAGCGAGACGAATCGGTCGCTTAGGCCATGCGCGGCAAGGCAGTGACGAAGCCCGCGATCGGACTTGCCCGTTGCCACCGCCAGCGCCCACCCGTCGGCCACCATCGCCTCGATCAGTTCGGCGATGCCTTCGAACAGGGGCTCCTCGACCTCGCCGCGCGCGCGCATGTCCTGGAAGGCGCGGCGATAGGTGGCGGACAAGGCGTCGACCTCGTCGACACTGGCCCCCGGCACGATCATCTCGAATGCTTCGAACAGGCTCAGGCCGACGACGCGGCGGGCTTCCCGCGCAGGCGGGACGGGGCGGCCATGCGCTTCGAGGGCGAGCCGAAGCGCCGCAAAGATGGTCGCGCCGCTGTCGACCAATGTTCCATCGCAATCGAAGATAGCGAGTTTCGTCATAATGCGCGGATCATCTGGGCAAGCAAAGGCGAGGCGATTTGCCCGGCTACTCCGGCACGGTCGGCGGCGGACTTGTTCTGGTTGAGCTTGCGTGTCCCGCGCATCGATATATCGCCGATCTCATAAGCCTCGATCGCCGCCAGCATCCCCTTCATCAACGCTGTCGACACCTTGTCGCGGGTCCAGCGCGGCTTGGGATCGAGGGTCGCTTCATGGACGTCCGAGAGCCGGTCGATCTGCGCCAGCAATGCCGCCTGGTCGAGCAGCCGCGCGGTGCCCTCGATCTCGACCGCGACATAGTTCCAGGTCGGCACCTGGTCGGTCCGGCGATCATACCAGTCGGGACTGACATAGGCGTCCCCCGCGACGACGCTGGCCAACACGCGCGCACCGTCAAGGAACGGGCGCGCCCGATTGCGGCGCGCGACGTGGAAGCGAAAGGCATCGCCCGCGATCACCAGCGGGGCGTGGATTACCATCGGCGCGTCGAGTGTGGGCACGAAAATATGCGCGAAACCGACCTGCTCGACACAGGCGCGCATCGCCGCCTGATCGTTCCAGTCGAAACAGCCGTCGGGGTGCATGCTAGCGATTCGCCGGCTTGCGCGGGGCAGGCTTGCGCGCGGGCTTGGCGCCCGGCTTCCCGACCGGTTTGCCACGCGGAGCATCGGTCGGCGCGCCGCGAGACCGCCGCTCGCCCTTGCGAGCCTTGCGCGCGGTCTTGGCGGCGGCGGCGACGCGCTTGGCCTTGACCTCGGTCGACTTGGCCGGGTCGGGGGTGTCCATCGGCATCATGTCGCCGATCATCCGGTCGAACCCCATCATGTCGAGCGTTTCGGCAAAGTGGGCTGGCAGTTCGGCGGTGACGTCAAGCGGCTTGCCGTCGGGCCCGTCGACCCTGAGGCGACGCGCGTGCAAGTGCATCTTGCGGCTGACCCCGCCGGTCAGGAAGGCGTCGGCCCCGCCATATTTGGCATCGCCGACAATCGGGTGGCCGATTGCCGCCATGTGCGCACGCAGCTGGTGGGTGCGCCCGGTGAGCGGCTGGAGCTCGACCCACGCCGCGCGATTGCCGGCGATATCGATGGTGCGGAAGCGGGTGCGCGAGGGAAGGCCATTCTCCTCGTCGACATGCATTTTCTCGCCGCCGCTGCCGGGCTGCTTGGCGAGCGGGGCGTCGATCTGGCCCTCCTCGGGCGACGGCACGCCAATGACCAGCGCCCAATACACCTTGCGCGCGGTACGGCTGGAAAAGGTCTTGGCGAAATGGCCGGCGGCGCGCGCCGACCGTGCCACGAGCAGCACCCCCGACGTGTCCTTGTCGAGCCGGTGGACCAGCTTGGGGCGATTTCCGTCATCGTCCGCCAGCCCGTCGAGCAAACGGTCGAGATGCTGGTAGGTCTTGGTCCCCCCCTGCGTCGCGAGCCCCGGAGGCTTGTTGAGCACCAGCGCGTCGCGAGTCCGCTCGATGACCATTTCCTGGACATAGCGTTCTTCCTCGGGGGTCAGCGGCTCGACCACCCGCGCCGCGCGCGCGCCTTCGGCAGGAGCGGCCTCGGCAGGGGGCATGGTCAGCACTTGCCCCGTCGCGACCCGGTCGCCCGGGGTTGCCTTGGCGCCATCGACGCGAAGCCCCCCGGTCCGCGCCCAGCGCGACACCATATTGAAGCTCGTCTCGGGCAAGTGGCGCTTGAACCAGCGATCAAGGCGGATGCCGTCGTCATCCTCGGCGACGGTGAAGGTGCGGTTTGCGGACATGGCGCGCGCTTAGCCGACGCGGGGCCTCAAGGCGAGTGCGTCGCCCAATAGTCGAACGCGACCTGCTGCAGCCGGGCGATAAAGGCGGCGGCGGCGGGTCCTTCCCACGGGCCTTCGTAGCCATGGTCGCGCGCGCCGCCGGCGACCCACCAACCCTGTCCCGGCAGCCCGTCGGACTGGCGGACGACCAGCACGGCGAGCTCGGGCTCGTCCCGCGTCGCACCGTCGCGATCGACGACGCCGAGCGTGACACACAGCGCGCGCATCTTGGGTCGCGAGAAACTGTAGCCGAGCCGTTCAAGCAGTTCGGAATAGGTCAGCGAATGCCCCGCCGCCGCCGCGCCGATCAAGTAGGCGCGCACTTCGGTCGCATCACCGACGGCCAGCGGGATCGGCATTATTTGGGCTGTTCGGCTACCGGGGTCAGTTCGAACACCGCAAGCCGGGCGCCGCTGCGCGGATAGGGGATCACCAGCCGCCACACGAACGGTGCGACGCGTTCGACGACTCCCGCCATGTCGCGCGTCGGGTCCTCGCCATAGGCCTTGGGCTGTTCCTCATTGCCCAGCGCAAGACTGCCCAGATAGACCAGCCGCGTGGAAGCATCATCTTCCCACAGCCGGCCGGCGGGGCGCTGGCTGCCGGTCTGCTTGACGATCGTCAGCAGGTCGCCTTCGACCTCGACGTAGCAGAAGAAAGGCTTGAATCGCTCGAACGCGGCCTTCTTGCGGCTGGTCGATCCGACTTCGACCAATCGGCACGAATAACTTCCCGGAGTCGGTGCCGGACGCGCCAGCGCCGCACTGGCAACCAGTAGCCGCCCTTCGTGGCGGACCTCGTCGCCCAGTCCATGAGCCCGGGCATCGGCGAGCGCCTCACTCCACGCTGTTCCAATTCGCGCAATACGGTCCGCATCGGGCGCACTTGCGACATGCTGCCAGACATCGGCCTTTGTCGGCGCGGCGACGCTCACCTCGGCGCGCGGGCGCGGCGGCGGCTTGGTTACACAGCCGCCAAGCGACACCACAAGCACGGCAGACATACAGGTTCGGACGAGGACGGACGGCACGGGTCGATTCCTTCACTCGGGAACAGCTTACCCCGTGCCACTCGTCGCCGCAGCTTTCAACCAACGTCGCGTTAAGCTGGACGGTTGACTTCGCCTTGGCCTCGCCTAGCGCAGCGCGCAGTGAACATGTCCCGCACTTCCCCCGCCTCATCAATCGATCGCACCGGCCTTTTGCTGGGGGTCACCGCCTATGCCGCGTGGGGGCTGCTGCCGATCTATTTCAAGGCGCTGAAGGCCGTCCCGCCGTTCGCGATCGTCGCGCACCGGATCATCTGGTCGCTGGTGCTGCTGGTCGTGCTGATCAGCGTGACGCGCGGCTGGCCGGCGATCCGCACCGCGCTGTCGAACCGCCGCACCATGCTGATGCTGGCGCTCAGTGCGGTGCTGATTGCGGTCAACTGGCTGCTCTATGTCTATTCGGTCAACAGCGGCCATATTTTGGCGGGAAGCCTGGGCTATTATCTCAACCCGCTCGCCAACATCCTGCTCGGACGGTTCTTCCTGCACGAGCGATTGTCGCGGTTGCAGTGGGCGGCAGTCGGCATTGCGGCGTGCGGGATCGCGCTGCTCGCCGCCCAGGCGATTGGGCAGATATGGATCAGCCTCGTCCTGTGCGCGAGCTTCGCCAGCTATGGCCTGGTCCGCAAGATTGTCGCGGCCGACGCGCTGACTGGGCTGGCGATCGAGACTAGTTTCCTGGCGCCCGCGGCCGCCGCCTACCTTGTCTTCCTCCACGCGCACGGCGCGCCGTGGTTCGGCGGGACATCGCACCTCGACCTTTTGCTGGTCGCGAGCGGTGTCATCTCGACCCTGCCGCTGCTGCTGTTCACCGCTGCTGCGAGACGCCTGCCCTATTCGATGATGGGGATGCTCCAGTTCCTTGCGCCGACGCTCCAGCTTGTCATCGCAGTGTTCCTCTATGGCGAACCCTTCCCCCCCACCCACGCAATTGCCTTTGCCGCCATCTGGATCGCGCTGGCGCTTTATGTCGCGGGGGTGGTCGCTAAGGCGCGCGACGAGAAGGTCAGCCAGCCAATAGTCTGACGGCCTGGTCGAACAGCGGGCGGGTCGCGGCGGCCAGAACGTCGCCCCCGTTCATGTCGTCGCCGCCCCGCCAATTGCCGATCACGCCGCCGGCGCCACGCACCACCGGGACTAGCGCCTGCCAGTCATGCGGCTTGAGTCCGGTCTCGGCGACAAGATCGATTGTCCCCGCCGCCAGCCGGCCATAGGCGTAGCCGTCGAGCCCGAAGCGGGTCAGCATCGCCGCCTGCCGCAGCCGGTCGAAACGCGGCGCGGCATCGGCATCGAACAGGTAGGGATCGGTGGTCGACAGTCGCGCGTCGGCCAGTGTCGTGACCTGGCTGGTGGCAAGCTCGCTCGTCCCGTCGGCATCAATCAGCAGGGTGCCCGACGCCTGGCCGATGATCAGCTCACCAAGTCGCGGCGTGTCGATCATTCCGGCGATGGGGACGCCGTCCTCGACCAGCCCGACCAGCACCGTCCACGTCGGCAATCCGCACACCAGCTGGCGCGTCCCGTCGATCGGGTCGAGGCTCCACACCCGCCGCGCACCGTCTCGAAGCGCACCATATTCCTCGCCGACGATACCGTCGCGGGGGAAACGCTTCTCGATCGACGAGCGAAGGGCCCGCTCTACTGCCCGGTCCACCTGCGTGACCGGATCGTAGAGCGAGCCCTCACCCTTGTTTTCGGTAGCGAGCCCCCGTCCAATGGCTTCGTCGATGGTGCTTCTGGCGATGGCCGAAAGCAAAGCGAAGAAATCGAACAGGGGATCCATATCAGTAGTTGTAGGCGCGTTCTCCGTGATCCGACAGGTCCAACCCCTCGCGCTCTTCGTCTTCCGACAGGCGCAGGCCGATGGTCTTGTCGATGATGAAGTAAAGGATCGCCGAACCGACGCCCGACCAGATCAGGGTCACGGCAACTGCCTGGAACTGGATCCACAGCTGCTTGGAGATCGAATAGGCTTCGGGCGTGACGGCGACCGCCGGGAAGACGGTGTAGTCGAAATAGCCCTGCCCGCCGAGCGCCGGTGCGGCAACGATGGCGGTGCCCAGCGCACCGACGATGCCGCCGATGCAGTGGACCCCGAACACGTCGAGCGTGTCGTCATATTTGAACTTGTTCTTCACCGTGGTGACAAAATACCAGCAGATCGGCGAAACGATGAAGCCGAGCGCGATCGACGTCATCGGCGCGGCATAACCGCTCGCCGGCGTGATCGCGACGAGGCCGGCGACGGCCCCTGAAGCGGCACCGAGCATCGACGGCTTGCCATGGGTGAAGCGTTCGACCAGCGCCCATGACACAGCAGCGGCGGCAGTCGCGACGAAGGTGTTGATGAACGCGACCGCGGTCACGCCATTGGCCTCCAGGTTGGAACCGGCGTTGAACCCGAACCAGCCGACCCACAGCAGCGAGGCGCCGATCATCGTCATGGTCAGCGAGTGCGGCGGGGTGGCGTCTCGGCCATAGCCGACGCGCTTGCCGACCATGATGCAGCCGACCAGCCCGGCGATCCCGGCGTTGATGTGAACCACCGTGCCGCCCGCGAAATCAAGCGCACCCTTGCCCCACAGATAGCCATAGTCGGTCGGCGTGTCGGGCAGGAAGTCCGGGCCCGCCCAATACCATACCATGTGCGCGATCGGGTAATAGACCAGCGTCGACCAGGCGACGACGAACACCATGATCGCCGAGAATTTCATCCGCTCGGCAAAGGCTCCGACGATCAGCGCCGGGGTGATGCAGGCAAAGGTCATCTGGAAGATCACGAAGGCATATTCGGGGATGTAGACATTGTTCGAGAAGGTCGCGGCATAGGTCGTGGCCGAAACCCCCATCAGCATCGCCTTGCTGAACCCGCCGACGAACAGCGGTGCGACGCTGCCCGCCGACGTGAACGCCATCGTATAGCCCCACATGCACCACAGCAGCGCAGCGACCGAGACGATCATGAACACCTGCATCAGCACACTGAGCATGTTCTTGGTACGGACCAGCCCGCCGTAGAACAGCGCCAGCGCGGGGACCGACATCATCAGCACCAGGGCCGACGACACCAGCATCCATGCCGTGTCGCCCTTGTTCGACATTGTCGCTTGCGCGACGGCATCGGGGGCCTTGACCATGGCGGCTTGCGCATAAAGCGGTGCGGCGGAAAATACGCTCAACAGGGCAGCAAGCCCCGACGTCATTGCTGTCCTACGTACGGGCGTCATCGATTCCCCCTGGAAATTGTGCAATGCAGCAGAAGGCTAGCGGCGGCTGACGTCAATCGGTACTGACCCATATCGGCGCGTGAAATGTTGACGCATTGCCGTCTGACAAGGACAAGCCGTTGATGTTGGGCGTTTCTTTGGCACTTCCTGATCCGGCTCCAAATGCGCCGATCATCGTTACCGGACGCGCGCCGGTGGTTGGCGGGGGTGCAGCATTTGCCCCAGTGGTGATTGATCGCGATCGACTGACCCTCAATGCCAGCGGGCGAATCGAGACGATCCTCGGGGACGTTGCCGGCTTCCAGTCCTTTCGCCGATCGGACAGCCGCTCGACCAATCCAACCGCGCAGGGCACCGCGCTTCGCGGGCTCGGCGGCAATGCCACATCGCGAGTGCTCATGCTGCTCGACGGCGTGCCCCAGCTCGATCCGTTTTTCGGAAGCGTGCCGTTCAACGCCATCGGCCCCGGCGAGGTTGGTGCGGTCCGCGTCACGCGCGGCGCGGCGGGCGGCGCGTTCGGGCTTGGCGGGGTCGCCGGTGCAGTCGAACTCGACAGCGCCGGGCCCGACATACTTCGCGTGGCGTCGGCCGATATCGCCATCGGCAGCCGCGAGTCGATCGCGGCCCACGCCATCCTCGCCCCGCGCTGGAACGGCGGCTTCGCGACCATTTCCGCCCGAACTGATTCGGGCGCAGGTTTCTTCACCACGCCCGCAAGCCAGCGGGTCGCCGCGACCGTCCCCGCCTCCTATGCGAATGGCAGTATCCGCGCCCGGCTCGTCACCGCACTCGCCGGGGGCGAAGTGCAGGCCAGCACCCGCTGGTTCGACGACCGCCGCGAGCTTCGTTTTGCGGGCGCCACGAATAGCAGCAACGGTCTCGATTCGAGCCTCCGCTGGGTCCGCCGCGGCCGCTGGACGATCGACCTCCTCGGCTATGTCCAGCGCCGCGATTTCTCGACCGTGGTCGTATCGAGCAGCAGCTTTCGCCGCGTCCTCAACCAGCGCGCCACGCCGTCCACCGGCCTTGGCGCCCGGGCTGAGGCCAAGTCCCCGGCATGGCACGGCCTCTCGCTCCGCCTCGGCGCCGACGCCCGCCGATCGACCGGGACGACCTATGAAGACAGCCTCGCTGCGTCAGGCGCAGTGACCAGCGAACGCCAGGCCGGGGGACGCCAGATCGACCTTGGCGCCTATGCCGAACTCGACCTGTTGCGCGGTCCGCTGACGGCTACCCTCGGCGGCCGCATCGACCGCTGGCGTGAATATGCAGGGCACATCGCCATCGTCTCCCCGACCTTCGCGCCGATCAGCATGTCGCGGCCTGCCGAACGCTCGGGCTGGCTCCCCACGGGCCGCGCAGGCCTTCGCTGGCAAGCGGCGCGCCCGATCGCGTTTCGCCTTGCCGCCTACAGCTCGGCGCGGTTGCCGACGCTCAACGAACTCTATCGCACCTTCACCGTATTTCCGGTCACGACACTGGCCAATGCCGACCTAGCCCCGGAACGGCTGCGCGGCGCCGAGGCGGGGATCGAGCTGACCCCGGCCCGCGCCCTGACCCTGTCGGCGACGATGTTCACCAATCGCCTGGCGGGCGCGATCGCCAATGTCACCATCGGCCCCAACCAGCGCCAGCGCCGCAACGTCGACGCCCTGGCCTCGCGGGGGATCGAGCTCGATGCCCGCTGGCGCTTCCCGCACGGCAGCCTTGCCGCCAGCTGGACGGCGACCCATGCCCGGCTTCGCACCTCGGGCGCGCTCGACGGCAAGCGACCGGCGCAAACCCCCGCCATGGCCGGAAGCGTGACCCTGACTCTCGACCCGACCGCGACGGTCGCCCTGTCGGGCACGCTTCGCCGCACCGGTGCCGCATTTGAAGACGATCTCAACATCGACCGCCTGCCGCCCGCAACCACGATCGACGCCGCCGTCCGCTGGACCGTCCTGCCCCGTATCGCGGTCGAACTGCGCGGCGAGAATCTGGCCGACGCACGGGTCATCACGCGCAACCAGGCGGGGTCGATCGATCTCGGCACCCCGCGCACGCTGTGGCTTGCGCTGGTGCTTCGCTGACCCTCGCCAGGCTGACCAGCTGACGCGCCCTATTTCCTCACTCGCCACGTAAACAGCGACGAGGCGGCGTAATTCCACACGACCCCGACCGCGACACCGGCAAGCCCGGCGAGCCACCACACATGCTGCATCTTGAACACCAGGTTGCCGACCCCGACGTTGCCGACCGCGCCGATCGCCCCGACCGCATAAAAGCTCAGCAAGCCGCGCCACAGCCGACCCCCGCGAAGTCGCATGTCGCGGAAGGTCAGCACATTGTTGAGGAAGAAATTCCCGGTCATCGCGACGATCACTGCCAGAGTCTGCGCCAGCTTGAACGCCAGCCCGGCGGAAATCCCCCCGCCGAGGATCGCCAGATGGACGAGCAGCCCCAATGACCCGACCATCGCGAACATCAGGAAGCGCACCGGCAGGAACCGCCCGAAAGTCTTTTCGAGCAGCAGGATCGCAAATTCCTGCGCAACGCGGGCGTCGAACTTGGACTCACCGTGGATGCGGTTGCGGAAGGTGTAGGGGATTTCGGCAATCTTCAGCCTGGTCGGTGACGAGGCGACGAGATCCATCAATATCTTGAAGCCGATCGACGACAGGTTGGGCAGCGCGGCCATCATCGCCTCGCGCCGGACCATGAAAAAGCCGCTCATCGGATCGCTCATCTCGGCCTTGAGCAGTCGCCGCGACAAAGCGGTCGCAAAGCGGCTCATCTTCTCGCGCGAGGCGTCCCAGTCTCCAGTCGACCCGCCGTCCGAATAGCGCGTGCCAACCGCCAGATCATGCCCGTCGTCGACGAGCGCGGCGAGCATCTGCGGCAATACCGCCTCGTCATGCTGCATGTCGCCGTCGATCACCGCCAGCAGCGGCGCAGCGCTCGCCATCATTCCCTCGATCACCGCCGACGATAGCCCGCGCCGCCCGATCCGCTGGACGATGCGGACGCGCGGATCGGCCCGGGCAAGGCGACGCGTGACATCGCCGGTGCCGTCGGGCGAATCATCGTCGACGATCAGCGCTTCCCACACGATCCCGGCGAGCGCGGCCTCCAGCCGCGCCAGCAGCGGCGCGATATTGGCCGACTCGTTGAGCACCGGAATGATCACCGCTAGCTGGAGCGGCGACTGCGGGCTGGGGAGGAGCATGGTCATCACCGCGGCACCATCAGCCTGCGGCCGTCGCTGTCAACGAACAGCGGACGCATCTCCTGCGTAATGCGCGAAACGACCCGTCCCCGCGCGCGTTCAGCGGCATTGTCGGCGCCATTGGGCGCGATCATCGCACCGGCCCAGCGACGCTGCCGAATGATGCGATCGAGCGCCGGGGACGCACCCGCTTGCTGAACACGCTGGCCGTAGAGGAAATAGTCGAGCTCGAACGACTTGCCCGCCCAATAGCAAAGCGCCTGGATCTCGCACGCCACCGGGCCTGGAGTGGCGGCAATGTGTCCGATCATTGCGTCCGAGGCGGCCCGGCGACGGGGCAGTTGGGACATTTCGCGAGCCTCGGCAATCACGCCGACAATGACGAGGATCGCTAGGCAGGCCGCCATGGTCGCCGTCGCTGCACGGCCCCGCTGGACATTCGGCGAAAGAGCCAACGCGGCGCCCATCGACAGCGCAATAAAGGCTTCGAAATGAGCATTGATGTCCACCCCCGCTCCGCTCCGCTGGATGATCCCCAGCGGCACCGCGACCCCGATCGCGATGAGGATGAGGTCGATCCGCCGGTCGTCGTGCCGCAGCTTCACCAGCGGCCACGCCCACCACATCAGCGGGAGCATCGCGGCCACCGCAGGCAATGACCTGTAGGCCATACGCCCAAGCGAATAATCACGTGCCGCGCCCATCATGTCGCGAAATAGGTCAGGACCATAGGCCCACCAGCATGCGAGCAGCGCCGCGCCCCCGCCAATCACAGCGGTCGCCAGCCAAAGGATCAGCGCGCGCCGGTGATGGAGCGCAAGCCACGCCGTTGCCGCGATCGGCCAGGCGACGAGGTTCTGCTTTACCAACCCGCCCGCGAGCATCAGCAACGCGGCAAGGATGACTCGTCCCCGAGCGGGCTCCTCGCCTGGATGCGCGGGCAGCAGCAGCGGCAGCGCAACGGTCATCAGCAAATGACCGAGCCACTGGGGATCATCGACCGCAAGATATTTGCGCAACAGCGTCGCGTTCAACAGGAGGAAGACGAGCGCACCGCCCCACGCCGCCTCGCGGCCGCTACCCAGGCGGCGCAACGTCACGACGATCAGCGCCGCCACGCCCATCACCGCCGCGAGCGCGATCAGCCGCCCGGCAATAATCTCGTCCCCGAGCAGGCGGCCCAGGGCGCCAACGATGAGGAACGACAGCGGCGGGTAATTATTCCCGGTCAACGCATCCGACGGCGGATAGAGCGGCCCCTGCCCCATCGCGCGCAACGCCTGGAACGCGTTCCACCCTTCATTGTGGTCGCTGCTGTAGTGGAGCGGAAGCAGCCATAGCCGGCTGGCGGCAAGCGCGACGATCACGGCAAGCGCGGCGAACGGCCACCACCGGGGCAATTTCGTCGTCATTGGCGTCGCCCCTCCCTTGGCGACGGCCCCTAGGTCGTCCAGAGGAGAAGGTCGAGGGGGCGGGGTTCGGCCATGGTCAGCGACGGCAGCAACGGAGCAGGCGAGGCGGCGCGGATCGCGATCATCCTCCACGACTTCGCCCCCGGCGGGACCGAGCGGATCATCGTGCGGCTGGCCAATCACTGGGCGGCGGCGGGGCGTAGTGTGGCGATCCTGTGCGGGTCCGAGGCCGGTCCGGCGCGATCGCTAGTCTCCCCTGCGGTCGCAGTCCGCGCGCTCCTTCGCCCGACCCCGCAATCATCCCGCGCGCGCGCCCGCCTTGCCCGGCGAATGGTGCCGCTGCTCGCCGATTTCAGGCCCGACGTCATTGTCGGGCCGGGCAACTATCATCTCCCCGTGCTGGCGGCGCTGGCCAAGCGCGGGATCGCCACGCCGATCGTCGCCAAGCTCAGCAACCCGCTCGAACGAAGCGATCTCAACCCGCTGCAGCGCGCCTTGTTCGGGTGGCGCAAGCGGTCGCTGGTGAAGCGGATCGACCTGCTCGTCGCGATGTCGGGCGCGCTTGCCGCCGAGGCTGCGCGGACACTTGGCGACTCCGCGATCACGATTCAGCCCGAGCCGATCATCGAGCATGCCGAGCGCATCGCCCCCCGGCGGACCAGCGCCCCGCGCCTGCTCGTTGCCGGACGGCTGGTCGCGCAAAAGCGGGTCGCGCTGGCGATCGCGGCGTTCGCCGCATGGGACCGGCCCGACGCTCGGCTGACCATCGCCGGGGACGGCGAGGAACGCGGCAAGCTCGAGCTGCTCGCGCGCAAGCTCAAAGTGAGCGACCGGGTTGCGTTTGTCGGCCTTCAGGACGGGCTTGCCGGTTGTTTCGCGCGCCACGACCTGCTTTTCTCGACGTCGACCTTCGAAGGCTTTCCCGCGACGCTGGTCGAGGCGATCGTCGCCGGACTGCCGGTCGTCGCCACGCCCTCGTCGGTCGCGCTGCCCGAAATCATCGCCCACGAAAGCTTCGGCCGGATCGTCGCCGGCAACCCCCAGGGGATCGCGGCCGCGCTGGAGGCACAATGGCTGGCAGGCGAGGTCGACGAGACGGCGCGGCGGGCGCTGGCGGCACGGCACGATGCGACTTCGAGCGCATCGGGCTGGCTCGACATGCTCGACCAGCTCGTGGCGAAGGCCCGCTGATGCCGCGCCGCGCCGACCATTGGCGGATCGGGGTCGTCCGCGCGGCCATCGCCGAGATCGCCCGCGCAGGATCGCTCGACGACTTCACGATCGACTGGCTCGACAAACCCGCCGATTTCGCGTTCGAGGCCGACCCTTTCGCCATCCGGCGCGACGGTGCGATCCACCTGTTCGCCGAAGCCTTTGACTATCGCACCCGCCACGGCCGCATCGTCCATCGCGTCATCGCCCCCGACGGCGGCGCGTCTCCGCCCAACCTCGTCCTCGAGGAGCCGTGGCACCTGTCCTATCCCGCGCTGATCGAGGACGAAGGCGAGACCTACATGCTCCCCGAAGCCTCGAAGGGCGGCGGGCTTAACCTCTATCGCGCCGCCCGCTTCCCCGACCAGTGGGAGCGCCTCGCCAGCATCGCGCTCGACACCGTCCCGGTCGACGCCACCCCGTTCCGCCACGACGGCCGCTGGTGGCTCGCCTACGCCTCGGGCGCGACCAGCGACACCGCGCAATCGACCCTCCACCTCGCTTGTGCCGACCACCTCGCCGGTCCCTACACCCCCCACCCCGCCAACCCCGTACGGGTCGATCGCGGTGGCGCGCGTCCGGGCGGAACGCCGTTCCTGCTCGACGGTCGGCTGGTGATTCCGGTGCAGGATTGCGCCACGACCTACGGCGCCGCGATCCGCTTGCTGGCATTCGACGAATTGACCTCCGACCGCGTGGCGATAGCCCCCCTCGCCCGCCTCACCGCCCCCGCCAGTGCAGGCGCCTATCGCGACGGCCTCCACACGCTGACCAGTTGCGGCGACGTCACGCTGATCGACGTCAAGCGAGTGGTGCAGAGCCTCGCCGGGATGCTGATCGACGTCCGCCGAAAACTGAGGCTTTAGAGGAGCGCCTTCAGCCGCGAGACGACCGCGAGACCAGCCGATTCGTAACGCTCGGGTCCAAATCGATCGAGCACTCTGGCCCGCGCTGCAGCGCCAATGACAGCCAGTTTCTCGGGATCCGAAATCATTGCCTCGATCGCCGCTGCCAGCGCACCGGGATCGCTCGGCGGCACCACCAAGCCGGTCCCCGCAACAATCGTATTGGGCAATTCGCCGACCGCCGAGGCGATCACCGGCAGCCCCGCCGCCATCGCTTCATGCGCCGCGACGCACAGCCCCTCGGACTGCGACGGCTGCACATAAAGATGGAGCCCGGCAAGGTAGCCAACCGCCTCGACAAACCCCGGCAAGGCTAGCGTCACGCCCCCCGCCGCAGCCTGCTCTTCGAGTGCACCCCGCTCAGCGCCCTCCCCGGCGATGCTCGCCACAAAGCGCCCCTCGACCTTCCCGAGCGCCGCGACCAGCACATCATAGCCCTTGACCGGATGAAGCCGCCCAAGGCTGCCGATCCGCACCGGATCGCCAGTCCGCCACGGCATCGCCTGGCGCGCATCGGGGTCGGCGGCGAACAATGGCCAGACAAGGACCGAGTCCTTCGTTGCCCCCATCCGCTGGCAGGTCAGCGCTGCCACCTGGTCACTGTCGGCAACCCACAGCGCGGTGCGACCAGCCAGCGCGCGCATGACCAGGCGGTTGCCGGTGCGCAGATACGCCGCGTGCTGCCAGCTGACGAGCGGAGTGCGGCCTTTGCCAAGCTGGCACAGGATCGTCGCGCGTGAGAGCGAGGACCAGATCATGTCGGGCTTCAGGTCGCGCAACTTGCGCCGGAGCCAGCCGAGCGCCGCCACATGATCGCGCTCGCCGCCATCGCGAACCCGCACCTCGATCCCGGCCGCTTCAAATGCCGCCAGCGCACGGCCATCGCGGCGAGTGAGGGCCAGGACGGTAACGTCGAAACCTTGGCGGCGAAGAAAATCGATCACGTGCGGGGCGGGCAGCGCGGCACCCCCGCCCTCGACCGAATTAATGACATAGGCCAGACGGATCATGGCCCTTCCGTCGCCTGCTCGCGGCGAAAACTCTCGCGCCTGACGAAGAACAGCAGTAGCCCCGCGGCAACTGCCGCCTGGATCAGCGCGTGCCACCCCGCCCCCGTCACCCCCAGCCGACGCAGCAGCAGGAACAGCAAGGGAAGCGTCGCCGCCGCACTGATGACATTGGCGGCGACCGAGAGCAGCGGGCGACCCAGCGCCACCAGCGCGGCGCTGGCCGGCGGACCGGCGAGCAGGATTACCCGCGCGATCGTCAGCCACGCCAGCAGCCCGGCCGCACCGGCAAAGGCGGCCCCCCCAAGCGCCACCGCAACCTGCCGCCCGAACAGCAGCAAGATCAGCACGACCGGCGCCGAGGCCAGGATCGCGATCCGCAGCGACTGGCGAAGGGCGCTTCGCAAGGGAGCGCCATGCCCCCCCGCCGCGACCAGGCGGGCAAGCTCGGCATAGGCCGCCGTGCCGAGCACCTGCGCCGGCACGGCCAGCACGCTCGTCGCGCGCTGGGCGAGCGAATAGAGTCCGACCGGGGCCGCGCCGAGAGTCGCGCCGATCAGCAGTGGCGGCACGCGGGCGGCCAACTCGCCCACGGTAACATCGGCATTGGCCCCGATCATGAACCGCCAGATGCCCTCATTCTCGGCGGTCACGCCGGTCATCGAACCGACCAACGGCAAAAATCCAAGCTGGCGCCGCGCAACCCACAGTCCGATCGCCCATAATGCCGCCCATTCGACCAGCGCTGCGATCAGCCAGGCGACGAGATAATTGTGCAGGCCAAGCCCGAGCGCGGCGGCGATCACGGCCCCGATCAGTCGCACCAGCGGCGCGGCCATGGTGTGAAGCCCGAGCAGATCGAACCGGCCGAGCAGCTGCAGATAGCCAGCCGGCGTTGCGCGGATCGAGGCAAGCACCGCGAAACTATAGGGCAGCGCAAAGGCCAGCGCGGCGGGCGACCAGCCGAGCCGCGCGCCAATCATGGGGCCAAGCACGGCAGCGGTCAGCACGGCCGCGACGCCCCCGGTCAGCTCGACCGCCCCGGCAAAGCGGAGCAGCCGCCCGAGCCGGTCGTGATCCTTCGTCTCGAGCGCTTCGGCACCGTAGCGGACGATTGCATGCCAGCCTGGAAATTCGATGATCCCGCCGATCGTCATGGCAAAGGTGTGGACCAGCATCAGCACGCCATAGTCGGCGGGCCCGAGCTCGCGGGCGGCGATGACCATATAGGCCAGGCTGATAATCCCCGCCCCTGCCTTGCCGCCCATCAGCCGCGCCAAATTGGCGTAGATCCGCCGGACGATGCCCTGCGGCGGAATGAGCGTCATGGCGTGAGCCCGGCGATGGTCGCGATCGCCCAGGCAGCCCTGATAGCAGAGGGCTCGTCGGTCAGGTCGAAACTATGTGCAAACAGCCGCTGCTGGATCGGGCGATAGACAGTCTCGAAATCGAGCCTCGATTCGGCCAACCCCTCGCCGAGGTTGGCAACATCGCTGATCACCGGCCCCGCCTGCCAATGGGCGTAATTGGGGTTGCCCTGCCATTTTGTGTGGTGCGCATCGACGAACAGGCACGGGCGCGGGCGGAGGAGGAATTCGTAAAGCTGGCTGCTGGCATCGCCCACATAAATGTCGGCGGCATTGGTATAGGCCATCGTCGTCGACGCCCGGCTGCCGGTGTCGATGACGATGTTGGGCGCTTCGCGCCAGCGTTGCTCGATCCGGCCGGGACGCGCCACGCGCAGCTTGTCGATCGAGATCGCCACGGGTCGCTCGAACAGCATCACATGCGGCGCGAAAATCAGCTGGTAATCAGGGTTGGCGACAAACCAGTCGAGGATCGCCGGGCCCATGCTGAACCACGACGACAGATGCGGCGACGGGTGCGGATTGTACAGCACGACCGGGCGCCCGTCCTTCGCCAGCGGCAGCTCGATCCTTGTATCGCGGTGGAGGTCAAACTTGGGGTAGCCGACCTGATACAGCCGGTCGGGCGAGACCCCGGCCTCACGGACAAGCCGCTCGCCGATCTTGGGGCCCGACACCAGCACCGCGTCGAACCCCGCGCTGGCCTTGTCGAACCCGATCGCGCGGTCCCCCGCACCGTGCCGCGTGTGCACGATCTTGAGCCGGTCGAGCCCGAAGCGCCGTTTCAAGGCAAGACTGGTCTTCTCGGCCACGACCAGCACGTCGAGAGTCCGGAAAAAGTCAACATTATCAGAGAGTATCGCCAGTTTCCGGACCGGAATCAGCCGTCCGGCCACCCGCTCGGCAAGCCGCGTGAACCATCCCTTGAGCCCCAGAGAAACGACCGCGGCACCGTGTCCGAGCGTGTCGCCTGCAAGCCGCTCGACCTCACCGCGGATCCGCTCGCTGGTGGTGATCAGCACTATCTCGGCGCCCGTCCCCATCGCCGCCAGCGCCAGCGCGATCGGCAGGCTGTGCGCCACCTGGTGGAGCTGGTCGTGATTATAGAGGAAGCCGATCCGCACTTGAAATATTGTCCCCGACCCGCCGATCCTTTCATCGGGCATTGCAGGCTCGTGCGCCATCAGGCAAGGCGCGTCGCCATGACCAGCATCACGATCATCGACCGCTCGGGCGGCGAACGCAGCATTTCGGCCCAGGACGGCGTCAGCCTGATGGAGGCGATCCGCGACAACGGCTTTGACGAGCTGCTTGCCCTGTGCGGTGGCTGCATGAGCTGCGCGACGTGCCACATTTTCGTTGACGAGGCCTATCTCGACCGCATGCCGGCCGTGAGCGAGGACGAGAATGACCTGCTCGACAGCAGCGACGCGCGCCAGCCCAACAGCCGCCTGTCATGCCAGATCCCGATCGGACCCGACCTGGAAGGCCTGCGCGCCACGATCGCGCCGGAAGATTAAGCCGCAACGCTCTCGTTGAGCGATCGGCGGGCGTCGACCGCTTTCGCCAATCGCTCCAACAGGGCGACGGTAACATCCCAGCTGATGCAGGCGTCGGTGATGCTCTGGCCGTACGTCAGCGGCTCGCCGGGGACAAGCGACTGCTTGCCCTCGATCAGGTTGCTTTCGATCATCAGTCCGAAGATCCGCCGCTCGCCGCTGACGACCTGGGCGGCGATATCGTTGACCACGACGGCCTGGTTGGCGTGGTTCTTGCTGCTGTTGCCGTGGCTAGCGTCAACCATGATGCGGCATTGCGAGCCGGCCTTGTCGGCTTCTGCGCAGGCCGCCGCGATGCTTGGTGCATCATAGTTGGGAGTCTTGCCCCCGCGCAGGATGACATGGCAATCCTCGTTGCCGGTGGTCGAGACGATCGCCGAATGGCCACCCTTGGTGACCGAAAGGAAGTGGTGCGGCTGCGACGCGGCGGCAACTGCATCGAGCGCGATCTTGAGATTGCCGTCGGTGCCATTTTTGAAACCGACCGCGCACGACAGTCCCGAGGCAAGCTCGCGATGAACCTGCGATTCGGTCGTGCGCGCACCGATAGCCCCCCACGACACCAGGTCGGCGAGATATTGCGGGGTGATCATGTCAAGATATTCGGTGCCAGCGGGAAGGCCGGCCTCATTGATCGACAGCAATAGCTCGCGCGCCGTGCGAAGCCCGCGATTGATATCGAACGTGCCATCGAGCCCGGGGTCGTTGATCAGCCCCTTCCAGCCCACGGTCGTGCGCGGCTTTTCGAAATAGACCCGCATGACGATTTCGAGCGTGCCCGACAGTCGCTTGCGCTGAGCGGCGAGCAGCGCGGCATATTCCATAGCGGCCGCAGGATCATGGATCGAACACGGCCCGACGACGACCAGCAGCCGGTCATCCTGGCCAGCGAGGATATTATGGATCGCCGAGCGCGCCGCGCTGACGGTCGTGCGCGCAGCGTCGCTCAGCGCATGGTCGCGAAGCAAATGCGACGGCGGCGATAGCTCCTTGATCCCGGAGATTCGAAGGTCATCAATTTTCGGCGGCATAGCAGAGTCCCGGCAGTGAAATTCCCAAATGGGATCCCATTGCCGCTAGCAGTCCCCAGGAGGAATGTCGCTAGCCGATCGTGCAGAGAGGGCCGAAAACGCTAGGCCGCAGCCGCGAGATCGACCTTTTCGACCCACTCGGGCCAGAATACCGGCTCACGGTTGGACCAGCCCGGGGCGGTCGCGGCGCTTTCGCTGATCGACTGCAGCAGCAGGCGCCGGCGATCGGGGTGAAGGTGGGGCAAGGCCGAGGCGGCACAGAAAGCAGCCGGGAGCCAGGGCCGCGCGCCCGCACCGAGAAGCCGCTCGTAGAGAAAGCGATAGGCGGCGAAACTGGGCAGTCGGTCCTGGCTGAGGTCGAACGCGACAAGGGTGACGAGCGTACCGAGAAAAGGTTCGATCATGTCCAGGCTGCTGTCGTCGGGGACATTGGCGCGCAGGTGATCTAGCTGCCTGTAGAAGCGCGACTGGGCACGGATCGAGGCAGTCTCGACTTCATCGCGCGACCAGGTCTCGATCGGATTGGCGCGACCATAAGCAACGTCGAGCGAGCGGCGAATGTAGCGCTGGGTCGACTTGGGAAAGCCGGCAAACTCCTTCATCTCGGAAAGGAGCAACACGCCCCCGCTCGGCTGACTGGTCCTGGTCGTCATCACCCCGGCTCCTAAATCTACCGGTGGATCATGCGGTCGCGACAGTTTCGATTTGCTTAACCACAAGTCCACCCCCCATTCACAATGAATCAGAGGGGGGGACCCGGGGCAACACGAATATTTCATTTGCGGTACATCGCTTCGCTCGCGTGGTATTTGGGACACGCCACGCACAACGACAGGAAGTTATTTTTTCTCGGGGAAACCCGATGACGGAACGGGATCATTGCCTCCCGGCTGGGTTGCCGAGGGCGGATCCGACGCGTCCATCGATTGGTCCGATCCGACATCAATCTGCGCCGATTTATTCCCCGGATCCTTCTTCAGCTTTAATTCGAGTTCGCGTTCGGGATCCCCTGAAAGGGTCGGCGCGCGGACCTCATGCTCATCGTCGTCGATATGGTCCTGATGATCGTTCATGATCCCAACTCTCCTTTATTCGACCGAAACGACCCGCCCCGCCCCACCGTTCCGTGACACACCCCCTTATCGTTCGACCGACGTGCGCCCCGGCTCGGCAAAGCGGCGGCCGGTCGCTCGACAGCAGGCCCCGCAGCGCGCAGATTGTAGCGATGGATGCCATCACCTCCCGCCCCACGCGCCTGACCCGGTCCGCGCGCCTTTCCCAGCCTGCCGACCATGGTCGATCGACGCGCGCGCTGGCCGACTGGCCATTGGCGACCAAGTCGATCCTCGCTTTCTGGCTGGTCTATGGCGCCACCGTCGTCGCCCGCGCGCTGCTCAGCGGGGATGCTGTCGGGGTCATCCAGAATCGCTCCGTGACAATCCTCAGCGGGCTGCTGCTGACATTCGGCATCTATCTGGCGATTGCCCTAATCGGGCGGCGCCGCGCGATCCGCACCAAGGTCGGGATCGCGATTGCCGCGTCGATCCTGGCGGCGCTCGCCCAGTCGGCGGTGCTGATGCTGTCCGATTCGCGAGCGCACCAGCCGCAGGACGAGTTTCGATTGCAGGCCCGCGAGGGCGTCGTGATCATCACGAAGGGCGACCAGGTGCGGATCGAGCGTCACGCCGCCGAGCCGCTGATCTTCACTTTGCCCAAGATCGCGCAATTGCCGCGCCGCGACATCGTCCGCGTCGCCGCCGATGCCTCGGTCGTGTGGCTGTTCTTCTTTGCCGCATGGAGCGCCTTCTACCTTGCCGCACAGGCGCAGAACGAAGCCGCCGCCGCGCGCCAGCGGATCGCCGAGGCTGAAAGCGCGGCACGCACCGCGCAGGTCCGCGCGCTACGCTACCAGGTCAATCCCCATTTCCTGTTCAACACGCTGAACAGCCTGTCGTCGCTGGTGCTGGCCAGCCGCAACGCAGAGGCCGAGGCGATGATCCTCAAATTGTCGGCCTTCTTCCGATCGTCGCTGACGCTCAATCCGACCGCGGACGTCAGCCTGGCCGACGAGATCGCGCTCCAGCAACATTATCTCGATATTGAAACGGTCCGCTTCCCGAAGCGGCTGCGGGTCGAGATCGACATCGCGCCTGGGCTGGAACATGCCCAGCTGCCCGCGCTGCTTCTCCAGCCCGTGGTCGAGAATGCAATCAAATATGGCGTGTCGGCAACGCGCGAAAAGGTGCTGCTGACGATCGCCGCGCTGCGCGAGGGCGAGGATCGGTTGACGATCACCGTTACCAATCGCGGCGAAGGCACTGCCCGGCTCGCACGGGCGGCCCCGGCCGGGCAAGGTACAGGGGTTGGACTGGCGAACGTCTGTGCGCGGTTGAAGGCGCGCTTTGGCGATGCCGCCTCGTGCCGTTTTGGGCCGCTGGGCGAAGGAAACGGGGGCGGCGAGGGCGGTTACGAAGTGACCATGACAATGCCGTTCGAACAGGTTGGGGGACCCGCATGACAGACGCCATGACTTCACTCCGGCTGCTGATCGCCGACGACGAGCCGCTCGCCGCCGAGCGATTGCAATTATTGCTCGCCAATTGCGAGGGGGTCGATCTGGTCGGGACCGCCAGCGACGGTGACGCTGCGGTGCGGATGGCCGAAGCACTTCATCCCGACCTGCTGCTGCTCGATATTGCCATGCCAGGGCTTGACGGGATCGAGGTGGCGCGCGCCTTGTCGCAGCGTCGGCCAAGCCCGGCGGTGGTATTCGTCACTGCGTTCGACCAGTTTGCCGTGGCAGCGTTCGAAGTGGCAGCGGTCGATTATGTGATGAAGCCGGTCGAGCCCGAGCGGCTTGATCGGGCACTGGCACGGGCGCGGAGTTATCTTGCGGCGCGGGTCAGGGATGCGCCGGCGGCGTCGGGATCGCGTTTTCTCGACGAATTCTGGGCGTCTGACCTGTCGGGGCTGGTGCGGATTGCGGCGCGCGACATCGACCGCGTGTCGGCCGAGCGCGACTATATGCGACTTCATGTGGCGACGCGCAGCTGGCTGATCCATCATTCGATGAACGCGTTGGAGGACGGGCTGGACCCGGCGCAGTTCATCCGGCTCCACCGATCAGCGATCGTGCGGCGGGACTTTATCGCGGGGTTCGGGCGCAATGCATCTGGACGGTGGATCGCGCGGCTGGCCGATGGCAGCGACCAGCCGGTCGGACGGCTCTATTCGGACGCGGTGCGCGAAATGGCGGGACGCTAGGGTTTCTTACAAGAAAGTGCCCGCGCAACGCGGCGCGGGCACCAGGATATCGGAATTGATCAACGGCTGGCGAGCGCGGCGTCGGCCGAGCGGGCCGTGGCGCGCGCAATCTTGGCGCGGACCTGCTTGCGGGCGTTGTTGCGAGCGTTGATCATGCAGTTCTTCGTCGCCAGTTCATTGGTGTCCGCCAGGCGATGGTCGACATCGCATATGACGCCAGCGGCGGCGATGATGCGCTGGTCGAGAAGCTGGCGACCACTGGCGGTGGACAGGTTGAGGTCGGCGGTTTCGACCTCGACGCGAGTGATGTCTTCGGGCTGCGACGCCGGGTTGGCGATGCCAAGCAGCGCGGCGGTGAGGATGGTAAGCATGTCGTCTTCCTTTCGGTTCAAGGTGCGACGCGTGGCCGCCTCTTTCCGATAGGAGCTCAATCCGCCCAGTTCGCGCCCGCCTCGACCAAGCTGCGGCGCCGATCGTCGATCGGTACGGATCCGCTACGAAAGGCGTTGGTCAGTCGGCCAGTCGACCAACGGCGGTTGGCGTGTCCGACCGCCGCGCCACCGCGCCAGTCACCGCGACGTCCATCGTGACGTTCCCCAGCGTGCGGAAAATGTCGGGAATGGTTTCGACCGCGATGAGGATGGCGAGCGGTTCGATCGGTACCCCCATCGCGAGCGAGATGGGCGCAATGTTGCTGACGAAGCTGAGCTGGCCCGGCAGGCTGACCGCGCTATAGGTCGTGATCGCCGCGACCGCGATTCCGGCGATCAGCGCCAGTGGGCTGAGCGGGATATTGAGCCAGTGGGCGACGTAGATGGCGACCCCCATGTTCATCGCCGGCCCGGTAGCGCGGAACAATGCGACCGACAGCGGCAAGGTAACGTCGGCATTGGCCGGCGCGACATCGAGCTCACGCGCGGCGCCAAGCATGGCCGGAAGCGAAGCAAGGCTCGACTGGGTCGAAATGGCGACGGCTTGTGGTGCGATCATCGCGCGGGCGAAACGGCCGATCGGCCAGCGCGCGCCAAGCGCGGCGACGACATAGGCGGCGAGCAGGATGGCGATGCCCAGGCTCGATACCAGCAGGACATAATGAAGCACTGCGCCAAATGCCGCGCCGCCTGCCCCCGCCCCGACCGCGAAGGCGAGCGCGAGCACACCGACCGGGGCGAGCCACAGGATCCAGCCGATAATCACCAGCATCGCTTCACCGAGCGATTCGAAGAAGGACGCCAGCGGGCGGCGCTTCTCCTCCGGCAGGCGGGTCAGCGCGAAGGCGAAAAGTGCGGTGAACACGACGATCTGCAGGATTGCGCCATCGGCCGCAGCCTTGAAAATATTGGGCGGGACGATCGAGCGGACGAAGTCTGCGAGCCCGGGCACCGACGAAGCGGCGGCTTCCTTATCGACCCCGGCAAGCCCGGTGCGGAGCGCGGCGGCGGCGGCCTCGGGCAAGGGGAAGATATTGATCAGTGCGGGCATGACGATTGCGCCGAAGATCGCCGAGGCGGTCAGCAGCAGCGCGAACCACAGCATCGATCGTGCCGCGACTCCGCCTTGGCGCGCGGCATCGGCCCCGCCGACGATCCCGGTGACGAGCAGCGCGACGATCAGCGGGATGACGGTCATCTTGAGGGTGTCGAGCCACAATCCGCCGATCGCGCTGGCGATGCGCACCGCCGGATCGCGCCAGCCGTCCCCCGTCCCCGCCGCGACCGCGCCGAGCAGCAAGCCAATGAGCAACGCGAGCAGCACTCGCCACGTCGGTCCGATTTTCATACGATCTGTTCCCGGCCGCCGGTGATCAGCGCGGTTTTCTGAAGCGCAGGGCGAAGCGGTCGGTCTTGCCGCGGATGGCCGGGTCGAACACCAGCAGCTTATGATCGTCGGCCGGGTTGCGAAGCAGCGGGCTCTCGCCGTCTAGGACAAAGCCTGCGCGTTCAAAATCAGCGCGGACGACGGCGGGATCGATTCGGTGAAGCTCCTCGACGATGGCGCGGGTGTCGCCCGCCGGCCCGACATGGTCGACCACCCCGACGATCCCGCCGGGCTTCATCGCCGCATAGATGACCTTGAGCCAGGCATCGGGCTCCATCGCGGCAATCTTGTATTTGGCCGACTGCCAATAGACGTCGTGATAGTCGAGGTTGAGCAGCATCAGGTCGAACGAGCGTGGCGCCAGCGCGGGGGTGGCGAACGGGCTGGCGACGATCGCGACGTTGGGCCGGGTAGCAGCAAAAGCGGCGAAATCGGCGCGCGCCTTGTCGCCGTAGAACTGGGTCGGTTCCCACACGACGACCTGGCCACGGGGGCCGACCGCCGCAGCGAAAATCTCGGCCCAATAATGATTGACCCCGAACATGTCGGCGACTCGCATCCCGGGTTTGAGGCCAAGGAAGGCGAGCAGTTCGGCGGGCTTGCGCGAGACGTCGAGCTTGACATTGTCGGGGCTGCGGGTCGGCGCGGCGACGGCCGCAGTGATGGTCGGAACCGAAACTGGTCGCGCTTCCGAGTAGCTCGCGCCCAGTCCGGCCACCATCAACGCCGCGACCAACTGCCCAACAAATCGATGTCGCATTTCAAATCCCCTGTGCGGATTAACGCTAGCCCCGCTGCATTCTCCGCGCCAGCGCTTCAAGTCAATCGCTTGCGGGCGGCTCCTAGCCGGGGATCTGCCAGGTGACCCGCTGGTCGAAATAGCTATGGACGGACTTGCCATCGACGTCCCGGGCGGGCTTGAACTTCGCACGCTGACGCAGGACGATGCAGGTCATCGCGTCGAGCACCGCGCTGCCGCTCGTCTCATTGGCCATGCAATCCTGAACAACCCCTTTGTCGTCGATCATCAGGCGGACGCCGACAGTGCCGCTATTGTTCTCGCGAAGCGCTTGGGTGGGATAATCGTTGCTCGAGAACAGACCCATAATATTGCTTGTGATAGGCGGAACCTTGATCCGGCGGATCTGATCGTCGCTCATCAGCCAATAGCGCTTCAGGTTGACGAGGCATTCGGCGAGCTTCGCCTGAACCGCGCTGAACTGGGTCAGGCGGAAATTCTGCTGCACCAGATCATGTCCCTGAAAGCCGATCCATTGTGCCCCGTCCAAGGCATGAAATTGCGCAGCGGACAGGGTCGCGACCAACGCAGTCACCTTAGTCTTGTTAGTCTTGTTTTCGATTGGATAGAAAAGCATGCTGCTCTTGATCGGCTCGCCAGTGCCGCCGCGGATCGTCGTGTCGCCCTGATAGGCATCGACCGAACGGCGCTGGGCAAGGAGGATGAGCTGCATCGTCCCGCCCATCGGCGACGGCCTGAGCGCAAGGGTGATTGGCTTACCCTGCGCTTCATACTGGCGACTGGCGACACAGCTGCTTTCGGCCCATTCGACAACCCACGGCCTGGTCGGCGCCAGCGCGTCGGCAGGGGCCGGTGAGCTGTCCGCAAGGACAGCGGACGGGGCAAGGAGGAGCGCTGAACCGAGCAGCGCGAACAGAGACGAGTTCATTGTCGCAGCGTGCCAAGGACGCCCGGCGCTGGCAAGCCTTCGCTTCGCCGCACGCGGTTGCCGCTTTGGCCGCTTTTGAAAACTATTCGCCACGGCTTCGCATCGACTGGGGACGAAGTGCGTTGTGCGTTCGACATCAATATCAAGGGAGCCTTTGTAATGGCTGACACCGTCAAAGAAATCGCCACGCTGAACACGCTGACCGCGACGCTGATCGACAGCGTCACCGGGTACCGCGATGCCGCCGAGCATGCCGAATCGCCGCGTTTCCAGCAGCTGTTCCGCAAGTTTGCCGACGAGCGCAGCAGCGCGGTCGAAATGCTTCGCCAGCAGGTCACTTCGCTGGGCGGGGAAGCCGAGGGCGACGGAAGTTTCATGGGCAAGACCCATCAGCGGTTCATGGATCTGAAGTCTGCCATCACCGGGCGCGACGACAAGGCGATTATCAACGAGGTCGAGCGCGGCGAGGATTACCTCAAGGAGAAATTCGAAACCGCGCTCAAGGACGTCGACCTGTCGGCCCAGTCGCGCAGCGCGGTCGAGCAGGCGTTCACCTCGGTGCGCCAAGGCCATGACCAGATGAGCGATCTAAAGCACGGCATGGAGGCCTGACACCATGAGCATTTTCTCTGCAATCAAGAACGCGATCTTCGGGCATCCGGCGGCCGCACAAGCTGCACCGGAGTCGGCCGAGGCGACCACGGCGCCAACCCAGGAGCAAGCGGCGCCGGTCGATGTAGGCGCCGTGCTCAGCCAGATCTCGGCCGACAAGGGCAATCCCGACCTCAATTACCAGACCTCGATCGTCGACTTGATGAAGCTGCTCGGGATCGATTCGAGCCTGTCGAACCGCGAGGAACTGGCGACCGAGCTTGGCTATACCGGCGAGAAGAACGGTTCGGCCGAAATGAACCTGTGGCTTCACCGCGCCACGATGCAGCAGCTCGCCGACAACGGCGGGCGCGTGCCGGCGAACATGCTGGCATAACGCTGCGCTGATCGTGACGCGAAGAGACGGGGCGGCGGTCGCAGGACTGCCGCCCCGTTTCTTTTGGTGGAGCCGCTGGAGTCTTTGTTGGCTCGCCTGTCGCTTCCGCAGTATTTTACTGGCTCGCCTGTCGCTGCCGCTCGCTCGCTGCTCGCGAATGTTCACACATGTTCGCGGTCGTGACGATGTTTTTCAGTTCCGGGTTTTCCGCTCGATGATCAAGTTCACGGTGCGGACTTGGTCGAATCGCGCGCGCCGGATAAAGCTATGCGCAACGGTGGCCTGTAGGACAGGAAAATCGACAACGAGCCAAGTCCGTGACGTTTATTTCGGCGGTGTAGTCCCCGATGCAGTCGGCGGCAGCGCTTCGTAGCGCAGCGAGCGGATCATGGTCAGCGTCCGTGGCGCGCGCAGCTTGTCGGTTGCGGGGAGCGCGGGAAATCGCATCTCGCTCTTGCCATCGCAGAGTGATGCGCCGTCGTCACCGTTGAGCGAAAGCGCCGCGATCGGGCGGCAGTCGCTGATCTTTCCTTCCGGGTCGATCGTCAGCGCCGCGCCGCCGCGGATCGTCCGCTGCGGATCGGGGGTTGCCGGGAGCAGATCGCCGAGCCGCATCTCGTCAAGGGAGAATATTCGGTACGGCGCGACGAAATCGATCGCCAGGATCGACAGGAACGACTTCCAGTTGGGGAGCATTCGAGCGCAGTCCGCCTTGCTGATGGTCGGCGCTTGCGCTCCAGTAAAGTTTAGGGTGCAAGCGGGTTCTCCTGAAACCGGGACCATCATCACCAGCGCCTGCGTCGTGTCCGCGAACAAGATGGGCGGGGCCGCCGGGATCCGCCACGTGATCCGCTGCGAATAATGATCGGTCGTCGGCTTCCCGTCGCGATTGCGGGCGGGTGTGAAGCCTGCCCGCTCGGTCAGGATACGGCATGTCGCAGCGTCGAGGCTGGGCGAGTGCGATGAAGTGGTGACGACACAGCGAGACACGCGCCCGTCGGCGCCGATCAACATCTGCACGGCGACGGTGCCCTCATCGCCACGGCGAAGCGCGTCTGTTGGATAGTCTTCGGCACTGAACAGCCCGACAAGCGACCCCTTCGCGCGCGTGACCGCGGTCCCGCCACGTGCGTTCAGGGCCGACATCGCAGCTAGCGCGCGCTGGATCACTTTCTCGCCAATTGCGCGTTCGGCCGAGGTCATGGGCGGCGAAGGCGGCGGCGAGGACGAGGACGAGGGCGAGGACTCCGGGATTTGCCACGTGATCCGCTGCGCATAATGATCGATTGTCGGTTTCCCGCGGCGATCGCGGGCCGGCGCGAAGCCTGCCCGCTCGGTCAGGATACGGCATGTCGCAGCGTCGAGGCTTGGCGAGTGCGACGAAGCGGTAACGGCGCAGCGCGACGTGCGCCCGTCGGTGCCGATGGTCAGCCGGACGCCGACAGTGCCCTCATCGCCACGGCGAAGTGCGTCGTTGGGATAGTCTTCGGCGCTGAACAGCCCGACGAGTGACCCTTTGGCGCGCTTGATGGCACGGGTCGAACTCGCTCGCGAGGCATGATGTGCCGGCGGCGGCGCGCGCGAGACCATCATTGCTGCCATCGCTAAAATCATATGCGCCCCCCGTCACTCGGCGAGTGCCGCTGTAACCGATATTGTCGGCAAGAAAAGCAGTGACGTGCGCGCGGCGAGGTCAGGCGTCGGCGGCCAGCCGATCGAGCCACGCCTGCGCCTGCTTCGGCTCTCCGACCGCGTTCGACGCGACCGGTCCGCGAGCGGCGATGAAGTCGTGGTGGAGGGTGAAGGGGTCCATCATCAGGGCCTCGCGGCGCTCGTCAATCTCGGCAGCGAGGTCGGTCAGTTCGGCGATGACCGGGGCGGTGCGGGCACGCGCGGCGCGGTCGGGCTTGTGATCGAACAGGCCCCAGGTCCCGGCGGCGGCAGTGGTCAGCGCGGCGTGGAGCAGCTCGTGATATTCGGCTTCGAGCTCGGCGCGGCGGGCATCCATTCGTTCGAGGCGGTCGGCTTTGGCCATGGATGAGGCGTAGCGGGGATTGAGTAGCGGCGGAAGGCTCGGCGGGCCCGCATACAGAAATGGGGGCCGGCATTGCTGCCAGCCCCCACTGCGCCGAGCGAAGGATCTGCCGGTGTTCGTGACCTGGATCGCTTGCGCTCCCCCGTCCTTCGATCCTGGCTCACCAGCTCAGGCGTCGCTTCCGGCCATGGTTCAGTCCGAAGACAGATCCTTGACGTTCCGCGGCCCTTCTTGGATCGACCCTCTTTTCGCGCGCTCCCGCTTCCCGAGAGAAGCAAGTCGCTGCGACAGAAAGATCAACTCTTCCGGCGCCTCTTGCCAGCTGGTCCAGCGATACTTCCGATCTGCTTACGTCCCGAGGGATTTCAACGTCTCTTTCGCATCACCATCGCCTGCCGGCGGAGATCGGATCTTTGGTCCCTGGTCGCCCTTGGTCCGGTTTCCCTTCCCTCCGGTGGCCCGAGGCCGCTGCCCCGATCACCATTGCAATATGCGCCTGGCCACGAGTCGCTCCAAGCGGAAACTGCAAATCCGAGCCTGTGGATAACGGGGATATCGCGCATAACTCTGTCTGAGCCGCGGTTGCCGTTTCGTTCCCGCGTCCCTACTTCGCAGGGGTGCCCGAATCCCCTGCCCTTACCGGCTCAAGCGCCGAACCCGAACCCGCCTATCTGACCGGTCTCAACGCGCCACAACGCGAAGCGGTGCTGACGACCGACGGACCGGTGCTGGTGCTGGCGGGCGCGGGGACGGGCAAGACGTCGGCGCTGACTGCCCGGCTAGCGCATCTGGTGGCGACGCGGAGGGCGTGGCCGAGCCAGATCCTGGCGGTGACCTTCACCAACAAGGCGGCGCGCGAGATGAAGGAGCGGATTGCGCGCATTTCGGGCGGGGCAATTGAGGGGATGCCGTGGCTGGGGACCTTCCATTCGGTCGCGGCGCGGATGTTGCGCAGTCACGCCGAACTGGTCGGGCTGCAGTCCAATTTCACCATCCTCGATACCGACGACCAGCTGCGCTTGCTCAAACAGCTGATCGTGGCGGCGAACCTCGACGAGAAACGCTGGCCGGCGCGGCAGCTGTCGGGAGTGATCGACCGCTGGAAGAACCGCGGCTGGACCCCGGCGCATATCGATGCGGCCGAAGCCGAGGCCTTCGCAAGTGGTCGCGGGGCTGAACTGTACGCGGCCTATCAAGAGCGATTGCGGACACTCAACGCGTGCGATTTCGGCGACTTGCTGCTCCACATGCTGACGATCTTCCGCAAGCATCCCGACGTGCTCGAAGGGTATCGGGAGCGGTTCAAATATATCCTGGTCGACGAATATCAGGACACCAATGCGTCGCAGTATGACTGGCTCAAGCTGCTGGCCGAGCCGCGCCGCAATCTGTGCTGCGTTGGCGACGACGACCAGTCGATTTACTCGTGGCGCGGAGCGGAAGTCGCCAATATCCTGCGCTTCGAGAAGGATTTTCCGGGCGCGGCAGTGATCCGGCTCGAGCAGAATTATCGCTCGACTCCGCACATATTGGCGGCGGCGACGGCGCTGATCTCGAACAACGCGGGGCGGCTCGGCAAGACTTTGTGGACCGCGGCCAATGGCGGGGACAAGGTCCGCGTCATCGGCGTGTGGGACGGCCCCGAGGAAGCGCGGCGGATCGGCGAGGAGATTGAGGGCCATGGCCGTGGCGGCGGCAGCCTCGACGACACCGCGATCCTGGTGCGGGCGCAATTTCAGACGCGCGAGCTTGAAGAGCGGTTCATCGCGATTGGGCTGGCGTATCAAATCGTTGGCGGGTTCCGCTTTTACGAGCGCGCCGAGATCCGCGATGCGCTGGCCTATCTGCGACTGATCGCCCAGCCTGCCGACGATCTGGCGTTCGAGCGGATTATCAACGTGCCCAAGCGCGGGCTGGGCGACAAGGCGGTCCAGCGGATCCACAGTTTCGCGCGGGTATCGTCGCAACCGCTGATCTTTGCCGCGGCGGAGATGCTCGACAGTGACGAGCTGACCCCGCAGGCGCGGCGCTCCCTCGGCCGGTTCGTGGGCGACGTATCGCGCTGGCGAACGATGGCTTCCACCCTGCCCCACCCCGAGCTAGCCCGGCTGATGCTCGACGAGAGCGGTTATACCGCTGCGTTGCAGGCCGAGCGGAGCGCGGAGTCGGCAGGCCGACTGGAGAATTTGACCGAACTGACCCGGGCGATGGAGGATTATGAGACGCTCGGCGCCTTCCTGGAACACGTCTCGCTCGTGATGGACAATGACGCGGCGCGGGGCGAGCCCAAGGTGACGATCATGACGATCCATGCCGCCAAGGGGCTGGAGTTTCCGATCCTGTTCCTGGCCGGGTGGGAGGAAGGCGTGTTTCCGTCGCAGCGCGCGCTTGACGAGGGCGGGCTGGCGAGCCTGGAGGAGGAACGGCGGCTGGCTTATGTGGCGATCACGCGGGCACGGACGCGGGCGACGATCCTTCATGCCGCGAACCGGCGGATTTACGGCCAGTGGACGAGCTCGATCCCGAGCCGGTTCGTGGCCGAACTCCCGGCCGATCATATCGAAACTGAAACGACCATGACCGGCGGCGAAAGCCTGTGGCGGGCGCAGTGGAGCGAGCAGAGCGACCCGTTCGCGCATGTCGCTCGGCCCGAACGACGCGGGCCGGGGATGCAACGCGCGCTGACGCCGGCTTATGGCGTGCAGGGGTCGGGGCGGTCGTCGTCGTCGTCGCCGCAGGAATCGAAGGGCAGCGCGGTCAGCCTTGGCAACAAGGGACGGAGCGACGTCGCGCTGGGCATGCGCGTGTTCCACGCCAAGTTCGGTTACGGCACGATCGCGGTGATCGAGGGCAACAAGCTGGAAATCGACTTTGAGCATGCCGGGCGCAAGCGGGTGCTCGACAGTTTCATCTCGCTGGGGTGATCGCTTCGGGGTGAAATGTCGGCGACACGACAAAGGCATTTCCGCTTGTCCCGAGTTGCGCTAGCCTAGCCTCATCCCGGGGGAAGAGGCGCAGATGGCCGACATATTCCTGAGCTACAAGAAAGAAGACCGCGCAATCGCCGAGCGGTTGGTCGCGGCGCTGCGCAAGGCCGGAAAATCGGTTTGGTGGGACGATGCGCTCAACCCGCAGCAGGCTTGGGACGCGATGATCGAGCGCGAGATTGCGGCCGCCGCTTACGTCGTCGTGCTGTGGACCCCGCGGTCGGTGACGTCGGATTGGGTGAGGTCCGAGGCGCATTATGCGCAGGATCATCACAAGTTGGTGCCGGTCACGATCGAGCATTGTTCGCTGCCGCTGGCGTTCATGCTGCGCCAGTCGGTCGACCTTTCGAGCGGGGTGTTCGACGACAGCAATCCGCAGTGGGACAAGCTGCTCAGCTGGCTCGAAGGCGAACATCCCGAGGTTGCGCCGGGCGACGCAACGCTTGCGCCCGATGCCGCGGCGGTGGCTGCGGTGCCGATAAAAGCGCAGTCGGGCGAAGGCTGGTTGCGCCCGGCCAGGCGGCCGATGTTCGCGATGGGGTTCGCCGCGCTGGCGGTTGCGCTGCTGGGCGCACTGTTCCTGTTCCGCGCCGACCTGGGTCTTGCCAAGCCGGTCCAGCCGGATGTGGTAGTCGACCAGTTCACGACGCATGGCGCGGGGCTGCCGGCAGGGTTTGCCGAGTCGCTGTCGAACGAGATGTTCAACGGCTTTTCGACCTCGTCGCGGATCAACCCGGTCAATGGCGACGGCAAGAGGCGGCCCCACGCCTATCAGTTGACCGGCGACGTCTCGACCGAGGGCGACCAGCTATTGGTCATCGCCAAGCTGTTCGCACCCGATACCGAGGCCCCGATCAGCACGATCAAGTTCTCCCAGCCCAAGAGCAACCCGATCGCGGCGCGCCAGTTCGGTCTGGAACTGGCCGAATTCACCCGCTGTGTCGCTACCGCCAGCGACAGCACCGGATCGAAGCTGGTCGTCCTGCCGCCCGAAGCGATCGCGCCGTGGGCGCGCTTTTGCCAGCAGATCAACAGCGGCACCGACCAGACCTCAGCGGAATCGCTCGTCGCGACGCTGCGCAACGTCGTGGCGGCGGCGCCCGACTTTGCCAATGGCTGGTCGAACCTGTCCGAGAATTTGATTATTAGCTCGTTCACGCCGGGCGCGAACAAGGCCGCGATCCTGGCCGATACAGCCAAGGCGGCCGAGCGCGCGCTAGCGATCGACCCGACCACCGCCAAGGCTTATCAGGTCCAGGCGTGGCTGGCAGTCGGGCTGGGGGGCGATGGCAAGTCGGCATCATCGCTGCCGCACTTCCACAATTTCGCCGAGTGGGAGACGCTGGCCGAAAAGTCGATTAGCGTGCGGCCGAGCGATTGCGGCTGCGAGCTGCCCAATTATAACTATACGCTCAACGCACTTGGCCGGCCGTCGGCGGGATTGCCGCTGCTCCAGCAAGCCGTCGGCAATGATCCGAATATCGCCGAGCATGCCATCTCGCTTGCCAATGCCACCGCCGCGACCGGCAATGCCGCTGGCGGGCTCAGGATGCTCGACGAGCTCGCCGTCAAATGGCCCGGGAACAAGTCGATCAAATTGGCGCGCTTTGGCCAGGCACTGTGGCGGCGCGACTGGGCGGCGGCGCGAACCGCGCTTGCCGACCAGCCCGAAAGCCCGGTGAAGGCCGCATGGCCGGCGCTGCTCGATGCGCTGCAGGGCGGGGACGCAGCGCGCATCCATGCCGCCGGGGCGCCGTTCATGGCGCTGTCTGCCGACCCGGCCAACAGCGGATCGGCGATTACTGCGCTGGCAATGAGCGGCAACCTCGACGAGGCGGTCGACGCATTGACGACGGCGCTCGAACGCGGCGACGATCGGCTGACGCTGATGTTCCGCCCGGTGTTCACCGAAGCGCGCAAGACCGCGAAGTTCGCGGCGCTTGCCCAGCGCATGGGGCTGATCGACTATTGGAAGATCCACCGCCCCGATTTCTGCGGTGAGCCCAATCCCGCTGCGGTGTGTGGTTCGCTGGCAAAGTCCTGAGGCAAAACCATTTTCAGCCCCCATTCACGCGGAACCCCACATCAGGGCGTGATGGACGCGATATGCCTTCCTTGCCCGCAACCGATTATCGACCTGCGCTGGTCGACGCCCGGCGCCGACGCAGAGTTGGCTCAAAAGCCACAACAGGCCAGATACTTGCACCCGGGCTATCGTAATATTGAACCCGTCGTCGTGTTTCTCGTTACGACAAGCCAATATGCACTTCAGACTCGAAGGAGACGGCTGTGAAGCCAAGCCTGCTCAAGAGCCTCATGGGCGCCACGATCTTCCTGGCGCCGTTATCGGCAACGACGGCGGCGAGCCCCGAGCTTGCCAGCCAGCCGACCGATATTGCCCGCGCCGATGGCATCACCGCGTCGGTCGACGCTTATTATGCCGCGCGAGGCACTGCTCCGATCTGGCTCAAGCAGGGCCCGACGAGTGGTGGCGCAATAGCGCTGGTGCAGACGCTTCGCCGGGCGCCGCTCGACGGGCTGATCTCGGGCCCGCGGATGGCCGACGAGATCCAGGCCGCGCTGGCTGCTGCCGGCGACCAGGCCGGTGCCGTTCGTGCCGATCGGCTGATGTCGATCGCGTGGCTGCGCTATGTCGCCGCACTCCATGCCCCCGCGCCGGGGATGATGTATGTCGAAACGCGCCTCGCCCCGCGCGCGCCCGCAGCAGGCTATGTCCTGGAGCAGGCGGCGCGCGCTACCTCGCTGTCCGATCATGTCGCCGCCGTTGCGTCGGTCAGCCCGATGTACGCGCCGCTGCGCGATGCCGCGTGGAGCCAGGCGCAGGCCAGCGGATCGTCGTTGGCCGACCCCCGCATCATGGCCAATCTCGACCGGGTGCGGGCGCTTCCGGCGACGGGGCGTTTCATCCTGGTCAATTCCGCGACCCAACAATTGTCGATGGTCGAGAATGGGCGGGTGGTCGACACGATGAAGGTCGTTGTCGGGCGCGCCGACGCCCAGACGCCGATGGTCGCAAGCACGATCTGGTTCGCAACCTTCAATCCTTATTGGAACGTGCCAAGTGACCTTGGCCGCAAGCTGATTGCGCCACATGTCATCAAGGACGGGGTCGGCTGGCTGTCCAAGAACGGCTATGAAGTGATTTCGGAGTGGGAGAAGCCGACCGTCCTTCCGTCGACGTCGGTCAACTGGAAAAGCGTGATTGCCGGCACCACCGAAGTGAAAATGCGCGAGCTTCCCGGTGCCGCCAATTCGATGGGGGTCGTCAAGTTCGGTTTTGGCAATCCACAGGGGATATACCTGCACGACACCAACAACCGCGTGCTGTTTAACAATGCGCGGCGGACATCGTCTAACGGTTGCATTCGCCTGGAAGACGCCAAGCGGCTTGGTCGCTGGATGGGTGGCGACATGATCGCGCCCAATGCCAACCCGGAGCAGAATGTGCGCCTTCCGCAGGGAATGCCGGTCTATGTTTCCTATGTGACCGCAACCGCACAAAATGGGCAGATCGCCTTTTCGAACGACGTCTACAACCTCGACACGGGCGCCGGTCGACTGGCGTCACGCTGAACCCGGACAGAAATGGCGCGAGGCCGGCGATGAGCGCCGGCCTCGCGCCGTTCGTCAGATGGTCGTCGTTTCCATCGTCCTGAGTTCTGGAGTTGGCAGGGGGCCGTTGCCGATCTGCGCCATCAGTTCGGCCTTGCGGGCGGCGAGCCGGGCGCCAAGATCATCCATGTCGAGACCGGCCTTCTTGGCCTGACTGAAAATCCCGACGAGGCGCTGTTCCTCTTCCTCGACATGATGCTCAATCTGTTCCTGGAGCACCTTGACCTTGGCGTCGTAAAACTCGTCCGACGGCGAACCCTTCTCGATTTCGGCGATCAATACCTTGGCGCCGTCATGTTCGACATAGGCTTCCTTGAGGTCGTCCTCGTCGACCTTGCCTTCGCACGCGGGATAGAAGATCTCTTCCTCGATCATGGCGTGAATAGTCAGCTCCTTGCAGATCTGCAGTGCGATCTTCTGCTTGGTGCCGTCGCCGCTGGCCTTTTCAAACTTGGCGAACAGCTCGTCGACCTTGTCATGATCGGCCTTGAGCAAGGCGACCGCATCCATAAATTCAGCCATGGTCCAAACCCTTTCGATTGGGGACTATTTGCGTGGATTCAACGAGTGTGCCGCCAATAGGATGCGACTTTTTTAATCGCCGAAACAGCAGCTTGCTTCGCGCCAACAGGCTGCCAGCCTATTTCACGCTCGGGTCACGGCCCTAGCCGTTGACGACCTGGCCGCCGTTGGGATGCAGGACTTGCCCCGCCATATAGGATGAATCCTCGCACTCCAGGAACAGGAAGGCGGGGGCGACTTCATTGGGCTGGCCGGGGCGCTTCATCGGGGTCTTCTGGCCAAAGGTTGCGAGCTTCTCGGGACTCGATCCGCCCGACGGGTTGAGCGGGGTCCAGATCGGCCCCGGGGCGACGCCGTTGACGCGAATTCCCTTGTCGACCAGATTTTGCGACAGGGAGCGAGTGAAGGCGGTGATCGCGCCCTTGGTTGAGCTGTAGTCGAGCAGTTCTGGCTCGCCGGCGTACATGGTGATCGAGGTGCAGTTGACGATCGTCGAGCCCGCCGTGAGGTGGGGCAGCGCGGCCTGGACCATGAAGAACATCGAGTAGATGTTCGACTGGAAGGTGCGTTTCAGCTGCTCCTCGCTGATGTCGCGAATGTCCTGGTCGGGGTGCTGCTCGCCGGCATTATTGATGAGGATGTCGAGCCGGCCGAGCTCGTTCACCGTCTGTGCGACGACCGCGTTGCAATGGGCTTTCTCGCCAAGGTCGCCGGAAATCGCGATCGCGCGGCGGCCCTCGGCCTCGACGATGCGCTTTGTCTCGGCGGCGTCATCATGTTCGCACAGATAGGCGACGGCAATGTCGGCACCTTCGCGCGCGAACAGGGCGGCGACGGCGCGGCCGATGCCGCTGTCGGCGCCGGTAATGATCGCGACCTTGCCGGCGAGGCGGCCCGAGCCGGGGTAGCGCGGGGCCCAGTCAGGCTTTGGTTCGAGCTGGCTTTCATGGCCAGGCAGCGCATCTTCCTGGATCATCGGCTGGACAGCCTCAGCGATGTTGCGGGCAAGCGTGTCCTGATCGGCGGGGGTCATGGGGCGCTCCGTTAATAAGGGTTTGATGGAAAAACCTTTCGCCTGCCGCGCCGTTCCGCGGCTGGTCGCACGCTGGCGCACGACGAGCCGTGCAACATGTCCCCTGCCCCATGGGTTATACTCCGCGAAGGATGCCCCGGTCTGGTCGGCGTCCGCTTCAGGAGAGTCTGATGCCCTACGCCAAAGCCCGCGACGGAACGCACCTCTATTACAAGGACTGGGGCAAGGGCGCTCCGGTGGTCCTGCTTCATGGCTGGCCGCTGACCGGGGACTCGTTCGACGATGTCGCACTCGAACTCGCCGAGCGCGGGTGCCGGGCGATCATCCCCGATCGTCGCGGCTTTGGCCGGTCGGACCAGCCCTGGGACGGCTATGATTATGACACGTTCGCCGACGATGTCGCGGCGGTCCTCAACCATGCCGAGATCACCGAGCCCGCCGCTCTGGTCGGCTTCTCGATGGGCGGCGGCGAGGTTGCGCGCTTCCTGTCGCGACAGGGCGCACAGCGCGTGTCTAAGGCGGTGCTGATCTCGGCAGTGGTGCCCTACATGCTGCAGACCGACGACAACCCCAATGGCGTTCCGCAAGCGACCTTCGACGAGATGACCGCAGGAATGAAGAAGGACCGCGCGCATTTCTTCACCGGTTTCTTCAAGGACTTTTTCGGGGTCGGCGTGCTGAGCTCCCCGGTCAGCGACGAAGTGCTCGACGATGCCAAGCGCCAGACAATGATGGCCGGGCTTCGACCGACGCTCGCCGCCGCCAAGGCGTTCGCCACGACCGATTTCCGTCCCGACCTGGCGTCCTTCACCGTGCCGACGCTGGTCATCCACGGGACGGAAGACAAGACCGTTCCGATCGACGCCACCGGTCGCGTGGTCGCGGCCAAGGTGCCGGGCGCCAGGCTGATCGAATATGAGGGATCGGCGCACGGCCTGTTCGCGATTGAAAAGGAGCGGCTGATCGAGGATCTCGTCGGCTTCCTGACGAGCGAGATTGGCGCACACCCGACCGAAGCCGACAGCCGCAGCGCAATTCCGCTCTCGCAGGCTTAGCCAGCGCTCCCCTGGGCGGCGGCCTGCGGGTCGTCGCCCTCGGCTACCACTGCGGCGGACGGGCCCTTGTTGAGCTCCATCCAGTCGCGGAAGGGCAAGTGATAGATCATGTCCATCACTTCGAATTCCAGGCCCCCCGGCTGGCTGGTATTGCTGTTCCACAGCGCCACCACGCCGCTCTTTTTCTCGGGGTCGAACAGAATCAGCGAGCGATAGCCGGCAACCCCGCCACGATGGCCGATGATGCGGTGCCCGACATAATCATAGCTGCGCCAGCCGAGGCCATAATAGGGTGAATGAACCCGCTCGGCGAACTTGCGCATACGGCCCTGCTCGGTCGGGGTCTTGACCAGCGGCGCGTGGATCGTTGCCAGCAGCCGGGGCGACAGAACGTCGGCCATGCCGCCCGCCTGGGCGATCATCCACAGCGCGAAATCCTTGATATTGCTGTTGATCCCGCCCGCTGCGGGGACTTTGTAATAAGCGTCTGTGACCGGGAGCAGCCGTCTGCCGACGCTATGCGGACGCGCCCAGCTGGCGGCGCCTTCGAGCCCCTCGCGCGTCACGCTGGCAGACCGCATCCCAATCGGGTCGAACAGCGTGCGCTGGACCGCCTGCGGGTAGGACATGCCCATCGACCGCGCGACCATCTCGCTCGACGCGTCAAAGGCGACGTTCTGATAATCCCAGCAGGTGCCGGGCTGGCACACCGCACTCAACGCGCCGAGTTGGCTGCGCAACACAGCCGGGCTCTGCCCTTCCTCCAGCTTATTGTCATAGGCGTTGCGATAGAGGCCGAGGCGGTGGCTGAGCAGGTCAGTCACCGTTGCGCGATATTCGCCGGCATTGGGCAGCTTCAGCGTCGGGGCGTAATTCACAACCGGCGCATTAAGGTCGATCTTGCCTTGCTCGGCAAGCTTGGCGACCATCGTGGCGGCGACACCCTTGGAGCAACTCGCCCAGCGGAACACCGTTGCCGGGGTGACTGCCTCACCTGAACCGCGCGCGGTTTCGCCATAGCCGGCGAGGAAGGTGATCCGGCCATTTTCGATCACGCCAACCGCCAGCCCGACCATCGACGGCCTGGCGACCATCGCCTTCAGCCGCTCGTCGAGCGCCGAATAGTCGACGTCATGGCGCGCCGAGATCGAGAGGCTGGCAAGCTTGAGGTGCGCCGTCGAGGTGACCGGCGCCGCTTGGGCTGAATCTCTCGCCGCATGTGGCGACGCCAGCGCCACTGCGCCGACCAGCACGACGAAAGCGCCGAGCCCGATGATATGCTGTCGTTCCAATCCACTCTCCCGCGCTTGGCCCCTGTGCGGCTGGCGCGGGCGGGGCTCAACGGGGGATCGGGTTCGCTGCGGCCAAGCGAGCAGGACGAGCGGTGGAACGAGTCGGTTACTGGCGTTCGCCGCCCGGCTCGCTTAAGCGGGATGGCAATGCGCTTCCTCCGCCTCCTTTTCTGGCTGCTTCTCGCGCTGCTTGCCGCGCTGTTCATGGGCCGCAACTGGACCGACGTGACGGTCGATTTGTGGGGCAATGTCCAGGCCGACATCAAGCTGCCGCTGCTGTTGCTGATCGCGTTCCTGATCGGCTGGCTACCGACGATGATCCGCTGGCGGCTGCGCCACTGGCAGCTGCGCCGTGAGGCCGAAAGAGGACGCACGGTGAGCTATGCGCCGAGTCCTGCCCCAGCCCCGGCTCCGACCATCGGGCCCGACGCATGAGCCGGCCGATCTATGTCGCGATCGACACCCCCGACATCGATCAGGCGCGAAGCATCGTCCAGGCGGTGGGCAGCCATGCCGGGGGGATCAAGCTAGGGCTGGAATTCTTCCTCCGCAACGGTCGCGCCGGGGTGATGGACATCGCCCACCTCGGGCTGCCGATCTTCCTCGACCTCAAGCTGCACGACATTCCCAACACGGTGGCGAAGGCGATTATGGCGCTGCGCCCGTTCGAGCCCGCGATTCTGACGGTCCATGCCGCCGGCGGGCGGGCGATGATGGAAGATGCCAAGGCCGCCGCATCTGCTTCGACCAAGGTCGTGGCGGTGACCGTGTTGACCAGCCTCGACGGCAGCGACCTGAGATCGATCGGGATCGCGGGCCAGCCGCAGGCGCAAGTCGAACGGCTTGCCGCGCTGGCGCAGGAGGCCGGGCTCGACGGCATCGTCTGCTCGGGGCAGGAAGTGGCCGCCGTGCGCAAGAACTGGCCGCATGGTTTCTTCGTTGTTCCCGGTATCCGCCCGGCCGCTGCCGCCGTCGCCGACCAGAAACGAGTGATGACCCCGCGCGCCGCACTCGACGCCGGGGCCTCGATCCTGGTCATCGGCCGCCCGGTCACCGCCGCCGAGGATCCGCTGGGTGCCCTGCGCGCGATCGAGGGTTCGCTCTGATCAAAGACGTCATCCCGGGCTTGACCCGGGACCCGCCTGCCTCCGGCCCGCGCTCGTTCAGGTGAGGAAGGCAGGTCCCGGATCAAGTCCGGGATGACGGCGTCGTGGACATTTCAACCCCAGGCGAATAACCGCGCTCCGATGCAGAGGACTTCCCAATGAGCTGGCTCAGCAAGGTGCGCAACGGCATCCCCTTCCTGCCCAAGCGTCAGGTCGCCGACACGCTGTGGCACAAGTGCGGCAAGTGCCAGGCGATGGTGTTCACCAAGGAATGGGAAGATAATCTGTTCGTCTGCCCGCGTTGCGATCATCATGACCGGATCGGGCCCAAGGCGCGCTTTACGATGCTGTTCGATGACGAGCGCTATCGGGTGTTGCCCGCGCCCGAGGTTCGCGAGGACCCGCTCAAGTTCAAGGATACTAAGCGCTATCCCGACCGGCTGAAGGCGGCACGCGCCGCGACCAGCGAGCGCGATGCGCTGATCACCGCGCGCGGGGTGATCGGCGGGCATGAAGCGATCGTCGGGGTCCAGGATTTCGCCTTCATGGGCGGGTCGATGGGGATTGCCGTGGGCGCTGCCATCGTCGCCGGGATCAAGGCCGCGATCGACGCCAATTTGCCCTATGTGCTGTTCACCGCGGCCGGCGGCGCGCGGATGCAGGAGGGCATATTGAGCCTGATGCAGATGCCGCGAACGACGGTGGCGCTGGCTCAGCTACGCGAGGCGGGGCTGCCTTATATCGTCGTGCTGACCGATCCGACGACGGGCGGCGTGACCGCTTCCTATGCGATGCTGGGCGATGTCCAGATGGCCGAGCCGGGGGCGCTGATCGGGTTCGCCGGGCAGCGGGTGATCGAGCAGACGATCCGCGAGAAATTGCCTGAAGGCTTTCAGCGCGCCGAATATCTGCTGGCGCACGGGATGATCGACATGGTCGTTCCCCGCGCCGAGCTCACCTCCCGGCTGGCGACGTTGCTGGCCTATCTCACCCCGGAGGAGGCGGCCGCCTGATGGCCGACTTTGCCCGATCGAGCTGCGCGGAGGTGCAGGCCCAGCTCGAGCGGATGGGCGGGATCAGCAGCGGTGACGACACGCTTGGGCTCGAACGGATCGCGGCGTTGCTCGACCGGCTCGGGCGGCCGCAGGACCGCTTGCCGCCGGTGCTCCATGTCGCCGGGACCAATGGCAAGGGATCGACCTGCGCGTTCTTGCGCGCTGGGATCGAGGCGGCGGGCCTCAGCGCGCATGTGTTCATCAGCCCGCATCTGGTGCGCTATAACGAGCGGATCCGCATCGGCGGGCAACTGATCGACGATGACGCGCTGGCCGCGCTGCTGGCCGAAGTGATCGACGCCAATGACGGGATCGGCGGAAGTTTTTTCGAAGTGACGACGGCCGCCGCGCTGCTCGCCTTTGCGCGCGTGCGCGCTGACGCCTGCATCCTCGAAGTCGGACTCGGCGGACGGCTCGACGCAAGCAATGTCGTCGATCGCCCGGCGGCGTGCGGCATTGCCAGCATCGGCATCGATCACCAGCATTACCTCGGCCACAGCCTCGCGGAGATCGCGCGCGAGAAGGCCGGGATCGCCAAGGCCGGGGTGCCGCTGATCGTGCTGGCGCAAGTCTCCGAGGCGCTGGCGGCAATCGAGGCAATGGCGGCCGAGCGCGGCGCGCCTGTGTTGCTCGAGTGGCGCGACTGGCTGCCCGACGCGAGCCTTCGCCCGACGCTGCCGGGGGCGCACCAGCGGCGCAACGCCAACCTCGCTTGGCAGATGATCCTTGCGTCGGGGTTGCCGGTATCAATCGACCAGTTTCGCAGCGGCCTCGCCTCCGCGAGATGGCCGGCGCGGCTCCAGCAGCTTGCCCCCGGGCCGCTTGCCGCAGGGCGCGACGTGATCGTCGACGGCGCGCACAATGTCGACGCTGCCGCCGCGCTCGCCCTCCACCTGGCGAGCGATCCGCGCCACCTCGTGCTGGGCATGCTCGCCAACAAGGACGCCGACGAAATCGTCGCGCTGCTCGCGCCCCACGCGCTCAGCCTGACCTTCGTCGCGGTCCCCGACCATGCCAGCCACGACCCGGTCAAGCTCGCGGCGCGCTTTGGCGGGCGCGCGGGGGCGAGCTTGGCCGACGCGCTCGCTCCCCTCCCTTCGCCGATCCTTATTGCGGGGTCGCTCTATCTGGCGGGAGACGCGCTGGCGGCGAACGGCGAGCTGCCCGACTAGCCTTGGCGAAGCTTTCCCAGTTCGCGCGACGCCCAGTCATACATGACGGCGTCGGGGTCGATTTGCTGGCGGGTAAGCCGCTTGCGGCGCTGATCGACCTCTTCCAGCAGCGATCGCGCCGGAGCCACGCGGCCGTCCCCCAGCAGCAGCGCGGCATAGCGGCAGCGGGCTTCGTCGCCAGCCATGCGCGTGACGATATCGGCATAGATGACCTCGGCCTCGGGCTTGCGGCCAAGCTCCTCGAACAGCCGCGCGCGGAGCATCGCGATGCGGTCGCGGTCGCCTGACGAGCTTGGCTGCTGCATCGTCTCGAGCATGTCGAGCGCATCGGCGGGCTGGTCATTCTGGAACAGTGAGCGGGCAAGCTTCTCGCCGGTGCGCAGGTCGGGGCGGATCCGCCCGATCGAGTCACGATAGAAAGGGAGTGCTTCCTTGTGACGGCCAAGATCGGTCAGAGCGTCGGCCAGCCGGATCATATTGGCCGGAGTCCTGGCGATGTCGAACTGCTCACGGGCGGCGCGCAGGTCGCGCCCCGGATCGATCCGCGCGCCGATCTGGGCGCGGGCGGTGCGGACGTGGCGGTGATGGCGGAAGCGCGGCAATACCTCGATTACCAGATAGGCAATCGTGCTGGCCATCGGCAGGAAGACAAGCGCCATGATCCACAGCTGGTTGCGACCGTTGCGGATGACATCGACCACCAGCAGCACCTGCACCGCAAGCATGGCAACGAAGGCGATCATCGGGGGGCGGGCTCCTCCGCAGCTCCAGCTTCGGCGCGAGCATCGCCTTCGCCGACGACCCCCGCCGTCCCGATCGACGAGTCGACCAACCCGGCACGCATCATCCACCAGAACAGAAGGATGCCGGGCACGGCGGCGACCGTCGTCAGCAAATAGAAGTTCACATAGCCCATGCCCTCGACCATCGCGCCAGCCGTTGTGCCGGTGAGGAACCGCCCGACAATGCTCGCCGCGGCCGAGATCAGCGCATATTGCGAAGCGGTAAAGCGCAAGTCGCACAGCGCCGAGAAGTAGGCGACGACCGTCACCCCGCCGATCCCGCTGGCGAAATTTTCGAACCCGATCGCGCCCGCCAGCACTTCATTGCTGTGCCCGGCCTGGGCGAGCAGGGCGAAACTGAAGTTCGACACGCCCATCAGGATCAGGCTGAGCAGGACCGAGCGCTTCATGCCGAGCTTGGAATAGAGCACCCCGCCGACGAAAATGCCGATGAGGTAGGCCCAGAAGCCGACGCCAATGTCGAAGATCGCGATTTCGTCATTGGTGAAGCCGAGGTCGTCGAGGAGCAGGCGGAGCGTCAGTTGGCCGAGCGTGTCACCGATCTTGTGGAGCAGGATGAACAGCAGGACGAGGAATGCGCCCTGCCGCTGGAAGAATTCGGTGAACGGGCGATAGACTGCGCCGACCGCTTCGCCGAAGCCGCGCCGCTGCTTGGGCTCGCGGTGGCGCTCGGGTTCGCCATGGACCAGCCCGGTAATCATCGCCGGAAGCGCAAAGCCGGCGCAGGCCAGATAGGCGATGTGCCAGCCGACCCGCGCGGCGAGCACCAGCGCCAGCGCCCCCGCCGCGACCGACCCGATGCGCCAGCCATATTGAACCATACCCGACCCGACCCCGAGCTGGCGCGGCGACAATATCTCGATGCGATACGCGTCGATGACGATGTCGAAGGTCGCCCCCGCAACCCCAACCAAAATGGCGGCATAGGCGGTCGCGAGCAGGCTCGACGAGGGATCGACGAAGGCGAGGTTGGCAACGGCGGCGATCACCAGCAGGCCCGCCAGGATCAGCCACGACACGCGCTGGCCAAGCGCGCCCAGGATCGGCAGGCGGACCCCGTCGACGACCCACGCCCACAGGAATTTCAGATTGTAGACGAGGAAGGCGAGGCTGAAGGCGGTGATGCTTTTCTTGTCGAGCCCGTCCTGCGCCAGCCGCGTGGTCAGCGTCGCGCCGATCATCGCATAGGGAAAGCCCGACGACACGCCGAGGAAGAAGGCCGCCAGCGGGGCGGCTTCGGTATAGGGACGAATGCCCTCGGGTAGGCTCGCGCGCCAGCCCGTCGCCACATTCTCGTCCATCGCGATCGCCATACGCTGCTCCACCCACTGTCGATTGGCGCCATGCTAGCAGGACGAGCGAGCGGTGGAAGGGTGGACGGACAAACCCGCGCCAATACTGTGGAAACGCAACTTGCGTTAAACGTTTTGAAGGCGCAGCGTCGCATCATGGACGCCATTCCCCGCACTTTGCGCCCGACCCATGGGCAAGTCGCGCTGGCCGACGCATTGGCGCGCGGCGAAGCGGCGATGGGCAGCCGGATGACCAGCCTGCCGGCGCACATCTATACCGATCCGGCGCGGTTCGATCATGAGACGAAGCGGTTGTTCGAGCGCTTTCCGCTGCTGCTTGGTCCCTCGGCGATGCTGCCCCATGTCAACCAGGCAGTTGTCCATGACGGCTATGGCGTGCCGCTGATCATCACGCGCGACGGGGACGGCCATGTCCATGTGCTGGCCAATGTCTGTCGCCACCGCGGGACACGATTGCTCGATGCGGATGGGCCGGTGCCGGCAACGCGGATCGTGTGCCCCTATCATGCCTGGGCCTATCGCGCCGACGGGCGGCTCGCGTCCCTGCCTCGTGCAGAATGTTTCCCGGGGCTGGACAAGGCGGCCTACGGCCTGGTGGAATTCACGTCGATCGAGGCGGGCGGGCTGATCTGGTTTTCGCGCGATCCCGCTTCAGACTTCGCCAATGAGGCGCTGCTTGCGCCCGACCTCGATGCGTTCGGGATCGCCGATCTCCACCTCTACAAGCGCAAGGTCCACGAGGTCGCCGCCAACTGGAAGCTGGTGATCGACGCCTTCCTCGAGAGCTATCATGTCCAGCGGCTCCACGCCTCGACCATCGCCTCCTTCTTCGCCGACGGGATCACCGTCGCCGACCAGATCGGCCGCCATCAGCGCGCCGCCGTCGGTCGCGCCGACTATCTCAATGAAATCGACCGTAGCGACTGGCCTGCGCTTCGCCGCGCGGTGACCTATACCTATCAGCTGTTCCCCAATTCGGTGGTGATCGTCAGCCCCGATTACATCAACCTGCTGATCGCCATGCCGCAATCGGTCGGCCACACGCTGGTCGAGGACATCATGCTGATCCCCGAGGAGCCCCAGACCAACGAGGCGGCGGCGCATTGGGCGCGAAGCTGGGACCTGCTCGACGGGGGCACCTTCGGAACTGAGGATTTCGGCGCGGCGGCGCTTGGCCAGCGCGGGCTCGAATCGGGGCTGATCGACAACATCATGCTCGGCACGCTGGAAAATGGTGTCGCCGAATTCCACGCCAAGCTCGACGCGGAGCTTTAGGGCTGCGTCACGGCCCGGTGATCGGGAACAGCTCCAGCCCCTTGGGCAGCTTGGGGGTCTTGCCTTCAAGGTGGTCCTCGACGGCGCGGATCGCTTCCTTGAGTACGGTCGGGCTGAAGGGCTTGATGAGGCAGCCAACCGAAACGTCTGCGGCTTCGGGCGGGCAGTGGCCGGTGGCGAACAGGACGGGCACGCCGCGCGCACTCGCCTCGCGGGCCAGATCGACACCGCCTCGGTCACCACTAAGCTTGACGTCGCTCAGGATGAGGTCGACGGAGCCCTGGTCGAGGATCGCGACGGCATCGGTGTAATTGTCGCACGTGGCGACGACCTCGTAACCCGCGCTTTCGATAAGCGTTTCATTGTCGAATGCGGTCAATGGTTCGTCCTCGACGACAAGGATCCGCTTGACGACCTGTTTGCGCTTGCTGAACAGCATCGGTGATGGTTTCCCGCCCAGGAGTGAAGATGACAGGCCCGCAACGAACGACGCGCACTCCGGTGCCACGCGGTCCGCGTAGTTCGCGACCGGGGGAAAATAAAGTGCCACGAGGCCCCGTAACCCGCGGCCCAAAGCCCGGTCCGGCGCGCGATGACGGGCCGCAGCGGATCGCGAAACTGCTTGCCCGCGTCGGCATCGCGTCGCGCCGCGAGATAGAGCGGATGATTGCCGACGGCCGAGTCGCGATCAATGGCGAAGTGCTCAAGACCCCCGCGACGGTGCTCGAAAATCTTGCCGGGGTGACCGTCGACGGCAAGCAGGTCGCCAAGCCCGAGGCGGCGCGCCTGTTCCGCTTCTACAAGCCGCCGTCGTGCCTGACCGCCGAGTTTGACCCCAAGGGCCGCCCGACGATCTACGACAAATTGCCCCCCGGCCTGCCCCGCCTCATCCCCGTCGGCCGGCTCGATTTCATGACCGAGGGGCTGCTCCTGCTGACCAACGACGGCGAGTTGAAGCGCCAGCTTGAGCTGCCCTCGACCGGGGTGGTGCGCAGCTATCGTGCCCGCGCGTTCGGCGAGATCACCCAGGAACAACTCGAGGACCTGGCCGAGGGCGTCGAAATCGAGGGCATTCGCTATGGCTCGATCAACGCCAATCTTGAACGCCGCACCGGGCGCAACTGCTGGATCGAGATGAGCCTGACCGAAGGCAAGAACCGCGAAGTCCGCCGCGTCCTCGCCCATCTCGGGCTCCAGGTCAGCCGGCTGATCCGCACCAGCTATGGTCCGCTCGACCTGGAGGGGCTCGATGCCGGCGACATCGTCGAGGTCCAGCGTGAAGCCCTGTTCAACTTCCGCGCGAGCCTGCGCGGAGGGCGCAAGGCAATATGAGGCCCCGGCCATGAGAATTATCGCGGGTGAATGGCGCGGTCGGCCGATCGTCGCCCCCCCGGGGGAGGCCACCCGTCCGACCGCCGACCGCACTCGTGAAACCCTGTTCTCGATGCTTGTCAGCCGCCTGGGTTCGTTCGAAGACCTTCGCGTTGCCGACCTGTTCGCGGGCAGCGGTGCGCTGGGGCTCGAGGCCCTCTCGCGCGGCGCGGCGCACGTCACCTTCATCGAGAATGACAATGAGGCTGTCCGCGCGATCCAAGCCAATGTCGCCAAGCTCGGCGCTACCGCGCGGGCGGAAATCAAGCTCGCCTCGGCGCTCAAGCTGCCCCCGACCGCAGCGCCGTTCGATGTGATCCTCGCCGATCCGCCCTATTCGCCCAAGGCCGCGATCGCGACGCTGGCGTCGGTCGCGCGCGCGAACTGGCTGGCGCCCGGCGGCTGGCTGGCAATCGAAACCCAGCGCAAGCAGCTGGTCGAAGCGCCCGATTATATGACGCTCGACGCCGAGCGGGACACCGGCCCCGCCCGACTGACGCTGTTTCGAAGTTAGCGTCGTTATCGGCTACGCCGGGTCTGTTCCAGCCCGCACCCCCACCCGGCCAACCCAGTCAGTGTATTCTATGGGTTGGCCGGGTGGGGGTGCGGGCTGGAACAGCACTTCGTAAAAAAACTAAGCCTTCTTCGAGACTGGCGCCTTGGCCGTGAACCCGCTGACTTCCTTCATCAGCCGCGCCCCGATCGCCGCGGCGGCCGCCTTGCCTGCCGCCTTGACCGCCTTGCGCGAGCCTTCGGCACTTCCATTTTTCTGCGCGACGCCATGTTCTGCGATCGCCGCCACGGCTGCCATCGCGCCGACCGCGAGCAGGTCGGTGACCAGCGGATGATCGGCCAACTTGGCAAGCGCGTCGACCGAGCCTGTCACGTCGATTTTCGCCTTCTTGGCCTTTTTCTCGCCCTTGGGCTTGCTGTCCGCTTTTTTCGATTTCTTGCCGTCCGCTTTGGCCACGCCGCTCTCCCTGCTAAATGTCCAGCAACCGCATGTCGGCGTCGGGGAAGGGAATCGCAAGGGCGCACGCTGTTTCGCGGTCATGTGACAGCCAGCCGAGCGCATCGGCAGCGCGAAGCATCACCGGCATCGCCTTGGGGTGGACCGCGCCAACCGTCACATTGGGCGCGCACGTCAGAAACGCCATATATGGCCCATCGCTGCCGTCTGTCGCGCCCGGTCGCCACAGGCCGGCAAAGGCGAACAGTGGCTCTTGGCCTTCGTGCATCGCGAACCAGTGCTTGATCTTGCGCTTCGTTACCGGGTGCGGCTCGGCGCTCCATTCGCAAAAGCGGGTGACCGGCACGATGCAGCGCCGGTCGACATTGCCCAGCGCCGATCGCCAGAAGGGACTGTCGAGGTTGCGGACATTCGTGACCGGTCTGCCCCGGGCCGCCGCCGGCCCCGGAAAACCCCACGTCATTGCATCGAGCCGAAGCACACCGCCTTCCCCCCGGCGAAGCACCGGCGCGGCCTTCCCGGGATAAATTTCGTCGAACGGAGGCAGGTTGGCCGTATCGCCATCGAACGGTCCGAACATCCGACGAAGCTCATCGACCGTGGCGGTCATCGAATAAAGATTGCACATAATCCCGGAACGTCTCCGTAACAGAACGGTTCATCGCTAAGGCGTGTCGATCCCGATTAGGTGAACGGCTCGTTGTTTGAGGTTCACGCAACCCAGTGCAAGACTGTCGCGTTGACTAGAAAAGAGAAATAGGGAGACATTCTCATGCGCAAGACCATCATGGCGCTTACCGCCGCTTCAATGGCCATTCCGGCCCTCGTGGCCGCCCCGACGGCAGCCGATGCCCGCCATCGCTATCGCAGCACCGCCTACAGCAATACCTATTGTCATCGCCGCAGTGGCACAACCGGCACGATCGTCGGCGCCGTCGGTGGCGGCCTGCTTGGCCACGCGATCGTCGGCGGAACTGCCGGCACGCTGATCGGCGCCGGTGCCGGTGCGCTCGGCGGCCGCGCGATCGAAAAGGGCAGCCTTGGCCCCAAGTGCCATCGCTATTATCGCTAGAGCTTGATCGTTTGAGGCGGAAGGACTTTGCGCTTCCGCCGATGACGTGAATCAGGCTTTAAGCATATGCTTAGACCGACGGGGTTCGCCCCTGCCCGGTAAGAAAGGCCGGCGTAACCCACGGGTTGCGCCGGTTTTTTCTTGGCCGCTCTAGGCGCTGACTACCCTCATCAGGCGGCGCTCGAGCGGAGCTAGCACGCCGGCCAGTTCATGTCCGCGCCTGAGTACCGCGCCCTGTTCGCTGACCAGCGCATAGGCGCCCTGCTTTAGCCGAAGCTGGGGTCGCTTCTCGATCCGCACCTCGGGGCGTTCAGTCGCGCGGCGGAAGGCCGAGAAGCTCGCCACGTCGCGTTCGAACGACATCGCATAGTCGCGCCAGTGGCCGGCCGCGACCATCCGGCCATAAAGGTCCAGGATCCGCTGGAGTTCGATGCGGTCGAAGGCCGTCACGGCGGTCCGGTCCCTGGGGCCAGGGAACGGAGTTATGACGCTCAAGCGCTTTTCGCCTGCTGGGCCGGTTGGGTGATCACGCGAAGCTCGGCGATATCCTTGCGCAGGGCGGCAATCTCGGCCTCCAGCTCGCACAGCTTGGCGCGTTGGGGGTCGACGTCCTCGCCGCAGGGCGTGCCATAGGGGACGAAACCGGGGCTGTAATGAATCGCATCGACCGGGACCGGTTTCGCCGGGATTCCGACCATCGTCGTGTTGGCGATGACATCGCGGGTGACGACCGAGTTGGCGCCGACCCGCGCGCCCTCGCCGACCTCGATCGGTCCCAGCACTTGCGCGCCCGACCCGATCACGACCCGGTCATGAAGCGTGGGATGGCGCTTTCCCCCAATGCCCGTGGTCGGGTTCGTGCCGCCCAGTGTCACGCACTGGTAAATGGTGACGTCGTCACCGATCTCGGCCGTCTCGCCGATCACGGTAAAGCCATGGTCGATGAAGAAGTTACGCCCGATCTTGGCACCCGGATGAATGTCGATCGCCGTCAGCCCGCGCCCGACATGATTGACGAACCGGGCCAGAAAATAGAGCTTCCCGCCGTAAAGCCAGTGCGCGACGCGGTGGAAGGCAAGCGCCCACACCCCCGGATAAAGCAGCACTTCCCAGCGCGAACGCGCCGCGGGGTCGCGGGCCTTTACCGAATCCAGATAGTCAATCAGTGACGAGGCCAAGGGTCGCATCTCATTGTCGTTTCGCGAGCAATATAAGCAACGCGCACCCGGAATCAAAGCTGTCGCAAATTAAAGCTACAGCGTGGCGTGGACCGTGGCGATCGCCTTCATCACCGCCGCCGTGCGCGCCGCAAGCTGGATCGTCTCGGCCTTCACCCCATGCTGGACCAGCAACTTCTCATGGCTGTCGATGCACATGCCGCACCCGTTCATTGCACTGACTGCCAGGCTGTACAGCTCGAAATCATCCTTGTCCGTGCCGTGCTGCCCCAGGAAATTCATCCGCAACTTCGCCGGTAGCGTGCCATATTCCGCGTTCGAAGCGAGGTGGACGAAGCGGTAATAGACGTTGTTCATTGCCATGATCGCCGCCGCCCCGCGCGCTGCATTGGCGGTCGGTTCGTCCAGCTTGCCCGCGACCTCGGCCTCGGTTGCCTCAACCAGCGGCTTATACCCCGACCCGTGCGCGCAAGCGAGCAGCAGGCCGTATTTCAGGCCTTCACGCGCCACTTGGTCGGCCAGCATCGACGATAGATTAAGGCGCAAATCCTTGGCATAATCAGGCAAGGTTTCTGCAAACGATTTCAATGACATGGTTATACTCTGATACCGTCTCCCAGCGTGTGTCCACCGGGAGACGTTTTTGACGGTCAGGCGGCGACGGGCTTGAGCACCTCTTCGCCGTCTTTCCAGTTGCACGGGCACAGCTCGTCGGTCTGTAGCGCATCGAGAATACGCAGCGTCTCGGCGGGGTTGCGGCCGACGTTCAGGCCGTTGACGGTCACGTGCTGGATGACGTTGTCGGGATCGATGATGAAGGTCGCGCGGTAGGCGACGCCCTCGGTCGGGTGAAGAATGCCGAGCGCGGTGGCAAGGGTCTTAGAATTGTCGGCGATCCACGGGAAGTCGGCGCTGGCGAGCTGCTCGTCCGACTTGCGCCAGGCGAAGTGGACGTGTGCGGTGTCGGTCGAGGCGCCGATCAGGTCGGCGTCACGGTCGGCAAAATCACCCCTGAGGTCGCCATAGCCGACGATCTCGGTCGGGCAGACAAAGGTGAAGTCCTTGGGCCAGTAGAACAGGATCTTCCAGCGACCGCTGGTCGGGGTGGTGTCGATCGTCTCGCCATTGGGGAGCGCGGCAATGCCCTGCTGGACGGGGAGGATGAGGTTGGGGATTGTGTCGCCGACGGTCAGCATCGGGTGGCTCCTTTGTTGCGTTGCGGTAGATAATGGTGCGTTGCAGCATCTAAGGCGCTGGCAATCATCGTTCAAGGCGTTTAGATCGATCACACTGATCGGAAACACCTATGATTGTCTATCTGCCGACCATCAAGCAGCTGCAATATCTTGTTGCGTTGCGGGATTACGGCCATTTCGGGAAGGCAGCCGAAAGCTGCTTCGTGACTCAGTCGACCTTGTCGGCGAGTTTGCGCGAGCTAGAAACGCTGATCGGCGTGACGCTGGTCGAGCGGACCCGCCGAGTCGTGCGCTTTACGCCATTGGGGATCAAAATCGCCGAGAAAGCGCGGCGGGTGCTGCGCGAGGCCGAGGAACTGGCCGACATGGCGCGCGCCGAGGGTCTGCCGCTGACGGGCGAGCTCAGGATGGGGGTAATCCCGACGATTGCGCCCTTCTTGCTTCCCGCGATCCTGCCGAGGCTGCGGGGACGCTGGCCCGAGCTGAAGCTGTTCCTGCGCGAAGAAACGAGCCAGGCGGTGTGCGACGCGCTTCACCGCGGGCAGCTCGACTGCGTGCTCCTGGCGGCGCCCTACGCATGCGGCGATGTCGAAATGATGGAGCTGTTCGAAGACGAGCTGCTGCTCGCCTTCCCGCCGGGCGAAAATCCACCGCCGAGCATCGCAGCGCATGCGATCGACGAGCACCGGCTCCTGCTGCTCGAGGATGGCCATTGCCTCAAGGACCATGCGCTGGCGGCGTGCAACCGGCCGCAATTGCGGGCCGAGGCACGGATGCTGGGGACGTCGCTGCATACGCTGGTGCAGATGGTCGCCAACGGCCTGGGGCTCACGCTGCTCCCGCAAATGGCGGTTTCGGGGGGGATCCTCGACGGGACCGGGGTCGTCACGCGGCATCTGGATGCTGACCAGTCGTCGCGGCGGATCGCACTGGCATGGCGCAAGGGTAGCCCGCGCGCCGAGGAATTCAGGATGCTAGGTGAAGCGCTAATCGAGGCCAAGCAGCCAGCGTGACAGGCTAACCGGGCGGATGGTTGCGCCCGGCGCGTTCATCGCGATTTCAGCGCGGTGGGCCATCAGCCAGGCGAGGCAATCGGCGCGGCTATCAAAGCTGGCATAGTTCCCACGCGACGGGCGGAAGCTCGCGGAATCGAGCAAATAGCGTGAACCCCTGTGACAGCCTGCCATCCCGGCCCAGCCGCGCGCCGGGGCGACGACGGCGGCAACCCAGTAGACCTTCCTCGAATCGAGGAACTTCACTGGGGGCACCGCCGTCGCCACGCTCAGTTGGCCACCTCAACGGGTCGAGCCGGGTCGGCCTTGGCCAGATCGAAGCGGTCGGCGTTCATCACCTTGGTCCAGGCGGCGACAAAATCGCGGGCAAACTTCTCCTCATTGCCGCGCTCGGCATAAACTTCGGCGGTGGCGCGAAGCTGGCTGTTCGACCCGAAGATGAGGTCGGTGCGGGTGCCGTGCCATCTCTCCTGCCGCCCACCCCGATCGCGACCGATGAATTCCTCGTCGCTGCTCGTGTCGATCACTTCCCAGAAGGTGTCATTATCGAGCAGGTTGACGAAGAAGTCGTTGGTGAGCGTACCGGGCCGCGTGGTGAAGGCCCCGTTCCTGCTGCCGCCATGATTGGCACCAAGGACCCGAAGCCCGCCAATGAGGACGGTCATTTCGGGAACCGAAAGGCCAAGCAGCGAGGCACGATCGAGGAGCAGTTCCTCGGTCTTAACGCTGTGCTTGGTCGCCAGATAGTTGCGGAAGCCATCGGCGCGGGGCTCCATTACTTCGAAGCTTTCGGCGTCGGTCCATTCAGCGGTCGCATCGCCGCGGCCGCCCGTGAAGGGAACGTCGATCGCGAAGCCGGCGTCCTTGGCGGCTTTCTCGACCGCAGCGGTGCCAGCAAGAACGATTGCGTCGGCCATCGACAGCGAGCCGCGAAGTTCGTCGATCCTCGCGAGGATCGGCCCGAGTTCGGCGGGCTCGTTGATTGCCCAGTCCTTCTGCGGAGCAAGCCGGATCCGCGCGCCATTCGCGCCGCCGCGATGATCCGACTTGCGGTAGGTCGAGGCCGAGGCCCATGCCGTCTTGACCAGCTGGCCGACCGAGAAGCCAGCGTCGAGGATCTTGCTTTTGAACGCCGAAATATCGCCGGAAGAGGGGTCGTTTCCGGTCGGGACCGGGTCCTGCCAGATGAGGTCTTCGCTCGGCACTTCGGGCCCGAGGTAGCGTCCCTTGGGACCCATGTCGCGATGGGTCAGCTTGAACCAGGCGCGGGCGAAGGCGTCCTTGAACGCCTCGTGATCGGCACGGAATTTGTCCGAGATCACCCGGAATTCAGGGTCCATCTTGAGCGCCATGTCGGCCGTGGTCATCATCGTCGGCACGCGCTTGGAGGGATCATGCGCCGCAGGGGCCATGTCCTCCTCGCGCTGGTTGATCGGCTGCCACTGCTGCGCGCCGGCGGGCGAGCGGACGATTTCATAGTCATAGTCCATCAGCAGGCGGAAATAGTTTTCGGACCACTCGGTCGGCGTGTTGACCCACGCGCCCTCGATCCCGCTGGTGATGGTATGCTCGCCGATGCCACTCTCGTGGCTGCTGGCCCAGCCGAGACCCTGGAGCGAAATGTCGGAGCCTTCGGGAGCGTGGCCGACAAGGCTGGCGTCGCCCGCGCCATGGGCCTTGCCGAAGGTGTGACCGCCAGCGGCAAGCGCGACGGTTTCCTCATGGTTCATCGCCATGCGTTCAAACGTGATCTTGATATCGCGCGCCGACTGAAGCGGGTCAGGGTTGCCGCCCGGGCCTTCGGGATTGACGTAGATGAGGCCCATCTGGATGGCGGCGAGCGGGTTTTCGAGCTCCATCTCGCGGTCGGGCTGGATGCGGGTTTCACTGCCCTCGACCCAATTTTCCTCGGCGCCCCAATAGACGTCCTTTTCGACCTCGAACACGTCCTTGCGACCGCCGCCGAAGCCGAACACCGGACCGCCCATCGATTCGATCGCGACATTGCCGGCAAGGATGAACAGGTCGGCCCAGCTGATGTGCTTGCCGTACTTCTGCTTGACCGGCCACAGCAGGCGGCGGGCCTTGTCGAGATTGCCGTTGTCGGGCCAGCTGTTGAGCGGAGCGAAGCGCTGTTGCCCGCTCGATGCGCCGCCACGCCCGTCGGCGGTGCGGTATGTACCCGCGGCGTGCCACGCCATGCGGATGAAGAAGGGGCCGTAATTGCCATAGTCAGCCGGCCACCATGGCTTGCTGTCGGTCAGCAGTGCAACGAGATCAGCTTTCAGTGCGCCATAGTCGAGCGCCTTGAACGCAGCGGCATAATCGAAGTCAGCGCCCATCGGGTCGGGTGAGGTGCCGCCCTGATGGAGGATGTCGAGCGGAAGCGAATCGGGCCACCAATCGGTGTTCGTTCGGCCGAGAAGCGATCGGGCCGTCGCCTTGCTGACCGGGCAGCCGCCTTCGGGATTGCTGGTTTTCATGTCCATGACGCTTCAGCTCCTGAGATTTGACGCTCAGGCTAGGCGTTCATGTTCGCTTGTAAAAACGATTAAACTTCCGCGCTGCAAGCGACAAAAGCGATCAGTCGTCAAAATGCCGCATGCCGATGCGCAAATAATCCCAGCCGGTGACGAGGGTCAGCAGCGCCGCCGCCCACAGGCTGACGAGGCCAACATCGTGGACCCACGGCATTTGCGGGACGGCACCGCCCAGGATGAGGGCACCCAGCGCAACGATCTGGAAGGTGGTCTTCCACTTGGCGAGCTGACTGACCGGGACCGAGACCTGAAGGGTTGCGAGATACTCGCGAAGCCCCGAGACAATGATTTCGCGCAGCAGGATGACCAGCGCGGCGATAATGTGGAGTCCGTGAATTTCGGGATCGGGATTGGCCTTGCGGCTGGAAATCAACATCATCAGCACGGCGGCGACCATGATCTTGTCGGCAATCGGATCGAGAAACTGGCCAAGCCGCGAGATCTGCCCCTGCGCGCGGGCGACATAACCGTCGAAATAATCGGTCAGGCCGACGACGCAGTAGAGCCCGAAGGTGATTGCATAATCGATCGGCATCGGCCGCCACAGCAGGAACACCAGGATTGGCACCGCGAAAATGCGTGACAGGGTAAGGAGATTGGGAAGGGTCAACATGGAAGAGCCCTGATAGGCGCACCCGGCGCCCCGTTCAAACACCACCTGTTGCGATGGCCGAGATACCCGCTATGTCCCTCGCCACGCCCGGCTTTTCAGGGGCGAAGGAGGATCGACCAAGCGAATGCAGGACAGTCTACACCTGCTGAAATCCCGTCGGTTCCTGCCCCTGTTCGCGACCCAGTTCCTCGGCGCGTTCAACGACAACCTGTTTCGCACGTCGATGGTGCTGCTCGTCATCTATGGGATTTTCGGTGATCCCAAGCAGGAGGCGATGTTCAGCGCGGTTGCTGGCGGGTTGTTCATCCTGCCCTTTTTCCTGCTGTCGGCACTGGCCGGGCAGTTGGCCGATTCGAACGACAAGGCGCGCATCATTCGCATCGTCAAGACCGCGGAGATCGCGATCATGGTCTTCGGCGCCGCCGGGCTTTTGCTCCACAACGTGCTGCTGCTGCTGATCGCGCTGACCGCGATGGGGGTTCACTCGACCTTTTTCGGACCGATCAAATATGCCGTGCTCCCGCAACATCTCGACGATAGCGAAGTGCTGGGCGGGACCGGACTGGTCGAAGCCGGAACCTATGTCGCAATCCTTGGCGGGACGTTACTTGGCGGCGTGCTGGTTTATCAGCACGCCGACGGCTTTCACGTCGCACGCGCGGCCGTTGCCGTAGTTGTAGTCGCGCTGATCGGGCGCTGGGTCGGTGGTATGGTCCCCCCTGCCCCGCCCGATCCGGATGCGCCGACATTCACGATGGACTGGCACATAGTGCGCGCCTCGATCGCGCTGGTCAGTGCGACGCTGCATATCCGGCGATTGTTCCTCGCCATCCTCGCGATTAGCTTTTTCTGGGCGATGGGCGCGGTGCTGGCCGCGCAATTCCCGCCGCTGGTCAAGAATACGCTGGGGTCGGACCAGCATGTCGCTACGATGTTTCTGGCAGTCTTCTCGATCGGGGTGGCGCTCGGTTCGGTGGCGGTCAATCGACTGCTCGGTGGCCATGTCTCGGCACGCTATTCGCCGGCCTCGGCGCTTGGCATGGGGCTGTTCGTGCTCGACCTTTATCGGCGAGTGAAGTTTTGGCCGCCGCTCGAGCCGGGCGCCCGCTTGCGTGGATTGCAGGGCTTCCTCGACCTGCCCAACAGCTGGATGGTGGTGCTCGACCTGCTCGGCGTGGCGATCGCGGGGGGCATGTTCGTCGTCCCGCTTTACGCCTTCTTGACCACGACCGTCGCCAAGTCCGAGACCGCGCGCACCGTGGCAGCGAACAATATCGTCAATTCGGGCTTCATGGTGCTGGCGACGTCGATCCTGACCGGGGCGGTGCTGTTGGGGGTAACCGTTGCCGACAGCCTGCTGATCGTCGCGATCGCCAGCGTCATCGCCGCGTGGCTGGGCTGGCTGCTTCACAAAGCCTGCGATTAGGAGGCATGCGACTAAGAGGCGTGCGATCAAGCCTTAGGCGAAGTAGATCATCACCGCGACGAATCCGCTTAGGAAGGTCGTTGCGAACAGTCGCAAATCGTCAGTCGTTCGCGCCGACGGTTGCACGATTTCAACAAGTTCGGTGAGGAAAATGCGACCGCGCCCGAACAGGCGGGGGTCAAGGGCAATGACAGCTCGCATCAGACGCATTCCATATCTTAACGATGCTTTTACCATGTGTGCAACGCTCGAAATCGGACGCGCGGTTCCGGCGTCCCGGGGTGGGACGGAAAGGGATAATCGTCGGTAGAAGTGGAGGGCTAGAGCGCCCGCGTGATCGGCTGGATTACGTCGCAGGCGGCGGAGACGGTGCCGCCGACAAGGCTTGCCCGGACCATTGTGCCGGCCTGGTCGGCGGTCATCGGCTTGCCGAAATACCAGCCCTGCCCGACCGCACAGCCCATTGCGACGACCGATTCGAGGGTTGCCGCGTCCTCGATGCCCTCGACCGTCACGGGCACGTCGAGCGCGGTCGCCAATGTGGTGACAGCGCGGACGATCGCCGCGCTTTGGCGATCACGGTGAATGGTGGCGATGAAGCTTCGGTCGATCTTGATCACGTCAAATGGCAGGGTTCGCAGGTAAGACAGCGACGAGAAGCCCGTGCCGAAGTCATCCAGCGCGATCTGGATGCCCTGGTTTTTCAGGCTGTCAACGATTGTCCGCGCCTGGTCGATGTCGGCGAACAGCGAACTTTCAGTAATCTCGATCACTAGACGGTTGGCGGGAAGCCCGGTTTCATTCAGCATCCGGACGATCTTTTGCGCAAGCCAAGCATCGCTGAGCATCTTTGGCGACACATTGACCGACAGCTTGACCGAGGGGTGCCACTCGACTGCGGCGCGGAATGCAGCGCGCATGACCTGTTCGGACAAGCGCCCGATGAGCCCAATCTCCTCGGCGACGGGGATGAACTGGTCAGGCATAATGAGCCCTGAAAGGCGGTGGTTCCAGCGAGCAAGCGCTTCAAAGCCGACCAGCGTCCCTGTCGCGAGATCGATCTGGGGCTCGAAATAGGGCTCGAACTGCTCATGCTCGAGGGCGAAGCGGATGCCTTGCTCGATCTCGCTATGTGCGATCAGGGCGCTTTCCATACCAGCATCGAACAACAGCGGTCGCGCGCTTCGGCTGCTGCGCGCCTGATCGAGCGCGATGTCGGCGCGGCGGAGCAAGTCGGCGACAGCGACCGAGCGACCGTCGGCGGTGGCAATGCCGATATAGGCGCCAACCTGAATATGCTTGCCGTCGATCTGATAGGGCTGGGTGATCGTCCGCAGCAGGATCTCGCTAAGCGAGTGAACCGAAGCGGTCTCGGTCGCGGGACGAATCAGCGACACCGCCAGCTCATCGCCTGACAGGCGTGCGACAGCTACCTCGCGATCGACCAGCGACAATATCGCCGTCGCCAGCCGACGAAGCAGTTCATCGCCGACGTCGAACCCATGGCGATCGTTGATCAGCTTGAAGCGGTCCAGCTGGATCGAAATCATCGCCAGCGACAGCCCTTCGGCATCGGCACGTTCGGCCAGCCGCGCGCCTTGGTCGGCGAAACCCTTGCGGTTGAGCAACCCGGTCATGGCATCGGTCGTCGCCATCGCCAGCGCCCGGGCGTCGCTCTCGGCGCGCTTCTCGCTTTCATGATGAAGGTCGACGTACCGCCGCCAGCCGAACAGGATCAACGCAACATTGAGGCATAGCGCGGTCGTGGCGACCTTGACCCCGCCCGCGGCGTCCGCCCCGGTAAACTGCAGTTCGCGGAAGAAGAGGCTGCCGTTCCAGATCAACAATATGATGGCGCCGATCAGGATGCCGAGCACGACCAGGTCGCGCCGAGCACTGGCAACCGAATTGGACTGGACCCATCGGCTAGAAGGGATTTTATACGACACCGCTTGCCTTTAGCAAACGCATGTTAACAAACTCCCTCCATAATGGAGGGACCCTAGAGGAGACGTTCGGTACGTGTCGTACACGGATTGAGGCGCTCAGAGAGTCGCGTGGTCCACAGACTTTCTTGTCAAGAGTTTACAGCTTTGCTCTTTTCCGACGGCCATGTTGCGCTTGCGAACGTAGTAGCCGTTCATGCTTCAACCAACGGGAACTGCCATGACCTACTCCAGCCAGATTGCCGACGCCGACCAGACGATCCGCCGCTTCAATGGCACCTGGGACGGAATCAGCGCCGAAAGCGTCGCGCGGATGCGGAGCCAGAACCGGTTCCGCACCGGGCTCGACATCGCGCGCTACACTGCGAGGATCATGCGCGACGACATGGCCGCCTACGATGCCGATCCAGCGCACTACACCCAGTCGCTGGGCTGCTGGCACGGCTTCATTGCCCAACAGAAGCTCATCTCGATCAAGAAGCATTTCGGGACGACCAAGGGGCGCTACCTCTATCTGTCAGGCTGGATGATCGCCGCGCTGCGCAGCGATTTCGGCCCCCTACCTGACCAGTCGATGCACGAGAAGACCAGCGTTCCGGCGCTGATCGAGGAGATTTACACCTTCCTCAAGCAGGCCGACGCGCGCGAACTGGGGATGATGTTCCGCGAACTCGATGCCGCGCGCGATGCCGGTGACGAAATGAAGGCGCACCAGATCCAGTCGGTAATCGACAATTACGAGACTCATGTCGTGCCGATCATTGCCGACATCGATGCCGGTTTCGGGAATGCCGAAGCGACGTACCTGCTCGCCAAGAAGATGATCGAGGCGGGCGCCTGTGCGCTGCAGATCGAGAATCAGGTGTCGGACGAGAAGCAGTGCGGCCACCAGGATGGCAAGGTCACCGTGCCCCACGAGGATTTCAACGCCAAGATCCGCGCCTGCCGCTATGCCTTCATGGAGCTGGGAATCGACGACGGAATCATCGTCGCGCGGACCGACAGTCTGGGCGCCGGCCTGACCAAGCAGATCGCGGTGTCGAAGGAGCCGGGTGACATCGGCGACCAGTATAACAGCTTCCTTGACTGCGAGGAGATAGATCCCGCCACCGCGCGCAACGGCGACGTCATCCTTAACCGCGACGGCAAGATGATGCGGCCCAAGCGCCTGCCTTCGAATCTGTTCCAGTTCCGCGCCGGGACCGGGGCCGACCGCTGCGTGCTCGACTGCATCACCTCGTTGCAGAATGGTGCCGACCTGCTGTGGATCGAAACCGAGAAGCCCCACATCGAGCAGATCGCATCGATGGTCGACCGCATCCGCGAGGTCGTGCCTAACGCCAAGCTGGCCTATAACAACTCACCGTCGTTCAACTGGACGCTGAACTTCCGCCAGCAGGTCTATGACGCCTGGGCCGAAGCGGGTCGTGACGTCTCGGCCTATGACCGTGCCAAGCTGATGGGCATTGCTTATGACCAAACCGAGCTTGGCGCCGAGGCCGACGAGAAGATCCGCGACTTCCAGCGGGCGAGCGCGGCCCGGGCGGGGATCTTCCACCACCTCATCACCCTGCCGACTTACCACACCGCGGCACTGTCGACCGACAGCCTGGCCAAGGAATATTTCGGCGAGGCGGCGATGCTAGGCTACGTCAAGGGCGTCCAGCGCGAGGAAATTCGCCAAGGCATCGCCTGCGTCAAGCACCAGAACATGTCGGGCAGCGACGTGGGCGACGATCACAAGGAATATTTCGCCGGGGAAGCCGCGCTCAAGGCGGGCGGCGCACACAATACGATGAACCAGTTCGCTGCGGCGTAAGCGGGCTGGCGATCGATCAAATTGGCCGCCGCGTCCTGACCAGGCGCGGCGGTCTTCGTTTGTCTAAAGCTGGTGCGGACGGCGGGACTCGAACCCGCACGCCTCAAGGGCAGAAGATTTTAAGTCTCCAGCGTCTACCGATTCCGCCACGTCCACACGGGCGACGGGTTCGCCCGCCGCAGGCGTCGCGTCAAGCTATTCGGCGGTGACTTCGCTCAGGTTTAGGCGCTCGCGCATTTCCTTGCCCGGCTTGAAATAAGGCACGCGCTTGGCCGACACGTCAACCGCTTCGCCGGTCCGCGGGTTGCGGCCGACGCGGGCGTCGCGCTGCCGAGTCGAAAAGGCGCCGAAGCCGCGCAGCTCGACCCGTCCGCCTTCGGCGAGTTGGGTCGTGATCGAGTCGAACAGGGCGGCAACGACACCCTCGACCTCACGCTGGGTGAGATCCGGGAAGTCGCCGCACAACTTTTGCACCAGTTCAGATCTTATCATTGCCCCGCCCGCTCGCTTAATTGCTGCACACCCCCTGCGCGCACGCAAGGAAACTGTCAAAAAAAAGACGGCGGCGCAAGCGTTTCCACGCTTGCTCCGCCGTTTCCTTTGGTCAGCCGCAGGTTATCCCACAACTTCGACCCGTTACTTCTACTTCTTGGCAGCCTTCAGCGCTTCGCCGAGGATGTCGCCGAGGCTGGCACCCGAATCCGACGAACCATATTGGGCAACCGCCTGCTTCTCTTCCGAGATCTGCAGCGCCTTGATCGAGAAGGTCGGCTTCTTCGAGCGGTCGAAGCCGGTGACCTGAGCATCGAACTTCTGACCGACCTGGAAGCGCTCGGGCCGCTGCTCGTCACGGTCACGGCCAAGGTCGGTGCGCTTGATGAAGCCGGTGACGCCATCGTCGCCGACCTGGACCTCAAGGCCCCCGTCGCGAACTTCGAGCACGGTCACGGTGACCGTCTCGTTCTTGTTGACGCCAGTGCCGCCCGAAGTGCCCGCGCCGCCGGCAGCAACGCCGCCACGCTCAAGCTGCTTCATGCCGAGGCTGATGCGCTCCTTTTCGACATCGACGTCGAGGACGATCGCCTTGACGCTTTCACCCTTGTGATGAAGCGCAAGCGCCTCTTCGCCGGTGACGCCCCAGGCGATGTCCGACATGTGGACCATGCCGTCGACGTCGCCATCAAGGCCGATGAACAGACCGAATTCGGTGGCGTTCTTGACTTCGCCCTCGACCGTCGAGCCGACCGGATGCTTGTCCGCGAAATCGCCCCACGGGTTCGACTGGGCCTGCTTGAGACCGAGCGAAATGCGGCGCTTTTCTTCGTCGACCTCGAGGATCTTGACTTCGACTTCCTGCGAAGTGCTGACAATCTTGCCCGGATGGACGTTCTTCTTGGTCCAGCTCATTTCCGAGACATGGACCAGGCCTTCGATGCCCGGCTCGAGCTCGACGAAAGCGCCATATTCGGTGATGTTGGTAACGCGGCCGGTAAAGTTGCCCTCGATCGGGTACTTCGCCTGCGCGCCCTCCCACGGATCGCTTTCGAGCTGCTTCATGCCTAGGCTGATGCGCTGGGTCTCGCGGTTGATGCGAATGATCTGCACCTTGACCGTGTCGCCGATGGCGATGACTTCGCTCGGATGGCCGACGCGCTTGTAGCTGATGTCGGTGACGTGAAGCAGGCCGTCGATGCCGCCGAGGTCAACGAACGCACCGTAATCGGTGATGTTCTTGACGATGCCCTCGATCACCTGACCTTCGGCCAGGCTGAGGATCAGGCCCGAACGCTGCTCGGCGCGGGTCTCTTCCAGGATGGCGCGACGCGATACGACGATGTTGCCGCGACGGCGATCCATCTTGAGAATCTGGAACGGCTGCGGCAGGTCCATCAGCGGGCCGACGTCGCGCACCGGGCGGATGTCGACCTGCGAACCAGGAAGGAAGGCCACGGCGCCGCCGAGGTCGACCGTGAAGCCGCCCTTGACCCGGCCGAAGATCGTGCCTTCGACGCGCTCGCCCTTTTCGAATTCCTTTTCCAGCTTGTCCCACGCGGCTTCGCGGCGGGCGCGGTCGCGCGACAGCATCGCTTCGCCCATCGCATTCTCGACCCGGTCGACGAACACTTCGACTTCATCGCCGACCTTCAGCTCGGCCTTCTGGCCGGGCAGGGCGAATTCACGCAGCGGGACGCGCCCTTCGGACTTAAGGCCGACGTCGATCACCGCGAGATCATTCTCGATCCCGGTGACGATGCCCTTGACGACCTTGCCCTCGAAGGACTCATTCTCGCCGCCAAGCGATTCATTGAGGAGTGCGGCGAAATCGTCGCGGGTGGGAAATGCCGTAGTGGCCATAAAAAATTGGTCTTTCAAAAAGCGTTTCGGCCGCTGGCCGGACCAACGTGGTCGGCTTCCGTCGAGCGGACTTTGGTGAAACCCTGAACGCCCTCCAGACCCCATGCCGGGAGGGCATCTGGTGGCTGCGCTGCAGGCGACTGGCCATGGCAACAGCGCGAGAGACCCGGCGGCGCCGAGGCGGCACCGGGACCATCGCGCTCGCCAGATGACGGGCCGCCCGCGGGACGCACCCGCCGGACGCGTGCGCTCTTAGCGCAAGTGGGGGTGCAAGGGCAAGGTTTTGCTCCCTGTGCCACCGTTGCGCGTGGTGCTAGGTTCACCGCCATGACTTCAGCCCCGTCCTTGCCATGAGCGTCGCCTTTCGCCGGGAGAGCGACGAGGAGCATCTCGAGCCGCGGTTCGAGCTGCCGATCCCGGTCGGCCCCAATTTGGTAACCCGGCGAGGCCATGCGCTGATCGTGGCGCGCAATGCCGATCTGGAGGCGCTGCTCGTCCTGGCCGAGGGCGAGGAAGCGCGCAAGCCGGTGCTTCGCGACCTGCGCTACTGGCGCAATCGGCTGGCGACGGCGCATGTCGCGCCGCCGGCAACAGGCGAAATCGTCGCGATCGGGACCCGCGTGACGTTTCATCGCGACGGGATACCGCGGACGATCGACATTGTCGGGCATGACGAAAGCGACCCCGCCACCAGCCGCCTTGCCTATTCGGCGCCGCTGGCGCGCGCGCTGATCGGGGCCAGGGTCGGTGACGAGGTTGACGCGCCGGGGAGTGATTCGACGCTAGAGGTCATCTCGATCGAGCCCCTGCCCGACGAGGGCTAGGCGAGGCGGTCGTCGACCAGCGCGATGGCGGCGGCGATCGCCTGATCGACGGTCATTGCCCCGGTATCGAGCAGCGCGGCATCGGCGGCCTGGAGCAAGGGGGCCGCTGTTCGCCCCGAGTCGCGGGCATCGCGGGCCCGGATGTCGGTCAGCACTTCGTTGAAGTGGACGGACTTGCCGCGCCTGACGAGTTCGTCGAACCGGCGCCGGGCGCGGATTTCGGGGGCGGCGGTGACAAACAGCTTGGCGGTCGCATCGGGGGCGATAACGGTTCCCGTGTCGCGCCCGTCGAGCACGGCGCCCGCCGGCTGGTCGGCAAATTCGCGCTGCCGTTCGAGCAAGGCGGCACGCACCGCCGGAAATGCGGAGATACGCGAGGCGACTTCGCCGACAATTTCGGAGCGAAGTTCGGGATCATCGACCGGGACCAACCCGCTTTTGCATGCGCGGACCGCTTCGAACTCGCTGCCTGGATCCCCGCCCCAGCGCAGCAAGGCCAGCGCGACCATACGGTAAAGCATACCGGTATCGAGGTGTGGCAGCTCATAATGTGCGGCAAGCGCGCGGGCGATCGTGCCCTTGCCGCTGGCCGCGGGACCGTCGACGGCGATGACGAAAGATGATTTCACGATGGCCCGCGCTTTGACACCGGGCCAGGGCTATGGCAAGGCGCCCGCCGACTGGCCGGGACCCTCCGGCCTACCCGAAAACACTGGAGACGTGGCCAGATGGTCAAGCCCGAATGGGGTCACAAGCGCACTTGCCCCAAATGTTCGACCCGCTTTTACGATCTTGGCAAGGACGAGCCCGTCACGTGCATTGCGTGCGGTGCGACGTTCGTGCCAGAATCTGTGCTGAAGTCGAAGCAGCCGCAGGCGTTCGAGGCAGCGCAGCCCGATAAGCAGAAGGAAAATGAGGATCTCGCTGCCGAGGACTTGGTCCCTGACGAGGACGAGGAAATCTCGGCCGACGACGAGGTCGATCTTCAAACCAGCGAGGACGGGCTCGGAGTCGAGACCAGCACCGAGGAAGAAGAACATTAATTGATCGGCCGGCCGTCGCACCCAGCGATGGCCGGCGATCCATTTGCGGCCCGATGTTTTTTGGGTTTGCAGCGAAGGGTTGATCGCCTAAAGGCGCACATATTGGGGCCGTAGCTCAGCTGGGAGAGCGTCGCGATGGCATTGCGAAGGTCTGGGGTTCGATCCCCCACGGCTCCACCACTATTCTGAAAAGCCCGCGGTATTCGCGGGCTTTTTTGTATCTGCCGGATCGACCGAGCGCACATGCGAAAACGGCGGCGTCTCGCGACGCCGCCGTTCCGTTAGACTGTCAACTCTTGAGCGGTTAAGCCTTAGAGCTTGGCCGACACGTTACCGAACGTGGTCGACAGCTTGCTGCCAACGGCAGTCATCGCGCCGATGGCGGCGACGGCGATCAGAGCGGCGATCAGGCCGTACTCAATCGCGGTGGCGCCCTTGTTATTCTTGATCAGCTTGAGAAACTTCGACATGTCTGGTCTCCTAAATGTTCCACGTGGGGATGTTTGATCCCCCACCAGAGCCTGTCCTGTTGGCCCCGGTTGAATGCAGAATTAGGGTGCGACCGTTGAGAAAGACTTAAAGCGGCAGGTTAGCGGGTCTTAACCATCAATTTTTTTTTGATCCGCCAAAACCAATTTTTCGCGAAGCATCATCGACCGCCCTTGCGTCCGCCTTGGTGACGGATGTTGGCGGGCCGCCCGCGACGAGGGCCGCGCGGCGCAGTGCGATCCTTGCGCGGTCCGGTCCCGCCGCCACCGAATTTGCCCTGGGGAAGTTCGAACCGGAGCGCGCCCGAGACGGGATTGGCCTCGACCAGCTTGAGCTCGAGCTTCTGGCCCTGGCGGAAGGTTTCACCCGTGTCGTCCCCAACCAGCGCCTTCGCCGCTTCGTCATAACGAAAATATTCATTACCGAGAATCGCGGCGGGAACGAGCCCGTCTCCGCCTAAGCCCTCAACCGTAGCGAAGAAGCCGAACGGCTGCACCCCGCTGATACGGCAGGCAAGCAGTTGCCCGACCCGGTCGCTGAGGAAGGCCGCGACGTAACGGTCGATGGTTTCGCGCTCTGCCTCCATCGCGCGTCTCTCGAGCATCGAGATATGCTCTCCCAGCGTTTCCATCCCCGCGGCCGCACCGTCGGACATCGCGCCCTCGCCGAGGCGATAGCTGCGCACCAGGCTGCGGTGAACGACCAGATCGGCATAGCGGCGAATCGGCGAGGTGAAGTGGGCGTAGCTGCCCAGCGCGAGCCCGAAATGGCCCAGATTCTGCGGACCATAGCGCGCCTGCATCTGGGTCCGGAGCACCTGCTCCATGATCTCGGGCCGGGCGTCATGGTCGCCAACCCGCTCCAGGATATGATTGAAGGTCTGCGGGCGGACGACCTGGCCAAGCGCGAACTCGATCTCGAAGGTGGCGAGATAATCCTTGAGCGCGACCAGTTTCTCGCGCCCCGGGCCTTCGTGGATGCGGTACATCACCGGGGCCTTCTTCGCCTCCAGCGCTTTCGCGGCGGCGACATTGGCGGCGATCATATAATCCTCGACCAGCCGATGCGCGTCGAGCCGTTCGCGCGGGGCGACCGAGAGAATGCGGCCCTTTTCGTCGAGCATGACGCGCCGTTCGGGCAGGTCGAGATCGAGCGGCTGGCGCTTCTCGCGCGCCGCAAAGAGAGCAGCCCAGCAGGCCCACAGGGGCTTCAGCGCGCCCTCGACGATCTCGGCGTCGACAAGTCCCGCCGTCCCGTCGATCGCACCCTGCGCGTCCTCGTAAGCGATGTTGGCGACGACACGGATTTTGGCGCGGGTGAAGCGCCAAGACAGCAAGGCACCATCCTTGCCGACAACCATGTGGCAGGCGAGTGCCGCGCGATCCTTGCCGGCCTTCAGCGAGCAGATATCGGCCGACAATTCCTCGGGCAGCATCGGCACGACGCGATCAGGAAAATAGACGCTGTTGCCGCGAGCCTTGGCCTCCTTGTCGAGCGCCGATCCTTCGCGGACGTAGAAGCTGACGTCAGCGATGGCGACGATTGCGTCCCACCCGCCGTCGTCGCGCGGGCTCGCCCAGATGGCGTCGTCATGGTCGCGGGCATCGGCGGGGTCGATCGCGACGATCGGCAAGTGCGTCAGGTCTTCGCGCTGGCCGAGGTCGAGTTTCGCGACCTGCTCGGCCTCGGCGATCACGTCCTCGCCGAACGTGTCGCGAAGACCGTGCTTGTGGATCGCGATCAGGCTGAAGCTGCGCGGGGCAAAGGGGTCGCCGAGAATCGCGTCGACGCGCGCCGTCACACGCGGCGGGCGCCCCGACGGTTCGGCGAGGACGAGGTCGCCGGGCTGGGCATTGTTCAGGTCCGAGATCATGATCTCGCGCCGCTCGCGCTTGTCGACCGGGGACAGATAGTGACGGCTGCCCTCCTGCTTGATGACGCCGAGGAGGAGTTCGGCCGACTTCGCCAACAGCTTCATCGGGTGAGCGACGAGGCCCCTGCCCGCTTCCTCGGTCCGCGCAAGAATGCGGTCGTTGAGTGCAAGGCTAGACTTGCGGCCCTTTTCGATCACGCGCAGCCGTGGCGGCGGGGTCTCGGCGTGCCATTGCTCGGGAATAGCGAGCACCTGCCCATCCTCGACCGACACGACCCGCAGCACGGTCACGCGCGGCACTCCGCCGGTCTTGTGGAAGGCGCGGCCAGGCGCCGAATCAATCAGCCCCTCGTCGGCCATGTCCTTGAGCAGCGCCTTGAGCATAATCTTCTCATGCCCCGACAGGCTGAAGGCGCGGGCGATCTCGCGCTTGCCGGCGGGCTGGCCCGACTGCTCGATGAACTCAAGGATCTGCTTGGCGGTGGGGAGGCCCTTGGCGGGGCGCGATTTATTGACAGGCATTGCCGCCCCCTAGCCGTCTTTGCGAGCGTAGCGAAGCAATCCAGTATTAGGTCGCTGGGTTGCTTCGCCACGCTCGCAATGACGATTCACTTCGCCGGGGGCGCCACATAGGGCTTGAACGCGCCGCCCGGGACGGCGCTGGCAACGGGGCTTTCGAAGCCGGCGGCGCTGACCGAGGAGACGCCGAACACCCAATCGTCGACGCGGATGTGGGGGAGGACGGTTTCGCAAGGGAATTCGAAAGATTCAGTCTTCTGCAAGGTTCCATCCGCAGGAGCGTTCATCGAACTTACCTGCTTGCACACCGTTCGGAACGACACCGTTCGGTACGATCCCCAAGTGGCTGCGTCGGTGCGGCGCCATGTTATGCGATATCCGGCAGACCCAACGGCACGCCACCTCACGGTAGTGTCCTTCGATACCGCCCCCTCCACCATCGGCTCGGGCGGCGGCGGGGCGCTCGCGATCGCGGCCAAAGCCGCTGTGTTCAGTTTCACAATTTTCGCGAGGTACGGAAAGTCCATCACGCCGATAGTGTCGCCGTAGACGACGCCCTTCTTAGTACGGACATCCTGATGCTGCTGATTGTAATTCTCGACCGCGACCGACAGGCGCACGGCGGGGTAGCCGGCGTTGAGGAATTCGGTGTGGTCCCCTCCCCGCCCGAAGCGGTCGTTGCGCCAGATTTGGCGCACGTCGAGACCGATGTTCAGCCGGTCCGCCAGCCCATCGAGATAGCGCGAAATGTTGCGTGACGGACTGTCATTCTCGCCACCCAGGCTGCGCTGCGCCTCCGATAATTCCTCGCGCCCCTGCCAGCGCGGGCCTTCGGAGAACACCCGGACATGGGTCGAATCGCACACCCCGTCCGACCCACAGCTGTTGCCGATGATGTCGTTGTTGAGGTTGGCGATGATGTTCCAGCCCTGCGCCTTTGCGTAATCGGCGAGGAGCTTGCCGCCATAGAGCCCCTGCTCTTCGCCCGAGAGCAGGGCATAGACGATCGTGCCCGGGAACTTGTGCTTCGACAGCACGCGCGTCGTCTCGAGTACCGCGGCACTGCCCGACCCGTCGTCATTTGCCCCCGGCGCGTCGGCGGTCGCGTTCATCGGATCGGTCACGCGGCTGTCGATATGGCCGGTGATGATAACGACATCGTTCGGCCGCTCGGTGCCGCGCTGGATGGCAATCACGTCGGTCAGCCTCGTCGGCTGCGGCACGCGCTCGCCCTGCACCATCGTCGACGGCCGCGCGATGACCAGGCACCCGCCGCACGCTGCAGAATAATGCGCGAACTCGCCCGCGCCCCAGTTCAGTGCCGCTCCGATACCGCGCTTCGGATCGGTCTGCGACGACAGCGTGTGCCGCGTTCCGAACCCGACCAGCGCGGCGACATCGGCGCGTAGCCTCTCGGCGCTTACCGGTGCGATGATCGCGCGCAGACGCGCGTCGGGGGATGGCGTGGCAGTGGCGGCAAGCGCCGCGAGCAGGAACAAGGACATGGCCTTCACCTAGCCGGTCGAGCATCGCCAGCAAATCCTTTTGCCTTTGCAGGCGTAGACTGGCAAAATGGCCAGTGACAAAGCGACTGCGAAATCCGCATTCGCCGATCCGATCATTTCGTTTGGCATTGCTGTGCCTCGATCGACCATCACAGGAGCTCCTACCGTGGCCACCGCCCTACAGATCGTCCAGTCGTCCGAAGCCGAGGAAATCGCCGAGCTGGTGGCTCGCTCGCGCGCGGCGCAGGAGCAGATCGCCCATTATACACAGGAGCAGGTCGATGCCCTGATCCGCGCGATGGTCTGGTCGGTCGCGCGGCCCGGCGTTGCCGAGATGATCGCGCAAAAGACCGTCGATGAAACTCAACTGGGCAATTACGACGGCAAATATCTCAAGATATTCCGCAAGACCCGCGCCACGCTGATGGACATTATCGACGACAAGTCAGTCGGCGTGATTGAGGAGGATCCGGTCCGCAACATCGTCAAGATCGCCAAGCCGGTCGGGGTGATCGGTGCGCTGTCGCCCTCGACCAACCCCGAAGCGACTCCGGTGATCAAGGCGATCTCGGCGGTCAAGGGACGCAATTCGATCATCGTTGCGCCCCATCCGCGCGCGAAGCTGACCAACAAGCTGATCTGCGACCTGATGCGCGCGGCGATCGTCAAGATGGGCGCCCCGGCCGACATCGTGCTGAGCATCGACGTTCCCTCGGTCGAGAAGACCAACGAGCTGATGCGCCAGTGTGACCGGGTGCTGGCGACGGGCGGCAGCGCGATGGTCACGGCGGCCTATTCGAGCGGCACGCCCGCGCTTGGCGTGGGCGTTGGCAATGCGGTCATCACGGTCGACGAGACCGCCGACCTCGACGCCGCCGCGGAGAAGATTCGCCTGTCCAAGACGCTCGACCTCGCCGCCTCGTGCAGCAGCGACAATGCCGTTATCCTGGTCGACGCCATTTACGATGAAATGCTTGGCAAGCTGGTCGCCAAGGGCGGGCTGGTGCTCGACGATGATCAGAAGGCAAAATTGCAGGGTGCAATCTGGGTCGACGGCCACATCAACGCCAAGGTGGTCGCGCAGACCCCGCAATTCATCGGCAGCTATGCCGGGTTCGACGTTCCGCAAGACACGCAATTCTTCATCGTCCACGAGACCGGTGCGGGCGCCGCTTATCCCTTCTCGGGCGAGAAGATGACGGTGACGATGGCCGTCTATCGGGCTAGGGATATCGACGACGCGATTGCGCTGACCAACCGAATCCAGGCCTATCAGGGCCAGGGCCACAGCTGTGGCATTTATTCGCGGTCGGATGCCAATATCCTCAAGCTGGCCGAGGGAACGCGGACCAGCCGGGTGATGGTCAACCAGCCTCAGTCGGCATCCAACAGCGGCAATTTGTGGAACGGCATGCGCCAGACCTTTTCGCTTGGCTGTGGCAGCTGGGGCGGCAATGGCACCAACAACAACATCACTTGGCGCGACCTGATCAACGAGACGTGGGTGTCGAAGCCGCTCGCGGTGCCGAAAACCCTGCCGAGCGACGAAGAGCTGTTCGGCGACGTTATGGCAAAGCTCGCTTGAGCGGGGTAGCGGAGCGCCGCCGGGCCTCCAGCGGATCGCCGTTCGAAGCGTCGATCGGCTTCTCGCGCGCGGTCCGCGTCGGCAACCGGATTCTGGTATCGGGGACTGCGCCGATCGAGGCCGACGGGTCGTCGACTGTCGGCGACGCGGGGGTGCAGACGACGCGCTGCCTTCAGGTAATCGTGGCGGCGGTCGAAGAGCTTGGCGGGACGGTCGACGACATTGTGCGGACACGGGTATTCCTGCTTGATGCCGCCGAGGCCGGGCTGATCGGTGCGGCGCATGGCGCGGTGTTCGGCGAGATCCGCCCGGCGTCGTCGATGATCATTGTCGCGGGTCTGCTCCGCCCCGAATGGCGGCTCGAAATCGAGGCCGAAGCGTTGGTCGGCCATGAAGAAGCATAGCCACACTGCGGTGCTCGCGGCGCTCGCTCTCGCCGCTTGCCAGCAGCAGGCCCCTGCCAATGTCGCGAACAATGACCCTGCGACCCCGATCAATGCCGCGCTTCCGCCCACCGATCATGCCGCGGCGAACGCGGGCAATGGGGTTGCCTCCCCGCCCCCGCCAAGGGTCGCCCTTGATCGAGTTACGCTTCCGCCACGGACGCGCATCCCCGACCATTTTCAGGGGCGATGGGGATTGAACAAAGCCGACTGCACGTCGACCAGGAGCGATGCTAAGGGATTGCTGACAATCAGCGACGTGCGGCTGACTTTCTACGAAGCCAGGGGCACGCTCGAAAAGGTGATCGGCGCGACTGACACCAGCTTCGCCGCCCGCTACAGCTTTTCGGGCGAGGGCCAGAGTTGGATGCGGACCGAACGGTTCGCCCTGGTCAAGGCCGAGCTTCACCGCACGACCGATGCCGAGCCGGGCCAGGAGCCGCCGGTCAATCTGACCTATACGCGCTGCCCCGGTTGACGAGCCATACCCCGGCGCTAGGGCAGGCGACATGAGCCAGTTCGACCTCACCGAGGACCAGCGCGCGATCCAGGACATGGCGCGCAAGTTCACCGCTGACGAAATCACGCCCCACGCCGCCGAGTGGGACGAGAAACATATTTTCCCGCGCGCGACGATCCGCGCTGCAGCCGAATTAGGCTTTGGGTCGATTTACGTGTCGGAACAAAGCGGCGGAATCGGGCTTGGACGATTGGAGGCAGCGCTGATCATGGAAGCGATGGCCTATGGCTGTCCCTCGACCAGCGCATTCATCTCGATCCACAACATGGCCGCGTGGATGATCGACCGCTTCGGCGACGATGTGGTGAAGGCGAAGTACCTCCCCGCGATGCTGACAATGGAACAGCTTGGAAGCTATTGCCTAACCGAGCCCGGATCGGGATCGGACGCCGCGGCGCTCAAGACACGCGCCGTACGCGACGGCGACCATTATGTCGTCTCGGGATCGAAGGCGTTCATTTCGGGCGGCGGTGAGAACGAACTGTACGTGACGATGGTGCGCACCGGGGAAGACGGGCCGAAAGGCATTTCCTGCCTGGTCATCGAGAAAGACATGGCCGGCGTTTCGTTCGGCGCGCCCGAGAAGAAATTGGGCTGGCATTCCCAGCCCACCGCCCAAGTCAATTTCGACGAGGTCCGGGTGCCCGTCGCCAACCGCGTCGGCGGTGAGGGCGAAGGCTTCCGGATCGCGATGATGGGACTCGACGGGGGCCGCCTCAACATCGGTGCCTGCTCCTTGGGTGGCGCCCAGCGATGCCTCGACGAGGCGGTCAGCTACACCAAGGAACGCAAGCAGTTCGGCCACGCCATCGCCGACTTTCAGGCGACCCAGTTTACGCTCGCCGACATGGCAACCGATCTTGAGGCGGCGCGGGCCCTGTTATATCTCGCCGCCGCCAAGGTCAGCGACAACGCCCCCGACAAGACCCGTTTCGCGGCAATGGCGAAGCGATTGGCGACCGACAATGGCTCCTCGATCGTCGATCGTGCGCTGCAATTATTCGGCGGCTATGGCTATCTGCAGGACTATCCGATCGAGCGCTTCTGGCGCGATTTGCGAGTCCATTCGATCCTTGAAGGCACCAACCAGGTCATGCGCATGATCGTCAGCCGCGACATGCTGCGGCAGGGATGACCGCCGTGAATCTTGATGCAGAGGTCGTCACCCGCCGCGACGGCGCGGTCGGGCGGATCACGCTGAACCGCCCAAAGGCGATTCACGCGCTCAATCTCGCGATGTGCGAAGCGATGAGCGCGGCGCTGATCGAGTGGCGCGACGACCCGTCGATCGAGGCAATCATCATCGACCATGCGCCGGGCACACGCGGCTTCTGCGCCGGGGGCGACGTCGTCATGCTGGCAAAATCGGGCGCTTCCGGCGGCGAGGCGGCGGACGCCTTCTTCCACGCCGAATATCGCCTCAACCACCTATTGTTCAGCTACCCCAAGCCTTGCCTCGCGATCATGGACGGGATCACGATGGGGGGCGGGGTCGGCATCGCGCTGCCATGCGACTATCGGGTCGCCACCGACAACACCAAGTTCGCCATGCCCGAGACCGGGATTGGGTTGTTCCCGGATGTGGGTGGGGGTTGGTACCTGCCGCGCTTGCCGGGCCGTGTTGGCGAGTTCATGGCGTTGACCGGGGCCCGGCTCGACGGCGCCGAATGTCATTATCTGGGACTTGCGACCCATTATGTCCGGTCGGACGAGGTGGCCGATCTGATCAAGCGGATCGTCACCGCTCCCGCACGATTGGCCGGCGCGCTCGGTACCGCCGCGACGACCCCGCCCGATCCGCGCATCGCCGCCAATGAGTTCGCCATCCACAAGCATTTCGCTTCGGACAGGCTTGAGGACATTCTCGCCGCGCTCGATGCCGACGGCAGCGACTGGGCGAAGACCGAGGCAGGGACGATCCGCACCAAGAGCCCGCTGTCGTGCAAAGTTTCATTGCGGCTGATGGCCGAGGGCAAGCTGCGCACTGACTTCGCCGATGAAATGGCGGCGGAGTATGCGCTCGCCAGCCATGTCGCGCGGGCTCATGATTTCCACGAAGGGGTGCGCGCACTGCTGATCGACAAAAGTGGCGCACCAGATTGGCAACCGGCCTCGCCCGAAACCGTCGACGACGCCATGCTCGATGCCTTGTTCGCCCCTGCGGCAACGGCATGGACTCCCTTCCCGCAAGCCAAGGTGCCGGCATGAGCTACGAAACAATCCTGGTCGAACAGCGCGGCGCGGTGACGCTGGTCACGCTCAACCGCCCGCAGGCGCTGAATGCGCTTAATTCAGGGGTGCTTCGCGACCTGATAGCCGCCTTTGCCGCCTATGATGCCGACGACAGCCAGCGCTGCCTCGTGCTGACCGGGTCGGAAAAAGCGTTCGCCGCCGGCGCGGACATCAAGGAAATGCAGAGCCAGGGCTTCGCCGACATGTATGGCGCGAACTTCTTCGCCGGCTGGGAACAGGTCACTCGCACGCGCAAGCCATGGCTCGCCGCCGTGTCAGGGTTTGCGCTCGGCGGGGGTTGCGAACTCGCCATGATGGCCGACTTCATCATCGCGTCCGACAGCGTCAAATTCGGTCAGCCCGAGATCAAGCTGGGCGTCTCCCCCGGGATGGGCGGGTCGCAGCGGCTGACGCTGGCGATTGGCAAAGCCAAGTCGATGGAGATGTGCCTGACCGGCCGCATGATGGGCGCCGAGGAAGCCGAACGCGCCGGACTCGTCGCAAAAGTCGTCCCTGCTGCAGACTTGCTGGCCGAAGCGATCAAGACCGCTGAGGCAATTGCGGCCATGGCGCCGCTCGCCGCGATCGCGACCAAGGAAATGGTTAATGCGACGTTCGAAATGACCCTCGCGCAGGGCATCAACTTCGAACGGCGCTTGTTTCACGGCCTGTTCGGTTCCGCTGATCAAAAGGAAGGCATGGCGGCCTTTGTCGAGAAGCGCCCCGGCAACTGGACCGGTCGCTAAGCGGCAACCACAATCATCGCTGCACGCAAAAAAAAGCCCCGAGGATTGCTCCCCGGGGCTATTTTTCTGTGCCTTGTGAATGGCGGCCGCCGAAGCGACCGCCCCACCCTTACTGACCCGAACCCGGGCCGAAGGTGATTTCCACGCGGCGGTTCTGCGGCTCGCGCACACCGTCGGCGGTCTCGACCAGCGGACGGCTCTCGCCGAACGCCTGGGTCGTGATTGCACCGTCGGCAACACCCTTGCCAGCAAGATAGGCCTTCACGGCATCCGCGCGACGCTGCGACAGCGCAACGTTGTAGGCGTCTCCGCCCGACTTGTCGGCGTGGCCGGCAAGCATGACCGAAGCCTTGCCGGTCTGCTGATAGGCAGCAGCGGCATTGTCGAGGATCGCGGCGGCTTCCGGCGTGATGTCCGACTTGTCCCAGTCGAAGAACACGATGAACGGACCAACCGGAACCGGAGCCGGAGCCGGGCAAGCCGACGTCGCCGGGATCACCGAACCGTCAGCGCACGTGATCGTGGCGGGCGGCGGCGGGGGAGGCGGCGGGGGCGGAGGCGGCGGCGGGGGTGGCGGCGGCGCGAAGTTGAAGATCAGGCTCGCCAGAAGCGAGTGCGACCGGAAGCGGGTGCGGTAAGTGCCCCCAGCTGCATCGTTAAAGCGAAGCTTGCTCACGTTGAAGTAGCGATACTTCACGCCAATGTCGATGTTGGGGCTGATCGACTTGCGAACGCCGGCAATCGCCTGCCACGCAAGGCGGCTGTCGCGATCGAACACGCTTGCACCAATAGCCGGCACGGAAACGTCATATTTGACGCGCGCAATACCAAGACCACCGCCGACGTAGCCGTTCCAGCCACTGTCGTCGCCGAAGTCGAGCATCAGATTGCCCATCGACGAAACCACCGAGGCATGGCCATCGGCATTATAGGTCCCGGCAGGAACGTTGGGAACGCCACGGGTGACGACATCCTTGATGCCCGCACGCTTGTAGCCGATTTCGGCTTCGGCGCGGAACATGCCGAAATCATAACCGCCTATAAGGTCGGCATCGATGCCGGTCTTGTGGTCGACGGTGATGCCCTTCGGTGCATTGACGACTGTAGCGCCGTTGCGGACGAGAGTGTAGTTGAAGCTCGTGTCTTCAACGATCATCGCGCCGCCTTCGACGCCAACATACCAGGCGTGGTCAAGAGCGAGCGCGGGACTCGCGATCGCCGACGAAGCGAGCGCCAGCGTAATGGCTAGCTTGCGCATAGGATATCCCCTTTCACATGCGTTCGGATAGTGAACTGCCGGCGCACATTATGGGGAGGCAATCGGGCGCGCAAGCCAGCTTGGGGCCGCGTCTGTTGCGCAAAAGCCTCAATAACGTTGATTTCCCGCAAGAAAGTATCGTTGGATACGTTAATTGCCGATCAGGCCATGAGTCCGCAAGGTTGCGAGCAGGCTTGCCAATGTCGCCCGCGATTGGCTGTCGACTGTCGTTCCACCGGCTGGATCGGGGATTGCCGCGCCGCGACTGCCAACGACCTGATTGCCGCCGATGGTCACGAGCGACCCGCGCAGATCGCCGTAAATCCAGCTTGATCCGCGATAGACTGCGTCGATCCCCTCGCTCGCGACAACTGCCTTCAGTCCCTCTCGCGGTGCGACAAAGCGCCAACCGCCCTCGGTTGCAACGGCAATCTGGTCGACCTTGCCCGCCCAAGCCCCGCTCGCGCCCGATGCCACAATATAGCAACGTCCCGGCGTCGGGCTCCCCGGGGGCACACCCAGCGCGCGCTGCTCGACACAGGCCCCCGCCAGCGCATCGATCAAGGCCAGTGCCTCATTATGCGTCACCTCCTTCTGGGCTTGCCCGGCAATCCGTCACTGTTCCTGAAAGCTAGTCGACTAGCGTGACAATGTCAAGATAAATCGTACCAGATCGGTTCGCGTACCAAAATGGCGTCAGCTAGCCTTGCGCCGCCACCAGCGTCGATCGGCGAGTACCGCCTGGGCCGCATTATGTCCCGGCGCCCCGGTCACCCCGCCGCCCGGATGCGCGCCCGAACCGCATAAATACAGTCCTTTCAACGGCATGCGGTAATCCGCCGATCCGATCATCGGCCGCGCGCTGAACAATTGGTCGAGCCCCATCTTGCCGTGGAAGATGTCGCCCCCGATCAGCCCGAACCGCCGCTCGAGGTCCAGCGGCGAGTGGATCTGCCGCCCGAGAATCGATTTCGCGAACCCCGGCGCATGGCGTTCGACCGTCGCGATGACGGCGTCGGCGGCCGCCTCGCGTTCGTCGTCCCAGCTCCGCCCAACGCCCAGATCGTAGCGAAAATGCTGGCAAAACAACGATGCGACATGCTTGCCCTTCGGCGCAAGGCTGTCATCCAGCGTCGACGGGATCAGCATTTCAATGATCGGGTCATGCGCCCATCCATCGGTCCGCGCCTGCAGATAGGCGGTGTCCATATAGGCCAGGCTCGGCGCCATGATGATCCCCGCGGTCAGATGATCTCCCCGCCCCGGGAGCACGGTGAAGCTTGGCAGCCGGTCGAGCGCCACGTTCATCCGGAACGTCGCGCTCTCGCACGCCCACCGCTTGAAGTGTCCTTCGGCCTGTACACTGACCGCTCCCGACGGGACCAGTTTTTCGAACAATAGCCGTGGGTTGACGTTGGCAATGACCGTGTCCGAGCGCCACGCCTTGCCCCCCGATATCACCCCCGCCGCGCGGCCCTTTTCGACGATGACCTCGTCGACCGGGGAATTGAGGACGATATCGACCCCCGCCTCGCGCGCCGCCTTGGCCATCGCCTGGCTGATCGCGCCCATCCCGCCGATCGCGTGACCCCACGCCCCGGCGACCCCGGCCGCCTCACCAAAGAGGTGATGGAGCAAAACATAGGCTGTCCCTGCCGAATAGGGCGAGGCGAAGTTGCCGACGATCCCGTCGAACCCGAACAGCGCCTTGGCGAGGTCGCCCGTGAAATGCCGGTCGAGGATGTCGCCTTCGGACTTGGTCGCATAGTCGTGGAGGATGCGAATCTCGTCGGTCGACATGCCGACCACGTCGCGTCCCAGGCTGAGCAGCGACGGCAACCCCCCTGCCCCGCCCCCAGGCCCCGGAGGCGCCCGCAGCAACCACTTCTTGATGAGCGGCACGACAGTGTCGAGCTCAGCCAGATACCGGTCATAGGCCGGCCCGTCCTCCGGGTGATGGCGAACCAGTTCGGCTCGGGTCAGTCCTTCTCGCCCACCCAGCAGATACTTGCCATCCACCCCGGGTAGAAAATTGTCGATCTTGCGAAGGACCACCTTCAGCCCGTGTCGCTCGAGCTCCAGATCCTTGATCACCGTCGGATTGAGCAGGCTGACGGTATAGCTCGCCGCCGAGTTTCTAAAGCCCGGATGGAACTCGTCGGTTACCGCTGCCCCGCCAACGGTTCCGGCCGCCTCGAGGATAGTGACTTTCAGCCCCTTCTTCGCCAGATAGGTTCCGCACACCAAGCCGTTATGGCCCGCGCCGATAATGACGACCTCACCGCTCATCGCATCAACACCAGTTCTTCGGCCATCGTCGGATGGAGTGCCACTGTCGCATCAAAGTCTGCCTTGGTCAGCCGCGCCTTGACCGCAATCGCGGCCGCCTGGAGGATCTCTGGGGCATCGGGTCCGATCATGTGGATCCCCACAATCCGGTCCGACGCTTCTTCGACCACCATCTTGTAAAGGGACCGCTCGTTGCGGCCGGCCATGACATTCTTCATTGCACGAAAGTCCGAGGTAAAGACCTTGATCGAACCCAGCCGGTTCCGTGCTTCGCCCTCGGTCATCCCCACTCCGGCGATCGGCGGATGGCTGAAGACGGCGTTTGGCACGCAGTCATAATCCACCTCGAATGGCGGCTTGTCGCCAAACTGTGTGTCGGCAAAGGCCTGCCCCTCCCTGATTGCGACTGGGGTCAACTGGATTCGGTCGGTTACGTCCCCGATGGCAAAGACGCTCGGCACATTGGTCCGCGCGGCACTATCAACCTTGATTTCGCCCCGTTCGCCGATGGTAATGCCGAGTGACTCAAGCCCAAGTCCTTCAATATTCGGCTTGCGCCCCACGGCATAAAGCACTTCGTCGACTACGATATCGTCGCATCCTGCCATCGTCAGTTGTAACCCGCCATGCTCGGCCCGCGCGATCGCTTCGATGCTCGAAATGAATTTGAAGTCGATCCCCTTGGCGATCGAAATTTGGAGCAAACGGTCACGCATCGACTCGTCGTACCCACGAAGGATCGTGTCGGAGCGGTTGACGAGTGTCACATGAGCACCGAATTGGTGAAAGACCCCGGCGAATTCATTGGCGATATAGCCGCCACCGACGATCACGATCCGCTTGGGCATCTTCTTTAAGTGGAAGACTTCGTTCGACGTAATGGCGTGCTCGATCCCGGGGATCTCGGGCAAGAACGGCCGCGCGCCTGTAGCGATCAGTATCTTCCCGGCGCTGAGCGTGCTTCCCGACGCAAGCCGGACCTCATTGGGGCCAGTGATGGTGGCACGCTCCAGGAACGTCTCGACCTTGTTGCTCTTGAGAGTCTCGTTATAAAGCCCTTCGAGCCGCTTTACTTCGGCCTGGACGTGATCGCGAAGGATCGGCCAGTCGAAGCGTTTGGTCGGAACGTCCCAACCGAACATTGCCGCATCGTTCAGATCCTCGGCAAAATGGGCGCCATAGACGAGCAATTTCTTGGGAACGCAGCCGCGGATAACGCACGTCCCCCCGACCCGATACTCCTCGGCCACTGCCACCCGAGCACCATGCGCTGCCGACACGCGCGATGCCCGCACCCCGCCCGACCCGGCTCCGATGACGAACAGGTCATAATCATATCTGCTCACAGCCCGGCCCTTTCGATCAGCGCCCGGGTCGAAGGATCGAACCGATCACGCTCGGCCGGGTCATCGATCGCCCGCGCCATTTCCTTGCCTAATTCGACGCCAAATTGGTCGAACGGGTTGATCCCCAAAAGAACTGCATTGGCAAGGACACGGTGTTCGTAAAAAGCCAGCAACGCTCCAAGCGTGCGTGGATCGAGCCGATCGAGCAGGATCGTTGCCGAGGGTCGATTTCCTGGATAGGCCCGCGCACCGTCGTCACTCGTTCGCCCGGTCATCAGCGCCGCGCCTTGCGCAAAGGCATTTAGCAGCAGCTGGCGGTGGTGCGTATCGTCCTGCCCATCCTCATGTTCGATCACCGCCACAAACTCAACGGGCGAGACGACGCTGCCCTGATGAAGCAACTGGAAAACTGCGTGCTGGGCATCGGTGCCAACCCCGCCCCAGGTAACCGGAGCGGTGCGACGGCCGACCGGCTCACCATCGGTCGTGACCAATTTTCCGTTCGATTCCATTTCGAGTTGCTGGAGATAGGACGGGAGCAACCGGAGCCGCTCGTCATACGCGAATACAGCCCGTGTTTCGCATCCCAGCAATTGCGTGATGGTGAGGTCGCCGAACGCCGCCATCAGCGGCACATTCGCGCGGCCATCGGCAAAACGAAAATGGCGGTCGACCTCGGATGCCCCTTCGAGCAGTTCTTCGAATGCCGGCCATCCGAGCGCCAGCGCGATCGAGAAGCCGACTGTCGACCATAACGAATAACGTCCCCCGACGGCCTCCGCGAAGGGCAGCACACGTGTCGAATCCACGCCAAATTCGACCGCTGCTTCTGGCGCCGCGGTGATCGCGATCAAGCGCCCGAACGGGTCCTCGACACCGGCGTCCGATAGCCAGCCGAGCGCCGCCGAGACATTGGTCAGCGTCTCGATCGTGGTAAAGGTCTTGGAGACAGCGGCAACCAATGTGGTGTGAGGGTCGAGCCCGGCGACGGCATCCTCGAACGCCTGGCCGTCGATGTTCGACAGGATGCGGACGTCGTAGCGCGAGCCTTCGCGGCCGAGCGCATCGATTACCAGGTCGGGCCCGAGCGCTGACCCGCCGATGCCGATGTGGAGCACTCCGGTGACATCGCCGAATGCCCCCGCCTCGATCGCGTCGACAAGCGCGCGCATCCGGACGTGGGTCGCCGCCGCGGCAGCATTGGCCTCGGCAGATCCCGATCCGCGTTCGGCGACGTGGCCGGCAGGACGGCCTTCGCTGGGGTTGACGATCCCGCCGGTGAACAGCGCCTCGCGAGTGGCAGCGAATCCGCGCGCTTCGGCCAGCGCCTCGAACTTGCCGACCAGAATTTCGTCGAGAGGGAGTTTCGACCAGTCGAACCAGATCCCGCCGAGCCCCAGCGAAAGACGCTCGGTCCGCCCCGGATCCTTCGCGAACAGCACGTCGAGTGGCTCGACCTCATGCCCGTCGATCGGGCCCCAATCACCATTGTCCATGCGCTCGCGTCTAGGCGCGGCCGGGCGATATTGCCATGCCCCTGAACGCGATTTCAAACCTTCGTGCCTTGACCTTGGCGGTCTCGCCAGCAAGGACCGGGCATGGCCACTGCTTCGCTTCCCGTCCCCCAGACCAAGAGTAAAAAGCCAAGCTTCCTGGGCAGCCTGCTGCGCTTTGCGATCATCGCCTGGGTGCTGCGCTGCCTGCTGCTCGAGCCCTTCTTTATTCCCTCTGGATCGATGCAGCCGACAATGGCGATCGGCGATTATCTGTTCGTCGAGAAATGGTCGTACGGCTATTCGCGCTATAGTTTCCTGTGGCAGTTCCCGCCGATCGGGGGGCGGGTCCTAGGGTCGCTTCCCGAGCGGGGCGACGTGGTGGTGTTCAAGCCGCCAGGGCGCGAGCAGGAGAGCTGGGTCAAGCGAGTGATCGGACTGCCGGGAGATACGGTCGCGGTGGACAATGGGGTGGTGATCCTCAACGGCAAGCCGGTCGAGCGGGTCAGGGTGGCCGATGCGGCGATCAGGGTGAGCGCCAACAGCCCGTGCCGGACGATCGGAATGGCACCGCAAGTGCAGACGCTTGGACACGGTGTCGAGGCTTGCAACTACCCAGCCTACATGGAAAAATTGCCGTCGGGCAAAAAGTTCGTGACTCTGGATCAAAGCGACACGTCCGCGGATCATTTCGGACCCGTAACGGTGCCCGCCGATACGGTGTTCATGATGGGCGACAATCGCGACGACAGCGAGGACAGCCGCTTTTCGCCGAGCATCGGGGGAGCGGGTTTTGTGCCCGTCGATCACCTGGTCGGGAAAGTCGGCTTCATCTTCTGGTCGACCGACGGCAGCGCGTCATGGGTCAAGCCCTGGACCTGGTTCAGCGCGCTCAGGACCGACCGCATGGGCCATGGCTATTGAGCGCGATCGATACCTTTGTCGCCACGCTGATCGGGACTCAGCCCAGGGACCCCGCCCTGTTTGCGCGGGCGATGACCCATGGCAGCAGTTCGGCGGGCGAGACTTATGAGCGGCTCGAGTTCCTCGGCGACCGGGTGCTTGGGCTGGCCATCGCGGCATGGCTGTACGAACGCTTCCCGAGCGAACCCGAAGGCAAATTGTCACGCCGTTACAATGTGCTGGTGGCGCGCGAGACGTGCGGCGAGATCGGTCGGACGATCGGGCTTCCGGCGCACATCAGGCTTGGCAAGCAGGCCCGCGACGACCGCGCCAACATGAGCGACAATGTCATCGGCGACGTCGTCGAGGCGCTGCTGGGGGCGCTCTACCTCGATCAGGGGCAGCCCGCCGCCGACGCCTTTGTCCGCGCGCATTGGGCGCCCTACCTCGACGAACAGCGCGGTGCCCCGGTCCATCCCAAGTCGGGCCTCCAGGAAGTGGCTGCGGCGCGTAACCTGGGCACCCCGACCTATGAACTGATCGCCCGGGTCGGCGCGCATCATGCCCCGACCTTTCGCGTCAAGGTCAGCGTAGCGCGCGGCGGCGAGGCCGAGGCCGAAGGCACAAGCAAGCAGGAAGCCGAAACCGCGGCAGCTGCGATCCTATTGGAAAAGATGAAAAAATGACCCAGAAATGCGGGCTGATCGCCATCCTGGGCGCGCCCAATGCGGGCAAGTCGACGCTGGTCAATGCACTGGTCGGCGAGAAGGTCGCGATCGTCAGTCCCAAGGCGCAGACCACGCGCGCGCGGCTGATGGGAATTGCGATCGAGGGTGAAGCGCAGCTCATATTGGTGGACACGCCCGGCATTTTCGAGCCCCACCGGCGATTGGACCGGGCAATGGTCGCCGCCGCGTGGGAAGGCGCCGAGGATGCCGACCGGACATTGCTGGTGATCGATGCCGCGGCCAAGGTCGGCGCGCGGGTCGAGGCAGCGCTGTCAGGGGTCGAGGGGCGGACCGAGCCGCTCGTGCTGGTGCTCAACAAGGTCGATATCGCCAAGAAGGACGCGCTGCTGACGCTGGCGCAGGATTTGTCATCACGGCTGAAGCCCGAAGCGGTGTTCATGATCGCGGCGTCGAACGGCGACGGAGTGGCCGACTTGAAGGCCTATCTGGCCGCCGCAATGCCCGAGGGACCGTGGCATTATCCGGCGGACCAGCTGAGCGACGCGACCGACCGGATGGTCGCGGCGGAGATTACTCGCGAGCAGTTGTACCTGCAGCTTCATGCCGAGCTGCCCTATGCCAGCGCCGTCGAGACCGAGAAATGGGAGGATCGCAAGGACGGGTCGACCGTCATTCACCAGCAGATATTGGTCGAACGCGACAGCCAGAAGGCGATCGTGCTGGGCAAGGGCGGCGCGCAGTTGAAGAAGATCGGCCAGGCGGCAAGGGAGGCGATTGCCGACCAGCTGGGCCGCAAGGTCCATCTGTTCCTGCACGTGAAGGTCAATCCCAAATGGGACGAGGACCGGGGATTGTACAAGGATATCGGGCTGGAATGGGCGGACTGAGGCTCTTTTCGCCATGCTCCATGGGGAGGGTCAGGCCAGCATCTCCTCCACCCACTTCGGTACTTCGACCCCCGCCTTGCCAAGGCGAACCTCGTCGAAAAAGATGCTGCCTTGGCTAGGTTCGAGGTTGATCTCGACGGTGTGGGCGCCGCAATATTTCGCGGTCTGGACATAGCCCGCGGCGGGATAAACCGCGCCCGAGGTGCCGATCGAAACGAACAGGTCGGCGTTGCGAAGCGCGGCTTCGATACGGTCCATGTCGTAGGGCATTTCGCCGAACCAGACGATGTCGGGGCGCAGCCGGCCGGGGGCGGCGCAGGCGGGGCAGATTGCGGCCTCGCTCATCGAGCCGGTCCATGGGACGCGCGAGTCGCAGGCAAGGCACCACGCCTTGAGCAATTCGCCGTGCATGTGCACCAGCCTTTGCGCCCCGGCGCGCTCGTGCAAGTCATCGACATTCTGGGTCACGATCAGCAGCTCGCCCGGCCATTCGGCATCGAGCAGCGCCAGCGCCTCGTGGGCGGCATTTGGAACTACCTCGTCTAGCCGTGCTCGCCGCGCGTCGTAGAAAGCGTGGACCAGCGCGGGGTCGGCGGCAAAGCCTTCTGGAGTGGCGACGGCTTCGACCTTGTGCCCTTCCCACAGCCCGTCGGCGGCGCGGAAGGTGGCGACTCCGCTTTCGGCCGAGATGCCGGCGCCGGTGAGGATGACGATATTGTCGGGTTTGCACATCAAATTTGCTCCGGGTTCGCGGGCAACATAACAGGTCGTTAAGGCCTTCGTCCCTAGCCTGCGCCGATGCTCGGCCTGCCGCCCTTGAAAAATCCGCTGCGCTCGCGCGATCGCCACCCGCTCGAGGCGCGGATTTGCGCTGCTTTCCAGCCGATCGTCGACATCGTGTCGGGCGAAGTGTTCGCCTATGAAGCGCTGGTGCGCGGCGCGGGCGGGCAGTCGGCGGGCGAAGTCCTCTCGTGGATCGGTGACGACAACCGCCGCGAGTTCGACCAAGCGTGCCGGGTCAATGCAATCCGCGGCGCGGTGGAAGCGGGGATCCTCAACACGCGCGCCAAACTGTCGATCAACTTCATGCCGACCGCGATTCAAAGCCCGCACGAGGATATCCAGCTGACGCTGCGCACGGCGCGCGAAGTGGGCTTTCCGAGCGAGCGGCTGATGTTCGAATTCGGGGCGGCGGACCTGTCGAGCGTCGAGCATCTACGCGGCATCATCCGCACCTATCACGAGCTTGGCTTCACCACCGCGATCGACGATTTCGGGGTCGGCCATTCGGGGCTCGGTTTGCTGGCGGAAGTCCAGACCGACCTGATCAAGGTCGACATGAAGATCATCCGCGAGATTGATAATAGCCCGGCGAAGCAGGCGATCGTGGAGGCGCTGGTCGGGCTTGCTCGGCGGCTGCGGATGGGATTGATCGCCGAGGGGGTCGAGACCGACGGGGAGCTGACCATGCTGCGCGGGCTGGGGGTGCGGCTGGCGCAGGGCTATCTGATCGGGCGGCCGGCGATCGGGCAGCTGTCGGCCTTCCCGCCGCTGTTCAACCAGGGGATCGGCGAGCGCCGCCGCAAGCTGGCATAAGTAACGGTTTCTGTGCCACAATCCGGCCATAAATCATTGACATTCCTGTCAGTAGCGCCGAGAGTCGCGGGCATGACCAGCGTCCCCTATCATCACAAAATCGGCATCTTGCCGGCCGACATCGACCATATGGGGCACGTCAACAACAGCGTGTATCTGAAGTGGGTGCAGGAAGCCGTCGTCCGTTATTGGGAGACGATCGCGCCTCCCGAGGCGGTCGCCCGCCATTTGTGGGTCGCGCTGAGCCACGAGATTAAATATCGCCGCCCGGCCTTCCTCGACGACCTGGTGGTGGCCGACGTCATCGCCGAAAAGGTCGAAGGCGCGCGCGCCGCGTTCACGACGCTGATCATGCGCGGCGAGGACGTGATCGCCGAAGTGAAGAGCAGCTGGTGCTGCCTCGACGCGGTATCGAAGCGCCCGGCCCGACTGGCGCGGGACATCATCGCGCGGTTCATGCCGCTGGCTTGAGGCGCGGCGCGGCGTTAGGTTTGCGCCATGACCAAGGGCATCGTCCGCATCGGTATCGGCGGCTGGACTTACGAGCCGTGGCGCGGGGTGTTTTATCCTGTGGGGTTGCCCCATCGCCGCGAGCTTGAATTTGCCGCGGCGACGTTCGGAGCGATCGAGATCAACGCGACCTTCTATGGTCGCCAGTCTCGGGCGAGCTGGGCCAAATGGGCGGGGGCCGTGCCCGACGGCTTCCAGTTTGCGATCAAGGGCTCGCGCTATTGCGTGACCCGGCCGAGGCTGGCCGATGCCGGTGAGGGGATCGGGCAGTTTCTCGCACAAGGGATGAGTCTGCTTGGCGACAAGCTTGGGCCGTTGCTGTGGATGCTGGCGGCGCGGCGCAGGTTCGAGCGCGAGGATATGGCGGCGTTCCTAAGGCTGCTGCCCGCGCGGCATGACGGAGTGACGCTTCGCCATGTGATCGAGCCGCGCCACGAGAGTTTCCGCGATCCGGCGTTTTTCGAGCTGTGCCGCGACCATGATGTGGCGGTGGTGTTTGGTGATGACGACGAGTTTCCGTGCATCGATGCCGACACCGCGAGCTTCCGCTACGCGAGGCTGCAGCGGATGCGCGAGACGATTGCGACGGGGTATGACGAGGGCGATCTCGACCGGTTCGCAAGCATGGCGCGGGCGTGGGGCGAGGCCGGGCGCGATGGCTATCTGTTCCTGATCAACGGCGCGAAGGTGAGAGCACCGTCGGCGGCGATGGCGCTGCAGGAACGGCTGGGCGCATAGAAAAGCCCGGCGCGAGGAGGACTCGCGCCGGGCCGTTTTTCCGTGTTGCTCAGCGGTTACCAGCGACGTTGTGGCGCACCTGGAAGACGCGGCCGCTGCGGACGTTGACCAGCAGCAAGTCGTTGCCATAGCGCACCCAGCGAAGGTTCGGGCGCGGCGCGGCGACGTTGTAGCGGCCATAGTCGTTGACCCAGTAACGCTGGCCGTAAAAGGCCGGGCGCAGTTGATAACCCGACGTCACCGGCTGATAGCGCCAGCCGCGATAAGGCGAGACGTAGGCGACGCGATTGCGCTGATAATCACGGCGGTCACGCTGAAGCTCACGACGGTCATGGCGAAGATCGCGGCGATCCTCGCGGATTTCGTGGCGCCGATCCATGCGCTGCGCGTCTTGCGCGCTCGCCATGGTCGGAAGTGCGGCAGTCGCGGCCAGCATCGCGGTCAAGATCATCTTACGCATGGTTCATACTCCAAATGTGGGGCGAGGCTGCTTCATCTCGTCCGTTTCCCACCCTGTTGCCGGGTATAAGCGATGGCCGATGAACCGGTTCCAAACGCAATGGTCAGGCAGGAGCAAGGCGCGGCAGAGGCCGCATCGGCAGCGGACGATGTTAATTTGTGTTAGGAGCGACTCGGGGCGTCATGGTTAATCCGGCCCCGGAACGACGCCCTGTATCGGCGTTCGGCCGGTGCCGACGCCGTTCCCCTGGAAGAGCTGATGTGGGCATCCCGCCCACGACAGGGGGAGATGGTGCAATGAACAAGTTTGCATTGGCCGCGCTTGGTGCGGTGGCGTTCAGTCTTGCGATGCCGGTAGCGGCACAGGAAATGCCGCTAAAGAATGGCGATTACTGGGTGATGAGCCGGATCAAGATCGATGACGGCCACGCCGGCGACTATGCCGATTACCTCGCCGGGGCGTGGCGCAAGCAGATGGATTGGCAAGTCTCCAAGGGCTATATCAAGGGCTACAAGATCCTCGACAACGTCAACCCCCGCGTCGACGAGGCCGATGTCGTGCTGGTGACGATGTTCGACCATATGCCGACCAACGCCGAGGGCGAGGCGCGTAACGCGGCGCTCAACGCCTATCTGGCGACGACCGACCGGGCGATGGAAGCAGGCAGCGGCGAGCGCGCGAAATATCGCCATCGCGTCGGATCCATCCTGTTGCAGGAGCAGGTCTGGCGCAAATAGAATGGCGTGATCGATGGGGGGCGGCGTTGCACCGCTCCCCACTTCGCCCCATGAAGCGGCGATGAGCAATTTGCCGCTGACCATCGCCCTTACCGCCCCGAACGGCCGGATGGGCCGGGCGATCACCGACGCCGCGGCCGAGGATGGCGCGGTGCGGATTGCCGACGATGGCGACGTGCTGGTCGATTTTTCGGCCCCCGAAGCGCTGCGCGGAAGCTTGGCGCGGGCGGTGGCGTCCGGGACCCCGTTGCTGATCGGAACCACCGGACTCGACGCGGGCGGCGATGCCGATATCGCTGAGGCGGCGCGACAAGTGGCGGTGTTGCGCGCGGCCAATACCTCGCTCGGGGTGGCGCTGATGAGCGATCTTACCGAGCGCGCGGCGCGGGTGCTGGGCACGGCGTGGGATATCGAGATCGTCGAAATGCACCATGCGCGCAAAGCCGATGCGCCGTCGGGGACTGCGCTGGCGCTGGGCGAGGCGGCAGCGGCGGGGCGCGGGGTGAGCCTGGCCGAGCATAGCGAGCGCGGGCGGGACGGGACCGGGCTGGTGCGAGTCGCAGGCAATATCGGCTTTGCGAGCCTTCGCGGCGGGACGGTGGCGGGGGACCATGACGTGATTTTCGCCGGGCCGCAGGAGAGACTGATCCTGTCGCACCGGGCCGAGAGCCGGGCGATCTTTGCGCGCGGTGCGATTGCGGCGGCGCGGTTCCTGCATGGCAAGCCGGCCGGACTTTATTCGATGGCGGACGTCGTCGCCGCATCATGAACAAGGCGGACGTGTTCGAATTTTACCGGCGGCTGGCCGAGCTCAACCCCGAGCCCGAGGGCGAGCTGGAGTGGACGACGCCTTACACGCTGCTGATCGCTGTGGCGCTGTCGGCACAGGCAACCGACGTCAGTGTAAATATTGCGACCCGGCAATTGTTCGCGGTGGCAAATACGCCGCAGGCGATGCTCGAGCTGGGCGAGGAAGGGGTGCGCGGCTTCATCAGGACGATCGGGTTGTTCAACACCAAGGCGAAGCATGTCATCGCCCTGTCGGAGATTTTGATCGAGCGGTTCGAAGGCGAAGTACCGCGCGACCGGGCGAGTCTGGAAACGCTGCCCGGGGTCGGGCGAAAGACTGCCAATGTCGTGCTTAACACGGCCTTTGGCGAGCCGACGATCGCGGTCGACACGCATTTGTTCAGGGTTGCCAACCGGACGAAGCTCGCGCCGGGAAAGACGCCGCTAGCGGTTGAATTAAAGCTGATGAAAGCGACGCCCGGACCGTTTCTGCGACATGCCCATATGTGGCTGATCCTCCACGGGCGTTATATCTGCAAGGCGCGCAAACCCGAGTGTTGGCGCTGCCCGGTTGAGGATCTTTGTCCGTACAAGCCGAAGACGCCTGCTCCGAAAGCGAGCGCCTCAGTCGCGGTCGAAGCGGCCGCCTAGCCCGGTCAGCAGCTCATACTGCGACATGCCGCTGGCAGCCGAGGCAGTCGGGAGGTCGTAGGCGATGTCGACCCAGTCGCCTTCGCGCAAGGCCGGGGCAGCGCCGCAATCGATCGCGATGAGGTCCATCGACACGCGCCCGACAATTGGCAGGGTTGCACCGTCATGGGTTGCCGACCCGGTCCCTGAAAAGCCGCGCCAATAGCCATCGGCATAGCCCAGGTTGAGGATCGCGACCTGAGTCTCGGCGGCGGCCACGAAGGTCGCGCCATAGCCGATGCTTTCGCCCGCTGGCACGATCCGCCGCTGGACAATTTGCGCCTGGGGGAAGGCAACCTGTGCGATGTGGCCGACAGCCTCGGCGCGCGGACTGCCGCCGTACAGTGCTAGCCCTGGGCGAACGAGGTCGAAGCTATAGTCGCGACCGAGACAGATGCCGGCCGAATTGGCGAGGCTTGCGCGGCGTGCCGGGATTGCCGCTGCGATGCCCTGGAAGCGGGCCAGCTGGGTGTCGTTGAGGGGGTGATCCTGATCGGCGCAGGCGAGGTGGCTCATCAGCGTGTCGATGTGGAGGCCATCGGCGGCGGCCAATTGTTCGGGGCGGAGGCCGAGACGGTTCATGCCGGTATCGACCATCAGGTCGCAGGTCCGGCCGGGTGCGACCTGCTTCCACCGGGCGACCTGCTCGATCGATGATAGCACCGGGCGCGCCGTGCTCGCCAGGGCAGCGGAGATGTCGTCGGGGCCAACGCCGTGAAGAATGCTGACCGATGCGTCCTCCGGCAGCGGACCGAGCCGATCGGCCTCGTCCCATGTTGCGACGAAGAAATCGCGGCAGCCGGCGGTGACCAACGTGTCGACCGCCAGCCGTGAGCCAATGCCATAGCCATCGGCCTTGACCGCCGCTCCGCAGGCCGTGCCCGAGCGGTCCGCCAGCCAGCGCCAATTGGCGGCAAGCGCTGCAGTATCGATGCGAAGGCGGAGCGGGCGGTGCATGCGAGGGGATTAGCGCCTCGTCGCCCGCCGTCCAGTCAGAATAGCCGCGCGCCGTTGGCCACGGGCTGGTCGGGAGCGAACAGCACCACTGCCCCGGCGGCATCGGGAAAGCCGACGGTGAGGACTTCGGACATGGCCTTGCCGATCTGGCGCGGGGGGAAATTGACGACTGCCGCGACCTGGCGGCCGATGAGCGTGTCGGGGCTGTAGTGCTCGACGATCTGGGCACTCGATTTCTTGATGCCGATGGCGGGGCCGAAGTCGATCTCGAGCTTCCACGCCGGGTTGCGCGCCTCGGGGAAAGGGTGGGCCGCCACAATCGTGCCGACGCGGATGTCGACCTTGAGAAAGTCGTCGAAGCTGATGACAGGTGCGGCGGGGGCGTTGGCATCGGGAAGGGCGTGGGTCATGGCATGATCTCCGACGGTCGAACAACGCCGCACTCGCTAGATTCGTCCCACCGCAAGCCGTCGGGAAAACGGCATTCGATGCCCGACAGCGCGTCGCGTGCAAACAGTTTCATGTTGACGCCCATCCGGTCGCCGCCGCCATGGCGGGCGACATATTCGGGCAATGCAACCCAGTGGGTCGGCGATCCACACTTTCCGCAGAAATGAAGGGCGAGCGCGGTTTCGGCCAGGTCTCTGCGCCGGTAAGCGGTGGTATCCCCGTCGATCCGCACTTCGTCGGGTCGAAAGTAGCCCCACAGCCCGCCGCGCGTGACGCACAATGTGCAGTTGCAGTCGTTCAGATATTCGGGCGGGCGATCAAGCTCGATCGTGACACGGCCGCAATGGCAGGCGCCGGCAAGGCTCATTCCACCGTGACCGACTTCGCCAGGTTGCGCGGCTGGTCGACGTCGGTGCCTTTGGCGACAGCGACATGATAGGCGAGCAGTTGAACCGGGACGGCGTAGACCAGCGGCGCGATGAGGGGGTGGACCTTGGGCATGGTGATCGTCGCGATCGTGCCCTCCCCGGCCTCGGCGATCCCCTCGGCGTCGGAGATTAGGATGATCTGGCCGCCGCGCGCGCGGACCTCCTGCATGTTGCTGACGGTCTTTTCGAACAGCGGCCCTGACGGCGCGAGGACGATCACCGGGACATGCTCGTCGATCAGCGCGATCGGGCCATGCTTCATCTCGCCGGCAGCATAGCCTTCGGCGTGGATGTAGCTGATTTCCTTCAATTTAAGCGCGCCCTCGAGCGCCATCGGATAGTCGGGCCCACGCCCGAGGTAGAGCACGTCGCGTGCCGGGGCGACGAGGTGCGCCATGGCGGCGATTTCCTCGTCATGGCCAAGCGCCTCGTTGATCGCGGCGGGGGCTTCGTTGAGGTGGGTGACGAGCTCGCGTTCTTCCTCGCGGGTAAGGTGGCCGCGGGCGCGGGCGAGGTTGGCACTGAAAGCGGCGAGCACCGCCAGCTGGCACGAGAAGGCCTTGGTCGAGGCGACGCCGATTTCTGGCCCGGCGCGGGTGGGCAGGAGCAGGTCGGCCTCGCGCGCCATCGAACTGGTGGGCACGTTGACGACGACGGCGATGACCTGTCCGTGCTCGCGGGCGTAGCGGAGTGCGGCCAGCGTGTCGGCGGTCTCGCCCGATTGGCTGATGAACAGCGCCAGGCCGCCGGCTTCGAGGACGGGTTCGCGATAGCGGAACTCGCTCGCGAAATCGAGGTCGACGGGGACGCGGGCGAACTGCTCGAACCAGTATTTGGCGACCATTCCGGCGTAATAGCTCGTTCCGCAGGCGACGATCGTGACGCGCTTGATGCCCGCCAGGTCGAGGCTGGTGTCGGGCATGGTGACTTCGCCGTCGAACGCGCGGACATAGGATTGGAGGGTCTGGGCGACGACGAGGGGCTGCTCGAAAATCTCCTTCAGCATGAAATGCGGGTAATTGCCCTTGCTGATCTCCTCGGCAGTGGCGCCCGACTGAACGATTTCGCGAGTCACTGGCTGGTTGTCGCGATCATAAATTTGCACATTGTCCCGCGTCGCGACGACCCAGTCGCCCTCGTCGAGATAGGCGATGCGCTGGGTCAGGGGCGCCAGCGCGAGCGCGTCCGAACCGAGGTAGTTTTCGCCATCACCATAGCCAACCGTCAGCGGCGCCCCCATCCGTGCGCCGATGATCAGGTCGGGATAATCGCGGAACAGGAAGCTGATCGCGAACGCCCCGATCAGACGCGGGAGGACAGTGGCGACGGCGGTTGCGGGGTCGGCGCCACCTTCGACTTCGCGCGCGACGAGGTGCGCGACGACCTCGCTGTCGGTCTCCGACGTGAACTCGCGCCCCTCGGCGAGCAGCTCGTCGCGGAGCAGTTTGAAATTCTCGATGATGCCGTTGTGGACCAGCGCGACCGGGCCGACAATGTGCGGGTGCGCGTTGCTGACGGTCGGCTTGCCATGGGTTGCCCAGCGGGTGTGGGCGATGCCGACATTGCCGGCGAGCGGTTCTGCATCGAGCGCACCGCGGAGGTGCTCCAGCTTGCCCTCGGCGCGGCGGCGCTCGAACTGGCCGTCGACGACGGTGCAGATACCGGCCGAATCATAGCCGCGATATTCAAGCCGCTTGAGCCCGGCGAACAGGCGTTCGGCGACGGATAACTTGCCGACGATCGCAACGATTCCACACATTTACGATATTTCCTTCTTGGCGGTCTGGCGACCACGAAAACGCTTGGCCCAGCCCGCAAGGCCCTTCTGCTCAGGCCGCGCAATGCCCAGTGCGTCGGGCTCGACGTCTTTCGTCACCACGCTGCCCGCGCCGACGATCGCGCCGGCACCGATCGTCACCGGAGCGACCAGTGCGCTGTTCGAGCCGATGAACGCACCTTCGCCGATCACGGTTCGGTATTTGAAATAGCCGTCATAATTGCAGGTGATCGTGCCCGCGCCGATGTTGGCCTTTGCCCCGACGTCCGCGTCGCCGAGATAGGTCAGGTGATTGGCCTTGGCGCCCGGGCCGAGCCGCGCTTTCTTCATCTCGACGAAATTGCCGACCTTGGCGCCCTCGTCCATGACGGCACCGGGGCGGAGGCGGGCGAAGGGGCCGACTTCGCAATTTGCGCCGATGGTAGCGCCCTCGATATGGCTGAAGCCGCGGATCGTGGCGCCGCTGGCGATGGTGACGCCGGGGCCGAAGAAGACGTTGGGCTCGATCGTGACATCGGCGGCGATGACGGTGTCGGCGGCGAGCCAGACGCTTGGTGCGTCGATGAGGGTCACGCCGGCCGCCATCATCTCGGCGCGGCGGCGTTGCTGCCACTCGGCTTCGGCGGCGGCGAGTTCGGCGCGGCTGTTGATCCCGATCGCCTCGATCGGTGCGCCCTCGACCGCGACCGCCGCAATGCCTTCGCCGGCCGCCACGGTGACGAGGTCGGGAAGGTAATACTCCTTGGCCGCATTGTCGTTGCCGACGAGCGGCATCCAGCGCCGCAAGTTCGCGGCCGACAGCGCCATCATGCCGCTGTTGCAGAGAGTGGCCGAACGTTCAGCGGGGCTGGCGTCCTTATATTCGACCATTTTCGCGACGCGGTCGCCGGCGCCCAGGATAACCCGTCCATAGGCGCCGGCGTCGGGTGGGGTGTGGGTCAGGACGACGATCCCCGGCGCGTCGGGGGCACCGAGACGGGCGATCATCGAACGCAGCGTATCGGCGCCGACGAAGGGCGTATCGCCGTAGAGGATCAGCACATTGCCGTCGAAGCCGTCGAGCGCGGGGAGCGCCTGTGCGACGGCGTGCGCGGTGCCGAGCTGGTCGGCCTGAAACGCGGTCCTGACTCCGCGCGGCAAGACGGCGGCCTCGACCTGCTCGCGACCCTTGCCAACGACGACGATCTCGCGCGCCGGGGACAGCGCGGCGACGGTGTCGAGCAGGTGAAGCAGCATCGGCTTGCCCGCGATCGGGTGAAGCACCTTGTGGGTGGCCGACTTCATCCGCGTCCCCTGCCCGGCGGCGAGGATGATGACGGCGAGTGGCGCGGCAAGTAGGGCGGCGGGGGTGTCAGGCGATGTCATGGCCGCGGCTCATGCCACGCCCGCATCCCCCGCGCCACTTGCAAGATCAGGACTTGGGCGCGTCACCGCCGCCCTTCGGCGTGGGCGGCTTGGGCGAGGCCCGCTTGCGCGCAGCCGCCCCGCGTCGAGCCGTCGAGGTAGCGCGCTTGGGCGCCGAGCGCGGCTTGGGCGCGGGCTTGGCGGTGTTCTTGGCCGTCCTAGCTGACGCCGGAGCCGCAGCAGCGGCGGTCGCGACCTTCGGCTTGGGGCCGGGCTTTGCGCGCGGCTTGGCGGGCGCCTTCGCCGCTGTCGCGCGCTTGGCCGTGCTGGCCTTCTTCGCCGATGTCTTGGCGGGCGCCTTTTTGCCCGCAGTGCCGGTCGCCTTGGCGGCAGCACTCATCACCGAATGGGCGGCACTCGATGCACTTGCGCCAATCTCGTCGCTCCACTTGCCCGACAGCACGCGCTGGGCGGCGTCAGCAACCGCTTCCGCAATCAACGTGCCGAGCTTCGATGCGCTCGACATCACCGCGGTCGCGGCGCTTGAGGCGCTGTCGGCAGCGTCCATTCCGGCGTCCCGGATCTTACGCCGGGCGGTCGGGCTGGCGGCGATTGCGGCCGCGGCGGCAGTCAATCCGGCGGCCAGCATCTCGCGACTGACCGCGGCTTTTGCCAGCCGGTCGATCGTGGTTTCTCCGCTGCCTTTGCTGCTGCCCGATTTGGTGGTCGATTTGGCCATGTCTGCCCTCCGCTTGAATGTGTCGCTGACAAGACGGTTCACGTGCGAAACGGTTCCGTCAAGCGCGCAGCAGCACGCGGGAGCGCTGACCACATAAGTAAAGGGAGCTGCCACCCGATGGTAGCAGCTCCCCCGACATGGTCAGCGGCCGGAGTGTTCCAGCCCGGGAGACCCTAGCTGGCGGTTAGGCCAGCGTCCCCCGAACGAACGAACCCGACCTCTTAACTGAACCATGAGACATCGGATCACCTCCTTTCGCTGTGTTGAGTGGCACCACGAAGATGAGTCGGATCGGGCAATAGTGCAAGTGGAATTTGCACCAGATATTCGCTTTTTTTACGAGCGTTGAAAAAGTGCCAGCCTTAGCTCGCCAGCTTGTCGACCTTGGCCTGAAGCGCGGCCAGTTCGGCGCGCAGTTTCGCCACTTCAGACGGATCCCCTTCGGCCGGATCGGCAGCCCTCGCAGCACCACCGACGGCTCCCGGGCGAAGCGCCGCAGTCGCCTGCTCGAACATCGCCATGTTGCGCTTGGCAAGGTCGGCGAGCGGATTGGCGGTGATCGCGTCGCGCATCGCATTCTGGTTGCTCTTGAAGGCGTCCATCGCGGCATCGAGATAGGATGGCACCGCGCCCTGCATCGAGCCACCGTACAACCCGATCAGCTGGCGCAGGAAATTGACCGGCAACATGGTCGATCCGCGCGATTCCTCGTCGACGATAATCTGCGTCAGCACAGTGTGCGTGATGTCCTCGCCCGATTTTGCATCGAGCACTTCGAATTCGCGTCCCTCGCGGATCATCGCCGCCAGCCGATCGAGGGTGATATAGCTCGAACTCTCGGTGTCGTAGAGGCGCCGATTGGCGTACTTCTTGATCGTCACCTTGCCGCCAGTCTTGCCCATGTTCTACGCTCCGCCGTGAGATGACCGACAGACTAGCACCGCCGAACGTTGCGCTGCAACAAATCGCTTCGCCGCTGCAGAACGGTTTGCAGCATAAACATGCCCCGCGCCCGCTGCCGCTGTTCTTGTCGCTGGTCGGGGATGTGGCGCGTGACGATCCGGCGCTGGCGCGGCGAGCACTGGCCGGGCTGGCGCGCTATGGTGAAGCGAAGCGCGACCCGCTGCCCCCGGGGCACTCCGCGGTCGCCAGCGTCAGGGGCGCGTCACTGCGCGATCTTGGCGGCAATGGCTCGACCGTGGTGTTGATTCCCTCGCTGATCAATCCGCCGCTGGTGCTCAACCTTCCCGGTGCGTCGTTGGCCGAGGCACTGGTTGGTCAGCATCGAGTCCTGCTGGTCGACTGGGGCTTCGCCGGACCGCGCGCCGAAATCGATCTTGGTGGCCATGTCGAGCAGTTGCTCATGCCGCTGCTAATGGCGCTTGGCGAGCCGGTCGCGCTGGCGGGTTACTGTCTTGGCGGGACGATGGCGCTGGCTGCGTCCAACCTTGCCCCGGTGACGCGAGTCGCGACGCTCGCCGCACCATGGGATTTCGATCAGTATCCGCGCGAGGGGCGCACGGCGCTGGGCGCGCTGTGGCAACAGTCGGAACCGACCGCCCGGGCGCTCGGGGTGCTTCCGACCGAAGTTCTCCAGGCGGCCTTCTGGTCGCTCGATCCGCGCGGTATCGTCGCCAAATACGCCCGCCTTGCTGACGAGCCCGAGGGCAGCGTCGCGCTTGCCCGCTTCGTCACGCTTGAAGACTGGGCCAATGACGGCGAGCCCCTGCCCCTCCCGGCGGCGCGCGAGTTGATCGAAGCGCTATTCATCGACAATCAGCCGGGCAACGGAAAATGGCGGGTCGGCGGCGCGATCATTCGGCCCGACACCGTGCCCGCGCTCCACTTCACCGCCAAGGCCGACCATATCGTCCCCGCCGCCAGTGCGCCGCCCGGTGAGCGGCACGCCGTGTCGGCAGGTCATGTCGGGATGATCGTCGGCAGCCGCGCCCGGGAAAGCCTCCACCGGCCCCTGCTCAATTTCCTAGCGTAACAACAACTCGCGGTCGGCGACCGGGCCGAGGCGCAACATCAACAGGTCGCGCAGGTAATTCTGGCGCAGCCGCCACGGGTGGCGAGTGCCCTGCCGCGGCAAGGTCGATGCCGCTCGTGCGACATAGCCTGAACTGAAGTCGAGCAAGGGCGCGTCGCCAGCATCCCCCACCACACGCGGCGTAGCGATGGTCGCGCCGCGCCGGTCCATCGTTGCGATCAAACGGCAAATCCATTGGCTGGTAAGGTCGGCCTTCAACGTCCACGACGCATTAGTGTAGCCGAAAGTCAGCCCAAGGTTCGGCACTCCGCTCAGCATCACGCCCTTGTAAGAGAGGCAGCGGGCGGGATCGATTACAGCGCCATCGACGAAGAAACGCGCCCCGCCGCCGATCTGAAGCTCCAGCCCGGTTGCGGTCACCACCACGTCGGCATCCATACGGCGGCCGTCGGCCAATATGATGCAGTGATCGCCGAAGCGGTTCACCTCGCCAGTCGTGACACTCGCCGTCCCAGCGCGAAGGGCGGCGAACAGATCGCCATCGGGGACGAGGCACAGTCGCTGGTCCCACGGCCGATAGCGCGGAGTGAAGTCGGCGGGAACGAACCGGTCGGCCAGTTCGCGCTTGACCAAGCCGATCAGCTTGCGCGCGATCCATTGCGGCCGTGCCCGCGCGAGCCTGAAGAAAAGCTGCCCGGCGATGATATTCTTGGCCCGCACGAACCGGTGAGCGAAGGCTTTCGGCAACCACCGCTGCGCCCGGGCGGCGATGCGGTCGACCGAGGGGCGCGCAACGATATAGCTCGGCGAGCGCTGGAGCATCGTTACGTGCGCCGCAATTGAGGCCAAGGCCGGGACCAGGGTCACCGCCGTCGCCCCGCTGCCGATGACGATTACTTGCTTGCCGCTAACGTCGAGGTCGGCGGGCCAGAACTGGGGATGGACGATCGATCCCGCGAACTGCTCTTCCCCCGGCCAGGTCGGGCGGTGTCCACGGTCGTAGCGGTAATAGCCGCTGCACAGCATGAGGAAGGAGCAGCCAAGTTCAATCCGCTCACCCCCGCGGTCGATCTCGAGTGTCCAACGCCCCTCCCCGCTTGACCAGCGCGCCGCGACGAGGCGCTGGCCGAACCGGATATAGGGGACGATACTGTGCTCGCGTGCAGCCTCTTCGATATAGTCGCGGATCGCCGGCCCGTCGGCAATCGCGCGGGCGTCGGTCCACGGCTTGAAGCTGTAACCCAGGGTCGACATGTCCGAATCCGATCGCACCCCGGGATAGCGGAACAGGTCCCACGTCCCGCCGATCGCCTCGCGCGCCTCGATGATGGCGAAACGCTTGCCGGGCAGGTTGCGCCGAAGGTGAACCGCAGCCCCGATCCCCGAAAGGCCGGCGCCGACAATGACGACATCGAGCGGTTCAGGGGAATTGGGTCGGTCGATCATCGCCCGGGCTTAGGCGACCGCCCCGGGAGCGACAACTCGCCTTGCCCGCCGCCCTGCCTCACGCTAAGCGATCGGCAGCACGCACCCATAGCTCAGCTGGATAGAGCGCTGCCCTCCGAAGGCAGAGGCCAGAGGTTCGAATCCTCTTGGGTGCGCCACTTCCTGCCAACGGGGACAAGACCATGACGAGCAACCAGGGCGGCTGGACGCTGAGCAAGGTCGACCTTCGATCGCCGGTGATGGACAATGTCTGGCCGGTGGCGCGGCTCGAGCTGCTTCACCCGGTACGCGGGAGAGTGACCGATATCGGCAAGGCGCCGGGCGCATTCGACGCCGCGTTCATTGCCGCGGGGCATATCCTCGGCATCGAGCCGCGGCTGCTTGCCTATAATGTCGTGTCGACCTTTTCGCCCGAAGAAAGCGCGCTCCAGATCCGCATCCAGGTCGAGCTTCAGCTGGGCGACAAGACCGCGACGGGCAGCTCTACGGGAGTCGACCTTCTGCGCTGTTCGCTGATGGCGTGGCTTGAAGCGGCGCAGGCACTGACCCCAGCCGAGTAACGGGGGTAAGCTGTCATGAAGATTTCACAAATCTCGTGCGGAACCTACCCCCGGGGCCACCGGTTGGGGGCGGGATGCGAAGCGGCCGGGGTGGGTAGGCTTTATCGCGAGACATGGGTAAGCGCGATTTGAGCAGCCACACCGCAGCATCATCTTCCCGGCCGCGCATTCCGGTTGCAATCGGGCTTGCCCTGCTGCTTGCCGTTTGCGGGTGTACCAAGAAGGATGCGCCCAAGAAGCCGACCCCCGAGGCGGGTTACATCGTCGTCCAGCGCCAGTCGGTCGAGATTCCGACCCTGCTGTCGGGTCGGACGTCGGCCTTTGAATCGTCCGAGGTCAGGCCGCAGGTATCGGGCGTAATCCGCGCGCGGATGTTCACCGAAGGCTCGCTCGTCCGTGCCGGGCAGACACTCTATCAGATCGACCCGAGCGTCTATCAGGCGACGGCGGCGCAGGCACAGGCCAATTTGAACAGTGCCGAGGCGGCGCGGCAAGCGGCTTCGGCCAAGGCTGCGCGCTATCGCCCGCTGGCGCAGATGCAGGCGATCAGCCAGCAGGATTATACCGATGCGGCGGCCACTGCTCGCCAGGGCGCGGCGTCGGTCCAGCAGAATCGAGCGACATTGGAGGCAGCGCGGATCAACCTGCGCTTCACTCGCGTACCCGCCCCGATCAGCGGGCGGATCGGGCGATCGCTGGTGACGACGGGGGGCTTGGTAACCGCCAACCAGGCCGATGCGCTGACCACCATCCAGCGGCTCGACCCGATGTTTGTCGATATCCAGCAATCGAGCGCCGAGTTGCTCAAGCTGCGCCAGTCGATCGGCCATGGCGGGAGTGTGCCCACCGCAACCTCGGTCCAGCTGACGCTGGAGGACGGAACGCCCTACGGCTTTTCGGGGACGCTGCAGTTTGCCGAGGCGATGGTCGATCCGGCAACAGGATCGGTGACGCTTCGCGCGAAGTTTCCCAATCCACAGGGGCTGCTGCTGCCCGGCATGTATGTCCGCGCCAAGATCATCCAGCAGTCGATCCCGGACGCCATGCTGATACCCCAGGCGGGGGTGGCGCGCGATCCGCAGGGGCGGGCGACGGTGCTGGTCGTCGGGCCAGGCAACAAGGCGGTGCGGCGCACGATCGTCGCTGACCGCACGGTGGGCGACCAGTGGCTGGTGACTGCTGGTCTCAACCCGGGTGACAGGGTGATCGTGGAGGGGCTCGGCAAGATCAGGCCCGACACGGCAATTGTCCCGGTCCCGGCGGGATCGAAGCCGCGCGCAAGGCCTGCCGGCAAGGGTGGAAGTGGCCCGGCCGGCGGATGATTTCCCGGGTTTTCATCGACCGGCCGATCTTCGCCTGGGTCATCGCGATCGTCATCATGCTGGCCGGGGCGGGCGCGCTGTACAGCCTGCCGGTCGAACAATATCCCGACATCGCCCCGACGTCGATCAACGTGCGCGCAACTTACCCGGGCGCCTCGGCCGACACGGTCGAAAGTTCGGTCACCCAGATCATCGAGCAGCAGCTAACCGGAATCGACGGACTAATCTATTTCAGCGGCAGTAGCAGCTCGGCAGGATCGGCGTCGCTGACCGCGACCTTTGCCAAGGGGACCGACCCCGACATCGCCCAGGTCCAGGTCCAGAACAAGGTCCAGCAGGCGCTCGCTCGCCTTCCCCAAGCAGTCCAGCAGCAGGGCGTGACGGTGACCAAGGCGAGCAGCGACTTCCTGCTGATCGTGTCCGTCTATGACAAGACCGACCGGGCGACCAACAACGATGTGTCCGACTATCTGGTGTCGACTCTTCAGGATCCGATCGGGCGAATCCCCGGGGTCGGCGACGTCAGCGTGTTCGGATCGCAATATGCCATGCGGATCTGGCTCGACCCGGCCAAGCTTGCCGGAGTCGGGCTGATGCCGTCCGACGTCGTTAGTGCGGTCCAGGCGCAAAATGCCCAGGTTGCGGCGGGGCAGATCGGGGCGCAGCCGTCGGGCCCCGACCAGATGCTGACCGCGACGGTGACGGCGCGGTCGCGGCTGACGACAGCCGACCAGTTTCGCCAGATTGTGCTCAAGAGCCAGGCCGATGGCGCGCGCGTGTTGTTGGGCGATGTCGCCCGGGTCGAGCTGGGAGCGGAGAATTACTCCATCGTCAGCCGCTTCAACGGCCATCCCGCCGCAGGAATCGCGGTCCAGCTGGCGCCCGGCGCCGACGCACTCAAGACCGCCGAGCTGGTCAAGGCCGAGGTCGAGCGCCGCAGCCAAGACTTCCCCGACGGCTATGCTTTCGGCTTTCCGATCGATTCGACGACGTTCATCCAGCTGTCGGTCCACGAGGTCGAGAAGACATTGTTCGAGGCGATCATCCTGGTCGTGATCGTGATGTTCGTCTTCCTGCAAAGCTGGCGGGCGACGCTGATCCCAGCGATCGCGGTACCGGTGGTGCTGCTCGGTACCTTCGGGATCCTCGCCGCCTTCGGCTTTTCGATCAACACGCTGACGCTGTTCGGGATGGTGCTGTCGATCGGGCTGCTGGTCGACGACGCGATCGTAGTGGTCGAGAATGTCGAGCGGGTGATGGCGGAGAACCCCGACATCTCTCCGCGAGACGCGACGGTTCAGTCGATGGGCGAGATCACCACCGCGCTGATCGCGATTGCGCTGGTGCTGTCGGCGGTGTTCCTGCCGATGGCATTCTTCGGCGGGTCGGTGGGCGTGATCTACAGGCAGTTCTCGGTCACCATCGTGTCGTCGATGGTGCTGTCGGTGGTGGTCGCGCTGGTGCTGACCCCGGCGCTGACGGCGACCTTGCTGAAGCGCGAGGCGACACGCTCGGACACGGTATGGGCGGCCAGATTTCACCATCATGGCAACAGGTTCAATGCCTGGTTCGGGCGGACGTCGGACCGGTATCGCGAGCGGGTGCGGCGGACGATCGAGGAGCCGCGGTGGGCGCTGGTTGGCTATGGACTGATCATCCTTGTGCTGGGGCTGGTGATGTGGACGCTGCCGTCGAGCTTCCTGCCGGTCGAGGATCAGGGGCGGGCGCAGATCCAGTATACCTTGCCCCCCGGAGCGACAATTTCGCGCACCGAAGCGGTCGCTTCGACGGTACAGAAGTATTTTCGGGACAAGATGGGTGACACGGTCGACGCGGTCTACACCGTTTCGGGCCAGGGTGGCGGCGGCGGGTCGGGGCAGAACGCCGGACGCGGCTTCCTGCTGCTGAAGCCGTGGGACGACCGCACGGCGAGCACGGCCAGCGCCGATGCGATCACCAAGCAGGCGACGATGGAGCTTGGCCGCCAGTTGCGCGACGCCGAATTCTTTGCCCTGTCGCCGCCGTCGATCCGCGGGCTGGGCCAGTCCAACGGCTTCACGATGCAATTGCTCAATACCGGCGGGCTGAGCCGGGCCGACTTTAAGGCGGCACGCGACCGGCTGATCGGGTCGGCGCAGGGCGACCCGGTGCTGACCGCGGTCAGGCTTGGCACGCTGGAGGATAATCCGACGCTGACGGTCAAGGTCGACGACCAGAAACTGGGAGCGCTGGGAATCACGTCGCAAGCCGCCGACCAGCTGCTGGCGACCGCGTGGGGCGGGACCTATGTCAATGATTTCATTGATCGCGGGCGGGTCAAGCGAGTCTATGTCCAGGGTGATGCGCCGTTCCGCAGTCGCCCCGAGGACCTGAGCCAATGGTATGTCCGCGGGACGAGCGGGGCGATGGCGCCTTACACCGCGTTCGCGACGACCGGGTGGAGCCAGGCACCGTCGTCGCTGTCGCGATTTAACGGAACGCCGTCCTACCAGATCCAGGGATCGGCGGCCGAGGGCAAGAGTTCGGGCGACGCGATGGCGCGGATTGCCGCGCTGGCGGGGGAGATATCGGGGACGTCGATCGCCTGGTCGGACCTGTCGTACCAGGAGCGGCTGAGCGGAAGCCAGGCGCCGTTCCTTTACTCGGTGTCGCTGCTCGTCGTGTTTCTGTGCCTGGCGGCGCTGTACGAAAGCTGGTCGATCCCGTTCGCGGTGATGCTGGTGATCCCGATCGGACTGGTCGGGGCGGCGCTGGCGGTGTGGCTGCGCGGACTGCAGAACGACGTCTTCTTCCAGGTTGGCCTGCTGACCACGATGGGGCTGTCGGCCAAGAATGCGATCCTGATCATCGAATTTGCCGAACAGGCCGAGATCAAGGGCAAGAGCGCGGCCGACGCGGCGATCGAGGCGGCGCGGCTGCGGCTGCGGCCGATCATCATGACCAGCCTGGCGTTCATCGTCGGGGTCGTGCCGCTGGCGATCTCGACTGGCGCGGGGGCCAAGAGCCGGGTCGAGATCGGGACGGCGGTGGTCGGGGGGATGCTGACCGCGACCGCGATCGCGATTTTCCTGGTGCCCTTGTTCTTCGTGCTGGTGCGGACGTGGCTGAGGCCGCGGCACAAGCGCGATGCCGGCGTGGTGGAGGGGCGGCCGTGATGCGGCGAGTGACGAGCCTGGTGCTGATATTGACGTTGGCCGCGTGCAGCCTGGAGCCCAAATATGTCGCGCCCGTGCCGGCAATTTCGGCAGGCTGGCCGGTCCATGATCCGGCACTGCTGGCAAGCGAGCGTAGCCTGGCGAGCCTCGATCATCGTGACATGTTCGTCGATCCTCGCCTGGAACGGGTGATCGCGCAGGCGCTGGCGAACAGCCAGGACGTGCGGCTGGCGCTGGCCAATATTGCTGCGGCGCGCGGCTTGTATCGAGTGCAGCGGTCGGCACAGCTGCCGACGGTGACCGGCGGGGGCGATGTCGCGGTTCGCTATTCACCGTATGGATCAAACTCGGGATCGAGTTCGGGCGGTGGCAGCGGGGCCGGCACGACTTCCGGCGCTTCGAGCGGGAAGGATCTGAACACCAACTACAGCGTCGACATTGGCGCATCGGCGTTCGAGATCGACCTGTTCGGGCGGGTGCGCAGCCTGTCCAATGCCGCGCTCGATACGTATTTCGCGACCGAGGCGGCGGCGCGGGCAACGAAGCTGACGATGGTCGCCGATGTTGCCGATGCGTGGTTCACGCTGGCGACCGACCGATCGCTTCTGGCCATCGCGGAGGACACGGTGGTCAGTGCGCGCAAGAGCGAGGCGCTGACCAAGTTGCGCCTCGACGGCGGGATCGCGCCACGAACCGACCTTCGGCAGGCGCAAACAGTGCGCGCGACCGCTGAGAGCGACCGTGCCAATCTAGGAGCGATCGTCCAGCAGGATCGCAACGCGCTGGACCTGCTGGCCGGATCGACCGTGGTCGACGCCGACCTGCCGCCGTCGATCGAGGCGGTCGAGACGAGTGCACGCGCCGCCTCACCCGGGCTCGACAGCTCGATCTTGCTTCGCCGGCCCGACGTGGTCGAGGCGGAGTATCGGCTGCGATCGGCCAATGCCCAGATCGGCGCGGCGCGCGCGGCCTTTTTCCCGCGTATCTCGCTGACCGGGCTTGCCGGGCTGGCGAGCGGGTCGCTGGCCGGGCTGTTTTCGTCAAAGGCGTTCAGCGCGGCGATTACGCCGAGCGTGTCGATCCCGATCTTCGGCGGGACCAATCGCGGCAATCTGGATTATGTCCGCGCCACCCGCGAGGGCACGCTGGCAACCTATCAGAAGACGTTGCAGGGGGCGTTTCGCGACGTTGCCAACGCGCTGGCGCGGCGATCGACGATTGATGACCAGCTTCGGGCGCAACTGACGCTGGAAGCCGCCGCGCGGGATGCGGCGATGCTGACCGATGCCCGCTATCGCGGCGGGGTGGCGTCGTTCCTCGAAAGCCTCGACGCCCAGCGATCGCTTTACGCGGCGCGGCGATCGCTGGCGCAGGCGCGGCTGGTGCGCGCGCGAAGTGTGGTCGCGCTGTATCGCGCGCTGGGCGGGGATCCGACTTTATAGAGCCGGCTGTCATGGCGACGCCATAATCTCGCGCCGCGTGGCAGAAAAGCGCTTGCCCTTGGTGGCTTGCCCTCGCAAGCTGCAGGGAATGGACGCCATAGCTTATGACGAAATGGGGCCTGCGGGTGGCGTGGACGGGGGACAGGATCCCTATGCTGCGGTGCGCGAGTGGCTGGCCACGAGTTCGCCCGAATATCTCGAGACGCGGTGCAAGCAGGCTGAGCTGTTCTTTCGCCGCATCGGGATCACCTTTGCCGTCTATGGCGATGCGCAGGCCGACGAGCGACTGATCCCGTTCGACATCGTGCCGCGCATATTGTCGCGCGCCGAATGGTCGAAACTGGAGCGCGGACTGGTCCAGCGGGTGACGGCGCTCAATGCGTTTTTGAACGATATCTACGGGCCGCGCGAGATTTTGCGGGCGGGGATCATCCCGGCGGACCTGGTGCTCCGCAATCCCGGATTTTGCCTCGCCGCGATGGGGCACAAGCCGGCGCACGGCATTTATACCCACATCGCCGGGATCGATATCGTCCGCACCGGGCCCGACGATTTTTTCGTGCTGGAGGATAATGTCCGCACCCCGTCGGGGGTGTCGTACATGATCGAGAATCGCGAAGTGATGATGCGGTTGCTGCCCGACCTGTTCGCGAAACATGGCGTGGCGCCGGTCGAGACGTACCCCGAGATATTGCTCAACACGCTGCAGTCGGTCGCGCCGCCCAATTGCGACCGTGAGCCGGTGGTCGCGGTGCTGACCCCGGGGTTCCACAATTCAGCCTATTACGAGCATAGTTTCCTGGCCGACAAGCTGGGCGTCGAGCTGGTCGAGGGGAGCGACCTGCTGGTTCGCGACGATGAATTGTTCATGCGGACGACGGACGGCCCGCAGCGGATCGACGTGCTTTATCGGCGGGTCGACGACGCCTATATCGATCCGCTGACATTCCGGCCGACGTCGGTGCTGGGCGTGCCGGGGCTGATGAGTGCGTCGACCGCGGGGAACCTCACGCTGGCCAATGCGGTCGGCACGGGGATTGCCGACGACAAGGCGATATACAGCTATATGCCGGAGATCATTCGCTTTTACATGGGCGAGGAGGCGTTGCTGCAGAATGTGCCGACGTGGCGGTGCCGCGAGCCCGAGGCGCTGGCCTACACGCTCGATCACCTCGCCGAGCTGGTGGTGAAGGAGGTCGACGGGTCGGGCGGATATGGCATGCTGGTCGGGCCGCATGCCAGCTCGGCCGAGCGGGCCGAGTTTGCGGACAAGCTCAAGGCGCACCCCGAGGGGTTCATCGCCCAGCCGACGCTGTCGCTGTCGACCTGCCCGACCTTTTGCGACAGCGGGGTTGCGCCGCGCCATGTCGACTTGCGGCCATTCGTGCTGACCGGGGCGAAGGGCACGCGGATCGTGCCCGGGGGGCTAACGCGCGTGGCGCTGAGCGAGGGATCCCTGGTGGTCAATTCGAGCCAGGGCGGGGGCACCAAGGATACGTGGGTGGTCGATGATGAGGGGGAGCACGGCTGATGCTTTCCCGGACCGCCGGCGATCTGTTCTGGACCGGGCGCTATGTCGAGCGCGCCGATTTCATCGCGCGGCTGACCGATGCGACATTGAGGCTGGCCGCCCTGCCCTCTTACTATGGCGGCGATGTCAGCGCGTGGACGAGCGCACTGGTCGCGGCGGGGGTGAGCAACCTTTATGCCGAGAAATATCCCAAGCTGAGCGAGAAGACCGCGCTGCATTTCCTCGCGCTCGACCCCGACAATCCGTCGTCGATGTATAATTGCATCGAGCGAGCCAGGACCAATGCCCGCGCGGTGCGGACCGCGCTGACGGTCGAAGTGTGGGAAGCGATCAACTCGGCGTGGTTCGAGATGCAGAAATTCGGGCCCAAGCTCGGCGCGGCGACGACGATTTCGCGGCTGGTCGAGCAGGTCAAGGGATCGGCGCTGGCGTTCGACGGAGCGACCCACCGGACGATGCTTCGCGACCAGGCATACTGGTTCCTGCGGCTGGGCGCGGTGCTCGAACGGGCCGACAATACGGCGCGATTGCTCGAGGTGAAGTATAATTTGCTGTTGCCGAGCGACGAGCCGGTCGGGGGAAGCCTGGATTATTTCCAGTGGACGACGATCCTGCGGACGGTGTCGGCGCTGACCGCCTATCGCCATGTCTATAGCGAGAGCGTGAAGCCGTGGCTGGTGGCGGACCTGCTGATTCTCAACAAAAGGATGCCGCGCAGCCTGGCGGCGTGCATGAACGATGCCGCGCGCTACCTCGATCAGCTGGCGATGCGCAGCGGTCGGCGCGGGGCGGCGCATCGGCAGGCGGTGGCGCTGGCCAACCGGTTCGACAAGGGGCGGATGGACCAGATCTTCGCCTCGGGACTGCACGAGTATACGACGGCCTTCCTGGCCGATAATTTGCGGCTCGATCACGCAATCATGGAGCAATATCTGTTCTGATGCGCATCCGGGTCGATCATCGCACGAGCTATACCTACGCCATGCCAGCGAGCGCGGTGGTCCAGGCGCTGCGGCTGAGCCCGCGCGACCATGATGCGCAGCATGTGCGGTCGTGGCGGGTCGATGCCGATGTCGACGGGACGATGCGCGAGACGCAGGATGCGTTCGGCAACCGGGTGATGATGTTCTACGCCGAGGGATCGATTTCGGCGCTGACGCTGAGCGTTCATGGCGAGGTCGATGTCAGCGACAGTGCCGGGGTGATCCGCGCGCAGGAATTGCTGCCGCCGATGGTCTATCTGCGGCCTACAGTGCTGACGACCAGCGATGCGGCGATCGGTGCGCTGGCCAAGGCGGCACGGCATGACGATGTGCTGGCGTCGTGCCATGCGCTGATGACAGCGATCCGCGGAGCGATGGAGTTTCAGCCGGGAACGACAGGGACCGCGACTCCGGCGGCCGAGGCGCTCGCGGCGGCGAGTGGCGTATGCCAGGATTTCGCCCAGATCTTTTGTACTGCAGCGCGCGAGATCGAGATCCCGGCGCGCTATGTGTCGGGTCACCTGGCGCGACCGGGCGCGGACCAGCAGGAAGCGGCGCATGCCTGGGCCGAAGCCTATGTGCCCGACCTTGGCTGGGTCGCGTTCGATCCCGCCAACGGGATTTGCGCGACCGACGCTTATTTGCGAGTGGCGATTGGGCTGGACTATCTCGATGCCGCGCCGGTACGCGGGGCGCGGCGCGGCGGGGGCGCCGAACATATGGTGGTCGAGGTTCATGCTGCGGCCTCGCCACTGCCGGGGGGGACAATAGTGCAGAGCCAGGAACAGAACGGCCAATGACCTATTGCGTGGGGATCCTCGTCGCCGAGGGGCTGATCATGATGGGCGACACCAGGACCAATGCCGGGGTCGACAATATCTCGCGCTATCGCAAGCTGAGGGTCGTCGCCAACGGCCCCGACCGGCTGATCGTGGTGGCATCGGCGGGGAGCCTGTCGACGACCCAGGGGGCGCTTCACCGGATGCTGGAGGGAAGCCCCAATCCCGAGACCGAGGAGGTCGATCATTGGGATAGCGTGAAGAGCATCTACCAGGCGGCGCTGGCGGTCGGGCGGGCGTTGCGCGCGGCGCGCGACGGGATGGAGAGCCTGGAGCAAGGTGACATCAACTTCGATGCGACGCTGCTGATCGGCGGGTCGGTCGGGGGCGAGCCGTACCGATTATTCCTGGTCTATCCGGCAGGCAATTCGATCGAGTGCGGGCCAGATACGCCCTATCTCCAGATCGGCGAGGCGAAGTATGGCAAGCCGATCCTCGACCGCGGAGTGCGGTTCGATGCCAGCATGGACGAGACGATGAAGGTCGCGCTGATCAGCTTCGATTCGACGATGCGGTCGAATTTGGCGGTGGGGCTGCCGATCGACATCATCGCGGTGCGCCAGGGGAGCATCAAACCGATCGTCGATAAGAGGATCGGGTGGGACGATCCCTATTTCTCGCATTTGTCGAAGCAGTGGGACACGGCGATCGCCGACGCAACGGCGGCGATCCCGATGCCGCCTTATAGTACGCCTTCGGCTTAGTTTGTTGGCGCTACGCGTTGCGTAGCTTGGTTCGGCTAAGCGACGCCTTCGGAGTCCAGGGCGTAGCCGGCACTTCTCACCGTTCGCACCAAGTCCCCGCCGCCATGTTCGCCTAGCGCCATCCGCAGGCGGCGGATGTGGACGTCGACGGTGCGCAGCTCGATTTCCTCGCTGTGCGGCCAGACGGTTTCGAGCAGTTGCTGGCGCGAGAAGACCCGCCCGGGATGTTCGAGGAAATGGCGCAGCAGGCGATATTCGGTCGGGCCCAAATTGATCGCCTTGCCGTCGCGGCGGACGCGGTGGGCGCCCATGTCCATTTCGAGCCCGGCATAGTCCAATGTCTCGGCGGCCAGCGCGGGGCGTACCCGGCGCAGGACCGCGGCCGCGCGGACGACGAGTTCCTTGGGACTGAACGGCTTGGTGACATAATCGTCGGCGCCGGTTTCCAGCCCGCGCAGGCGATCATCCTCCTCGCCTCGCGCGGTCAGCATGATGATAGGCAGGTTGGCGGTCGAGGGCTTGCGGCGCAGGCGGCGGCACAGCTCGATCCCGCTTATCCCCTCGATCATCCAGTCGAGGACCATCAGGTCGGGACGAACTTCCTCGACCAGGATCAGCGCTTCCTCGCCATTGGCGGTCGAGGTGACGACATAGCCTTCGCGTTCGAAGTGAAACTGGACGAGTTCGGCGATCGCCTTGTCATCCTCGACCAGCAGCAGGCGCTTGGGGGTCATGTCAGTCGGTGACGCTGCCGCCGCGCGCGCGTTCGGCCATATGTTGTCCAGTGGCGGCATAATAGACCATCTCGGCAATGTTGGTGGCATGATCGCCGACGCGCTCGATGTTCTTGGCGACGAACAGGAGGTGCGCCGACTGGCTGATGTTCTGCGGATTTTCCATCATGAAGGTCAGCAGCGTGCGGAAGATCGAATTGTAGAAATCGTCGACCGCCTGGTCGCGGGCGGAGACCCTGAGCGCAGCCTCGGCATCGCGCTCGACGAAGGCGGTGAGCACGTCATGGACCATCTCGGTCGCGATCCGCGCCATTTCGGGGAGCAGCGACAAGGGCCCGATCGCGCCCGAATTTTCGATCAGCGGAACGCGCTTGGCGATGTTTTTGGCATAGTCGCCGATGCGTTCGACAACGCTGGAGATCTTCATCGCCGCGACGATATCGCGAAGGTCGCCCGCCATCGGGGCACGAAGCGCGAGGATCTGGATTGCGCGACGCTCGGTCTCGACCTCGAGCGCATCGAGCTTCTTGTCATTCTCGACGATCCGCAGCGCCCCTTCGAGATCGCGCTGCGTCAGGCACCGCATCGATTCGCGAATGGCGTGTTCGGCCAGCCCACCCATCTGCGAAATGAGCGCGCGGAGCCGGTCGAGATCCTCGTCGAATGCCTTGAGCGTGTGTCCGCCGGGCGCATTTGTCGTCGTGGCCATGGCCTTGTCCTTCCCACTCAGCCGTAGCGGCCGGTGATATAATCCTGGGTGCGGGTTTCGCGCGGGTTGGTGAAAATGTCCTTGGTGCGGCCATATTCGACCATTTCGCCAAGGTGGAAGAAGGCGGTGCGTTGCGACACGCGTGCGGCCTGCTGCATATTGTGGGTGACGATGGCGATGGCGTAACGGCCGCGCAGCTCGTGGATCAGCTCCTCGATCTTGGCGGTCGCGATCGGGTCCAGTGCCGAGCAGGGCTCGTCCATCAGGATGACCTCGGGATCGACGGCGATGGCGCGGGCGATGCACAGGCGCTGCTGCTGCCCGCCGGACAAAGCGGTGCCACTTTCCTGGAGGCGGTCCTTGACCTCGTCCCACAGGCCGGCGCGCTTGAGGCTTTTCTCGACGATGGCGTCGAGTTCGCTTTTGCCCTGGGCGAGGCCGTGGATGCGCGGGCCGTAGGCGACATTTTCGAAGATGGATTTCGGGAAGGGATTGGGCTTCTGGAAGACCATGCCGACGCGGGCGCGAAGCTGAACGACGTCCATGTCGGGGCCGTTGATGTCATTGCCGTCGAGGGTGATCTCGCCGGTGACACGGGCACCGGGAATAGTGTCGTTCATGCGGTTGAGGCAGCGCAGGAAGGTCGACTTGCCGCAGCCCGACGGGCCGATGAAGGCGGTTACGCGGTCGTCGTGGATGTCGATCGAGACGCCCTTGAGGGCTTCTTTCTCGCCATAGAAGACGTGGATGTCCTCGGCGTGCATCTTGGCGGGCTTGGCGGCGGCAGAGTCGGGGCCAGAGTCGGGACCCGTGTCGAGGGTCGCGTCGGGGCCGACTTCGACGACCGGGGCCGAGGGGTTGGCGGGCGGACGCTGGTCCAGTGTCGAGGGCTCGGGCGCGCCGTCGGGGCCGCCCATCTCGTCCCGCTGGTCACGCGCCGCGTCGGCGGCGATCGCGGTCGACGGCATCGGCACCGGGGTGGTGGCATTGAGGGGCATTTTTTCGTTTTCCATGTCGGGGCCTACCAGCGACGCTCGAAGCGGTTGCGGAGATAGATGGCGAGCCCGTTCATCATCAGCATGAAGACGAGCAGGACGATGATCGCGGCACTGGTCTTTTCGACGAACGAGCGGTCGACCTCGTCGGACCACAGGAAGATCTGCACCGGAAGCACCGTCGCGGGGTCGGCGATCCCGCCGGGCGGGGTGGCGATGAAGGCGCGCATCCCGATCATGAGGAGCGGCGCCGTCTCACCCAGCGCGCGGGCCATGCCGATGATCGTGCCGGTCAGGATCCCGGGCAGCGCGAGGGGCAAGACATGGTGGAAGACGACCTGCATCTTCGACGCGCCGACGCCGAGCGCGGCATCGCGGATCGAGGGCGGGACCGACTTGATCGCGTTGCGCCCGGCAATGACGATGACCGGCATGGTCATCAGGGCGAGGGTGAGGCCGCCGACCAGCGGCGCCGAGCGCGGCAGGTTCATGATGTTGAGGAACACTGCGAGGCCGAGCAGCCCGAAGATGATCGAGGGCACGGCGGCAAGGTTGTTGATCGACACTTCGACGAGGTCGGTCCAGCGATTGCGGCGGGCAAATTCCTCGAGATAAAGCGCGGTCAGCACGCCGATCGGAAAGGCGAGGCCCATCGTCACGATGATCGTCAGGAAGCTGCCTTTGAGCGCGCCCCATACGCCAACCGCAGAGGGATCGGTAGCATCCGACGCGGTCAGGAAATCGAGGTTGAAGCTGCGGCGAAGCCCGTCCTTGGCCTTAATCGCGGCGACGATCGCTTCCTGTTCGGGGGCGGCATCGCCCTTGGCGGCGACATCGACCTTGCCCGAAACGGGAAGCCAGACTTCTGCCGGGTGCGACAGCAGAGTGGGGTCGGCGACGAGCTTGCGGCCGAGTTCGCGCACGCCGCTTTCGCCGAACATCTCGGCCGCGGCGGGGCCATAGGTGGCGGTTGCCGCCTGGGTCAGTGCGCCTTCGAGATTGGCCTGGGCGACAATCTGCGCAGCGTCGGGGCCCTTGAGTGTAGCGGGGTCGATCAGGACGTCGGACCTGGGCAGGTCGAGCTGGAGCCTGGCCTCGGTGTGAGTGAAGCCGCCGATGCCCTTCGAGGCCATGGTGAACAGCAGGAAAGCGAGGAAGGCGACCGAAGTGGCGACGGCGATGAAGCCCAAGGCACGGAAGCGGCGCTCGGCGGCATAGCGCCGCGCGACGCGCTTCTGCATCGATCCGTCGGCCCAGCGCGAAGCGTGACTCTTACTCATATGCTTCCCGATAGCGGCGCACCACGGTCAGCGCGATGAGGTTCAGGATGAGCGTGATGATGAACAGCGCAAGGCCGAGCGCGAAGGCGGCGAGCGTTTTCGCGCTGTCGAATTCCTGGTCGCCGGTCAGCAATTGCACGATCTGGACGGTGACGGTGGTGACCGCGTGGAACGGGTTGGCGGTCATGCTGGCGGACAGGCCGGCGGCCATGACGACGATCATCGTCTCACCGATCGCGCGGCTGACGGCGAGAAGGACGCCGCCCACGACCCCGGGGAGTGCGGCGGGAAGAACGACCTTCTTGATCGTCTCGGACTTGGTGGCGCCAAGGGCGAGGCTGCCGTCGCGCATCGCCTGGGGGACGGCGGCGATGCTGTCGTCGGCCATCGAACTGACGAACGGGATGATCATGATGCCCATGACGAGCCCGGCGGCGAGCGCGCTTTCGCTGCTGGCCGAGGTGACGCCGATCGACACGCCGAAATCACGGACCATCGGGGCGACGGTCAGCGCGGCGAAATAGCCATAGACGACGGTCGGAACGCCGGCGAGAATCTCGAGGATCGGTTTCAGCCACGCGCGCACCGACGGCGCGGCATATTGGGTGAGGAAGATGGCGCTCATCAGGCCAAGCGGAATGGCGACGATCATGGCGATGATCGCACCGATGAAGGCGGTGCCCCAGAAGAGGGGGATCGAGCCGAACTCGCCCGACGATCCGGCCTGGTCGGCGCGCAACGCCATTTGCGGCGACCAGCTGGTGCCGAACAGGAAGTCGGTGATGGGGACCATCTTGAAGAAGCGAATGCTTTCGAACAGCAGCGACAGGACGATGCCGAGGGTCGTCAGGATGGCGACGGTCGAGGCGGCCATGAGGAGCAGCATCACCCACCGCTCGACCCCTGAGCGAGCGCGGAATTCGAATCTCACGCGGGAAACGGCAAAGGCCCCGCCGGCGATGGCGGCGAGGAGCGCGAAGGCCCCGCCGATGCTGGCATATTTGCTGCTGGCGGCCTTGAACATGGGCGCGAGCGTGGTCGACTGAGGGTTGAACCCGGCCTCGATCTTGCCGCTGGCGATGTCCTGCGCTTCGCCCAATATGCTGTCGCGCTGGATGTCGCTGTCCGGAAGCGCCTTGCCCTCGGGCGAGGAGAGAACCGACTGCTGGACGAGCCGGGTCTGGACCGGGGACCAGGCGGCAAGCAGGAGCAGCGCGGGGAGCGTCGCCCACAGGATCGCATAGAAAGCGTGGTAGATAGGCAGGCTGTTGAGCCGCGCCCCTTTCGCCCGAGCGACGCGAAGCGCCGAGGCGCGGCGAAAGGCGATCACCGCTGCGATTGCGGCGACGAGCAGCACGCCGAGTAGGGCAAGGCCCAGGGTCATGAGGTGCTGCTCGCCGTCCGTCGTTTACTTGAGGTTGGTGCCGTCGAGCGGCTTGAGTGCAGCGGCCTGTGCGGTCGACGTCGCGGCGTCGGCCGCGGCGAACGGCACGAGACCGCGCTTCTCGAGCAGACCGCCCTTGCTCCACAGCTTGGAATAGGCCGCGATGAACTCCTTCATCTTGGGTTTCACCGCGAGGTGGTCGCCCTTGACGTAGATGAACAGCTTGCGCGAGCCCGGGTAGGACAAGTCGGCGATTGTCGCTTCGGTCGGCGAAACGCCGCCGAGAGTCACGGCCTTCACCTTGTCGGCATTCTCGTCGAGGTAGGAGAAACCGAGCACGCCGATCGTGTCATTGTCGACCGCGACCTTCTGGACGAGGAGGTTGTCATTCTCGCCGGCTTCGACATAGGCGCCGTCTTCGCGGATCTTGGTGCAGGTCGCCTTCTTGGCGTCGTCCTTGAGCGCCTTGGACGCGGGGTCGGTCTCGCAGCCCTTGGTGAGGATGAGGTCGGCGAGGCTGTCACGCGTGCCGCTGGTCGGCGGCGGGCCCATGACGTGGATCTTCTGCGCTGGCAAGGCCGGGTTGACGTCTTTCCAGGTCTTGGCGGTGTTGGGGCCCTTGCCGAACGGGTTGGCGGCGAGCGCCATGTAGATGTCGCGCACGGTCAGGCTGAGCGCCGGCGCGCCCTTGTTCTGGATGAAGGTCAGCCCGTCGATGCCGATCGGGACTTCGATGATCTGCTTCACGCCATTCTTGGCGCAATCGTCATATTCCGACTTCTTGATGGCGCGCGAGGCGTCGGTCATGTCGGGGGTATCGCCGCCAACACCCTTGCAGAAGAGTTTCATACCGGCGCCGGTGCCGGTCGATTCGACAATCACCTGGGTGCCCGGATTATCGCGCTGAAAGCCTTCGGCGACTGCAGTGGTGAAGGGATAGACGGTCGACGAACCGACGATCTTGATCTGGCTCGACGAGGAGCCACCGCTGCCCGAATTGCCCGACCCGCAGGCGGCGAGCATCACGATGGCGGGAATCAACAAGGGCAGTTTCGTCATTGGTCTTTCCTCTCAGCAGCGCCCCGATACGCATGGGGCTGATAACGGCTTTGCGGGCCTTCCGAAAGGCGCGCGGTAGAACTTAAAAATGGCGGCGCCGCGCCCTTCCGATGGAGGGCACGGCGCCGGTTACGCGATACTAGAAATCGAGCTGGGCGCGAACGGCGGCAGTATCGACGCCGAACTTGCGCTCGTTGGCGGGCGTGGTCGTGCCGATCGGGAAGATGCCGTTGGGCAGCCCCGGCGACGCGACGCTGTTGATCGTGGCGCGCGGCCCGCCCGTGACGTTGAGATGGGCATATTGCGCAGTGAAGCGGACATAATCCATCGGGCTCCACACCAGGTCCGCCATATACGCGATCTGGCGGCCGCCGTTAACGTAGTATGGCGCCGCGAGATTGGCCGCCACCGAAGTCCCTACCGGGCCAGTGCCGACGCGCTGGTTAAGGTTGATGTAGTCAACCCGCGCATTGACCTGGAGCGCGCCCCAGCCGCCCTGGTCGAACGGGTGGAGGACCTTGGTACGGTCGAACTTGCCGCCCTTGTAAGCGCGGGTTTCGCCGGTCAGATAATAGCCGAGCTCGGCATAGCCACCCTCGAACGAGGGATCGCCGACATAGCGCGTGCCGGTGGTGAAGTTGTTGGGCGAGTTGACGATGTCCGACGGCTGGTAGCCACGGACCCACAGCTTCTGCGCCTCGGCGGCGAAGTGGAAGCCCTTGTGGATGGCGGCGAATTCCAGCCCGACGCTGTCGTCGCCGTCCGACGCCACCGAACCGGCATCGACGAAGCGAATGTCGGTCGTCTGAAGTTCGGGACGAGCGCGATAGGTCTGGCCTTGCAGGTCACGCTGGTTGACGCGGTGATGGCCGCTGACGCCGAAGTGAAGCTGGGTCGTGCCGAGCTTGGGCGAGAAGGTGCCGCGAGCGCCGGCTTCCCAGCCGGTACGGGCGAAGCTGGTGTTGTTGATCTCCTGGCTGAACATGCCGGCGGTCAGCGTGAACCGATCCGTCTTGGGATCGAGCAGCGCGACCGACACGCCGAGGCGGCGGTTATAGTTGAACGCGTCGGTGAACGCCGGGCGCTCCATGAAGCTGGTGAACTTCGAACTGGTAACGGTCTCGAGGCTCGACATCGGGTAAAAGTTGCCGATCTGGATCTTGATCGGGCTGCCCTTGCGCTGATAGCTCAGCAGGATGTCCTCATAGTCAACCGTGCCCTGGGCGAAGTTGAATTCGACGTTGTAGCCAAAGCCGCCGGGAAGCGAGCCCTCGGCGCCGATGATCGCCCGGCGCAGACGGGTGTTGAAGCCGAGGTTGTTGAAGTTCTGACCGCCCGCGCCGCCAAGCTGCTGGCCGTTGGGGAAGCCGACATAACCGGCGTCAAACTGCAGCGTGCCCTTGGGCTTGAAGCTCCAGCCAGCGTCCTTGTCCTCGAACAGGGTCGCGCCCTTCCACGAAGGGGTCACCTTGACCATCGCGGTCTTGATATTCTCGAGCTGAGCCTGAAGCGCTTCGACCTGCTGGGTGAGCAGTTCGATCCTGGCCTGGCCCTCGTCTCCCGCGCCGGCGGCAGCGATGGCGGCATCGGCAGCGGCATCGGACTGATCCGGGGTGGCGTTGGCGTCGGCCTGGGCCGGCTGGCTGGCGGGCGGAGTCGCGGTCTGGGCGAGTGCACCGGTCGTGGCGAGAAGCGCAGTGCCGGCAAGCAGCGAGCGCAGGATGGTCGTGGCGATCATGATCGAATAATTCCCCTAATTCCCCGCCTCCCATAAGGAGGCCCGTGAGGCGCGCCGCGATCGACGCGCCCCGACTGTTTCACGCGATTACTTGAGCGACTTGAAGTCGAGCGGCGAGAGCGTGCGCGCGGCATTCTGGCTGCGGGCACGGACATTGTTCGGCGCCGCGATCATCCCGCCCTGCGAGCGAAGATAGCCGTTCGGACCGAAGGCACTTTCCTTGGTGAATTCGGCAGCATAGGCGCGCATCGCCGGGATGGCGTTCACATGCGCGTTCTTGAGGTAGATGTAGAGCGGACGCGCGCCGGGATATTGGAAGCCCGAGATCGACGCATAGGTCGGCGTTACGGCGTTGACGTTCAGGCCCTTGAGCTTGCCCGCATTTTCTTCGAGGTAGGAGAAGCCGAAGATCCCGATCGTGCCGGGGTTGGCTTCAAGCTTCTGGACGATGAGATTGTCGTTCTCGCCCGCTTCGATGTAGGCGCCATCGGTGCGGACGCCGGTGCAGATCGCCTTGAACTTGTCGGGATCGCTCTTCTTCATCGCGGCCATGCCGGCATTTTCTTCGCACGCCGGGGTCATCAGCAATTCGCCAAGCGCATCACGCGTGCCCGAGGTGGTGGGCGGACCATAGACGCGGATCGGAAGCGCCGGCAGGCGCGAGTCGACGTCCTTCCACGTTTTCGACGTGTTGGTCTTGCCGAACGGGGTCTTGGCGAGCGCGAGGTAGATGGCGCGGAGCGAAACGCCGGTCATTCCGGTGGACTTGGCGGTGGCGAGCGTGACACCGTCGAGGCCGACCTGAATCTCGGTTACCTGGGTGACGCCGTTCGACACGCACAGCTTGGCTTCGGACGCCTTCATCCGGCGCGAGGCATTCTCGACATCGGGGAAGCGCTCGCCGACGCCGGCGCAAAACAGCTTCATGCCGGCGCCGGTGCCGGTCGATTCGATGATCGGGGTGCCGAGGCGCGGGTTGGCGCGGCCGATCTTCTCGCTGACGATGCGCGCGAACGGATAGACGGTCGACGAACCGACGGCGCGCATGTTGGTGCGGGCGTCGGCGTTGCTCGAAATCAGGGCCAGCGCCGCAGTGGCGAGGCCGAGTGAAAACTTGGTCATGTGAGTCCCCATGAAAGCCGCCCTGTGCGGCCTGCTGAAGCCGCCATTAGGACGGTTTGGGGACTCGGTTATGACGGGACGGTTACATGATTGTGACAGTCGTGGAATCAGGCGTCGAGCGTCGCCACCACTGCAGCAATAAAGCGGGGAAGCGCCTCGTCCGACATGCCGACGACATTGAAGCGCCCGCTGTCGGCCATGTAGATGGCGTGATCGTCCCGAAGCGCGACGACCTGCGCCCTGGACAGCGGCAGCATCGAGAACATGCCAAATTGTTCGCCGATGAAGGCGAGCCGCGGGTCGGCAGCGGCGATCGTCGCGCGGACCTGGTTGATCCGCGCGCGCATCGCGTCAAGCTCGACCAGCCAGTCGGCGCGCAAGGCAGGGTCATCGAGCACGATTCGCACGACGGCGCCGCCATGGTCGGGCGGCATCGACCACATTTCGCGAGACATCTGAAGGAAGTGCGCCATTGCGGTAGCGGTCGTCTCGCGACTTCCGGTCTTGATGAACAGCGCGCCGACGCGGTCGCGGTAGGATCCGAAATTCTTGTCGCAGCTTTGCGCGACCAGCACTTCATCGCACACGTCGAGCAATCCGTGGAGCCCGGCGGCATCCTGCTCCAGTCCGCGTCCCAGCCCCTGGTAGGCGAGGTCGACGAAGGGCAGAAGCCCGTGCTCGACGACCACTTGCGTCACCTGGGCCCACTGGTCGTCGCTGAGGTCGGCGCCGGTCGGATTGTGGCAGCAGCCGTGCAGCAGCGCGACATCGCCGGGTCGGCCGGCCCGCAAGGCGGCGATCATCTCATCGAAGCGGATGCGACGGTTGTCGCGGTCGTAATAGGGGTAGTTGGACAGGGCCAGGCCGACGCCCCCTGCCATCGGTGGATGATTGGGCCAGGTCGGATCACCGAGCAGCACCTGCGCTTGCGGATTGGCCAGCTTGGCCAGTTGGAAACCGAGGCGAAGCGCGCCGCAGCCGCCGGGGGTCTGGAGCTGGTCGATGCGACCATCATCGGCGTGGCGACCGAGCACGAACGGGCGGAGCAGCGTGGCAAAGCGGGCATCGCCGCGGCCGCCGAGATAGGCCTTGGTCTCCTGCCGCTCCCACAGCAATTTCTCCGCCGCCTTGACCGCCCTGGGGATCGGGGTGCCACCCGCAGCGTCGCGATAGACGCCGACCCCGACGTCGATCTTTTCTGGCCTTGTGTCGGCATTGCACATGGCGATCAGCGCCAGCAACGAATCGGCGGCGACCGGAGGGAGGGCAGCAAGGCCGTGGGCCTGCGCACGATTGAGCGTGTCGAGCATGGGATCCCGTCTAGCGGCATATTGGCGCGGGCGCAAAAGCGGCAACCAAGGCTTGCGGGCGTGTGAAATTCAGCCAAGGTTCAAACCCTTGCCGCTCTTGGGGACGTCATGAGCCAAAAGTCCGCGTGAATATTTTTCACTTCCTCAGTGCGCTTCCCCTGCTGCTTGGCCTGTCGTCAGCCGAGCCGCAGCGCGTGGTGAGCCGGGTGACCGTCGTCCAGCAGACGACGATCTTCCGAATCCCGGTGCGCCCCCACGCCGCATCGCCGCTGGTCGAATGGACCGAGCAGAAGGGCCCCAAATGCGTCCCGGCGACCGAGATTGTCGCGGCGCTGCTGTCGAGCCCGAACAGCGTCGACTTCGTGCTGCGCGACCGCAGCCGGGTGCGGGCGCGGATCGACGAGGATTGCTCGGCGCTCGATTTCTATGACGGCTTCTATGTCCAGCCCGAGGACGAGCGGCTGTGCGCCCGGCGCGACGAGATTAGTTCGCGCATGGGCGGAAGCTGCAAGATCGAGAAATTCCGTAGCCTGGTGCCGCAGTTCAAGCGCTGATCCGGCCCCTGCCTGCCCGGGGCCGCCCACGTTGACTTTTTACGCTTTTTCGGCTCTAGGCTGAGCCTTCGTCGCGGCGCCGCTGCGGCCTTTCCGACCGGACCCCTGTATGCCTTTTGCCGATCTCGGCCTTTCCGACCCCTTGCTGCGTGCCGTCGCCGAAGCTGGCTATGACGAGCCGACGCCGATCCAGAAGGGCACGATTCCCCCGGTCCTGATGGGCAAGGACATCATCGGCATCGCCCAGACCGGCACTGGCAAAACCGCCGCTTTCGTGCTGCCGATGATCGATATATTGGGCGAAGGCCGCAGCCGCGCGCGCATGCCACGCAGCCTGATCCTCGAGCCGACGCGCGAACTCGCCGCTCAGGTAGCCGAGAATTTCGTGAAATACGGCAAATATCACAAGCTCTCGATGGCGCTGCTGATCGGCGGCGTGCAGATGGGCGACCAGGTGAAAGCGCTCGAAAAGGGCGTCGATGTGCTGATCGCCACTCCGGGTCGCCTGATGGACCTCTACGGGCGCGGCAAGATATTGCTCACCGGCTGCAATTTGCTGGTGATCGACGAGGCCGACCGCATGCTCGACATGGGGTTCATTCCCGACATCGAGGAAATCTGCTCGCGCCTGCCCAAGAGCCGCCAGACCCTGCTGTTCTCGGCGACCATGCCGCCGCCGATCAAGAAGCTTGCCGACAAGTTCCTGACCGACCCCAAGATGCTCGAAGTGTCGCGCCCGGCCAGCGCCAACCTCAACATCGAACAGCGCGTGATCATCACGACCTCGGCCAAGAAGCGCGACGTGCTGCGCGACGTACTGCGTCATGAAGAGGTCAAGAATGCGATCGTCTTCTCGAACCGCAAGACTACGGTGCGCGACCTTGCCACTAGCCTGAAGAAATCGGGGTTCAAGGTCGGCCAGATCCACGGCGACATGGAACAGGCCGAGCGCATCGCCGAGTTCGACCGCTTCAAGGACGGCACGATCACGATCCTGGTCGCGTCCGACGTCGCCGCGCGCGGGCTGGACGTCAAGGGTGTGAGTCATGTCGTCAACTTCGACGTGCCGTGGCAGCCCGACGACTATGTTCACCGCATCGGGCGGACGGGGCGCGCGGGGCTGAAGGGCATCGCCATCACGCTGGCGACCAAGGAAGACGCCGAAGCGGTGGCGGCGATCGAAAAGCTGACGGCGACGAAGATCGCGCGGTTCTCGGGCGATGGGGCGAGTGAGGGCGCGCCTGCTGCTGCTCCAGCGGCAAGCGAAGAAGCCCCCCGCGAAAAGCGCGAACGCACCCCCCGCGCCAAGGCAGCCCCGAAAGCGGCCCCGGCCCCCAAGCCCGAACCCGCGCCAGAACGCGCCTCCCGCGCCGAAGAACCCCGCCGCGACCGCGCCCCCCGCCAGGACCGCCCCCGCCGCGAGGAACCGCGCTACGAACGCGAGGAAAAACTGGTCGAGGAGCCGAAATTGGTTGCCGACGCCGACCCCGAGTGGAACGGCCCCATGCCGAGCTTCCTATCGTTCGGGGCGAGCTGAACGAGAAGCGGGACCCCGGGTCGAGCCCGGGGCGACGGTTAGGTGGTGCGGTAGCGGTTGAGGAAGGTGCTGCCCCACCCCGCAAATTGCCCCTCCCCGATCGCGTCCCGCATGCCCTGCATCAGCCGCTGGTAAAACCACAGATTATGCTCGGTCATCAGCATCGCCCCTAAAATCTCGGCCGAGCGGACGAGGTGGTGGACGTAGGCGCGCTCATAGGTGGTGCAGGTCGGGCACGGGCAGCCGGGTTCCAGCGGTTCGCGGTCCTCGGCGAACTTTGCGTTGCGGATGTTGATCGGGCCGTCGAGGGTGAACGCCTGCCCCGTGCGCCCTGATCGTGTGGGGAGAACGCAGTCGAACATGTCGATCCCGCGCCGCACTGCCTCGACGATGTCGTCGGGCTTGCCGACGCCCATCAGGTAGCGTGGTTTGTCGACCGGAAGCTGGCCCGGCGCAAAATCGAGGCAGGCGAGCATTGCGTCGTGCCCCTCCCCCACCGCAAGCCCGCCGACGGCGTAGCCATCGAAGCCGATGTCGATCAGGCCTTCCGCTGACCGCGCGCGGAGGTCGCGGTCGAGCACTCCCTGCTGGATGCCGAACAGCGCGGCCCCCTTGGCATGTTCGCCTCCCCGGTCGAACTCATCGCGGCTCCGCCTGGCCCAGCGCAGCGACCGCTCCATCGCCTCGACCTGCACCGCGGGCGCGGCATCGGACGGGACCAGCTGGTCGAACTGCATGACGATGTCCGAGCCCAGCAACCGCTGGATCTCGATCGACCGCTCGGGGCTGAGCATGTGCCGCGACCCGTCGAGGTGCGACTTGAAGCTGACCCCCTCTTCGGTGATCTTCGTGAGGTCGGACAGGCTCATCACCTGATAGCCGCCGCTGTCGGTCAGGATCGGGCGGTTCCAGCCCATGAAGTGATGGAGGCCACCGAGCCGGGCAACTCGCTCGGCGCCGGGGCGAAGCATGAGGTGGTAGGTGTTACCGAGCAAGATATCGGCGCCCGAACCGCGCACATCTGCAGGCTTCATCGCCTTGACCGTGGCCGCCGTTCCAACCGGCATGAAGGCGGGCGTGCGGATTTCGCCGCGCTGCATTTTGATCGAGCCGGTGCGCGCGGCGCCGTCGGTGGCGGCGATGGTGAAGTCGAAACGGGGTGCGGCGGCGCTGGTCATGGTCGCGGCTCCTAGCGGCTCGCGCGCGGCCTCGCTACAGGCGGCACGATGATCGAACACTGGCTTTACCCCGTGCTGACCGCCGTTGCCGTGCTGGCGGGGTTCATCGATGCGATTGCCGGCGGGGGCGGGCTGATCATGGTGCCGGCCTTGCTGTTCGCCGGGGTGCCGCCGCTCAATACGCTGGGGACCAACAAGCTTCAGTCGATGTTCGGCACGGCGATGGCCTTTCGCAACTATTCGGCAAAGGGACTGGTGGATTGGCGGGCGCACAAGGGCACGGTGGCGGCAGTGTTCGTCGGCGCGACGGCGGGCGTGTTGCTGGTTCAGGCGGTGCCCGGCGATGCGCTGCGGCTGCTCATCCCGGTGCTGCTGCTGGTGATGGCGGGCTACACGGTGCTGTCACCGCGAATGAGCGACGAGGACGCGCACGAGCGACTAACCGCGAAAAACTATGTTCCCGTCGCCGGGTCTATCGGTTTCTACGACGGCTTTTTCGGGCCGGGCACGGGCAGCTTCTTCGCGACGACGCTGGTAGCGTTGCGCGGCGTCGGGCTGACACGGGCGACCGCTCAGACCAAATTGTTCAACTTGACGAGCAATGTCGCGAGCGTGGTTTTCTTCGCGATTGGTGGGAAGATCTGGTGGGGGCTGGGGCTGTGCATGGCGCTGGGATCGATGAGCGGGGGGTGGCTGGGCAGCCATACGGCGATGAAATATGGCGCAAAACTAATCAGGCCGCTGCTGGTCGTGCTGAGCCTGGCGCTGACGGCGCGCGTGCTGTGGAGCTATTTTTCGGGGTGAGGAATGAGCAGGCTCGCGTCGCCGTAGCTGTAGAAGCGGTATTGGAGTGCAAGTGCGGTCTTGTACGCTGCCTGCATCGTATCGAGCCCCATCAGCGCCGAGACCAGCATGAACAGGGTCGATTTGGGCAGGTGAAAATTGGTCATCAGCCCGTCGACCGCGCGGAACGCCACGCCCGGGGTGATGAAAATGGCGGTGTCGCCTTCAAAGGCGCGGATGATGCCGTCGTCCCCGCACGCGCTTTCGAGCAGGCGGAGCGAGGTGGTGCCCGCCGCGATGATGCGGCCCCCGGCGGCGCGCGCGGCGTTGAGGCGGTCGGCGGTGGCGGCGTCGATGCGGCCCCATTCGGCGTGCATTTTGTGGTCGGCGGTATCGTCGACCTTGACCGGCAGGAAAGTGCCCGCACCGACGTGGAGGGTGAGCGTTTCGCGGCCGATCCCGGCCTCGTCGAGCGCGGCGAGCAACGCGGGGGTGAAGTGGAGCGAGGCGGTCGGGGCGGCGACGGCGCCCGGTTCGCGAGCGAACATCGTCTGGTAATCATCGGCGTCGGCAGCGTCGGTGCCGCGCTTGGAGGCGATATAGGGCGGGAGCGGCATCGAGCCCGCGCGGTGGAGCAAGGTTTCGACCGGCTCATCCCCAAAGAACGACAGCAGCAGCGCGCCGTCATCGCCCTTTTCGGCAACGCGGGCGGCGACGTCATGGCCGAAGTCGATCGTGTCGCCGAGGCGGGCGCGCCTGGCGTTGCGAACGAACGCCCACCAGTCGCGCGGGCCGGCGCGCTTGTGGAGAGTGGCGCCGATCTTCGCCGCCCCTCGCCGACCCTCCAGCTGAGCGGGGATGACGCGGGTGTCGTTGAAGACCAGCACGTCGCCGCGGCGGAGACGCGAGGGCAGGTCGCGGACGGTGGCGTCCTCGATGGTCGTGCCGCTGACACACAGCATCCGCGCCGAATCCCGCGGCCTTGCGGGGCGAAGCGCGATCCGTTCGGGCGGCAGGTCGAAATCGAACAGGTCGACCCGCATCAGCGGGCGCCGAGCACCTCGGCGACGTCGGCCGGTCCGGCGAGCGTCGCACGGACGATCGTCGTCGGCGCTTCGGGCGGCTCACCGGGGGCGATCGAGTCGACTGCGCCCATGCCTTCGATGACCCGGCCGACCACGGTATATTTATGGTCGAGCGTGGCCTTGGGCATGAACATGATGTAAAATTGGCTGTTGGCGCTGTCGTTGCTTTCGGCACGGGCCATGGCGACCGAGCCGCGCAGGTGGGGCAGTTCGTTGAACTCGGCCTTGAGGTCGGGAAGTGGCGAGCCGCCGGTGCCGTCACCCTTGGGATCGCCACCCTGGGCCATGAAGCCGGGGATCACGCGGTGGAATCTCAGCCCGTCGTAGAAATGCTGCTGGGCAAGCGCCTGGATGCGGTGGACGGCGAGCGGGGCGACGTCGGGGCGCAGCTGGATCACGACATGACCGCCGTTCGACAGATCGAGGACCAGCCGGTTGGCGGGATCGGCGACGACCGCGGCGGGGGCGATGATCGGCACGACCGGATCGGCGGCAAAGCGGGCAGCCTTGGCGATGGCCTTCGACGAAACTTTCTTGACCTTGGTCGCCTTCGTCGGCGCCGGCTTGGACGTCGTGGGCTTGGCGGTGGCCGGCTTGCGCCTGGCATCAACCGGCGAAGCGGCGAGGACAGCCAGCGCCGTGAGCGGCAGAATCATCGTGAAGCGGTTCATATTTCCTCCTGAGGCAATGGCTTAATGCGCCGCCGCCAGATGCGATTTGACGTCGGCAGCAACCGCCGGCGTCACGAATTTGTCGATCGCGCCGCCATAGCGCGCGATTTCCTTAACCAGCCGTGACGCGATCGGTTGAAGGCAAACGTCGGCCATCAGGAAGACCGTTTCGATACGGTCGTTGAGCTGCTGGTTCATGCCCGCCATCTGATATTCATATTCGAAGTCGGCGACGGCGCGCAGCCCGCGGATGATGATCTTGGCGCCCTCGCGCTCGGCAAAGTCCATCAGCAGGGAATCGAAGTCGACGACGCCGATGTCACTGCCGAGCGCGGCGACTTCGCGCCGGACCATGGAGAGCCGTTCTTCGACCGAGAACATCGGAGATTTCGACGGGTTGGTCGTGACCCCGATGACGAGCTTGTCGACGATCTGCGCGCCGCGCTTGATGATGTCGATATGCCCCAAAGTGATCGGGTCGAAGGTGCCCGGATAAACGCCGATACGCATCAGTGATCCCTTTCGACGGCAAAACGGGCGATGGCGCGGAGCAGGTCGGCCTCGGCGCCGTGATGGCCAAGATGCTCGATCGCCTGATCGACCAGCATCGACGCCTGGGCGCGGGCGCGCTCCTCGCCCATCAACGAGACGAAGGTCGCCTTGCCCGCCGCGGCATCCTTGCCGACGCGCTTGCCGGCAGTGGCTTCGTCGCCGCCATGGTCGATCAGATCGTCGGCGATCTGGAAGGCGAGGCCGACGTTGCGGGCATAGCCACGATAGGGAGTGCGGGCGTGGGGATCGACGCCCGCCATGATGCACGCCGCCTCGACCGCATGTTCGATCAGCGCGCCGGTCTTGAGTTGCTGGAGGCGCGTGATGCCGCCGATGTCGAGCGACGCGCCCTCGGCGGCGAGGTCCATCATCTGTCCCCCGGCCATGCCGTCGCGGCCCGAGGCCCGGGCAAGGTCGATTGTCAGTTCGGCGCGAACCACGGGGTTTTCCGAGGTGCGCGGGTCGGCGAGGATTTCGAACGCCAAGGCGTGGAGGCTGTCACCGGCGAGGACTGCGGTGGCTTCGTCATAGGCTTTGTGGACGGTCGGCTTGCCGCGGCGCAGGTCATCGTCGTCCATGCACGGCAAGTCGTCGTGGATCAGCGAATAGACGTGGATCGCCTCGATCGCGGCGCCGACCCGCAGCGCGCGGTCGCGGTCGATCCCGAACAGGCGGGCGGCAGCGACGGTGAGCAGCGGGCGAAGGCGCTTGCCCCCGCCGATCGCGGCATGGGCCATAGCCGAGTAGAGCCGGTCGCGGCCGTCCCCCGGTAGGCGGAGAAGTCCCGCGAAAAGCGTGTCGACCTCGCCCGAAACCGAGGCGGCCTCGGCATCGAGATCGACCGCCAAGGGCATCATGACGTCAGTCGCCATCGAAGGGCTTGGTGCCGTCAGGCTTGCCGTCGGGGCCGATGCTGATCTGCTCGATCCGCGCCTGCGCCGATTTCAGCCGTGCCTCGCAATGGCGTTTCAGCGCATCGCCGCGCTGGTACAGCTCGATCGACTGGTCGAGCGGTGCCTCGCCGCGTTCGAGCGTTCGGACGATTGTCTCGAGTTCGGCCAGCGCCGCCTCGAAACTATGTCCATCAAGCGGGGTTGAATCATCGGCCATAAGCTACACTGTCCCGGCGCGGAGCGAGTTTCAAGCCGCCGCGGTAGGCTTCTTGAAGGGATCTTTGATCCCCGGCACGATTTCGTCCGAGGTATCGGGCTCGCCAGCTTCGGCATAGGCCAGCGCAGCCTCGGCATCGCGGTGGTGCTGCTCGCGCTCGGCACGAAGCTCCTCGATCAGCGCGGCGCGGTCGCCTTCGAGGCGGGTGTCGGTTGGCGCGGCGAGGCCGGCGGCCTTGGCAGCCTTGGCGACGGCAGCGTCAAGCTCGCGCTGGGTGGTCAGGCCGAGCGTGACCGGATCCTTGGGCTGGATATTGGTCATGTTCCAGTGGGTCCGGTCGCGCAGCGCGGCAATGGTCGTGCGGGTCGTGCCGATCAGCTTGCCGATCGCACCGTCGGTAACTTCAGGATGGTTGCGCAGGATCCAGGCGATGCCGTCGGGCTTGTCCTGGCGCTTCGACACCGGGGTGTAGCGTGGGCCCTTGGTCCGGCGGACGGGATCGGGCTCCTTGATCATCTTGAGGCGGTATTCGGGGTCGGCTTGGCCGCGCTCGATTTCGTCACGGTTGAGCTCGCCGGCGCGGATCGGATCGCGCCCGGTCAGCTTGGTCGCGGCGGTGTCGTCTGCGATGGCCTGGATCTCGAGGATGTGGAGGCCGCAGAATTCCGCGATCTGCTCAAACGACAGCGCGCTGTTGTCGACCAGCCAGGCGGCGGTCGCATGGGGCATGAGGGGCTGGGCCACGATCTTCTCCAAAGACGAAAACGGCCGCCCCTTGCGGAGCGGCCTGGTTGTGGGAACGGTCTAGTGCGGCCTGTCTTCAAGGGCAAGCATTAGCTACTCCATCGTCAGCACGATCTTGCCAACATGGTCTCCCGCTTCGAGGCGCTCGTGCGCGGCGGCGGCTTCGGCCAGCGGGAAGGTCGCGTCGATGATCGGCTTCAGGCGGTTGCCCTCGACGTAGGGCCACACGGTCTTGGCGAGTTCATCGGCGACCATCGTCTTGAATTCGACGTTGCGCGGGCGGAGCGTCGAGCCGGTCATGGTCAGGCGGCGGCGCATCAGGTCGAACAGCGGGATTTCGGCGCTGGCACCGCGCTGGACCGCGATCGAGACGTGACGGCCCTCTTCGGCGAGGCATTTGAGGTTGCGCGGGACATAGTCGCCGCCGACCATGTCGAGAACGACCGCGACCCCCCTGCCCTCGGTCCAGCGATCGACCGCATCGACGAAATCGGTTTCCTTGTAATTGATGGCGTGGGCCGCACCGAGCTCGACCGCGGCGGCGCATTTGTCGTCCGAGCCGCAGGTGACGATCACCTCGAGCCCGAAGAGATTACCGAGGAGGATCGCCATCGTGCCGATGCCGCTGGTCCCGCCATGGACGAGGACGGTATCGCCGTCGGCAGCAAAGCCCCGCTCGAACAGGTTGATCCAAACGGTGAAGAGGGTCTCGGGCATGGCCGCAGCCTCGGTCATGCGCAGGACTTCGGGGACAGAGAGGCAGGTGCCACTGGGTGCCAGGCAATATTCGGCATAGCCGCCGCCCGTGACGAGGGCGCACACGCGGCTGCCGATCGGGGGACCGGCAAAATCACCGACTGCGACGACGATACCGGCAATCTCGAGCCCGGGGATGTCGGTGGCGCCGGGCGGGGGGGCGTAATTGCCCATCCGCTGGAGCACGTCGGGGCGGTTGATACCCGCGGCGGCGACCTTGATCAGAACTTCGCCGGGGCCAGGTGTCGGCACGGGACGAGTCACGGGCTTGAGGACTTGCGGGCCGCCGGGCTCGCTGATCTCGATCGCGGTCATTGTTGCGGGAATGTCGCTCACGCGGTTACGGTCCTTTTTGAAGTCGTGCGGCTTATTGACAGCGCGCCTCGCCGGGTCAACGCTGGTGATGCGATGGACCTCGACGATCTCTTCTCGGGAAAGCCCGCCGATCCGCTGACCGAGCTTGGCCGGCAGGAGCTCGGCCCCTTGTCGGTGGCCGAGCTGGAGGCGCGGATCGAGGCGCTCGAGGCCGAGATTGGGAGAACCAGGGCGCACATGGACGAGACCGCCCGCCACAAGGCAAGCGCCGATGCGCTGTTCGCGAAACGATAGGCCGCCCCAGTTTGACGCCGCCGCGCCCTTGATTGGCGCGTCCAACCTTACGACATACCCATCAAGCGCCGCAGCTATCCCCGGCGCGGCATAGGAGCCCCCATGCCCAGTTTCGCCCGCGATCTTGAAAAGACCCTGCACAACGCGCTTGGCGAAGCGTCCAAGCGGCGCCACGAATATGCGACGCTGGAACATCTGCTGATGGCGCTGATCGACGACGAGCATGCGTCGAAGGTGATGACCGCGTGCGGGGTCAGCCGCGACGATTTGCGCGGGACTGTGAAGAATTACCTCGACAATGAGCTGGGCGCGCTGGTGGCCGATTCGGCGACCGACCCGACCCCGACGAGCGGGTTCCAGCGGGTGATCCAGCGCGCGATCCTGCATGTCCAGTCGTCGGGACGCGACGAAGTGACCGGGGGCAATGTGCTGGTCGCACTGTTTTCCGAGCGGGAAAGCTATGCGGTTTACTTTTTGCAGCAGCAGGACATGAGCCGACTGGATGCCGTAACCTACATCAGCCACGGCGTCGGCAAGGGCGATGCTCCGGGCGAGGCGACCCCGCCGACGGGCGCGGTGCCCGAGGAGAAGAACGAGGGCAAGAGCGACGGCAAGAAGGAAAGTGCGCTTGCCCAGTTCACGGTCAACCTCAACGACAAGGCGAAGACGGGCAAGATCGACCCGCTGATCGGACGCAACGCCGAAGTCGACCGGACGGTCCAGATCCTGTGCCGCCGGTCGAAGAACAACCCGCTCTATGTCGGTGATCCGGGCGTCGGCAAGACCGCCATCGCCGAGGGGCTGGCGCGCAAGATCGTTGAGGGCGATGTGCCCGACGTGCTGCTGCCCGCCGTCATCTACTCGCTCGACATGGGCGCGCTGCTGGCCGGCACCCGCTATCGCGGGGACTTCGAGGAGCGGCTGAAGTCGGTTGTGACCGAGTTGGAGAAAATGCCCGACGCGATCCTGTTCATCGACGAGATCCACACGGTGATCGGCGCCGGCGCGACCAGCGGCGGGGCGATGGACGCGTCGAACCTGCTCAAGCCGGCGCTGTCGTCGGGGGCGATCCGCTGCATCGGGTCGACCACTTACAAGGAGTTCCGCAACCACTTCGAAAAGGACCGCGCGCTGCTTCGCCGGTTCCAGAAGATAGACGTCAACGAGCCGACGATCGAGGACACGATCAAGATTATCGCCGGGCTTCGATCGGCGTTCGAGGCTCATCACAGCGTCCGCTACACCCCCGACGCGATCAAGTCGGCGGTCGAGCTTTCGGCGCGCTACATCCATGACCGCAAGCTGCCCGACAAGGCGATCGACGTGATCGACGAGGTCGGCGCGATGCAAATGCTGGTCCCGCCGTCGCGACGCAAGAAAGTGATCACGGCAAAGGAAATCGAACAGGTCGTGGCGACGATGGCGCGGATCCCGCCGAAATCCGTGTCGAGCGACGACAAGGCCACGCTCCAGAACCTGGAGACTGACCTCAAGCGGGTCGTGTTCGGGCAGGACATGGCGATCGAGAAATTGGCCTCGGCGATCAAGCTCAGCCGGGCGGGCCTGCGCGAACCCGACAAGCCGATCGGCAACTACCTCTTCTCGGGCCCCACCGGGGTCGGCAAGACCGAGGTCGCGCGCCAGCTCGCAATGGTGCTCGGCATCCCGCTGCAGCGGTTCGACATGTCCGAATATATGGAGCGCCACTCGGTCAGCCGGCTGATCGGCGCGCCCCCGGGCTATGTCGGCTATGACCAGGGCGGGCTGCTCACCGACGCGGTCGACCAGCAGCCGCATTCGGTGCTGCTGCTCGACGAGATCGAGAAGGCGCACCCTGATCTGTTCAACATCCTGTTGCAGGTGATGGATAACGGCAAGCTGACCGATCATCACGGCAAGACGGTCGATTTCCGCAACACCATCCTGATCATGACGACCAATGCCGGGGCATCCGACATGGCGCGCGAGGGGATCGGGTTTGGCGCGAGCAGCCGCGAGGACGTCCAGGAGGACGCGATCAAGAAGATGTTCACGCCCGAATTCCGCAACCGGCTGGATGCGGTGGTGCCGTTTGCCTATCTGCCGCCGGCGGTGGTGGCGCGGGTGGTCGACAAGTTCATCCTCCAGCTCGAACTCCAGCTCGCCGACCGCAACGTCCACATCGAATTGGACGACGAGGCCCGCGAGTGGCTGACGACCCGCGGGTATGACAAATTGTACGGCGCGCGGCCGATGGGGCGATTGGTGCAGGAGAAGATCAAGCAGCCGCTCGCCGAGGAATTATTGTTCGGCAAGCTGGTCCACGGCGGCGAAGTCAAGGTCCGCATCAAGGACAATCAGCCGGTGTTCGAGATCGTCTCGGCGCCGCCCAAGGCGGTCAAGCCGAAGGGGACGAAGGGGAAGTTGAAGGGTGCCGGGAAGGCCAAGCCGGAGGCGTTGACGGAGAGCGAGCCGGTGGCGAGTGGGGATGAAGGGGCAGAGTAGGCTAATCGGTCGCGACGTGAGCCCCCCCCTTGCGCCGCGCGTCGTCCTGCGCATGATCGTCCCGTTCGAAGGGGATGGTCATGCGTGAGGCAAAGTTGGCGTTGGTGGTGGCGCTTTGTCGATGAACGATGACGTATCCCCGTCGCATCGCACATCTCCGTGGGTGATGTTGCTCGCGGCACTGCTGGTGGCGGCGTTGGCGCTGGTGGGAGTGATGGCGGTGCGGACGCCGCGCGATATCGGGGGAGCGTCGAAGGACACGCTGGCCTCGGGCCTGCCGCTGACCGTCGAGCAGAGGTCGGTCGAGTTTCGCCACGCTAACCTGTCGTTCGAAGTGTTTCCCGACCGGCGGGCGATCGCGGGCAAGGCGGTGCTCACGCTAGTCGTCGGCAAGCCGATTGCCCGCATCCAGTTCGACCTCGACCGCGAGCTGCCGATATCGAGCCTGTCGCTAAACGGGCAGGCGCTGGGTAGCGATCGCTGGCGCAATCCCGACGGGCGCGTGACGGTCGACCTGGGCCGGACGGCGCAACCGGGTGAGACGCTGACCCTCGCGATCACTTATGCCGGGCGGCCGCATGTCGCGAAGAAGGCGCCGTGGGACGGGGGCTTTGTGTGGAGCCGGACCCCGGCGGGGGCGCCGTGGGTGGCGACCGCGGTCGAGGGCGAGGGCTGCGACCTGTTCTGGCCGTGCTTCGACAACAGCATGGTCGAAGTCGGGACGGTCGATCTGCACATCACCGTGCCCCACGGGCTGGTGGCGCCGTCGAACGGGCGGCTGGTCAGCGTGACCCAGGGTGGCGACGGGCGGCCGACCTATAACTGGCACACCGAGCATCCCAATAATTACGCAATCGCGCTCAATGTCGCGCCCTATCGCGTGGTCAGCGGCAGCTATGCCAGCCGCTTCGGCAACCGCATCGCGATGGATTACTGGTATTTGCCGGGCGAGGAGAAGCAGGCCAAAACGCTGTTTTCCGAATTCGCCCCGACGCTCGATTTCTTCGAGGAGATGATCGGGCCTTACCCGTTTGGTACCGAAAAGCTCGGAGTGGTCGAGACCCCCCACCTCGGCATGGAGCATCAGACGATCAACGCCTATGGCAACGCCTATAAACAGGCGCCCGAGGGCTTTGACTGGCTGTTCCAGCATGAGTTCAGCCATGAGTGGTTCGGCAATCAGCTGACCAACGCCGACTGGGACGACATGTGGCTGCACGAGGGGTTCGGCACCTATATGCAGCCGCTTTATTCGGAATGGCGCGGTGGGCGGATTCCGTACGACGCGTGGCTGTGGAAGATCCGGGGCACGATCATGAACCGCCATCCGATCGTATCGGGGGCGCACCGCACCGAAGCGCAGGTCTATAACCCGGCGACCGGGCCGGGGCTGGACATCTATAACAAGGGGGCCTGGGTGCTCCACACGCTTCGCGGGGTGATCGGCGATGCGGCATTCTTCCGCTCGGTAAAGCGTGAAGTCTATGGCCGGGTCGACCCGGCGCCGCGCAATTTCAAGCCGCGGTTCGGATCAACCAACGAGTTTGTCGGGATCGTGAACCAGGAGAGCGGGCGCGACCTTGGCTGGTTTTTCGACGTCTATCTGAGGCAGGCGAAGCTGCCGCTGCTGGTCGACCGGCGCGACGGCAATCGGCTGACCCTGCAGTGGCGTACCCCGCGCGGCTTGCCCTTTCCGTTGCCGGTCGAAGTGGCGATCGACGGCACGGTGCAGACGGTGGCGATGACGGGGGGCAAGGGTGAGTTGACGCTGCCGTCGCCAAGGGCGCACGTGACGATCGATCCGCAAGGCAAGCTGCTTCGCCAGTCGGACGAGATGGACCGCTTCCGGGACTTTACCGATGCGGCCAAGACCAAGGCAGCAGGAGGAAAATCATGAGCGAGCTCACATTCTACACCAATCCCCAGTCGCGCGGACAGATCGTGCGGTGGATGCTGGAAGAGGTCGGGCAGCCGTACGAGACCGAGATCCTGACCTATGGCGGTACGTTGCAGGGGGATGCCTACAAGGCGATCAACCCGATGCAGAAGATCCCGGCGATCGTCCATGACGGCAAGGTCGTGACCGAAGTCGCCGCGATCTGCCTGTATCTGGCGGACGCTTTCCCCGATGCGGGGCTAGCGCCGGCGATGGGGGATCGGGCCGATTATTATCGCTGGACGATGTTCGCCGCGGGGCCGATCGAGGCGGCGTTCACCAACAAGTCGGCCGGGTGGGAGCCCGAGGCGGGCAAGCAGGCGATGTTCGGCTATGGAACGTTCGATCGCGCGGTCGACACGCTGGAAATAGCGGTGACGGGCAAGCGCTTCATCGCCGGGGACAGGTTCAGCGCGGCGGACGTCGTGGTAGGGTCGCAGATCGGCTTCATGATGATGTTCGGGCTGCTGGAACCACGGCCTGCCTTCGCGGCCTATGTTGCCAGCGTGACCGACCGCGACGCGTACCGCCGGGGCAAGCAGATAGACGAAGAAGCCGCAGCCGCAATGCAGGCGACATCGCCCGGCTGATCAGCGAAGATTGGCGCGATAAAGTCGCAACAGTTCGGCCCAGGCGCGCTCTGCCGCAGGCTCGTTATAGGCCTGGCTCCCGGCGACGGTCCAACCATGGTCGGCGGGATAGACTTCGACCGTGGCGGGTCGCCGGGCCGCGGCGAAGCTCGCCTTGAGGATGTCCTTGGCATCGGGCTGGTTGCGATCGTCGTTCTGGGCGATCGCGACGAGGAAGGCGGCGCGCGATTTGGGAATAAGAAGGTGCGGGCTGCCCGGCTCCTTGCTCACCAGCCCACCGCCATGGAAGGTCGCGACGGCCCGGATCCGGTCAGGCCGAAGCGCCGCGGCGCGAAAGGCGAACGGACCGCTGAAACAATAGCCCTGGACGCCGGCGCCCTTGCGACGATCGACCTGCCGCTGTGCATCAAGGAAGTGGAGGAAGGCGCCGGTGTCGGCATCGATCCGGGCGTCGGTCAGCGTGGCTTTGAGCACCATGAGCTTGCCCATCGCGACCTTGTCTCCAAAATCGAACGGCCCGGTGACGATCGGCGCCCGGCGCGTGCGATAGAAGGGATTGGGCACCAGCACGACATAGCCGCGCGCCGCAAGCCGGCGGCCCATCTCGCGAAACACCGGCCGCAAGCCCAAAATGTCGGGCCACAGCAGCACCGCTGGCCAGGTACCACGCCCCGCCGGGCGGAACAGCGCCGCGTCGGCCGAGCCGTCGGCAGTCTTGACCAACACGTCGGTCTCGACGACCTGGGCGGCGAACGCAGCGTCGGGCAGCGCGGTCGTCGCGGCGACCGCTGACAGAGCGAGCAGCGCCGAGCGCCGGGTCAGCGAGGTGTCGACGATGAAAGGCTCGTCGTCATGCTGGTCACACATCTGGCCGTCTCCTTGCGCTCGGATCGAAGAACAAACTTCCCAACCTCATGGATGGGTTCAACTCGCTTTGCACCCGGTAACGAAAAAGGCCCGACGGATCACTCCGCCGGGCCCCTTTCTCTTGTCTCAGGCTGACGCCTTAACGGCGGTTGCCCATGAAGCTCAGCAGGAACTGGAACATGTTGATGAAGTCGAGATAGAGCGTCAGTGCGCCCATTATCGCCGTCTTGCCCATCATGTCTGTGCCCGCAACATAGGCGTACATGCTCTTGATCTTCTGCGTATCGTAGGCGGTGAGGCCCGCGAACAGCAGCACGCCGATCGCCGAGATCGCCAGGCCGAGCGCGCTCGACTTGATGAACATGTTGGCGATCATCGCGACCAGGATCCCGACCACGCCCATGATCAGGAAAGTGCCGAAGCCCGACAAATCCTTCTTGGTGGTGTAGCCGTAAAGGCTCAGCGCCATGAAACCCGCCGCGACCGCGAAGAAGGTCTGCGCGATCGAGGTGCCGGTGTAGACAAGGAAGATCGACGACATCGACAGGCCCATGAGGAACGCAAAACCCCAGAACAACGCCTGCAACTTGGCGGTCGACATCCGATTCTGGCCAAAGCTCATGATCATCACGATCACCAGTGGGGCAAAGATGATGACGTAGCGCAGCGGCGTGCGCAGCACCTGCTCGGCCATGCCCGAGGTGAAGAACAGCATCGCGACGACGCCGGTGAGCAGCACCCCCGACGCCATGTAGTTGTAAACCGACAGCATGTAGGACCGAAGGCCCGCATCACGAGCGACGGTCGGAACACCCACCGAAGCGGTATTCGCGCCAGTCATGCGCGGGTCGAACTGGTTCTCCATTTCATCTCCTCTTCCGGAGGGGCCTCAACGACATGCCTCCGTATGAGCCATATATCGGGAATATCGGGGTCCGCTTCAAGAGAAACCCGACATGGGCGGGCCAAGCCGAGTGCAATAGCCCATCGCGGGACTTTCCTCTTCGCCGCCAACTGCCTATGAGCGCCTCCGTGATCAGTCCCGATCTTGTCGACCCGCCCAGCCAGCCGCTGACCGCAGCCGAGCCCTTGACCGCAGATTGGCGCGACCTGCTCGCGCTGACCAAGCCGCGGGTCATGACGCTGGTCGTCTTTACCGGGCTGTGCGGACTGATCGTCGCGCCGGTTCGCCTGCCGCTGGTGCTGGCCTTCACCGCCGTGCTGTGCATCGCGCTTGGCGCAGGCGCGGCGGCGGCGCTCAACCAATGGTATGAGGCCGATCTCGACGCGCTGATGAAGCGCACCGCGGGGCGACCGCTGCCAGGCAAACGGATGGACAAGCAGGCGGCGCTCCACTTCGGGGTGGGGCTTGGCGCCTTCTCCGTGCTGCTGATGGGGCTGGCGACCAATGTGCTCGCCGCTGGGATATTGGCGGTGTCGATCCTCTTCTATGTGTTGATCTATACGGTGTGGCTGAAGCGCCGGACCGCGCAGAACATCGTTATTGGTGGGGCGGCAGGCGCTTTTCCGCCACTGATCGGTTGGGCTGCGGCGACGGGTGACGTGACCCTGCTGCCGATCCTGCTGTTCGCGATCATCTTCCTGTGGACCCCGCCACATTTCTGGGCGCTGTCGCTGTTCATCAAGAGTGATTATGCCGCCGCCGGGGTGCCGATGCTGCCAGTGGTGTCGGGGTTCACCTCAACCCGCCGCCATATCGCGCTCTACACCATTCCGATGATCGCTGCGGCGATGGCACCGTGGGTGCTCCGCCTGACGGGGCTGGTCTACGGGATGGCGGCGATCCTGCTCAACCTGGTGTTCGCCGCGATGGCGCTCCGCGTGCTGCGAAATCGTACGCGCGACACTGCGGCAATGCAGCCCGAAAAGCAGCTTTTTGCCTATTCCATCGTATATCTGTTTGCGCTGTTCGGGGCTCTCGTCGCCGACCGGCTGATGCCCATCGGGATGTAATTTGATGAGTGACCTGCCCTCGATCGACCCCAACGCCGCGCTGCGCAAACGGCAGCGCGACCGCTCGCTGATCACTGCGGCCCTACTGTTCGGATTTGTCGCGCTGGTGTTTGCCATCTCCGTGGCCAAGATCAAGCTCAACTGGTGAACTCCCCCGCCGTCTCGCTCGACGCCCGCAACAAGCGGGTCGCGCTGTTCGCCGCCCTGTTCGTGGCGGCGATGGTCGGGCTCGCCTTTGCAGCGTCGCCGCTGTACCGCGTGTTCTGCGAAGCGACCGGGTTCGACGGGACTACCGGGCGCGCGCTCAAGGCTCCAGGCGCGGTCGCGGGACAAATTTCGGTCCGCTTCGACGCCAATGTCGATCCCAAGCTGGCATGGCGATTCGAACCCGAACAGGAGCGAGTCGTCGTCCGCCCGGGGGCCAAGACCCAGATCTATTATGACGCGACCAACCTTACCGCGCGCACAATCACCGGCCAGGCGGTGTATAATGTGTCGCCGACCCAGGTCGGAAAATATTTCAACAAGATCGCCTGTTTCTGCTTCTCCGAACAGACGCTGAAGCCGGGCGAGCATGTCCGCATGCCGGTGATCTTCTTCGTCGATCCCAAGCTCAAGACCGACCCCGACACTCGCGACATCGACGAAATCACGCTCAGCTACACATTTTACCCGGTGGAAACCGCTTCAAGCAATCGCTAGAGGCGGTTCGATAAGACTGTAGGGACACGAGAATGGCCGGCTCCAAGAACCACGACTATCACATTCTGGCGCCAGACCCCTGGCCGATCATCGGAGCCTTTTCAGCGCTCGCGCTGACCGGCGGCGGGGTCATGTGGCTCCATGCCAATCCCTATGGCAAGTTCGTCTGCCTCGCCGGGCTGGCGATGGTGCTGGTGACTTTCTACAGTTGGTGGTCGAACACCATCAAGGAAGCGCATCAGGGTTTCCACACCCCGGTTGTGTCGCTCCACCTGCGCTATGGGATGATCCTGTTCATCGCGTCGGAAGTGATGTTCTTCGTCGCCTGGTTCTGGGCTTTCTTCGATGCCTCGCTGTTCCCCAGCGCGGCGATCGGCGGGCACTGGCCGCCCAAGGGGATCGAGGTTCTCAACCCGTTCGCTTTCCCGTTGCTCAACACGCTGATCCTGCTGTGTTCGGGAACAACGGTGACCTATGCCCACCACGCGCTGATCCACGGCAACCGCAAGGGGCTGAAGGTTGGGCTGGCCGCCACGATCGCACTGGGCCTGTTGTTCACCTGCATCCAGGCGTGGGAATATGCCCATGCGCCGTTCGCCTTCAAGGGATCCATCTATGGGTCGACCTTCTTCATGGCGACGGGCTTTCACGGCTTCCACGTCATCGTCGGGACGATCTTCCTGATCGTCTGCCTGGTCCGCGCCAACAAGGGTGACTTTACGCCGAAGCAGCACTTCGGATTCGAAGCCGCAGCCTGGTACTGGCATTTCGTCGACGTGGTATGGCTGTTCCTGTTCGTCACCATCTACGTCTGGGGCGGCTGGGGCGCGCCGGTTCACGGTTGACCTTTGAAGCACCGAGCAGGGCCGCCGCAGCGCTGAAGGGACTTTGTCCCCGATGCGGGGCAGCGTCGCTGTTTTCGGGACCGATTGCTTTCGCCAAGACATGCGCCAAGTGCGGGCTCGATTTTGAAGCGTTCAACGTCGGCGACGGCGCCGCGGCGTTCCTTATCCTGATCGTCGGCGCGATCCTGACGGTGGGCGCAATCTGGCTCGAGCTGGCGGCGAGCCCGCCCTATTGGGTGCACCTGATCTGGGTCCCGATCGGGCTTGGCCTGACCGTGGGCGGGTTGCGCATCGGCAAGGCACTGCTCATCTTCCAGGAATATCGTCAAGTCGCGCGCGAGGGAAAGATCGTCGAATGATGGCCAAGCGTCCCCTGCCTCTGATCGCCAGCCTGGTTGTTGGCGCCGCAGTGCTGACGATGGTTGCGCTGGGCTTTTGGCAGCTGCAGCGGGCCCAGTGGAAAGACGGCATCATCGCGCAATATGCGCAGGCGTCGAAGATGCCGCCCATCTCCTACCCAACCCTGCCGATCGCGACCAAGGATCTGCCGCTCTACCGCTACGCCACGGGCAATTGCCTGGAGGTTGTCGGGCGGCGGACGGTGGCGGGTAGCAATCGATCGGGCGAGCCCGGGTTCGCGGTGGTCGCCGACTGCCGCACCGGGGCGGAGGGGCCGGGGATTGCGGTGGTGATCGGCTGGTCGAAGGATCCGAAGGCGGGGACGAACTGGAAGGGCGGGCCGGTCAGCGGCATCATCGGGCCCGACGCGGTGACGCGGATGCATTTGGTTGCCGACGGCGCCGCCCCGGGGCTCGAGCCCGCCTCCCCGCCGAGCGTCGAGTCGATCCCCAATAATCATCGAAGCTATGCGGTGCAGTGGTTCCTGTTCGCAGGCGTGGCGCTGATCATCTACCTGATCGCGTTGCGGCGGTTGCCGGTCAAGGCGACACGATCGGACACGGTATCGGCCGATGCCAAGCCGCCGGAAACAAACGGCAAATGAGCGCCTCGCTGCATCGGCTTGGTAACGGCCTGACGGTCGCGACCGACCCCATGGCGGGGGCGCAGTCGGCGGCGGTCGGGCTGTATGCCAGCGTCGGGTCGCGGTCCGAGATCGAGGGGCTTGGCGGTCTGGCGCACCTCGTCGAGCATATGGTGTTCAAGGGAGCGGGCGGGCGCGATGCCAAGGCAATTGCCGAATGTATTGAAGATGTTGGTGGATCACTCAATGCGTGGACGGCGCGCGACCAGACAGCGTTCCATGCGCGGGTGCTGGGCGCGGACGTCGGGCTGGCGCTGGGGCTGATCGCCGACCTGGTGCGGTCGCCGAAGATGGACGAGGGTGAGTTGGAGCGCGAGAAGCTGGTCATCCTGTCCGAACTGGGCGAGGCGATGGACCAGCCCGACGATTTGATTCACGATCATCTGTTCGAAGCCATGTACGGGCGCCAGCCGATCGCGCGGCCGGTGCTGGGGCGCGAGCCGACGATCCGCGCGGCGACGGCGGCGGACTGCACTGCGTGGCTGACCGACGAGTATCGCCCTGAGCGGCTGGTCATCGCGGCGAGCGGGGCGATCGATCCCGACGACATAGTGGCGATGGCCGAGCGATTGTTCGGCGACCTGGAGCCGGGCCAGGTGCCGGTGGTCGCGCCAGGCCAGTTCGTCGGCGGGGCGCGCCACGACCGGCGGGCGTTCGAGCAAGCGCATTGGGGCTTTGCGATGGAAGGACTAGTGGCGACCGATCCGCGCGTGCCCGCGCTGGGACTGTTTACCCAGGCGGTCGGCGGCGGAATGTCGTCGCGCCTGTTCCAGCAACTGCGCGAGGAGCGCGGGCTCGCCTATTCGGTTTATGCGTGGAATCAAGGATATAGCGACACCGGCCTGTTCGCGGTCAATTGCGCGACCGACGCGAAGAAGGCGGGCGAGGCGATGGCGCTGGCGCGCGATATCGTCGCCCGCGCCGCCGAGGATCTGAGCCAGTCCGAGCTCGACCGCGCACGGGCGCAGATCGAGGCGGGGCTGTTGATGAGCATGGAGACGGTGCCGGGGCGCGCCGATCACCTCGCGCGGTCGATCGAGGTGTTCGGGCGGATTGTTTCTCAGGAGGAAGCCGTCGCCGAGCTTCGCGCCGTGGACGTGGCGGCGGCGCGGGCAGCCGGGGCAGCACTGCATGTCGGTCCCGTTGCGGTCGCCTCGATCGGCAGCAAGCTGGCGCTCGCGGCGTAGGATCGGTTCGTGGACCTGACGACCATCGTGACCGAGCCGTGGCCCGATTTCGGACTGATCGACTGCGGCCATGGACGCAAATATGAGCGTTATGGCGACGTCCGCGTAGTGCGGCCCGAACCGCAGGCGATGTGGGCCCCGGCGAGCAACGACTGGGACCCGGATGCGACCTTTGTACCCGGATCGGACGAGGACGGCGGCGGGCGCTGGGTCCAGCATCGGCCAGTGGCGGCGAGCTGGCCACTGGCGCGGGGCGCGGTGCGCTTCCATGCCGCGCTGACGCCGTTCCGGCATCTGGGGTTCTTTCCCGACATGGCGCCGCAATGGGACTGGATGCGGGCCAAGGTCGCCGAACGGGGCTCTTCGGACGCCGAGGTGCTCAACCTGTTCGGTTACACCGGGGTTGGCACGCTGCTGTTGAGCGAGGCCGGGGCGAAGATGGTCCATGTCGATGCGTCGAAGAAGTCGGTCGAGGGCGGACGGGCCAATACGGCGCTGTCGGGAATGACCGACCGGCCGATCCGCTGGATCGTCGACGATGCGGCGAAATTCACGGCGCGCGAGGTGCGGCGCGGGCGGCGCTATGACGGGATATTGCTCGACCCGCCCAAGTTCGGGCGCGGGCCCGAGGGCGAGATGTGGCGGCTGGAGGAGCATCTGGCGCTGCTGCTGGGCCATTGTGTGAAGCTGCTCGATGGCGAGAGCCAGTTCCTGGTGCTGACGGTTTACGCGGTGCGGATGTCAGCGCTGGCGATCGGCGAGCTGTTGCGGCAGTTGACGAGCGAGCTTGGCGGGACGGTCGAGGTGGGCGAGATGGCGGTTCGCGAAGAGGCTCGCGGGTTGCTGCTTCCGACGGCAATTTTTGCGCGTTGGAGTAAGGACTAAGTCCGAGCCGCGTGTTGTTTGTGGGCGCTCCGCTGCGCTTTGCTTGGCCTGTACTTCGCATCAAGTCCTCGCTGCCCTGATCGCGGCGCCGGTGACGAACGGGGCTCCGGCCACCAGCAACAGCGACACTGCGCCTTCGAGCGCAAAGGCCGAACCGCCCTGCCCGCTTGCCGCTGCGCCGAAGATCAGCAGGGGGACCGACAGGGGGAGCAGCAGGAGCCCGGCAAGCGCCCCTGCCCGCGACAGCCCGGCAGTGAGCGCGGCGACCGCGACGGCGAGCGCGGCGAGGCCGGGGGTGCCGATGGCGAGCGCGATCAGCGAGCGGGTGAGCGCGGGCGCATCGAGCCCGAGGAGCAGCGCCGCGGGGAGCGTGGCGATCAGCAGCAACGGCCCGAAGGCGAGCCAGTGGCCGACGAGCTTGGCCGCGCCGATCGATTCTTCTGTGACGCCGCGGAGCGCGAGCTGATCGAGGATGCCGTCGGCGCGGTCGGGCTCGATCAGCCGCTCGATGGGGAGCAGCGCGGCGGTCAGCGCGGCGATCCACAGCCCGCCGGGGCCGATGCGGGCGAGGAGGGCGGCGTCCGGGCCGACCGCGAACGGGATCAGCGCGGCAACGATCAGGAAGAAGGCGAGCGGGAGCCACGCGCTGGCGGTGAGGCCGCGGCGTACTTCTCGCACAGCGATGGCGGCGATCATGGCGTCATGTCGAGGGTGCGCCACTCGCCGCCGAGTGCGACGTGGCTTGCGGCGAGGACCGCGCCGCCCGAGGCGCGGTGGCTGGCGATGGCGTGGGTCAGGCGCGCGATGCCGTCGTCGTCTAGGCCGTTGAGGGGCTCGTCGAGCAGCCACAAGGGCGCGGCGCTGGCCATGACCCGGGCGAGGCGGGCGCGGCGCAGCTGGCCGGTCGAGAGCAAGCGGACGGGGACTTGCGCGAGATCGGTCAGGGCGAAGGCGTCGATGGCGGTGAGAAGGGGCTTGCCTTGACACCACCAGGCGAGCGCGCCGCCGAGCGTTCGGTCGCGATCGAGGGCGATGCCCTCGTCGGCGAGCGCAGCGGGAGCGCTGCGGGTGATCGTCCCGGCGGCGGGGGCGAGAAGGCCGGCGGCAAGGCGGATCAGGCTCGACTTGCCGCTGCCGTTGGGGCCGGCGAGGCGGAGCGCTTCACCGGGCAAGAGCGCGAATGACAGCGCTTCGAACAGCAGGCGGCCGCCGCGCATGCAGGCCACCCGGTCGAAGGCGATGAGGCTCAAGAAGCGGTGCCCTCGAGCGCATGGATGGCGTCGTCGTCGAGCCCGAAGTGATGACCGACCTCATGGATGACGATGTGGTGAATGAGGGTGGCGAAGTCCTCGCCCTCCTCAACCCATTCGTCGAGGATCGCGCGGCGGTAGAGCGTGATGCGGTCGGGCATGGCGCCCGAGCCCACCGCGGCCGATTTCTCGCCGATGGGGATGCCTTCGTAGAGTCCGGTAAGATCGAGCGGATGGTCGATCTGGAGCGCCGACAGCGTCTCGGCGTCGGCGAGTTCCTCGATGCGCAGGACGACGTCGTGGAGATGCTGGTCGAACGGCGGGGGGAGCGCGGCGAGGGTCGCGCGGGCAATCGCCTCGATCTGGGCGGCGGTGGGGGGATGGCGGGGATGGGTCACGCGTGGCGTCATAGGGGGATTGGCCGGGAGCGGGCAAGCGTCGAGCGGGTTGCGGCAGGCGCGGGGGCTCTCTACAGCGCGCATCTTCCAGTGCAATGCGGAGCGGTGGCCGAGTGGTCGAAGGCGCTCGCCTGGAAAGTGAGTATACGCCAAAAGCGTATCGAGGGTTCGAATCCCTCCCGCTCCGCCACCGGCCTTAGCGAAAAACCGCTAAAATCCGCTAAAACCCAATAAAAACAATAAACTAGCAAGCTGGCTCGCTCAAAGTTGGCCCTCCGCCGTTGTCTCTGTGAGTTTGCTGCTTTCCCCTACCCGTAGTAAGAAAAGGCGTCAGAAACGATTTGTTGGCTTCAGGGGCTAAAAAATGGCGGAAAAGTTTAATCTTTTGTCGGCTAAATTTGCGGCAAGCGACAACTCTAAGGCCGGTTCTTACGCCGATGGTCGAAATCTCTACCTTCGCGTCGGTGCGTCCGGCTCCAAATCATGGGTGTTTCGCTGGCATTATGAAGGCAAGCCAGCCGAGCTGGGCGTCGGCCCATTTGCCAAGCTTGGCTTAGCGGCGGCGCGGGAAAAGGCTGGCGAACTTCGCGAAGCGGTTGCCCTTGGCGCGTCAAAGGAAGCTTTGAAGCAACTCATTAGGCCCAAGCCCGAACAACCGGACGAGCGGACCTTCAAATTCTACGCCGAGCTTGTGATTAAGCAAAAGACGGCTAGCCCGAAATACCGTTCCAAAAAGGCCCTTGGCCAATGGACGCAAACTCTAACCCGGTATGTCTTCCCCACAATCGGGCATAAACGACCCGGCGAAATCACGGTTGGCGATATTGCCACCGTCCTAGCGCCATTGTGGGAAACGAAGGTCGAAACTGCCACCCGGCTTCGCCAAAGAATGGAAACGATAATCGACTATGCGTTGGCGGTTGAGGACAGTGACAGCAACAACCCGGCTAAGTGGAGCGAGAGGCTAAAAATCCGACTTGGCGGCGACGCTGAAAAGAACGTCCAACATCATAAGGCTGTGCCCTACCGCGACATTCCCGGCTTGATGGCAACGCTTCGCGCCAAAGATAGCACAAGCGCCATGCTGCTACGTTATTCCATCCTAACAGTGGCCCGTTCCGGCGAAGCTCGCGGGCTGAAATGGGCCGAAGTGAATATGGCCAAGCGGACGGTGGTTATTCCGGCTTCGCGAATGAAAAACAAAAAGGTGGCGCATCGCATCCCGCTCAATGACGAAGCGGTTGAAATCCTAGATGCGATGGCGACGCGACGCGTTGAGGGACAAGAGCTAGTCTTTGCCAGCGGCGTTGGTCCGGCCAAACCCAAAGGCGTTCCGCTAAGCGATGTTGCCGTGGCGAAGGCGTTGCGGCTCGCCTATCCGGCCCCTGAAGGCGAGCGACCCTTCACGCCACACGGCACGGCGAGGTCGAGCTTCCGCGATTGGGTTGCGAACGAAACCAACTATTCCCCTGAAGTAGCAGAATGGGCGCTTGCCCACATTCAAACTGATAAGGTTGTTAAAGCATATCAGAGGTCAGACTTGTTCGACAAGCGCGTAACCTTAATGGCGGCATGGGGCAATTATATTGCTGGCAAAGCCAACATTAGTAGTATCGTGAATAGTAAGTCGGCTTACTAGTCTGGCTAGTCAGGCGGAATACTAAGACAGAGTATCGTCTTTACTACCCTTTTTCGACCTGCGCCGTCATTTTTGGGGTTGACGGCAGACAAATACGAGCAGATGCAAGGGTTTCTTCGCAAGAGAAAGGCCCTACCGTGCAAATCGACAGCGACATTCCGCTACCTAGAGACTGCTTCGCGCCGTCTATAGTTGCTAATCCAATGCCCGAAACATTTACAATTATCCAAGCTAAGACTTTGCTTAATTGTGGGCCTAGCAGCATCTATAAACTAGTCGCGCAAGGCGACATTATCATTATCAAGGTTCTCGGCAAGTCCTTGATAATCGGATTGCGCGAATTCATTGAGCGCAAAGCCGCTGAAGCTCGCCAGCTTAGAACCTCATAGCCCCATAAACGAAAGCGGCCCTCTCAACCGGGTGAGAGAGCCGCCATTCAAGAAAGCTGTTCATCGTGACTGAACAACCCGGCCCGCATAGCAAAATCGCGCGAGCATCGCAAGCATCGCCCGACCTTGTGTTAGACATAGCGCAATCTCTATATGATGGCGCACACTATCCCGACGAAGACATAGGTTTAGCTGGCGCGATTGCTTACCTATCTGGCAGGGTTGGCCGTGCTTATAATACGCCAACTAATGCTGGTCTAAATCAGTATATTCTGCTCTTGGCTTTAACAGGCATGGGTAAGGATGCCGTTGCTAGCGGAATATCCAAGATAGATGCGGCTATAGCTATCAACTGTCCAAGCGTAATCGACTTTAAAGGACCGGGCGAGCTTGTTAGCGCCCCCGGCTTAATCAAGTGGTTAGACCATAAGCCTTGTGTTCTAAGCGTGGTTGGCGAGATTGGTAAAATGCTGAAGATGATGCTGGCCCCCAACGCGCCGCAACATCTAAAGAGCTTATACCGCGCGTTGCTCCAATTGTATTCTAAATCGGGGTATGGCGAGACGTTCGACCCAATCGCATACAGCGACCGCGATAAGAATACCGGCGTCATTGCCAGCCCCTCACTGACTGTCTTTGGCGAGAGTGTGCCAGCCGCCTTTTATGAGGCTTTGGACGAAGGAATGATTGGCGACGGCTTGTTGCCTCGCTTCATGGTTTTTGAGGCGGTAGGGCGGCGGCAATACCGGCAAAAGTCGGCGGCGAATTATCAACCCCCGGCTCCCCTAGTCCAACATCTTAGCGACGTAACTGCCCATTGCCTTGGCTTGATGCACCGCCGCGAGTGCCAGCGGGTCGATTGGACGCCTGAAGCTGAAGCTCGCTTTGACGAATTCGACAAATGGGCGACCGACGCAATCAATGCCGAGAAAAGCCAAGTCACACGCGAGCTTTGGAACCGGGCCAATCTGAAGGCTCTAAAGCTGGCGAGCGTGCGGGCAATCGGGCAAAACTACGTGAAGCCCGTCATTACGCTTGCCCACACAGATTGGGCAACAAACCTCATTGTCGCGCAAACCAACAACCTCATCACTAAATTTAGCAACGGCGAAGTCGGCGAGAAAGCTGGCAATCAGTCCGAGCAACAACGGCTCGTTTTGTGGGCAATAAGTGAATTCCTGCAAAACTATAATGACCTAGAGAAATTCTTTCCCGGCAATCGTGGCTATGAATACGCCTCGCAAGGCGTCGTTCCGTATGCCCACATTAGTCAAAGAATTGCTGGCTATGCCGCCTTTAAAAATGACCGGCTCGGCGCAAGAAACGCCCTAAAGAACACAATCAATGAACTGCTAAAGGAAAACGCCTTTATTTGTGAGGTTCCGGCCGCACAAATGGGAACGATGTTTGGCGGCAAAGGTCGCGGCTTCATTATGGCCGAAAGTCAAGCAATTCTGCAAATTCTCAACCGCACTTAGGATGCATTTAGGACGATGTTAGAAGACAAAAACCGCAGTTTTCGGGCGATTAGAAGGATTAGGAGATTAGTTTGGAAATACATCAAACCTCCATTTAATTTCGACCCAAAAATTGAACTCTTCCTATAGACTGTCTTCTAATCATTCTAATCTTCTAATAATGCAAAAAAAAGGAGAAAACAGCCATTTATTCATTAGAACGTCGCAACCTAATCCATGACAACCGCCCTAATGTGGGCAGCTACACTAAAGGAATTGTTCAATGTCTGATATAATCATTCCTAGCGACAAGGACCAAGTTCTTGTTCCGGCTTCAAGCTTTGCCGCCACCTCGCAACCCCCTGTCAGCTATCCCGAGCAAGCGCACTTTGGCTATATTCCCGAAAGCAAAAACCGGGCGCTCAACTCGGCTCGCCAGTTGCTTCAGTCGGCGCAAGAGCGCGACGTTAAGCGGCTAAATGAGTTGCGGGAAAACCCGGACCCTCGCCAGCCCATTGCGGCTCAACGCGACGAATTGGCCAAGGAAGCTGGCAAGGGAAAGGCTGGCTTTCTCCAAGCCCATGACAGCGCCATGAAGACGTTGGCCGATGAGATTAGCTCTAATGAGGCCCATATCGCGGCGATGGGCGGCTTTACCGTCAATCCGCAAGCGGCCGAAATTCGCAGCGTCATTCGCAACTTGGACCTGCAAGAGCGCGAAGCTTTGATTGGCAATGCGGTTGAAAGCCTAGACGAAGGGTTGCTCGCTTGCGTCATGGGCAGTCACCCGCTCACCCTTGGCGTGTCGGCTGAATTTATGGCGGCGCAACGCAACCGCTATCTGCAAAAGGTTGTGCCTGACTATTTGGCGCTTCGCGACACCTTGGCCAGTGCGAAGTCCCGGCTTGAAACTGCCAGGCCTCTTGTCGAAGCGACCTATGACAAGGCCGGTTCGGGGATTGAAGAATTCGCCGAACAAATAGCCCGCGCTTCAGCACTCCGCACAACGAAGCACTAACTCCACAAGCCGTCGCGTTGGGGTAAGCTTTGCGACGGCTCATTTTCAAAAGGAATGAGCCGTGTTGAACAGTGAAGAAATCGAGCGGATAGAACGCTACAGCGTCGAAAGCCAACGACATAGATACAGCGATGCTGAATTGTGGGCATGGCTCATTGAGCTTAACGAACGCGATAATGAAGTAGTCCAGCTACTCCCGACTGCATATAACCGAGCGTCTAAAAGTTGCGCCTATGGTAAAGTTTGGAACCGGCTTATTGTTGAGTTGAACGCCAACCAACCGATGAAAGACTTGATAGTCTGGCATCTTCAGCGGCGCGGCGATGAAACCGTAACCGATTGGCTTAGCCAAAATGAGGAACGGCAACGCGCGCTAGCGGCGGCGGCTCAACGCAAGGCGTGGAGATTTGATAATGACTAGCACCGGCTGGCTAACCCCGCCTCAATCTACAGCGCTTGCCAACGCGGGAACGCACCCGATGGCGGTAAACAGCGAAACATCGGATGACCCTATCCCTAAAGCTTCGTCAAGGCTGCGCCTTTCGACCGTTGCCGACGTGAAAAGGCAGATGCGCCTGATCTTCATTGAAGCTCGCAATGGGGAATTAGCCACCGCAGAAGCCAGCCGCTACATATGGATGCTCGATCGGCTAGCCAATCTCATTGCGGACAAAGAGTTAGAGGAACGTATCTCGCAACTCGAAAGCGAGCATGATTGATGGCTAAACGAGCGGCCCTTCGCACTCGAATTGAACGCTTGGAGCGGCGCAAAACACGGCGTCCGTTCCCGCGTCTCATTCTGGCGATTTACGGGCAACCCGTCGAAAGCGTCATCGGTTATCGGAACCGTGGCGTTGTCGCGATGCGAACGCCGGGGGAGCCGCTAGACGCGCTAGAGGCCCGCGCATGGGCCTTGGGAAGCGCATTTATCCTAGAGTCGCTGTATCGGCCGGAAAACCGGCCTAGCGCCGCCGTTGCCGCGCCCGTTTCCGACCCGCCCATGCGAGCCGAGCGCGCGGACCCCTTCGCCCTTGCTGGCATTGGGCGCGAAGCAACGGCTGAAGAATTGCTGGCAATGGGCGCGGTTCGCGCGCCGCCCGAACGGTTGATTTGAGCGTGCGGCGGATTTGCCGTCCGCCATCCGGCACGCTTAAGCCACTGAAAAGTCAACGCCTTCGGTGAAAGAGCTAGTAAATTTCTTACTGCCTTTCTTACTGGCTATCGTTGATTGGAACTTTGGCGTGAATGCAGCATCGCCACTTTGCCACCGTCTGTTGCCCAGCAGTTTCATCCACAAAAAAATTTATGTTCCGCCTTTGTTCTTGAGTCGCGTTGTGCCATACAATGCGGCCAATCAGACTGAAGGCATATTCGAATGCAAAATCGATCCCACGCGGTGATGGCCCAAAGGACTGAAGCCAAGGACAGCCGGGACGATTTTCCCACGCCTCCGTGGGCTACCAGAGCGCTAATCGAACATGTTTTGCTACCTCGCTCTCCAGACTTGCGAAACCAAACATGCCTAGAGCCAGCTTGCGGTGCTGGGCATATGGACAAGGTTTTGCGGGAATATTTCACGACCACATCTGCATCTGACATTTTCGACTACGGGTATGGCAAGGTGTTGGATTTCCAGACGGCCCCGTATGAAGTTTCATCTTTCGACTGGGTAATAACAAATCCGCCTTTCAACCTTGGCGAAGACTTCATCAATCGAGCCAGAAAGATTGCCCGCCGTGGCGTGGCCATCCTAGCTAGGACCGTTTTCATCGAAAGCGTTGGGCGTTATGAGCGCTTGTTTCAGCCCGACCCGCCCGCGGTTTTTGCTCAATTCGTTGAACGGGTGCCGATGGTCAAAGGCCGGTTGGACAAGAAGGCTTCGACCGCGACGGGCTATGCTTGGTTTATTTGGCTCGATGAGCCAGTGACTTCGACAGAATTGGCTTGGATTCCGCCGTGCCGGAAGTCCCTCGAAAGAGCCGAAGATTATGATATGCCTGCCACACGGCGGAATACTTCCGTTGTCCAGCGGGAGTTATTCGACGCTTATGCCGATACTGGATATCTTAAAGCCGCTGGTTGACACCACAGTTGACGCGCTGGCCGCAGTCGAATTTAGGCCGGACCCGATTGCCGGGACGCTTTTCTCTCGTATGACCAGCGTTCTAAGCTCGGCGTACAAGCGACACGGCCCTATCATCGAGAGAGCAATCGTTGAGCGCTTGAGGGAAAGCGACCGCTACACAGTTTGGGGCGTCGACAGATTTGGCGTCCAACAGCAAGCGTCCACAACGGTGGCAGCGGCGGGGAATAATCCAGCTACCTTGGCTAATACGCATTTGCCCTATGTTGGCGACCACGCTGGCGACACCCAACTTCAAATCGATGCGGTGGTGTTCGACCATGAAACTAACATCGTGTCGGCCTACGAAATCAAACGCGGCAATGGTCATTTCGATGCTGGCAAACAGCGTTCAATGAAACGTGATGCTTTGATTGCGAAAGTGCTTTTACAAGACCATTGCACGGGACGCGGCCATGCTGCTGTCGGAAGCCGGTCACACATCATCTTCTATTACGGTCTACGCTCTATTCCGGCTCCCTTAGGCATCATCGGGGCAGAGCTTGATGATCATTTCGGGATGCCAGTTTGGGAAGAGGTCGAAACGGTGAATGCGTATTTTCGCAGCCGCCTTTTTGAAATCATTTCCCAATAGATGTTTGTGGGGTGGGGAGGACAATTTTGTTGAACAACTGGCTTTGGACTGAGCATAGCTCTGTTATCAAATATTGAGGGTGAATTTTGTGGCGTGCAAAATCTGTGAGCCATTAGCGCAGGCAACGAACCTTAAGGCTCCGCATGTCATTAGAGCATGCATAAAGTGCGGCGCCGATTATCCCGTTCTTGAGCTCGGAGCCCACGGCATAGGCATTGAGATAAAAGCCGGCGACAGGTTCGTAATGCCGGCGGACTTCATTAAGCTCGCGGCCAATCCATTGAAGGCATCCGGTCAGTTGACACCGTCCGGTTTGGACATGTTCGCCGAGCTAGTCTTTGGGGTGGAAATTGCCAACGTAGAAGCAGCAAAGGATTTTTTGCCGGTTTTAGAAAAAATTCAGGAGGCAAACGAAGAATTTTTCAACGAGAGCGACAAGCTCGCCGGGATAGACATTGCACATGAGATCGGTGCGGACGCGGTTGAGCGCTTAAAAGCTGACCCTCACTCGGTTGAATGGTGGGGCTTGATGGCAGCGGTGTCCTGCGCAGGCGCAGCAGATAGCATCAAAGCAGGAAATGCAGCGGAGGCGGCTTGGTATATGGCTACAGCCGAGCGCTTTAGGGCACTGGCCGTATTTAAAGAGCATTTTCATGAAGTTGTATTTATGGGCCACTCTGCGGGGAGACTAATCAAGTTAATAAACGAATGGGACGCTAACAAGACAAATAGCGATGAAGGATTTTGGCAGATAATTCTCGGTGATCATTCCTATGCGTTTTCGCAGCTTTTTGCCGCTCCTGTCACGTTTATCCAAGGAAAGGCTTACGTTGGGGGCACGCAACTCGACGGCAAGGATGCACGTTATCTTGATTTCATGCTGTCGGGCGGCAATGCCAACCATGCCATACTAGTAGAGATAAAGTCTCCTACGACAAGGCTCCTAGCCGGTCGCTATCGGGGCAATGTCTATCCGCCAAGTCGGGAACTGGGGGGCGCGGTTGTTCAGGTAAATGACTACTGCGACACGCTACGCAAAAATGTGGATCAGATAACCCGCGAGAGAAAAGTTGAGCTAAACACATTTAATCCCCGGCGAATTGTGCTCATCGGCAATTATGATGCGGAACTTACCACGCCAAAGATGCGGGCAGCTTTCGAACTTTTCAGAACCTCGCTTTCAGGTATTGAAATCGTCACCTTTGATGAGTTTTTCCGAAAGGTGGAGCAGCTGGCAAAGCTGTTCAACATCGTTAGAACAAAGCCGTCAAATGCCGAGAGTACCAGATAGCAGCATTAAGCCGACTTGGTTGAGTACTAGCGCGGTCGGACTCGAGCCAAGCCGATATTTGCGGCAAGTATGAGTGGAATTCGATTGGCGTAAAACACATAGGGCGTCTGGGCCCCTATGTGCGGATGGGAGAGCCTGCCTGCATAAACACCAACGAAGCTAGCCCGCACAACAGCGTCGCCCTCGATCCGTATATCGGTAGGTTGCGAGGCGTCGTGGAAAGCTGTTGGCCCAATTTGCATGCGCCAGACCGGCGATCCAGAAAAGCCCGGTCCAGTAGCCGCATCCACAAGAAAGATGGGCTTGTTGTCTATGGGCACCACGGGGTCCGATGCCAATGCCCCTGATCGCCAGATTGGCAGCATGAGGCCAGTCACCATAGTCGTCGGATAGCCTATCACAAAACACTGGAATCCGACCTGGGTAAACATATCATCGAATTGGCCGAAGGCTGGATCATCGTTGATGCAAAACACATCCGACCGTCCGATATCGATGGGCAGCGCAGCGATGTCCGTTCTTAGCTTGGCGAACTCAGGGTCGTCGGCCCAGCGGGGCGAACCCTTGCCGTCGCGAAGCGGAAGAATTCGGGCATCTCTTCCAAAATGGTTTGCTGACCCAACACCGAAGTTGACCTTAATCTCCGACGGTTCAAACAAATTAGGAGATAAGGGCGAATCATCGAAGGGGTTTAGTCCGGTCAGCACGTGTCTTGCCGTGATCAGCCAAAGCCCGTCCGATGCCCGCCACATAAACCCCGTCCCGTGCGATACCGTCCGCCCACTGCCATCCTTCGCCAACTGCTCGATGAGCACCACCGTCATTGAGATAAAGCTAATGCTCGCTTTGGGGAACTGGGCAGGGAAGCTAGCTCCGAGCGACCCGCCGTATTGGAGCGTGTAAGACATGCCACAGCCTAATTGCTGCGCCTCACATGGGCAATGATCTGGATTAGCTTGACGTGGCAAGCCGTGTTGCGCACCGGCTAGACACCGATATTTTCTCTCAGCATCGCTCCCACAAGGTTGGGGAACAGGGGAGAAGTCGAACCCGCTAGCGGCGGTCTAAACATTTGCGAAAAGACCGAGCTTTGCTGGCTCCCAATCCGGCTCTAATTCCTAGTCAGGCTCCGAACGATTGTCAGAAAAGGCGTCAGAAATATATTTTTGGCGCTGCTAGTTTGAGTTTAGTTTCAACGTCTTAGCGGGGCCAATTGGCTCCCTCCCGCTCCGCCATGCACCCGTCGAACTCGGCTCTGACTGAGTTGTGCCCCCCAAAAATGGCGCGGAGCCGCGCCGTACTGCGGGTGCAAAGGGCGTTACGCGCCCGTTCCAAGCCAGATCTCAGGCGAGTTTTTCTGGCCTTTCGGGACCGAGTCTCTGTCGCGTAACGCACACACACGTTTTCACCTCTAAGCCTGTTCAACCTGATCGGGGCGTTTTGCGCCCAATGGCTGCAACCTCCCGGTTGTAGCGCGACGCGAAAAGTGCCGTGATTCGAGGACTTTCGCTCTGCCTCAGGCGCTTCGCCGTGCGCGTCTGCCTGCGCTCCTGAGTATAAGCAGGTAGATCTGAGGTCCTGTTATGGTGATCCTCAGGAGGGTCTCAGGACCTGTTTAATTCCCGAATCCGAGCATCTGGCGCTAGTCCTGCTAGTCGAGGGGGAGCGGCGTAGCCAGCAGTGCACTCAGTGTCAGGCCGGCCGGCTGTTTACCCTCGAGGATCGCTCGCTGCAGATCCGGCGCAAGGAAGCCCAGCGAGGTGAGCTTGCGCAGATAGGGATCGTCGATGCCCTTGGGCTCACAGACCCGACCCCGCTGATCGGTCATGTCGATGCCGCATCGCTGCAGTTCCGAGTGTGCGTGCCTGAGTCCGGCAATGAATGCCCGGTCGGGCTGCGCCTTGCGGTGTCCGGCCGCCTGATCGAGCCAGGTCCGCCCGCCACGGTTAAAAAGCGTCAGCAGCGAGCAGATCTGTAACAGTCCATCGGCACTGGGGTCTACGCGATCCGGAGCCAATATGTTGTTCGTCCAGTCTTCGTACGGCGCAAGTTGGACCTGGACGACCAGCGAGCCGCGGTGAACGGTCACTTTCCTCAGGATCGTTGTCAGCTCAGAAATGGATGCCAATGGCTTACCGGACCAGCCTCGAAGGCGTCCAAACACGGCGTTTTCGATGACCTTGGCAGCAATGCGGCTGCCAGTACCGCATCTGGACTTACAGCCTGCCTGCAGTGGTGACGACACATGATAGAGGTAGCGGCGGCCGTGCCGATTGCGGCCGCGCACGATTGGCTTGCTTGTATCAACGAAAATCTAGATCGTGCGTCGTGGTATCCCCTCCCGCGTGGAGGGGCGGGGAATGCAATTGAGGAATGATTGATGACGCTGACGGCGCGGTTCTCGACGGACAGCGAAGATCGGCTCCGCCGCGCCAAAGGAATGCTACAGAACGGGCGCATCGCGGCGCTGGGCCTGTACAAGAGTCTGCTGGCCAAAGCCTCCCACAGGCTAGGGGTCAACCTCACCCTTGGCCATGCGCTCAAGAAGGTTGGCAAGGCGCTCAAGGATCGCGGCGACCATGTCCGGCTGATGGATCATTGGAACGCTGTGTTGCCGGGCCAGGTGTTGCGCGTCGATTACCGGGATGTTGTCACCAACTTTGAGCCGCAGGTGAGACGCCTACTCGACACCATCGGCGTGCCGTCCGATCAGGGCTGCCTTGACTTTCGTGACAACGAGCACGTTCCTGAACCCGTCAATATGCAGCTGTGAAGGACGAAGATATGGCCAGTGTAATTATGGCTGAGACTAAACGTGACCCGACGTTCAAACTGCGCTGGTACATTCTGATCATCACGATGCTGGTTTACACGATCAACATCGCCGATCGCTACGTCATGTCGACGGTGCTGGAGCCGATCCGGCTCGAGCTAAAGCTGACCGACGGCGGGATCGCCTTTTTGACGGGTGTGTCGCTGGCACTGTTCTATGTGACGATGGGTATTCCGCTGTCGTGGGTCGCAGACCGCTACAATCGCAAGAATTTACTCGCCGCATCGATCGCTGCTTGGTCGATCATGACGACGATGTGCGGCCTGTCGCGCGGCTATTCGCAACTGCTGCTGGCACGGATGGGGGTGGGCATTGGCGAGGCTGGCGGGACGCCGGCGTGCAATGCCATCATCGGCGACTATTTTCCGGCGGACCGGCGGCCGATGGCGATGACCATCTTCGCACTCGGCGCGCCGATCGGGGCGTGGCTTGGGGCTGACATGGCAGGTGCGGTGGCGCATGCCTATGGCTGGCGAGCGGCATTCCTCGTTCTTGGCGTGCCCGGCGTGGTCCTCGCGCTAGTCGTCTATTTCACCGTCAAGGAGCCGAAGCGCGGCCAGCTCGACGCGGAATCGGACGCCGCTGCCCCAACATTGATGGAGAGCCTCAGGTTCATCCGTTCTCAGAAAGCGGCATTTCACGTGATCATGGGCAGTGGCGTGTCGGCGCTGTGGGGCTGGGGCCTGATGTGGTTCACCCCGACCTTCATTCAGCGGACATATCACCTGGACGTTGGAGCGGCGGGGGCAGTCGTCGGCCCAATCCACCTTGTAATGGGGATTTCAGCTTCGTTGTTGACGGCGTGGCTGCTTGCGCGACCCGCATTCGTCGATCCGCGGCGGATCGTCTATCTGCTTGGCGCGGTGACGGGGTTGGCGACGATCCCGTCGATTATCGCATATTATACCCACTCTCTCCCCGTCGCGACGGCGATGTGGTGGATATTCATTCCGGCAATTTATTTCTACATCGGGCCGGCATTTGCGCTTGGCCAGAATTTGGCGCCGCCACGGATGCGGGCGATGTTCACCGCGATCGCGCTGCTCGTCGCCAACGTCTTCAACCTGATTGTCGCGCCTCAGGTGGTGGGGTGGATGAGCGATTATTTTGCCGGACCAGGCGGCGCCGACGCGGCATCGCTGCGCACTGCGCTACTGATCCTCGCGCCGACCGGCTTCTGGGCGGCTTTCCATTACTTCGCGGCAGCCAAGACGATCATCGCCGACCAAGAGCGGGCGGTCGGTCATGCCTGAATGTCACTTGCGCTCGTCTCCCCTCCTTAACCGTGATGACGATCGGCTCGACCTACCAATGGGGCGGGTGGACGCAGTGAAGGCGGCGGCAGCGCTGGGAGACGCTGACAAGCAGGCAAGCTTGCTCTGATATGCGCCAACCATCGACACCGCATCGATGTCGACCGAAGCGCACCTTGACCCCGACAGGCCAAGGATGATCGCGGTATCGGTGGCGTGCCCCTTACCGGTGAGGGCGAGCGAGCCGTATAAATCCACCGCGACCCGCCGCGTCTGGAGCAGCGCCCCCGAGCGTCGAACCATTCGCCAAAGCGGCGCGCGGCGACCATTGTTCCAACGGTATGCGAACTTGATGGTCCGATGCCGATCTTGAACAGCTCGAAGACGCTAATGCTCATGAGCCGGCTTCGACGTCGACGATGCGCGGCGGGTGTCCATGCTGTTCGAGGAATGCTATCAGATCGCGCCCCGACAGACCCAGTGTGGCGCTGTTGCGCAGAGGGTGAACATTGACCCGCGCGGCGGCGGCAAGCGCACCATCGATGACCACCGTCACCTGCCCGCCGCCATCGTTCATCGCGGCCAGCGGCGTGACCGATCCGGGGGTGACCCCAAGCAGCCGCTCCATGTCGTCGGCCTTGGCAAAGCTAAGTTTGCGCGCGCCGATTAGCGCCGGCAGTGCCTTCAGGTCGATCCGCGCATCATGCGGCGCTGTAACCAGCCAGAACTGCCCCCCGGCATCCTTCAGGAACAGATTCTTGGCGTGCGCGCCGGGGATCGTGGCGTGCAGTTGCGCACTTTCGGCGACCGTCATCACCGCCTCATGGTCGACCAGCGTCCATTCGAGCGCGAGCGCATCGAGCGCGTCGAGCAGGGGTTGTTCGACGCGCACCTACTTAAACACCACCGTGCGGCTGCCGCTCAGCATGACCCGGTGCTCGAGGTGGAGCTTGACCGCACGCGCCAGCACCCGGCTCTCGGTATCCTGGCCCTGCGCGATCAGGTCGTCGACCGTGTCGGCATGATCGACGATCGACACGTCCTGCGTGATAATCGGGCCCTCGTCGAGGTCAGGGGTGACGTAATGCGCGGTTGCCCCGACCATCTTCACACCCCGCTCATAAGCGCGATGATAGGGCTTGGCGCCCTTGAAGCCGGGCAAGAAGCTGTGGTGGATATTGATCACGCGCCCGTCGAGCTTGCGGCACAGTTCATCGCTAAGCACCTGCATGTAGCGGGCGAGGATGATGACATCGACCCGCTGCTCGACGACCAACGCCATCAGTTTCGCTTCCTGCGCGAGCTTCGTTTCGGCGGTGATGGGCAGGTGATGAAAGGCGAGCCCCTCATGTTCGGCTCGTCGTTGCCAGGTCGTATGGTTCGAGACGATGCTGGTGATGTCCATCGGCAAGTGGCCCGTCGAGGCGCGGTAGAGCAGGTCGTTGAGGCAATGCCCGCCCTGGCTGACCAGGATCATCGCGCGCAGCTTCTTGCGCAAGTCGTGAATCTGCCAGTCGAGCCGGAAGGCCGTCGCGACGGGGATGAAGGCAGCGGTGAATCGTTCGGCAGTCAGCCCCTCGGGCCCGTCGATCGCCACGCGCATAAAGAAGCGTCCAGTAGTGCCGTCGCCGAACTGCGAATTTTCGATGATATTGCAGTCCTGACTGGCGATCGAATTGGCGACCGCAGCGACAATGCCCCTCAAATCCTCACATGCAATCAGCAGTACGAACTTGCCCCTGCCACTCATTCGTCGCCCCTATGTCGTTGTTGGATTTTGGTTGCGGGCAGCCTGAACGAGTGCCTCCCACAGCCACGGCGCAAAGCTGCGCCACACCTCAACCCGGAACGCGTTCGGGGTGCGCTTGATGACGATGATTTCGACCGCCTCATAGATCGTCCGGGTGCCCCGCCCGACCGCCAGCCGCTCAAGGTCGAGCGGACAGCCCGACATCAGCAACTCGGCCGCATGGGGCCCGCCGACGTCGAACCCGACCTGGCGATCACTGACATCGACGATTCCGACCGGCGGCCCGGCGCTATCGCCGCTGACCGCGCCGATCAGCAACCATTCGTCGGGGCCAAGCATCACCGCAAGCGCCCCGCCCTGCTCGCCGACATCGCCGATCCGCGTCGGCAGCGGAACTGGAGTCACGCCGGCAAGATCGCTCGCCGCCCCGCGCAAGCTGAAGCGCGCTGCCGCCGGTGCCAGCGCCATAGTCACGCCGTCGCCGGCAAATGCCTTGTCCGTCACCGGCTCGATCCGCCCGATCGCCTCAGACATTGAGCCGCGCTCCTTCGGGATCGTAGAATGTGGTGCCGCCGATTACCGCGCGAATGGTCTTGCCGGGCATCGGGACATGGATCGTCTCGCCCATCCGCTCTTTGCCTCCGGCGATGACCGCCATCGCGATCGAGCGGCCTAGCGCCTCGCTCCAGTAGCTTGAGGTGACATGACCGACCATTTTCATCGGGATCGACTGGTTCGGATCGAGCACGATCTGCGCGCCTTCCTCGAGGACTTCGTTGGGATCTTCGGTCAGCAGCCCGACGAGCTGCTTGCGCCCTTTGGCCATCAGGTCGGGTCGGGCAAGCGAGCGCTTGCCGACGAAATCGGGCTTCTTCTTGCCCACCGCCCAGTCGAGCCCGGCATCGAACGGAGTGACCGTCCCGTCGGTGTCCTGCCCGACGATGATATAGCCCTTCTCGGCGCGCAGGATGTGCATTGTCTCGGTGCCATAGGGAGTGATGCCGTACGCTGCCCCCGCCGCCATGATCGCTTCCCAAACCCCGCGCCCATAGGCCGAGGGTACGTTGACTTCATAGCCCAGCTCGCCGGTGAAGCTGACCCGGAACATGCGCGCCGGAACGCCGCAGATCCGCCCCTCGCGATAGGCCATGTGCGGGAAGGCCGCGGCCGACAGGTCGACATCCTCAGTCAGCCCCTTGAGCACCGCCCGCGCCTGGGGACCGTTGAGCGCGATCACCGCCCATTGCTCGCTCGTGCTCGTCAGCCACACTTTTAGGTCGGGCCATTCGGTTTGAAGATAATCCTCCATCATGTTGAGTACCCGTGCCGCGCCGCCGGTGGTCGTCGTCAGGTGAAAACGATCGGACGCCAGCCGCGCGCTGACCCCGTCGTCCATGATGAATCCGTCTTCCTTCAGCAGCAGGCCATAGCGGCACCGCCCCGGCTCGAGCGCCTTCCACGGGTTGGTGTACATCCGGTTGAGGAATTCGGCGGCGTCGGGCCCAACGACCTCGATCTTTCCAAGCGTCGAGGCGTCGAAGATCCCGACCGAGGCGCGCGTCGCGCGGCATTCGCGGCGGGTGGCTTGCGCCATGTCCTCGCCGCCGAGCGGGAAATAGCGCGCGCGGCGCCACTGCGCAACATTCTCGAACACCGCGCCCTGCTCGGTCGCCCAGGAATCGATGCTGGTCTTGCGGGTCGGCTGGAACAGCGCGCCCCTGTGATGCCCGGCGATCGCCCCGAAGGTTTGCGGCGTATAAGGCGGGCGGAAGGTCGTCAGGCCCATCGCATTGGCCGGCTTCGCCATCATCTGCGACGCGATGCCCATGCCGTTGATGTTCGACGTCTTTCCCTGGTCGGTCGCCATTCCGGTGGTGGTGTAGCGCTTGACATGTTCGATCGAGCGGAAGCCCTCGCGCACCGCCAACCTGATGTCGCGCGCGCAAACGTCGTTCTGGTAATCGACGAACGCCTTGATCCGCGCTGGGTCCTTGCGCGTCGGCAGCGCGGCAACGTTGACTCCGCTGCCATTGGTCATCTCGCCCGCGCAGGCGCCGACACTGATGCACTGTTCGTTGGCGACGTCGGGCACATAGGCGCCAAGGTCATCGCGCCATTTGATCGTGCCCTTGCTGTGTGACCATAAGTGAATGCTGGGGGTCCAGCCGCCCGCCATCAGCAGTGCATCGCACGTGATCGCCCGGCTCGCCTCTGCTGTTCCCGACGAGTCGAATACCGTGACTTGCGCACCGCTGACCGCCTTGCCGCCGGCAACCTCGGTAACCGCCGACGACAGCATCACCGGGATGCCGAGCGTTGCCGCCTTGGCCAGCAACGCGTCGGCGACACTCGCCCGGATATCGACCACTGCTGCGACCTTTACCCCGGCTTCGGCATGGTCGAACGCGACCTGCCAGCCGCTGTCGTGACTGGCCATCACCAGCAGCGTACGGCCGACCCCAACCCCGTAGCGATGAAGCCATGTCTGCGCCGCGCTCGCCAGCATGACTCCGGGCGTATCATTTCCGGCAAACACCAGCGGCCGCTCGATCGCGCCTTGGGCAAGCACCACCCGGCCCGCGCGGATTCGCCACAATTGCTCGCGCGGGCCAGTGCCATCGTTCGCCGCATGATCAGTCAGCCGCTCGACCGCGCCGATGAAATTGTCGTGATAATAGCCAAAGGCGGTAGTGCGGCTCAAGATCCGCACATTGGGCGCCGCACGAAGCGTCGCGACGCTCTGCTGGAGCCAATTCCACTGGGCCGGATCGGAGAGGGCGCCGCCGCCTATCTCCGCCTGCTCGTCGATCAAAATCACGCGCTGGTCGCTGTTCGCTGCACCGAGCGCTGCGTCAATCCCGGCCGGGCCTGCACCGACAACCAACAGCTCGCAATGCCCGTAGGTCGCGGCATAATGGTCGGGATCGACCTCGCGCGGCGGCTCGCCAAGTCCCGCCATTCGCCGGATCGCCGGCTCGTAGAGAGTCTCCCAGAAGCTGCGCGGCCACATGAAGGTCTTGTTGTAGAAGCCCGCCGGGAACAGAAAACCCAGCCGGTTGGTCAGCGACCCCACGTCAAACGCCAAGCTCGGCCAGCGATTCTGGCTGGTCGCAGTCAGCCCATCATAGATCTCGACCTGGGTCGCAAGCAGGTTCGGCGTGCGCCGCCCGGGACCGCGATCGACCGAAACCAGCGCGTTGGGCTCCTCCGACCCCGCCCCGACCAGTCCGCGCGGCCGGTGATATTTGAACGAGCGCCCGAACAGCATGACTCCGTTGGCAAGCAATGCCGACGCCAGCGTGTCGCCCGCAACGCCGGTGTAACTCTTGTTGTCAAAAGTGAAGCTGACCGCGCGGGCGCGATCGATGCGGCCTGATCCTTCAATCCGATAGCCACTCATCGCCGCGGCTCCCCGGCCTTGTAGCTGCACTCGAACTTGTCGGTCACCGTGTCGCGGATCGCGTTGAAGAAGCGCCCACAGCCGTGGACATGGCGCCACCGCTCATGATGCCGCCCGCGCGGGTTGGAGCGGACGAACAGGAAAGTCTCCCACTGCGCGTCGTCATGCCCCGAGGGATCCTCGGGCCGCGCGATATGCGCTTCGCCGCCGCTGGCGAATTCGATCTCGGGACGCGCTTCGTCACAATAAGGGCAATGGATCAGGATCATCTCAATGCGCCACCGCTGCTGCCGCCGCTTCGTCGATCAGACGCCCGTTGCGGAAGCGATCGAGATGATAGGCCGCGTTGATCGAGTGCGGCTCGTCCTTGGCCATGGTGTGCGCGAGGAGGTCGCCCGCGCCCGGTGTGGCCTTGAACCCGCCGGTCCCCCAGCCGCAATTAACGTATAGTCCCGGCACCGGCGTCTTGCCGATGATCGGCGAGCGATCGGGGGTGACGTCGACAATCCCGCCCCACGTCCGCAGCATCCGCATCCGGCTGAAGATCGGGAAAATCTCGTTGATCGCAGCCAGCGTATGCTCGATGATGTGGAGCGCGCCGCGCTGCGAGTAGCTTACATATTGGTCGGTTCCTGCCCCGATCACCAACTCGCCCTTGTCCGACTGACTCATATAGGCGTGGACCGTGTTCGACATCACGACGCACGGAAAGATCGGCTTGACCGGTTCGGACACCAGCGCCTGCAACGGATAGCTTTCGAGCGGGAAGCTGAGCCCCGCCATCGCCATCAGCACCGACGAATTGCCCGCCGCCGACACGCCGATCCGCTTGGACCTGATCGGCCCGCGAGTCGTGTCTACCCCGGTCACTGCACCGTCGGCACCGCGATGTATCGCGGTCACCGCGCAATTCTGGATGATGTCGACGCCCAGCGCCGCCGCCGCGCGGGCATAGCCCCACGCCACGCTGTCATGGCGCGCCGTCCCGCCGCGCCGTTGCAGCGCCGCGCCGAGCACCGGATGGCGCGCACCCGGATCGATGCTCAGCGGCGGACAATAGGCCTTGGCTTCCTCGGCGCTCAGCCACTCATTATCGACCCCGTTGAGCCGATTGGCATGAATGTGCCGCTTGAAGCTCTGCACGTCATGGACATTGTGCGCGAGCATCATCACGCCGCGCTTGGAATACATGACGTTGTAATTGAGTTCCTTGCTCAGCCCGTCCCACAGCTTGACCGCATGATCGTAAAGAAAGGCGCTCTCATCATAGAGATAGTTGGAGCGGATGATTGTCGTGTTGCGGCCGGTGTTGCCGCCCCCGATCCAGCCTTTCTCGAGCACCGCCACATTGCGGATGCCGTATTTCTTCGCGAGGTAATAGGCCGCCGCGAGGCCATGGCCGCCACCGCCGACGATGATCGCGTCATAGGCCGGTTTGGGCGCTGCATCGGGCCACTGCTCGGGCCAGTCCTTGTGCGCGTTGAGCGACTTGGCGAATAGGTTGACGAAATTGAAGCGGGTCATGTGCGCGGCGCTGCCGGTGGCGCGTAAATCAGCAGCGTGATCGCTCCGTTCTTGCTACCCGTACGGTGAAGTGCGCCAGGTGCGCGAACAATGAAGTCGCCGGGACCGTAGCTCTTTTCGTCGTCGAAAAAATCTCCCTTAATGACGTAAATCTGTTCGATCTCGTCATGCGCGTGAAGCACCCCAAAGGGGGAGGGTTCGATCTTCATCAACACCGTCCGATAGCCCCGCGGATCGTCAATCAACGATTGCGTCGAAACGCCCGGTAGCTGGTCAGGCGTCCATTCGGCACGCGCCCGGACAACCAATGTGCCCTCGTCGGGCAGCTCCGTCACGTCGCCACCCCGTCGAGTGCAGCCCGGCTTTGCGCCACATAGAATTCCTTGAAATTCTCGACCAGCTTCTCTTCGGGCGCATATGGTCCCTGGCGATATCCGTCAGTCCGGATCCCGCGGTGGTTGAGCGCCGCCAGATAGCCGTCCTGGCCATTGGTCGCGCGCCACACCGCCGACAGGTTGGCGGGATCATAATCGACCCCCTCGATGGCATCCTCATGGACCAGCCAGCTTGTCCGCAGCAGCGTCTTGTCCGCCGCCAGCGGGGTCAGCGAGAAGGTCACGACATGGTCGCAGCAGAAATGGTGCCAGCTGTTGGGCTGGGTCCAAATCGACAGGCTTGATGTTTCGGGCGTCTCGAACGGTCCGATCAGCTTCGTTGAGGCGACCTTGCCATCCATCGTCTGCGACACCGCGCCGTCGACCAGCGGCAGGCGAGCAATGCGGTGCCACCAGCCATCGGGGAATTCGACAAGGTCATGATCGATGCCAAGCGCCGCCCATTCCCCGCGCTTGGCCAGGAGGTGCGCCTCGGCTGAAGCCTCGGCATTGCCATCCTCCGGCAACCCCTTGCCGAAGCCGCTGTTACCGAGGCACGAGATGAGTTCGGGATGGTTCGCATCGCAATGATAGCATTCGCGATTATTCTCCATCACCAGCTTCCAGTTAGCATCTTCGATCAGGTCGTCCTGAACCGCGATCTTGCAATGCTCAAGGTCGTACACCGCGATCTGCGCGGCGATATCGGCCTTGACCCGGTCGATCGGCGGGGGCGTGTCGGTCAGGCAGATAAAGATCAGTCCGCCGATATTTTCGACCGCGACCGGCGTCAGGTTGATCGTCGACTTGTCGAACTCGGGCCCCATGTTGCGCGCTCCGAGCAGCGACCCGTCGAGGTTGTAGGTCCATTGGTGATAGGGGCAGATCAGTTTCGGCGACGAGCCGCGCTGCGCCTCGCAGATGCGCGCGCCGCGATGCTGGCAGCTGTTGAAGAAGGCCCGCACCGCGCCGTCGCGGCCGCGAAGAACGATCACCGAATTGTCGGCCATCTCGAACAAAAACCAGTCGCCCGGCTTCTTAATATGCGCAACGGTGCAGGCATAGAGCCAGACGCTCGGGAGCATGACCTGCGTGTCGAACGCAAACGCCTGCTCGCCGACGTAGAGCTTCTGCGGCAGGCTATACCCCTTGCGGTCCTGCCCAAGCAGCGCGCCGATCTCGCCATATTCCCCGCTCATCCGCGCAACCGATCATTGGCCGGGTCGAACGGCGAGTCGGCGATGATTGTCGCCGAATGATTAGTGCCGAGGATCGAAATTTCGAACCGGGCGCCGAGGTCGGCCAGCGCCGGCGGGACCATCGCGATCACCAGCGACTTGCCCGTCCGCCAGCCATAGCCCCCGGACGTTGCCCGCCCGACCAGCTGGCTGCCTTGGTAGATGGCTTCTGAACCGCGCGCATCGGCGTCGGTCACGCCATCGACTTCCATCGTGACGAGTTTCCACCGGTCGCCGTCCGCATGCGCCGCGATCAGCGCATCGCGGCCGTAGAAATCCTCCTTCTTCGCACCAATGAACCGGTCGAGCCCGCTTTCATAAGCCGAATATTCGATCGAAAGTTCGCGCGGGATGAGCTTGTAGCCCTTCTCCAGCCGCATCGAATCCATCGCCTTGATCCCGAACGGCTTCAGCCCATGCTCGGCGCCCGCTTCGAACAATTTGTCGAAAATGTAATTCTGCGTCTCGATCGGGTGATGGATCTCCCACCCCAGCTCGCCGACGAAATTGACCCGCAGCGCCTCGACCTTGGCAATCCCCAGGCTGATCGACTTGCCCGTCAGCCATGGGAAGGCGGCCGAAGCCAAGTCGGCGTCGGTAAGCTTGGCCAATATCTTGCGCGATTTCGGCCCGGCAAGAACCAGCACCCCCATCGAGGTCGTCAGCCGCTCGAATTCGACCGATCCGTCGCGCGGCATCGCCTTGCGGAGATAGTCATGGTCGTGCCGTTCATAAGCCCCCGCCGAAACCAGATAATAGCTTTCGGGTGCTTCCTTGTAGACGGTGAATTCGCTGCGCACGCCGCCGCGGCTAGTGAGCAGGTAGGACAGTGTGACCCGCCCGACCTTCTTGGGCACTGCATTTGTCAACAGCCCGTCGAGCCACGCTTCGGCCCCGGATCCTGAAATGCGGCACTTTGCAAAGGCCGTCATGTCGAGCAGCCCAGCATTGTCGGTCACGTTGCGGCACTCGTTGCCGACATGTTCGAAATAATTGGATCGGCGGAACGACCATTTTTCGCGCACCGGCTCGCCTGTGACATCAGGGTGGTTGTGATTGAGCAGAACGTCGGGCCGCGCCAAATCGGCCTCGCCCAGCGCATAGTCCTCGGGCGCGAACCAGTTCGGGCGCTCCCAGCCATACACCGTCCCGAACACTGCGCCCTTGGCCTTCATCCGGTCATAGCAGGGCGAGCGCTTGAGCCCGCGTGCGGCCTCGCGCTCCTCATCGGGATAATGGACCGTGAAGACCTTGGCATAGGCCTCCTCATTCTTCTCGATGAGATAGCCGCGCCCGGCATAGTCGCCAAAGCGGCGCGGATCGACGCCCATCATGTCGATCGTCGGCTCGCCCTCGACGATCCAGTGGGCCAGCTGCCAGCCTGCACCGCCGGCGGCGGTAACTCCGAAACTATGGCCTTCGTTGAGCCAGAAATTCTTGTGGCCCCACGCCGGACCGACGATCGGGCTGCCGTCGGGAGTGTAGGCGATCGCGCCATTATAGACGCGCTTGATGCCGACTTCGCCGAACGCCGGGACGCGGTCGATTGCGGTCATGATATAGGGCTCGAGTCGCTCCAGCGCGTCGGGGAATAGTTCATATTCGCTGTTGGCCGAGGGTCCGTCGACATAGCAGGCGGGCGCGCCGATCTCGTACGGCCCGAGCAGCAGCCCGCCGGCTTCCTCACGCATGTACCAGCTTGAGTCCGACTCGCGCAGCACACCCATCTCGGGCAAGCCCTTGGCGCGCCGCTCCATGATCGCGGGATGCTGTTCGGTGACGATATATTGATGCTCAACCGGGATCACGGGGATGTCGAGCCCGACCATCGCTCCGGTCTGGCGGGCGAAGTTGCCGGTCGCCGAGATGACATGCTCGCAGCTGATCTCGCCCTGGTCGGTGCTCACGAGCCACTCGCCGTTGGGCTTGCGGCTGATCCCGGTCACCGCAGTGTTGCGGCAAATCTCGGCGCCGCGCTGGCGGGCGCCGCGGGCCAGCGCCTGGCTGAGGTCAGCGGGCTGGATATAGCCGTCGGCCGGGTGCTGGATCGCGCCGAGGATCCCGTCGGTGTTGCACAGCGGCCAGATCTCGCCGAGCTGGTCGGGAGTGAGGAAATTGACCTCGACCCCGATCGTCTTTGCGACCCCGGCATAATAATGGAATTCGTCCATCCGGTCAGGGGTTCGCGCCAGGCGGATGTTCGACACGTTCGAGAACCCGACCTTGAGCTCGGTCTCGGCCTCGAGTGTGGGGTAGAAATCGACCGAATATTTATGAAGCTGGCCGACCGCATAGCTCAGGTTGAACAGCGGCAGCAGGCCCGCCGCATGCCACGTCGACCCTGACGTCAGTTCCTTGCGCTCGATCAGGACGACGTCGGTCCAGCCCATCCGGGCAAGGTGATAGAGCGTACTGATGCCGACGACGCCGCCACCAATGACTACCGCTCGTGCCGACTGCCTCATGTCATTCGTCCCAGTAACCTTGAAGACGCTCTATTGATCGGCGGGAAACGGAGCAATTTAATCGGCCAGTATCGTAATCTCTAATTCTAGAGTTCAATAAGTCTGAAAAATGTCACGTAACGTGCGGGAGGACCGCGTAGAATGACGTTACGATGATCATCCCCGTGAACAGCGCCAGCGCCAGATACGGTTTTATTCCCGCGCGCGGCTCGACCACGCGTTCATAGCCTTCATACCCGCTCTCGCCTTGAGTGGTCGGAAAGCGCCCGCCATCTTGTACATAGTGACGAAACACGAACACCGGGACGATCAGCGCGGCGGCCATTAGGCCGTTACGCAAAGTGCCCTCGCCCCACACATCCGCGCCCGCGCCCATGAAGACGATGTTGAGAAAACCGAACCCTGCGGCAAGGGCCAGCAGCCAGGTTGGGCAGCGATAAGGTCGATCCCAGTCACCGCGATCGATGCGGTGAATCCAGCCCGACTGGAGGTTGAGGAAGTTGAAGATGAAGTAGCAGACGTTGGATATCATCAGTACCGCGAAATAGTCCGATGCCAGCAGCAGCACCAGATTGAAGACGAGGTCGGTCCACATCGCAGCGGTCGGCGCGCCGTGGCGATTTACGCGCGACAGATAGCGCGGGAACCAGCCATCGACCGAGGCCTGGTAGAGCGTTCGCGAAGACCCCATCATCGAGGTCATCACGATCAGCAGCAGCGACAGAATCAAAGTCGCGACGAAGATATTGGTGACCACCACCCCGCCATTGACGATCCGCGCCAGCGCCAGCGCTACCCCCGAGCCATCGTAGATTTTGGGATCGAGCAAGGCATCGAGCCCGAGCGATGCCTGAAAGGCGAGCGGGACCAGCGTGAAGATGACGATGCACAGCAACCCGGCGGCGAGAATCGCCTTGAACGTGTCACGCTTAGGATCCTTGAATTCGCGGGTGTAACAGACCGCGGTCTCGAACCCGTAGGTTGACCAGCCCGCTCCGAACATTGCGCCGGCTAGAAGCGTCAGCCCGGCCGCGTTCCAGCTGCCGAAGGCGATATGGCCGGCCGCGTCGCGCACCATCGGGAGCAAGGGAAAGAGATGGTTCGACGGCAGGTCGCCAGTGATCAGCGGCACCAGCCCGACCAGGATCAACGGCGCCAGGCAGACGATGCCGATGATTTTCTGTGCTGCCGCCGCGCGCGCCGCGCCATGATGTTGAAGCGCGAAGGTCAGCAGCAGGAAGCCGGCGGCAATGATCGACACCATGTTGACTCGCAGGTGGAGCCCGTCGCGGATGAAGCCGAGGTCAAGCAGGTTGACGGTCCACAGATTGATCGCGGCGCCGGGCGCGAACAGGCTGGTCATCACATAACCCGCACCCAGGCTGGTGCCGAGCGCAAGCACCGGGGACCAGGCCAGCCAGTTGCACCACACCGACACCGGCGCGATGAACTTGCTGTATGGCAGCCAGGCGGCGGCGCCATAGACCGACGCGCCGCCCGACTTATGCGGGTAGAGGCCAGCGATCTCGGCGTAGACGAACGACTGGACGAACCCCATCAGGATCGAGACGATCCAGATCACCCACGACGGCTGGCCGATGACGGTGGCGATCCCGCCCATCGTCAGCAGGACGCCAGCAGGAACCCCGCTCGACGCCCAGAACGCATCGACCCAGGTCAGCTGTCGCTGAAGGGCGTGCGGCGCGGGCTTGCTCATTCGCCGCCGAAGCGGACTTTGGCCGACACGCCCCAGGTGCGCGGCTTGGCATAGACGCCAAGCGAATCCCCCCAGAACAGCGACCCGTCGAAGGCATAGCTGCGATAGGCGCGCTCGAAGACATTGTTGACGAACGCCGCGAGGTCGATCTTTCCGCCCGCCGGGGTGAAACCGATGCGGGCGTTCTCGACATGATAGGCGGCCTCGCGCTCGACCAGTGCGCACAGGACGGTGAAGCAACTCTTGCCTTGGTACAGTGCATCGGCCTGAAGCGAGGCGCGCCCGCCGCCGAGATCGAATTCGTAGCGCGCCAAGGCACTGCCCGAGAATTTCGGCGCCTGGGGCAGGTTGTGGGTCTGGATCGTCGCTCCGTCGGGCAGCAGGACATTGTGGACCTTGCTGTCCTGCAGCGCGCCGCTGAGCTGGACCATCAGGCCGCGCAGCGGACGAGTCGTCAAGTCGGCCTCAATCCCCTTGATCGTTGCCGGAAGATTGCGGACAACCTGCGTCGCGAACACCTGCACATAGGCCTGATAATTTTTATAGTCGTAATAAAAGGCTGCCATATTCAACTGGGTGACACTGCCGATCTTCGTCTTTAGCCCGACCTCATAATCGTTGAGCGTTTCGGGGCGGTAGGGGATATTGTTGAGCGTGTCGGTGATCTGCGTCGGATAGGGCGTTCCGGTCGAGAAGGTGAATCCGCCCGACTTGCTGCCGCGGTTGTAGCTTGCGTAGAGCAGGGTGCCGGGCGACGGTTTCCAGTCGATTTCGGCGCGCGCGGTGAGCCCGCGATAGCTTGGCGTGGCCGCCGCCGAAGTCACGGTGATCAGCGCCGGATCGGCGGTGCCCGACGGATCGATGAAGTTGATCCCGCGGCGACCGAAGTTGACCGTCAGGCCCGAGATCGACTCGACCGCGTGATAGTCCCCAATCTTGTGATCATGCCAGTAGCGCAGGCCTCCAATCAGTTTCAGCTGGTCGCTGATCTTAAATTCGTCCTGCGCGAAAAAGGCGAAGCTTTTGGTGCGCTGGGTGAAGGCGACGTCGGGGTCATACTGGTCAAACGGGGTGGCGTATTTCGCCTTATACTTGCCGTCGATGATCAGCCCGAACGCCCCGACGACGAGATAATTCCTGCCGAACGTGGTCGAGCCGCGAAGCTCCTGCGTATATTGATTGGTGTGAGCGGTTTGCGAAAAGATTGTGCCCGACGCGTAGCAGGTGATCGACTGGGCGGGCGCTGCGCATGGACCAGTGGTGTAGGGCGCAAGCGCGACTCCCGGCTGATAGGGAAGTTCGGGATCGCCATCGCCGCCTTCGATGTAATATTTCGAGAGGTGCTGATAATCGCTGATCGAGACGAGATCGACCGCCCCGAGCTTCGCCTCCAGCCGGAGCGTCGCTGCGAATTGCGAACGATTCACATAGGCCGGGTTCGTCCCCGCGGTCTTCCACGGATCGCCGCCCTGTGACGGGGTGATCGAGGGGTTGGTGTAGCCATTCGCGACCGATCCGGGCGTGCCGTTGTTGTAGCCCGACCAATAGTCGCAGACCTGGTTCGCGGGCAGGAATTCGCCTTGGAACTGCGCATTGGGGCAGGCCGGTGCAAGCGTGTAGATGCCCGCCTGCCGCTCCTTGTTAGCCTTGGCATAGCGGACCGTCAGCCGCGCCTTGAAGTCGCTCGACGGGTTCCATTGGGCAATGCCGCGCAACGCCCAATGGTTGTTCGCGCCACGATCGGGCTGACCCGGAGTGATGTTCTTGATGTAGCCGTCGTCATGATCGTAGATTCCCGAGACCCGAACTCTGAGCTGGTCGGACACCGGGCCCGACAGCGCGCCCTCGAGGATGGTCTGGTTATAGCGGCCATAGGTTCCGGAGACATAGCCGCCGAAGCTGTCGGTGGGCTGGTTCGAGATGAACTGGACGGCGCCGCCAGTGGCGTTGCGCCCAAACAGCGTGCCCTGCGGCCCGCGCAAGGCTTCGGTTCGGGCAAGGTCGAAGATCGGGAAGCTCGCGGTGTTGATCGAGCTTGCGTAACTATCGTCCTGATAGACCGCGACCGGGGGCTCCTGCTGATCGCCATAATCGTTCTGCGAAACGCCGCGGATGTTGAACACGACCTGCGATGAGGAATAGGCGTTGAACTTGAGGTTGGGGATGGCACGGACGATATCGGTCGCGTTGGTGATGTTGAGGTTTTGAAGTTGCTTGCCGCTGACCACCGTTACCGCGATCCCGACGTCTTGAAGGCGTTGTTCGCGGCGCTGGGCGGTCACGACGATGTCGGTGGGGTCGGCGCTGGTGCCCTTTGTTGCCGCCGTCTGGGCGCTGGCGCCGGCGGGCATGACGCTGGTCATGAGGCCGACAAGAACGGCGAGACGGGAATGACGCCCAGGCAAATTGCTGAATCCAGCCGATGACATCATGATTGACCCCCCAGAAGACCGTTGTTGCAACAGATCCGCAAAAAATATGCAGCAATCGGGGTTCAGCGACAAGCCGTGGCTGACCCTTGACCCGACGCGAAATTCGTCTCGTCACCGGATCGTAAGGCAGGCTAAATTTCCTGTCATCGCCGACATTCTCATTATTAAATAAAATAATGATATAGTCCGCTAATGCTTAACTGAAGGGTTGGCATTGCACACCTGCTTGACCCTAAGGCTGCGGCGCGTCCACACCCGTCGCATTCTCCCGATAACGACGAGCATGATGATCGAAACGAGCTTTGACACGATCAATCCCGCAAGCGGGGACGTGCTTGCCACCCTGCCCATCGACGGACCTGAGCAAATCGATGCGGCGGTCGAGCGGGCGAAGGCGGCCCAGCGCGACTGGGCGGCCCGCCCCGGGGTCGAACGCGGGCGTATCCTGCACAAGGCGGCGGCGCTGCTGATCGAGCGCAACGATGAACTGGCGCGGCTCGAGACCAAGGACACCGGCAAGCCCATTCAAGAGACGAGCGCGGTCGATGTCGTGTCGGGTGCCGACTGCATCGAATATTATGCCGGCCTGGCGCGGACGATCGCGGGCGAGCATATCGATTTCGGGCCGGGGGCCTTCGGTTACACGCGGCGTGAGCCGCTGGGGGTCGTCGCCGGCATCGGCGCCTGGAACTACCCGCTGCAGATCGCCTGCTGGAAATCGGCTCCGGCGCTGGCCTGCGGCAATGCGATGATCTTCAAGCCCGCAGAATTGACCCCGCTGACCGCGATCGAGCTTGAGAATATCTACCTTGAGGCGGGGCTTCCCGCGGGGTTGTTCCAGGTCGTGCAGGGACGCGCCGACACGGGTCGGCTGCTAAGCCTTCATGCGGGTATCGCCAAAATCTCGCTCACCGGCGAGGTGGGGACGGGCAAGAAGGTGATGGTGGACGCCGCCGGAACGCTCAAGCAGGTGACCCTCGAGCTTGGCGGCAAGTCGGCGCTAATCGTCTTTGCCGACGCCGATCTCGACGAGGCGGTATCGGGCGCATTGCTCGCTAATTTCTATTCGGCGGGCGAGGTTTGCACAAATGGCACGCGGGTGTTCGTCCATCGCTCGGTGCGCGACGATTTCCTTCGCCGACTGAAGACCAGGACTGACGCGATGATCGTCGGCGATCCGCTCGATCCGGCGACGCATGTCGGGGCGCTGATCTCGGCGGCGCACACGGCCAAGGTCATGGGCTATATCGCACTTGGCGAGGCCGAGGGCGCGACCCTGCTGACCGGGGGCAAGCAGCGCAGCGAAGGCGCGATGGCGGGCGGCAACTTCGTCGAACCGACAATCTTCACCGCCTGCCGCGACGACATGCGCATCGTCCGCGAGGAAATTTTCGGGCCGGTCATGGCGGTGCTCGATTTCGACGAGGAGGACGAGGTGGTGGCGCGCGCCAACGATACGGTGTTCGGGCTGGCGGCGGGGATCTTCACCAACGACCTGACCCGCGCGCACCGGGTGATTGCCGCGCTTGCCGCCGGAACTTGCTGGATCAACACCTATAACATCACCCCGATCGAGTTGCCGTTCGGGGGCAACAAGCAGTCGGGTCTCGGGCGGGAAAACGGCCAGGCAGCGATCGAACATTATACCAGCCTGAAGAGCGTCTATGTCGCGACGGGGCCGATCGATGCACCCTACTGACGCCGCCCGGTCAGACGAGGCCCAATTCGATTATGTCATCGTCGGCGCCGGTTCGGCGGGATGCGTGCTGGCAGACCGGCTGAGCGCCGACGGCACGAACAGCGTGCTGGTGCTCGAATTTGGCGGATCGGACCGCTCGGTGTTTATACAGATGCCTAGCGCGCTGGCGATCCCGATGAACACCAAGAAGTATAATTGGCATTATGAAAGCGAGCCCGAGCCGCATCTTGGCGGACGGCGGCTGCACACGCCGCGCGGCAAGGGGCTTGGCGGCTCCTCGTCGATCAACGGCCTGGTCTATATCCGCGGCAACCCGCTCGATTTCGAACGCTGGCAGGACGAGGGCGCGCGGGGCTGGAGCTATGCCAGCGTGCTGCCTTATTTCAAGCGGGCAGAGCGGCGCGCCGAAGGCGGCAATGAATATCGCGGCGACGACGGGCCGCTTGACACGACCTACGGCCCGCTGACCAACCCGCTCTACCAGACGTGGATCGATGCGGCCGAGCAGGCCGGCTATCCGGTCACCGGCGACGTCAACGGCGCGCAGCAGGAAGGCTTCGGGCGGATGGACATGACCGTCCGCGATGGCGCGCGGTGCAGCGCGGCCAAGGCCTATCTGCGCCCGGCGATGAAGCGGTCGAAAGTGACAGTCCTGACCCACGCCCTTGCAACTCGGATAGTGATCGAAGGCGGGGTCGCGGTGGGAGTCGAGTATGAGCGCGGAGGAACGCTCCACCGCGTCCGCGCGAACCGTGAAGTGATCCTCTCCGGGGGACCGATCAACTCGCCCCAGCTGCTCAAACTGTCGGGTATCGGTCCTGCGGCCGAGCTTAAGGCGCATGGCATTGCGGTCGTGAGCGATCGGCCGGGGGTTGGTGCCAACCTGCAGGATCATCTCGAATTTTATTTCCAGATGGCCTGTACCCAGCCTGTCTCGCTCTATCCGGCGATGAACCTGCTCGCCAAGGGCATGATCGGTGCGCGGTGGCTGCTCCGGCGCGATGGGCTTGGCGCGACCAACCATTTCGAAAGCTGCGGTTTTATCCGAAGCCGCGCGGGCATCCGCTATCCCAACATCCAGTATCATTTCTTCCCGCTCGCGGTCAGCTACGACGGCAACAGCATGGCGAAGGAACATGGCTTCCAGGCGCATGTCGGGCCGATGCGCTCGAAAAGCCGCGGCAGCGTGACGCTTCGTTCGGCTGACCCGCATGACAAGCCGGTGATCCGCTTCAACTACATGAGCCATCCCGACGACTGGACCGAAATGCGCTCTTGCGTTCGGCTGACCCGCGAGATTTTCGCGCAGGCCCCCTTCGCGCCATTTCGCGGGCGCGAGCTTGCGCCGGGGGCCGACGTCGTGAGTGACGAGGACATCGACGCCTTCATCGCGGCCAAGGTCGAAAGTGCCTATCACCCCTCGTGCAGCTGCAAGATGGGCGCGCGCGACGACCCCTTCGCGGTGGTTGATCCCGAGCTGAGGGTGATCGGGGTCGAGCGGCTGCGGGTCGTCGATTCTTCGGTGATGCCGTCAGTGACGACCGGCAACTTGAACGCGCCGACGATCATGATCGGCGAGAAGGGCGCCGATCATATCCTCGACCGGCCACTGCTACCGCCGTCGAACGCACCCTATTTTGTGGCGCCGGACTGGGAAACGTCGCAACGCTGAGCCCGGCGTGGCGGCACGTTGCCATTGAAGGCATCGCGTAATGCCATTAGCCTCGCCCCTGCTCTGGGATGACGTGATATCTTGAACCTGCCGCCCGAATTCGACCTCCATGCGCTCGACGCGTTCATCATGACGGTCGAGCTTGGCGGCATGTCGCAATGCGCGGCCCATATGCAGATCACCCAGTCGGCGGTGTCCCAGACGATCGCCAAGCTCGAGGCCGGCATCGGCACCCCGCTGTTCGACCGAACGATGCGTCCGCTCGGCCTGACGGCAAGTGGCAAGTCGCTGTTCGAGCGCGGGCGGCGCCTGACCGCGATGGCCCGGTCGGTCTATGACGAAGTCCGCGAAGGCGCTAACATGCCGATTGCGAGCATTACCGTCGCAATGTCGTTCAGCCTTGCCAATCAGCTCAGCTCGCCGATCCTCAATGTCCTGGGCACGCGCGCCGATCGCTGGAGCATCCGCTCGGGCATTTCGCAGGAACATCATGGCGAGTTTCTGGCGCGCGATATCGACATGCTCGTGACGGGAAGCTTCAACCTCGAGCATCGCGACAATGTCGAGTTGCACCCGGTATTCGAGGAAAGCTTCGTGCTTGCTCTTCCCGGCAATTATGACGGGCCGGTTGACCTGACCGATGTGCCGCCCGCCCTGCCCTTCATTCGTTTCACCCGTCTGTCGGGAATGGGGCAGCAGATCGAGCGGCAGATCGTCCGCATGAAGCTTCGACTGCCGCACTGTGTCGAAGTCGATTCGGCGCATCAGCAGATCGCGATGGTGGCCTCGGGGTTCGGCTGGACGATCACGTCGCCGGTGTGCCTTGCCGCTGAACCCGAATTGCTCGGCGGACTACGGCTCGAGCCGATGCCGCGCGGGCGTTTTGCGCGCAATGTGCAAGTGGTTGCGCGGTCCGGCGAGCTTGGCGATATCCCGCAGCGGATTGCCGAGCTTTCGACCCGGCACCTCGCGACGATTACCTTCCCGCCGCTTGTCGCGACGTATCCCTGGCTGGAGGAGCAGATCGCCTGGCCAGTCAAGGCGGCGTCCAAATCAGGCTAGCGGCCCGCGCTGCAAAAGGCCGCGCGGGGACAGTCCGAAATGCTGCTTGCAGGAGCGCGAAAAGACCGGCTGTGACGAAAATCCGGCGGCGAGCGCTGCGTCGTGGACGCGCATCCCGTTGCAGCGGGTCAGGGCTAGCGCATCGTTCGGTCGCATCTCGCGATAATGATGCGCCGGGGTGCAGTCGAGACGGCAGTCGAGACGGGCTCCGGAGAGCACCGTCTAGCGTCACCCGCTCAAGATTCTAGCGAGACTGGACATAGTCTCCTCGATATTCCTGCCTCGATCGTGACTGTGTTGATCTCGATCCAGCATGGCGGGCATTGGGCCGGTTGGAGGCTGGCGGCTTTCAGGCGCATTTATACTGGAGGCATACTTAGCCGGGGCACCTGATTGGTTTCTTGAGGCGACGGGCTACCGCAGTCGCTCCGAAGGCGTGCGGGACATCGTCCGCAACGCGATGGGCAGACACAACAACGACTTCGTTGCGCATAAGCACAGCGTCGCTAACCTGTCCTACATTTATGACCGCCGTGTTCGCCGGTTGGCGAGCCGCCTGTTTGAAATGCAGCATGCCACCATGATCTCATCGCGTCGGCCACATCGTTTCCGCTAGATCATCGCAGCAGCCTGGAAAGCGTAATGCTCAAGGGCCCCACGACGGCACTGCGCGAGTTTTCCAGACTAGTACACGGAACGGCGCTTGGAGACTAATTCACTGATGACTACTTCCTCCGCCACCACGTCCAAGATTGACCGCCTGGTTCATCTCAGAATAGCTAGGGATTTCACTTACTTCGGAAATGCCTGGGTGCCTCTATAGACGCCTCGTTAGCCTGTCCCGGCTTCGTTTCACATCAGACAGAGTCTATTTGGCCTGACTGGCTTTTCAGCATTTTCGTGCTAAATTCATGCTCGACTTCCAAAAAGAGGCCTTATCGGCCTTTCGATCCTTGGGGCGGCGGCAGGCGATTTGATGATCACGACGGCAAGCCAACCGGTGATGTCGCACATCGAAGCCTACCCGCGCCTCAATGTGCGCGAAGCCCGAAAGCAGGTGGGGCGGTCGCGACGTGGTAAGCTGGCGCAATCGCCACGGGGAGATAATTGGCGTCGGCCGACCGCAGCTTCTTGATGGCAATCGGTTGGCGCTGGACTATTGGTTTCGCGAACATAGCTACGGCGCTGCCTGCAACGGCGTAGTCGTCTTCGAGTGCTCGATACGTAAGTTGGAGTTCAAGCAAGCACTGCGGTACCAGGCAATCATTTCATCGAAGCGCCGCGTCATGTAGACGACGTGCGCGAACTTCACCCGCTTCACCATTTCCCTCCCCCGCTACAAACGTCGAACGCTACGCAACGGGCGAGCGACAGGCCCAGCGCCACTTCGCACGGCCAACCACTATCAGTTCGACGTTCCGGAGTTTCGCGTGTCGCTCAATAGCTAACGTCCGTTTACCACCCAGTTCCAGCCGTCCGTTGCTGATTGACGAGCGCCGGAAGCGGTCGGTCCAGTACCGACCCGTTAGCAGACGCAGCTTCTTGTACCTCAATGTAGTGAAGCGGCTTCTTTTATGATATATTAACGACTCGGCAATTTCAGGGGGCTGAGATGAGAGAGCTTCACAAGCTGTCACTCGGATTAGTGGGGCTGTGCCTAGCTGGGCCTGCAATGGCGCAAGACAGCGCGGGCGCAACCGCTGAATCCCGAGCAGCGCCGATTGCGAATGCAAATGACTACATCTGCAGTTTCAGCTCGAAGGTCTCACGCAGCAGCGTTGAGCAGGAAACGGCCAAGGCAGTAGGTCCTGAGCTCGGGCAAGTCCTTCACACCTACAAATGGGCCGTTAAAGGTTTCGCCGTCCGGCTTCCTGCGTCGCCCGGCGGGAGGAGCGCAACTGCTCGCCTAAAGTCGCATAACCCGAATGTTAGCGCCTGCGAGCACGACGGGATCACTCGGGCGGCGTTGTTCTTCGGGCGCCCCGGAGGCGGAGGGGGCGGTTCGACGCAGACCATTCCATGGGGTGTTACTCGTGTTGGCGGCGCGGGGAACGCGAGCGCATCTACCGCCAGAGCCTGGATCATCGACAGCGGGATTGACCTCACCCATCCAGACCTCAATGTCGACGCGGCCGATGGCGCTAGCTTCCTGTCCGGGGTCACAAGCCTGAACGACACATACGGCCACGGGACACATGTTGCCGGAATCATTGGTGCCAGAAACAACACTATTGGTGTTGTAGGGGTTGCGGCAGGCGCGCGGGTCGTTCCGGTCCGGGTTCTCGACGGAACCGGAACGGGACCTGACTCGGGGGTCATTGCTGCCATCGACTATGTATTCAATCACGCTATCGCCGGAGATGTTGCCAATCTCAGTCTGATTGCCGACGCTGTCAGTCCCACGATGGATGCGGCCGTTAAGAACCTCGGCGCGAAGGGCGTCTACGTAACAATTGCTGCTGGCAATAATTTCGCCAACGCCGCTAACTACAGCCCAGGGCGCGCCAGTGGAGGAAATGTCTACACTGTTTCCGCCTTCGCCTCAGGCGATGCATGGGCAAGCTTTTCGAATTATGGCACGGTCGTGGGCTACGGCGAGCCCGGCGTAAACATTCGCTCTACATACAGGGGCGGCACCTACGCCACGCTGTCAGGCACTTCGATGGCAGCCCCTCATTTAGCTGGTATTCTGCTACTACTCGGGCCGCCGCCCCCGGCACCTGCCCAAGTAACAATTCATCAGAATGGCAGCGTGGCAGGAGACCCAGACGGGAACCCGGACCCAATTGGCGTTCGCTAGAAGATCCGACTGTTCTGCGCGAAAGTCTGTCAGCTGCAAATGACAGCAAATTTTTCGGTTTGTGCCGCTCTCGGTGACGAGGGCGGACGCCATTAACTGCCAGTCGGCTGTCGCCCCAATAGCGGACAGGGCACTACTTCAGCTCCGCGCCCAACTGCCAACGTTCCCGGATCGCTTGTGCAATTCCAAAAGCTTGCGCGTTTTTGAGCAACCCCGCCAACCACAATCACCTGCCGCGCCGTGGGAACGGTCGCGACAGGTCACTGGACTTCGATGCGTGCAATCAGAAGCTGGTCGAGGCGTCAGCGCCACCCGAGCCATTGGCGCTGGCCGAAGCGCTGGCGCTACCCGACCCCTGGGCTCTGCCCGAACCGCTAGCGTTGCTCATGCCGCCGGGGTTGAGCGAGCCCGAGGTTAGGCCCGAGGCAGCGCCGTTGGCTTGTCCGGCCGCGCCGGCGGTTTGCTGGGCCGCACCGGAAACCGCGCCGCGCGCGCTACCCGCCGCCTCGCCGGCGATCGCGCCGAGCTCGTTGGTGCCAAGGGCCTGGACTCCGAAGGTCGCATTCTTGCTAGCCGAGGCGCTGCCCGAGCCCGTCCCCGCGAGGCCGGCCGACTGGCCGAGCCCGCTCGCCGAGCTGACCGCGCTGGCCGCACCCGAGACGGTGCCGGCAAGACCGACATCGCCGCTGGTCGAGCCATTGCCCGTGTCGAACGAGCGGCTGGCGGTGGCGCTGACCGACTTGGTCACGCTGCCCGACACGCTGTTGCTGATCGCGCCAAGGCCGCCGCCATTGCCGAGCGCGCCGCCGAGGCTGCCGCCAAGGTTGCCGTTGCCCGACCCAGCGAGCGAGCCGGCGCCGCTGATGACACCGCCGACGGTGCCCGACAGGCCACCCGTGAGGCCGCCGGCCAGATTGCCGCCGCCGCCGAGCAGCTGCGCCTGGGCAGGGACGGCAACAGTGCCGGCGAGCAGCGCGGCGAGGATAAGGCGAGAATATGTCATAGAAAACTCCCTCGTGTGTTGAGGCCGATCTAGCCTCCGTGCTTTGAGAACGACGGCCGACCCGGGGTTCATCCCGGCGCGCGCAATTTTCTATTTCGCGCCGACGAGGCGGGGATCGATGCGGCAGGTGCGGCAGACGATGCCGCGGCCGATCCGGCCCTTTCCGGGCAGCGCTTCGGACGCGAGTCGGTCGAGCGACCCGGCCATCGCCAAGCGGGCCGCGACTAGCGGGGCGGCGAAGCTTGTCCCGCGCACTTTGGCATAGCCGTGCCCCGGGAGGGCGGCGGCGAGATCGGCGCCGGGGGCGGCGAAATCGAGATGCATGGCCTTGCCCGCCTCGACCAGCGCGCGGTCGCCGGCATCGACCCCGGTAACGGCGATGACGCCGGGATAAGAAGCGGGATACTGGGGCGGGGCGGCGGGGCCGTCATTGCCGACTGCGGCGACCACCGCAATGCCGCGCCGACGGACCGCAGCGATGGCAGCGGCGAGCAGACGGTTGTCGGGACCGACAAGACTGATGTTGATCACTTGAGGGCGTTTCGAGACGACCCACGACAAGGCGCGCACCACGGCGTCGGCCGACCCGGCGGCGCGGTCGCCGCCGTAGACATCGGCGACGAGCAAGGAGGCGCCCCGCGCTGCGCCACGAAAGGCGCCCTGGTTCCCGACAAGCAGCGAGGCGACCGCGGTGCCGTGGCCCGTCGGAGCGGGGATACCGGCAAATCCCTTCTGCTCGATCTGGGCCGCCGCGAGCGAAGGATGGCTGGCAACCGCGCCGTCGATCATCGCGATCCGCGCACCGTCGGCGCTGCCCCCCGCCAGCGCAACGCCGGCGGCAGGGGCAAGCGCCCCGCCAGCGGGTTCGAACAGATGATTATAGTCGGCCTCGATCCCCGGCGCTGCGCGACGCAGGCCTTTGAGCGCGTCGCGCGCACTGCCGCCGCGCGGAGTGGAGAAGATCGTCATGCGCAGGCCCAGTTCGCCCGAGCGGGCATCGCGCAGCACGGCGAAGCCGGCGGCGCGGGCGGCGGCGATCGCACCATCGTCGGCGTCGACCGCGACGAGCTCGCCACGGCGGACTGGATTGCCTTCGCCGTCGCGGTCGAGCGTTTGCCGGTTGTGCCGGACCAATTCGCTCAGGCGCAGTCGGCGGATATCGAGCAGCGTCATCGGATCGAGCGAAGCGACATTTGGAATGGAGAGCGTATCGAGCGTGCGGATGACGCCCGGCGTGGCGCTTGTCACCGGTGGCTGCCCTTGAGGACCGCCGAGGACGGGGCCGAGCACGGGCAGGCGACCGCCAATCCCGCCAAGCGTCTGGCCGACCGAGGGAAGTAATTGCGCCATCGCGCTGCCCGCCGACAGCGCAGCAAACAGGGTAGCGGTAAAGAGGAGGCGGGGCTTGGACATGATTGGACCTTCTCTTAAACGAATATAAGCGAACCACGGATGAAACGAGCGCCGCCTGTCGTTTCATCCCGCATGAGGTGCAATGAATCTTCAAGCCAGCTTCGACTTCGACCAGGGCCTGACGCAATGCCTGCCGCGATTGCGGCGCTTTGCGCATGGCCTGGCGCGCAACGCGGCCGATGCCGACGACCTCACCCAGTTGACGATGGAGCGCGCATTGAAGGCCCGTGCCCAATGGCAGCCGGGGACGAAGCTCGACTCCTGGCTGTACCGGATCATGCGCAACCTGTGGATCGACTTGGCCCGGCAGCGACAACGCGCAGCCAAGGTCGAGGCGCCCAGCGAGGAGGGCGAGCGCATCGGCCACGACCCGCGCGACGCAGCAGACGCCGCGATCGACCTTGCCCGGATCATGCGCGCGATGGAGCAGCTGCCCGACGAGCAGCGCGAAGCGGTCGCGCTGATCCTGATCGAAGGCTTCGGCTATCGCGAGGCGGCCGAATTGCTCGACCTGCCGATCGGTACCGTGTCGAGCCGACTGGTGCGCGGGCGGACCGCGTTGATGGCAATGCTTGGGGAAGGATAGGGCGATGATCGACGACGACATTTTTTTCGCCTGGATCGACGGCGAACTTGGCGAGCCAGAGGCGGCGCGCGTCGCGGCGATCGTCGCGGATGACCCCGCGCTCAGCGCCAGGGCCGAGCAGCATCGCGCGTTCGGCGCCAGGCTAAAGACGGCGTTCGACCCGATCGCCGAGGCACCGCGGCCGAGCGCGACGGTGATCGACTTCGGCGCCGCCAAGGCGAAGCGGCGCAGCGTGGTGCCAGCTCGCCGCAATTGGTCGGCGTTGGCCGCGACCCTTGTGGTCGGGCTGGTAACGGCGGGCGTCTTTGTCGAGCGCGGCGACGTGGCGCGGCCCGACCCGACGCTTGCTAGCGGGACGGTCGCCGCGGCGCTCGACACGCAGCTTGCCAGCGCGCCAGCGGGCAACGTCCGCATCGGCCTGACCTTCCGCAACAAAGGCGGCACGATCTGCCGCAGTTACAGCCTCAAGGCCTCGTCAGGGCTCGCGTGCCGCGAAGACGGCGCCTGGCACGTGAGGGGCGCCTTCGCCGATACGTCGGGCGAGGGCGACTATCGCATGGCCGCTGGACCTGACCAGCGCCTGGTCGATCTCATTGAAAAGGAGCGTGTCGGCGAGCCGTTCGATGCCGTGCAGGAAGCCGCGGCGAAGGCCGGGAGCTGGCGATAGTCGCCGTGTTCCGGCCTGTCTGCAAAGCATCAAATGTGGCCAATCATTGTTCGCGGCCGAATGTCCGCTTCCCACCAATCTCGGACGCTCGAGGGTGGCGAAATCATTTTGAAAGCGGTTGCCCTTTGGAGGCGACCGCTCCAAGGTTAGATTTCAGTTCGTTCGGCGAGGAGCAAAGCGTCCTCGATATTGACGCCAAGGTATCGGACGGTGTTCTCGATCTTGGTATGGCCAAGCAAAATCTGTATCGCCCTGATATTGCCTGTCGCCCGGTAGATCATGGCTGCCTTCGTTCGCCGGAGTGAGTGCGTTCCGTACTCGGCACGACGCAATCCGATTGAGGTCACCCATTCGTCTAGCAGCCGCGCGTACTGCCGGGTGCTCAGGTGGTTCGCATGATCGATCCGGCTTGAAAATACAAAGTCGCTCGTTGTCCCGCCACGCCGATTCAACCACGACAGCAAGCTTGCGCGGACTTCAGCCGTTAGCTCAAACTGAACCGGTCGACCTGTCTTCTGTTGCACGACAATGGCCCGTGTCCTTATGTCTGAACCCGAGACGAGATCACCTGTAAGAATCTTTACCAGATCGCAGCCGCGAAGCTTGCTGTCGATCGCCAGATCGAACAGCGCGCGGTCACGCAAGCGACCTTCGCGGTCCAGGAAAAACCGGATCGCCCAAATTTGCTTCTGCGTTACAGGCCGCTTCGTGCCGACCGCCTTGCCGGCATTCCATGCTGGTCGGCCCTGAATTGCGGGATCAAATTCCGAGGAGCCCATGTTCTTTCTCCTCGGCCATGAGTAGCCAAGGTGGAAACGCTAAGGTGCTGGTCAGGAATTGGGTCGGGAACCGATTGTCCGCTTGAGAGCCAGGCAACGCGAAAGCTGCCGAACGGCTACCAACTCAATCTCAGCCGTTAATGCAGATCATCAATTTTTTGAACCCGGTCCTTCGTTGAGCCAAAGCTCTTCGGCAATCTTAACCGACGTTTTTGAATTCACCCTCGAACGCTCGCGAAAGAGATTAGAAACGCATTGCAAGGCTCGCGCCACCACCATGGGCACTTCCCCACGGCAGCCAGCGAACGCGCGCGTCGCGCGGTGACGAGAGAAGCCATCCCGACGCCTCCCCGATCGCGGCGCCGACAAGGACATCGCCGACGAAATGCTTCCTGGCCGCCACACGACTGACCCCGACGAAGGCGGCGACGACATGCGCCGGCAATCCAACCTGCCAACCGTATCGCTTCTCCAGCGTCGCAGCTGCCGCGAAGCTTACCGAAGTGTGACCAGAGGGAAAACTACGATCGTCGCTGCCGTCGGGGCGCCTCTCGGGAACCAGATGCTTGAGGCCTTCGGTTACAATAAATGCGCCCCCAACTGAGAAACTGGTCTGCTCCACTCCACGCCAATCGCCATGCAAAAGAGGTAACCCGAAAGCGACGGCGACCAGCCCATCGCGCGCAATTGATCCAGACTGGTCCCAGCCATGATGGGATAGAGCGGAAGCCGGTGTTGCAATGACAAGGCTTGCGACCGCAATCAATCCGAGGACGATTCTCATGGTCGCCGAATACACGCGCCGTTGCTCGCACGAAAGACCGAGTCCGTAACAAATTGCCGAGTGGCGCTGAAAACCGCCACGGCAAATTTGTGGTCGGTTCAATCGGGGTGATGCCAACCCGCACGACGTGCGAGAAACTAGTCAGACGGATATCCGGAACAATCAGGATCCTTCCGCTCCGGACGACTCGCCGGTACGAGATCGGCAATGACCTTCATTCCCTCTCGCGCCGCTGGCCTTGCCGCTCTGACTGCTTTCGTGCCCAACGCGGGATTGCGCTACGCCGAAACGCGAAACTTCGATCACGGCCCGCTGGATCGAAGCAATGTCTCGTTGCTGTCGCCTTACCTGAGATATCGGTTGATCACGGAAGCCGAGGTTGTCGAAGCGGTTCTGAGCGAGCATTCGGCCAAGGCTGCCGAGAAATTTTTGCAGGAAGTGCTTTGGCGTACTTATTGGAAGGGCTGGCTCGAACTTCGCCCGGTGATCTGGGACCGCTATGTGGACGAAGTTGCAGCCTTGCACGTTCAGACTGGCGGATGGCGCGTGGCCTATGCCCAAGCGCTCTCGGGCAGCACCGGGATCGACTGCTTCGATGCGTGGGTTCATGAGCTCGCTGATTATGGCTATCTGCACAATCACGCGCGGATGTGGTTTGCCAGCATCTGGATTTTTACCCTTAGGTTGCCTTGGCAGCTAGGAGCCGAGCTCTTCTACCGTCAGCTCTACGACGGTGATTCGGCATCAAATACGCTGTCCTGGCGCTGGGTGGCTGGACTGCAAACGACGGGCAAGACCTACCTCGCCACGGCTCATAATATCGTCCGGTTCACGGAGGGGCGGTTTGTCGCTGCTGGCCTTGCAACGACGGCAAAGGCGCTGATCGAGCCGGCCAACCCGCCGCAGGACTTGCCGGCGGCAACTCCGACGCCTGTCGGCTCGGTTGGACTTATGCTTGGAGAAGATGACCTCCATCCTGAAAGTCTGCCACTGGGCGCGGCGACGGTGACTGCGATAGTGAGCGCCACGGTAGTGAATGACCGCGCCAGTGCCGTGCAAGCATTCATGCGCGGAGCAATGGCCGATGCACGCGCTCGCGCCGCCTTCCATTTCGCGGCACCAAGCGAAGAAGTTCCGGGTCTGACTGCCCCTGCCATTCGCCAGTGGGCACAGCGCCATAAAGTCCGCACCATCGTCACTGCCCACGCTCCAGTTGGTCCGGGGCGCACGGCATTTGAGAAGTTGGCTGAAGAGTTGGCTGGTGACGGCATCTCGCTCGTGCAGGTGCGCCGGGCATGGGACAGCGCGGCATGGCCCGAAGCAAGACGTGGCTTCTTTGCCTTCCGTGAAAAGGCAGGGGCGCTGATCGCGTGATACGCACCCTTTTAACGACCACAGCCGGGATCGGCTGACTCAGGCAAGCAGCAAGGACTAGTACTAATGCCGCTCCCTGTTTCGTAGGCAATGGCAATCGACACGGTGTCTAGCAGATTAGGCGTTACACAGCCGACCGGCAGTTAGCGGCCACGTCACGTCGACCAAGCGGACGGATCCCGTCGGAAGAGGGGTGTTATGAAACCCGGTTTGAAGCTAACTTTCATTCGACGGAAGGTTGCAGCAAGTGCGCCATGATCTGGCCCGACAGCACCGGGTTGAACCGGTCACCCTCAGCCGACGCCCAGGCCTCCCACGCCGCGAAATCGGCCCGATGGACCGCCAGCGCGCCGTCCTTGACCGCGCCGCAGACCCCGTCCAGCAGCGCGCAAATCCTCGGCCTGCCGGAGCAAGTGCGCGAGCAAGCGGGATAGCTCGTGGTAGACGCGATAGAGTGTCCGAGGGACTGTGACCTTGCCGATCGCCCTGTGCTCGCGGTTGTGCAGCTCTCCGAGGTCTTCGGGTACCGCGGCCGATGCGAACGGGCCCGATGAGGGCAGCGAGTCGGCAGCGGCTAGGACACCGGCGAAGCGGCGGCCGAGGCCGACGCGTCCTCGCTCGCCGGATCCGCGTGCCGCGACCCTTGGACAACTCGGCATCGGCTTCCCGACAAGGACCTTGTTCCCGTAAACTTACGGCGGGGCCGCCATTCCGTGCGAATTGAAGATCTTCTTCAGCCCCACGTCCGAAAGTCCGACTTACGCGGCGAGGTCGCGCATTGGCGCGGACCACACGAAGTTCTGCAAGTCCGAGTGTTAGCCCCAAATAAAGACTGAGCCGAGGTCGAGGTGAATATTGATGAATCGTACGGACCGATACGAGCAGTTCTCCAAATTACTATCTCTAGGGGTAAGGTAGCGGATTAAAGGCTTTGTCGCGGCACCAACGCCTGAGGGGCTGCTGCGATTGTCACATAACCCAAATTGCGACTTCCCCGGCGCCCGGCAGGTATGCTTACCCCCTAGATTTACGGATTGCGTCAACGAAATCCGGCTCTAAATTTGTCAATCACCGGTTGCCATATCTCTTCCAATCGCTATTGTCACCAACGCCAATTGTTGGACCATAGAGATCCACTGTGAATGGAGAGAGTAAATTGGTCGGGCATCAAGCAGACAGCGGAGCGTTCAAGCCACTCGCGAATGTTCGGGTGCTTGACTTTTCGAAGATTCTCGCCGGTCCGCTTTGCACCCAATACCTCGCTGATCTTGGCGCTGACGTTATCAAGGTTGAACCGCCGGCTGGTGACGACACACGAGAATGGCCACCGCACGAAAACGGCGTGGGAACTATTTTCGTCGCCGTCAACCGCAACAAGCGCGCCCTTGTCGTGGACCTCAAACGCCCAGAGGGGCTGGCATTGTGCCGGCGCCTCGCCAGCAAAAGTGACGTAGTCGTCGAAAGCTTCGGCCCCGGCGTCGCCGACCGCCTTGGGATCGGCTGGGAAGTGATGCGCGCGGTCAACCCGCGGCTCGTCTACGCCAGCATTTCCGGCTACGGGACTAAGGGCCCGATGGAAGGCGAAAAGGGCTATGACCTAATTGCTCAGGCGTTCACGGGCATGTTGTCCCTTACCGGGGAACCGGGCGGCCCGCCCGCGCGCAGTCCGTTTTCGCCGATCGATCAAGCTACCGGATATCACGCCGTAATCGGCATTCTGGCAGGGCTGATACAACGCGACCAAACCGGGGTCGGGGTCAAGATCGAGGCTTCGCTGTTCGACTCGGCGGTCGGCTTCCTCGGCTATTTTCTCCAGAGCTACTGGCAGCGCGGCGTCGAACCCGTTCGCCCCGGATCGGGCCACGAATCCCTTTGTCCCTACCAGGCGTTCGATACCGCCGATCGCCCGATCATCCTGGGCATCGCCAATGACGGTTTCTGGCGCAGCTTTTGCGACCTCGTAAGACGACCAGAGCTCGCGTCCGATCCGCGCTTTGCAACGGGAGCGAAGCGCGTGACTAACCGCGAGACAGTGGTTGCGCTGGTTGCCGATTTGCTCCGCGAGCGAACACGCTCACAATGGCTTGCCGACCTTGGCGAACGCAACATCCCGGCGTCGCCGGTCCACTCGCTCGGCGAGCTTTCCGCGCATCCCCACACTGAGGCGTCGGGCATGGTTCTTCACGATGGCGATTTCCAGACCGTCGCAACGCCCTTGCGCGCTGCGGGCGAGCGGCTCGAACTCCACCGCAGACCACCCCGACTTGGACAGCACAGCCGCGAAATAGCCAACGAACTGGGAATGTCGGCCGATGAAATCGAGCGGCTTTTTGCCGAGGGCGTGATCTCCGAACCTTCCCCCGATACCGTTCAACACCATCATGGCGGAGAGTGACATGAGTGACACCCAGCAGATAAAGATCGACAGCGATGCGCTGCACGCGAAATATCTGGCCGAACGCGACAAGCGATTGCGGCCTGAAGGCATCGCGCAATATGTTGAGGTCGATCACCCCTTCATCGGCAATGTCGAAGATCCGTACGCCGGGGAAAGGCTTGAGCGCGACCCGGTCAGCGAAGACATCGATGTCGCCATTGTCGGCGGCGGCTTTTCCGGACTGCTGGCGGCGGCAAGCCTGCTGAAGGAAGGAATCAGCGACATCCGGATTATCGAAAAGGGCAGCGACGTCGGCGGCACCTGGTACTGGAATCGATATCCCGGGTGTCGCTGCGATGTCGACGCCTTCACCTACCTGCCGCTGATCGAAGATCATGGCGAGATGCCGACTGAACGCTATGCTCGTGCGCCCGAAATCCTCGACCACGCGCGGCGGATTGCGCAGCGGACCGGGATCATCGACAAAACGTACCTCCAGACTGGCGTCAGCGGAGCTGACTGGGACGAAAAAACCAGCCGTTGGATCGTCAAAACTGACCGCGGCGATGAAATCCGAGCTCGCTTCCTGTGCATGGCAAGTGGCATTCTCAGCCGGCCGAAGCTTCCCGGGATTCCCGGCGCCGCCTCCTTCAAGGGTCACAGCTTCCACACCTCGCGCTGGGACTATGACTATACCAAGGGCGGCAGTACCGGTGGCCTTACGGGGCTTGCCGACAAGCGTGTCGCGATCATCGGCACGGGCGCGAGCGCGGTGCAGGCGATCCCTTATCTCGGCGAAGCGTGCAAGCAACTCTACGTCGTCCAGCGCACCCCCGCTGCCGTCGACGATCGCGAGAATGAGCCGACCGATCCGGACTGGTGGAACAAGCTCCAGCCCGGCTGGTGGGAAAAGCGAGCGCTCAATTTCGAGGGCTTCGTCAATTCCATTCCGCAGACAGAGGATCTGATCAAGGACGGCTGGACCCGCAACTGGGGCAAGATGACTGCGGCCATGAATGCGCCGGGCGTTGAGACCCTTGAAGACATGATGGAGCGCCGCCAGACCGCCGACTATGAGAAAATGGAAGAGATGCGGGAGCGTATCGCACGCATCGTGAAGGATCCGGAGACCGCCGAGTCGCTCAAGCCTTACTTCAACTGGATGTGCAAACGCCCGTTGTTCGTCGACAATTATTTCGAGACGTACAACCGGCCCAACGTGAAGTTGATCGACACGCGCGGCCGTGGCCTCGACCGGATCACCGAAACGGGAATCGTCTTCGATGGCCAGGAGTATGAGGTTGACTGCATCATCTATGGATCGGGCTTCGAGGTCGCCTCCCCGCCCGACCGCACGGCGGGGTTCGACATGCACGGGGTCGGCGGGATTTCGCTCGGCGATTACTGGAAGGGCGGACGCAAGACGCTGCATGGCATCTTCACCCACAATTTCCCGAACATGGGCGTTATCAGCGGGCTCAAGCAGGCCGGCATCACGTGGAGCATCACCTTCATGAACCGGCGGCAGGCGGAGCATTTCGCGACTGTCGTCAGGCAATGCCTCGACAAGGGCGTCGAAGCGTTTGACGTCACCCCCGACGCCGAACTGCGTTGGATGGCGGTGCTTAAAGACAAAACGATGAAGGACACCACGTTTCTGAACGAATGCACCCCGGGCTATTACAATAACGAGGGAAAGGATGAGCGCGATTCGATCTGGCTAAGCAATTATGGCGGCGGCCCGTTCGAATATATGGACGTCCTGCGGGACTGGGTTGACGGTGGAATGGAGAAAGACTTCTCGCTCAGAAAAAGACATTCATTGGCGTGAACGCGTGACCGAAGAAGTTACGACAATGACGGTTTTGGGAAGTTATGCGAAGGTTATCGAGGAGCGTTCCGCTGCACGAAAAGTAGCTTGCTTCAGTGCCGAATTTATTCGCAGACGGCGTGTGTAGCATGGCATCCGGTTCGATGCTGGCACGCGAATGGGTCAAGACGGAAGTGAACGACACATTTTCGACATTCCCGCAGCACAGGAGATAATTGCGAAGATTCCGGAGCGCCGTCGTGGCCGGATCTACGAACTGATTGGCCCGGTCATCACGCTGGCGAAGGATGCGGGATCGTTCATCTGCGGATCGGTCGTTGTACCCGACGGCGCACCGATCGCTTTAATCGCCTAATCGGGGAATGCTCATCGTGCGGTTGCCGTGTATTTTGCCCATGCGTTGGTGAGCCAATCGCGGTTTGACGGGCACGCAATTGCAATGAGTCTCGCAGCGCGCGTGGCGTAATCCAAACCGCGCAGGTCAGCCGCTCCATATTCGGTGACGACCACATCGATGTCGAACCGCGATAAGGAAACTGGTCCGCGGCCCTGACCAACCGGAACAACGCGACTTCTCCCGTGGGAAGTCGCTGGAAGGGCGACTATACGGATACCGCCGCCCCCGCGCGCGCCGCGCGCAAAATCCGACGCTCCGCCAGGGCCAGACATGAATCCTTCCTCAGTCATTTCTGCATAAGCTTGGCCGAACAGATCCACCTCAATCGCCGAATTGATCGTTACAAGACGATCAAGGGCCGCAAGTCTGCGTGGATTATGCGTAACCGATACCGGCCAGAATTCGAGCGCCGGATGATCCAGTTGGTCGTAAAGCGCTTGCGTTCCGATCGCGGTCCCCGCGACGGCTTTACAGACTGCCCCACTCGCAATCAGTGTCATCAGGGCATCGCCGAGCAGTCCAGTGTGGACCTTCAGTTGCTTGCGAGTAGCCAGCGCACCGCAAATCGCGTCGGGTATCTTCCCTAATCCCGTTTGCAGCGTGTCACCGTCGCGAATAAACGGCGCGACATGGGTAGCGATCGCCTTGGCCGTCGGATTTGGCAAAGGCGCCGGACGTGTAAGAAGCGGCTGCGCCAACTCGAACCACGCGGTGATTTGACCAAATGGGATTCCGGCATCACCCCGCGTGCGCGGCATCGCTGGATTGATGTGCGCAATGCGAACCGGAATCTGCTTCCACAAATCTGCGATGAACGAGACCTCGGTTCCAAAGCTACAGTGGCCGGTAGCGTCCGGCGGGGCACACATGAACAAGGCAGCGGCGGGCCGCCGACGACTCAGCTCAGCCAGTGCGTCCTGATAGCAGACCGGCAAAAACTCGACCCCATCAGGTTCGGCACACAATTCGGGGGTCAGGAACAACGTCAATAACCGGCTATCCGGACCAGCCGACCAGCGACGCCGATTGAGGCCGCCGACGACAATCTGGCAGAAGGTCATCGGGCCCAACGCCGCACCGGCTCCCGCTACTGCGTCAGCAAGCGCAATGCTTTCCGCAGAGCAGCCCGAGACGAGGGTCAGTCCGTGCGGCGGAAGCACCGAGGCAAGCGCACTTGGGTTGATTTGGATCGGAAATAAGTCCTTTGCTGCGCATGCCGTATTCGCCCAAATGGCATGGCGCATTGCCGAGTGAAGCAGTCGTCGGGCATCCGCCGAAGTCCTATTCTAATTTCGGCTGGTCTGGCTTGACAGCTAAACAGCTATAGCCCACGAAGTCAAAGTTCAATTGTAGGACCATACGTCCACGACGCTTATTTGGAGAGGATGCACCGTGCGATTCATCGTAGGCGTCGACATAGGGGGTACTTTCACCGATTGCGTCGCGCTCAAGGTCCCCGGCGACGGCGGCGCACCGGTTGTAAAGATCGGCAAATCATCATCGACGCCGCCTGACTTCCAGACCGGGTTCATCGGATCGCTCCGCGCCGCGGCCGAGATGCATGGGGTCGCAGTCGAAGACATGCTGGCCAGTGCGCAGGTCTATCACGGCTGCACCGTCGGCACGAACGCGCTCGTCGAACACAAGACCGCGCGCGTTGGCCTGCTCGCTAGCCGCGGCCACACCGATACCATCTTCATCATGAAGGCCGGCAACCGGTTGAAGTATCAGCCGGCGATCGAGATTGCGCATGTTGCCAAGCAGAAAAAGCCCGTGCCGCTGGTGCCCAAGTTGCTGTGCGAAGGGATAGACGAGCGCATCACTTTCGACGGCAGGGTCTTCACCGCGCTGAATGAGGACACTGCGCGCGAGTCGATCCGGCGGATCATCGATCAGGGTGTTGAGGCGGTCGCTATTTCGCTGCTGTGGTCGTCGGTCAACGACACTCATGAAAAGCGATTGCGCGAGCTGGTGCGCGAAATCGCGCCCGACATGTTCGTGTCGATTTCGTCCGAAGTCAGCCCGCGCGTCGGCGAATATGAGCGCACGATCGCGACGATCGTCAATGCGTTGATCGGGCCGCCGATGCGGTTCTACCTCGATGCCCTCGAGATCGACCTCAAGAAGCATGGCTATACGCAGTCGTTGCAAATCATGTCGTGCACCGGGGGTTTGATCGATGCCGATCATGCGCGCGAAGTGCCGGTGCTCACCGTCGGCTCGGGACCGGTTGCTGGATTGATCGGCGCCGCCAGCCTTGCCAAGGCAGCCGAAGTCGGCGGCGGGCGCAACGTCATCACCGCCGACGTTGGTGGCACGACGCTGGATATCGGGACGATTTATGACGGCACGCCGGTGCGTCGTCCGACCGCAAGCTACGGCCAGTACGAATATTTCGTGCCCACGCTTGACGTCCGTTCGGTCGGCGCGGGTGGTGGCAGCATTATCCGCTCCGAAGGCGCGGTGCTTAAGGTCGGCCCACACAGCGCCGGCGCCCGGCCCGGCCCGGTCTGCTTTGGTCGCGGAGGGTCGGAGCCCACGATCACCGACGCGGCAGTCGTGCTTGGCTTTTTCGATCCGACCTATTTCTTCGGTGGCAAGATCACGCTCGACACCGCCGCCGCCGAGGCTGCGCTGGCCCGCGTCGGTGCGCCGTTGGGGCTCGATGGCAAACAGACCGCAGCTGCGGCGCTCCAGATCATCGACAGCCAGATGGCCGATGCGATCTGGCTGACGCTGACGCAACAGGGCCATGATCCGCGCGATTTTGCGCTCTACGGCTTTGGCGGTGGCGGAGGACTGCATGGGGCATCGATTGCCCGCGAGCTCGGTGCACGCTCGGTCGTGATCCCGATGGGCGATCTGGCCGCAGGATGGTCCGCCTTCGGTATTTCGGCCTCCGAAGCGCTGGTCACCGAACAGACGGCGATGAGCCTGTCCAGCCCGTTTGACCCGGACGAGATCAACAAGCGCTGGCCGGTGCTCGAGGCGCGCGTGGCCGAAAAGCTCGCGAAGCAGGGTGTCCCTGCCGACGCGATCGAGTTCCACCGATTTGGCGAACTGCGCTACCAGCTACAGATCAACCAGGTCGCGGTGTCAGCCGAAGGTGGCGTTTATGATGCGGCGTCAGTCGAGCGATTGGTCGCGACGTTTGAAGCCGAATATGAACGGCTGTACGGCAAAGGCAGCGGGTTTGCCGGAGTCGGGTTCGGCCTCACCAGTCTGCAAGTTCATGGGACGGCCAAGCTGTCCGACCTGCGCGTTGGCGAACTCGGGCCGCAGGGCGGTGACGTCGCAAGCGACGCCGCAAAGAAACCCCGTGACGTTATCTGGTACGGGCGTGGGGGCAAGGCCGAGTCGACAGCCGTGTATGATGGTGCGCAGCTTCGCGTCGGGTTCAAGACAGCGGGCCCGGCCATTATCGAATATCCGGACACGACGGTTGTCGTACCACACGGCTGCGAGGCGGGTATCGACCCGACCGGCAGTGTTGTCATTGATCTCCGTGCCAGCGCCTGAGAGGACAGAACATGCCTAGCGAACAAGCAGCGCAGATCGACTGGAACGGGCGGACGCACAGCTACCGGCCCAAGCCCGACTGGACGGACCGGATCTCGCCTGACCTGCGGCTCCACAAGACCTACAGCGATGATCTCGATCCCGTCACGTTCGAGGTGCTGCGACAGAAGCTGTGGACGATCAACCTCGCGCATGGTGACACGATCACGCGCATTTCAGGATCGCCGCTGCTGGCATCGCTCGACTTCAACATGTCGATCCTGACCGAGGACGCGGAAGTTGTGGTCAACGCGCCCTATGTGCAGTTCCTCAATGCGGGCGCGCCGTTGGGCATTCGCTACATTCTCGAAACACACAGCGCCAAGCCTGGGATTGCCGAGGGCGACATCTGGTGTTGCAACGACCCGTGGATCGCCGCTTGCCACCAGATGGATGTGATGTTCGCGGCACCCATCTTCGTCGACGGGCAGCTGTTCGGTTGGGTCGCGAATGCCGGACACCAGTATGATCTTGGTGGGATCGTCCCCGGCGGCTGGCCGCAGAATGCCGAGGATGTTTATTCCGATCCGGTCGTGCTGACGCCGTTCAAGATGGTCGAGAAGGACGAGATCAAGCCTGAGATGGAGGCTTTGTACCTGCGCCAGTCGCGGATGCCCGATCTTGTGGCACTTGACCTGCGCGCGCAGATCGCGGGCGTCGTGCTTGCGCGCGACCAGATCATCGGACTTGCCAAGCGTTACGGGGCTGACACCGTGAAGGCGGCCATGCGCCGAATGCTCGATCAAGCGCAGGAGAGTTTCCGCCAGACTCTGCTCAAGGTGCCCGACGGGACGTGGACCGAAATCCGCTACCTCGACGAAGCGCTGCCAGGCCAGCGCACGACGCAGCGCACGCAACTCACCGTCACCAAAAAGGGTGACCGCATCACGATCAACAATGCCGGAACCGACGCGCAGACGCCGGGTACCAACGGCATTCCGTTCACATCCTTCTCTGGTTCGATCACCGGCATCATCTCGGTCTCGATGCTCTATTCGCAATTGTTCGCCTATGGCGGATGCGAGCGGCAGATCGATTACGACCTGACGCCCGGTCTGCTGATGTGCTGCGATTATCCAACAGCGGTCAGCGGCGGTATCCTCCAGACCATTCCGATGATGAACGCGGTGCAGTCGATCCTGTCACGGATGATGGCCTGCGACGACACGCTTCGCCCTGACTTGGTCGCGCCGTGCGGCGATTTCATGCTGCCCGTCCTGATCGGCTATGACGATCGCGGCAAGTATTTCGGCCAGGCGATTCTGGATTCGTTCGGCTGCGGATCGGGCGCGCGGTCGTTCGGCGATGGCGTCGATTCCAGCGGCCCGACGTTCAGCCCGCTGTCGATGGTGCTCAACGTCGAACTGATCGAGCAATGGTATCCGCTGCTGTTCCTCTATCGCAAGGAAGACGCTGATGGCGGCGGCCCGGGCGAGTGGCGCGGCGGCAACGGCATGCGCTCGGCGATCACGCCCTACCGGTCGGCATCGATGACCGTCGTTACAAACTCCGGCGGTCAGTGCATCTCGGCGCAGAACTGCGGCGGCCTGTTCGGCGGCCTGCCCGCGCCCGCCGGGCATTATCTGGTGAGCTATGACACCGATTTGCCCGAGAAGGCGCGCAACCGGATCGTCCCGGGCAGTATCTACGATCTGAAGGCCGAGCGGACCGAGCCGCTGCGCGCGAAATCGAACGGAGCCGCGCTCGATGCGGGCGACGTGATGGAGATTCGGACCGGCGGTGGCGGTGGCTATGGCGACCCACTGTTGCGCGAGCCGGTTCGCGTCGCGCGGGATGTCGACCTTGGCTACACGTCAGTCGATGCCGCGACATCGATCTACGGCGTGGCGCTGGCCTCCGACGGAACCGTCGATGAGCCCGCAACCGAAGCACTGCGTAACAAGCTGCATGGTGAACGTGCATCGTGGCACGCGTCGGGCGTCAACGACGACTCGCCGGCAATCCCGGCAACGGGCGAGCCATCACGACGCATTCACGCCTATATCGCGGCGGTCGATCAGGACGGGGAACGCGTTCTCGCCTGCGACAAGTGCGGGCATCGCTATTGCGGCTATGGCGGCGATTACAAGACAGCCGCGCTAATGAACGAGTCGCCGGCGACGACGATTCCGTCCAATGTCGATCCAGCCCATTTTGTCGATGAGCCGATTGTACTTCGCCGTTTCGCCTGTCCGTCTTGCCACGTGCAGGTGGGAGCAGAAATCACCAAGGCGAACGAACCGGTCAAGGCGGAGATGGTCTTCGCATGATCGAACGCGCGCACCCTTTCCTCGACGGCAAGCCAAAACGGATGCTGATCGGCGGCCATTGGGTCGACGCCTTGTCGGGCGAGACATTCGACAGCGTGAACCCGGCGACCGGCAAGGTCATCGCACAACTGGCCGAGGGCGAGGCGGAGGATGTTGACCGTGCGGTTGCTGCCGCACGCACCGCGTTCGAGGGGCCATGGGGAAGGTTCAAGCCGTTCGACCGGCAGGCACTGATGCTGAACATCGCGGATACGCTCGAGCGCCGCTTCGACGATCTGTGCGTCCTCGAAACGCTCGACATGGGCGCACCGATTGCACGGACGAGCACCTACAAGCGCTGGATCGTCCAGGCCCTGCGCTTCTACGCCGGGCAAGCCGTGGCGCTGGCGGGCACGACACCGCACAACAGCTTCCCCGGTGACATGTTCAGCTACACGCTGCGGGCACCGCTTGGGGTCGTTGGCGGTATCATCCCGTGGAACGGGCCGCTGATCTCGCAATTGTGGAGCGTCTGCCCGACGCTTGCGACGGGCTGCACGCTGGTGCTCAAGCCTGCCGAGGACGCCTCGTTGGGCGTGCTGCGCTTTGCCGAGATCATGCAGGAGGCGGGCCTGCCCGACGGCGTCGTCAACATCGTGACCGGCAGGGGATCGACCGCTGGCGCGCGGCTCGCGGCGCACCCCGATGTCGACAAGATCGCCTTCACCGGATCCACCGCAACGGGCCGCCGGATCATCGAAGCGTCGGCGGGCAATATGAAGCGGGTCGCGGTCGAACTTGGCGGCAAGTCACCCGACATCATCTTTGCCGATGCCGATCTAGAGCGCGCGGTGCCCGGCGCGGGGATGGGCTGTTTCAACAATAGCGGCCAGATTTGCTATGCGGGTACGCGAGTCTTCGTCCAGCGGCCGATCTACGACGAATTCGTCGAGCGCCTCGCGGCGTTCAGCAAGACGATCAAGGTCGGCGACAGCCTCGACCCGGCAACCCAACTCGGTCCGCTGGTCTCGAGCAGACAGTTAAGCACCGTCACCAACTATTTTGACATCGCCCGCGCCGAAGGGGCAACGGTCGCGTCGGGTGGCGAACGGCTCGGCGGCGATCTGGCCGAGGGCTTTTTCGTGCCGCCGACCGTCTTGTCGGGGATGACCAACGACATGCGCACCGCGCGCGAGGAGATTTTCGGCCCCGTCGCCTCGGTCATCGCGTTTGACACCGAGGAAGAAGCCATTCGGCTAGGCAATGATACGCAATATGGCTTGGGTGGCGCAGTCTGGACCCGCGACGTCGGCACCGCCCACCGCGTTGCCCGTGACGTCCGCGCAGGCATGATGTGGGTCAATTGCTACGGCACGACCGAGTCCACGGTGCAATCCGAGGGACTGGGAATGAGCGGATACGGCGTCAAAGGCGGCCAGCGGCATGTCGAGGAGTATCTCTACAGCAAGACGGTCTGGATGAATCTGGCGTGAGATGGGCGCGGCGTGGTGAAACTGCACTGCCGCCGCGCGTCACATCGTCAGTTTAGAAAGACCCCTTTCCCCGCCGCCTGCTTGTCAAACGCCTTGTACGCCTCCTCCGCCTGATCGAGCGTCCAGCGATCGGTGAAGAGCTTGTCGACCTCGAGTCCGTGGTCGGCGATGAAGCGGACGCAGTCGGCCTGGGCGGCACCGTTGATTGTCCAGGACCCGAAGATGGTCAGCTGCTTGCGGATGATTTCGGGACTGACGTTGAGGGTGACGTCGCCGCCCTCGCCGACGAAACAGACCTTTCCCCATGCCGAAGCGCAGCGCACCGCCGCCGAGCGGCCCGCCGAAGCACCCGAGGTATCGAGCGCCTTGGGTGCACCCTTGCCGTTGGTCAGCGCCATGATTGCCTCGACCGGGTCTCCGGTACTGGCGTCGATGACATGAGCGGCCCCAAAGTCCTTCGCGGCAGCTGCGCGTTCGGCGCTGACGTCGACCGCGATCACCCGCGCCCCCATCGCGGCGGCAAGCTGCGTCGCCGACAATCCCACCGGTCCCTGGCCGAAGATCGCTACCGTATCGCGAGCTGACACGTTCAGGCGCAGCAGCGCGCCATAGGCAGTGCCGGTACCACAGGAGATCGCCGCACCGGTCGAAAACGATAATTCTTCCGGCAAGGCGACAACTGTTTCGACTGCCGCGCGCATATAGGGTGCGTGGCCGCCATGGCCGGTGACGCCATAGACCATCGCGGTCCGATCGCACATCTGCGTCCAGCCGGTGCGACACTGCGGGCACGTCCAGCAACCTTGATAATGGTGCAGCGTGACGCGATCGCCGACGCGCACGGTGCGCGGGTCGACATCCTTGCCGACCGCCGCGACTACGCCGCACGGCTCATGCCCCGCGATCACCGGCTCGCCGCTGTCGACCAGTCCAAGCGCCTTGAATGCCGCGCCTGCGGGGGGGCGGTAAAGCTTCAGGTCGCTTCCGCACATGCCCGATGCCTTGATCTCCAGCACAACATCGCGCGGTCCGGGGGTAGGATCGGGGAACTCGATCAGTTCCAGTTTGCTGTCGCCGGTGAAGACTACGCCTCGCATTGTTCGTTCCCTCTCTCTGGTCTTCTTGGGTCAGCGTCCGGTGAACACCGGCGGGCGCTTTTGCATGAAGGCGCGCGGGCCTTCTTTGGCGTCGTCTGTCGCGGCATTGTCCTTGGTGCATTGCGCCTCGATGGCGAAGGCTTCATCGAAGGACAGGCCATTGGAGCGGACCATCGCCTCCTTCGACTTGGCGAGCGCGACCGGCGCGCCCAGGCTGATCTTGCGGGCGAGTTCTTCGGCGGCGGCCATCACCTGGTCGGATGCCACGACGCGGTTGACCAAGCCCATCGCCAGCGCCGCCTGTGCGCTGACGGGCTCGCCGACCAGGGCCAGTTCCATCGCCATCGCCCAAGGTACTTGCCGCGCCAGCCGGACCAGCGATCCGCCCCCCGCGATCAGCCCGCGCCTGACTTCGGTCACGCCGATGGTTGCGTCGCTCGACATGACGCGGATGTCGGTCGCAAGGACGAACTCGGCGCCCCCCGCCAGCGCGTGTCCGTTGATCGCCACCACGACCGGCTTGAAGAAGTCCGCGCCACGCAGGATCGCACGATAGAGCTGTTTGCGATCGGCGGCGAACCGCACTTCCCATTCTCCCACGGGCTCGCGCGTCCGCATCATCAACGGGATGGTGGTGCCCAAGTCACCGCCGGACGAGAATGCCTGATCGCCCGCGCCCGTCACGAGTGCGACCCGGACCTCGCGATCCTCGGCTGCGTCCTTCCAGATGTCGCACAATCGAACGAGCATTTCGGGCGAAAAGGCATTGCGCTTGTCGGGTCGGTTGAGTGTCACGTAAGCGATGCCGTCGCGCTTTTCGTAAAGGACATGCGGCTCGGCGTCGGTCATGTGGTCTTCTCCGTTGCGCGCGCATCATGCCATGCGATGAGCCGCGCCGTCATGCCCGGGCGATCGGCCTTGCCGTTGGGACCACGGCCCAGCGAGTCGACCGCCATGACGACGCGCGGGATCTTGTGTCCGGCCAGCCGCGCGCGCAGGTGATCGAGCAGCCTGCCTTCATCTACAGTCGCGCCGTCTGCCCACTCGACGGCGGCCGCAACCATCTGGCCAAAGCGGACGTGCGGAAGGCCGATTACCAGTGCATCGGTGATGCCATCGTGCGACTTGATCGCCTCCTCGACTTCCTCGGGAAAAACCTTCTCGCCGCCGGTGTTGATGCAGGTCGATCCGCGACCGAGCAGCGTGATCGTACCATCGTCACCGATTGTCGCCAGGTCGCCGGGCACCGAATAGCGTATGCCATCGATTACCGGAAAGGTTGCCGCCGTTTTTTCGGGATCCTTGTAATATCCAAGCGGAAGATGGCCGCGCACCGCCACCCTGCCAGCCTCGCCGCTGCCCTTGGCGATCCGCCGGCCCGACTCGTCGATGACACAGGCGTTCTTGCCAAGCTGGAAGCGTGCGCCCCCCGCGGCTTTTTTTGCAGAGGTCAGCGCTCGACCCATGCCACTCGCTTCGCTCGAATTGAGGAAATCGATCAGTAAGGCATCAGGGGCATGAAGCAGCAGTCGCTCCTTGATCGACGCGCTCCAGGCCATGCCCGATGAGGATATAACGCGAAGTTTCGAGAGGTCCCAGCGTGCCGGCTCCGCGTCGAGTGCATCGACCATCGGGCGACCGAATGCGTCGCCGACGATGCATACGTCGGTCACCGCATCGCGCGTTACGGTGTCGAGCAACTGCGCGACATCGAACGACATGCCGGGCAGTGTCACGACGGTCCCGCCACGATTGAGAATTGTCGCGGCGAAGACAAATCCAGTGCCGTGCATCAACGGCGCGGCAGGAAGGCCGACCGGCGCCGTCGTATCGCGAAGTCGGCCGCGGACGTGGTCATAATCGGCGGCCTCGGGATCGCCGGTCGTGTTCGACGCCAGGAACAGATCGTGCTGACGCCACATCACCCCGCGCGGCAGGCCCGTGGTGCCGCCGGTATAGATCAGGATCTGGTCGTCTCCACTGCGCGCCGCAGGAGGGATGCCTGTCGCGGCTGGTCCTTGCGCCGCCAGTTCATAAGGAGCAGCCCAAGCGGGGCAGGGAGCTTCACCGTCATCGACGAACAGCCACAGTTTCACCCGGGGGCATCGCTCACGCACCGCTTCTGCCTGGCTTGCGAACGTCCCATGGAAAACGACGGCGGCGGTGTCGGCGTTGGTCCACAGTTGGACGAGTTCGTCGCCGGTGTAGCGATAATTGGTGTTGACCGGGACCAACCGCGCCTTGAGCGCCGCAAACGTGCTTTCGAGGTAGGCGGGGGCATTGTGGAGATACAGCGCAACCTTGTCCTGCGTCGTCAGCCCGGCTGCAAGCAGCGCGGCTGCGATCCCGTTTGCCCGACGGTCGAAATCGCCCCAGTTGACGTGCCGGTCGCCGTGGCGCAGCGCGGTCCGGTCGGGAACAGCAGCAGCGATCGCTTCCCAAACGTCTGCGAACGTCCAGAGGGATGCCCGCGACGTGGCGGCAATTTCGACTTCGCTCGCTGGCACTGGCATCGCCTTTCCTGCGGTCGTGCTTGACCACCAGTTTCTATGGTCCTACATTAGGACTTCCACAGTTACTAGGGGGCGAACGTGACAAAACCAAGCGCTTCCGACGTTGCCCTTAGCGCTCCCTTCGCCCCCCTGGCCGGAATCCGCATCGTCGATTTCTCGACGAACATGGCAGGCCCATATGCCACCATGATCCTTGCTCAACTTGGTGCCGATGTCATCAAGGTCGAGGCGCCTACGGGTGACGATGCGCGCGCCTGGGCGCCCGACATCGATGGCGCGAGCGTCGTTCACCGTCATATGAATGCGGGCAAGCGCGGTATCGGTCTCGACCTTCGGACCGATGCCGGACGCAAGGCAGCGTTGGCGATCGCGGCTCGTTCCGACGTCCTGCTTCAGAGCATGCGTCCGGGCGTCGCCGAGCGAATCGGCATCGGCGAGGATGCAGTGCGCGCAGTGAACCCCGACATTCTTTATTACGCGCTTAACGCGTTCGGGGCGGGGCCCGTCGGGCGCGATCTGCCCGGTTACGATCCGCTGGTGCAGGCATTTACCGGTATTATGCGGATGAACGGCCATGATGGCGCGCCACCGGTGCGCTGTGCGCCCTCGGTTGTCGATCTGGGCAGCGGCCAGTGGGTGGCAATGGGCGTGGTTGCGGCGATGCTGGCCAAGCACCGCGGCCAACCCGTCCGCGCGATGGAGACCGCGCTTATCGACACTGCGTTCAGCTTGGTTGCCTATCAGGCAACAACGGCGCGGATGACCGGGCAGCGGCCCAAGCGCGCCGGTTCGGGCAACCCTATCGCTGCGCCCTACGAAGTCTATCCTGCGGGTGATGGCGACCTGATGATCGCCGCGCCTAACCAGCGATTGTGGGAGCGCGTCGCCGGGGTGCTCGGCCTCTCCGAACTGGTCGACGATTCGCGCTTCCTGACCGTTGCCGATCGCAGCCGAAACAACAGCGCACTGACGGTCTGCATGACCGCTGCGCTGGCGCGTGAAGACGTTGCCGTGTGGGTTGGTCGACTACGCGCCGCGGGAGTGCCAGTCACCCCGGTCGCCGGGCTGGAAGAAGCGGTTGTGGCCGATGCGACCACTGAACGTGGGACGTTCGCCGATCTCGACGGAGTGCCGCACGTCCGGCTTCCGTGGATTGCCGACGGTCAGCCCGTCAACCTTACGCGGCCCGCGCCGCGCTTGGGTGAGCATACGACCGACATATTGCAGGAATGCGGCTTCGATCGAGCCACGATCACGACAATGTTGCGCGAAGGCGCCGCAATTGCCGAACATGCAGTGGAGCCTGCCCAATGAGTGGCACGACAGGAACGCCGCTGCGGGTGGTGGAGGTCAGCGGGACGATCGCGGGAGCCTATTGCGGCTGGCTGCTTCAGCAGATGGGCGCCGAAGTGACCCGAATCGGAACCGCGCCAACGGCAAGAAACGACACAGCCGAGCCGATCGCGCTGGCGATGGCCTATTATGCGGCCGAGAAAGGTGCGACGCCGATCGCGGCGGCGTCCGACGCAATCGCGTCCGCCGACCTTGTGATCACCGACGATCCCGCTCGTCTGGCGACGCTGACCGGCCGGTCAATTGGTGACCTAGCGTCCGCTCAGCCCGACACAGTGTTTGGCGCGACGACGGTATTTGGCCTGATTGGCCCGCTGGCCGACGTACCGGCCGCCGCGATCGATGCACAGGCCGAGGCGGGTGTCGCCTGGGCGCTGGGCGAGCAAGGTCGGGCTCCACTCACCATCCCGCCCGGCGTCCTCGAATGTCAGGCTGGCGCGCATCTGGCCGCGGCTTGCCTCGCGGCGCGGCTGGCCGGGGCAGCGCCGGCCAGTGGTCGTGTCGTCGATATCGCGTTGGCGGACGTGCTGGCGCATTACGTCGGGGTCAACTGCCGCTTTTATATCCATCATGGGATGAGCTGGAAACGCGCGGGGCGCCGTGCTGCCGATTCGGGCGGGGCCTACCCTTTCGTCATCCTGCCCTGCGCCGATGGCGCGGTCTGCCTGTCGGGTCGGACACGCCCCGAATGGCAGCGCTTCATCGAAGCGATGGGTTCGCCCGAATGGTCGCAGGAGCCACGCTACCAGAAGCTGCGCGCAATGGGGCAGCAATATCCCGAAGAAGTCGATGCGCTCATCATGCCATGGCTCGCCGCGCGGACGAAGGCCGAGATCGAAGACATCGCCGATCGTTTCCGGCTGACGATCGCGCCCCTCCGTGACTTGGGAGACGTGATCGCGACGCCGCAATTCGCCGAACGCGGGTTCTTGCGACCGTGGACGTCTGGCGAACTGGTCGGCCCGGGATTGCCGTTTCGGGTCGCGGAAATGCGCGGCGAGAAGCAGACCCCGAATATGGCGGGGACGCTTCTCTCTCAGGCAGGCGGGCCGCGCGCGACGGGCACTAGCCCGCTTGCCGGCCTGCGCGTCCTCGATCTGGGATGGGTGTGGGCCGCGCCGCAAGTGGGCAGCATCCTTGCCCAGTTGGGGGCCGAAGTCATCAAGGTCGAGCATCGCGCTCGGCCCGACAATTCGCGACTGTCGGGCGTCATCATCCGCAACGGCCAGCGGGTCGAGGGCGACACGATCGACATGTCGCCGATGTTCCATCAGATTAACAAGGGCAAGCTCGGGATCACGCTCAACCTCAAGGAGCCGGCGGGCGTCGATTTGTTGAAACAGCTGGCAAAATCCTGCGACGTCGTGCTCGAAAACATGTCAGCAGGTTCGGTCGAGCGGTCGGGCATCGGCTATGATGCGCTGAGTGCCATCAACCCGGGTCTGGTCATGCTGGCGATGTCGGGTGCTGGGCAATTCGGGCCGCTCGCCGACATGCGAACCTATGCGCCGACCATGTCAAGTTTCGCGGGTCTTGAATCGTTGGTCGGATATCGCGGCGAATTGCCGACCGGCGCGCTCAACTTCGCAATCGGCGATCCCAACGCCGCCGCGCACGGACTGGTCGCCTTGTTTGCTGCCCTTGCGCGCCGCGAAACTTGCGGGCGGGGGTGCTACATCGACCTGTCGCAGACCGAAGCGCTGTTTGCCACACTCGCACCTTATGCTCTGGAAGCACAGGTCGAAGGGCAGCAGCCTGCAGCCTTGGGCAACGCGCATCCGGCGATGGCCCCGCACGGAATTTATCCGACGGCAGGCGACGATAACTGGTTGTCGATCGCCGTGCGCGACGATGACGACTGGTTTGCGCTCTCGCGTGTTGTCGGCGATCAGCCATGGGCAGGCGATGCTCAAAATTCCAGCCTCGATGGCCGCATCGCCGGGCGCGAAGCGCTGGATGCGGGACTGGCGGCATGGACCTCGACTCAGGACCGCGATGCGCTCGTCACTCGGCTCCGCACAGCGGGGGTGCCCGCTTCACCCGTCAACGATATCGACGGGCTGTGGAACAGTCGTCAATTCGGGGCGCGGGGCTTGTCCGATACGGTCACCCTGCCCGGCCTGGGCTCCGAGATACTGTTTAGGGCGCCCTGGAATATCGGCGGGCATCCGATCGCGACGGGCAGCCGTGGCCCGGTCGTCGGGGAGCATAACGAGCGCGTCTTGCGCGGCATGCTGGGCCTATCTGCGGAAGTCTTCGACCGTCTGACCGCTGAAGGCGTGATCGGTTAACGCCGAGCACGCCTCAATCAACTCACGCAGCGGCTTCCGCCATTTCATGGCTGCGAATATCGAACCCCGCATACCCGCTTCGGGCGACATCCGCGCAGACCCCGGCATAGGTCTGCATTCCGCTGAAATAAGCGGTGAAGACGCGTGGCTTTCCGGGAAGGTTCGAGTTCATATACCATGAATCGACCTTGGTCAGCAGCGTCGTATCCGCGACCTTGACGATGTCTTCCACCCATTGCGATTCGGCATCCACCAAAGCCTCGATCTCCACCGCGCCGGTGTCGCGCATGCGAACCATCACGTCTGTGATCCAATCTACATTCTGCTCGATGCAGCCTGGAAAGTTGGTCAGAATCCCGGGAGTTCCTGGTCCCGTGATCATGAACAAGTTGGGGAAACCCGCCGAGCAGAGGCCGAGATAGGCACGCGGCCCATCGGTCCATTTTTCCGCCAGCGACAGGCCACCCTTGCCGCGCAGGTTGAGCTTGATCAGCGTACCCGTAACGGTGTCGAAGCCGGTTGCGAACACAATGGCGTCGAGCCGGTGATGATCGCCGTTCGTCATCACCAGGCCATCGGCCCGCGCCTCCTTGATCGGGTTCGTCCGGACGCTCACAATGGAAACATTATTGCGGTTGAAGGTCTCGTAATAATTAGTGTCGATCGGCGGTCGCTTGGTTCCGACCGGATGGTTGAACTCGCACAGGATATCAGCCTTCGCCGGATCGTTGACGGTGGCGCGAATCTTCGCCTCGATATAACCCGCTACGGTTGCGTTCGCTTTGAGGTCGAGGACGATGTCCTTGTAGCTGGCGAACATGAACCGGAAGCTGCCAAGCTCCCACAGCTTGTCGAGCGTGGCCTTTCGCTCCTCATCTGAGACTTCGAGCGCCGATTTTTGAGGTATCTCGAACGGCATGCCGATCGGCGACGCGAGCACCATCCGTCGCATTTCGTCGTAATTCTCTTCTCGCTCACGCCGCATGTCTTCAGTCAAATTATAGTTGCGGGCGGGAACGCTGTAATTTGCGGTGCGCTGAAAGACGGTGAGTTGATCGGCTTGCTCGGCGATCATCGGCGTACTCTGAATTCCGCTCGACCCGGTGCCGATCAGGCCTACGCGTTGCCCCGTGAAATCGATCTTTTCGGCTGGCCACAGCGCGGTGTGGTAGACCTTGCCGGCAAAGCTTTCGATCCCCGGTATGGCCGGTTTGGCCGGTGTCGACGTATTTCCCACGCCGGTAATCAGAAAGCGGGCCCGTACCGTCTCACCTTTATCGGTATCGACGAGCCACTTCTGCGTCTCTTCGTCGTAATTGCCGGCCAACATGCGCGTGCTGAAATCAATGTCCTTTTTGAGGTCGAGCTGGTCGGCCACGAAATTGAGATAGCCGAGAATCTCAGGCTGTGCCGGATAGCGGCAGCTCCATTTCCAACCTTTTCGAATTTCTTCGGAGAAGGAATAACAATAATAATGGCTTTCGGAGTCGCATCGCGCACCGGGGTAGCGATTCCAAAACCACGTCCCGCCAACGCCGGCGGCGGCCTCGATCAGGCGGGTGGTGAAGCCCTGCTCGCGCAGCCGGTGCAGCATGTAGAGTCCAGAAAATCCCGCACCGATAATCACCGCATCGACTTCGCTTGAACGGGCGTGCGCCATAGGAGCTCTCCTAGCAAATAATCTTTCGAAAAGCATAAGGTGTGACGTCCATTTGTGTCAATGGTCCTACCGTAGGATAGCAATAAGCTTGGGTTCTACGGTCCTACAATTGACAATGCGGTTTTTTTGGGCAGAATGGATCTGATAAGAATAATTGAGGGGATAAGGCCATGACTGCTGTCCGAGGCGTAGCTTATGGAACGGGGATGATGGCGCTGGCCGTCGGACTGGCGTCCGTAGCGCAGGCGCAAACCGCGGCGCAGACTCCGTCTGCTGCACAGGCGGCAAAGCCTTCTTCAAGTAACCCAGACGTCGTCGAAATCGTCGTGACCGCCAACAAGCGCGAAGAGTCGCTCAACAAGGTGGGTCTGTCGGTGACCGCGATCGGCGCCGAGATGTTGGCCACCCGGCGTATCACATCGGTCCAGGATATCGCCGCAGCGGTTCCTGGCCTGAAATATGCCGAAAGCGGCACCAACACTCCGATTTACACGCTGCGTGGCATCGGCTTCAACGAGGAGAGCCTCGGGGTCTATCCGTCGGTGAGCGTCTACACCGATGAAGTTCCCTTGCCATTTCCCGTGCTTACGTTGCGGGCGGCGTTCGATCTCGACCGGGTCGAGGCGCTAAAAGGGCCGCAGGGCACCCTATTTGGCCAGAACGCGACCGGCGGCGCCATCAACTATATTGCGGCCAAGCCGACGAAGACCTTCCGCTATGGAGCGGACGCAAGCTACGGTCGGTTCAACTATCGTAGCGGCAACGCCTTCGTCAGTGGCCCGCTAAGCCCGAACGCCGGGTTCCGCCTGGCCGTCAGCGCGGCCGACAGCGACGGTTGGCAGTACAGCCTGACCCGCCCCGGTGACCGCAACGGAAAGCAAAAATATCTGGCCGGGCGGCTGACGCTGACGGCCCAGCCGAGCAGTGCGCTCCGGCTTCGCGGCACCGTGACCGCCTGGCAGGACAAGAGCGAACCGCAGGCGGCGCAATTGATCGCCGTCCGCGCGCAGAACCCCGCTGCCGTACAGCCCGGCGTAAGCGCTGCCCCATTTGCACCGCTGGATCCGCGAGCCGCCGATTGGACCACAACAGCGAATTATTTCGTGTTCAACGACATTGCCAATGGTGACTTCAGTGTGGTCCCGAAGACCACTGCGTCGCTACGTCCGCGAAGCAACCGTAAGTTCATCCAGGGGGCGTTGCGCGCAGACCTCGATGTCGGCGACGTGGCGACGCTCACCTCGATTACGTCGTATCTGCATTTCAATCAGCATCTCTACAGCGACAAGGACGGCACGGCGCAGGCAGTGGCCAATATCGGCGACGGGCTGGCCAACATAAAGTCGTTTAATCAGGAACTGCGCCTAGCCAACACTGGCAAGGGTCCATTCCGTTGGGTCGTCGGCGCAAACTATGAAAATAGCCGAACCTTTGAAGATCAGTCCCTGACATTTGCCAACGGATCTTCGTCTGCTCCTGGCACGCTCTTTATCAATACGACCGGCAGCGAAGTCCTGCAGAAGATTCGCAACTACGCTGTCTTCGCCAACGGCGAATATGATATTGCCCGCGCTCTGACCCTGAAATTAGGCGGGCGCTACACCAAGTCCCGCAATCGCGCAGAGCTGTGCTCAAAGGGCAATGGCGACGGTCTGGTGTCCGTACTCTTCAACATCATCGGCGGCTTCTCCGGCAATCCGTTTACGCCAATTGGCGTTGACGGCTGCTACGTGCTCAATGCTCAAGGCGTGCCGGGTGAACGTATCAAGAGCACGCTGTCGGAACATAATTTCTCTTGGCGCGCCGGCCTGGACTACAAGCCGAGCGACACCGCTCTGTTCTACGCGAATATCTCGCGAGGATATAAGGCGGGCAGTTTCCCGACCCTCGCCAGCGCGGACTACAAGGCGTATTTCCCGGTGACGCAGGAATCGGTAACGTCATACGAGGCAGGGTTCAAACTATCGCTGGCCGACCGCAAGGTGCAACTCAACGGCGCGGCTTTCTATTATGACTACAACAACAAGCAAATTCGCGGAAAGACCGTCGATCCGATCTTCGACGTCCTCGACATCCTTGTGAACGTGCCCAAGTCCAAGGTGCTGGGCGCCGAGGCCGAAGTGACCGTACGCCCGACCCGAGGGCTCACGCTGGGTGGGTCAGTGACCTACCTTGACTCGAAAGTGCGCACCAAGAACGGGACGCATTTCATCGGTCCGAGTGCTTACGGCAGAAGCTGCGGCACAACCGCTGTTCCGGCACAGTGCGATTTCACCGGAAGCGAACTGCCCTTCACGCCGAAGTGGTCGTACAGCCTGAGCGCGGATTACCGTCATGACGTTGGCGAGGGCAGAGACTTTTTCGTCGGTGCGGACCTGCGCGGACAATCGTCGTCGGTCTCGACGCTCAATGGGCGCAGCATCCAGTTCCGAAACCTGCCCAATGATCGACATGCATCGTACATCGACTTGCCGTTTGTGATCCCCGCCTATTCGGTCGTGGATGCCCGCGCGGGGTTTGAATTCAATGACCGTCGCTACAAGGTGATGGTGTGGGGCAAGAACGTGTTCAACAAATATTATGTCACCAACGCAGCGCATTATCTCGACACGACCGTGCGGTTCACCGGACAACCTGCGACGTACGGTATCACGTTGAGCGTCAAGAATTAGTCGAGCTGTCGTGCTGCGAATTACTGCAAGTCAGCGATTCGCAGCACGCAGACACCGATGATCTGATTGGACGACGCTACTATCTGAATGGCGGAAACGTGTGTCAGCAAGGCTGCTGCGTCAGCATGCCGTCATAAGCTGCAGCTCTTAAGCGAAGCGTGTCCGCGACGGCAGTGCAACGGTCGCCGTGCCGTTCGCCGTGACCTCGCCAAGCTGGTTCTCCACCCGCAACGCCAGATCGACGACATGCGCCCCGTCATCGACGCGCTTGTCGACGATATCGGCGCGGCACCATGACACGTCGCCGAAGATATTGGGCCGCCGCACCGAGACACTCAGGCGGCGCAGGAATCCTTCGTCGCCCATCCAGTTGGTCATTTGCTGCCCCATCCACGAAATGCGCTGCGGGCCGACGTCGTAGCCGCCGGGCATGCCCACTTCGCGCGCCATCTTGCTTTCGGTGTGGCCACGCGCCGCGCTGTCCTGTGCGCCGGTCGCAGGATTGACGAAGGCATCGGCGGGGTGGCGTTTGCGGTGCATCACCGCGCGGCGGTGCGACTGATAGCTATGACCGCCGCCCGAATACCAACAGATCATGTCGGTGATGTTGAGCGGTCCTTTGAGCATCGGCTGGATCGCGGTGCCCACCTCCACCTCTTCCCAGCAGCGAGGGGTGGCGCCGCGCAATTCTTCGGTCTCGATCGCGTGACCGATCGCTTGCAGTTCCTCGGGCGAATAGCGGTGCGGTTCGCGTGGCGCATAGCTTAGCCCACCGCTCGCCTTCGAACGTGCGGTCCGGGCGGTATGGCCGTTCGCTACGCATACCAGCTGGCCGTGCTGGTTGGTGTAGCGTGTTTCGCCGGTCTGGATGATGAACTTCGCCGCCTTGCCGCCTGCCTTTTCGACCGCATTGAGCAGCTTTGCGCTGACCGTGAAGGCGTCGCGGTGGCGGATCGGTTCATACCATTCGAAGTCGGTCCCGCCATACAACCACTGGATTCCGCGCAGCTTGGGCGCGACGACCGTCGTGTCGATCGTGTAGAGGAAACAGCCGGGCGCCAGCGCCGATCCATAGGGAGACGCCGCCCCATAGTCCGGGTCGGTGTAGAGCGGATTGTCGTCGCCGATCCCCCAGCAGAAGTGGCGAACCGCATCGGGCGAGGCTTCGCGGTTCCACTGCTGGCCGGTGCGGCGCAGCTCGACCCCGATCAGTTCCCGTGCCTCTTCCAGGGCGCCGGGCCACAGAGCGGGCGTCTGCGATGTCGTCGCGTCGCTCATGTCCACGCCCTCGCGTCCAGCGCGACTTCGCCCGCCGGTCCATGCGCGCGCAGTGACCATTCGTCGCCCGCGCGCGCCAGCGTCAACGTCAGCGGCGCCCCGCACAGGATCGGCGCCAGGTTGCGGCTGCGCCAGCCTGTCGGTTCGCTCCCGGCATACGTGCGCAGCATCTCGAGCAAGAACATCGTCGGTACGGTCCCGTTCACGACCAGCGCCGGGTAACCCTCCGACCGTGCATAGGCGAGGTCGTAGTGGATCCGATGCGGATTGTCGGTGATGGCCGAATAGCGAAACAACGTCGTCTCGTCGGGGACGAAGGTGCGCACGACCTCTGCCGGCGGGATCACCGCGGCCGCCGAAGGTGGCGGGACCACCGGCGAACCGATGACGGCTTCACGGAGCACATAGCTGTTGGTCTCGATTACCACCGGCTGATCGCGACCGTCGACGCGGATCTGGTGTTCGACATCGACCAACGCGAAACGCCCGGACTTTCCGGTCTTGTGCGTGACGGAGCCCGCTCGGCTGGTCCGGTTGACGCGCGCGCCGATCGGGATGTCGCCGATGAAGTCGATTTTCCGCCCGCCTATCATCAGGCGCGGCAGGCCGAGGTCGGGCAGCGTAAATCCCAGGTGCGCGGCCCCGTCGGCGCGCAGGTCCGATTGCCGTGTCGGCACATTGAACAGCGCGACATGCCAGCCACGCGGCAGCGGCCCTCCCTCGGCAAAGTCGGCGGGGTCGCGGTCGAACAGCGCGGCCATCCGCCGCACCAGGGGCAGCGCGCAAACGTCGTCGGCGCGTTCCGGGCGCGCGCTCATGCCGCCAGCACGCCGGCCATCACGCGCACCGTGCGTCCGACCCACTCGTCTCGTTCCATCCCGGCGATGGTCTCGGCCGCGTCTGACACGGCGAGGGCGCGCGCACCGCCGTCGGTGTCGATCAACGCGATCGCCCGGGGCGTTTCGCCGCGTGCGTGCAAGACGGTGCAGCCCACGATCTGGCCACCGCCGGTATAATTTTCGACGACCGTCAATTCGCCTGTGGACGCGGCGACTTTGGTGGTGACATCGCGCCGGACGAAGCCCTTGTCTGGTGGATCGGTCGACCACAGCGCAAACGCTTGCTTCGTGAGGATGCCGGACACGCACGAAAGCAGCGCCGTCCGCCCGGCGCCCTGTCGCAGCAAGGCGGCCGCACGTGCCGTGGCCTGGAAAAAATAATTATTATACGGACCGCCCGCGAAGGCCATCGACCCGGTGATGGTCAGGTCGCGATCGGGGGGCAGGTCGAGCGCATCTGCAAAAGCGTCGACTGCGACCGGAAAACAGCTGTAAAGTTCGATCAGGTCGATGTCGGCTGCCGCGACGCCGCCGATGTCGAGCACCGTACGCGCGGTCGCATCGGCGCCGGGGGAGCGTACCAGATCGGCCCGTGCCGACAGCGGGACCATGTGGTTCGATTCGGCACTCGCCACCGGGAATATCCACCGCGACCGATCGATGCCAAGCGCCGCCGCGCGCTCGGCCGAACAGAATAGCAGCGCCGCCGCCTGGTCGACGTTCCACGTTGAACAATGCGCGCGTGTGTAGGGGAATGCCTGCATCGGGTTGCGCGGGCCGTCGTCACGGATCGTCGCTGCATCGAGCGGCGCGCGCGTCCAGCTGTCAAAATTTGCCGCCGCAATCTCGGAGAAGCGGCCATAGCGCGCCGCCAGCCGATCGCGATGATCACCGACCGAAAGCCCGGCTGCCGCCCGCCGAGCGCTGTCCATCAGCGCATAAAGTCCGACCGGCATGGTCAGGCCGGCAGCGACTTCGGCCGGGTGGCGCAGTTCGGCCTTTGGCTCCAGCCGCACGTCCGGCTCGTCGTCCTGATCCCGCTCCTGGGCGCGCATGCCGCCCATCTTCGCGCGCAGCAGCCGGTAGCCAGCGTCCGCCCCGGCAACAAGCGCGCTGTCGACCCGGCCGTCCATGATCGCCTGACAGGCGTCGGCAACCAGCGCCTGTTGCAACACGCCGACACTCGACACGATAGTCGTGGCCCCGGTTGCGCCGATCGCGCGCGCGATCTCGCCCGACGGATTGCGATAGCGCCACCGTCCGCGCGGCACGGCGATCGTCCCAACTTCGGCCAGCAACGTGGGAGCACCGGAATCGGCGCCTGCGGAACGAACGGCCTCGAGCATCAAGTCGATTGGCTCCAGCGCCTGCGTCCAGTCGTCCTCGCGGCGCCAGGCGACGCCGACGCCGACGAGCACGGGAGTGCGTGGGAGAATGGCGCCGTTGGTCACGCGGTGATCCCGAACAGCGCCGTCGCCCGCTCGCGCAGGTCGGCTTTCTGGATCTTGCCATTGGCGTTGCGCGGCAGCGCGTCGGCTTCGATCACAATATCTCTGGGCACTTTATAATCGGACAGCCGCTCCTCGCACCACGCGTGCACGCAATCCGCTGTCAGTCGACCGTCCTCGGCCGTCACGAACGCGACGACGGCCTCGCCCAGCATGTCGTCATTGCGCCCGACCACCGCCGCTTCGATCACCCCGTCGAGGCCCGCGAGCACGCTTTCAACCTCGGCCGGATAGACTTTGAAGCCGCCGCGGATGATCATGTCCTTCTTGCGGTCGGCGATGCGAACATAGCCCTCGGCGTCGATGCTGCCGATATCCCCCGACTTCCAATAGCCGCCGACGAACGCCGCCGCGGTCGCTTCTGGGTTGCGCCAATAGCCGGGCACAACCATCGGGCCGGCAATCCACAGCTCGCCATCGGTGCCGACTGGCACTTCGCGGCCGTGATCGTCCATGACGCGGATGTCGCCGCACCTCACCACCCGGCCAATGCTGGCCAGTCGCTCGGTCCCTTCGCCCGGCGGCATGATCGTTGCGGGCGAGGTCGTCTCAGTTGCCCCATAGGCATTGCACATGGCGAGCCACGGAAAAGCACCGGCGAAGCGCGTGATTGTCGGCTCGGGCATCGGCGCGCCGCCATAGGCCGCGATCCGCCAGCATTTGAGATCGAAGTTGGCCAGGTCGGCCTCGAGCAGGCACAACCCGTACATCGCCGGGACCATCAGCGCGTGCGTGATCCGTTCGCGCGCAGCGAGCTCAAGTGCCGCGCGGCGCTTGAAGTTGGGCAGCATGACCAATGTACCGCCGAGGTAAAGGAACGGCATGACGACGCCGCACAGACCGCTGACATGCGACCATGGGACACACACCAGCGTGCGCTCGTCGTCGCCAAGTCCGAACGCGTCACGCCAGTGCAGGCACGAATGGATTGCGCCCAAATGTGTCAGCATCGCGCCTTTGGGCTGACCGGTCGTGCCCGAGGTGTAGAGGATCGCAAACATATCCTCCTCATCGACAGACGCTATGGTCGGGGGCACGTCGCCCCGCGCGATTGCCGTTCGCCACGCGGCCGCCGTCACGTCGAACCGCGCCGAGGGAACGGCGGGCGCACCGCCGATGACCTCGGTAAACTCGGGCTCATAGATGATCGCCGACGGCGTGCAGTCGGCACAGATATAATCCAGTTCCGGCGCGCGCGAGCGGGCGCCGATGGCAACAAGCACCGCCCCGAGCCGCAGGATCGCGACGACTGCCCTGATGGCATCGACCCCGTTGACAAGCATCACCGCAACCCGGTCGCCAGCGCCGACACCGCTCACTGCCAGCATTGCTGCCAGCGAGCCCGCTTGAGAGTAAAGTTCGGCGTAGGTTAGGCGCTCGATCCCCTCGACTACCGCGATCGCCCCAGGTTGTTCAGCTACGATTGCGGCCATGCGTTGGGCAAGCGTTGTCGCTCGTTCGCTATAACAAGTTACCGCGCGGCCCCAATGCACCTCGGTCCTCAGCGACGCCCTATTCATCCGACAGTCGTGTCCCCGAACTAGAGCAACCTCAGTCTTTAGCCGCAGTTGCGGCAGTCGTGGCAGCCAGCGTCGCTGCCAAGATCGCGGCATAGGCCTGAACGTCGCGCTCGACGCGGCTGCGCGCCAGTTCGGCATCGCCCGCCTCGATCGCTTCGAGGATGCGCGCATGCGCGTGGCGGACCCGTTCGCGCACTTCGGTCGAGGCGAACTCTTCAATCTGCGATGCCTCGAACATGAGACCACTGACCGATGTTGCAAGCGCGTGCAGAAGATCATTATGGCTGGCAGCAGCAAGGGCGTCGTGCCAGTTGACGTTTTCCTCAAGAAACGCGGTCAGGTCGTTTTCGGAGGCCCAGGCGATCCGGTCCGAGATAGCACGGAGGGTCGCCAAATCCTCCTCAGTGCGGCGCTCGGCTGCCAGTTCGGCTACCATTGGTTCCAGTGCCAACCTTACCTCTACGAGCGCGTTGAGCGGAAGGCTGCGACCCTTGGCGTAAAGGTTGACGTGGCTGGCAAGCTGCACTGTGGTCGGTTGCGACACGGTAGTACCGCCGTATCTTCCGGCGCGCGTGTTCACGAGGCCTTGAGCTTCTAGAATGCGCAGAGCTTCGCGCACCGATCCACGGCTCAGTCCTGTCGTCGAAACCAATTCACGCTCGGTCGGCAGCGCGGCACCCAATGCATATCCGTCACTGAGGATCTCCTGCTTCAAGCGTTCGGCGAGAACGTCGCTCGACTTAGGAACTTTTATGCGACCGAGGCCTTCAAGCATCGTCTCGGCCGGTGAGTTGAGCGATGAGGTATCCATGGTCATGCCAAGTCACTACTGATCGGTTGTGGACAAGTCAATTGTAGGACCATGAAAGATGCCGTTCGAACGATGATTGAATTCCGACTTTCGGGATCGACGTAAGCAGCGGACTCTGGGCGCTTAGACGTCACTCTCGAACGTGCGATCGTCCACCTAGACTTTTTCAAACTCCGAAGCGACGTTTGCGGGAGATGTCCACCGTTTGACCCCATTAGCTTTCTCGGCTCAACGCGCCCAAGGTGCGCTATGACGCGCGCCCAATGACCGACCAGCTTTTCCGGCCGAGGCCAATCGTCGTCATCCTCACGGGGCTTGTCTACTTCCTGATCATCTTCGCCTTTGCCTTCGCAATGGGGGTCGGTCGCGCCCTCGTGGTAGCGCCTCGGCTCGGGGAAACTGCTGCCGTCCTGCTGGAGATTCCGATCTTGGTGATTGCCAGCGCGTTCGTAGCGCGCCGTATTACCAGCGATCGATTTTTCACCCTTGGGCAACTGCTGTCGATCGCCGCGATAGCGTTCACGCTGACCATGGTCAGTGAGGCACTCCTCGCGGACGTGATCCGAGGTCAGAGCATACCACAATGGGCTTCAGCACTGGCCACCCCTCTGGGACTCGTCGGATTGGGCGGTCAGCTTATCTCTGCGATGATGCCTACCTTGCACGGCGGGCTCGGAAGGTTTGGGAGTGATTAAGTCGGGGTCCTTTTTATCCTTACGGCAAGCTTTCAGGTCAAATCGCGAGTACATACTAAAACTCGACGACTGCTTTCAGGGGCCGCTCGGGCATGCCCTAACGTCGCATGGTGGGCGCGTAGCTGACATTGAGGGAAAGTGCTGCCAAGAATGGAGAGCAAGCTTTCAAGTTTTTTAAAGACGCGTTCGGCTCTGACGCGTTCCTCCGCCACCAGTCAACCTATTGTAAAGACTTGATTTGTTACTTGGAAGGGATTCCCGGAAAGCGCCACTTCCCGGGCCAAGTACAGACTTTTAGAGAGCGATTTTGGCGCCCTAACTCTCTGGAACTGCGGACGCTAGAAGCGGCCTACCGACCACCGACCCAATTGCGGACATTGGCAGAATTGCGGATACTCGCATTGTGACTCGGCTCCAGATCATCCTAGCAAGCGGTGCGGCCATAGTCGCGGCACTCGCCGCTGAGTCGTACCTCGGATCCAGATCCACCCAGTACAAGATAAACGGCATTTCCTACGGGGTGCCGCACAAGTATGAGTTCATGCGGAACTTTAGCTTGCCATGGTTGGCGGGAGTGAAGGGCTTCGACAAGGAGCCTGACCAGTCCATCTGGCTACTTTTTCCCGCCAATCAACTCGCTCAAGGCGTTCATGGCTACAGTCGGTGGTTCCACGGCTATTCGGACCAGGTTGAAGCAGACATAGTCGTGAATGTGCTTGGCGGAAAGGAAGCGAGAGAGTTTCCCGGCGACCGGCTAACGGACATGACCAAGGTAGCGGAGGAACTCGGTAAGAATAGCGAAGTGAGGCCCGACCCGATGCGCAGCTGGGATAGGGTCTACTGGATGGTCGGCGAGAAGGGGACGGCGGGTCAGGGCAATGACCTATTCTATCTCATACCCCATTCCGGCGTGGAGCATTTGCCGCCCGACTGGCGAGTTCCCTCTTGCCAAAGTTCCCCGGATATAAACGGGCGTGAGACGTATAATTGTCTCCTCACAGTCTACCGAGATGGGCGGACCTTTGGCTTCTCCATTCGTCAGGAAAACCTCGGCCTAGCAAACCAGATCCCCAATTATGTGGAGGCCCGTCTGAAAGAGTGGCGGAGCTAGTCGGGTAATGTCCGGTTTCCAGCCAGAATGATCCGCTAGGCGTGACGGGCGCGATCGCCAGTAGCAGGCCGTCGGCTTTTGCCCCAGTTTCAGACGTTCGAGCTAGAACACGGTGAAGCCAGCAGCGAATCGTCGACCATCGACCTAGTTGCAGCCACTGAGATTCAGGCCCACTGAAAACGGATGGGGAAATTCCAAGAACCAGCGTTTGGTTGTCTCGGCGTGACTTGGATCATGATAAGCGTACCGTCGCTGCTCTTGTGGTTCGCGAACGCTGACGAGCCTTTCAGTAGACTTCCTTTCGTTCAGCTTTCGAACCCGATCCTAGATGCGTGGGCATCCCTAATCTACGGACCTCCTACCTTAATGGCGATCATCCTTTTCAAAGCGCGTGCTGCTGACTGCAAACGATAACCCGACCTGTAAAGCGAAGAAAGGCAATGTCCGCTTCCCACCCACTTCCGGTCGCTGCCGACACTTAGAGCGGTCGCTGCCAGACGTCGCGGCAAGATGGGTCTGGGCCATGGGGACGCCGAGCGCCTGAGCCGACTGAGGCATTGGCAGGCCTACGAAGACGCTGATCAAGACGAACAGCATCGAAAGAAACTACACCGAGATAACCTGCGGGCAGCCCGGAAACCTGTCAATCGGCGGCCATCATTCGCTACGACCGCGAACACTCTTAGGATCCGCTCGCTGGCGACAAATAAACGAGCTTGCGATCCCTGCTCACCAGTGTGTCCAGCGACCAGACGCCGCCGCCTCGCGCGATGAGTGGCAGCAACAGGCCGGCCCACGACAAATGGGTTGGCCAAGCGTCCGGATAAACGAAAATCTGGATCACTGCGGTCATTCCGAGCAGTGCCAAAGCGGCCGGGCGAGTGAACAACCCGAGGACGAGCAGGATCGGGAAGAAATGCTCCGCATAAGTGGCGGCGTGCGCGGCGACCTCGGGTGGGATCACCGGAAGCGCATAGTCCGTGCGAAACAATTCGTTGGTCCCGTCGGTAATGGTCAGGAGACCTTGCACCTTGGTCCGGCCGGATAGGAAGAAAATGGCGGCGATGCTGAGTCGCGCCGTCAACAGCAAGGCGGCGTTGGGGATAGCTCGTTCGAGGCCTTCGCAAATTCGGCCGTAGACTTGGTTGATCATGTCGAAATCCCTTGCTGGTCGCCGGGACGCCCAGGTCGGCGCCCCGGCGTAGCGGTCATGCCCGGGGGCTGACCGAACCAAAGCCTTTGGGGGTCTTGATCGAGGTGCAGGTGCCTGCCTTGACGTATTTCCAGGAATCCCCTTGATAATTCGCGTGCGAAGACCCCGCGCAGCTGGTCCCGGCCCCGGCCTTGCAATCATTCTTGCCTGCCAGGCTCACGCCATAGCATTTCTCCATGGGTGCCTTAGCCGGACTGGCCGCGCTTGCCGCGGTGGCGAGCGAAGCGAGGGCAAGGGTAGCGGCGATACTGGCGACGGTGCGCATGATGAATTCCTTCGAAATCAGATGCCCTGGTCGCGAGGCCCAGCCAGGAGGTGAACCGGGCCTCGCGCTGACCGGAGGGCGATAGCCGGTCATGCCAGCCAGTTCGGGGCCCACCGTCTCTTGGTTACGAAATGAGCTGCAGAAAGTTTTTCGCCGCCTGATGCCGCCTCGTGTAACGATCCAGCCGACCGGGCCGAACCTGTAGCAGGGAGCGCGAATGCGAGCAGACGAATGCCAGTTGCGGACATGGATGATCGGCGGGCTCGATGGCGATGCTCGTGCTCATGCGTGCCTGCTTGGCGCCCTCGTTCCGCTGCTGCGCGCTTTCTATCGTCGCCGAATGATGTCGGGCGGAGATGACGATATCGAAGACCTTGTGCAGGAAACCTTGATTGCCGTTCACGTCCGCCGCGCCACCTTCGACCGCGACCGCGCCTTCACCGCGTGGCTGTTCTCAATCGCGCGCTACAAGATGATCGACCAGTTTCGCCGATTGCGACGGACAGTCCCGATCGAAGGACTTGAAGACATCCTCGTTGCCGAGGGATTCGAGGCTTCGTCGAATGCCAGGCTCGACGTCGAGGAACTGCTTCAAACATTGCCTGCTAAGCAAGCGCAGGCGATCCGCGCCACGAAGATCGACGGGGCCAGCGTGGCGGAAGCGGCGATCGCTGCGGGAATTGGGGAATCCGATATCAAGGTCTCCGTCCACCGCGGTCTCAAGACCCTCGCGGCACGCATCTCAGGACAGGCTAAATGAACACTGACGACCTTATTGCATCGCTTAGTGCAGATGTCCGGCCGGTCGGACGCGACGCCGTCGGCTGGCGTCTTGCGAGTGGCGTTATTGTCGGGGCCTTGGCCTCGACGTTGGTCATCATAGCGACGCTCGGATTTCGTCCCGATCTGTGGCTGGCAATGCATGGTGCGACCTTCTGGATGAAGTGGGGCTACACAATTTCGCTCGCCGCGGTCGCGATTACAGTGACCGCCCGGCTCGCCCGGCCCAATCCGGGGAGCTTGCGGCGCCTGTGGCTGATTGCTGTGCCGGTGGTCGCGCTTGCAATCGCCGGGATCGGCGAGTTGATCCGCACGCCCCGCTCCGAGTGGCTTGCAATGTGGCTTGGCCAGACCTGGACCAAATGCCCGTGGCTGGTGCTGATGCTCGCCGTGCCGATCTTCATCGGCTTACTCTGGTCATTCCGCCGCCTCGCCCCGACCCGCCTGCGCGCCGCGGGTGCCGCTGCGGGGCTTGCGGCGGGTGCCTTTTCCGCGACCGTCTACTGCCTGCACTGTCCAGAGGTGTCGGCGATCTTCGTCCTAACCTGGTATTCGCTCGGTATCTTGCTTGCCGCATCGGTCGGAGCGCTGGTCGGACCGAGATTATTGCGCTGGTGATGTAACTGGTCGCCTCCCCGGCACGAACTGGAGGTGCCATTTCCGGCAACCCGTTGGGGAGTATGTTTTATGATCACTGCCAAATCCGGCATCAGCGTCGCCGCCTCCGCCGCCCTGTTCGCACTCGCGGCCATGACGCCTGCCGCGCCTGCTTTCGCCAAAGGCCAGGTCGCGCAGGTCCATTGCTTCGGCGTCAACAGCTGCAAGGGCACCTCTGATTGCAAGACCGCGCACAACAGCTGCAAGGGCATGAACGAGTGCAAGGGCCACGGCTTCAAGACGATGAGCAAACAACAGTGCGCTGCGGCTGGCGGCAGCCTGACCGAAATGTAACTGGCGCGGCCTCGGTCAGCGAGACCGGGGCCACCCTCTCGCAAGGATCGCGTCCATGCACCTTCCCGCGTTCGGCGGTTTCGGCCTCGGCATGCGCAAGCCGCACTATCCTGACTTCATCGAGGGCCAGATTGATGTCGATTTCGTCGAGGTGATTTCCGAGAATTTCATGGTCGACGGGGGCCAGCCGCGACGAATCCTGCGGGAGGTCCGCGAGCATTATCCCGTAGCCCTTCACGGCGTTTCGATGTCGGTCGGCTCGGCCAAGCCGGTCGATCATGCCTATCTCCTCCGCCTGCGGGCGCTGGTCGACGAGATCGATCCCCTATTCGTATCCGACCATCTGTGCTGGACCGGTATCGACGGGTTCAACTCGCACGATCTGTTGCCATTGCCCTACGACGAAGAAACGCTGGACATCGTCGCCGCCAATGTCGGCCGCGCGCAGAATACAATTGGGCGGATGATGCTGATCGAAAACCCGTCAAGTTACATCGCGTTCGGCCATTCGACGATGACCGAGTGGGAATTTCTCGATCGCCTTTGCGCCAAAAGCGGCTGCGGCCTACTGCTCGACGTCAACAATGTCTTCGTCAGCGCCAGCAATCACGGATTTTGCGCGCTCGCTTATCTCGACGGCGTGCCGGCCCACCACGTCCGGCAGGTTCACCTGGCTGGCCACAGCCAAGGGGAGGCGTTGCTGATCGATACGCATGACCAGCCGGTTTGCGCATCCGTCTGGGACCTTTACGCGCATCTAATCGGCCGCCTCGGGCCCATCTCGACGATGATTGAGCGCGACGATGACATTCCGCCGATTGCCGATCTACTCGGCGAGCTGGACATGGCCCGTAGCCTTGCCGCCCAGTCGCTGCGCGGGGCGGCATGACCCTGCTCGCCCTACAACAGGATTTTCGTGCGTGGCTCCATCTCGGCGACATGCCATCAATGGTTCGGTTCCCGTTGGAAACGCACGCTGGACTTGCCGTCTATCAGAACAATTTCCGGGGTCGGATTATTGCCTGCCTCGACGAGAGCTTTGCGGTCACTCGCGCCTGGCTCGGCGACGGCGCGTTCCGCGCGGCGATCGTCGAGCACGTCGCCCAAGAGCCGCCGAGCAGTTGGTCGCTAGATCATTACCCTGACGCATTTCCTCCCACGCTCGCGCGACTCTATCCGGGGGATCCCGAGGTAGCCGAGATCGCAAGGCTCGAACTCGCGCTCGGAACCGCATTCGTCGCCGCAGACGCCGTGCCCGTCGCGGCAAGTGAACTCGCAAATGTCGATTGGGATCGGGCGCAAATATACTTGTGCCCCTTCTTGAAAATACTGCCCCTGACTACGAACGCCCCGGCAATCTGGTCAGCCATCACTGCTCGCACGACTCCGCCACCTGTCGAGATGCTCTCAAATGGTAGCGAGCTGCTGGTCTGGCGGAAGGGCGAAGCGCCGCATTTCAGGACGGCCGACGACGCCGAGGCGCGTGCGTTGCATCATGTCGCAAACGGGCTGGATTTTGGATCGCTTTGCGCTTGGCTGGTCGACGCAGGGGGCCAGGATCCTGCACTCACTGCTGGCCGCCTCCTCGCACAATGGTTGTCGGACGGACTGATCGTGGCAATTGGGGAGAAGCATGATGCGTAAATTGATATTGGTGATCGGCGCCGCGCTGTGGACGACCATGGCCGTTGCCGCTGACCCGGCCCACCCGACCGTGGTCGAGCTTTATCAGAGCCAGGGCTGCTCCTCGTGCCCTCCGGCTGACGTCGTCGTCAATGCGCTCGCGAACCGGCCCGATGTCCTCGCGCTTAGTTTTGCCGTGACTTATTGGGATCGCCTCGGTTGGAAAGACACGTTCGGCGACCCGGCCTTCACCAAGCGACAGGCAGATTACGCCGGCGCGAACCGGCAATTCAGCATCTCAACTCCCGAAGTAATAATCAATGGGCGCGGAGCCGTGGTCGGTAACCGCAAGGAGGAAGTCGATGCCGCGATCGCCCGGCTCGATCGCGGCACCACGGGCCCGGAAATCCTGAGTAATGGGAAAGTGGTCCTGATCAGGGCGATGCGAGGCAGCGGTACATTATGGCTGGTCCGCTATGATCCTCGCACGATCGCCGTTCCAATTGGAGCAGGAGAGAATGGCGGCCGCACGATTCCCCACCGCAACATCGTCCGCCAGTTGATTGCGCTTGGGCAATGGAACGGGTCCGCCGCTCGCTTCAATCTGCCACGATCACCGGCCGGACTTCGAGGTGCGTTGATCCTGCAAGCCGGTAAAGGTGGTCCGGTCATCGCCAGCCGGCGGATTTAGCGCTCGAGCTACACCACGGCTCGCTGGAAATTGAGGAGAATGAACGACCGTTTTAAGCCCAGTCCGATGGGCCAGCCGACGGACATTGGGCGCGTTCCCGCCCTCATCTCAAACCTGAACGAACGACTGCTTCCGGAATTGGCGACGAACCGCTTGAATGTCGTCAATTTGGGCGCATTCTTCGCCATAGCGCTGTTTTCGAGAAGACCAGCATGCCTCAGCCTAGAGCCGCAAGTCTCTCCGCCAAATCGACGCTCCGGAATGGCTTTGTCAGACGGGGCAAGTCGGGTGCAACGCCGTCGGCATCCGCATAGCCGGACACGATCAGCACCTTGGTTCCCGGCCGGCTGCCCTGCAGCATCCGGGCGAGCTCCGTTCCGGTCATGCCCGGCATCAGGTGATCGGTGATGAGCACGTCCGGCTGCAGCCCGCGATCGACGAGCTGGAGTGCTTCTTCTGCCGATGCCGCCTCGACGACGGCGTAGCCGAGGTCGATCAGCATGTCGGCCGTGCTGAGGCGCACGAGATCCTCGTCATCGACGAGCAACGCCGTTCCGAAACCCCGTGCGACCGTAGCCGAGGGGATGACGGGCCGGATCTCGGCAAGCGGCTCGGTACTTTGCGGGAGCCAGAGCTCGACATTGGTCCCTACTCCAGGCGTACTCTGGATCGTAACCGCGCCGCCGAGTTGTGAAGCGAGGCCATGCACCATCGACAGCCCAAGCCCCGTTCCCTTGCCGATCCCCTTTGTCGAGAAGAAGGGCTCGATGGCGCGCCTGAGCGTGTCTTCGTTCATGCCGGTGCCCGTGTCGGCAACGGACAGCTGCAGATATCGCCCGGGCACAAGATTGGCCCGGTGCTGGCGTCCGACCGTCTCAGCAAGGACCGAAATGCGCACCGTGCCGCCGTCCGGCATGGCGTCGCGCGCGTTCACCGCGAGGTTGAGGATGGCCATCTCGAGCTGGTTCAAATCGGCTTTTGCAGGTGGCAAACCCTCGGGCGCATCGACGACGACCTTGATCTGCGGCCCGGTCGTGCTTGAGACGAGATCGGCCATCCCTTTCACAAGAGGCGTGAGGTCGACGCTGGTCGTTTGCAAGGGCTGCCGCCGGGCGAACGCAAGCAGGCGCTGGACCAGAGTCTTGGCGCGGTCGGCCGATTGGACCGCACCCGCAATCAGGCGCTGCTCGCGCTCGTTGCCAAGGCCCTTGCGCTGCAACATGTCGAGCGAGCCGACGATCGGCGTCAGTAGGTTGTTGAAATCGTGCGCGACGCCGCCGGTGAGGCTGCCCATCGCCTCCATCTTTTGCGACTGACGCAATTGCTCCGCCAGCGCCTGTATCTCCGCCTCGCGCGCCCTTTCGTCGGTGACGTCCCGACCGAATGCGTAGATCAGACTTCCCTCGACCGACGTGTTCCAAGAAAGGCGGCGGATCGAGCCGTCCTTGTGTCGATAGCGGTTCTCGAATCCGTCAACGTCAATCCCGGAAGCCGCCACCGCTGTCGTCTCGACTGTCGGTTCGACGTCGTCCGGAACGATGAAATCGTGATAGCTGCGACCGATCGTCTCCGCCTCGGTGTAACCCAGGGTCTGGGTCCAGGCCGGATTGACGGCTCGGAAGACGCCGTCGAGATTTGCGATCATGAGCAGGCCGCGCGACGTGTTCCACACCCGGTTCCGCTCGACGGTGCCTTCGGCGACGCGCCCTTCGAGCGTTTCGTTCATCTCGCGAAGCCGCGCCTCGCTCTCGCGCAGCGCCGCTTCGGTGCGGGCGCGCTCTAGAGACGCCCAAGTGCGTTCGGCAACCTCTTCAACAAGGGCGACTTCGCTTGGTGTCCAAACTCGGGCGCAGGTAGAGCCGGCTATCATCGCCCAAAGCGGAATGTTTTCGCCTTTGCGCACCGTCGCGTTGATCACGGCACCCAGGCCGAGATCGGCGAAACTGGCCCGCTCGCCGTCCGAAAGGCCCTCCATCTTCATGACATCGTCGATGACCAATGTCCGATCGGACACGATCCGAAGCCCCTCGGGAAACCCGGACAGGGGCACCTGCGCGGGCAACGGGGACAATCGGTCGGTGTGGACCTGCTGGGTAAACTCGCCGATGTCCTCCGCCAGCCGATAGATCCCAATGTAGCAGCGATCGAGCCGCATCTGCTCGAAGAGCAACCGGAGCGCCCGGTTCGCCATGGCGTCGGCACTTGGCTCCGCCCGCAGCGCATCGCTCAAGCGCAGCAGAAACGCCTGCCGCGACTCGCTTTCGTTGAGCGCCGTTTCGGCGCGGCGGTTCTCGGTTACGTCGTTGGCATTGTGGATGATGGCTTCTACCTGGCCGTTTTCGTCCAGAACCGGGGAGTTGATCGGACTCCACCATCGCTCTTCGAACGTGCCGTCTGGCTGTGCGACGTCGTATTTCAAGCCCGGCAATACGTCCGGTTTACGAGTGGCGAGCACATGTACAAGCGAGGCGCGCAAACGGCTCACCCCCGAGGCGGCTAAGTCGTCCGGGTTGTCGGGGAAGGCCTCGAAGATGCCGCGCCCGACCACCCCCTCGCGCGTCCGCATGGTCGCTGCAAGATAGGCGTCGTTAACCTCGGTGATGGTGAAAAGCGGCGCGTCGGGCGCAACCACCAGAAACGGCGCCGGTGACGCCTCGAACAGGCGCGTGAAGCTTTGGTCCGCCTCGACTCGCTCCGTCACGTCGCTGGCCGCTCCGAACCACTCGACGATCTCGCCGGCATCGTCGAGCAGCGGGATGGCGCGCGAAAAGGTCCAGCCGACCGTACCGTCCACGCGCAGCACCCGGTGTTCCAGTTCGAAGACGCCCTTGGCCGCGATCGCTTGCTCGATCGCTTCGCGGACGCGAGGCCGCTCGTCGGCCGGGATGTAGGTTTCGACCCAGTTGATCGTCGGCGCTTCGGTGTCCGCGATGAAGCCAAGGCCGTCGAGGTGACGCATCTCGCGCCAGTCCGCGGACATGCGATAGACGACATTGGCTGTGGCATTGACGAGCGCCCGAAAGTGGCTTTCGCTTTCATGCAGCGCCGCCTCGGCGCGGGCATGCTCGACGGCGGACCATGTCCGGGCGGCGACTTCCTCGACGAGCCTCACCTCGTCCGCTGGCCAATCGCGAATCTCGCGGTGGTTTAGGTAAAGCACGGCGCGCAGCGTGCCGTCGCGCACCAGCGGCACCGCCATGGCCGCCCGCGCCTCGATCGCCGGGAAGCCTTCGCCAGCTGTGCGCGGGTCGGCTTCGAGGTCGGGATAGGTCGTCGTGAGCCCGCGCCGCAGGTCGACGATGTTGCCGGGGCCGAAACTGTTGATCGGGAAAGCGCCGATCAGATGCTCGACACCGTCCACATAGTCCGTTTCATAGACGATCGTCTGGTCGTCCGCCTGCATCTCGCCGTAGCCGACGCGGCTGACGCCTAGATAGCGGCCGAGCGTCTCGACCGTCGCGGCCATGACCTCCTTCGGGTCGGCGAGGTCGCGCAGGCGCTCCTCAAGCTGAAGGCGAAACGCCTGGCGCTTCTCGGCCAGTACCACGTCGGTCGTTTCCGACGCGGCGCAGAACAGGCCGACGATCACGCCCTCCTCGTCGCGCACGGGCGAATAGGAGAAAGTGAACCAGCAGTCCTCGGGGTAACCGTTGCGCTCCAGCACAAGGTACAGATTCTCCGACCAGGTCGCCTCGCCGCCAAGCGCGGCTTTCACCAGTGGCTCGACTTCGTCCCAGACCTCCGACCAGACTTCCCGGAACGGTCGTCCCAGTGCCCATGGGTGCTTCTGTCCGAAAACCGGGCGGTAAGCGTCGTTGTAGAGGAAGGCGAGGTCCGGCCCCCAGGCGACGAACATGATGTGCTTGTTGGCCAGCATTAGCCCCACTGCCGAGCGCAGCGACTGCGGCCAGCCCTCCGGCGGCCCTGCCGACGACGTCGACCAATCGTGCGCGCGCATCATCGCGCCCATCTCGCCGCCACCTGCGAGGAATGCTTTACTGTGGTCGGCAACGGGCACGCGCCTACTCCTCGCCTGATCGCGACCCGCCCCGCAATGACTAGATGGCGTTTCGTCGGCGAAAGCAAGGCATAGCCCGACCCGGCGTATTGTTATGGGCGTCCGGTGACTTCCCCGACACCAAACGTCCCCTTCACAGCATTGCTAATGGACGCAATTCCGGCTGAGCGGGCGTGAAGCTGTCGCTTCCGTCCTGGGCCTTAAGCGGCCTCGGCCTTGTTTGCGATCGCATGAGCCAGCGCAGCCTCGGACAGCTGGTTAGGGACGTCGGTCGTCTCGCTTGCCCAATCCTTGAATGTCTGGTTCGAGGCGGACGAGTTCAGATGCGGCCTACCCGCTCACTCGCAGCGGTCGAGGCGCGACGAAGGTAGGCGTCAGACCGACCTTCGACGATCGAAGTGCGGCTTCAAAAGTTACATCATGGGTGGTTTTGTTTAGTTTTGATGACGCCCGCTCGCTCTCCGATCGACCGTTGCCGCAGGGCGACCTCCGTTCGCGAGGTCAAATCGAACAGGTCTCCGACTTCGGCGAACAATTCGACGTAGGCCGCACGGATCGCTGTGCGGCTGCGTCGAAACTGCTTGATCTGGCTTACCCCCTCTGCGGTCAAAGAAAATGTTCTCTTTCTACCGTCCTCTTGGTCCTGCTCGCTTTTGATCAACCCCAACTTCAAAAGCTTGGGTATTTTCTGCAGCACAAGTTGATGCGAAACATCCAGGTTCTTGGCGAGCTCCGCCGCGGTGGCGGCTCCCCGCGCTTCCAGTACGGCAACCAGGGAGCAAGACTTCACCGGGATCGTGACATCGTACGAACGCAGCACAACAGCTGATTGCTCTTCAATCAACGTACTCAGACGTTCCACCGAGCGGCCGAGAAAGACGGGATCGTCAAGCACAATTGTTTTCGAAATATGTTTCATCACAGCCGCTTGTATAGGTGGGTGGACCCATCGCGATTCACGCGTTCCAGGCCGGTGGTTCTGCCTGCTTTCGAAACCAGGCGATAGCGAAAATCCGAGACGCCTTCGATTTCAAAGAGGCCGGGAGAAATTGGCATCAGCGCCAAGCGAAACCGCTCACGCCACATATAAAAGAGGTTTCCATGATCGAGCCCTATCATTCGCCCCTCATACTTTCCGACGGCGGCCTTTATCATGGTCGGACTGAGAGTGATTGGGTCGCTCTTCGCCACGATCGAGGGCAAATTCCACTTGAGTTCTTCCTGCTTGGCGGGGTTGTTTTCGGCCAGACCCTCCATCGCTATCCTGTGAGCGATGCCCAAAGCATTGATCGACGGCACGTCGACATCAGGCAGCACGCCAACCCCCTCGAAGTCTCCTCGATCAACCGGGTCTCGGATCTGACCGATAGGGACTTGAAGGTATAAATTGGCGTCTATCGGCTTTCGATCGACCGGATGCGCCCCGCCGGAGGTTCGCGCGCCAATGACCTTGGCTCTTCCCAGTTTTTTCATCGTATAGGTAAACCATTCCGCAGCCGAGAATGAGGTCGATCCCGTCAGAATGTAGAGCGGTTTGTCGACCATCCTTTTCCCGGGCAATCCGGGAAGCACCCACTGTCCGCGATCCACGCGCTTGCCGTCGTCATAATAGTAATAATCGAACAGCAGTTTGTCCTTATCAGCGGGAAAAAAGTAGCTTGCGATAAACTGCGCCATCTCCAGGTAACCGCCGTTGTTGTAGCGCAGGTCAATAATCAGGGCGTCGCTGTTTTCCAGCATGCGCATCGCGGCCGCAGCAGTGTCGTAAGCGATCGAGGGGTCGGCAAAGTAGGCGAGGTTAAGGTAACCGACATTTCCTTCCAGCCGTCTAACGCCGTCAAACCCGAAATTGGTTTTCGTGCCCTCGTCATATAGCCGCAGCCGTTCGGTTGATGCCTGTCCGGGCAGATCTTTTCGGCGATATTGGGCCACCCAGGTCGGATCGAAGCCCACGGAAAAATGGAGATCTCCACTCGCCTTGATCAGGTCGTCGGTCAGAACCCGGGCTAAGTCTTGGTCGGTTGCGAGTGTGTCGTATCCGCCCAGTTCGGCCTTGTCCCGAACGAACGCGGCGATGTCGTTCGCCTTGTCATGAAAAACATAGTTCTTCGACAGGGTGGTTATCAAGGAGCCGACGACCACCTTGACGTGTTCATGTGAGGCAGGCTTTTCGACCGCTTGCGCGTTCGAGGCAGACAGTATGAGCGACCCCGACAGGAAGGCTAGCAGTGATATAAAACGCATTAAAATCCTCCGCAGTCATCATATGCCCAACATGTTGCGCAACATATAGCATTAATCTGCGGACATGCAATTGGAAGTGCAGATGATCCGCCGATAGTGCTCGGACGCCGGGCGCTCTATCTTGGAAACCGGCCTCGACGTCGCTTGGCTGCTGCCGATAGCGCCTGACGAGCTACACGAGTTAATGTGAAAGCGCTGATGGGGTCGGACTTCAGTCAGGTCAGGCGAGCCAGCGCTATTTGGAGAGTCGATCCAAACGCATCCGAGCCGTCACGACGAGACCGTTCGTCTGCCAGTCGTAGGTGAGCTTGCCGCCGAGCTGTCCAGACACGCTGCGTGCGATCAATTGGCTACCGAAACCCTTCAACACTGGTGATCCGGCAATGGCCGGTCCGCCCGTCTCCGCCCAGATAACGGAAATGTTGTTACCCTCGATCTTGCTCGTTACGTCGAGAAAGCCAGTTTCGCAGGACAGCGAGCCATATTTGACTGAATTGGTCGCCAGTTCATGGACTACCATTGCAAGCGCAGTGGCGGTTCGCTCGCCGATGCCCATCCGCGCAACCGACACACGGATACGTCCCGAAAAAGCTGCGGTTTCGTCATAGGGCGCAAGCAGGATGGAGAGGAGATCGCCTAACAGGGCAGCTTTCCCCTGTTCGCCGGGCAGCGGGCGAACCAAGTCGTGGGCACGGCCGAGGGCGGTCAGCCGCTTCGTTAGCGCTGACGCCATTTCCTCAACAGACTTCGCCGAACGCGCGGTAATCTGGGTTAGTCCCGCCGCTATCGCCAAAAGATTTTTGACTCGATGACTCATTTCTCCGGCAAGCAGCTCGCTGCCTTCCTCGGCTTGCTTGCGGCTCGTGACGTCGAGGAAGATTCCCGACATCATCCTTCCCACAATGCCTCCGTCGGCACCCTGCCCACGGGCCGCAATCCACCTCACCTCATCCCCGAGACAGATGCGAAAATCGATCTCATACAAGCCGTCGACGGATCGCGTCGCGTTAAAAGCCGCTCGGACTCGATCGCGGTCGATCGGATGGATGCGCGCAGACAGTTGCTCGAACGTCACTTTGTCCGACCAAGGGACTCCCCATAGTTCGAAGGCGTGTTTGTCCATCGCGAATGCGTCGGAGTCGACCTGCCACGCCCAGACGGCAACGCGTGCCGCCTTGATCGCCACTTGCAGGTGTTCCTGATACCAAGTGATGGCAGATGCCCTTTGCGAAACCATCGTCTGCCCTTCGTTGGCAATTACTTCAATCGGCTTGCTCTTAGCGTCTTGATATAATCAGTGACGGCTGCTGGTTCATACGGACGGGCAAGGTGCGGGCCATTTTCACACAGTTCGGCAGCCGTCTGCGCGGCGGTCTCGTCGCCCGCAGCGAGCTTCACTTCCAGTTCCGGACGATTCGCTCGCACCCAATTCGCCAGCCCAAAGCAGGTCTGGGAGCCAAGCGCAGAAATGTGACACAGGATAACGTCGATCGAGAGCGAGGGCTCTTTCAACGCGATAAAGGCCTCGTCGATCGTCGCCGCTTCCACCACAGCATATCCACAATGACGAAGGTAGTCGGCAAGGACATGCCGGGAGACAATGTCCCCGTCTACGACGAGCACGGATGATGCAATGGGCTCCGTCTTCTCTCCGGGGGTCATGTCAACTTTCCAATCTCGGTCTCAACCGCTTGCAGGATCGCGTCCAACGCATAGGGCTTGGCCAGAAACTGCGTGGCGCCGTCGGCCAATGCCGCCGCAGGGCGTAAATGCCCTGAAACGATAATGACGGGCAGCGCCGGAAATCTTCGCCGAACAATTCCAAGCAGGGCGATGCCATCGAGTTCACCAGGCATTCGTACGTCACTGATAATCAGGTCCGGGGCCACTGAATCCAGTGCTTCTATCGCCTCGTCTCCACAGCAAGCTTCAACCACCTGATAACCAGCCTCGCGCAGCCCATCACTCAGCGCCAACCGGATAAGCAGTTCGTCCTCAACGACTAAAATGCATTTGCGGTTTGGTGTGAACACAGTTTCTGCCGACAGCGCTGGATTGGAAATCATCGAGAATCCCCCGACGATCTAACTTCGCAATCCAAGCACGGTTCCCTGCCGGCATGGTATGTTTGCGATTTAGGTCAACGTGATAGCCCGCCGCGGCTTGCGGCGCTGGCTAAAACGCCGGGCGGACCCAAAAACGCCGGGCGAACGGGGAACCGCCAGCGGGTCGAGCGCATCTGGCGGTTCCGCACGGCATCGACACTTTTCCCGCTGCTAGAATTTCGCCTTGAAAGTGAAATGGGCGTCATGGCTGGTCACCGACTTGCCGAACTCGCCGCGATGACCAAGATCGACCGACACATTGCCAACATCGCCGATGACGAGGTCCAGCCCGCCGGTCCATGCGCTCTTGTCGAACCGGGTACGGATCATCGGCGGGCGGCGGCAGGGCTGGTACCGATCGCGCTGACGAACACGGCCTGGCGGCGCGACATGTCGATGGTCTGTACACCGCCGAACCGGTCGCGAAGGCGAGGTTGGTCCCGGCATTGCCGCCGCCGCCGCCCGACCCGCTTCAGCGGGCCCAGCGGTCGATAACGGCGGAAAGCCCGGTTTCTCCATCGCTGCCAATCACCGCGGGCGTGGCGGAGAAGCGCGGTGCGGGAGCGGCCTGCGCGATTCCATCGCGGACAGTGAAACTCGATCGCTCGGTTGCTTGGCGGTGGTTGACCGCTTCACGGAGCGACAGGACCGGAGTCACGCAGGCATCGGTCGCGGCAAACATTTGCGCCCATTCGTCGCGCGGGCGCGTGGCAAAGACGGCAGCCAGTTCCGCCTCCATCGCGGGCCATCCTGCGCGATCAGCCTGCACCAGGCCGCGCTCCTCCAGTCCCAGCCCGGCGATCATCTCCGCGAAAAACTGCGGCTCGAGGCAGCCGACGGCGACATGGCGGCCATCGGCGCAGGTGTAGCAGCGGTAAAAGGGCGCCCCCCCGTCGAGCAAATTGCTCGCGCGTTCGTCGGCCCAGTGGCCCGTCGGCAGCCACGCGTAGAACAGGCTGAGCATTGTCCCGACCCCATCGGTGATCGCGGCGTCGACGACCTGGCCCTCCCCCGTGCGCTGCGCCGACAGGAAACCCGCGAGCATCCCGGCGACAAGGAACATCGTCCCCCCGCCATAATCGCCAACCAGGTTGAGCGGCACCGTCGGCGGTGCCCCCGGGTCGCCGATCGCGTGGAGCGCCCCCGTCAGCGAGAGATAGTTGATGTCGTGCCCGGCGCGCATCGCCATCGGCCCCGCCTGCCCCCACCCGGTCATCCGCCCGAACACCAGCCTCGGATTGCGGGCAAGGACGACATCGGGACCAAGCCCGAGCCGTTCCATCACCCCCGGGCGAAATCCTTCGATCAGCCCGTCGGCGCGATCGATCAGGTCGAGCAGCGCATCGCGCTCGGCGGGCAGCTTGAGGTCGAGCGCGACATGACTGCGACTGCGATACAGCACCGCCCCGCCGACGTCGTTCCACACCTGCGCGCCCGTGGGTGCCCGGCGAGCGATGCGGACGATGTCGGCCCCCATGTCGGCCATGACCATCGCCGCCAGCGGCACGGGCCCGATCGCGTCAATCTCGACGATCCTGATCCCCGCCAGGGGTCCGCGCGGCACACTCGTCATGTCAGATCCTTCTGGACTTTGCGCCTTGCGTGGAGGTCATGAGACCGCAACGGGCGAGCTGCCTCCACTATCATAGCCGATAGGACAGCGCCGCCGTTGCGCAAAATCCATGGCGAACGCGTCACTCCTTCGCCATGGTTGCGCGAGCGGGCGGCATCGGGCCGCTCTTTTGCCTGAAGGATCACCTTTGCGCCGCGTCATCTTCGAGCCCGAGCACGAGCAGTTCCGCGATTCGGTGCGCCACTTCATGCGCACCGAGATCGCGCCCCATGGCGAGCGCTGGCGCAAAGCCGGGATGGTCGACCGCGAAGCCTATGCCAAGGCCGGCGCGGCGGGCCTTTTGTGCACCTGGGCCGACGAGAAATATGGCGGCGCCGCAATCGAAGATTTCCGCTTCGAGCAGATCATCATCGAGGAGAATGTGCGCGAAGGCGACGTCGGCTTCTACATCAACCTCCACTCTGACCTGGTCGCGCCCTACATCGCCACGCTCGGCAATGACGAGCAGAAGGACCGGCTGATGCCCGGCATCGTCGCGGGGACGAAAATCCTTGCGGTGGCGATGACCGAACCCTCCACCGGCAGCGACCTCGCCGGCATGAAAAGCCATGCCGAGGACCATGGCGACCACTGGCTGCTCAACGGCGCCAAGACCTATATCTCGAACGGCATTCTCGCCGACGTCGTGATCGTCGCCGCGCGGACCGACCCCGCCTCGCGCCACGGCCTCGGCCTGTTCCTCGTCGAGCGCGGGATGGAGGGTTTCGAGCGCGGGCGAAAGCTCGACAAGATGGGGCTGAAATCGCAGGACACCGCCGAGCTGTTCTTCAACGACGTGAAGGTCCCCAAGGCCAATGTGCTGGGCGAACCGACAATGGGCTTCCGCTACCTCGCCCGCTTCCTCGCGCAGGAGCGGCTGGTCGCGGCGATCGGCTTCATCACCTCGGCCCAGACCGCGTTCGACCTGACCCTGGACTATGTGAAGGAGCGCACAGCATTCGGCCAGCCGATCGGGACCTTCCAGCACAACCGCTTCGTCCTGGCGGGCATGAAGGCCGAGCTCGACGCACTGCAATGCTATGTCGACCAGTCGGTGCTGCTGCTGATGGCAGGCGACCTCACCCCTGAAGATGCGTCGGCGGCCAAGCTGCTGACCAGCGAGCTAGAGGGCCGCGTGATGGATGCCTGCGTCCAGCTCCACGGCGGCGCCGGCTATATGGAGGAATATCGCATCTGCCGGATGTACCAGGACGCGCGGATCAGCCGCATCTTCGCGGGGACGTCGGAAATCATGAAGGAAATCATCGGCCGAGGGCTCGGGCTCGACGATCGCAAGCGCAGCGCATGACCACCCGCCACCTGGTCGATCCCGAACTGCTTGCGATGGCCGACAATTTTCCGGCGATGATGCTCAGCGACGAAAGCCTGCCTGCGATCCGCGCCTCGATTGCGGCGATGCTCGCGGCGGTCCCGCTGCCCGACCTGCCGGTCGTCTCGAGCGACATCCACATCCCCTCGGGCGACGGCGATCGCACGGTCCGTTGCCTGCTAGTCCGCCCGGTCGAGATCGCCACCAGCGCCCCCGCGATCCTCCACTTCCACGGCGGCGGCCATGTCCTGGGTGTGCCCGAAATGGACGCCCCCATGCTCCATCGCTGGTCACACGAACTGGGCTGCCTCATCCTTTCGGTCGACTATCGCCTCGCCCCCGAAACCCCCGCGCCCGGCCCGATGGACGACGCCTATGCTGCGCTTGCCTGGCTCAATGCAGAGGCCGCCGCGCTTGGCATCGACCCCGCCCGGGTCGCGGTCAGCGGGACCAGCGCTGGAGGATCGATGGCCGCCGGCCTCGCCCTCCTCGCGCGCGATCGCGGCGAATATGCCATCGCCTTCCAGCATCTCGACCAGCCGCGCCTCGACGACCGCCTGCCCGACAACCCCTCGACCGGCGAATTCGTCTGGACTCGCGACAACAGCGCCTGGTGCCGCGCCGCGCTCGGCGGCCAGGACGACCCCTATGCCCATCCGGCGCGTGCGACATCGCTCACCGGCCTGCCGCCTGCCTTCATCGGGGTCGGCGCGCTCGACCTGTTCGTCGACGAATGCCTCGCCTACACCGCGCGCCTGTCGCGGGCCGGGGTAGCGGTCGAGCTGATCGTCTATCCCGGCGCGTTCCACGGCTTCACCGTGGCGGCCGGGGCAAGCGTCGCGGTTCGCGCCAACGAAGATGGTCTTCGGGCCTTGCGACGCGCCTTCGCGGCCTGAGCCTTCCCCGGCTCCTCGACGCGGCCAGCCGTCCCTAGCGGAATACGTCGGCCAGCGCCGCGTCCGACGGGCCGTCCTTGGCGTTGCGCAGTTCGACGAACAGCGACGCATGGCTCACGCCCGACACGACCGAAATCAAAGTCTGCATGATCAGCAGGACGGCGATCGCCATGATCGACGGATCCTGCTGCGCCTTGGCCATCGCCTGAAGCGAAAAGCTTCCCCCAGCGACCACCAGGGTCGTCATGAGCGCCATCGCCAGCCAGCTCAGCACCACCAGGACCAGCACCATCCCGAAGATCCGCCAGCGATAACCGCGCGTCAGGTAACGGCTTCGTCCCAGCGCGCCCATGATGCTCAGTCGCTCGTCGACCAGCGCCGGTGCCGACACCGACCACATCAGGTACAGGATGACCCCCGGGACGACGAGCAACAATATCCCGAACATCATCGCGATGCCGCTGATGATCGCCATCAAGATCAGCGGGATGGCGACGACCAGCCCGGCCATGATCGATTCGCCCAGCCCCGGATGCCGCCCTTCCTCATGTTCGACCGTCGACCGCACCAAAGCCCCCTGCACAATCGCGTAAAAGGCGATGCCGAGCACCGCACTGATCATGGTCAGCGCCAGGTTTGTGGCCACGCTCATCTGGCTCAAGTCGGTCCCGCGCACTTGCCGGATCGCCAGGTTGACCAGCGTCGACGGTAGCGCGCTGAACAGGAAGGCGACGCCCAGCGTCGTCACCGGATTGCTGCCGATCGTCCCGAACGCCCGACCAAATACCCGCCCGATCGAAACCTGCCGGTCCGGCACGTCCATTGCGATGCTCGCCATTCCATATTCCCCCATCAACGCTTCTACCCAAGTAAAACCTAGGCATGCCCACCATCCTGTCCAGTAAAAATTAAGCCATTGCGTGCGAACGAGCTTCCGTTCACTTTAACCGCACGCCAGCGTTTGCGTACCGGGGGCACTATTCAGGACAAGGTCGGCCAGGCGGAACGGTTCGCGGCGGCGCATCGTGCGCTTCGCAGCGACGCGTCGGTGCAATTCTCGCTTCCCGCCACTCCGCCCGACCCCAAGGCGCCCGAATGGGTGCGTCACCTGATCGACGCCCTCAACCAATTCTTCGCGCCGATCGGCCGCGCCCTGGCCAAATTCTTCGGCCTGTTCCCCACCGGTCCCTTTGCCCAGATCCTGTTGTGGACGGTGCTGGCGGTCGTGGTCGCGGGCTTTGGCTGGATGGCATGGCAGCGCATCCACCATGGCCAGTGGCGCTGGCCGAATTTCCGCCGCACGCGCCTCGGCACGCCGGTCGCAGACCCCGACGAATGGGTCCCCGACGCCGCCCCGGCACGCGAATGGCTCGCGCAGGCCGACGCCCTCGCCGCCGACGGCCGCTATGCCGAAGCGGCGCATCACCTGCTCGTCCGCTCGGTCGAAGACATCGCTCGCCGACGGCCCCAACTCGTCCGCCCCGCGATCACGTCGCGCGAACTGACCGTCGCCAGCGTCATCCCGCCCCCGGCGCGCACCCTGTTCGCCGACATATCCGCGCTGGTCGAACGAAGCCTGTTCGGCGGCCGCCCCGTAGCACTCGGCGAATGGGCAAGCGCCCGCGCCGCCTATGCCGACTTCGTCCTGCCCCAGGCGTGGCGCGGATGAGCGACCTCGCCATCACCCCGCGCGATCATGATGCCGCCTCGCCCTTCACCCAGCGCTCGATGCTGATCATTCTCGTCGTCGGGCTGATCTCCTTCGCCGCGATGCTCGTGCTGGGCGCCTATGCCCCCGACCTTCGCTCGGGCAGGAATGGCGGTGCCCACGCTTTGTCCAACGCCGCCACCGGTTATAGCGGGCTGGTCGCGCTGGCCGAGGCGACGGATCGCAATCCGCTGATCATCCGCAACGAACGCCAGCTCGACAGCGAGGATCTCGCCGTCCTCGCGCCCGAAAAAGCCGCGGTCAACCTCAACAAGGCGCTCACCGCCCGCGCCACTCGCCCCACGCTCATCATCCTGCCCAAATGGCAGACCAGTCCCGATCCCGACCATCGCGGGTGGGTCACCGCCAAGGGGCTGCTCCCCCCGGCCGAGCCGCAGGGCATCCTCGCTCCCAACTGGCCGATGAAGGTTGATCGCCAGCGCGCCAGCGGCCCGCTCACCACTCTCGCTCCCGCCGCCACCGGGGTCCAGTTCGCCGCCCCCGTCATCCTCCAGACGGTCAGCGCCCCTCAGATGATCCCGCTGATTACCGATGCCCAGGGCCACATCGTCCTTGGTCGGCTCAACGCGACCGTCCCGCTGTTCATCCTTGCCGACCCCGACCTCCTCTCGAACCGCGCGATGGCCGATCCCAATCAGGCGAAGGCCGCGCTGGCCCTGCTCGACTATCTCAACTCGACCGATGCCGACGCCATTTTGTTCGACGTCACTCTTAACGGCTTCGGCCATTCGCCAAGCCCGCTCCGCCTCGCCTTCGATCCGCCGTTCCTCGCGACCACGCTGGCGATGCTCGCCGCGCTGATCCTCGTCTCAGTACAGGCGCTCAACCGCTTCGGGCCGGTCCGCCGCCGGACGCGCGCCCTCGCCTTCGGCAAGGCGGCGCTGATCGACAATGCCGCCGCGCTAGCCCGCAAAGCCGGGCGCGAGGCCGCCTTCGGGCCGCGCTATGCCGCCATGCTTCGCGACCGCGCGATCGCCACCTTCCGCGTGCCGCCACGTCTTCGCGACGGCGCGATCGATACCTATCTCGACCGGATCGACCCCAAAAACCCCTTCTCGACCCTCGCCGCAACCACCGGCGAGCCCCACCGACCCGAGGCGCTGCTGGCCGCCGCCCGGGCATTGCATAGCTGGCCCAGGGAGACAGGCGCGTGACGCTCGACGACGTACAAACACTGGCGCGCGCAATCCGCGCCGAGGTCGGCAAGGCCGTCGTCGGGCAGGAGGCGACGGTCGACCTGTTGCTCGTTGCGCTGCTGGCGCGCGGCCACATCCTGCTCGAAGGGCCGCCGGGCACCGCCAAGACCCTCCTCGCGCGGGCCTTCGCTCATGCTGTCGGGCTCGACTTCGGTCGTATCCAGTTCACCCCCGACCTGATGCCCGGGGACATCATTGGCTCCAACCTGTTCAACTTCCAGACGTCCAGCTTCACCCTGACGCGCGGCGCGATCTTCACCGAATTACTGCTCGCCGACGAGATTAACCGCACCCCGCCCAAGACCCAGGCCGCGCTGCTGGAGGCGATGCAGGAACGCACCGTCACGATCGACGGCGAAAGCCTCGCGCTCGGCGAACGCTTCATGGTCATCGCCACCCAGAACCCGATCGAGCAGCAAGGCGTGTTCCCCCTGCCCGAAGCCCAGCTCGACCGTTTCCTGTTCAAGCAGATGGTCGATTATCCCAGCGCCGAGGAAGAGCGCCGGATCATCGCCTCGCACGGCGCTGGCCGATCGGTGATGGACCCCGTCGCGTGGGGCGTCGAACGCTGCACCGACGCCGCGACCATCGGCGAGGCCGTTGCCGCCGTCGCCACCGTCCGCCTCGTCGACGAAGTGATCGACTATATCGCGGCGCTGGTCCGCGGCACGCGCGACGTTGCCGACCTCGAAAGCGGCGCCTCGCCCCGCGCCGGCGCCATGCTCGCCGGGGCCGTACGCGCCCGCGCCGCCATCGAAGGCCGCGACTTCGTCATCCCCGACGACGTCAAGGCGCTCGCCCCCGCGCTCCTCCGCCACCGCCTGATCCTCGCCCCCGCCGCCGAAATCAACGGCCGCGCTGTCGAGGATGTCGTGCGCGACATCATCGAGACGATCGAGGCGCCGCGTTGATCTATCCGACGCGATTGGCGGTGCTGATCGCAGGCGCGGGGGTCCCCGTCACGCTGCTCGTCTCGGCGATGCGCAGCGACGACTGGTTCGTCGGGCTCGCCTGGCCGGTCGCGGTGCTGCTGCTGTTCGTGGTCGACGCGGTCCTCGCCGGCAGCGGCGGAACGGTCGCGGTCGCACTCCCCCCCAGCGCCTTCGTCGGCGAGACTCGCGATGCACTGGTCAGCGCCCGCTTCACTGCCCGCCCCCCGGCCCGGGCCGAAATCGCGCTCGGCACCAATGCCCTGCTCGCGCTCGAAGACGACGGCCGCGCGTGGATCCCGCTCGTCGACGGGCGTGGCACGATCGCCGTGCCGATGACCATGGCCCGCCGCGGAACCGCGCTGGTCGATACCGCCTGGGCGCGCTGGCGTGGCCCGCTGCGGCTCGCGTGGAAGGGCCGCGCGTCGCCCGTCGGTGGCCATTTCCCGATCCTCCCCGATATCCGCCCGGTGCTTGAAAAGGGTGCCCAGCTGCTTCAGCGGCACGGCATGCAGGGCCTCATCGCCCAGCTAAATCGCGGCGACGGATCGGACCTCGATGCGCTGGTTGAATATCGCTCGGGGATGGACCGCCGCGCGATCGACTGGAAACAGTCCGCCCGCCATCACAAGCTTCACGCCAAGGAATATCGCGCCGAACGCAACAGCCAGATCGTGTTTGCGGTCGACAGCGGACGGCAGATGTCCGAACCCGTCGGCGGCCTCCCCCGGCTCGATCGCGCGGTCGCCGCCGCCCTCCTCACCGGCTGGCTCGCCCTCAAGGTCGGCGACCGCGTCGCGCTCCATGCCTTCGACAGTCGCCCACGCATCGCCGGCGGGCTGGTCTCGGGCGCCGCCGCCTTTCCCGAACTCCAGCGCCTCGCCGCCGCGATCGACTATAGCGGCGATGAAACCAATTATACTTTCGCCCTGACCGCGCTCGCGACCCGCCTCACCCGCCGTTCGATGATCGTGCTGTTCACCGAATTCACCGACGCAAGCTCGGCCGACTTCCTCGTCCGCGCCGCCCGCCGCGTCGTCCAGACCCATCTCCTGGTCGTCGTCGTGCTAAAGGACGAGGAGCTCGAGACCATCGCCAACCGCTCGCCGGGGGAGGTCGGCGACCTGGTCCGTTCGGTGACCGCCGCCGCCCTCCTCAAGGACCGCCGTGTGGTCATCACCAGGCTCCAGCACCTTGGGGTCCATGTCATTGAGGCAGAACAGGAAATGATCGGCGAACGGCTGATTGCCGGCTATGTCGACCTCAAGCGGAGGAACCTGCTTTGACCGTGTCCGCGCGTGTCGCCTCGTCCCCCGCCGTGATGGTCAACGCGACCCGCTTCCGCGCCGCGCACGAGGCCGAGTGGAGCCGCCTCGACGCGCTCGTCACGCGGATCGAGAAGCGCTCGATCGGGGCGCTGACCGACGACGATCTGCTCGCCCTCCCCCTGCTCTATCGCGCCACCTTGTCTTCGCTCTCGGTCGCCCGCGACACCTCGCTCGACCGCGGCCTGATCGCCTATCTCGAGCAACTCTCGACCCGCGCCTATTTCCAGATCTACGGCGTCCCCACCTCGGCCCGCCGCCAGCTCGCCACCTTCTTCCGCTCGGGCTGGCCCGAAGCCGTCCAGTCGATCTGGCGCGAGACCCTCGTCTGCGTCGCGCTGACCGTCGCCGCCGCGATCGTCGCCTATCTCCTTGTCCGCAGCGACCCCAGCTGGTTCTTCGGGATCATCCCCGAAGCCCTCTCCTCGGGCCGCGATCCGACCGCCACCGCCGGTTTCCTCCGCTCGACCCTCTATGACCGGCAGCACGACATGCTCGCCTTTTTCGCCACCTATCTCTTCACCCACAACAGCCAGATCGCGATCTTCGCCTTCGCGCTGGGCTTTGCCTTCGCCGTCCCGACGGTCCTGCTGATCATCTACAATGGACTCATGCTCGGGGCGATGGTGGCGGTGTTCGCGGGCAAGGGCCTAGGCGCCAATTTCGCCGCCTGGCTGATGATCCACGGCACGACCGAGATGTTCGCCATCTGCCTGGCCGGAGCGGCCGGAATGCGGATCGGCACCGCCATCGCCTTCCCTGGCCGCGACACCCGCAGCGACGCGCTGGTCCGGGTCGGCCGCCCCGCCGCCATCGCCATGGCCGGCACCGTGCTGATGCTCGCCATTGCCGGGCTGCTGGAGGGGATCGGCCGGCAGACCGTGCTCGGCGACGGCAACCGCATCCTGATCGGCAGCGTCATGCTGGTCGGCTGGCTCGCCTATTTTTACCTGCCCCGCCGCGGTTCGACATGGCGCTGAGCACCCCCGCCCGCCGGTCCGATCCCGCCGCCCGCCCCCGCGCCGCGCCGCGCATGCGCCGCAGCTTCGTCACCCCCGAAGGCGTCGACCTGCAGCTCGAACTCGGCTCGGCCGGCACCCGCGCCGCCGCCTTCATGATCGACGGAATGCTGATCGTCGTGGCGCTGGTCGTCGTCACCATCCTCCTCTTCTGGCTCGCCCGGGAGAGCGGGATACAGGCCGCCGCGATCATCTGGCTGATCGGCTTTTTCGTCCTTCGCAACGGCTGGTTCATGTTGTTCGAGATGGGCGGGCGCGGCGCCACCCCGGGCAAGCGGCTGATGGGGCTGCGCGTGGTGGCGCGCGACGGGGCGCGGCTAACCGGCGGCGCGGTCATCGCCCGCAACGCGATGCGCGAGATCGAGGTGTTCCTTCCCCTCTCCTTCCTCGCCGCGCAGGCCGCAGAAGGCGCGGCCGACGCCTTCCTGACGATCTTCGCGCTTGGCTGGAGCGGCATCTTTCTGCTGTTCCCCTTGTTCAACCGCGACCGGCTCAGGGTCGGTGACCTCGTCGCCGGGACATGGGTCGTCCAGGCGATCGGCATGCGCCTGGCCCGCGACGTCGCCAGCCCGGTCGAGCGCCATCGCCGCCAGTTCAGCGACGCTGCGCTCCTGCTCTACGGCGAGTTTGAGCTCCAGACGCTGGAGGAAGTGCTTCGCAACGGCAAGGACGACGCCGTCGGCACCGTCGCCGCCATGATCCGCGACAAGGCCGCAATCGCCAACGATGGCCAAGACCGCGACTTCCTCGAGGATTATTATGTTGCGCTGTGCGTCCGGCTCGAAGGCGGGGCGCTGCTCGGCCGCCGCCGCGCCGACAAGCATAGCGTGCTCCAGTCCGACGACCGCCGCCGCTAGCCCGCCGCTTTCGCCGCCAGATAGTCCCCGACCCGCCGGGCAAGCGCGTCACCGCCGTGGATCCCCAGCTTGGTCCGGCGGGCAAGGATGTCCGTCGCGCTCACCGCCCATTCCTCGGCGACCAGATAATCGACCTCGCGCCCGAACAGCCCCGCGCCGAGCGCCTCGCCGAGGTCGGCCAGGCCTTTCGCCTGCCCCATCACCGCCGCGATCCGCGTGCCATAGCTGCGCGCCATCCGCTCGGCGGTGTCGCCCGGCAGGAACGGCCACCGCGCCATGACCCCCGCGACAAACTCCTCGATCCCAACGCCGATATCGCCCCCCGGAAGCGCCACCCCCGCCGTCCATTCCGGCCCCATCGCCGGCAAAAACGGCGCCAGCTGTTCCAGCGCATGTTCGGCCAGCTTGCGATAGGTGGTGATCTTGCCGCCAAAGCTCGACAGAAGTTGCGGCGCCTGATCAGTCCCCAGCCTGAGGACATAGTCGCGCGTGACCTCGGCTGCTTCGTCGGCACCATCGTCGAACAGCGGCCGCACCCCCGAATAGCTCGACACGACGTCCCCCGGCGCGATCGGTGTCGCGAAATAGCGATTGACGCTAGCGCACAGATACTCGGTCTCGTCCGCGTCGATCACCGGGCATGACGGATCGCCCGTGAACGGCTTGTCGGTCGTCCCGATCAGCGTGAATTCGCCTTCGTAGGGGATGGCGAAGACGATCCGCTTGTCCTCATTCTGGAGGATATAGGCGTGGTCGCCAGCGAACATTCGCGGCACGACGATGTGGCTGCCCTTGACCAGCCGCGGCGGCTTTTCGGCGCGCGCCTCGGGCATCTCCTCCAGCACTTGCCCGACCCATGGCCCGGCGGTGTTGACGATTGCGCGCGCGGTCACGACCGATCCATCGCCAAGCCGCACCGCCCAGTGATCGGCCTCGCGCCGTGCACCGAGGAACGCCGTGCGGGTACGGATCGTCGCCCCCCGCTCCTTTGCATCGAGTGCGTTGAGCACGACCAGCCGCGCATCGTCGACCCACCCGTCCGAATAGACGAACCCGCGCTCGATCGGCTTCAGCCCAGCGCCCCACTTGGTCCCTGCCAGCCGCACGCCGAACGACCGCGGCAGTCGCGACCGCCCGCCGATCCGGTCATAAAGCAGCAGCCCCAGCCGGATCAGCCACGCCGGGCGCATCCCCTTGGCCAGCGGCATGACAAAGCGCATCGGGCGGATCAGATGTGGCGCGATGTCGAGCAATTTCTCGCGCTCGGCGAGCGACTCGCGGACCAGCCGGAACTCGTACATCTCGAGGTAGCGCAGCCCGCCATGGATCAGCTTGGTGCTCGATGACGAGGTATGCGAGGCTAGGTCGTCACGCTCGACCAGCAGCACCTTGAGCCCGCGCCCGGCGGCGTCACGCGCGATCCCGGTCCCGTTGATCCCGCCGCCGATGACGAGCAGGTCGTGTTGCCAGCTCATACCGACAGCGTTCGCCGCACAGCATCCTGCCAGCCAGCATTGAGCGCCGCGCGCTTGTCCGCCGTCATTTGCGGCACGAACGTCCGGTCCGCCCGCCACGTCGCGGCAATGTCGTCGGGACCGCGCCACATGCCGGCCGTCATCCCCGCCAGAAACGCCGCCCCTGCCGCCGTCGTCTCGATATTGGCCGGCCGCGCCACTTCGCTGTCGAGCATGTCGGCCAGGAACTGGCAGAACCAGTCGTTGGCCGCCATCCCGCCATCGACCCGCACCTGCCGCAAATCGCGCGCGCCGTCCGCACTCATGGCCGCGATGAGATCCTTGGTCTGATACGCCACCGACTCGAGTGCCGCCCGCGCGAGGTGCGCCCCGGTCGCGTCGAAGGTCAGCCCGCTGATCGTCGCCCGTGCCGCCGGGTCCCAGTGCGGCGCCCCCAGCCCGACGAACGCCGGGACCATGTAGACCCCGTGATTATCGTCGAGCCGCGTCGCCAGGTCATGCGTATCGGCGGCATGGGTGATAATTCCGATCCCGTCGCGCAGCCACTTGATCGCCGCCCCCGCAACGAAGATCGATCCCTCCAGCGCATAGGTCGTCCGCCCACTCAAGCGATAGGCGATCGTCGTCAGCAGCCCATGCTCGCTCGCCACCGCGTGATCGCCGGTGTTGAGCAGCAGGAAACAGCCGGTGCCATAGGTCGACTTGACGTCCCCGCGCGCAAAACAGGCCTGGCCGATCGCGGCGGCCTGCTGGTCCCCCGCCATCCCGCCGATCAGGGTCGGGCGGCCAAGCACATTCGTCTCGCCAAACTCGGCGGCATTGTCGCGCACCTCGGGGAGAAGGTTTGCTGGCACCATGAACAGCCGCATCAATTCCTCGTCCCACACCCCGCGATGGATATCGAACAGCATCGTCCGCGATGCATTGCTGGCATCGGTCGCATGGACCTTGCCGCCCGTTAGCCGCCACAACAGGAAGCTGTCGATCGTTCCCGCTGCGAGCTCCCCGCGCTCGGCCCGCGCCCGCACCCCCGACACCTCGTCGAGGATCCATTTCAGCTTGGTCGCGGTGAAATAGGGGTCGAGCAGCAGCCCCGTCCGCGCGCGCACCAACGGCTCGCATCCCTCGGCCTTCAGCCGCGCGCACAGCGCCGCCCCGCGCCGGTCCTGCCACACGATCGCCTTGTACACCGGCTCGCCCGTCGCGCGGTCCCACACCACCAGCGTCTCGCGCTGGTTGGTAATCCCGATCGCCGCGACCCGCCCGCCATCGGCCGCCGCCGTCTCGGTCAGCGTTGCCAGCGTGTCGCGCCAGATATCCTCGGGGTCGTGCTCGACCCAGCCGGCCTGAGGATAATGCTGCACAAATTCACGACGGATCGAATGGCGCGGCACTCCGTCTTGGCCAAAGCTCATCGCCCGCGTCGAGGTCGTCCCCTGGTCGATCGCAAGGATGATGTCGTCGTTCATGCGCGGTCGAGGATGACTTGCGCGACCGCGTCGACGATCGCCTTGGCATCGAGCCGGTAAAGGTCGAACAGGTCGGGCAGGTCCCCCGTCTGGCCGAAGCGGTCGGTCCCCAGCGGACTGACCCTCATCCCGGTTACCCCGCCGAGCCACGACAGGGTCGACGGCGCCCCATCGATGATCGTGACCAGGCTGGCACCCGGCGCAAGCGCATCGAGCAGCTGCTCGGCATGGCATTTCTCGCGCGGCTTGCCGGTCCAGCGCGCCGCCTGGGCGGCCGACCAGTCGCGGTGGAGCAGGTCGGGCGAGGTCACCATCAGCAGCCCCAATCCGGGCGCATCCTCGGCCAGTTGATCAGCGGCGGCGAGCACCTCGGGCGTCACCGCGCCGGTAAAGGCAATCGCCAGGTCCGCCGCTCCCGACGGCGCCCGCAGCCAGTAACCGCCCTTTAGCGCCGGCGCCTTCCAGCCATCGTCGGCCCGCTCGACCTGCGCGATCGACCGGGTCGTCAGCCGCAGATAGACCGACCCGCCATCGTCGGCCTGCAGATGATCGAACGACCAGTGCATGATCAGCGCCAGCTCGTCGACGAACGCCGGCTCATAATAGGTCAGTCCGGGCTGGCCGATCCCGATCAACGGCGAATTGATCGACTGGTGCGCGCCGCCCTCTGGCCCGAGCGTCAGCCCCGAGGGCGTCGCGACGAGCAGGAAGCGCGCATCCTGGTAACAGGCATAGTTCAGCGCATCCAACCCGCGCGCGATGAACGGGTCATAGACCGTGCCGATCGGGATCAGCCGCGTCCCGAACAGCGGCCCCGAAAGTCCCAGCGCGGCAAGCATCAGGAACAGGTTGTTCTCGGCGATCCCCAGTTCGATATGCTGGCCTGCCCCATGCGCGGCCCACTTCTGCGCGGTCGGGATCTTGGCAGCAGCGAAGATGTCCTTCAGTTCCTGGCGCCGGAACAGCCCGCGCTGGTTCACGAACGCACCCAAATTGGTCGAAACCGTCACATCAGGGGACGTCGTGACGATCCGATCGGCTAGCGGATGGCCCGATTTCGCCAGATCGAGCAGGATTCGACCGAACGCCGCCTGGGTCGCCTGCTCAGCCCCGTCGGGCACCGGAATCTCCTCCGGAACCGGCACTCGCTTGACCGTGTCCAAGCGTGTCGCCTTCGCCAGCGAACAGTCCTCGACCACCGCCCGCGCGGCGGCGGCGGCATTGTCGCCCATTCCGCCATAGGGCGCCCACTCGTCCCCCGCCGATATCCCCATCGCATCGCGCAGGCTCTCGATCTGGCCGGGGTTCATCAGCCCCGAATGATTATCCTTGTGTCCCGCAAACGGCAGGCCATAGCCCTTGATCGTGTAGGCGATGAACAGCGTCGGCGTGTCGTCATCGCAGCGCGCGAACGCCTCGAGCAACGTCTCGATGCAATGCCCGCCAAGATTGGTCATCAGTTGCGCCAGCGCGGCGTCGTCGTGCGCGGCGATGAGTTTCAGCGACTTGGGCTCCCCGGCCAGGTCGCGCGTCAACCGCTCGCGCCACGCCGCCCCGCCCTGATAGGTCAGCGCGGCAAACTCGGCATTGGGGCAATTGTCGATCCACTCGCCGATCGCCGTCCCGCCCGGCTTGGCAAAGGTCGCGCGCTGCAGCTTGCCCTGCTTCAACGTCTCGACCCGCCATCCGCACGTCTCGAAAATATCGTCGAAACGGCGGAACATGCGGTCGGCGGTCGTACTGTCGAGGCTTTGGCGGTTATAGTCGACGATCCACCAGCAATTGCGAATGTCATGCTTGAAACATTCGATCAGGCATTCGTAGATATTGCCCTCGTCGAGCTCGGCATCGCCCATCAACGCGATCATCCGTCCAGCGTCGGCCTCTGCCATTTCGCCATGTGCGATGAGATAGTCCTGGATCAGGCTGGCAAAGGCCGTCACTGCAACGCCCAATCCGACCGACCCCGTCGAAAAATCGACCGGGATCACATCCTTGGTCCGCGACGGATAACTTTGCGCCCCGCCCAGCCCGCGATATCGTTGGAGCGCGTCGAGGCTCTGCTGGCCAAGCATGTAATGGATCGCGTGAAGCACCGGCCCGGCATGCGGCTTGACCGCGACCTTGTCGTTGGGTCGGAGCGCGCCAAAATAGAGGGCAGTCATAATCGCCGTGATCGAGGCGCAACTGGCCTGGTGCCCACCGACCTTCAGTCCATCGCGGGAATCACGAAGATGGTTCGCGTTGTGGATCGTCCACGACGACAACCAGCGCAGCCGCGCTTCGATCGATTCGAGAATGGCGACGCGCTCGGGCGTCGGCTGGCCTGGGGGAAGTGCGGAAGGGGTGCGCGTGATCATGTCCACCCGCATGGCTTACCGCGAAAGAAAAAGCATCGCGAAAACAGTTTCGGCATGACCGCAGTCGCTTTGGTCATAACGGCCTACACCGAATGGCGATCGGTCAGCCGGGGCGCCGGGTGCGGAGTTGCCGAAAAGCGAAGCCCGCCAGCGAGATGGCGATGGTTCCGACGAGCACCGGGGTCAGCAGAAAGGTCGGCGCTGCGGCGGTGGCAATGACGATCAGCGGATCACCCCCGGCCGGCGGATGCATCGTTCGGGTCACCATCATCGCCGCGATCGCGCCGCCGACCCCGACCGCCATTGCCAATGGCCCGTGACCAATCGTCGCCATCGCTGCGAGTCCGACCAGCGACGAGACCAGATGCCCGCCGATCACGCTCGCGGGACGCGCGAACGGACTGTCAGGGACGCCGAACACCAGCGCGCAGCTCGCCCCGAACGAGGGGATGATCCACGCCAGATGGCTCGCCGACTGGAGCAGGAGCAGGGCATAGATCATTGCCGCTGCGGCAAGGCCGGCGAGAAGCACGGCGAGCGGGCGGGGCACGGGCGCTAGCCCGAACCCCGGTCCAAGCAACCGCTTCATGCTTTGTGGTAGTTGGCCGCTTCCTCCGACCCTCCGGTGGAATCACCCGCACTATACGAATGCGCGCCAGTGCCAGCGAGGCCGCCGCCCTGAACGATCAGATATTCGTCGCGGATTGGTCGCCCTTCGAAAAAGCATTCGAGGATCTCGCGCGTCCCCGCCGCATAGCGCGCCTGCGCCGACAGCGAGGTGCCCGAAATATGCGGGGTCATGCCCTCATAGGGCATCGTCCGCCACGGATGGTCGTTGGGCGCCGGCTGCGGGAACCAGACGTCGCCGGCATAGCCCGCCAATTGGCCGCTTTCGACCGCGCGAACGATCGCATCGCGGTCGCACAATTTGCCGCGCGCCGTGTTGACCAGATAGGCGCCCCGCTTGAAACTCTTGAGTGTATCGTCGTTGATCATATGCTCGGTCTCCGGGTGGAGCGGGCAGTTGAGCGTCACGACGTCGCATGCTGCATACATTTCCTCGCGGTTCGCATGCCAAGTCAGGCCAAGCTCCTGCTCGACCTCGGCGGGCAGGCGATGGCGGTCGTTATAATGAAGGTGCATGTCGAACGGCTTCAACCGGCGAAGCACCGCGAGCCCGATCCGGCCGGCCGCGACGGTGCCGACGTGCATGCCTTCGACGTCATACGATCGCGCGACGCAATCGGCGATGTTCCAGCCGCCCTTGGTGACCCAATCGTGCGACGGGATATAGTTGCGGACCAGGCCGAGGATCATCATCACGACATGCTCGGCGACGCTGATCGAATTGCAGTAAGTCACTTCAGCAACGGTGATGTTGCGATCGATCGCAGCCTGCAGGTCGACGTGATCCGATCCGATCCCGGCGGTCAGCGCGAGCTTTAGATTCTTCGCCTTCGCGATCCGCTCGGCTGTCAAATAAGCGGGCCAGAACGGCTGCGAAATGATGACGTCGGCATCGACCAGTTCGCGCTCCAGCACGCTGTCGGGGCCGTCCTTGTCAGAAGTCACGACCAAGGTATGCCCGGCGTCTTCAAGATATTTGCGAAGCCCAAGCTCGCCCGACACCGAGCCAAGCAGATGCCCGGGTGTGAAGTCGATCGCCTTGGGCGTGGGATGGGTCTGCCCACCGGGATATTCGGTCAGACCGGGCAAGTCGTCGCGCGCATAGCTAGTCGGGAACCCGGTGATCGGGTCGTCGTAAAGGACACAAACGACTTTCGCCATGACACTCTCCTGATAACGCCTCGGTCGGGCGTGCTTGGGGCGCAATCTTCACCCGGCGCCTGAAGCGATCAAATAAGAGTTTCGACGATCATGATAGGTTTATCCGATCAACGGCGGCCGTGATGACGGAGAAATCGACCGACCGTGCGCAGCTTTCCAGAGCGCGGGCCATGGGGGGCGCCGGCTCACGGTCGCTGGTGACAAGCCCGATCGACTGAAGGTGCAGCGGTTCGACCAGCGGGATCAGCGCCACGTCGCGCTGCTCGCCAAAAAGATGCGCGAAGCTGTGGGGGACGATGCTCGACCAGCCACCGGTGCGCAGTTGCGACAGGATAGCAAGGAAGCTGTTACTGACCACGTCAGGGCGAATATCCGCTTGCTGGAGCGCGAACACGCCATTGAGGATCCGCCGGTTCTGCATGTCGTCGCTTAGCAGGCACAGGCGCTGCCCGGCCGCCTCGCGCCAGCTGATCTGGCTACGGTCGGCCAGCGGGTTGGTTGTTGCGGTCGCAAACAGATAATGTTCGAGAAACAGCGGGATCCGCCGCACGCCGGTGAGCGGCTCATTGTCGAGATAGGTCAGTCCGGCATCGAGCTCGAAATTGTTGAGGTCATGCTCGATTGCCTTCGACGACATCGATCTTATCTCGACACTCGCGGCGGGATGTGACGCGCAAAAAGGTTCGACGAGCATCCCGACGACGGGCATCGCCGCAGGGATCACACCCAGCCGCAGCACCCCGGTCAGTCCGCCGCGAAGTCCTTGCAGGCCCTGGCGAAGGATATCCTCGTCGCGCAGCAGCTGCAGCGCACCGTCGAGCACCAGTCGCCCTTCGGGCGTGAGGTCGAGGAAGCGCCGTCCGCGCACCACCAGCCGCGTGCCGAGTTCGGCCTCGAGCGAGGCGAGGGCCCCGGACAGCGTCGGCTGCGAAATATTGCAGGCCGCCGCCGCGCGTGCAAAATGACGCTCTCGGGCAAGCGCGGTGAAATAGCGAAGGTGACGAAGCAACATCGGAATAACCGATGACGCGAACCGCGCTGTCGCGCAACCGGCGCATTATGGCGCAGGGCGCGCATATATGAAGGCGCGGGCGTCTGTGCTAAGCAAACAGCGTCGCTTCAAACGATCGTCTGTACGGACTTCACGGAGGAGACAGCAGTCACTCCTCCCTCCATGAAGGTCGTCTCCCATGTTGATTCGCGCTGGCTTCGATATCGGCTTTGCCACCGATCGCCCGGTCCCGACGCTCGCCAACCTCAGCGTCCACCCGTCGCGTAATCGCGACCTGCGCACGGCGCACCGGATCATGACAACCCCCGACGTACCGATGTACGACTATGTCGATTCCTTCGGTAACATGTGCACGCGACTGATCATCCCCGCGGGCGGGATCGTCATTTCGAGCGGCTTCGTGATCGAGGACCCGTTTACCCCCGACGAGGTCGTGCCCGACGCGCGCCAGGTGCCGATCGAGGATCTCCCCGACGACGCGCTGATATTCCTGCTCGGTAGCCGCTATTGCGAGACCGACAAGATGTCCGATCTGGCGTGGGCGAATTTCGGCGGCCTGTCGGGCTGGGCGCTGGTCCAGGCGATCGTCACCTATGCGCACGAACGCATCACCTTCGATTATATGACCGCTCGGCCCGACAAGACTGCGTGGGACGCGCATGAGGAGCGGGTCGGGGTATGCCGCGACTATGCCCATCTGGCGGTGACCTTGTGCCGCGCGATGAACGTGCCGGCACGTTACTGCACCGGCTACATGGGTGACATGGACCTGCCCAATCTGGTCGGCGAGATGGATTTCTCGGCGTGGTTCGAGGCCTATCTCGACGGGCGCTGGTTCACTTTCGACGCGCGGCACAATTATCCGCGTCGGGGTCGTATCCTGATGGCGCGCGGGCGCGACGCGACCGATGTCGCACTGACCAATACCTTCGGGTCGACGACGCTGACCCGGTTCGATGTCTACGCCGACACTGACCGGCTGGGGGCAATCGAACCTAAAAGCTAAGCCAGACGGCGGTCGCGGAGCAGCGCGCCCTCCCGCGGGGCGCGGCCGCGGAAGGCTTCGAACGAGATCATCGGGTCGCGGCTGTTGCCCGGCGCGAGGACTTCGCGGCGGAAGCGCTGAGCCAGCGCGGGATCGAAGATATCGCCAGCCTCGGTGAAGGCGGCGAAGGCATCAGCGTCGAGCACTTCGGACCATAGATAGCTGTAATAGCTGCCGGCATAGCCACCGTCGAAGACATGGGTGAAGTGGGTCAGGCCATGGCGCGGGGCAATGGCGCCGGGCATGCCGAGGTCGGCGAGGGTCTTGGCGGCGTGCCCGGCAGCGTCGGTCGCGGCGGCGGGATCGCGGTGGAGCGTCAGGTCGACGATCGCCGAGGCGAGAAACTCGATCGTCGAGAAGCCCTGGCCGAAATCATCGGCGTGGCCGATCGCGGTGATCAGCGACTGGGGCAGGCCGAGCGAGCCGAGCGTCTCGGGCGCGACGATCCAATGCTCCATATATTTGCTCGGAAATTCGACGAAATCGCGAGCGACGGCAGTGCCTGCCTGGCTGGGGTAAGTAACGTTCGAGCAGAGCGCGTGGAGGGCGTGGCCGAATTCGTGGAACAGGGTGCGCGCCTCGTCGATCGAAAGGCCGGCATCTGCGCCGCCGGGCGATTTGGCGAAATTGGCGACGAGATAGACGATCGGCGCGACCGCACCGTCGAGCTTCTCCTGCACCCGAAGCGAGCCCATCCACGCCCCGCCATGCTTTTGGGAGCGCGCGAAATAATCGGTGTAGAGCAGCCCGAGAGGGGAGTCGTCGGCCTCGCTCACGGCCCATGACTGGACGTCGGGGTGCCAGCCGGCGAGGTCGGTGCGAACATCGAACTTGAGGCCGTAGAGGCGCCCGGCGGTGGCGAAAGCGGCGCTGCGCACCCGGTCGAGGGTCAGGTGGCGGCGGACTTCGCCGCCATCGAGGGCATAGCGGGCGACGCGGACCTGCTCCGCATAATATCGCCAGTCCCACGGGGCAAAGTCGGTGATGCCGTCGGCGGCGGCGAGTGCCGCAAGCTCGGCCTGTTCGGCGGCAGCCTGAACCAGCGCCGGGTGCCACACCCGCATCAGCAGGCCCATCGCCGCGTCGGGGGTCTTGGCCATGCTGTCGACCAGCGCATAGTCGGCATAGCTGGCATAGCCGAGCAGCGCCGCTTTCTCATGGCGCAGCGCGAGGATGCGATCGACCAACGGGCGATTGTCGTGCGCCCCGCCGTTGCCGCGGCCGGTGAAGGCGCGCCACATCGACTCACGCAGGTCGCGGCGGGTCGAGAAGGTCAGCATCCCTTCGGCATCGCCGCGGTCGAGGGTGACGAGGAAGCGTGCCGGATGGCCGCGCGCCTCGGCGCGTCTAGCAGCGGCAGCGCGCATCGTCTCGGGGAGGCCATCGAGATCGGCGGCGTCGAGCAGCAGCTCCCAGTCGGCGGCCGCGGCGAGGACGTTCTGGCCGAATTCGGTCGAAAGGCCAGCAAGCTCCTCGGAAATGGCAGCAAAGCGGGCCTTGTCCGTTCCGTTCAGTGCTGCGCCGCCATCAACGAATCCGCGATAACTGTCGTCGAGCAGGCGGCGCTGAGCCTCGTCCAGCCCGAGCATGTCACGCGCCGCCCACAGCGCACCGACTCGGGCGAACAGCCGCGGGTCGTGGGCGACGCCGGTCCCGTGGCGGGTAAGCATTTGCGAAACGGCGGGCTCAATTGCCTGAATTTCGGGGCCCGACTGGGCCGAGGCGACCGTCCAGAAGATGCGCCGCGCGCGCGACAGGCGCGCCCCTGCACGCTCAAGCGCCTCGATGGTGTTGGCGAAGGTCGCGGGGGCATGATTGTCGACGATCGCGGCAATGTCGGCGGCGGCCTCGGCTATCCCCGTCTCGAACGCCGGGAGATATTGATCGGGGGTGATGCGGGCGAAATCGGGCGCGGCGAAGGGCAGCGTCGAGGCATCGAGAAGCAGGTCGCGGCTAAGAACGTCAGCCATCCGTTTCGACCTCGTCGGTGTGAACGGCGAAACCGGTGAGGACCGCCGGGCCGAAGGTGGTGGTCAGCGCGGTATCGGCGGCGTCGCGCCCGCGCGCCATCAGGACACGGCCAATCCGTGGCATGTTGTGGCGGGCGTCAAACGTGTGCCACGCGCCGCCGAGATAGACGTCGAACCAGGCCGAGAAATCCATCGGCGCGTCGACCGGCGGGATGCCGATGTCACCCAGATAGCCGGTGCAATAGCGCGCCGGAATGTTCATGCAGCGGCACAGGGTGACTGCGAGGTGGGCGAAATCGCGACATACCCCCTCCTGCTCTTGGTGCGCGTCCCAGGCGGTTTTGGTCGGCCGCGCGAAATGATAGCCAAACTCGATATGGTCGTGGACGAAGTCGACGATCGCCTGGACCCGCTGCCACCCGCCGGTGAGATGGCCAAAGCGCGACCACGCAGTGTCCGACAGGCGATCGGTCTCGCAGTAGCGGCTGCCGAGCAGGTAGACGAGGACATCATCGGGAAGCTCCTCGACGACGTGCTGGACCGCGCTGGGGGACTGCGGATCGGGCAGGCCGCTGTCGTGGACAGTGAAGTCACAGCTCAGCGTCAGGCCGCCCGGCGGGACGGTCAGCCGGGTGCAGGTGTTCCCGAAGGCGTCGAGATAATCATACATCGCGACTTCAGGCGTGGTCACGATGCGGTGCGGGGTCACGAGGTCGTGGTTGCGCGACGGATGGATGCTGAGCATGGCCATCATCGGGGTCGGCAGTTCGGTTTCGTAGCGGATATCGTATCCGGCCTTGATCAGCATCGTCACTTACTTTCCCCAACCGCACGCGGCGTCGAATGAGCGTGGGAAACGCGCTCATCGACCGAGATGTTCACATCAACGCTCATGTCGATGAAACTTCCCGGAAATCCGCTCCACGTCCCCGATATCGGGACTGCCTGGTAGATATCGCGCGCAATCGCGACGCGGATCAGCCCGCGATTGCCGATGATGCCGTTGGTCGGGTCGAATTCGACCCAGCCCGATCCGGGAAGATAAACCCGCACCCAGGCGTGAGTGTTGCCACCACCGACATGGTCGTCGCTCGCGGTTGGGCTATAAACATAGCCCGACACGAACCGCGCCGCGAAGCCGAGCGCCCGCGCCGCCTCGATCATCAGCATGGCATAGTCGCGGCAGGTCCCGCGGCGCATGGTCAGCGTCTCGATCGGGGTTTGCGTGCCCTTTTCGGGGCGCGAGACATAGGTGAAGTCGCGCTTGATGGTCGCAGTCATGTCCGACAGCAGGGCCAGCGTATCGGTCTTGCCGTTGGGGTTGAGGAAGCGCTGTGCCCAGCTGTCGATCTGGCGCAGCGGATCGAGATGCTGGCGCTCGATCGAGCGGAGCAGGTCGGGCATTTCCTCAGAGGCGTAGGTAAACGGATAGTCGCGGGCATAATCCTCGATATCGACGTCCTGGACCGCCGCCGGGCTGTGCGCGAGCATGATCGTGCTGTCGATCGTCAGCGTTCTGGCGCGCTTGGTGAAGGTCGCGATCGCCACCGAATTGCCGAACACGTCCTGGAGCCACCGAAGCTCCGACGGCGGCGGGTCGATCTTCAACTCGGCCTCAATCAGGTGCTGGTCATAGCTTTCGCGCGGGCGGACCATGATGCGATGCTCGCCAAACGACACCGGTTGGCGATAGGTGTAGCGGGTCACGTGGGACAAAGTCAGAAAGGGCATCGCGCATCCGTCGCATGAACAGCCAGTCCAGCCAAATGCTGCTTACAGCCGATGATCCGTCGCCGGTTCAGATCATCAACCCGCAAGGGCCTTCGCCGTTCCTGCTGATCGGGGATCATGCCGGCAATGCGATTCCTTCACGGATGGGATCGCTCGGGTTGAGTGCGAACGAGCTTTCCCGGCATATCGGGTGGGATATCGGGGTCGCCGGGCTTGGCGAACGGCTGGCCGAAACGATCGACGCAACATTCATCCGCCAGACCTATTCGCGGCTGGTCATCGACTGCAATCGCGATCCGGATCAGGCCGATGCCACGCCCGAAGTCAGCGACGGGACCGTAATTCCGGCCAATAGGGGGCTTGGCGAAGCCGACCGGGCGGCGCGAGTCGCTGCGATCCACGCGCCCTACCAGGCCGCGATCGGGGCAGAAATCGCGCGCCGCGACGCCGCCGGGGTGGAAACGGTGCTGGTGTCGCTGCACAGCTTCACCCCGTCGATGCGCGGGATCGACCGGCCATGGGAGATCGGCATATTGCATGGCGGCGGTGACGAGCGGTTTTCGATCGCCCTGCTGGGGCTGCTAGAGCGAGAGCCGGGGCTGACGGTCGGTGACAACGAGCCTTATGCGATGGACATTATCGACTACACCGTGCCGCGACACGCGTTCGAGGCTGGACGGGCTTATGTCGAAATCGAGATCAGGCAGGATTTATTGGCGACGGCCGAGCACCAGGTCGAATGGGCGACGAGCCTTGCCCCGCTGCTCCAGCAGGCGCGGTTGGCCAGCCGCTGACGACGCGCTGGGCGCCAGCGCATCGATACGCGCCCATTGACGATATTCATTTCGCGAAGGTCTTTGCCAAGGATATGCGAGCCCGATAATGACCCTCGACCTGATCTGGATCACCGGCGTACGGGCCCCGGAAAAAAAGGTTAGTGCGGCGGGTGCAGGATAGCGGATAGTTTTACGGCTATTTTACGCCCCCGCCCCGGCACAGCTGTCGCGATTTTACGCGCATGAGTTCATTCGAACAGGCTTATCGGGAGCCCGTTTGATGAATTTCGACCTTGCCGCCGGCGCCGTCGTGGCGCTGACTGTCCTCGTTTACCTCACGGCCGTGCTCGCTCGGCCCGAGCGCTTCTGAGGGGGCTGGCATGACCGTCGCCGGCTGGATCCTGATCCTCGTTTTCATTGCGCTGTTCGTCGCGCTCGCCAAGCCGATGGGCGCGGCGCTGTTCGCGATGTACGGCGACAAGCCGCTGCCGCTCGCGCGGATCGAGAACGGCTTTTACCGCCTCTCAGGGGTCAACCCCAAGGCTGAGCAAAGCTGGGTCGGTTACGCCTGGGCGGTAATGATCTTCAACATCTTCGGAATCGTGAGCCTGTTCGCGATCCTCAAGCTTCAGGGTGTGCTGCCCTGGAACCCCCAAGGCTTTTCTGCGGTCGAGACCTGGCTCGCGTTCAACACCGCAGTCTCCTTCGTCACCAACACCAACTGGCAAAATTATGCCGGTGAATCGACGATGTCCTATTTCACCCAGATGGCGGGGCTGACGGTCCACAATTTCCTGTCGGCAGCGACCGGGATTGCAGTGGCGTTTGCACTGATCCGCGGATTTGCGCGGTCTTCGGTCAAGACGATCGGCAATTTCTGGGTCGATATCACCCGGGTGACGATCTACATCCTGCTTCCGATCTCGTTCCTGCTCGCCATCGCCTATATCGCGATGGGGGTGCCGCAGACGCTTGGCGCCTACATCGATGCGACCACGCTGGAAGGGGCCAAGCAGACGCTCGCCGTCGGCCCGGTCGCGTCGCAGCTGGCGATCAAGATGCTGGGCACGAACGGCGGCGGCTTCTTCAACGCCAATTCGGCGCACCCGTTCGAAAATCCAACTGCGCTCGCCAATATCCTGCAGATGGTGACGATCTTCGTCATCGGCGCCGGGCTGACGCTGTGCTTCGGCAAGGCGGTCGGGCGCGAGCGCCAGGGCTGGGCGATCCTCGCCGCAATGGTCACGCTGTTCCTGATCGGCGTATCTGTGACCTATTGGGCTGAGGCAGCGGGCAATCCGATCCACCATGCGCTGGGCGTCGCCGGTGGCAATATGGAGGGCAAGGAAGTCCGCTTTGGCATTGCCGCCACCTCGCTGTTCGCGGTCATCACCACGGCGGCATCGTGCGGCGCGGTGATCGGGATGCACGACAGTTTCATGCCGCTCGCCGGGCTCGTCACCATGTTCAACATGCAGCTTGGCGAGATCATTATCGGCGGGGTCGGCGCGGGCCTTTATGGCATGCTGCTCTATTGCATCCTGGCGGTGTTCATCGCCGGATTGATGGTCGGCCGCACGCCTGAATATGTCGGCAAGAAGATTGAATCGCGCGAAATGAAGCTGAGCGTGATCGCGATTGCGATCCTGCCGCTGTTCATCCTCGGTCTGACCGCGATCGCCAGCGTCACCGCCGCCGGGCTGGCCGGCCCGCTGGCCAAGGGACCGCACGGCTTCAGCGAGATCCTCTACGCCTTCTCCAGCACCGTCGCCAACAATGGTTCGGCGTTCGGGGGGCTTACGGGGAATACGTTGTTCTACAATACGATGATGACACTCGCCATGTTTGTGGGGCGGTTTGGCGTTATTATTCCAGCACTTGCGATCTCCGGAGGGCTCGCTGCGAAGAGACGCATCCCAGAAGGTCCGGGCTCGTTTCCGACCACTGGACTACTGTGGGTCGGCCTGCTCGTGTCGATCATCCTCATCGTCGGCGGTCTCACTTTCCTGCCCAGCCTGGCCCTTGGACCGATCGCGGATCAGTTCGCGGTCTCGGCCGGCACCCTGCTTTAAAAGGCACGTACCGTGGCTGCACCGTCGTCGATGTTCACGCGCGAGCTGGTCGTTCCGGCGATCCGCGACAGTTTCCTCAAGCTAGATCCGCGCACGCTCTACAGAAATCCGGTGATGTTCGTGACGGGCATCGTCGCGGCGCTGTCGACCCTGTTGTGGGTCAAGGGGGTGATCGGCGGCGTCGGCAATGCCGGCTTCCAGGGACAGCTGGTCTTCTGGCTGTGGCTCACGGTGCTGTTCGGCAATTTTGCCGAGGCGCTCGCCGAGGGCCGTGGCAAGGCGCAAGCCGCATCACTGCGCGCGACCAAGGCCGACCTCAAGGCCAAGCTGCTCGACGGCAGGATCGTCGATGCCGCGACGCTGAAACTGGGCGACGTGGTCCGGGTCGACACCAACGAGCTGATTCCGGCCGATGGTGAAGTCGTGAAAGGCGTGGCGTTCGTCAACGAAGCCGCGATCACCGGCGAAAGTGCGCCCGTCATCCGCGAAGGCGGCGGCGACCGGTCGGCCGTGACCGCCGGCACGCGGGTCATTGCCGACTGGATCGAAGTCAAGATCACCGCGGCGCCCGGCGAAGGCTTCCTCGACCGGATGATCGCGCTGGTCGAAGGCGCGAGCCGCCAGAAGACCCCCAACGAAGTTGCGCTGACGATCCTGCTCGCAGGGCTGACGCTGATTTTCCTGATCGCGGTGGGCACGCTTCCGGCGTTCGCCAGCTATGCCGGTGGCGGGATCCAGGTCCCGGTGCTGGTGGCGCTGTTCGTGACGCTGATCCCGACGACGATTTCGGCGTTGCTGTCGGCGATCGGCATCGCCGGGATGGACCGGCTCGTGCGCTTCAACGTGCTGGCGAAGTCGGGTCGCGCAGTCGAGGCGGCGGGCGATATCGACGTGCTGCTGCTCGACAAGACCGGCACGATCACCATCGGTGACCGCCAAGCGACGGCCTTCTATCCGCTAAAAGGTGTGTCCCTTCAGGAAATGTCGGCTTCGGCGCGGCTGGCGAGCTTGGCCGATGAAACCCCCGAGGGTCGTTCGATCGTCGTGCTGGCCGGCGACGGTGAGGGAATGCCCGAGGGTTCCGAGCCGATCGCCTTTACCTCGCAAACCCGCGTGTCGGGCCTCAAGATCGGCGAGCGCGAACTGGTCAAGGGCGCGGTCGACGCGATCCTCAAGCGGATCGGCGATGTCGACGGCGCCGACGAGCTGCGTATCATTTCCGACGGGATCGCGCGCCAGGGCGGCACCCCGCTGGCGGTCGCCGACAACACGCGCCTGCTCGGGGTCGTGCAGCTGAAGGATATCGTCAAGGCGGGGATCCGCGAGCGGTTCGGCGAGCTGCGCCGGATGGGCATCCGCACCGTCATGATCACTGGCGACAATCCGCTGACCGCCGCCAGCATCGCGGCCGAAAGCGGGGTCGATGATTTCCTCGCCGAGGCAACGCCAGAGGACAAGTTGGAGCTGATCCGCAAGGAACAGCAGGGCGGCCGTCTGGTCGCGATGTGCGGCGATGGCACCAATGACGCCCCCGCCCTTGCCCAGTCCGACGTCGGGGTGGCGATGAACACCGGAACGCAGGCGGCGCGCGAGGCGGGCAACATGGTCGACCTCGACAGCGACCCGACCAAGTTGATCGAAATCGTCGGACTCGGCAAGCAGCTCCTTATGACCCGGGGCGCCTTGACGACTTTTTCAATCGCCAACGACGTCGCCAAATATTTCGCGATCCTGCCGGCGATCTTCGTTGTGCTCTATCCCTCGCTTGGCGCGCTCAACCTGATGCATCTCGGCAGTCCGCAGAGCGCAATCCTGTCGGCGATCATTTTCAACGCCCTGATTATCCCGGTACTCGTCCCGCTGGCGCTCAAGGGGGTCAAATATCGCCCGGCGGCGGCGGCCAAGCTGCTTACCCGCAACCTGGCCTTTTACGGCGTCGGGGGGATCATCGCGCCGTTCATCGGGATCAAGCTGATCGATCTCGTCGTTACCGCTCTTCACCTCGCCTAGCCCACCCTTTCAGAGAGACAAGATGATCAAGTTGTCCCTTCTCGCCGCCACTGCGTTGTTCGTGCCGGCTGCAGCCTTTGCCCAGAATGCCGCGCCGGCGCCCGCCGCCGCACCGAGCGCACCTGCGCTGTGCACCGACCGTCCGACCAAGGCGACGTCGGCCTGCACCGTGCCCAAGGGCATGGTCCAGTTCGAAAGCGACATCGTCAACTGGACCCGCAACAGCGACAGCGGCGTCCGGACCGACGTCACTCTCTATTCCAGCCCGATGCTCAAATATGGCCTGACCAGCTCGACCGACGTCGAAGCCGCAATCACGCCCTATGAGACAATCACCACACGCGATGCGACCGGCGAGAGCAGGATCAGCGGCGTCGGCGACCTCTATCTGCGGGTGAAGCAGCGCCTGACCCCGAGCGACGCCAAGGCGCAGTTCGCGGTCATTCCCTATGTGAAGATCCCCACGGCCAAGCTCGGCATCGGCAACCGCAAGGTCGAAGGCGGGGTCGTCGGCACGGGGGTGTTCAGCCTGCCCGACGGCTTCTCGCTGACGGTGACGCCCGAAATCGACGCCTTGCTCGATGGCGACGGGCATGGCCATCATGCCCAGTTCGTTGGGGCACTCAACGTCAGCAAGACCTTGTCGTCGAAGCTGACCGCCTCTGCCGAGCTGTGGACCGCGCAGAACCAAGATCCGGCGGGGCATGTTCGCCAATATTCGGCCGACTTCGCGCTCGCCTATCTCGCCGGCCCGACGCTCCAGCTCGACGCCGGGACCAACATCGGCCTCAACCGCGCGACCCCCGATGTGCAGGTCTATGCCGGCATTTCGACCCGCTTCTAAAGGATCACCAGATGAGCGACATCGCCTCGGCCATCCGCCCCTCGATCGTCATGACAATTGGTTTTACCCTGTTGTGCGGGATCGCCTATCCGCTTGCCGTCACCGGCGTCGGCCAGGCGGTGATGCCGAACCAGGCCAATGGCAGCCTGATCGTCGACGACGCGGGCACGGTAATCGGGTCCGAGCTGATCGGGCAAAGCTTTGCCAAGCCAGGCTATTTCCACAGTCGCCCGTCGGCGGCGGGCAAGGACGGCTATGACGCCTCGGCATCCAGCGGCAGCAACTTGTCGCCGGGATCGAAGGACCTTCACGACCGCATCGCCAAGGATGTCGCGGCGGCGCACAAGGCAGGCATCGCCACCGTCCCGGCCGACATGGTGACGACATCGGCATCGGGGCTCGATCCCGACATCAATCCCGACAATGCGCTCGCGCAGGCACCGCGTATCGCCCGGGCGCGCGGGATCTCGGTGGCCAGGGTCAACGACCTGATCGACAAGACCGAGGCGGGCAAGCTGATCGGCTTCATCGGCGAGCCGCGGGTGAATGTGCTGGCCCTCAATCGACAGCTTGATGCGATGTCCGCTACCAAGGCCAGGTGAACGACGACCGCCGCCCCTCGCCTGAAGCGTTTTTGACGCAGGCCTCGCGCGAGGGGCGCGGGCGGTTGAAGATCCTGCTCGGAGCGGCGCCAGGGGTCGGCAAGACAGTGGAAATGTTGCGCGAGGGGGCGGACCTGCTCGCACGCGGGACCGATGTCGTGCTCGGCGTGGTCGAAACCCACGGGCGGGCCGACACCGAGGCGCTGATCGCGCCGTTCGAACTGCTCCCCCGGCGCGGGGTCGAGCATGGCGGGCACAGCCTCGACGAGTTCGATATCGACGCGATGCTCGAGCGGCGGCCCAGGCTCGCGCTGATCGATGAATATGCCCACACCAACGCACCCGGGTCGCGCCATCCCAAAAGGTGGCAGGATGTCGAGGAGCTGCGCGACGCCGGGATCGACGTGTTTACCACGCTCAATATCCAGCATGTCGAGAGCCTCAATGACGTCGTCGCCAGCTTCACCAAGGTGCGGGTGCGCGAGACGGTGCCCGATTTCCTGCTCGACGATGCCGAGCTCGAAATTGTCGACCTTCCTCCCGACGAGCTGATCGACCGGCTGAAGCAGGGCAAGGTCTATGTCCCCCAGGAAGCGACCCGGGCGCTCAACAATTTCTTCTCGCGATCGAACCTGTCGGCGCTGCGCGAGCTGGCATTGCGGCGCGCGGCACAGACGGTCGACCGGCAGATGCTCGACCAGTTGCGCGCGTCGGGCGAGATCGGCAATTTCGCGGCGGTCGAGCGGATCGTGGTGGCGGTCGGCGATCAACCGGGGGCGGAGAATTTGATCCGTACCGCCAAGCGTCTGGCCGATGGGCTTCGCACCAGCTGGAGCGCGGTGTGCATCGAAACGCCGCGAACGCTGACGCTGGGCGAGAAGGCGCGCGCGCGGATCGGCGAGGCACTACGGCTGGCGGGGTCGCTCGGCGCAAGCGTCGTCACCGTTCCCGCCGAGGATGTCGTGTCGGGACTTCGCGATCACTTGACCGAGACACGGGCGACCCTCTTGGTCATCGCCAAGCAGCAGCGCAGCTGGTGGTTCGCGCTGCGCCATCGGTCGGTCGTCGACCAGCTGGTGCGCGAACTTCACGGCGTAACGGTCCATGTCGTCCCGGTCGAAGGCATTGCGCCGATCGCGGAGAAGCGCAACGCGACTGCGGGGCCACCGCTGCGAAACATCCTGTTCGCGCTGGTCGCGGTCGCCGCAACGACGGGGTTCGCGTGGATCATCGAGCCGATCGTCGGGATCAACGCGGTCGACCAAATCTATCTCGTCCCGGTGGTCGTCGCGGCCGCCTTCCTCGGCATGCGCTCGGCGATGGTCGCGGCGGTGGCCTCTGCGCTCGCCTATAATTTCTTCTTCCTGCCGCCGCTTTACACCTTCACCATCGAGGATCCGCAGAATGTCGTGACCTTCGTCGTGCTGGTCGGGGTCGGGACGGTCGTCGCCCAGCTCGCCGGAGGGTTGCGACGACGAGCCGTCGTCGGCGCGCGCGCGGCGGGCGAGAATGCAGCGATCGCCGCGTTCGGCCAGCGGCTCGCCGGCCTGTCCGACCGCGAAGGGACGGCGGGCGCGGTGACCGAGGACATCGCCCGGCTGCTCGACGTATCGACGATGCTGCTGGCACGCGACAAGGATGGCCAGATCACGACTGTCGCGGGGGTTCCCGAGCATGTCACGCTGAGCCCGATCGACCTCGCTTCGGCCGACTGGTCGTTCGAGCGCGGCGAGTCGGCGGGCAAGGACACCAAGACGCTGACCGCGAGTGACTGGCAGTTTCATCCGCTGGCAACCTCGCTCGGCGTGCTGGCAGTGCTCGGTGTGGCACGACGCGACGGGCGCACTCCGGTGCCGGGAGATCGTCAATTGCTGTTCGCGACGATCAAGGGGCAGGCCGCGCTGGCCTATGAGCGGATCAAGCTGGAAGCCGACACGCGCGAGATCTCGGCGCTTCGCCAGCGCGACGACCTGCGCACCAATTTGCTCGCCTCGATCGGGCATGACCTCAAGACCCCGCTGACGTCGGTCGTGGCGGCGGCCGATGCGCTGGCGGCGTCGTCGCCACCGTCCCCCACCCTGACGACGCTGGGGATAGAGGCGCGGCGGCTCAATCGGTTCTTTGATAATCTGGTCGAAATGACGCGGATGCAGGATGGCGCACTGATGCCGCAGATGGAGGCGACCGACCTGACCGACGCGGTTGCCTCGGCGGTGCGCGACTTGCGCATCGAGATCGGCCAGCGCGGGGTGGAGATCGACGTGCCGCCGTCGCTGCCGCTGGTCAGCGCCGACCCGCGGATGCTCCATCACATGCTGATCAACCTGATCGGGAATGCCGCAAAGTTCAGTCCCGCCGACCGCACAATCACGATCCGCGGCACGCGCAGCGCAAAGGGGCTCGAACTGGCGATTGTCGACGAAGGCCCTGGATTGCCCGAGGGCGATCCGGCGCGCCTGTTCGACCGATTCACCCGGGTCGAGGGGAGTGACCGCACCGGCGGCAGCGGGCTCGGCCTTGCCAACGTCAAGGGCTTTGCCGATGTCATGGGGCTTACCGTCTCGGCGCATAATGAGCCGGGGCACGGCGCATCGTTCGTCATCGCCTGGCCGGGAGCGATGATCACCGACGAGGCGTCATGACCGCGCCGGTGCTGATTATCGACGACGAAGCCGCAATCCGGCGGCTGGTGCGCGGTGCCGCCGAGCGTGACGGGCTGGCGGTCGACGAGGCGGAAAATGCCGCGACCGGGCTGGCGATGGCGCGGCGCGCGGGGTGCGAAGTGGTGTTGCTCGACCTTGGCCTGCCCGACCGTGACGGGATCGAGCTGATCCCCTTGCTAAAGGCCGCCGACCGCGCGGTGATCGTCCTGACCGCGCGCGACGATGCGCAGGAAAAGGTCATAGCGCTCGACCTTGGCGCCGACGATTATCTGACCAAGCCGTTCGACACAGCCGAATTGCTTGCTCGATTGCGGGTCGCCTTTCGCCATCGCAGCGGGCGGCAGAGCGAAGTCGTCGAAGCCGGCGCAGTGCGGATCGACCTTGGCCGCCATCAGGTGACGCTTGACGGCGCGGCGGTGCCACTGACCCCGCGCGAATTCGCACTAGTGGTCGAGCTTGCCCGCAACGCCGACCGGGTGGTCACGCACCAGAGTTTGCTGCGCACCGTGTGGGGGCCGGCGCATTCGTCCGACGTCGAATATCTGCGGGTCGCGATCCGCTCATTGCGCAAGAAGCTGGAGCAGGACCCGGCCGACCCACGCCTGTTCGTCAACGAGCCGGGGGTTGGCTATCGGCTGGCGACGCTGCGCTAGGACGACCGAAGCTGGGCAGATTGTGGAGTGGGTCGGTCAGCGCGGCCCGTGCGCGATATTGCCCGCCCATGACGAAAGCGGCGCCGGCGACAATGGCGATGCCGTAGGGGATCATCCCGCGCTTGGAGGGGCGTTTGCGCACGCGGGCTATCAGGCGTCGCCCGATGATCATGACGAGCGCAAGCAATCCGCCCGCAATGGTCACGGCGATGACCAGCAGCACGGCGTCGCGGAGTCCAAACCACAGGCCGAGCGCGGCGAGCAGCTTGACGTCGCCCCCGCCAAGATTGCCGGTAGCAAAGGCAGCGGTTCCGAGGAGGAGCAGGCCGAGGAACAGTGCACCATTTTGCCACATCGGCCAGGCGAATCCATGGAGGGCCATCGCGGCGACCCCGAGGAGCAGGACGGCCAGCGACAGGAGATTGGCGATGCGCATCATCGCCGCGTCCTGGATCGCGGCGGCGGCGAGGACCAGGGCAAGGAGCAGCAGCAGCCAGACGGGCGCAATCTGGACGAGGCTCATGGCGCTATAGTGGTCGCGGTGAGATTGTTGGCGGCGCGTTGATACCAGTCGTCCCGCGCCGCAATCGCCTGCGAGAAAGCGGCAATGGCGCGAGGGCGGTCGTGGCGGAGGAGCGCGGCGACCCCGGCGTCATTGAGCCGCGCGGCCCAATGCCGGTCGTCCTCGCCGGGGCTTCGGGCCGGAAGCGCAGCAGCAATGGCGGCGCGCGCGACCTGGAGATTATTGGCGATGCGCGCGTCGGTGGGGGAGCGGGCAGCAGCGGCGGCGAGCAGTGGCTCGGCCCCGGCCCAGTCGCCGCGCAGGAGCAGCGACCATCCTCGATTATTGGCGATCCCGGGCTCGTCGGGCGCAAGCGCCGCAGCGCGCGCGTAGGCGGCGTCGGCGGCGGACCAGTCGGCGCGGCGATCGGCGAGCACCGCCAGTCCGTTCCACGATTGCCATGAAGCAGCGGGGCCGGCGGTGGCGATGGCGAGATAGGCGGCGGCACGCTCCGTGTCGTTGGCGCGAAGGGCGGCGATCCCGGCCCGCTCGGCGAGCTTCAGGTCGCTCGGCGCGGCGGCGGCGAGGTTGGCGTAGCGGCGAAGCGCCTCCCGGTCGTCACGCGCGGCAAAGGCAAGGTCGGCCCGCAGGCGGTCAGTGCGGGGGCCTGACGGGGCAACGTCGATCATCAAGCGCGCCTGGTCGAGACGACCGGCAATGATTGCGCGGGCCGCTTCGTCGAGAGGGGACGAGTTAGGCGAAGACGAGTTGGGCTGGGTAGGAGTGGCGATGGCGAGCATCGCAGCCAGCAACAGCATCAGCTGCGGAGCGTCCGGGACCGGCCGGGCGTGCTATTTTGGCCGAGGATAACGAGGATCGCGGCTTGGCTGACGGGGCCCGGACGGGCGGCAATGCCGAACTGGGCGGCGAGGCGGCGCGCGAGGCGCTCGCTGCCGACGGGGTAGAGCAAGTGGCTGACGGCGACGGGACGCGGGGCGTCGCCGATCGCGATCCGCCGCCAGCCGCGCTCCGCAAGCCAGTCGCGGGTCGCCGCTGCAAGGCCCTGGCGACGGGCGGCGTTGAGCAGGCGGATGCTCGGCTGGGGGATGGGACGTAGCGAAGCGGTGCGGGGCGCAACGGACGGGATGGGGACGAAGCGGGCGACCGAGGCGGTCGTCACCAGCGCGACCTCGCCGAGCGAGAGGCGCTCGAGACGTGGGCCTGCAGGTGGCGGCGCGGGCGCCTCGACCGGGGTGGCGGCGGGGAGCGCGATCGTCAGCACCGGAGCGGGCGCGGGACGATCGCCGGCGCTGGCAATTTCGCGGCGGACCTCGGCGGCCTGGGCAAGCTGGCCGTCGTCGGTCATCGAGCTAGCGAGCGCCGTCAAGGTGACGGTGTCGCGCGGAGCCAGCGACAGCGCGCGCTCGAACATCGGGCGCGACAGGTCGGGTCGACCCATCATTTCATAGGCCGCCGCAATGCCCCTGAGCGCCGCGACATTGTCGGGCTGCTGGGTGACTGCGCGGCGGAAGGATTCGAGCGCGAGGCCGGCGTCGCCGAGCGCCAGATGAGCCCTGCCCTCAGCCTCGAAAACCGAGGTCGAGGCGACACGGACGGACACGGTGCCGAGCGGCCGAATCGCGACCTGATTCCGGGTTGCGCAGGAGGAAGATATAGTTGCAAAAGCAACTAGTGATAATGTGGAAAAGGGACGCTTCATGTCAGCCTCCTCTGAGCGCGGGGACGATGGTGCGCACGACCCGGATCGCGGCCGGGAGCATGAGCACGCCGATCATCACCGGCAACATGCAGGCGACCAGCGGAATCGACAGGAGGACCGGCAGGCGGTGGGCCTTTTCCTCGGCGCGCATCCGCCGCCGCTCGCGCATTTCGGTAGCATAGACGCGCAACGTCTGGGCGATCGAGGAACCCAGCTTCGTCGACTGGATGAGCAGTGTCGCAAAAGCGCGGATCTCGTCCGCGCCCGAGCGGTCCGCCATTCGCCGAAGCGCGTCCTCGCGGCTGCGCCCGGCGCGAAGTTCGAGCACCACCAGCCCAAGCTGTTCGGCGAGCAGCGGGTGCGAGGCCGTCATTTCCTGGCCGACGCGGGCAAAGGCAGCCTCGATCCCCAGCCCCGCCTCGACGCACACCAGCATGAGGTCGAGCGCATCGGGGAAGCTGTTGATCATTGTTTCCTGGCGGCGCCCGGCCTTGGCACTTATGAACAGCGCGGGAATGTACAGCCCCGCCGCGGCGGCGATGATCAGCGTAAAATAAAGGCGGATGATGCTTGGCGAGGAGCCGCTGAGCGAAATCCATGCGAACAGCGCGAGCGGCAGGCCGATCACCAGCATCAGGCGGATCAGCGTATAGACCCGCGGCGCATGGGGCGCCTTGTAGCCCGCCGCGATCAGCTTTGTGCGAAGGATCTGATCCTTGGTATCAACCAGCGACAGCCCGGCGCGCTCGACCGCGTTGACCATCTTGATCCACGCGCCCTCGGTATCGCGCGTGCGCAACGCATCGGGAAGGTCGCTGCGCAGCGAGACCGGGTCGGCATCACCGATGAGCCGCTGGCGCATGGCCTGGCGCGTGCCGATCGCACTCGCGACAAGATAGGTAGCCGCCATGACCAGCGCGAACAGCCCGGCAAGCAGGACCAGCTTGAGCAGCAAATTCTGGGCAATGAGTTCAGTCATGCGGTCATACCTTGAGATCGACCATCTTGCGGATGGTGAAGAAGCCGATGAGGTAAAGAATGATCAGCGCGCCAAAGCCGAGCGTGAAGGCGGGATCCCCGGCGACGTCGAGGTAGAATGACGGGTTGAGGATGAACAGGGAGACCAGGACGAGGATCGGAAGCGCGGTCAGCATGATCGCCGACATCCGCCCCTCGCTCGACAGCGCGCGGACCTTCATCATCATCGACGCGCGCTCGCGGATGACCTTGGACAGATTCTCGAGAATTTCGGCAAGGTTGCCCCCGGTCTCACCCTGAACCGCCAGGCTGACGACGAACATCCGCATGTCCTCCATCCCCCAGCGATCGGCCATCGAGGCGATCGCGTCGCGAAGGTCGGCGCCATAAGTGACCTCGTCGACGACGAGACCGAACTCGCTGCCAATCGGGTCGCTCATCTCAACCGTCAGCAGGTCCAGCGCCGAGGCAACCGGATGCCCGGCGCGAAGTCCGCGGACGAACACGTCCAGCGCAACGGGGAATTGCTCCTGCATCCGGCGGCGGACGCGGTTGGCCTTGGTCTGGAGGTACATCAGCGGGACGAACCCGCCGATGAGTGCCGACATGGTCACCACCAGCAGCAGCCGGCCAGGGCTGATCGCGATCCCCTTGCCAACCATCAGCAGCAAAAGGGCGAGGAACAGCACGACCGGGACGAGGGTCAGGATCAGCAGCACCCGCGCCGGGGCAATGGTCATCTGGGTGGCGATCACCAGCCGTTCGAGCCTCCCGCCGATCCCGGCCATCGACGGCGGCAGGGAAGCGGCGAAACTTCCCGCGCCGCGGCGCAGGATGGTGCGGGTCTCGCCGCGCGATCGCCCATTGTCGATCATCCTGAGCCGCGCATTGATCGCGCGGCTGTCGGTCCGGCGGGAGGCGAAGTACGACACGAGTGCCTCGACCCCGAGCAACACCGCGCCGAACACGCAGACCAGGAACACGGCTTTTACCCAGGTCGGATTCATGCGTCGAACCTTGCGTCGGGCCGGAACAGCTCGGGGGGCAGATCGATGCCGTGGGTGCCGACCTGGTCGGCGAAGCGCGGTCGGATGCCGCACGCCTCGAACCGGCCGAGCACTTCATGGTTGGCGCCGATCCCGGTCTGCTTGAAGCGAAAAATCTCCTGCATGGTGATGACGTCGCCCTCCATGCCGGTGATTTCGGACAGGCTGGTCAGCTTTCGGCGGCCATCGGACAGGCGGCTGACCTGGACCACGACGTGGATCGCCGAGGCGATTTGGCCGCGCGCCGAGCGGGCGGGGATGTCGATCCCGCTCATCCCGATCATCTGTTCGATGCGCGACATGGCATCGCGCGGATTATTGGCATGGACCGTGGTCATCGACCCTTCGTGGCCGGTATTCATCGCCTGGAGCATGTCGAATGCCTCGCCGGCGCGCACTTCGCCGACGATGATCCGGTCAGGGCGCATGCGCAGCGCATTCTTGACCAGCTCACGCTGGGTGATCTCGCCCTTGCCCTCGATATTAGCGGGGCGGGTTTCGAGCCGGGCAACATGTTTCTGCTGGAGCTGAAGCTCAGCCGAATCCTCGATCGTGACGATCCGCTCGCGCGGGTCGATGAACGCCGACATGGCGTTGAGCAGGGTCGTCTTGCCCGAGCCGGTGCCGCCTGAAATGAGCACGTTGCGTTGCGATGCCACGACCGCGCGGAGGACTTGCGCCATTTGCGCGGGCACGCTGCCGATTTCGGTCAGCCGCTCCATCGAAATGGGGATCCGGGCGAACTTGCGGATCGAGAGCAAGGAGCCGTCGAGCGACAGCGGCGGGACGACGGCATTGATGCGGCTGCCATCGGCCAGGCGCGCATCGACCATCGGCGAGCTTTCGTCGACCCGGCGGCCGACCGCCGAGACGATCTTCTGGATGATCCGCAGCAAGTGACGCTCATCCTTGAAGCGGACCGCGCTGGGCTCGAGGATGCCGTAGCGCTCGACGAACACCGAAAACGGGCCGTTGACGAGGATGTCGGTGATCGTCGGGTCCTTGAGCAACGGTTCGAGCGGGCCGAGGCCGAGCAGTTCGTCGAGGACGTCGGCGACGAGTTGCTTGCGCTCGACGGTGTTGAGCGCGTGGCTTTGCTTGGCCAGCTCCTCGTGAATGATGTCGCCGGTTTCCTCCTCAATCTGCTCGCGCGACATCTGGTCGAGCGCAGACAGGTTGATGAGGTCGAGCAGCCGCTGGTGAAGCGCGACCTTGAGATCGGTGCGATGGTCGCGCGACGCGAAGGCGCCAGCGTCACCGACGGTGAGCTTGCGCTGCTCCTCGAGCGAACGTGCCGAAAGCTGGATCGCGGTTTCGGGATCGACGGCCGGCGTGGGCGCCGGGGCGGGCTTGCGGACTTGCCACATGGTCAGCGCTCCAGCCGGAGGATATCGGCAAGCGCGAGGTCGAGCCGGTCGAGCTCCTTGCCCAGCGTGCTGCGCCGCTTGATCTCGTCGATCGGCACGCCGCGGTCGGTCGCGGCGCGCATTAGTTCGGGGTCGCTCGACACGGTGAAGGCGATGTCGCGGCCAAGGACGTCGCGGACATTGTCGGCGCCAAGCGTGCGCAGCGCGGCCTTGTCGAAGCGGTTGACGAGGATGCGGAGGTCGAGCCCGTCGAGGTTTTGCGCCGCGATCAGGTCGAGCTGGCGGCGGGCGCGATGGAGGCTGCCAACGCTGAGGTCGGTGACGAGCAGGACGAGATCCGATGCGGCGAGGAGCGAGAGTGTCCAGTTGGTCCAGTTGGTCGGCAGCTCGACGATTACCGTGCCGAACTCGCGCGCCGCGGCGGCGACGATGTCGAGCAGCGGGTCGGCAACGGTCGATTCGATTGGCTGAAGGTCGGCGGGGGCGGCAATCAGGAACAGCCCGCTGTCGTGCGAGGTCGCAACCGAGCGGAGCAGCGCGCCGTCGAGCCGCGTGCCGGCGTCGAACAGGTCGGACAGGGTCAGCCGCGGGGCAAGCCCGAGCTTGAACGCGGCGTCGCCGAACTGGACATCGCAATCGACCAGGCAGGCTTCGCGCCCGGCGGCGGCTTCGGACCGGGCGAAGCGGATCGCGATCTGGGTGGCGAGCGCAGTGGCGCCGACCCCGCCGACGCTCTTGATGACAGTGACGATGCGCGTCGGGCGGAGCGGAGCCGCAACGGGAACGGCGACGGTCTTTTCGCGCAAGGGCTTGAGCGACGCCTCGAGCTCGGCAATGTCGAGCGGCAGCGGCAATACATCGTGCGCCCCGGCCCGAAGCAGCGCGCGGACCAGCGCCAGCGGCGGCTCATAAGCGGCCGCGATCAGCGGGACCTCGCTCGACCCGGCGAGCGCGGTGAAGCGGCCAAGCGACGCGGGATTGTCGGGATCGACCTGGATGACGGCAGCGGCGGCCCCGGCAAGCTCGGTCCGCGCAATCGGATCGGTGGCCGGGCGGACGACCAGTTCGATGCCATAGCCCGCCGCCTGCGCCCCGATCAGCGCCCCGGCATCCCCGCTTGCGCCGCTCAGGAACAACATCACCGACGCCTCGCGGCGATCGGGGCGCCAGCTGGAGGCGGGGGACTGGGCGGGCGTGAACGCGGTCATGTCGGGCACCTAATTCGAATGGGTCCCCACGCTGTCCTCGGCGGTCAGCGTGGTGGCGAAAACGGGCATATCGTAGTTGATCTTTCCGAAGATGAGCAACGATGCGGGCTGGAAGGTCAAATCCTTGAGCTTGACCGTGACTAGCGGGGCAATGTCGAGGCCCGAGGGGTCGCCGGCATAGCCGAGCCCCGAGTCGCGATATTCGACCAGGATGTTGGCGTCGGTTGCAGCGGGTTCCATCAATTTAACCCTGCTTACGATCGCATCCCAGCCCGTAGTGTTGATCGGAAGGCAAGTGACCCCCGCAACGACACTTTGACAGTCACAAATGAGCGTTCCTGCGGGCTTTTTGCATATGATGGTCCCGATCGCCGAAGCAGGGATGATGTCGCCTTGGGTGAGGATCGTGCCGTTGACGGTTACTCCAACCCAACTTGCCGCCAGCCCGCTAGGAATGATCTGGGTCACCGCCGCCACTCGTGCGCCGGCCTGGGTCGCCTTTTCGGCGCGATTGTAGCGCCACATAAAGCGGCCGCCGTCGATCACCGCGAAAATGAAAACGAGCAGCAGGGGTAGGACCATGGCATATTCGGCAGCGCTGCCCCCGCGACGATCGCGGGCAAGACGGCGGAAGATGGGCAGGACGAAAATCATACCCCGGTCACCGCGGCCTGTTCGGTCGCGACAAGGGAAAAGCCCTTGCCGGTGAAGCCATAGCTGCCGAGCACCGAGCGATAGGGCAGGCTGGCGGTCACCCTGACCATCGGCGCAACCCCGGTCGACCCGGTTGCATTGCCCGAGTAAATGCCGCTGAGCGTGGTTCCCCCGGCGGCGGTCGAGCAGCTCATCTGAACGGTGAAAGTCGTCGCGGCATTGCCCCAGCTCGGCAGGAGATCGGCGTCGGTGCTGCTCAGCGTGCCCTTGCGGACAATCAGCTTGGTATCGTCGCGAAGCGCGGTAGGCACGTCGGCCGCAGTGGCGCCGCAACCGACATAGGAAGTAAAGCCCTGGCGCGCGGCATAGCGGGCGCCGTCGCGCACGCCCTTGATGAGGATATGCTCGTCCTTAAAATAATTGCCGAGCTCGAACGTCCCCATCGCCAGCACGACCAGCAGCGGCATGACCATCGCCATTTCGGCGGCGGCAGCGGCACTGCGATCACGGATCAGGCGGACGAGGAGGCGAGCGATCATCGGATCAGGAACGGCTTGTCGCGGCGGACGACTGCACCAGCGACAGCGCTCGAGGCAGTGGTCGCCTTGATCATCTCGACATAAATGTCCTTCTGGTCGGTGTACTGTGCCTTTCCGCCACCTTTCTCAGTGCGGTCGATCGCCGGCTCGGTCAGGAAGACGTCCATCCACGTTGTCACCGGTACGCCGCTGGCGCTGCCCTTCACATTGAGCGCGTAGCAATTGACCACCGCGACGCTGATCTTGCGGCGGTCACCCTGCGAGGTCGATTCGGCGACCCCGGGGCGGCCGTTGGCGGGGTAGGAGAAGGCTGCAGTGCTGGCGTTGACGATCTGGGGCACGGTAATGCCGTAATTCGTGCCGCCGCTGGCGTTGCTGCCGTGTGTCAGTTCCCACTTGTAAACGTCAAAGCGCGACGGCGTTGCCGGCATCCCCGGTAACGCCGTCCATTGGGCGTTAGTCAGCTTATAATTGACGCGGAAATAGGCATCGCGATCCCAATTGCCATCACCCGCGACCTTGTTCCCGGTGCACTTTTGCTGACTGATTGGCCAAGCATGGCAATAGTCGTGGGGATAGCCCATCGTCTTGGGGTCCTGCGTGCCATCAATCGGTAACGCCTGCTGCGTCACGGTGCCCGCGATAACCGGCAGGTGATAATAGCTGGTGTCAGGCCATTTGAAGGCGTCGTTCTTGCATCCGGTCTTGCCTGAGTTCGGATCGCACACCAGGTCCTTGCGCGTGTTGATCGCGGGTGAGCAGATGCCGCCATACTGGCTGGGGCATGTGCTGTTGCCATTGTCGTAAACGTCGAACCGCGTGTTGTACGCGCTCAGCACCGACGAGGTCATCCCAGGCTTGGTCGTGACTCCGGTTTCAGGCAGGCAGTCGCCCGGCGGACTGTTGTAGCCGAGCGCCGAGGCCAATGCCGTCGCGCCCGAGGCAAGCCCCGACTCAAGCCAGCCGAAATTGCCGGGGACGGTCGCATCGCCAGTAATCAGCCGCAGCCCGGTGCCCGGCGTGGGGGCGAAGGCGAGTTCCTTGTTCGTATTGCTGCTCGGCTCCACGGGATTGCACAGCATCACTGGCGGAGTCTTGCAGATTGCGTTGCCGACGCTGGCCACGGCCTGCGCCACGACGGTCTGGCCGGTGATCAATCCGATAATCGGGGTCATTGCATATTTGGCCGTGCGCCCGCCGACCTCGACCTTGACGACCTTGGCCTTGAGCGGGTCGGTAGTGACCGTCCCGAAGCTGTCGGCCGACTGATCATAGCTGTCGTAATAGGTCATCGTCAGGCCGCCAACGGTCGCGGTCCCTGCATCATTGGCGAATGAAGTACGATTGACGACGAGGTTTCTTGCGGCTGCGTCAGCGCGAGTGATGGCCCCACTCTTGCCATCAAGCTGCGTCGCGGCGGCAAGCGCGGCCTGGTCGGCGGCCTGCTGAAGTTCGGTATCCATCGTCCCCAGCCGCGCATAATCGAAGGCAAGCCCGCCGACTGCGATCAGCCCGACAAGGGCCAGGGCGACCGTCGGCGCAATCGCGCCATGTTGGTCGTTGAACAAGGTGCGGACCGAGCGTCCCATGTCACTCCCATTCTTACTTTGAAGAACTGCCACTGCCGTTGGTGCTGTTGCTGGTCTTGATTTCCTCGATCTTCTTCACCGCGTCGGTGCGATAGCGCTTGGTTGCGGCGGCGGCCTGTGCCCCGCTGTCACCGGGCTGGGCACCGTCGGCGGCATAGACCGGATCGGGATTAATGGTCTGGATCGCGAGGTCATATTTGACCGCCTCGCCAAAGCGCTTGTCCTCGCTGCCGATTACGCTGTGGGTGGTATTGCACCCGGCCAGCAGCAGCGCGGCAAGTGCGATTCCGATGACCTTACAGGACATGGCCATAATCCTTTTCAAAGCCGATCGGGCCAGCGGGCGCTGCGGGCGGGGTCGCGGCGAGGTCGTTCTTGCCCGGAAGCGCCGAAACCGGGCGGCCCGGTGGCGGGGGTGGTGGCGGCGCAGACCGGTCGAAGAAGGCGCCGCCTGCCGGCACGCCGGTGTCGGTCCGGCCGAGCAGCAGCAGGTCGGCCTGGTTGGGCGGAGTCACGCGATCGGTCGGCAGCTTCAACGCCCCGGCGCGAACCGGGCGGACGAGGTGCGGGGTGACGATGATGACCAGCTCGGTCTCTTCATGCTGGAACCCGGTCGAGCGGAACAACGCGCCGATGATCGGCAGCGAACCGAGCAGGGGAATCTGGCGCACCGTGTCCTGGAAATCCTTGCGGATGAGCCCGGCCAGCGCGAAGCTTTCCCCATCGCGAAGCTCGAGCGTGGTCTTGGCGCGGCGGGTCTGGAGCCCGGGGATGGTGAGGTTGTTGATGACAATCGACGCGGTCGGGTCGATCGAGCTGACCTCGGGCGCAACAACCATGTTGATGACACCGTCGGCCAGCACCGTGGGGGTGAAGGCAAGGCTGACCCCGAACGGTTTATACTCAACAGTGAAGGCGCCGCCATTGCCACCGGTGCCTCCTCCGCCGCCATTCTGGAGCACGGGCACGGGAAACTCGCCACCCGCAAGGAAGCTTGCGGTCTCGCCCGACAGCGCGACGAGCGTGGGTTCGGCAAGCGTGGTGATCGCGCCCTTGCGCTCCATCGCATCGAGGGTGGCGTTAAAATTGGCGCCGAATGCGCGGAAGGCGCGGCTGATGATCCCGAAGCCACCGGTGATCGCGCCGAGTTTCAGTTCGTTAAGCCCGGTGTCGGCGTTCTGGGAAAGACTGGCGCCGCCGCCGCTCACGCCGGTCAGGCTCGTTCCTCGCTGCACGCCGAGGCCCAGCCCAATCTGCGCCAGCGCCGAGCGCTTCACTTCGGAGAAGCGGACTTCGAGCATGACCTGCTGTGCGGCGCCCACCGACATCATGTTGACGACCTTGCCCGGGGCATAGGTTTCGGCCAACTGGACCGCGCGATCGGCGGCGGGGCCGCTCGAGACGATGCCGTCGAGGACAATCGAATCATTGGAGATGTGCGCGCCGATCTGGTCGCCGGGGATCATCTCCGACAGCTGGCGCTTGAGCGTGGTGACGTCGGGCCCGACGACGACGTCCATCACCGCGATGAGGCTGCTCGAACGGTCATAGAGGGTAAGGCTGGTGGTGCCATTCTTCTTGCCCAGCACATAGAGCGAGCGGTTGGTCAGCGGCAGCACGTCGGCGATGTCGGGATTGCCGACCAGCGCCTTGGCGAACGGCCGGTCGACGCGAAGCACCTGGCTTTTGTTGACGGGCACTTCGAGCGAGCCTGCGCTGACCCCGTCGGCGACGTTGACCGAGGCGACCTGCGCGGCGGCGGGCAGCGGCAGCGCAACGCTGGCAAGGGCGGCGAGCAATACGCCGGTCAGCCGATCAATAGCCATTGCGTCCCACCTCATAACTGTCGCCCTTGGTACCGCGGACGATTTCAATATTGTCGGTCTGGCGTTGCGGCGCCGGCCGCGCGGCGACCTGGCGAACGACCGTCCGACGGACGATCCGCACCGGCGCCGCGACCCGCACGGGTACTGCGCCCGGCGTGGCCGCGCTTGCCACAGCCATGCTGCCGAAACGATTATAGCGCAGGTCGGCCAGGCTGACGGTTTCGACCGTCGCACTGTTCTGGTCATCGCCGGGCTTGCGCAAAACCAGGCTGAGCGTGCCGACGTCCTGACCCAGCGCCAGCTTCTGCGCGTCGAGCGGGGTGACTTCGAGCGTAGCGGTCTTGGCGACGGTCGCCTTGGCCTCTTCGCCCTTGCTGTCCTGGTCAATCGCGATGACCCGCGCATTCTGGAGCAGGACATCGGTCAGCCGCTGGTCGCCGACATTAGTGCCGACGGCGCGCCGTGTGATCAGCACGTCGACCGAGTCATTGGGCTGGATGAAGCCGGCGACGCCCGAGACGTCGTTGATGCGCACCGCCGCAGCACGCTTGCCGTCGGGCAGCAGCGCGGCGATCGAGGCACCCTTGCCCTCGCCAGATATTTTCGTGGCCAGGATCGGTTCGTTGACCTGGATGGGGACCAGCGCGGCGCGATGCTTGCCATCAGGCAAGAGCGCAGCCAGCGTGGTGAAGCTTCCCGGCGGAATGCTGCTGTTGGGGAAGTCGACAAAGCGGACCTTGTCGGGCGTGACGTCGACGCCATAGGTTAGCGGAACAGCGGCGACCGCGACGCGGGTGCTGCCCGTCAGTTCGGCTCGGCGCTCGGTCCCCAACAGGAAAGCGTTGGCGAGATATACCGCGACCAGGCCAAGCAGGACTGCGACGCCGAGTGCGATCATCGTCTGACGCTTTAGCATTGCCATCCCCCACGCGACTTTAACGTAACCTGTTCAAGCGAAGTGGGCCGCCCGAAGGCGACCCAGTCCGATTAGCAGCTGCCCGACTGGCAGGTCGTGATGCGGCTTCCCGCCGTATTCATGGCGGTCGAGATGGTGTTGCCGAGCGTATAGGCAGCAACGGCAAGCGCCGAGCCGACGATTGCCAGGATCAACGCATATTCGGCCGCAGCAGCGCCGGAATCATCCGTCAATAGTTTGAAAAAAGTTTTCATGTCGATGTCCCTCTGTAGTGCCCCAACTGCCTGCGCTTTAAGTCCACGCAATGGGCGATTAAGGAGCCCAACTCAGTGTAACTTCGCTGGCGAGCGGGCCGCCCGAAGGCGGCCCACTCCCATTAGCAAGAGCCAGACTGACAAGTCGTGATGCGGCTTCCGGCCTTGTTCATCGCGGCCGAAATCGTATTGCCAAGCGTGTAGGCCGCGACGGCGAGCGCCGATCCGACGATCGCCAGGATCAGCGCATATTCGGCCGCAGCCGCGCCGGAGTCATCCTTCAGGAGTTTGAAAAAAGTCGTCATGTCATCGTCCCTTTGTTGTGCTCGCGCCGCCCCCGGTGCGAGATTTTTCGCGCATCGCGGTGTCGAGATTTCAAGTGCGAAAACAAAGGGCCGAACAGCGGCATTTACGCAGTCTTCGCCCAGCAAGCTCCCGAGCCGCTTAGCTTATTATTTGATCTGCTTTAGTTAATCCGCTGTCAACCAATTGTCCGGCGTAGGCCAATGTCAGTTGCGCAGTGCAATGCAAGACGTTGCAAATGCAGCGAATTTTTCTTAACTTGTGATGGGAAGCGGCGTTCCGATCCGGGACTCCGCGCGTCAAGCGTTGCCTTTATGCCATGCGATTCGGGGCATTTATGCTGCAGCAGCGGTGGCGTTAGAGGGCGACTCGGTGACGGAAGGTCACATTCACCCGCGTCGACAGGATCAGGTAGGGGAGCCAGATGGCAATGCTGATCAGCACCTTCTTGGCATTCCCGTCGAGCAGCCCGTGGAGCGCGGCGGCCACGGCGGGCGGCAGCCCGGGGGTGGTCCCGACGGCGGTGGCGATCGCGACCTGCATGATCAGGTCGAGCGCCCAGATGGTCATCAGCAGCACCGGGAACAGCGGAGCGCGACGAAGGCCGGCGACGAAGGCGATCGCATAGAGGCTGGTGAACAGGACAACGTCGAAGCTCATCATGACATGGAGGGTCGCCAGCCAGCTGGGCGCAAGCTCGGGGATCGGCGGGCTGGAGGCGAGATATTCGGCAGCGCGGACGGGGACGTTGAGGAGCATGCCGATGAGCAGCGAGACCATCAAGCCGGTCGTCCCATAAAGTGGATGGCGGCGCGCATCGCCGATCGACAGCGGCGTCCAGCCAAGCCAGCCGCCGGGCGCGGTCATCGGGCGGGCCATGGTGTCGCCGTCGCGGAACCAGCGCAGCGCGAGCAACGCCGAGACGACCGGGGCGACAATCAGCAGCAGATAGGGAGTAACCAGCGAGAGGGTAGGATGCGTCAGCAGCGGAGTCGATTTGAGGCGGAGAGCACAGGCCAGCCCGGCAAGAAGCAGCCAGCAGCCCATGATTCGGTCGAACCGGCTTTCAAGCGTGGCGAGCAGCACCGCCGAGCGGGCATGCAAATGTTGCTGAAACCGGGGAGCAATCAACCTGCCGTCCTTGCCAAATGCCGCGCCTGTACCGGCTATGAGGCCAGAGCGATTGTCAATTGGTTAATGCGCAGGCGGCGGGTGCGTTCCCTTCGCGCAAGGCAGCCTAGCGCGGCGCGTAGACTATTCCCCAGCGGGTCAGCTCTTGAACCTGGGCGATGGTCACGGGGGCGCGGAGCCGTGAGCCGGCGCCGGACCCGAAGGCGAAGTGGCTGTGATCGCCCTCGTCGAGCGATTCGAGCAGGTGGAAGCCGGCGGCGCGGAGCGCGGCGTCGATCTGGCGGTGGGTCACCCCGGGGCGGCGGGCGATGTCGATCGCGCGGCCGTGGAGGTGGTAGCTGTTGGCGACTCCCCCGACCGCGCGGTTATGCGCCGACGAGCGCAGGATGCTGGTGATGCGACCGAAACGCGCGCCGAGGAGCGACGCCGAATGGACGTCGACCGGGCCTTGGCGGAAGGGAGAAGGCGACACGGTCGGAGACGGTATCGAACGTGCCGCGCGAGGCCTTGACGGGCCGAGCTGGCGGATCCCGAAATCGGTCGCAGAAACTGGCCCGGAAATGGTTGCAACTATCAGGAATGGAATGATTTTCTTCACGTCGCCCCGCGCCCCCGCTGGGGTTTCATAGCATGATCCGCGCGCGCCTTGAAGATGGTCTCAAAAAGCGACCATCGTGAGCAATTCGTACGTGGCCAATGTGGCGTCTCCGCCATCGGTCACGACGACCGCCCAGCGGACCTCGCCATAGTCATCGTTACGCCTGGTCTTGGCCTTGACGGTCAGTGCCACCTTCATGCTTTCGCCGGGAACGAGGGGCTTCACGAAGCGCAGGGAGTCGAGCCCGGTGTTGGCGAGGACGGGGCCGGGAGCCGGGTCGACGAACAGGCCCGCGGCGAAGGACAGGATGAGATAGCCGTGCGCGACGCGTCCGGGGAAAAAGGGGTTCGCCGCCGCTGCGTCCTCATCCATGTGCGCGTAGAAAGTGTCGCCGGTAAAGTCGGCGAAATGCTCGATATCTTCGAGCGTGACGGTGCGCGACTTGCTGTCGAAGCAGTGGCCGATGGCGAGCTCGTCGAAGCGCAAGCGGAAGGGGTGCGGGCCGTCGTGGTGACGCGGGGCGCCGGGGAGCCAGCGGTTGACGACCGAGCTGAGGATCCGCGGGCTGCCCTGAAGCGCGGTGCGCTGCATGTAGTGCTTGACCCCGCGCACGCCGCCCATTTCCTCGCCGCCACCGGCGCGGCCGGGGCCGCCGTGGATCAGCATCGGCAGCGGCGAGCCGTGGCCGGTTGATTCAGCGGCACTGTCGCGGTCGATCAGGACGATCCGCCCGTGCCACGCGCCGACCCCGATAACGAAGTCGCGGGCGACGGCGGGGTCATGGGTGAAGATCGACACGACGAGGCTGCCGAGCCCGCGATTGGCGAGCGCAATGGCGTCGGCAAGGTCGCGATAGGGCATGAGGGTGGCGACCGGGCCGAACGCCTCCACGTCATGGACGAGGGCCGAGGTCCACGGGTCATCGGCGCGGAACAGCAGTGGGGTGATGAATGCCCCCTGCCCTGCGGCGACTCCGCGCGGTTCGACATGATCATAGTCGCCGAACACGAGACGGGCCTGGCTGCCGATCTTGCGGGCCTGGGCGCGGACGTCGGCAAGCTGGCCCTGCCCGGCGAGCGCGCCCATCGTCACGCCGTCGACCGAAGGATCGCCGACGACAACCTTGGCGAGGCGGGCCTTGAGCGCATCCTCGGCGGCGTCGAGCCATGCAGCGGGGACGAAGGCTCGGCGGATAGCGGTGCATTTCTGCCCCGCCTTGGTGGTCATTTCCTGGACGACTTCGGCGATGAACAGGTCGAACTCGGGGGTGCCGGGGCCAGCGTCGGGGCCAAGCACGGTGGCGTTGAGGCTGTCGCGTTCAGCGATGAAGCGCACGCTTTCGCGGGCAATGACGAGATGCGCCTGGAGTTTCATCGCGGTCGCCGCCGAGCCGGTGAAGGAGACGACGTCCTGGCAGGTCAGATGGTCGAGCAGGTCGCCGACCGAGCCGACAATCAGCTGAAGCGCGCCCGGCGGGAGAACGCCGCTCTCGACCATGATCCGTACCGCCGCCTCGGTCACATGGGCGGTGGCGGTGCCCGGCTTGACGATCGCCGGGACCCCGGCGAGCAGGGTAGGCCCGAGCTTTTCGAGCATTCCCCACACGGGGAAGTTGAAGGCGTTGATGTGGACCGCGACCCCCTGGAGCGAAGTATAGATATGCTGGCCGATGAAGGTCCCGGCGCGGCCGATTCCCTCGACGTCGCCGTCGACCAGCACGACATCGTCGGGCAGCTCGCGGCGGCCCTTCGACGACATGGTGAACAGCGTCCCCGCGCCGCCCTCAATATCGATCCAGCCGTCCTTGCGGGTCGCGCCAGTCGAGGCCGAGAGAGCGTATAATTCCTCCTTGCGCGCCATGATCGCGGTGGCGAGGGCTTTGAGCATATGCGCGCGCTGGTGGAAGGTCATGGCGCGGAGAGCCGGGCCGCCGACCGTCCGGGCATGGTCGATCATCGCCGCGAAATCGAGCCCGTCGCTGCCGGTGCGGGCGATGTCGGCGCCAGTCAGGGCGGAGCGGATCGCGGCGGTATTGCCGGTCGATCCGATCCAGCTGTCGGCGGCGTAATTCTTGAGCATCAGGGTCATGAAATCAGGTCCTTCAACGACCGGTGAAGGTCGGTGCGCGCTTGGCGAGGAAGGCGGCGACGCCTTCGCGATAATCGTCGGAAAAGCCCAGCTCGCGCATCATGTCACGCTCGCGGTCGAGCTCGTCGTCGAGGTTGTGGAGGCTCGATCCGCGGATCAGCGACTTGGTCGCGACGAGGCCCCGCGTCGGGCCGGCAGCGAATTTGGCCGCAAGGGCGAGGGCTTCGGCCTCCAGTGCGTCATCATCGACGCATTTCCAGATCAGGCCCCAGGCTTCGGCCTTCTCGGCGGGGAGCGGCTCGCCGGTCAGTGCAAGGCCGAGTGCCCGAGCCTGCCCGACGAGGCGGGGGAGGATCCACGTTCCGCCCGAGTCCGGGATCAGCCCGATGTTGGCGAACGACTGGATGAATTTCGCCGAGCGCGCGGCGATGACGATGTCGCACGCCAGCGCGATATTGGCCCCGGCCCCGGCGGCGACCCCGTTGACCGCGCAGACAATTGGCTTGGGCAGGGTCGCGAGGCGGCGGATGAGCGGGGACCAGTAAAGATCGACCGACTCGCCCAGATCGACCGGGGCATCGCCCGGGGTGACGGCGCGATCGGCAAGGTCCTGCCCGGCGCAAAAGCCGCGTCCGGCGCCGGTGAGAAGCAGCGCGCGGATTGCCGGGTCGTTTTCGACCACCGTCATCGCCTCGGCGACCTCGCCATGCATCGCGGCGGTGAAACTGTTCAGCCGGTCGGGGCGGTTGAGGGTTAGCCGGGCAACGCCATCATCGATGCCGAACAGGATCGTCTCGTAGGCCATTGTCACTCCATCGGTCATTATCTGACTGCCCGGTCGGCGAATTATTGGCAAGCAGCAAGGCCGCCGCTACGCGATGGCAAGCCTAAACGGACGAGGATCCCGCGATGACCGATGCCTTTATCTGCGATGCCGTGCGGACCCCGATCGGGCGCTATGGCGGGTCCTTGGCGATGGTGCGGCCCGACGATCTTGCGGCAGTGCCGCTGGCGGCTTTGAAGGCGCGCAACCCGGGGCTCGACTGGGCCCTGGTCGACGATTTGATCCTCGGCTGCGCCAACCAGGCGGGGGAGGATAATCGCAACGTCGCGCGGATGGCGGGGCTGCTCGCCGGGCTGGGGGTCGAGGTGCCGGGGGCGACGATCAACCGGCTGTGCGGATCGGGAATGGACGCGGTCGGGATCGCCGCGCGGGCGATCAAGGCGGGTGAAGCTGCGCTGATCATCGCCGGCGGAGTTGAAAGCATGAGCCGCGCGCCGTTCGTCATGCCCAAGGCCGAGAGCGCCTTTGCCCGGGCCAATGCGGTGTTTGATACGACCATCGGGTGGCGGTTCGTCAACAAGTTGATGAAGGCTCAATATGGCGTCGATTCGATGCCCGAGACGGCCGAAAATGTCGCCAAAGAGTTTGGGGTGAGCCGCGAGGACCAGGACCGGTTCGCGGCGGAGAGCCAGCGGCGGGCGAGTGCGGCGCAGGCGAACGGGCGGTTCGAAGCCGAGATTGTCCCGGTGTCGGTGGCGCAGCGCAAGGACGATGCGATCATGGTGTCACGCGACGAACATCCGCGCGAGACGAGTGTCGAGGCGCTGGCGAAGCTGAAGCCGATCGTTCGGCCCGACGGGACGGTGACAGCGGGCAATGCGTCGGGGGTCAACGACGGCGCGGCGGCGATGATCGTGGCGAGCGAGGCGGCGGCGGCGCGCCACGAGCTGACCCCGCGCGCACGGATATTGGGGACGGCGGTTGCCGGGGTGCCGCCGCGGATCATGGGGATCGGGCCGGCGCCGGCGTCGCAGAAACTGCTCGAGCGGCTCGGGCTGACCATCGGGCAGATCGATGTCGTGGAGCTCAACGAGGCGTTTGCGGCGCAGGGGCTGGCGGTGCTCCGCGCGCTGGGGCTGCCCGACGACGCGGCGCATGTGAACCCCAATGGCGGCGCGATTGCACTTGGTCATCCACTGGGGATGTCGGGCGCCCGGCTGGTGCTGACGGCAACCGAGGAATTGGTGCGGAGTGGGGGCAGGCTGGCGCTGTGCACGATGTGCATCGGGGTCGGGCAAGGGATCGCGATGGTGATTGAACGTGTTTAGCTGATTCATTGACCGATCGGTCGGTTAATTGTATCGCGGCGGCTGGAGAAGGCACGATGTACACGACCGAGCTTGGCAAGACTGCTCCCACCCCGATCGAGCGCGAGGACCCCGCGCTGGTCGAAGCGTTCGAGGCGCGGGTTGCGGCAGACGAGTTCATCGAGCCCAAGGACTGGATGCCCGAGGCGTATCGCAAGACGCTGGTGCGGCAGATTTCGCAGCATGCTCATTCCGAAATCGTCGGCATGCTGCCCGAGGGTAATTGGCTGAGCCGGGCACCCTCGCTTCGGCGCAAGGCCATCCTGTTCGCCAAGATCCAGGACGAGGCCGGGCATGGGCTTTATCTCTATTGCGCGGCCGAGACGCTTGGCACGTCGCGGCAGGAAATGATCGAGGCGCTTCATTCGGGGAAGGCCAAATATTCGACCATCTTCAATTACCCGACGCTGACCTGGGCGGATATCGGTGCGATCGGCTGGCTGGTCGATGGCGCGGCGATCATGAACCAGGTGCCGCTGCAGCGCACCAGCTATGGCCCCTATGCCCGCGCGATGGTGCGGGTGTGCAAGGAGGAAAGCTTCCACCAGCGCCAGGGTTACGAGATCATGATGGCGATGATGGCGGGGACAGCCGAGCAGCGGGCGATGGCACAGGACGCGCTCAACCGCTGGTGGTGGCCGAGCCTGATGATGTTCGGCCCGCCCGATGACAATAGTCCCAACACCGAGCGGTCGATGCGCTGGCGGATCAAGCGCGACACCAATGACGCGCTGCGTCAGAAATTCGTCGATGCGACGGTGCCGCAGGCCGAGCTGATCGGGCTGACGCTGCCCGACGCGGACCTCAAGTGGAACGAGGCAAAGTCGGGGTATGATTTCGGCGCGATCGAGTGGGACGAATTTTACGCTGTGGTGCGCGGCGAAGGCGCGGTGGCCAAGGAACGGCTGCTCGCCCGGCGCAAGGCGTGGGACGACGGCGCCTGGGTGCGCGAGGCGGCCGACGCGCACGAGGCCAAGCGCGTGGCGAAGAAGCAGGCGGCGTAATGAGCAAGGACTGGCCCTTGTGGGAGGTGTTCCTTCGCGCGCGGGGCGGACTTAGCCATCGCCACGTCGGGTCGGTCCACGCCCCCGACGCCGAGCTTGCGATTCGTCATGCGCGCGACGCCTATACCCGGCGCGAGGAGGGGATCAGCATGTGGGTCGTGCGGTCGACCGATATTGTCGCATCCGACCCGGGCGACAGCGCCTCCCTGTTCGAGCCCGCGGCGGACAAAGTCTATCGCCACCCGACCTTCTATGACCTGCCCGACGAATTGAAGCATATGTGATGCCGTCGCTTCCGACGATCCAGCCCGACGATATTCGCGCCGCCGAACGGGCCTCCCACGATGGCGCGATCGGGGACATGCACGCCGCGTCGCGCAACGAAGCGCATGTCGATTATCTGCTGCGGCTAGGCGACGACAGTCTGGTCCTGGCGCAGCGGCTGGCCGAATGGTGCGGCCATGCGCCTTCGGTCGAGGTCGACCTGAGCCTCGCCAACATCGGGCTCGACCTGATCGGGCAGGCGACGCTGTTCCTCAACACTGCGGGAGAGGTCGAGGGCAAGGGCCGCGACGGCGACCGGCTGGCGTTCCACCGCGACGTGCTGGCGTTTCGCAACTGTCTATTGGTCGAGCAGCCCAACGGCGATTTTGCGCAGACGATGGCGCGGCAATTTCTGTTCTCGACCTACAGCCTGCTGCTGTTCGAGGCGCTGACCCGGTCGAGCGATGCGCGGATTGCCGAGATTGCAGCGAAAGCGGTCAAGGAAGTGACTTATCATGCCGAGCTGTCGGCCGACTGGGTCGTTCGGCTGGGCGACGGGACCGAGGAGAGCCGCGCCCGGATGATTGCCGGGTTCGACTGGCACTGGCGCTTCGTCGACGAATTGTTCGCGATGGACGAGATTGAACGCGGACTGGTGGCGCAAGGGATAGCGGTCGATCGGACGGCATTGCGCCCGGCGTTCGACGCGGCGCTCGCGAAGACTTTTGCCGAAGCCGGGATGGAGATCCCGCCCCTGCCCTATGCCATCCGCGGCGGGCGAGTGGGCCACCATAGCGAGCATCTCGGGCATTTGCTGGCGACGATGCAGTACCTGCCGCGCTCCTATCCCGATGCGGTGTGGTGATCCTCGACGAGCGCGCGGAAGCGGCGATCATGGCCACGCTCGCGACCGTTCCCGACCCCGAGATCCCGGTGGTGTCGGTGATCGAGCTGGGCATTGTCCGAGGGGTGCGGCGCGATCCGCCAGCAGTGCTGATCACCCCGACCTACACCGGCTGCCCCGCTACGCTGGTGATCGAGCAATCGGTCCGGGCCGCGCTCGACGAGGCGGGGTTTCGCGGGGTGCAGGTCGAGACCGTGCTGTCGCCGCCGTGGACGACCGACTGGATCAGCGAGGCCGGCCGCGCGAAGCTGCTCGCTTACGGCATCGCCCCGCCGTCGCCGCGCGGGAGCGACGTCGTTACCTGTCCGCAATGCGGATCGATCGCGACGGTGGAGGTCAGTCGGTTCGGGTCGACCCCGTGCAAGGCGCTGTGGCGCTGTACCGATTGCCTCGAACCGTTTGACCGCTTCAAGTGTCACTAGGAGGCTGGATGTCCGCCGCTTTCCACCAGCTCAGGATCGCCGAGGTACGGCGCGAGATCGACGATGCGATTTCGCTGCGGTTCGACGTGCCCGACGAGTTGCGCGGCGCCTTTGCCTTCAGGCCCGGCCAGCATCTTACGCTCCGCACCGAGATCGACGGCGAGGATATCCGCCGCAACTACTCACTGTGCGTCGCCCCGCACGACGGCGAAGTGCGGGTCGCGATCAAGCAGATTGCGGGGGGTGTTTTTTCGACCTGGGCCAATGCCAGCCTCAAGCCGGGCGACATGATCGACGTCATGCCCCCGCATGGCAGCTTCACCTGGACGTTCGATGCGGGGCGGCGGGCGACTTATGCCGGGTTCGCCGGCGGGTCCGGAGTTACCCCGATCCTGTCGCTGATGAAGGCTGCGCTGGTCGCAGAGCCACTGAGCGATTTCGTGCTGCTCTATGGCAACCGCTCGTCAGCCTCGATCATGTTTTTGGAAGAGATTGCCGCGCTCAAGAACCGCTACATGGGGCGATTGCAGATCTACCACTTCCTTGAAGATGAGGAGGAGGATGTCGACCTGTTCAACGGGCGGCTGGATGTGGCCAAGATTGCGCAGGTGCTTGGCGCGCTGGTCGATCCCACGGCGATCGACGCTGCGTTCATCTGTGGGCCGGGGCCGATGATGGACGCGGTCGAGGCGGGGTTGCTGGAGGCTGGCGTGGCCCGGGCACGGATCCTGATCGAGCGCTTTACGGCCGGGCGGGTGACGGGGGCCGAAGCGGCGGCCAATCGCGTCGTCGAGCAGGCCGCCGAGGGGCGGCGGGTGCGATTGACGCTCGAGGGGCGGACGCGGTCGATTGTCTTTGACGCCGACAAGGGCAGCATCCTCGACAATGCCCGCGCGGCGGGAATGCCGGCGCCGTTCGCGTGCAAGGCCGGGGTGTGCGCGACCTGCCGCGCGCGGCTGATCAGCGGCAAGGTGACGATGAAAGCCAATTACGGGTTGAGCGCGGAGGAACTGGCCGACGGGTTCATCCTGACCTGCCAGGCCGTGCCGCTGACCGACGAGGTCGAGCTGGATTTCGACGGTTAGGAGGAGATCAGGGCCAAGGCCTGATCAGCGATCTCGTCAGCGGACACCGGCCCTGCCGGATCATACCAGGTGTGCGTCCAGTTGATCATTCCGAACAGCAGCATCGTGCGCACACGCGCTGCGGTGTGATCGGCGACAAGCGCAGGGTCGAGTTCGACCAGCAGCGACTGGACCGCCGCAATGATCTCACGCTGTTTGGCGATGATGCTGGCGCGCTTTTCGTCGGGCAGGTGAGCGAGGTCGTTGAGCAGCACCTTCTGGCGGCTCGCGGCGCCGACATAATGGCCCATGAAGGCGTGGAGGATGCGCCCGAGGCGAGTCTTCGCGTCACCCGTGCCCACCGCTGCAACATCGCCGACGAGCTGGTCGATATGGCCCAGCATGACCGCGTACAGGAGGTCCTCCTTCGATGGATAATAATGGTAGAGCAGGGACTTGGAGGTGTCACACGCAGCCGCGAGGTCGGCCATGCTGGCGCCGTTGAAGCCGCGCGAGGCGAACAGCTCGGCGGCGCGCTCGACAATCGCTTCGCGCCGCTCGGGATAGTCTGCCGCCCGTGTCCGCGCCACTCGTCTCTCCCCCGTCGTGCCCGTCTCTAGCAATTCCGACCCTAGCAGCCCCGCTCAGGCAAGGTCGAGGCGGGCGACGAGCAGCGCCGGGACGATCATCACCGCTGCCAGGCATGCGAGCAGCCCCGAATAGCCGATCGCCCCGATCACGCTGACCGCAAGCAGCGGGGTGACCAGCGCGGGCAGCGTGTTGGTGAGGTTGAACAGGCCAAGGTCGCGGCCATGGTGGCGCGGGTTGACGAGTTGCTGCATCGCGAAGGTCGAGTGGAGCGAGAGGAAGCTGTTCGACCCGATCAGGAACAGCGCATAGCCAATCACCGCCACCGTCCAGTTACCCGCCGCGGCCATCGTCGCGAGGCCCAGCGCGATCAGCGCGATCATTGCAAGCAGCGGCCCGCGCCGTCGCCCGCTGCGGTCAGACCAGCGCCCGACGGCGAGTGCGACGGGGATGGCGACCAGCTGCCCGGCGGCGGCGGTCAGCGCATAGCGACCAAGGCTGAGCTGCCCCCCGGTCAGGCGGCGAAGCGCATAGTAAAGGAACAGGAACAGCAGCCCTTCGGCGACCTGCACCGCCAGCCGCGCGAGCCACAGCTGGATCAGCGTCGCGCGCGATTTCGGGGTCGAGGGGATATGCGGCGCGTCGAGCCTGGCGGGGGCGCCGCGTCGGCGCATCAGGAATAGCGGCGCGGTGGCGGCGGCGGTTATGGCGACGATCAGCGCGAGCTGGGCATCGAGCCGGTCAGGGAGGAGCGCGATCCCCACCAGCGAGGTTGCGGCGATCCCCGGACCGACCGCGAGCAGCCCGCCAAGCAGTCCCTTTTGCGCATTGGGCACGCGGTCGGCGGCATAAGCGGCGAGCGGGGCGAGCAACAGGTTGAGCGCGACCTGCCACAGCGCAACCGCGGCGACGAGGTGGAGCGGCGTTTCCGCGCGGGCGACCAGCACGGTAGTGGCGGCGAAGGCGACGAGCCCCACTGCCGAAAGCCGCAGGCGGTGGCCGAGCCGGTCGCTGAGCCAGCCCCAAAAGATATTGCCGAGGCTGGCGGCAATCGCGCCAACGGTGGCGATGAGCCCGAGCCAGCGGACGTCGCCATTACCGGCGAGCACCGTCAGCCGCTGGGGCAGGAGGACGGTCAGGAAAGGCGTGTAGGCGATGCACCCCCCAGCCCAGGCCAGCGCATAGGCGACGAGCAGGCCAAGCGGCTGGCGCGGACGCGGATCGGCGTCGAGCGCGATCGCGGGGGCGGAGGCTTCGCTCATGCGTCGGGCGGGCTCAACTGACCAAGATGATGATCAGCGACACATTGTCGGGGGCGCCGCGAGCAAGAACCGTGGCGATCAGGCGGTCGGCCACCTCGGCGGGTGGTCCACTAGACAGTTCGGCCGCCAGCTCGGCGTCCTCGACCACCCGGGTCAGCCCGTCGCTGGCGATCAGGAACAGGTCGCCGGGCCGGACGTCACCGCCGGCTGTGTCGATCTTAAGCCGCTCGGTCACGCCGACCGCGCGCGTGATGACATTGGCCTGAGGATGGTGCTGGGCTTCGTCAGCGTTGAGCATTCCCGCTTCGACGAGGTCCTGGACCAGACTGTGATCGCGGCTGATCTGCACGATATGACCCGAGCGCACGCGATAGGCGCGGCTGTCGCCTGCCCAGAAGCAGCGATACTCGCGGCCGCGAATGGCGAGCCCGACCACCGTGCTGCCAATCGTTCGCCCGCCGGTGTCGGTTCGTGCCAATTCGATCAATCGATGATTGACCTCGCCAAGCGCAACCACCGCCTGCTCGACGAAATTCTCCAGATTCTCGACGGGGTGGAGGAGCGACAGTGCTTCGGTGACCATCGCGCTGGCGACTTCGCCGGCTTCATGCCCGCCCATCCCGTCAGCGACCACCCACAGACCACGCGGAGTGCGCACGAGGACGGCATCCTCGTTGATCTTGCGACGAAGGCCGACATCGGTTCGACTGACGCATTCGAAACCCATGGCTTTACCCCCCGCCTCCATTTGACCTGCGCGCCCCGTTCGGCCCCGGCCCTCCGGTTGGACAGCCAGCGTAGCGATAAGTATAGCTAAACGCGATTTACTTTTTGTATCGCGCTGGGGGGAAAACGGCGATGAGCAAAGCCTATAGTAACAAGGCTTTACCGCCAGGAACCGTCCTTCGCGAGTGGCGACTCGAAGATGTGCTGGGTGTCGGCGGATTCGGGATCGTCTATCGCGGACGCGGGATTTATTTCGACGAGCTGGTCGCAATCAAGGAATATTTCCCCAGTTCGATCAGCGAACGCGACGCCGAGGATACCGTCGTCCCGATCGATTCCGATGCCGAGGAAGTCCACGCGCTAGGCCTCAAGAAGTTCGTCGAAGAAGCCAAGCTGCTGTGGAACCTGTCTACCCCGACGCGCCATCCCAACATCGTCAACGTGCGCAGCCTGTTCGAGGTGCACGGCACCGCCTACATGGTAATGGATTTCGAGGACGGCAATTCGCTTTCGCGCCTGTTGAAGCAAGGCACCCGATTCAACGAGCGCAGCCTGCTCGACATGATCAGGCCGATTGCCGAGGGGCTCGACCGGGCCCACCGCGTCGGCGTTCTCCACCGCGACATCAAGCCGCCCAACATCCTGATCAATCCCGATGGCCGGCCGGTGCTGATCGACTTTGGATCGGCGCGCTTCGAGGCGGCCGAGGCGACGAGCACCTCGGTGACGTTCCATACCCCGCCCTACGCGGCGATCGAACAATATGTGAAAACCTACCCGCAAGGGCCGTGGACCGATATTTATGCCTTGGGCGTCGTGCTGTACGAGTGCGTTGCCGGCGAAAAGCCACCCGAGGTTCTCGAGCGTCTTCATGGTGAGCAGGGACGGCCGCTCGCCGAGGGTCACTGGCCGGGCTATAGTCCGCGCTTTCTTGCCGCGATCGATTCGGCGATGACCATCCGACCCGATGATCGGCCGCGGTCGATCGCCGCATGGCTCGAGCAGTTCGATAGCGATCCCAAGAAACGCAAGGCTTCGACGATCGTCGAGATTGACGATGATGCCACCCGCATCGTCAGTTACGACAAGATGGCCGAGGCGATCACCCCGGTCGCACCGCCCGAGGTGAATTTCGAGCCGGGCGAAAAGATCGAGACCCAAGTCCCCGATCACCCCAGTGAAGTCGAATTCAAGCGCGCCGGACACGACACCAATGCGTCGAACAAGGCCAAGCTGGCCAAGGTCATCGCTGCGTCGAAGCAGCCCAAGGGCACCACTTCGCCCGAACCAACCGTTGCGCCCGTTGTCCCCCTCGCTGTGAAGGACGCGGAGCAAGAGCCGCTTTACCGGGGACGCGAGAAGCCGAAAGTGCCCGCGAGTCCACCGGCGGCCAAGCGCCGCTCGCCGTTGCTGATCGGAGGCGGGATTGCTGCGCTGGTCGTGGCGGCAGCCGGTGGCTGGGCATTCATGAGTGGCGGGTCGGGGAAAGGCCCCGATAGTGGCGCAATCGCGAGCTCGGCCGGGAATGCCAGCGCGTCCGGTCCTTCGACGTCCGCGACGGTCGAAACTCTCGCCGCGACCACGAATTCGCTCGCCAACGATGCCCGGACGGCCGGTGCACCGGGCGCCGCAGTCGATCGCCTGGCCGCCGCCGGAGACGAACTGGGCAAGCAATTTGCGGCGCTCCGTGCGCTGTCTGGCGACCCAACCAAGGCTGCGGAAGCAAAGAGCGCGGCGGAGGGCATGAAGCAACTTGCCTTTTCGACCGACGTCGAATTCGCCAATGCCCTGCTCAGCGACAGCGAGACCAAGGCACGGCGCCTCACCAACGGCAATGCAAGTGAAGTCCAGGCGGCGCTGGACGGCGTCCGGTTGGCGGCCAAGGCAGCGGCAGCCGCGACCGATCCGGGCCAAGCGCTTGCCGCAGCACGCGATGCCCTTGTCCAGTCGCAAGCGTTTGCTGCAGCTCTAGGATCGGCTGCTCATCGTCAGGCGGTAAACGATCGCGCCGACGTCGAACTTGCGAAAGCCGCGAAGGCAGCGGCGGCGGCAAAGGCACAGCGAACAGCAGTGACCACAATCGCGCCCGTGGTGGTGCCGGTCGCGCCCGTCGCCACGGTCGCGCCGACCCCAGCTGGGTCCGCCGCGAAAATCAGGCAATTGCAGTCCATCGTCGATGACGGCCGCGCGATGGCCGCCCAGGTCATCCGCAAGGGTACGCCGGAGAATGTACAGCTGGCGCGGGGTTATGATCGTTATCTCAATAGCCTGCGGGATTCATCGCGCGGGGTCCGATCCGATCGCGATGCCGACCGGATGATCGGGCAAGCCAAGCAAACCCGCGCCTATCTGCAATATCTCGTCAAACAGACCGCCGCGAGTCGATGATCGACCCGCTGCTCGGCGTCAGACGTCGGCGCGTGTCCGCAGTTCGTGGGTCAACGAGATATTGCCGACCTTGAGGATCGACCCGATGGCCAGGAATGCCTCGCCATTGACCCGCTCGCCATCGACATAGGTGCCATTGGTCGAATTCAGGTCCGACACACGCAAACGATCGTCGGCCAGCTCGACCAAGCAGTGGGTGCGCGACACGCGCGAATCGGCGAGGACAATGTCGGCCGGGGCAGTGCGTCCGATCTTCAGACCGAGCGGGCTAACGACGTAGCGTTGCTCCAGCTTGTCGTCGACGGTCATTTCAAGACAGTGAAATTCATCGGCTCCGAACAGATCGAAGTCACTAGCGCCCGTGTAAAACTGAGTCTTTTCGGCATCGGCGACGGGCGTTTCGTGCCGCTCGACCGGCTGACCGATTGATTCGCGCAGGCTGGACAATGCCAGCATCAGGTCGTCGACCTTGCCCTTCGACAGGTAGTCGGACTTTTTTTCGACGACGGGCGCGACAAACCGGCCGATCCGTGCGGGCTCGGCAACCGGACTTGATTCGCCAGTCGCAACCGCAGCGAGGGAGGCGGCTTCGGCGCGTTTGCCGCGATCAACAATACGATGAAGGTCCTTCACGAAGGAGGGCCAGGGATCGTCGGAGCGATCGCCGGTCCAGTTCGACAGGTCAGCGGTGTGGGTCAGTTCGAAAATGATCGGGCGGTCGCATGGCTCGATGATCGCCGGCGCCAGCTTGTTGCGGCGATCGGCCATCGTCGCCTCGGCCCGGACCCAGCGCGAGGCGACCGAGCGCGGTGACCACAATACGACGACCGCGCGCGCCGCGCGCAGTTCTGCCTCGATCACCTCATCGAAGGTCTCGCCCGAGTGAAGCGCAGCGTCCCACCACACGCTGAACCCTTCAGATTCGAAGCATTCGGCGAAATGACGCGCGGCGGTTCGATCCTCGCGACTGTAAGAAATAAAGATGTCGCGCCCCGACAAGCCAGTCCCCCGGTTTCGAATACATCACGCCAAAAACAGGTACAATCGAGCAAACTATTGTACAATTTAGGTTTTTTTCATCAGCTCCCATGGCTGACGAGCGCAAGCATTCCCAACGCGACTCACCGCCAGGGGCTTATCTCGGTTAACAAAAATATACCATGTTCGGCTCCGCGCAAGGCCGAAGAACTCACCCGGTCCTGTTTGGGGACAATTAGCGCGATTTCAACGTCGGCAGCTCCTCGACCTGCCATGATTGGCGAACCCGTGACCGCGGGCTAGAGGCTGCCGAATGCTTCGCCTGACCGAATTGACGCTGCCGCTGCACCATCCGCCCGAGGCGCTGCCTGCCGCAATCTGCAAGCGGCTGCGCATCAGCCCGCGCAAACTGGTGCGCCACGTCGTCGCGCGGCGGGCACATGACGCGCGTGACAATCGCAATATCGTGCTGGTCTATTCGATCGATGTGAACGTGAAGGACGAGGGCGCCTTGCTCGCCCGCTTCCGCAAGGATCGCAACATCCAGTTGACACCGAACACCAGCTATAAATTCGTCGCCCAGGCGCCAGCCGACGCGAAGCGGCCGGTGGTGATTGGCGCCGGCCCCTGCGGGCTGTTTGCCGGGCTGATCCTGGCGCAGATGGGGTATCGCCCGATCATTCTCGACCGCGGCAAGGTGGTGCGCGAGCGGACCAAGGACACGTGGGGGCTGTGGCGGCGCGGCGTACTCGACCCAGAATCGAACGTCCAGTTTGGCGAGGGCGGCGCAGGGACATTTTCCGACGGCAAGCTCTACAGCCGGATCAAGGATAATCGCCACCTCGATCGCAAGGTACTGACCGAATTCGTCAAGGCCGGAGCGCCGCCCGAGATATTGACCGAGGCGCATCCGCATATCGGCACCTTCCGACTGGTGACGATGGTCGAAAGCCTGCGCGCGACGATCGAGGAACTGGGCGGGGAATATCGCTTTGGCACGCGCGTCGACGGGATCGATATTTCGACCGGGCCCGATGGGGGGCGCCAAATGCGCGGGCTTCACCTCCACGACGGGGGTTACCTGGAAGCCGAGAATGTCGTGCTGGCGGTCGGGCACAGCGCTCGCGACACGTTCGAAATGCTCCACGCGGCAGGGGTCTTCGTGGAGGCCAAGCCCTTTTCGATCGGGGTGCGGATCGAGCATCCGCAATCATGGATCGACCGTTCACGCTTCGGGATCGACGCGGGCAACCCGATCCTCGGTGCTGCCGAATATCATATCTCGCACCACTGCCGGAACGGGCGGACGGTCTACAGCTTCTGCATGTGCCCGGGCGGAACGGTGGTTGCGGCGACGTCCGAAGAGGGGCGCGTCGCCACCAACGGCATGAGCCAATATTCGCGCAACGAGCGCAACGCCAATTCGGGTTTCGTCGTCGGGATCGATCCGGCGCGCGACTATCCCGGGCATCCGCTTGCGGGAATCGCCTTCCAGCGCCACTGGGAATCGCTCGCCTATGTCGCTGGCGGTTCGAGCTACAAGGCTCCCGCACAGCGCGTCGGCGACTTCCTTGCGGCCCGCGCATCCACTGAACTCGGCAGCATTGTCCCTTCCTATCGTCCCGGCGTGACCCCGACCGACCTTTCGTCGTGCCTGCCTAATTATGCCGTTGAGGCGATGCGCGAGGCGATACCGGTATTCGGCCGCCAGATCGCCGGTTACGACCATCCCGACGTCGTCATGACCGGAGTGGAAACACGGACTTCCTCTCCGGTGCGCTTTACCCGCGGCGACGATTTCCAGAGTCTCAACACTGCCGGCCTGTTCCCCGCCGGCGAAGGCGCGGGCTATGCCGGGGGTATATTGTCGGCTGCGGTCGACGGCATTAAGGTCGCCGAGGCGGTGGCCTACAGTGTTGCCGGGCACATCGCCGCGTGACACTTATCCTGTTCAACAAGCCGTTCAACGTGCTGAGCCAGTTCACCGATCGTGGCACCGGCGGCTCGAGCCGAAAGACTCTGTCGGATTTCATCGACGTCCCGAAGGTCTATCCGGCCGGTCGGCTCGACCTCGACAGCGAGGGACTGTTGCTGCTGACCGACAACGGAGGGCTTCAGGCACGGATTGCCGACCCCATGCACAAGATGCCCAAGACCTATCTTGTGCAAGTCGAAGGCGACGTCACCGGGTCCGCGCTGGATGCGCTGCGGACCGGCGTGCAATTGAACGATGGCCCGACACTTCCCGCCGCCGTCGACCTGATCCCGGACCCGATGTTGTGGCCGCGTGATCCGCCGATCCGGGTGCGCAAGACCATATTCGACTGCTGGATCCGGCTGACGATCCGCGAAGGCCGCAATCGCCAGGTGCGCCGGATGACGGCGGCCGTCGGTCACCCGACGCTGCGGCTGGTTCGTTGGGAAATCGGGGAGTGGGCACTCGACGGACTTGCCCCCGGGGAATGGCAATGCCGCCCCGCGTGAAAATCTATTTCGACGGAGGTTGCCGCCCCCGGCCAATAGGCATGGAAACCGCCGTAGTCGTCAGGGGACACAGCTACATCCAGCGCGAGCTCGGCCCCGGGACCAGTTTGGACGCAGAATGGTTGGCGCTGATCGGCGCAACGGAAATCGCTGCCCGGCTTGGGATCGCAAATCCACTATTTCTGGGCGACTCACTTGCTGTCGTTCAGCAGGCGAACGGCGTGGCGAGATGCAGGGGCATGGCTGTCGAGCACCGGCTACGGTTCACGGCGCTATGCCCCCCGGCTGCCCTGTTCCGTATCCGCCATGTGAAGCGCAGCCAGAACCTTGCAGGGATTGCGCTCGCCCGGCTTCACGTCCGATAGTTCGTCGACTGTGGCATGAATGAAGTGCGGACATGCGCCTTTTAAAGTGAGCGAAACTTCGTCCTACATTAACGCGAAAATTAACAAAGTATTGACATAATCGTTCCGTAGGCGGAGCAATGCCCTATCCTGGGGGTAATCTCATGACAGACGCAACATTGGCCGGTTCGGGTTTCGACAGCGACAGCGACTCCGCACGGATTTCAGGCAGGAAGATTGCGGCGACCGCCGGGATCGCGTTGATCGTGGCAACTGGCGCGTTCGGTGTGGCGCGACTTTACCCCCTCACTGGACCGACCGCAGGCACGGTTGCCCCGGCTCAGCGCTATATCGCGCCGCAGGTCGGCGCTGCCGACGTGACGCTGGGCGACACGTCCATCCCGCAACTCATGCAAACCGACGCGTTTGAGGTCATGGCGCATAATCCGAGCTTCCGGGCACTTGCCTCCGAGCCCGGCTTTGCGGCCCTGGCCCAGAACAGCCAGGCGATGGCAATCATGGCGGCAAACCCGAAGGCATTCGAGGTGCTCGCCAAGAATGCCAACGCCTTCCAGTTGCTTGCGATGCATGCTCAGGCCGCGGCCGCTGACGCGCGGACGTCGTCGGCGGCGCAGGCGCAGATGTTCTCGTCCATGGCGGCCAATTCGCAATCGTTCGCGGTCATGGCGGCAAACTCGCAAGTGTTTGCCGAGATGGCGTCACACGCGGCCTTCTATTCCGCGCTGTCGCGCTATCCTCAGGCGATGGCCGCGATGGCGCAAAATGCCGCCGCGTTCGCCCAGTTTGCCAAGAGCAGTGCTTCGTTCCAGCAAGCAGCCGCACAGGCCAGCATGCCGCAGATGAAGTCGGCGGCCGCCTCGTTCCAGGCGTTGGCGAAGGATAGTGCGGCGATGTCGCGAATGACCGCCGACTCGCAGGCCTTCACTGGTCTTGCCGCAAAGTCAGTCGCGTTCGGCGCTTTTTCCAAGAATGTGGCCGCGATGAATGTCGCGATGAGTGCGCAGGCGATGGACGCGATGCTGCGTAGCGCTGCAACGTTCAAGGTGGCCGCCACCAACCCCGAGGCGCTCGCGTCGATGGCAAGAAATGCCGGCGCTTTCGCAAGTCAGCTTCGGGCCTCCACCGCTGCCCACGTCAACGCGCAGGCGACGGCGAGTGACGCGCGCGTCGCAAGTGCGATGTCGGCAAACTCGCAGGCGTTCGCGGCGTTGGCGGCAAACCCTCAGGCCTTCGCCGAGATGGCGTCACACGCGGCCTTCTATTCCTCGATGGCGCGCTATCCGGCAGCGATGAATGCAATGGCGCGGGACTCGGCCGCCTTTGCCGTCTTCGCGAAGAGCGGCGCCGCGTTCCAGCAGGCGGCGGCGCAGGCCAGCATGCCGCAGATGAAGTCCGCCGCCGCATCCTTCCAGTCGATGGCAAAGGACAGCGCTGCGATGGCCAGCATGGCGGCTGATTTACAGGCGTTCGCCAGCTTCGCTCGTCAATCCGCGGCGTTCAGCGCGTTTGCGAAAGATGCATCGGCAATGCGTGTCGCAACCAACGCACAGGCGATGAACGCAATGGTGCAGAACGCGGCCGGGTTCAGATCCGCTGCGGCGAATGTTCAGGCGCTAGCCTCGATGGCAAAAAGCGCCGATGCATTTACCAGCCAGCTCCGCGCGTCGGCCGCGATGGCCAGCGACGCGCGCGTCGCCAATGCGATCTCCGCCAACGCGCAGGCCTTTGCGATGATGCAATCGAGCCCGCAGGCGTTTGTGCAACTGGCGCAGCAACCGCAGGCCCTGGCCACCTTCGCGAAGAATGCAGCGGCCTTCTCGCAACTCGCCCGAATGCCGGCATTCTCGTCGCTTATCTCGAACCCGTCGTTTGCGGCCGCTGCCCGAAGCCCGTCCTTTGCCAACGCGATCGTGAGCGCCCAGTAAGAAAGATGTGTTGGCACCGGCCGCAACGCCCGCGGTCGTCGCTCGCTCCCCTTCTTGCGGTACTGGTCCTGACGAGTGGACCGGCATGGGGGCAAAGCGCGCCAACGCCCGCCCCTGCACCTTTGCCCGGACCCTCGATACCAGACACGGTCGCGGATCCGCCCCCCACTCGGCTTAAATCAGCGAACGACCTGCCGCAGATCGACCTGTCGCTGATGCGTACGAACGACTTCACGCTGCTCTACTTCGATCCCGCACAAACCTATCTGACGCCGTATGTCGGCCGGGCGACCGTGAACGCGCTGCGCTTCCACGAGAAGATGTTTGGGTGGAAACCGTGGGACAAGCCGACCGTCCTGCTCAAGGACTTCTCCGACTATGGCAACGCGGCAGCACGTTCCTCGCCGAACAATGCCGTCCTGCTGGACGTCGCGCCGCTCGGGATGGATTACGAGACGTTCAGTCCGGGCGAACGATTCTTCACGCTGAGCAACCACGAGTTCACCCACGTCGCAACAATGGACGTGTGGAACGCGCACGATGCGCGATGGCGCCGCTTCTTTCACGGCAAACCGATGCCGGTCGAAGCGCACCCCGAGACAATCCTCTATAATTATCTCGCGACCCCGCGCGTCAACACCCCGCGCTGGTATCTGGAAGGCAGCGCCGTGTTCATGGAGACATGGATGGCGGGCGGTCTCGGGCGCGGCCAAGGTGCTTACGACGAAATGGCGTTCCGCGCGAAGGTCCGCGACAATACGCCGATCTACTCGCCGCTGGCCTTGGAATCGAAGGGCATCACCAACGATTTCCAGGTCGGAGTGAACGACTATCTCTACGGGACGCGCTTCTTCTCCTATCTCGCGCTCGTCCATGGGCCGGACAAGGTTACCCAATGGCTGCGGCGCGATGCCGACAGTGCGGGCTATTACGCGACCCAGTTCAAGCGCGTGTTCAAGGCCCCGCTCGATCATGTGTGGAGCGACTGGATCGCATGGGAGCGGAAATTCCAGGCCGCCAATCTGGCTGAGCTGGCGCGCTACCCTTTCACGCCGGTCAAGCATCTCAGCAATCGTGGGCTGGGGTCGGTTTCCCGGTCCTTCTACGATCCAAAGACCAACAGCCTGATCGGCGCATTCCGTTATCCCGGCGTATTGCCGTATGTCGGGCTCCTGTCGCTCGACACCGGCAAGACTTCAAAGCTGGCGAACATCAAAGGATCGATGCTCTACAGCGTCACGTCGCTCGCTTACGATGCTGATCGTCGCACGGCCTTCTACACCGAGGACAACTACGCCTATCGCGACATTCTTTCGATCGAGATCGACACGGGCAAACGCAAGGTGCTGCTGCACGACGCGCGGATCGGCGATATCGCCGTCAATCCCAAGGACAAGTCGATCTGGGGGATCCGCCACCAGAATGGCTTCTCGACGATTGTCAGGATCCCGCCGCCTTACGCCGGCTTCAATCAGGTTCATACATTCGACTATAACCAGACGCCGTTCGATCTCGATATTTCGCCAGACGGGACGAAACTGTCGGCGTCGCTCGGCCTGTCGAACGGCGATCAGTCGGTTCGCGTCTGGTCGATCGAACAGCTGATGTCGGGCAATGAACCCCAGACAATCGCGGAACTCAAACTGCCGCCGTCGACACCCGAAAGCTTCGTCTTCGCGCCGGATAGCAAGGCGCTTTACGGCAGCGCCTACTACACCGGCGTCTCCAACATCTATCGCCTCGATCTCGACACACAGAAGTTCGCGGCCATGTCCAACGCATCGACGGGCTTTTTCCGGCCCATCCCTCAGGCCGACGGTTCGCTGATTGTCTACGACTATGCGGGCGACGGCTTCACGCCATCGCGAATTCAGCCGAGGCCGCTCGATGACCTGGGGACGATAACCTTCCTCGGCGCCGAAGTCGCGCGGACACGCCCGGAAGTGAAAAGTTATGGGGTCGGTTCGCCCGCGAAGGTGCCGCTCGACGAACTCATCACGCAGCGCGGAAAATATTACCCTGAGAAGGAGCGCCGGCTCGATGCGATGTATCCGATGGTGGTCGGCTACAAGGGCAAGCCGGCGATAGGCTATCACTTCACGATCGAAGACCCGCTCCAGTTCAAGCAGCTCAATGCCGACTTCAGCGTGTCACCGTTCGGCAAAGGATCGGCGTCGGAGCGCCTGCACGCCGAGATCGACTATCAAACGCTCAACTGGCGCCTTCGCTACTGGCACAATCTGACGTCCTTCTACGACCTGTTCGGGCCGATCGAACGGAGCCGCAAAGGCGATTCACTCTCAGTCGGCTGGCGCAAGACCCGGATCTACGATCCGCCGCGCACGCTCGACCTGTTCGCCGACGTCGCCGGCTATGTCGGCCTCGAGGCCCTTCCCGGCGCGCAGAATATCCGCTCGCCGAGCAAGCTGCTCGCGGTCCAGGGTGGTGCGCGCTACAAGAATGAAACCCGGTCGCTCGGTTCGATCGATCACGAACGCGGGGTCGGCGCGGAGCTGATCGCGAGTGCGGACTATGGCAATTCTGAGCTTTTCCCCAAAGTCGAGGCAGGCGTCTCGTTCGGACGTCCGCTGCTATTGCACAATTCGTCGCTGTGGATTTATGCCCATGCCGGCTATGCAGGAGGACCCCGCAACGACCCGCTCGGCAGTTTCTATTTCGGCTCGTTTCGCAACAATTATGTCGATGATCGCGCGGTCAAACGATACCGCGAACTGGAGTCCTTCCCCGGTTTCGGCATCGACGAGATCGCAGCACGCCGTTTCGCCAAGGCAATCGGAGAATGGAACCTGCCGCCGGTGCGGTTCGCCGGATTGGGCACGCCGAGTTTCTATTTGAGCTCGGTTCGACCGGCCCTGTTCGCTGGCGTTCTCGCTACACAGCGCAGCGACGGTCGCTCGCCGACATATGGGACCGTCGGCGGACAGCTCGATTTCAACATGACGATCGCCTTGCGTCTTCCGATGACATTGTCGGTTGGCGCGGCAAACGGCTTCGCACAAGGGCACTTCCGCAAAACGGAGTGGCTCGCCTCACTTAAAATCCTGTAAGGCCTTGTAGTGTGACGACGGCAACGATCATCAACTATCTGCTGGCGCTTACGCCGGTGCTGATTCTGCTCGTCGCCTTTTCATGGCTCGACATCTTCCACTTGCTCAGCGCGCGTGCGATCGCCGCCTTGATCTTGCTTGGGGGAATTGCGGCGGGATTATCCTATCCGCTCAGCGGCAGGATGCTGGACGCTCTGCCGCTCGGCTTTTCGACGTACAGCCGCTTTGTCGCGCCGTGGATCGAAGAAGGGCTCAAGGGGTTCATGGTCGTTACCCTGTTCGTCACGAATCGCGTCGGGTTCAAGATCGACGCCGCGCTATCAGGGCTGGCCATCGGTGCCGGCTTCGCGCTCGTGGAGAACATCATCTACCTGACGCACGTGCCTTACCTCAGTCCGGGCGTCTGGCTCGTCCGCGGTGCGGGAACGGCGATTATGCATGGCGGCACAGTCGCGATCATGGCGTCGCTGTCGCACCAGTTTAGCGAGCATGACTTGCTGATCCGCGCTGGCGAGTGGCGGCTCCACCCGCTCGCATTTGTGCCCGGTTACCTACTTGCCGGAGTGCTGCACACGGGGTTCAACCAGTTTCCCAGCCAACCGCTAATTGCGATGGCATTGTCGATGGTGCTGGTGCCAGTCGCGATGATCGCCATCTTCAGTTTTGGCGCGCGCGAGGCCTGCACGCTGCTGAAGATCGAGCGCGAGGAGCATCTTGCCGACCAGCCGGCGCTGGAGGCTGGAACTTGGCCGGAGAGCGACAGCGGACGGCGATTGCGTGAATTTGTTGAAACGCGCCCGAACGACCCGGCGCTCGTCGCAATGATCCTCGAATACTGGCGCATTCTTGGCCAGACTATCCTCAGCGCGGAAAGCCGGATGATCGAGCGAACGAATGGCGCGCGGCTCGACCGCGAGGCCACTGCCGATCACGAGCGGCTCCACCGACTGGCGGCGCTCGAGCGTGATTTGGATCACGCGACGTTACGAACGGTGAAAAAGCTCCTTCCCTTCAGCCGCAACGATCTGTGGGAAATAGCTGAACTCCGGCAGCAGTTGCATCGGAAATAGGGTCGCGCCCGGAGGGGCTGGCGTGAAATCGGGGTCTGCATCCGATCAGCGTCGACAAGGTAATTCGCCTTCGCCGGCCACTTGAGTAGGCGGGCGATATTCCTGCTCCGATCGAGAATGCACTAACCGATTAAATGACCGGAATTTCCCTGCACACGGCGGAAAATTGGCATTACGCGAGACATTTTTGGCATCATCATGTGGGGTACGGTCAGCACGGACAATATGACAAAGGTACTGCGAATGACACCGGCATACAGCAGGTCCGGGGGTCCTATCAGACCGACAACTATCCCCGGTAATATCGCCGCTGCGCTCGCCGCGGCGACTGGCAATTGCCATTTCCGCCCTCCAATTTCTGCCAGTCCGCGCACGAAATGGCGTGGGGAGTGGAGCAAGCCAAAGCTCAGCGCGAACCCGGCGAGCGGAGGGAGCATAATCATCCCTACAAGCGAAGCCGCGCTTGACGCGGCAAGTATCCGGTGCCCCGCGCTCCACAACAGGGCGCAGCCTGTCAGGCCCGCAGCAATCGCCACCGGCGCGATTAGTAGCAACGAGTCCGCCAAGGGCAGAATTGCCCTTGGTCCGACGATAATCGCAAACAGCGTGTCGATCTCGCTTCGGTGGAACAGCAACGGCGCGGCAAGCAGGGCGAGGGCACCGCCATGCGCGACCACGCCGGGTCCCGGCCAGTCTTCGCCGAAATGGCCGACTGAGATGGCAAAAAATACTAACAGCGCCACGCCAGGCGCCGCCCACCACAGCGTAGCCATTACTCCGGCCAATGCGAGGTAAACGGCGACTGCGCGCGCTGGCGACCGGGCGTTGAGCAACGCGACCAAATCGAGTGCGCCATGCGGTAATCCCAGCAATAAAATTGCGATGCAGCACAGCGTTGTGGCCGCGTTACTCCCTAAATTCACACCCCCACCAGCGACAGCCAATGCCACTCCCGTTACGCCGATGTGAATAATGCCGATCCGATCCTCGCCTGATGGCACGGCAACGCCGGCCGGCGGGTGTCTCCCGCCGACCGGCGCGCCACGATCCGGGCGCATGGCAAGGCCCGGAATGGCAATCATGCGGCGTAGGATACCTTCATCCCGTCGGCCTCGGCTTCCGACTTACGCACAGCGATATTGTAGATGAGGATTCCCACTCCCGCCTTTGCGATGATGTCGGCCAATGTGTAGCCAAGCTGCACCGCCACCTCGGTCGTCGATCCTGCTAACGACGTGTATGGGATCATGTAAACGATCGGGTAAAAGCCCCACGAGGCGAAAGTCAGCAATCGCGCCTGCTTGACGAGCCCACGAACATTGTCAGGCTGGCTATCGATCGACTTACTCAACCCGCCGAACAGCGACCACATGATATAAGTGAAAGGTATCGCCGACAACGTGCCCCAAAGTGCGCGCGTTGCATTGTTCGTCGCGACCTCACCCGGGTAGCCGAGGATAATCATCAACGCAGCGGCAAAGCCAAGCTTCGTTGCACGCGACATCGTCTCGCTCTTGGTCAGACGCATGACCAGCACGAGTTCGATCAGCAGCAGCGGGACCGTCAATAGCCAGTCGACATAGCGATAGGCGTCAACGAAGCCGATCCCGGTTGCCGTTACAATACCATCCTTGACGGAATAGGCGGCATTCCAACTCTCGAAAATACGGTAATAATGGTAAGCAGCGATAGCCGTCACGAGCCCAGAGATGGTGATTGCAGTCTTGTAGGCGTGACTGACCTGCGAACGGCTGATCCACAGGAATAACGTGGCCGCAGACATCGCTGCCAGGGTGAAAGAGAAGGCATTATAGACCAGTGAGAACTGGTCGGCGGTAAGTTGCTGCATCTTGGCTTCCTTGCTTGCGGCCCAAAAGCGCCGCGCGATCATGGCCGGTTGGCTGCAATCGGCCGGAAGTTTTCGGCGTCTGGGCAACTCTATCGGCTCGGTTGCCGCACGTTGGTGAAAGCGAGTAGGAGGGATAGACCCCCACCCCCGTGCGGCGCCCTCCTTCTGAACCGCGCGGGTCGAGCCTCCCATACGGTCTTTAGGATGTAGCCATCGCAGCAGCCGCTGGCGTTACTGGCGACCGTGAAACTCGCTTCAGCGCGCCCAGCCCTCGGCAGCCGGCTCAAGCGTTTCGAGAAATGCCGCAGCGCTTGCGCGATAGCCATCACGCACCGCAGGATCCATCCGATCCCAATTGGCGTACATCTGCATCATCCGACGATTCCGGCGGAAGCGCTTTTCGTGCCGCGCCAAGAAATCCCAGTAGAGCGCGTTGAACGGGCAAGCATCGGGACCAACCTTCTGTTTCACGTCGTAACGACAGCTTTTACAATGGTCGGACATGCGGTTGATGTAGGCGCCGCCCCCGGCATAGGGCTTGGTCGCGAGCCGTCCGCCATCGGCGTGCTGGCTCATGCCGATCACGTTGGGCAATTCGACCCACTCATAGGCGTCGGCATAGACCACTAGGAACCAGTCGGCGACGTCCTGCGGTCGCACCCCTGCAAGCATCGCAAAATTGCCGAGGACCATCAGCCGCTGGATATGATGCGCATAGGCGTTGTCGCGCGTATTGCGGATGGCCTCTGCCATGCACAGCATGTCGGTGTCGCCGGTCCAGTAAAATTCGGGCAACGGCCGAGTCGCGCCGAGCGCATTGGCATCGGCAACCTCGGGCATTTCGAGCCAATAATAGCCCCGCACATATTCGCGCCAGCCAATCACTTGGCGGATGAAACCCTCGGCCGCATTGAGCGGCACATCACCCGCCACATAGGCATCCGCCGCCGCCTGCGCGACCTCGAGCGGAGTCAGCAGGCCAATGTTGAGCGCCGGGCTCAGCCAGCTGTGGTAAAGCCAGTCCTGCCCCGTAACCATGGCATCCTGGTAAGTGCCAAAGTCGGGCAGCGCGGTCGCGATAAAATGGCATAGCGCCTGCCTCGCCTCTGCCGCGGTGACTGGCAGTCCGAATTTCTCCAACCGCCCAAAATGGCCGGCAAAGCGCTCAGCGACCAGCGCCAGAACCTCGGCAGTTATCTCGTCCGGCACAAAGTGGAGTGGCTCGGGATAGTTGAGCCCGCGCTTGGGCGGTGCGCGATTCTCCTTGTCGAGGTTCCACTGCCCTCCCTCGGGCTTGCCGTCGGCGGTCATCAGCAGCCCGGTCTTGCGGCGCATCTCGCGGTAGAAATATTCCATCATCAATTCGCCCCGCGACTGGGCCCAGGTCTGGAATTCCAGAATGCCGCAGACGAATCGATCGTCGGCGATGACGTCGACGGGAACAGCGCACTGCGCCGCCCAGCCGTCGATCGCCGCCTTCACCCGCCATTCGCCCGGCTCGACAATGCGGATCTGCTCGGGTCGATGCCGTTCAACGGCTCGGGCGACTTCTCCGCTGAAGCTGCCGCTGTTCGCCGAATCGTCCAATGCGATATAATCGACCGTCCAGCCTGCGTCGCGCAATTCGCGGGCGAAGTGACGCATGGCGGATAAGATCAATGTGATCTTGCGCTTGTGATGCCGAACGTAGCGCGTCTCGTCGGCTACCTCCATCAACAGCAACACGGCGTCGGCGCGACCGACGTCGCGCAGCGAGGCGAGATGGTGCGACAGCTGGTCGCCAAGGATCGGGATAAGGAACTTCATGCCGGGTCTCGGAAAATTAGAAACGCATCGCAACGCTTGCGCCGCCCCCGTGGACACTTCCCCACGGCAGCCAGCGAACGCGCGCATCGCGCGGTGACGAGAGGAGCCATCCCGACGCCTCCCCGATCGCGGCGCCGACGAGGACATCGCCGACGTAATGCTTCTTCGCCGCAACACGACTGACCCCGACGAAGGCGGCGACGACGTGCGCTGGCAACATTGCAAGCAACATAGGAACGACCCGCATCGTGGCGTCCGCCGCAGTCCAGATGGTCGTCCTCATAATCTATTTCCTGCATTTGAATTGCCGGGCAGAGGGCGGCTGGTCAATCATGGCGCTACTGTTCACGGTGGTGCCGGTGAAAATAGCGCTGAGCGGCTCTATGTGGGTGATGTATCATATGAATGCGAATAGGATGCCGGGAATAAACATGGGATCGGCGGGGCGATGAACGCTCGTGGTCCGGCGAAGCTTGCCGGAATCGTGATGGCGGGGATCGTTGTGACCCTGGCATTTCTTGCGCTCGGTACTTGGCAGGTTCAACGCCTGGCGTGGAAGCGTGCCCTGATCGCTCAGGTCGATGCTCGGCTCGCCACGCGGCCCGTTCCGGCGCCCGTCACCGCTGGTCTTGATGATACGTACCGCCGGGTTCGCGCCACGGGTGTCTTCGAGCCCGGTCGCGATACCTTTGTCCAGGCATCGACGATACGCGGTCCTGGGTGGTGGGTTATCACTCCTTTGAGAATCGACGATCGACGCCTGATCCTGATCAACCGCGGCTATGTCGCGACGCGAGCCGCATCGACCGCCCCATCGGGATTGATCAGCGTTACTGGCCTGCTGCGGCGGAGCGAACCCGGCGGCGGCTTTCTGCGGAATAACGACCCAGCTGCGGATCGCTGGTACTCGCGCGACGTTGCCGCCATCTCGGCCCGGCGCGGGCTAGGAAAGACCGCCTCCTATTTCATTGATGCGGACGCCGGCGCCGAGGCGCCAGGCGTACCAATCGGCGGACTGACCGTGGTGCGCTTCAATAATAATCATCTAGCCTATGCGATCACTTGGTACATACTCGCGGCCATGACAGTCGGTGGCCTCATCATGTGGATTGTGGTCGGCCGCCGCGGCGCTGACGCAGGGCAATGACCAACAGCCTGCAGGTCCGACCGACGATCGCGACCATCGAAAACGCGGGCCACGATAACATGCTCCAGCTGGTGCAGCTGCGCTGGCTTGCGGTTGCCGGGCAACTCGCCACGATTCTGCTGACCCAGGCAGTGCTCCAGATTCGTTTGCCGATGATGGCGATGCTGGGGGTCCTGTCGGCACTAGTGCTGCTCAACACTGTCAGCCTGGTGCGGTTACGATCCAAGGCGCCGATCACGAACGGAGCGCTGTTCGGCGGCTTGCTGCTCGACGTCGCTGCACTGTCTGCCCAACTATATCTTAGTGGTGGGGCAACCAACCCGTTCGTCTCGCTCTTCCTGCTTCAGGTCGTGCTGGGATCAATTCTACTTGATCGCTGGTCGAGCTGGATGCTGGTCGGCGCGACTAGTCTTTCATTTGCACTGCTGACCGAGTTCTTCCGTCCAATTGTCCTGCCATCGACCATCGAACGTACCCTGTTCGCGCTTCATGTGCAGGGAATGTGGGTATGTTTTGCACTGGTCGCAGTTCTGCTGGTTCTGTTCGTGTCCCGGATCAACGTGAATCTGCGCACCCAAGATCGCCGCCTTGCCGCGATCCAGCGACAAGCGATCGAGGAGGAACATATTGTGCGGATCGGCATGCTCGCTTCGGGCGCGGCGCATGAGCTGGGCACGCCCTTGTCATCGCTGTCGGTCATCCTCGGCGACTGGCGCCATATCGATGCCATCGCAAGAGACCCCGACCTCCGTCGTGATGTCGAAGATATGCAGGCCGAGATCCAGCGCTGCAAGGCAATCGTGACCGGTATTCTGATGTCATCGGGAGATCCGCGCGGCGAGGAGGCGGCGGCGACAACGGTCCGGGCGCTGTTTGATCGAGTTGTTGCCGACTGGTCGCAGGCGCGCGATTTCCATGCGGTCAACTATGATGACCGCTTCGGCGAGGACGTACCGATCGCATCGGACGTCGTGCTACAGCAGGCGGTGTTCAGCCTGCTCGACAATGCAGCGGAAGCGTCGGCCGCGGCGATCTCCATCATGCTGTCGCGCGTGGACGACATGGTCGTGCTAACGGTGAGCGACCAAGGCCCAGGATTTGCCAATGAACAACTCGCCAACGTCGGCAAGCCTTATAACAGCAGCAAAGGCGAGCTGGGCCGAGGATTGGGATTGTTCCTGGTCAGCAATGTCGCGCGCAAGCTTGGAGGATCGCTCACTGCTCGCAATATCGATGGGGCCGGAGCGGAAGTGATGATTTGCCTGCCGCTGGTCGCCATTCGATTGAGGAGCACCTTCGACGATGACCGCTAAGCCCTTGTTGTTAATCGTGGAAGACGACGACGCTTTTGCTCGGACGCTCCAACGCTCGTTCGAGCGCCGCGATTACGACGTCATCGTCGCTTCCGGTCCATCCGCCCTCGAGGCTCTGTTGCTGACGCGGACGCCGGACTTTGCGGTTGTCGATCTAAAACTCGCCCATTCATCGGGTCTTTCTTGCGTCGAGACGCTTCATACCCACCGCAAAGACATGATCATTATCGTCCTGACCGGTTATGCGAGCATCGTCACAGCGGTCCAGGCGATCAAGCTCGGCGCGACCTCCTACCTCGCCAAGCCCGCCAATACCGACGACATCGAACGCGCTTTCGGTAAAGTTGATGGCGATGCACAGGTACCGATCGGCGCACGGCAGACGTCGATCAAGACGATCGAATGGGAACGGATCAACGAGGTGCTTGCCGACACCGGCTTCAACCTATCCGAAACGGCACGACGACTTGGGATGCACCGCCGAACGCTTGCTCGAAAGCTTGAAAAGCGTCGGATCGTGTAATGGCCTGCCTGTAAGCGCCAACGTTGAGCGCGTGTGCTGCGCGGTGCTGCTTCGGCTCTTCGAGCGCAAGGTGGCCTAAAGCTCGTATTGAGCGCCTTGCGGGCAAGTGAGATTAGGCGATGCAAGCACTGAACCTCCTGCAATTTCCGGAAATCTCCTAGGATTGAGGGCGGTCTGGGCTTCAAAAACCCCGCTTCACGCAAGGAAAAATGATGACCACTCCCGCACACGACATCGTCGATACGGCCGTTGCCGCAGGTTCGTTCACCACATTGGTCGCCGCCGTGACGGCAGCGGGCCTTGTCGACACGCTGAAGAGCGGGGGCCCGTTCACCGTCTTCGCCCCGTCTGACGACGCTTTTGCTGCGCTTCCGGCGGGCACGGTCGATGAACTCGTCAAGCCCGAGAACAAGGCGCAGCTTACCGCGATCCTGCTGCTTCACGTCCTCCCGGGCAAGGTTATGGCGGCGGACGTTGCCGGCCAAGTCATGGATCCCGCTACCGCGGGCGGCACGACGGTGCATGTTGATGGCACCAACGGCGTGACCGTTGACGCCGCCAAGGTGGTCACTGCCGACATTGAATGTTCAAATGGCGTCATTCACGTCATCGACACGGTGCTGTTGCCCAAGGCCTGAATAAGCAACGCTGCGACCGAGGGTAGCAATACCCTCGGTTTCGGCTACGCGATGGCTCAGGTAGCGGTGGTTACAGACCCGCTTCAACGGCGAGGCGAATAAGGTCTGCGCTCGTATGCAGCCCCAGCCGATTGATGAGGATGGCGCGGTGCATCTTGACGGTCGTTTCGGCAAGATCGAGCTCGGCTGCGATCTGCTTGTTGAGCAGGCCGTTGGCAACGAGTTTGAGTATTTGACCTTGGCGCGGCGAAAGCGATTTGATCATTTCGGCCGCTCGAATTCGTCTCATGCTCGACGGGGACGCCGCATCGCGGTCGATTTCGACCTGCGAACCGAGGAAATATAAAAGCGCATCATGCTCGTCGTAAATCGGCGCGACCAAAACAGCATTGCGAAACGGCTGTCCGCTCCGCTTGTAGTTAAGGATCTCTACGAGCACCGGCCGATGCTCGCGAACGCCTCGACGAATTTCCTCGGTAAGCCACGGCTCGGTGCCCGGCCCTGACAAGAAGCGGCAATTGCGTCCAATTACTTCTTCGGTCGAATAGCCGGTCAGGTCGCAAAATGCGGAATTGCATGCGACGATCGGATTGTCTGGCAACCTTGGATCGCTGATCACCGACGGAACCGGGCTATCGGCCACCAGCCGGATATGACGATCGTGAGCGATCAGGGCATGAACTCCCGGCACCATGTCAGTTGGGTGTCCTATCCGTCGCATCTGTCATACTGAAGTTGGCGCTCCCTAAGACCCAGTTTGGCGTTCACCGCTGGATGTCGCATTGTAACACCAACGCTATCCCTATGGGAAGTGAAGGTCGAATGCGAATGACCGCTCCCCGTCCCTAATGACGACCCTGCGTACAATTTAGGCTGAACGGGTCGCACCGCTCAACTGCCTAAATAGAAGCGGCAATCGGCTCTACCGGCTGGCCAAGGGCGTCACGGATCAGCCCGAGCACGTCGATACGGGCTTTGAGCCTCGCCGCAAGCAATGCGGTGCCGCTGATCTTGCGTTGGACGAACAGAAGGTCGGTCGGGGGAATGTGCCACGCAGCCTTGTCGCTCGCGATCGCGGTTCCCTCGTCGCGCAGCGTGCCGACAAAGCGCCGATCGCTGAAGTCGAACGGTCCCGGGCGATGCATTTCGGTAATGACCATGTCGATTATTCGGTTGATCCTGTCGCCATAGCCGTCGACCGCGCCCTGTCCGACGAAGCCCGCCGTTACGGCCGCTGAGCGGACGGCCACAGGATCCGCATCGATCCCGGCCTGCAGCAACTGGCGATACGCCAGCGCGGTTTCCCGCGCCACTGAACGCGCAGCGCCGAAATCGAGCAACACCAGTTTCCCGGTGTCGGGCTGGAAACGGTAATTCGCGAAGTTGGGATCGGTCTGCATCACTCCGAACTCGAACAATTCGCGAAGCACCAGCCTGATCAGCGTCGTCACGACCGCGTCGCGCGTGGCTTGCTGGGCGGTCACGAGCGATTCGATCGGCTGGCCTTCGACGAAGCTCATTGCGAGCACGTTTGCCGTCGTGAATTCCTCGTCGAGCTGCGGCACGAGCAGCGCGGGATCATCGGCGAGCAGACGCCCGAACAACGCCATTTGCGCGCCTTCGCGATCGTAATCCGCTTCCTCGGCAAGCTGTCGCTTGGCCTCGGCGAGCAGCGGCGCGACATCGAGTTCTCTGGGCAGCAGTCCCGATACGCGCAGCAGTGTTGCGACATTGTCGACATCGGCGTCGATGCTCGCCCGCACGCCCGGATATTGCACCTTGATCGCCAGGAGGCGGCCGTCGCGGGTCGTCGCGCGGTGGACCTGGCCGATCGAGGCGGCGGCGATCGGGCGTGGCTCGAACCGCTGAAACCGCGTCCGCCAATCCTTGCCCCATTGCGCCGCAAGCACCTGTTGCAGCTGCTGCGGGGGCATGTGGTGAGCGTTGTCGCGAAGCCCCGCCAGGACTTGGGCGAGCTCGGGCGGCAGAAAGTCACCCGCGTCCATCGAGATCATCTGGCCCAGCTTCATCGCCGCGCCGCGCAGGTGCGACAGGCGATCGGCAAGGCGGCCGACATTCCCCGGGGTAAGCAGCAGGTCGGTCATCCGTGGCCGTTCGCCTGCAGCCAGTCGCCGCGCGCCCTCGGCAATCATGCCGCCGCCGACACCGGCCGCCAGTCGCCCGAACTGGCCAAAGCGCGCAGCACGCCCGCTCGGCACTGCGCGCTGACGCGGCTCTGAGTTATCGTCGTTCACCAACCCATGCTCCCGGGAATGCCCTTGAACGGACCGGCAAGATCACTGGTGATCCAGCCGCCGTAAAACGAGCCGGGCTGTGGGACGACCGTCTCGCCATCGATCAGGCAATGGTCGAACGGCGCGGCGTAAAAAGCGACGTGATCGCGCAGCATCGCGAAGGGCGGGGAGGGGTCGCGATAGCTCCAGCCGACGTGCGGCAGGACGATGCCGTCGATCACGACGTCCCAATAGCTTGCCGATCCCTTCCACTCGCAAAAGGAACTCCCGCCAGCAGCGCGCAGCACGCCCGGCGTGATGGCGTCGGGCGGGATATAATAGCTTGGCGGGTGACTGGTCTCGAACGTGGCAACGCTCAGGCGCGTGTCGGCGATTGGATATCCGCGATGTTCGATGCGGAGATGCGCAACGCAGCGCTCGGCGATGGCCGGTCGCGGAAAGTCCCACACGCTGCGCTGGCCCGGGGCAACCGGGTCGGGTCTTGGCCTCATGCGGCGTGTCGCTCGGCGAATATGCGTTGCAGCCTGGGGCGCACCTGCAGAAACCGTAGGTAAACACGCTCGAGCGCTGCCAGCAACCACGGCGACCGTGCTGCCAACCCCAGCGGCCGGAGCAACGGAATTGCGCGCCACATGGCCGCAAACGCCGCCGCGCCCGACAGCAAGCGCCCGTCTTCGCTCGCGTGGAAGCGGGCCAGCAACTCAGCCGGGTCGATTGGGCAGGCCGAGGCCGGCGCGCTCGTCACATCGACGAACTCGATTGCCCCGCGCCGGTCGAGCCGCCGCATCAACGCAATCTCGCGCCTGCACAGCGGGCAACCACCATCATGCCAGACAATCAGCTCGGTCATGACAACCATATAAGGCGTCCCAAGCGGCGTTGCATCGGCGGCTTGGAAAATGACCAAATCAGTTGGATCGGTGCACCTCGCACTCGCTTGATGACCGTAATATGAAAGCTGCAGGAAAGAAAACCGCGTCATCGACACAGCGAACGCTCGCCGCATCAGCGACCGTAAGGACGAAGTTTCGCGCATCAACGGCCAGATTCGCGAGTTTCTGCAGCTGTTCAATCGCCTCTGCTACGTCGGCTACACCGCGACGCCGTTCGCCAACACCGTCATCGAGCCCAAGTCCAAGGATGCGATTATGGGACATGACCTGTCCCGCGAAGGGACAGTTTTCATTGCTTGAGCGGATCGGCCAACCGCTCGGCAAAGCGCGCTTCCCGCTCGTCCTGGTCGCAGCTTCCGCGCGCCCCCGCTTCCACCATCCCCCGAATCAGCGCATCTTTCTGCGCGGTCGAAAAAAACCTCTCGCTCGTTCTGAAGCTCGTCGCGGTGCTGAGAATTCGACGATTTCTACGATTGCCTGCGACACGAAATCAAAGTGGGGCATGGCCGAGTTCATTAGCCATTGAGCGCAGACTCGTCTTCAACACCTTGCCCGAAGCATTGCGCGGCAATTCGTCGAGGAAGGTGACGCCGCGCGGCACCTTGAACCCGGCAAGCTCCGCCCGGCACTTGCGCGTGATCGCCTCAGCATCGAGCGACGTGCCGGCGCGGGTCACGACGAACACGTGCAGCGCCTCCCCCCACTGCGCGTCGTTCCGCCCGACTACCGCGACATCCTGGACCGAAGCGAGACTAGCGATGACATTCTCGATCTCGCGGGGATAGACGTTTAGCCCGCCGGTCACGACCATGTCTTTCTTGCGGTCGATGATCGCGATGAATCCGTCACCATCCCTGCGGGCGATATCGCCAACGGTGACCCAGCCGTCGTGTACAGCCTCGGCAGTTTCCTCGGGTAGCTGCCAATATCCGCTGAACGAGGCGGGGGAACGGCTGAACAGTTCGCCCGCTTCTTCAGGCCCGCAGCTTCGCCCATGATCATCGCGCAGGTCGATCTCGACGCCCGGGAAAGGCCGTCCAACACTGCCCGGGTGCGACAATTGTTCGGTCGGCCGGATATTGGTGACGATCCCGCCTTCGGTCGAGCCATAGGTTTCATGAAGAAGCCCCGGGCCAAACTGGGCGATCGCACGCTCTTTCATTGCGAACGGCAGGGCGGCGGCGTTGGAGATGATCGAGGTCAGGTGGTGATCGCGGCGGCGGTCGAGCTCGGCCTGGGGCAGGTCGAACAGGCGGGCGAATTGCGTCGGCACCATGAACACGCCGCTGATGTCGCGCTGCCCGATGCGGTCGAGCATGGCGATCGGATCATTCGCCGGGAACAATGAGGTCGTCCCACCGAAAAACAGCGCGGCGCAGGCGAACACGAAGCCCGCGCCATGGCACATCGGTGCCAGCGCGAGGAAATGATCGTCGGCGCCGAAGCAGCGATATTCAGCGGCCATCGCCATGAAGGTGATCGAGCGGCTGCGGTGGGGCAGCAGCACGCCCTTGGGCCGCCCGGTCGTGCCCGACGTGTAGGCGAGCGCGAACGGGTCGGTCTCGGCCACGGCAATATCGCTCGCCCGGTCGCTGGCGCGCGCAAGCAGCACTTCGTACCGCTCGTCGAGCACGATGATTGGCACATCGCGGGCGGGATCCAAGGCGTCTAGCGAACGCGGGTGGACGAAGATCGCGCGGGGCGTGCAATCTGCGAGGATCGCATCGAGCTCGGCGCGCGTGAGGCGGGAGCTCAACGTGGCGACGATGACGCCTATATCCGACAGGCCAGCAACGATCTCGACATAGGGCAGGCAATTGGGCGCGATCAGTGCGACGCGGTCGCCGGGGACGAGGCCAAGATGTCCGATCCCCAGATTTGCCACCCGCGCCATCCGCTCGACCAGCCGGCGATAGTCGAGCGTCTCGCCATCGGCGACGATCGCCGGCTTGGCGCCGACCCTGGCGGCGGCGCAGCGGATCCCGCGCCCGATCGTCATCGGCCTATCAGCGGACACCCATGCGCTCCGCCATCTTCGGGAATGCCGCCAGCGCATTGCCGCGCATGACCTGCTCGTGCGCCGCCGGACGCAGCGCATGCTGCTCCATTTCCGCGACCGCGCGGCGCGGGTCGATTACCGGCCAGTCGGTCCCAAACAGCACTTTATCGCTGCCATAGCTGTTCATGTAATGGACGAGGTTCGCGGGGAGATGCTTGGGCGCATAAGCGTCGATGCAGATGAACACGCGCGCATGCTTCCACGCCATGGCGATCATCTCGTCGGCCCACGGCGTCCCGACGTGGATGCCGATCAGGGTCAGCTCGGGGAAATCGATCGCCACCTGGTCGAGCAGAATAGGCCTTGCCACCGACGGTAGGCGGACGTCCTTCTGATAGATCAGATTCTGCCCGACCTGAAGCATGAACGGCAGGTCGAGCTCGCAGCATTTGGCGTAGATCGGGTACCAGCGCGGGGCGTCGGGCGGCAGGCGATACCAGTGGGGGTAGGCGTGGGCCCCGACAAAGCCGAGCGCGGCCGCTCGCTCGAGGTCGGCGAGCTGCGCCATGCCGCGGGTTGGATCGGTCCCCGCCAGCCCCGAAAATCGCGTTGGATGGCGGTCGCACCAGCGCGCCACCGTGTCATAGGGAATCTCGAAAGAGCCCTTCCAGTCGGGATCGCCCGCGCGTACCGCGATGAGTAGCGAATGCTCGATCCCGGCGTCATCCATCAGTCGCACATAATCATCGGCGCAAACCCCGCCGCGCATAGCCTGCGGCAGCCGTACCTGGTCCATGAACGCCGCGTCGAAGCCAGTCTGGCCCGCCACGACTTCGTCGGGACCGAACAGATTCACTACAATGTCGATCGCCCTGACCATATGCCGCTCCAACTCGCTCGATCGCAGCCTAACAGCTGATAGCTTAGTTCACAAGTCTGGACTTGTAATCCACAAGTGCGAACATCGTTTGACAATTACGGATCGAAGGATCACAAGCGTGTGGCGGATCCAAAAGGGCCGTGCTGCTTGGGGAAGAACTGGCAATGAAACAGGGAAGCATCGTTTCACTCGCGTCGTCGGTGGCCATTCTCGCCATGGCCATGCCTTCGTTAGCATCTGCCCAGACGGCCCCTCCCGCCGAATCAGCCACGGCGACGCAGGCCCCGGTGACCGCCGCTCCGGGCGCCACGAGCAACGATGATATCGTCGTCACGGCGCAGCGCCGCAGCGAGTCGATCCAAACCGTGCCGATCTCGATCACCGCGCTGACCGGCCAGACGCTGGTCAAGGCGGGCATTCAGGACACCGAGCGGCTGGCGACGCTAACCCCCGGGCTGATTGTCCAGCGATCGGTCGTCGGCAAGGTCAGCATTCGCGGCGTAGGCAACGAGAATTACACCATCGCCGGCGATCCCGGCGTCGCGGTCCACAGCGACGGCGTCTATGTCGCGCGCGCTGCCGCAGGCCTGTTCGACCTTTTCGACATTGCCCGGGTCGAGGTGCTGCGCGGGCCGCAAGGGACCCTCTATGGCCGCAACGCCACCGGCGGCGTGATCAACGTTATTCCCAATGCCCCGGTCAATCGCATTGAAGGCCGCGTGGCGGTTGAGGTCAGCAACTACAGCGGCCGCCGCATCGAGGGCATAATCAACGTTCCCTTCGGCGGCGGCTTCTCGTTTCGCGCCGCAGGCCTCGGCAACTTTCGCGATGGCTTCACCAAGAATACGAATGCCGATGCCCGAGCGCGCGGGTTCAAGTCATTCGACAGCAAGGATGTCCTGGCCGGCCGCGCCCAGCTCGCGTTCGAAGATGGCGGCCCGTTCAAGGCGCGCGCCATGGTCGAGATGATCGAAGATGAGTCCAACCTACCCGCCTACAAATATCTCAACCGCCCAGGCGCCCTGCCAACTGCCGATTTCGGCGGCGGCGCGTCGGCCTTCACGCCCGAGTTTCTGCGCAGCGTGAACCAGGGGATCGAGCTTCAGATCCCCGGCTCAGGGCGCAGTGTCGGCACCAACGACGACGTATTCAAGACGCAGCAGTTCGGCGCATCCCTGCACATGAGCTATGATCTCGGAAGCGCGGCGCTATCATCGATCACCGGCTACCGTCGCACCAAGTTCAATTATCTCGACGACGGCGACGGTTCCGACGTGTTCTACGTCAACTATCTTCAGCAGGACAAAAGCCGCCAGTTCAGCGAGGAGCTGCAGCTCAACGGCGGCGGCGGCGCGTTCGAATATCTGCTCGGAGCCTTTTACTTCAAGGAAACCGGGACGAGTTTCATTGCCCTACCTTTCACTTTCGGGTTCAACCTGCCATTTTACATCACCATCGACGGGACCGCGCGGACGAGCGCGATTGCCGGCTTCGGCGAGCTTCGCTGGAAGCCGACTGATGCTCTCAAAATTACCGTGGGCGCCCGATACAGCCACGAGAAGCGCTCGGCGAAATATCGTTACGAGATTAATTTTGGGGCGCCGTTCGTCGCCAATCCCGATCTGCATGCGAAGTTCAATGCCTTCACTCCGCGGCTGGTCGTCGACTATCGCGCCGCGCGGGACATTCACCTCTATGCCTCGGCGACCCGTGGCTTCAAGTCGGGCGGGTTCAACCTGCTCGCGATCCAGCCAGGCTTCGCGCCCGAAAAGGTGTGGACTTACGAGGCTGGCGTGAAGACCCAGTTCGCCGATCGCAAGGTGACCCTCAACGCCAACATCTTTTATTCCAAATACAAGGACATCCAGGTCGGCCAGATCGTCAACCTCCAGTCAGTCCTAACCAACGCCGCAAAGGCGACGCTGAAGGGTGCCGAGGTCGAGTTCTCCGCCCGTCCGAGCCGCGAGCTCGAGCTTGGCGCAACGCTGGCGTATCTGATTGCGAAATATGACAAGTTCTGTACCGGCGATCCGAGCAATCCGACCGCGCCGACGAGCCCCGGCTGCACTGCCGCCAACCCGATCGACCTCAAGGGCAACACCTTTCCGCGCGCGCCCAAATGGTCGTTGACGGGCACTGCCTCCTATACCATCCCGGTCGGCGATGGCGGCATCACGCTGCGCGGCGATGCGCGCTATCAGTCGAAGACCTATTTTACGCAGTTTAACCGCCCGCTGATTTCTCAGAAGGGGTACACCGTGGTGAATGGCCGAGTGACGTGGACCTCGGGCGGCGGCCGCTACAGCCTGTCGGGCTTCGTCAATAACGTCTTCGACAAGACCTATTTTAGCGAAGTGCTTGAATCAGGCGCCTTCAACCCGCAACTCGTCGGCCAGGCATATGTCGCCGCGCCGCGCACCTACGGCCTGAGCGCGGCGGTCTCCTTCTGATGGCGTTCCACTTCCTCTCGGATGGTACCCCGCTGTGGTACGAGGAGCGCGGCCAGGGGCGACCGCTCGTGCTACTCCAAGGACTGCAATTTCCGTCGGGCTATTTTTGGCAGCACAATATCGACGCGCTGGCGGCGAACAACCGCGTGATCATGGTCGACCTGCGCGGTCAAGGTCTCTCGGGCAAGCCGATCGGCGGCCATAATATCGCGCGGAACGCGGCCGATCTCGAGGAATTCTTTGCCGCGCTTGATCTCCACGACGTGCTGCTGGCCGGGGTCGCATTCGGTGGACTGGTCATGCTCGACTATCTGAAGTCGGCGGGGAGCGCGCGGCTGCGCGCGCTGTGCCTGTGCGAGATGACCCCTCGCCTGATGTCCGCGCCCGATTGGCCCCACCCGACCTTCGGCGATTTTCCGGAAGAAGCAGCCAATGGCTATGGCGACAGCGTCCGCGCCGATCGCTCCGTCCTCGACGGCTTCCTCCACGCCGCCTTCGCCGAGCCGCTAGATCCCGCGACACTGGCCGAAATGAAGGGCCAGATGTTCTTGTCGCCGACCGCAATCGTCGCAGACCTTATCGACGATATGGTCAAACAGGATTTCCGCGCCGACCTTCCCTCGATCTCCCTCCCGACGCTCCTGCTCTATGGCCGCAAGAACAACCCGGTGATGCCGGGCGAAGTCGGCCGCTGGATGGCGGAACGCATCCCGCATTCCGTATTGGTCGAACTCGACGGAGGCGGACATAGCGTCTTCTGGGAAGACCCAGCCGCCTTCAATGCCGCGCTCGACACCTTCGCCGCCGCGCACTGATTTCATTTTCATCCTGCCGAGTGACCGACATGCCAAGTAAAGTGGACGCCACCACTGCCATCGAAATATACCGGACGATGGCGCGGATCGCCGCGACCGATCAGTGCATCCAGCAGGGGCTCTCAGCGGGCGAACTCCAGTGCCAATATTACCCCTGCGGCGGGCAGGAGGCGATCCCTGCCGCGATCGCACCGCTTCTGACGCCGACCGATAAATCGGTCATCACTTACCGCTGCATCCACGACATCGTCGCCAAGGGCACTCCGATCCGCGAGATCGTCGCCGAAATCTATGGCCGCTCGACAGGCACGTCGAAGGGCAAGGGCGGCCCGATGCACTTGTGCGACCCCGACAGCGGCTTGATGGTAACGACCGGTATCGTCGGTGCCGGCGCGCCCATCGCTGCGGGTATCGCGCTCGGCGAGCAACTACTGGACAGCGGAAATGTCGTCACTTGCAGCTTTGGCGACGGCGCTGCCAACATCGGTGCGGTCCATGAAGCGCTCAACATCGCCGCGCTGTGGAAGCTGCCGGTCGTGTTTGTCTGCCAGAACAATCTCTACGCCGAATACACCAGCTACGCGAATTCGACTGCGAGTCCGACCATCGCCGGCCGCGCTGCATCCTATGGCATGGTTGGCGAGACTGTCGATGGCACCGACCCCTACGCCGTGTACGAAGCCGCTGCGCGGGCTATCGCGCGCGCCCGCAGCGGCGAAGGCCCGACCCTGCTTGAATGCGTCGCGACCCGCCTGCAGGGCCACTCGTTCGGCTCGGACGAAGGCCATATGGATGCCGCCGGGCTTGCCGCGGCGCGCGCGCTCAATCCAGTCAAAATCTACCGTCAACACCTGATCGACGAGGGAATCGCCGCCGCCGAAGCGCTCGATCAGATCGACGTCGCCGCCACCGCCGAAGTCGACGACGCGCAGGCTTTCGCCAGGAGTTCGCCGCAGCCCGACGCGAGCGAACTCACCGTCGACGTCCTCGCGAACCCCGCCGAACTGCCCGACGCGCCGAGCCCCGCAGCCATTCCCGAGCAACCCCTCCCCGACGCCGCCGGCCACAAGATGACCTTCGGCCAGGCGATTACCGAAGCGCTCGACATCGCGCTCACTGGCGACCCCAGCGTTATCCTGCTCGGCGAAGACATCGAGGACCCCGCCGGGGGAATCGTCAAGGCAACCTACGGCCTGTCGACCAAGCATGGCCGGGAGCGTGTCCGCGGCACCCCCATCTCCGAACAGGCGATCGTCGGCGCGGCGATCGGCGCAAGCCTCGTCGGCCTGAAGCCCGTCGCCGAGATCATGATCATCGATTTCGCGATGGTCTGCATGGACCAGATCGCTAACCACGCTGCCAAGCTACGCTATATGTCGGGCGGTCGCACCTCGGTCCCGATCACGCTGCGAATGCTGACCGCCAGCAATGTCGGCAGTTTCGGCGCCCAGCACAGCCAGAGTCTTGAAGCCTGGTTCGCGCACATCCCCGGCCTTAAGGTCGTCGCGCCAAGCAACGCCGCCGACGCCAAGGGACTGCTGCTGTCGTGCATCAACGACCCTGACCCATGCATCTTTATCGAGGCGATGCGTTGCTTCTTCGTCCCCGGCATGGTCCCCGAAGGCGACTATCGCGTGCCCATCGGCAAGGCGGCAATTGCCCGGTCCGGTAAGGACGTCACGATCATCGCATGGAGCTGGGCGATGCAGGAAGCGCTCGCAGCCGCCGCGACGCTGGCCGAACGAGGGATCGAGGCCGAGGTCGTCGACCTGCGCTCGATCGTCCCGCTCGACATGGTGACAGTGATGGCGTCGGTCCGCCGCACTGGCCGAGTAGCGATCATCCAGTCGGCGGTCGAATTTGGTGGGTTTGGCGCCGAACTGGCCGCGCGCATCCAGGAGGAAGCCTGGGGCGTGCTCAAGGCCCCGGTTCTCCGCCTCGGCGCACGCTACACCCCTGTACCCTTCGCGCAGAACCTTGAAGCGATGCACTTTCCGAATGCCGCCGGCCTCGTCGCCAAGGTCGAACAGTTGCTGAACGTCCGCTGATGTCCAAGATGACACTCAAGCTGCCTAAGCTGGCGGTCTCGATGCAATCGGGCACACTCGTCGAATGGCTCGTCGCAAGCGAAGACACGGTCTCCGTCGGCCAGCCGATCTACGCGGTCGAGACCGAAAAGACTTCGACCGAGGTCGCGAGCCCGTTCGCCGGCCGGATTGTCACGATCGGCCAGATCGGCGAGAATTATCCGGTCGGCACCCCCATTGCAGAAATCCACACCTGACAGCGGAGCTTTCGGGCGGTAGAGGGCAGCGATGGCAGACAATCTGGTAAAGTCCGCAGCGCGTGCCCTGGAGATCCTCGAACTCTTCGCGGAGCGGCGCGAGCCGCTCAACGCGACCCAGATCGCAACGACCCTGGGCTATCCCAAGTCGAGCCTTAGCGTTCTGCTCAAGAGCCTGATCACTCAAGGTTACCTCAGCAGCAGCCGCGGCGACGGCGGGCTGTTTCCCACCCTCAAGCTGACCCGGCTCGGCGACTGGGTGCCGACCGCGTTGCTCGGCTCGGAAACCTTACTCCCCCTGCTGTTGGCCTTGCGCGACCGCACCGGCGAGACCGTCACTCTAACGATCCCTGTCGATCTCAACATGCGGTGCATATATGCACTTATCGGCACGCATCCGATCGCGCTCCAGGTCGAGGAAGGAGTTTCCTTTCCAACGATCGGCACCGCAATCGGTACAATGTTTCTTGCCACGCAGCCTGATACGGTGACACGCAGCCTGTTCGATCGCTGGGTCAAGCAGGGGCACGCACGCGAAAGTGGCAAGTGGGACGAACTACAAAAGGCGATCGCTTCAGCGCGCACCGACGGGTACAGCAGCGCGTACGACATCGTCCTGCCGGATACCGGTGCAATCGCAATGCCGATCCGCGCGGCGTCGAACAAAGAAATACTGATCGTCGGTGTCGCTGGTCTGAATTACCGTATTCACCAGGCTTCGGAAGCAATCCGCGAAACGATGCGCGCACTGTTACCGCCAATGGAAGACGCCCAAGACGCCTCCTGAGGCATGGCAGGCACGTAGAGTCTCGCCAAATGTATTAAACACACCGTCGTCTGGATCCCGGCGACCTAATCGCACCGCCCCAGGTTTCAATGCCAGACCGACCTCCAGCAGCACTCGATTACATCAATTAATGTACACGAGAGTGTTGTTGACGTTCACTTATGTGAACCTATTGACGGACCGGTATCCTTGTGAGACCGCTTTTCGAGAGGAGCAAAGCCATGTCCGACTTACCTGCCTTCTTGATCTTGAAGCTTCCCGCCTCGACTGATGCCGCCACGGTTGATGCGTGGAGCAAGGCGATCGCCACCGCGCGCGGGACGGTGCTCGCCTCCGGCACGGCGGAAGCGGTAAAGCCGCTGGAGGAGGGGGGTGCCCATGAGGCTCTGGTCCTCGCCCGGTTTGCGGTGGCGTCCGATCTCGATCAGTTCTGGAATGACGCCCCGACGCCGCCCGCTGGTTTGGTTGCGCTAGCCGCCGACGGCCTCGCCTGGGAAGGCTGGCCGGGTCATGACGTCCCTACCATCGCTACGGTCCACGTACCCGATGACGGCGTCGCGCGAGCCTATATGCTGATCGAAGGAACCGGCCACGACGAGCAACGCCTCGACCAGTATCGCGATATCATTCTGCCAATGCTGCGCGAACGGGGCGCTTATTATGTTCTCTTCTCGCTCGGCGGGACGACCCGCGTCTTGGCGGGCAAGTGGGACGAAGCCGTCCTCGCTATTTCGCGCTGGCCGTCGCGCGCGCGTGCCGAGGACTTCTGGTACAGCGAGCGCTACCAAAAAGAAGCGATCCCCTTACGCACCGGGGTCAGCCGGTTCGACGTGCAAATTCTCGATGGGCTTGCAGGGTAAATGACACCGTCCGGTGAGGGGCGCCAGAACATCTGTACTGAATCTGATCGTTGCGACCGCTGGCTGGGCGACGTCTCCCTTGGCCGCAAATTTCACGGGTCATCAACGACCAGATCGACCGTTTTGGGCGTGCTGGTTACCCGAAAGCACATCAAGGCTAGGCCCCAAGTTATTTGAATGGCATATTTGAGCGCATGTGTTTGCCTCCCGTCCACACTTGAACGAACGGCCGCTTCAGAGAAACCTATGCAACCTTCGGGCAGACGAGTCGGCTCATTGAAGGTCAGCATGTCATTTGGATTGCCAAAGCTTCACATGCTCCGTGATCAGTTCGTGTTTTGGCCATGACGCCGTACTCGACCGAGGTTGCGCATCAGTTCATGCGGGCGTTCTGGGACGGCGACCTTGCAGGCGCGGAAGCGTGGGCGGCCGACGACGCGCAGTGGGTGTTCCAGCCGTCGATGTTTTATGTCGCCGAGGGCGGCGCAGTGTGGTCGCCGCGTGAGGCGATGCGGCGGATTACAGCTAATCTGTTCGGTGCATTCGACCTTGAGGCGGACTTCCAAGTGGCCTGACCAGCATGATCGGCGACGACGAGACTGCGGTGCTCGAACATCATGCCGCGGGACGCTTCGTCGGTGGCGAGGCCTACGCAAATCGCTACGCGGCCTGCTTCACCGTCCGGGGCGGCAAGGTCACCGAGGTGCGGCCGTACAACGACACCAAACGCATGCTGGCGCTGATCAGCCCAAACGCGCGCGACTGAGATTAACGACGGGGGAACGACGACGATGATAATGATGACGACGAGCGCACCGGGCTAGGCAGTGCTGATGGCCTTGGGGTCGTCGACATCGGTGTTCGCGCAGACGGTAGCCCCGGCTGCCGGCAAGCGGTGCCGGCCAAAGGATCGATACCACCGACCAGAGCGACATGGTGGTTGTGCGCAGCGCCGCAAGGAACGGTTGAGGACGTACCCGTGGCGGTGACCGCGCTTGGCAGGGCGCCGCTGATCAACCGTCGGCGATTTCAATTTTCAGTCCTCTATTTTCGCAAGGATATCGAGGTGCGGACCAAGTCGGCAGCGCTGTACGGCCAGCTCAATTATCACTTTACCGATAAGCTCACTGCTTTCCTGGGTGGGCGCTATACCTTCGACAACAAGCGACGCCCTCGGCAACGCACAACATAGGCATCGCGAAAGTGAGCCGCGATCCGCCCGACGGTGTCGTCGATCCGTTCGGCGAAGCGTACGAACTGCCCAATCTCTTTATCTCGGACGGCAGTCAGTTCGTAACTAGCACCGCTCGCAATATAACACTGACGATCGTCGCACTGGCACTGCGCTAGGCCGACCCCACCGCTCTTCGTTTGGCTGCACGGTCGCTTTAGGAGACCCACTCGTAGTAGAGGCAGTCAACAACTATCGCCCAAGTGTTGCCGCACTGGACAGCAGCGGCCCGGCCGACATAAGTTACCCCCGGTCGATAACTTCTACTTAGACGTCCTGCACTACCGCGAAGCTGAGCCTAATTACAGCGCCGGGACGATGCACCGCGAGCGCGAGCGGAATTGGAGCTGTCGTGAATGTGCGGCCTAGCGCGCGACGCGGCCGGCTCGGGCGACTGATTTACCTTCGATCTGGCTTCCCTTTCACGAGCGCGGGGTACGAGGGAACCAACAAGCAAGACTTCGTGCTGATGGTTGATAATTAACGCGCATTACAAACGCCATGCATCGTTGAGTGCGCCAAACGAAAGTGGCTGCAATTCGGAAGCCCTGGCGACATTAGCCGCCCTGATTTTAAAGTGCAGATGTACCGTCAATCGAAAACGAAAGGCAATGATTGGGCCGCTAGCAGGACGACCGCTTCAAATGGCGGAACCACATAAGCGAACCCTCCCCCTATGCCGTGGAGACCATTGCCCACCTCGGATTAGCTGATCAGGGCGGCCTCGTTCGCGTCGGATTGTGCCACTACAACACCGCCGAAGAAGTCGATTTGTTGCTTTCCGCTTTGGGCGAGATCAGTGATTAAGTAGGGACAACAGAAGAACGACGGCGGTCGTGGAAGCGACCGGTTTGCGCGCGAGGCCTCCGATTTTTTTGTTGAACCGCCTTCGCCGAGAGTTGTGAATGCGGCTGATCAGCCGGTTTCCGACATCTAAATCTCTGCCGATACGAATGGAGGCGGGCGTCAGGCTTTCGACCTGCGAGTGGCCATCGGGCAGGTAAGCTCATACCCTTGCGGTAACGCGTGCAGAAGCTATCCGGTCATGACTGCTGCCGTCCCGGCATTGCGCGATTGATTAGCCAAGGACGCATTGCAACTATCATGAAAAGACACAAAACCTTGCCAATCGCCGCCCTGTGAGCGGGCGGCCTTGCCCGCAATCACCTCGGCGATGCCAACTATTCCTTCGCGGTTGACAGGCGCGTCAACGCGATCAAGATGCATGTTGATCGGACCCTAGCTCATAAAGCTGCTTCAGCAGCCGATATTCTGCGACGAGAAAGAAGATGGCACTGTAAATGAGGGTCGGGTTTCGCTTTTTGGCTGGTCTTGCCGCAACATCATTAATTGCCGGCCAAGCACTGTCCCGGCCGGTTACGGTCATCAAAATTGCGACCCACTATAATTCCCAGCAGATCGCCCCGATGCTTACCTGCTTTCGTCAATATGAAGCGCAGCATCCCGGTATCCGCATCGTTCATCAGCAGGTATCCTACGAGGATTTTTTGCAGACAGTGCTGATCTCGCGCGCCGGGCGCTCACCGGTCGACATCTATAATCTTTATTCGATCTGGGCGCCTCAGCTGATTGCGACCGGCGCACTTGACGTTCCGCCCGCGGACATCGATCGTTTCGTCAGAACAAACTACACGCCTGCAACAGTCAACGCGGCAACCATGAAACACCGTCTGTGGGGCGTGCCAACCAGCGTCAGTGTCTATCAACTGGTTTACAACAAGAAGCTGCTGGCCGCCGCCGGCTTCCTGGCCCCACCCAAGACCCTTGCCGACCGGTTGAAAATCGGTGCCGCGATCACCCGAAAAAACCGTCAGGGCAACAGCCTCGTCGGAGGCTACGCCTTCGAATTGGTGGGGGCCAGTGTAACGCATACCTTCTACTCCGAAATGTATGCCGCCGGCGTCGCACCATTTACCGCCGACGGGCGCCACTCGAACCTTCGCTCTGCAGCTGCTGTCGCTATCCTGAGCAAGCAAGCGGAACTGTTTCGGCGCGGCATCAGCAGCGGTTCGGTCTTGGCAGCCGACTTCCCCGGCGGCGGCGTCGGTATGACGATCATGGCCAATTGGATGAAGGATACGCTGCGCTATTCGCTCGGCTCGCGCTTCGAACAAACGGTCGGGGTGGCGCCGATCCCAACCGACGGACCCGGCGGAACAATGATCTACTCATTCTTCTGGGGCGTCGATCGGGCGAGCCAGGTCAGACGACAATCCTGGGACCTGCTGCGCTGGCTCGACAGCCCGCGGGGGCACGGTGGCCTGTCGTGCACCGGCGCAATGCTTGCCCAGATGGGCGATCTCACCGGAAACAGGTCCGATCTTGCCGCCATGCGCAGCACCATCTCCGATCCGTTCAGCCAGCAATATATCGCCGCCCTCCGTTCGCCCGGGGCTGTCAGCCAGCCAAACATCTGGCATGCATCGGAAGTGGACCGGCTTCTTAAATATTATATCGAACTCGCCTGGGCCGGGCGGATGACCCCGGCGGCGGCCCTGTCTGCGGCAGATAGCGACATCACTGCCATCCTGCGTGAACAGCCGTGATCCAGCCAGCGTCGGGTGGAAGGCTCCGGATGTTCGACGTGCTCTCGTCCAAGCGCAATGCGCCCTATCTATTCATGGCGCCGGTCATTTTGTTTGGCGTACTGATGTTCCTGGGTCCGCTGACCTTCGCGGCTTATATCAGTCTGACGGACTGGGATGGCGTGAGCAGCCCGAACTGGGTCGGTCTTGATAATTATGCTTATCTGATCGGACGTGACCGGTTCTTCTTCACCTCGATCTGGAACACGCTCTACTTCGCTGCCGGTTCGGTCATCATTGGCGTGCCAGCGGCATTGATCGCGGCCGCGATGATCAGCCAGAGCCGATACCAATCATTCTGGCGGACGGTTTACTGGCTGCCGATGATTACCAACATTGTCGCCGTCGCTTACATTTGGTGGTACATTCTCAACGATACGTCGGGTCTGCTAAACCGTACACTGGACCTTTTTGGCCTCCCGGGTCCAAACTGGCTAACGAACCCCTCCATCTCAATGTTCTCGGTGATTATGGTCGCTTCGTGGATGTCGGTTGGGCAAAACATTCTGGTATTCCTGTCCGGTCTGGGCGAGATCGACGAAAGCTATTACGAAGCCGCCAAGCTCGATGGGGCGGGTCCGCTACAGCTTTTCTGGCACGTTACGATTCCGCTGTTACGGCCGACGATCCTGTTCGTGCTTATCACCAGTCTCATCAGTGCGCTAAGCTCATTTGTACTGATGATGATTCTGGCCGACGGCGGCCCGGCGCGATCAACCACCGTGACGGGGCTCTACATGTACAACATGGCATTTACCGACCTCCGCCTCGGGCGCGCTTCTGCCGCGGCCTATATATTGTTTGGGATCATTCTGGTCATCAGCCTGATTCAACTGCGCCTGCTTCGGCGCGGCGGCGTGGAGGCTCACTGAGTGACCGAGCCGCCATCGCCTCGTAACGTTGACCAGGGCCGACAAAAAATTCCCCTCTTCAGCGGCGTCCTGCCAGTGTTGAAATACATTGCGCTTTGCTTTGGCGCGGTCGTGATGATTTTCCCATTTTTCGACATGTTTCTCGGTGCTTTGCGCACACCGGCAGAGCGGCTTGCCCTACCCATGGTTTATTGGCCCCACGACCCCCAGTGGCATAATTTCATGCGCGTCTTCACCGAAATTCCGATGATGAGTTGGTTCGCCAACAGCGTAATTGTGACGGTCACAATCACCGCGATCCAGATGGTCACGAGTACGATGGCCGGCTACGCGCTTGCCAAGTATCGTTTTTTCGGCTCGAAGACGATGTTGAGTGCGGTGCTCGGCGCACAAATGTTTCCCTTCTTTCTCCTGATCATCCCAATGTTCTTCCTCTTGCGGTTTGTGCCGCTCGCCGGGGGGAATGATCTGTTTGGCCAAGGCGGTTCCGGCCTTTTGAACTCCTACTCTGCCATGATCATCCCGTTTTCGGTAACATGGTACGGCATATTTCTTATGCGGCAGTGTTTCATGACGGTGCCGGACGAGATCATCGACGCGGCGCGCATTGACGGCGCGGGAGAGTTTCGCATTTTTGCGACCGTCGTCTTGCCGCTCGTGAAGCCGGGTCTTGCGACCCTGGGCATCTTCGTCTTCATCTACCATTGGAACGAGGCAATCTGGACGATGACGGTGACACGCAGCGCGCCCGAGCTTCAAACCATCCCTGTCGGCATCTACTTAATGCGCGGGTCGTTTATCAATCAGTCGACTTTGTCCTTGCAACAGGCGGCGGTATTTGTGTCGGTGCTGCCGATCATGTTCGTGTTCCTGTTGCTGCAGCGCTATTATGTGCGGGGCCTTACGGCTGGGAGTGTGAAGGGCTGACCGGCCCATGCGATGCCGGGCAGATCGAGTTTGCAAATTCGAACATGATAGTGCGCGTTCTTGCGCGCATGATAATTCCGTTCTAAATCGTCGCCATGTCGGACATTGGCGCACTCGCAATCCATTCGCCTCTGCACAAGGTGTTCGAGCGTAATCGCGCCGGGGGCCGTAAAGGAGTCTACTCGGTCTGTAGCGCCCATCCGCAAGTCATTCGCGCCGCGCTTGAGCTTGCCCGCGACCGGCATCAGGTGGCGATCATTGAATCGACCTGCAACCAAGTCAATCAGGAGGGCGGCTATACTGGCATGATTCCCGCCGAGTTCGCAAAATCGGTGCGATCGGTTGCCCGCGAGGTTGGTTTGCCCGAAGATTATCTCGTCCTCGGCGGCGACCACCTCGGCCCCCAACCATGGCGCAAGCTCCCGGCCGAAGCCGCAATGGCAAAAGCTGTCATGATGGTGGAGGCCTATGCCAGCGCCGGGTACGGCAAGCTGCATCTCGATTGTTCGATGGCCTGCGCCGACGATGAACCTTCACTCAGCGATTCCGTAATTGCCGAGCGCGCGGCACGGCTTGCCCGAGCAGCCGAGGATACCACTGCGGAAGGCGCCTCGAAACCAATCTATATAGTCGGCACCGAAGTTCCGGCACCAGGCGGGATGGGCGAGGGACACGAAATCGTTCCGACCACGTCAGCGAGCGTGCTCGAGACCTGGCGTGCGCACGAACGGGCATTCATTCAGAACGGCCTGACCGACGCATTGGCCCGCGTGGTGGCGATCGTCGTGCAGCCCGGACTCGATTTCGGCAACGAGGAAGTTAAACTTTTCGCTCCGAATGAGGCGTCCGACCTTTCGGCGGCCGTTTTGGCCTTCGAGAACATGGTTTATGAGGCTCATTCGACCGATTATCAGACGCCGGATGCTTATGACGCGCTGGTGCAGATGCATTTCGCTATTTTGAAGGTAGGCCCGGCGGCAACTTTCGCGCTGCGCGAAGCGATCTTTGCGTTGGAGCATATCGCGCGCGAGATGCCGGGCTGGGATGCTCGCTACAGTGTGAGCTCGGCGCTGGAAGCCGCGATGATGGACGATCCCGCGCATTGGGCGAGCCATTATGACGGCGACGCCGAGCGGCAATCTTATCTGCGCCAATATAGTTTATCGGACCGCGTGCGCTATTATTGGACCGTGCCGTCGGTAGAGAGTGCGGTTGCTGCCCTGTTCGAGTTTGTTGACTCAAGCGTGCTGCCTATGCCGCTGGTTAGCCAGTTTCTTCCGCAACATGCGCGCGCCGTTGCGACAAGAGGCATTGCGGCAACGGCATCTGCAATATGTCGTGCGCATGTCAAGTTAGCCCTGGCGCCATACGCAGACGCTTGCGGGTTGCATGCGCTCGATGCGGTTGGGGTCTAGGCGATGGCATCGGTTAGTCTTCGCGACCTTGGCAAATCATTCGACAGCGCGGTCATCCTGAAGAATGTGTCGTTCGAAATCGCGCACGGCGAGTTCGTCGCGTTGGTCGGCCCGTCGGGTAGCGGCAAATCGACATTGTTGCGCATGATTGCCGGGCTTGAGACCGTGTCCTCGGGGGAGATCGCAATCGACGGGCGGATCGTTAACGACGTGCCGCCCAAGTACCGCGACATCGCGATGGTATTCCAGAGCTACGCACTCTACCCGCACATGACAGTCGCGCAGAATCTCGGTTTCGCCTTGAAATTACGCGGACTTAAGAAAGCGGAGATACAACAACGGGTTGGCGAGGCCGCCACTTCACTCAACCTGACGTCCCTGCTCGATCGCTATCCAAGGCAACTTTCTGGCGGTCAACGCCAGCGCGTCGCCACCGGCCGCGCTATCGTGCGTGATCCCGCCGTGTTTCTGTTCGATGAGCCGCTGTCTAACCTTGATGCCACCCTGCGCGTCCAGGTCCGTGCTGAGCTGCGCCAGTTGCATCGGCGGCTTGGTGCGACCTCGATTTATGTCACGCACGACCAGGTCGAGGCGATGACGATGGCCGATAAAATTGTTGTCTTGCGCGACGGTTGCATCGAACAAGTGGGCGCGCCGCTCGAGCTTTACGATCGACCGGTTAATACCTTCGTGGCGACCTTCATCGGGTCGCCCGCGATGAACCTTATCACCGGAAGTTATTGCGGTCATGCGATTGAAATGGCCAACGGATCTACCCTGCCGGTCGACCCCGCACTGCCCGCGAAGGCAGGCGACGCAGTCACCGTCGGTGTTCGCCCTGATCATATCGAAGTCGTTGGTGATGGCAGCGACGGCATCGCCGCGCGCGTCGTCGCGCTGGAACCGACCGGAGCGGAAACACTGGCGATGGCGGAGCTTGCCGGCATGACTATCACGATTGTGACGAAAGAGCGCCTAGCCCTGAAGCCCGGCGATCCAATTCGTCTTAGGCCGATGCTCGACAAGCAGCTGTATTTCGATGATCGCGGGCAGCGGATCCAGGCTTAGCTATTCTTACCTTTTGTGACGGGGGCGTCCCACACTGTGCTCAAAAAGAGAATTCTCGTGATATCCGACAGCTTGCGCGATCTTCCGGAAGCCGTCGCAGCGCTCACGGAGTGCGGGCACGCCGTCGAATATATCGACGATCTGATTAATTTTCGCGAAATCGTCGCAGGACGCCTCGGCGATCTATCTCGCGCCGACGCGATTATCATGGGCCGAGTAATGAACACAGACGCCAACGCGCTTTCGCTGGCGTCGCGGGTCAAGGTGATCGCGCTCCATACGTCTGGCTCCGACAATGTTGATCTGGCGGAAGCGACGCTGCGCGGCATTACCGTCACCAACGTCAAGGGCGTCAATTCCGAGCAATGCGCCGAGTTCTCGATCGGTTTGATGCTCGCCGTCACGCGCCAGATCCTGACCGGGGATCGCTCTATCCGTGCTGGTCGCTGGGCTGCCGATACGCAATCGAGCCTCGACTTGTTTGGCGCGACTCTCTCCGTTCTCGGATTGGGCATGATCGGCAAGGCCGCCGTGCGCCGGGCAGCGGCATTCGGGATGAAAATACTCGTCCACACCCGAACCCCCGATCGCTCGTTCGGAGAGGAATTCGACATTGAATATGTCAGCAAGGACGAGGCGTTGGCGCGCGGCGATGTCGTCAGCCTTTATGCGTCGTTGTCCGACGAAACGCGTCACATGATCGGGGAACGTGAACTCTCACTGATGCGGCCGCACGCCTACCTTATCAACATCGCGCGGGGCGAATTGATCGACGAAGATGCCCTTTTCGAAGCCCTTGCCGGCAAGCGCATCGCTGGTGCCGGCCTCGATGTGTTCGCGGTCGAACCGTTGCACTCTAGCCACTTTTTCGACTTGCCCAATGTCGTCCTCACCCCGCATCAGGCTGGTCTTACGCGCTCGGCCAAATCCAATGCAGCCGTCCGTGCGGTCGGGAATGCAATCGCTGTCCTCGACGGACGTCTCCCCGCAGACGCCATTAACCCATCCGCCTTCACATCGGGAACCATGCAATGAACGGCCAGACTAGCTGGAGCGAACTTGTGTCGCAGCCCGATGCCTGGGAGCAATTGCTCAAGCGCCTTGCTTCGCGCCGGGACGTTCCGTCATTCGCGCTCGACGGGTTCGACGAACTACTGCTGTTCGGATCGGGCACGTCCTACTATTTGGCGCTGGCCGTCGCCGACTGGGTTGGCCGTCGGAATGACATTTCAGTCCGTGCGGTGCCGTCGTGCGAAGTCGTGCTTGACCCGCATCAGGTCAAACGCAGGCCCGGCCGCAGGCGGTTGGTCATCGCAATCTCGCGTTCGGGCGAGTCAAGTGAGCTAATCCTGGCGATCAAGGCGCTGCAGGGCGCCGATACGGTCATCGTTGGGGTCAGCTGCTGTGCCGATTCTTCACTGTTACGAATGGCCGACCGGCCATTCCTTATTGGCGAAGGCCATGAGGATGGCCTAATCATGTTGCGCTCATTCACTTCGATGCTGCTGGCGCTGCAATATGAATTCGGGTCGAACGACGATCGGGCCGCGCTGCGAACCCTGCCGTCGGCCGGGCGAGCGTTGCTTGCTGCCCAAACGGAGCCGCTTCGGGAATTGGCACGCCGTCACTCGTTCGATCGGTTTGTCTACCTGGGCTCGGGCGCGAACTATCCGATTGCGCTCGAAGCCAGCCTCAAGGTTCAGGAGATGTCGATCTCAACGAGCGAGGCTTATCATTCGCTGGAATATCGCCATGGACCAATGGCGAACGCAAACGGCGATACGTTGCTGACGTTGTTTTCCCTGACCAACACCAGGCTCGGCCGTTCACTCGCGCGCGACACGAGCTCGTTGCAGGCGACTGTGCTGGTTGTCGGTCCGAACGCCGACGAATATCGCGATACTGCCGATTTGGTCGTCGCGTCCGGCGCTGGGCTGGACGACGGACAGGCAAGCGTGCTCAGCTTGCTGCCGGCACAAATCGTGGCATTCGAGACTGCCTTGCGGAAGGGCAAAGATCCCGACGCTCCGCAAAATCTTAACAGGGTCGTGATCCTTGAACCTACCGACGGTTGACGTCCTCGCCATTGGGGAACTGAACCCAGATCTGATCCTTGCAGGCCTTCAAGTCGAGGGGCCGTGCCTGGGTACGGAGCAGGAGTTTCGCGCTTACGTCCTGACGCTGGGCAGCTCCACAGCCATCGCCTGTCTTCTGATGCAGCGACTGGGCCTTGCGACCGCCATGAGTGCCTATGTTGGCGACGATGAATATGGGAGATACTGCCGCGCGGCGCTTAAGGCGGAGGATGTCGATGTCGCGCTGGTCCGAACGCATGCGACGCTCGCAACGGGGCTGAGCGTCTGCCTGCCATATCCCGCCGATCGGATGATCCTGACCTGCAAGGGAACGATGATCCTGAATCCTGCCGATGTGGTCGATGCCCATCGTTTGCGTCAGGCCCGGCACGTGCATGTCGGGTCCTTTTTTCTTCAGGACGGGCTTCGGTCCGCCATCGGGCCGCTGTTCAGGACAGCGCGGGCGCTCGGCATTTCGACTTCGCTCGATACCGGTTGGGACCCGCAGGAGCAGTGGTTGGCGGACGATCTTCGCCACGCGCTTGCCAACACGGATTATCTCTTTCCCAATGCGCCGGAATTTGAGCGGCTAACGGAAACGGACGATATCGATCTGGGTATCGCGCGCCTGATCGACCTTGGTGTCGGCGCGGTCGTTCTAAAACGCGGTGCGCAGGGCGCCGTGCACGGCGATGCCGCCGCGCGCCACGATCATGCGGGCTTCCGTGCGAATCCCATCGACACCACCGGCGCAGGTGACTCGTTCAACGCTGGCTATCTTGCCGCAATGCTTCAGGGCGACGCGGTCGCGGACCGGCTCGCTTTTGGCAACGCGTGCGGCGCGTTGACAGTCACGGCGGTCGGGGGAACCAGTGGCGTCAGGAATGCCGAGCAGGTTCGCGCCTTCATTGCTCGGCGGAGTAGCTCTGAGTAGAATCAGACGGTTATGACGCGGACGCCGCGTTCGGTCATTGCCGCCACGAAATCCTTCGGTGCGGCATCGTCCGTGATCAACAAATCAGCCGCTCCGATTCCGTCGATGACTGCCGGACAAGTCTGATCCAGTTTTGAATGATCCGCCAAAACCCAGACTTCCCGCGCCCGGCCGATCAAGACCCGGTTGGTGTAGGCCTCGTCGCTGTCATAGGTCGTATACCCATGGTCGCGGTGGATCCCGTCCGCACCGATGATGACAACGTCAAGGTTGAAGTCGCGGATCGTCTGCTCGCAGATGTGCCCGACCATTTCCGTAGTCCGTTGTCGCATCATGCCGCCCGTCAGGAACACAGTGATATCCTCTGCATCGACAAGTTCGAAGGCGACGTTCACTGCGGTCGTGAGAACGCGCAGCGGCATCCGCTTGATCGAAGTGATCATCTGCATGACCGTCGTTCCGCCGCCGCAGCCGATCGTCATGTCCCGCTCGAGCAACGACGCCGCATAAGTGCCAATTCGCCGCTTTTCGGGCAGATAGGCCATGATCTTTGCATCATAGGGAATCTCACGGCGACGATCGCACAAGGCCGCGCCGCCGTGGGTGCGCAGCAACATATTGCTGGCGTCGAGCTCCGCAATGTCGCGGCGGATCGTGGCCGGAGAGACGTCCAGAAAACCGGCTAGGTCCTGGACGCCGACCGCTCCCCGCTTCGCAAGTTCAACCAGGATCAAATCGTGACGCTCAGCTTTGATCATTGCGTTCCAACTTCCTTCCGACCGCGATTGGGGCGTGGCACTCGAAAACCTTTGCCGATAGCGGCCGCACCCGCAGTCATCAACTATCTCGCGCCCGGTCGCGATGGCCTGTTCATTGCAGCTTCTGGATCTTGAAGTTCGAAAACAAATACTGGTATCCGGCATTGCGCAGCATTGCGTCGGCTTCCGCATTCACGCCGATTGCGGCACCTTCCAACCAGCAAAAAATCTCAACGACAGCCCCAAGTTCGGCCTCCATCTCGGCCTTCGAAGCGACGATTTCTTCATGCAGCACCGCCCGAGGTGTCTCCGGCGTGACCGCGTTATGAGTGCGCGTGTGGCAGGCGAAGGCGTGCCCCCGGCGGGCAATCTCGCGGGCCTCGTCCCAAGTCAGGGCGATTCTTTCGCCAGGATATTCGTCGATTTCGGGTAGATGCAGCTCATGACTCGCGGCGTAACTCCGCTGTTCATCCGGCGGCACGGTCAGGAAACCGGACGGCAAGAAGAGCCAGCCGGTGAAGCCATACTCCTCGAGGATTGGCAGGAGCACATCGAAATTGTCGCGATAGCCTTCAAACAGTGCCGGCATCAGACCGGGTCGCGCATGCTTCCAACGACCATCCACTGCATCCTTAAAGTTTTCCGGCGTAATTGGGACGAAGGTCTGCGAATATTCTGCGATCTGGCGTCGGAATTCTGCTTCTCGATAGCGCGGTGTAGCATGAAAATTGACCAGTCGAATCGCGCGCGAGTCCGCCATCCCGGCTACTAGATCCCCGAGGACTGGCGGAGCGGCCGCAGGCAGCAAAAGTTCCGCTATATTCTTCGATGACTCTAGTGGATCAGCCGACTCTGGTGCCACAAAATACCGATCGGCGAGCACTTCCAGCAACTTGGCGACATCGTCCAACTCAAGGACCGGCTTGCGCATGGCGAACGCACCGGCAAGCTGCGCCAAATGTCCGCCAAGCAAGCTCGGCTTGCTTTTCTCCGCCTCAGCGTTGCCGACCGAACCCGCCACATCTTCCCCCACGAGGAACATGGGCACCCCCGTTTCCGCGTGCTTGTTGGTCTTGAGGCGATCCGGGTCCGCGACCATGATGTCGATCAGCGTCTCTATCGAAAACGGGGACGAAACTACGGACATGCTTGGTCGATCCTTTTGGCCCAACGAAAGCGTCAAGCAATTTTCTGAACTCAGTAGTTGAGACGGCTAGCGCCCACCGCTGACATTAATTGTTACGCCAGTACAATAAGAAGCGTCATCCGACAGCAGCCAGAGAATAGTCCGCGCGACCTCTTCCGTGGTTCCCGTCCGCTGCATCGGCACGGTCGGTGCCAGCCGTTTTGCCCGGGACGGATCGCCGCTGCTTTCGTGAATGCCGGTGTCTATCAAGCCCGGACGTACGCCGTTCACCCTGATGCCGTCGGCGGCCACTTCTTTTGCTAGTCCGATCGTCAGGGCGTCGATAGCGCCTTTGGATGCTGCATAATCAATAAACTCGCTGGGCGCTCCTAGCACGGCCGCCATCGACGAGACATTTACGATCGATCCACCTGCGCCACCTGCTGACACAGCCATCCGGCGAACCGCTTCGCGGGCGCACAAAAAAGTTCCCGTCAGATTGGTCGCGAGAGTGGCAGTCCAGCGGGAGAGCTCGATATTCGCTAGTGTCGATGCGCTTGCCAGAATCCCGGCGTTGTTGATCAGGCCGGTGACCTCGCCGAAAGCCTTCTCCGCCCGATCGAACAAGTCGGTGACATTCAGCTCGGACGATACGTCGCTCGCGATTGCTAGTGCTCGGCCACCAGCCTGCTCGATTTCGTGCACGACGGCTGCGGCGGCCGCTTCGTTCGCCCGATAGCTAAGGCACACTGACCAGCCGGCCCGCGCCCCAAGTCGGGCGCACGCCGCACCAATCCCCCTCGATCCTCCGGTTACGATCAGTGTGCGAGCCATCGTGTCTCGGTCATTTGTTCAAATTGAAACGCGCGCCGACATAATAGTAACGGCCGAGCGGTGAAATCGGGACATTGGTGAAGTAGGAATATACATCCGGCTTTTGATTGGTAATGTTATTGACACCGACGTAGACACCGACTTGTTTTTCAACCTGATATTTGATTTGCGCGTCATGTTGCCACAATGCAGAGTAATGAAGATACTGCGGAGCAGCGATGTTCGGGCTCGCCGTAGTCGTATTGCGGTCATAAACGCGGGTCGCGTCGTGCCACCGCAGATTGTAGCTGACCGACAACCGCCCTACTGACCACGTGGGCGAGAAATTTGCCGTCCATTGCGGCGATCCGGATTGATCGACATTGTTGGTGACCGGTGCGCCGGGAATGCCGACTTGTTCCAGTCGGTGGAGATAACCGCCAACCAAGCGCAGATCGAGCGTGCCAATGCGCGCAGTCCTGATCAAATAATCGATGTTGAGATCTAGACCCGAGGTGTGAAATTTTGCCACGTTGAGGGGCCCGACCGAGAAGGCGTTAATGATGCCAGTGCCCTGCGCGCGCGTGAACTGGTTGCAGAACTGGTTGGGGACGGTCGGTTGATCAACGCACAGATTAGCCAAGGTTCCGGCGTCAATTGTCGTAATCGCATTCTTCAGATTGATATCATACCAATCGATCGAAACATTGAGGCCGCTGAGGAAACCCGGGCGTAGCAAGACGCCGACCGTCCAGGTGCGCGCCACCTCCGGCTTAAGGTTACGATTCCCGGCGGCGGTCCCCAGAACGAATTGGCTGGTTTGCAACGCTGGAGAACTGACGGCTCCAACGGCGCCGAGCGTCGTCGTGCAATTTGCCCGGCGATATTGGGTACCGTTAATGATCTGATCGGGCGTGCACGGGTCGGTGAAGAAGTTCGATACCGAAGAAGTCGGCTGGAACAGTTCACCAATATTGGGCGCACGCACCGCCCGGCCGTAGCTGCCGCGGAACGTGATGTCGCGGATCGGCGACCAGATCCCGTTGAATTGCCAGGTCTTAGCATTGCCGATCGTCGAATAATGAGAATATCGACCGGCGGCACCGACTGACAGGACGTTCGCGAACGGTACATCCTTTAGGATCGGAAGATCGATCTCTCCAAAGATTTCTTTGACATCAAATTTCCCCCTCGAGGCCTGCACCAGGCTAGGCTCATCAAATTGGAAAAAGCGGGCATTGGCTAGATCGTCGCTCGGATCGAAACGGCTAGCCTCCTTCCGATACTCGCCACCGAAGGCGAATTTGACCGGTCCACCAGGCAATTTGAAGAACTGCCCGAAATCTCCGCTGACGCTTGCGCTCGCGACCTGTTGCGTGATGCGCGCACTACTGCGATTGTCGCGCACGAAATAGGCGAGTTGGTTGGCAGTGATCGGGCCCGGTCCGAACAGACTGACCGGAATACATCCAGCGCCAGGGTTATTCGCGGGATTGCAAATGATCTGGCCAGTAACGGGATTGCGCACCGCGTCGAGCGCGTCTGAATATTGCTTCGCTAGCCGATCCCCGCTCTTTGTGATGCGGACGTCGGTGCGGCCATATTCGTAATAAGCATCCCAAGTCGCGTGATCCGAGATGCGACCGGAAGCGTCGACTACGCCGCGATACGTTTGCCGCAAATCTCGTTCACCGGGGCGCCCGTAGTCGAGATTGTCGCGACTGACGATGATTGGAGCTGGGGTGAAGACTCCATCTGCGGTCGCGCCGGCTGCTATGGCGGCGTCGCGGATCGACGTCGGCACGAACGGGTTGTCGATCGAGATGGGATAGCCGTAGGTGCCGGTAATCTGTCCGGCGCTGGCGGTGCGGCCCCGGACATATTTTGACTCAATCGACAACTTGAAGGCGTCGGAGAAGTCATAATGACCCAACAGGTTGACAGCGTGCCGTTCGATCTTTGGGAAAATGTCCGCCTGATAGAAACCGGCGACTTCGGTGCCTACGCCACCAGTGAAATAATAAGCGGCGGGCGTGCCCGGATCATAAGGGCGACCCAAGCCATCGAAGGTCTGATTACCCACGAACACCGCGCCGAGCGGCGACTCACCGCCGTATCGCAGGTCCCCGACCAGGATATTTTGCGGTACACTGGGGTCACCATTGTAGGCGTCGTTGGGGATGAGGAATTTGCGGCGGCTTTGCCTTAGATATGGCCTGTCATCGTTGGCCACGGCGCTGTCGGCGTTATATTCATATGCCAGGGTGACGTTGCCATGGCCATCGGCGAAATTATGGCCAACAGCGAGCGACACGAAACGATTGTCGGCATCGCCATATTTCGAAATGCCAAACTGCGATCGTGCAACGATCCCTTGAAAATCGCGCTTCAGAATAAAGTTGACTACCCCTGTCACGCCGTCGGCTCCGTAAATTGCCGAAACTGCTCCCGTCAACACATCGACCCTATCGATGAGGTCGGTCGGGATGCTGTTGATATCCACTGCAGCGGAGTTAGCCTCGCCGGCGACATGCCTCCGCCCGTTGACGAGCACGAGCGTGCGATTGGTACCAAGGTTGCGCAGGTTCAGTTCGTTGAGCCCAGTCTGGCCGAAGCTGCCATAGGTGCCGTTCCCACCCGAGGTCTGGGTGCTGTCGCGAGATGCGGTCAGGGCCGGCACGCGCTGTAGGAAATTGGTGATATTCGTGTTGCCCGATTGCTGAATGTTCGCAGAGTTGAACGACACAATGGGGTTAGGTGCCTCAAAATCGGGGCGCTTGATGCGCGTTCCGGTGACGACGATGTCCGAGGCTAAAGCGGTATCGCCAACAGAAGCTTCGGGTGCCGGCACGGTAGCAGCCTGAGCGGCGGGAGCGGCTTGGTCGATCGACTGCGCGAAAGCACCGGTCGAATATAGTGCGACGCTTGCGAGCAGCAGCGCGCGTGAGGTCTTAGCTGGCATAATATTCCCCCTTTTTCTTTCCGGACCGCGGTTATTTTCGTATTTATTGCGGCCTTTGATGAACGCGATCGCACTGCGTCGCGCAGATAGTTAGAACATCGGCTGTTCCGGTGTGAACCGTTAGCAAGGCGCTTTCGCCCGCGCTGAGTGCGACCGAGTCCCAATTGCCCATTGCCTCGCCCGCAATGGTTGCAGTCACAGCTCCGTCCGAACGGACGTGAATGAAGCGCTCGGGCGATGGTGCGGCATTAAGAGAGACGGATTGGTGACCCGCCGCGACCGTCGCCAGCACCAGCTCCATCCCCAGTGCATGACCAATGATGTCCAGCCGATCCGCGCCAGGAGTGAAGCCGAGGACCGGCGGCATCTTGTCCCCGGTCGGCATCGCTCGGGCGTACGCGATGTCGCATTCACTGATCGCGGATAATTGGTAAGAGGAGTGTGGTGGCATATAAATCGCACGCGATCCGCCGCCGCGCTGCAGCTGGAAGCTGTCAGAAGGACGCCCATCGACCGACACGGTGACGTCGGCCCGACCGCGAAGCAGGACGATAAAAACTTCATCCTCCTCAGCTTGGCCATCGATCACGACGCCCTCGGCGAACGAATAGATTCTTAACGACGCCAATTCAGAGAAGCCGGTATGGGTGCGATCAATGTCCACGGGCCGGGAGCATAGCCCCGCGCCCGGCAGGTCGATCTGGTGATCAAAATCCGGGTGCACGAACAACATGGTTTCTGCTTCAAGCAAACTGAGGCAAATGCGCGCGATGCGCATCGATCAGGTCGTCACGAAGCGAACGCGCCGTGTCCGGGTCGCTAATCGCCCCATCAGCCAACAAGGCCTCGAGCATCAATTCCCGACTGCCCGTCAGCGCCGCATCCACGGTGATCTCGATGGAGTCGATTTTCAACTGGAGCTTCGCGATTAGCTCGGACGGAAGGTCGTCGGCCATCACCGCCGCGAAGCCGCCGCCAACCGCAACCGCGTTGCATTCGAGGATCGCGTTCCGCGAAAGATACGGCGCCTGGCCCTGATTGGGTAAGTTTACGGAGAAAAGCTTGCGCTCGTCGCGCTGAAGGGAATGGATGATCTCCAGCAACTGCTCACTTTCGCCTGGTACATTCTCGTAATAAACCGGCGGCAGGGGCTCGTTGGAATGGGCGATTGCCAGCATTTCATCGAACCATTGGTCGCCAAGCGCGATCCGCTCGTCGATTGGGAATGCCTGGCGGCCGAGCTTTTGCCCAAAATAGTCTCCGCCCGGGAAGCGCTCAGGATAAAACTCGACGGCATGGCGATCCATCGCGCATGGAAAAACCGAAAACTTCTCGAACATTTCCCATGAGAAGGGGTCATCGGCGTAACGCGGCGCGCGACCTTCGACGATGTTCGTCCACACGCCCTTTTCGGCGATTTCTTCCGAAAGGCCGGCCTTCTGCTCGAGGAGCTTGGCGTGAACCATGGCGCGGGCATCGACGCCATTGTGGGACAAGCGAGTGAGGAACGTCAGGTGATTGAGGCCGATTCCGAACGACGCGATCGATCCTTCTTCGACTCCAAGGAAGCGCGCGATTACGCCTTCGACGTGGTGCACGCCGTGGCAAAGCCCGATGACCGGAATTCCCGTTTCCTTCCGAATGGCCCGGCAAATCGCAGTCATCGGATTGGAATAGTTAAAGAAAACCGCGTCCGGGCAAAGTTCGGCGACGTCGCGGGCGATGGCGATCATCTGGGGAATCATTCGCATCGCGCGGGAAATGCCGCCCGGCAGCGCCGTGTCCCCGACGGGCTGGAAAATACCATAGGCGCGCGGGATTTCGATATCGCGCTGCCACCCCATGCGGCCACCGACCGCGATCGTGGTCACGACATAGTTTGCTCCTGCCAGAACCGTGCGCCGATCGGTCGCGGCCGTAACCGGGATGTCGGCGCCTTTCGCCTGCATCATTTTCGCGACCAACTTCTCGACCGCGTTTAGCGTGACCGGGTCAATATCGACCAGTGCCAGCTCCCATCGGTCCGCCTCGCCAGCCAAGATGATGTCCGCCACTAATCGCTGGGTGAAAACGGTGCTGCCGGCTCCGATCAACACCAACTTTTGACGAGACATAGGGCCGCTTCCTGATTCGATTTCGACGACAGTCGAGAGCGTAACTGGAGACTGCGTAATTTGCAAGAACGCGCAGATAGATGCTCGTTTTTGTCCGGTGCTTCAATTTTTGCTGCAATATCAGCGTTTTGCGTTGTTGCTATTGGCCAATCGTACATTCAGGCTCGCGAACGCGTCGTCAGCATCATTGCCGACAATCAAACGATAGGATCCCGGCATTACCGTCCAACGCCCCCCGTGGCGTCGCGGGATGAGGCGACGATCGGCCATGACGGTGATCCTGCGTTCTTCATGTGGGCTAAGCTTAGTGCGCATCCAACCGACAAGGCGAGGCGGCGCCCGTTCCGGCCCAATGAGATAGAGCTGCGGGAGGGCAATCGTCGCCTGTTCACCAAGGTTACGGACCGTCATGCCGACTCTCGGACGAGCTCCGCCGGTGAAGTGGACCTGGCGATACGCCACGCGCCCGTAGCTCAGCCCATAACCAAAGGCGAACAGCGGTGTCATACCCTGCTCCGCAAACCAACGATATCCGACATTAGCCCCTTCGCGATAGACTATCGGCTGCTTCGGGTCGGCCGGCATCGCGCGCGGCAATTGGTCGACACTACTTGGAAAGGTTAGTGGAAGGTGGCCGCTGAAGTCGATCTGCCCAAGCAACAGTCTGGCAAGCGCCTCGCCGCCACGCTGGCCCGGATACCAGGCTTCGACCACCCCCGCGACCCGGTGCAGCCAAGGCATCAGCACCGCTCCGCCCGTTTCAAGCACGACGACGCTATTGGGATTCGCCGCAGCAACTGCCTCAATCAGCGCGTCTTGCTTGTCGGGAAGCAACAGTGAAGGGACATCCTGCGCTTCGGTCCGCCATTGCGTGGCGAAGACAATCGCAACATCGGCTTTGCGCGCCGCCGCCGCGGCAGCCGCTGGATCGCGTCCATCGAGAAAGGTGAACCTGACGCTCGGTGCCGCCGCTTGCAGTGCCCGAAGCGGCGAGGAAGCGTGCCAGCTGACCCGCGCGAAAGACATCGCCGCGCCCTCGGTCAGCGGCAGTTCGACCGGGATACCGCCAACGGAGCGGACCTGCGACGACCCGCCACCTGACAGCACCCCGATATCGGCACGTCCGCCGATAAGCACGACGTGCCTCGCGGCGCCAGCGAGCGGAAGCACTCCACGTTCATTCTTGAGCAGCACCATCCCAGCCTCCGCGACCCGCTGCGCAACATCGGCATGGGCGGGCACGTCGATCGGCTGGGTAATCAGTGGAACAGGGTCGTCGTACAGCCCGCTCGAAATTACGGCGGTCACAATTCGAGTGACCATTTCATCAAGCCGCTGCCGAATGGCGCGATCACCCACGACCGCAGCCGCGAGTGGTTCACCGAAATAGATTTGTGCATCCAGCTCCTGCCCCGATTCTTGTTCAAGGCCGGCCAGCACCGCTTGATTGGTCGAATGCACCGCGCCCCAGTCGGACATCACGAAACCCGGGTAACGCCATTCGGTTCTCAGCACATCCTCAAGCAACCAGCTATTTTCGCACGCATATGTCCCATTGATTTTGTTATAGGCACACATCACCGACCCCGGACGCCCTTCCTCGATAGCAATACGGAATGCGAGCAGGTCGCTTTCGTGCATGGCGTCGCGATCGAGCCGCGCATCGAGCACATCGCGCCCGGTTTCCTGAGCGTTCAGCGCAAAATGTTTGACGGTCGAGATGATGTGATTGGATTGCACCCCAGTGACGGCTGCGCCCGCCATGACTCCGCTGAGCAGCGGGTCCTCGCCGAAATATTCGAAGTTGCGTCCGCCCCAGGCATCCCGCGTCAAATTGACTCCGCCGCCAAGCAGCACATTGAAAGTTTTGGCTCGCGCTTCGCTGCCGATCATCGCTCCTGCCGCGCGCGCCAGGCCCGGATCGAAGCTCGCAGCGAGGGCAAGCGTACTTGGGAGTGCAGTCGCGGTGTCGCCGGGGCGCTGTTCGACGTTGTTGGCCACCCCAAGGCTCGCGTCGCTCTCGCGCAGCGCCGGAACGCCGAGCCGCGGTATCCCCGGAACGTGCCCCGCGGCATTTGCCATCCAAGTCGGCAATGGCTTTTGATAGGGCGGGAAGTAGCCATGAACATAACTCAATTTTTCGGCGTGGGTCATTCTGGCCACGATCGCCGCTGCCCGCGCAGCAGGACTGTTGCCCGCCGCTTTCGCCAGCGTCCGCCCGGGGAAGGCGCAGAACCACGCGCTGGTCAGGATCAGTAGACAGACGCGTTTTCTCATATGATAATCTTCCGGACTTGACGCGGTCGGCTTCATTTCGACAAATGGCCTCCGGCGCTTCGCCAGGCAAGACCGCGACATCTTTCGGCATCGAAAGGACGACCATCCTCATGCGCCTCTCTGCACGCGGGCCCGTGATGATGATCCTCGCCGCTTTGTGCGCGTGCTCGCAGGCCCGGGCCGACGTCATTCTGCGTTCGCCCAACGGTAGGGCGGTGGTCGCCATCGCCTTGTCGCCGACGGGCGTTCCGCAATGGTCGGTGTCGTGGCGCGGGAAGACGGTTCTGGATCCTGCGCCAATCGGCTTGCGATTTGCTAGCGACGCCGATCCGACGCTGCGGTTGGCGGACATCAAGCGGCGCTCTCACGACGGAATGGTGACCGGCCTGCTGGGCAAGGCGAGTACGGCGCGCGACCGCTATCGCGAGGCCAAGCTGACCTTGGCTAATCGGGCCCATCCGCTCCGGCTGGTGATCCGGGCCTATGACGACGGTGTCGCCTACCGTTGGGAGTTTGATGCGAAAGAAACATTTGCAATAGCCGACGAGCTCGCCGGCTTTGGTGTCCCGCCGTCCACCCGTGTCTGGGTCATGCCGGTGACGAGTTTCACTTCTTCTTATGAGGAATATTATCGCAGTGGTGCGCTCGACCAGGCGGCGCCCGACGGATCTCTCCTTACCCTTCCGCTACTAATGCAGCGCGCCGGAACATGGGCGGGAATTACCGAGGCAGCGTTGCACGACTGGTCCGGTCTCTACCTCGTCCGCCGGGATGGGCAGCCCGGCCTTTCTTCGCGCCTGTCGCCGCGCGTCGACCGGTCCGGTGTCGCGGTGATCGGAGGCGCCGGGCGCCATCGGTCGCCGTGGCGCGTAGTCATGCTCGGCGATACTCCGGGCCGGCTGATCGAGTCCAACCTGGTCACTTTGCTCAATCCGCCGCCCGACCACCGCGACTGGAGATGGGTCGAGACCGGCAAGACCAGCTTCCCGTGGTGGAACGATTATTTCTGGCCAGCCCAAGGATTTACGCCTGGGCTCAACACCGCGACAATGAACGCCTATATCGATTTCGACGCCGACCACGGCATTCCATTTCACACGCTCGATGGGTTTCAGGGCCAGGCCTGGTATGAAGGACCAATCGAACCCGGAGGTAAGCCACAAGACATCACGCGTGCGCGGCGCGAGATCGATCTAGACGAAGTCCTTGCCCGAGCCAGGCGGAGAGGCGTCGGACTGCGGTTGTGGTGTCACTGGGTGCCGCTGAAAGCCCAGCTCGATGTCGCCCTGAGCCAATGGCAGCGTTGGGGGATCAAGGGATTGATGGTCGACTTCATGGACCGCGACGATCAGGAAATGGTTGCCTTTTATGACGAAGTCGCGGCCAAGGCAGCCAGCCACCACCTGACCGTCGTTTATCATGGCGCCTCCAAGCCGACCGGGGCCAATCGGACGTGGCCCAACGTCCTTGCGCACGAGGCGGTACGCGGCACCGAATATGACAAGTTCGACGATAACCCGGGCAGCACCCCACATCATGAAGCGACGACGCCGTTCACCCGCATGCTGGCCGGACCGATGGATATCCACGCTGGCGGCTTCGACTCCGTTTCGCCGGCCGCATTCCGCAACCGCAACCGCGCGCCGCAAGTCATGGGCACGCGGGCGCACGCACTTGCGACCTATATCGTCGAGGAAAACGAGCTCTCGATGGTTTCTGATACACCCGCCAATTATGTAGGGGCCCGGGAGTTCGGCTTCGTGGCGCAGACGCCATCGACTTGGGATGAAACGCGCGTGCTCGGCGGCGACGTCGGGCAGTATATCGTAGTCGCTCGGCGCAAGGGCGCCCAATGGTGGCTCGGCGCGATTACTAATGGTTCAGCCCGTACTCTTTCCGTCCGGCTTGAAATGTTGCGCGGTCAGGGCTGGACACTCGATGGCTATGCCGATGCCGGGTCGACTCGTGCGGCCAGACGGGTCACAGCCAGGCTGAGAGCTGGCCAAGTTTTCGTTATGTCACTCGCCGAGGCAGGCGGATTTGCCGCCCGCCTGACGCCGGTTCGGCTGGCTGCGCGAAAGTTCAGGCGCGGCTGAGCAGCCTGTTTCAACGGCAACACTGTAAATTTGCGGGTACTGTCATATGCAACAAGACATTCGAGACTCGGCGCTGTTCCACGAAGCAAGCGATATGTTCGCGCAGATATATCGGCCTGGTTCGAATTTTGTCAGCGACGTTACCGATATCCAGCTGTCGTCCGAAAAATCTCGGCTGCTGTTTACCGGAGCAATGGTGAGCGATTTCGAAGGTTGCAGCGCAACCCGAATCTGCGAATTTGATCTGCCGTCGGGATTGATCACGACACTCACCTCAGGCCCGCACTCAGACCACTTTGCGCGATTATCCCCAGATGGCAGCGCGATCGCCTTTCTTTCCGATCGCGCCCGGCCGTCCGATTTCCAGCTCTACTTCCTCGACCCGCGAACGCACGAAACAACCCCCGGCCCGGTTGTCGAGGGGTGGGTCGAATATCTGGAATGGTCACCCACGGGGCGACGGATTTTGCTCGGCGTCGCCGGATATGGGGCCGAACTGTCGAGTGGCCAGGGCGCGCATTCTATTGCCGTAGCCGTGAGCGACCAGCCCAGCTGGATGCCGCGTATCCTTGGCTCGTCATCAGAGGCGCCGTGGAGGAAAATCTGGGTCTTCGACTTCGACACCGACCAACTGACATGCGTTTCGTCCGAATCTCAGAACATTTGGGAAGCCAGCTGGTGCGGCGAAACCAAGCTTGTCGCTATTGCATCTCACGATCCACAGGAAGGGGCGTGGTACGCGGCCGAAATGGTGCTGATCGACCTTGCCACGGGTGATGGCAAATGCCTCTACATTCCGGATGCTCAGCTTGGCTTGCCTCGGGCCTCGCCGTGCGGACAGACGATCGCATTTCTCGAGGCAATCTCGAGCGATCGAGGATTCGTCGCTGGAGATCTGCGTCTTTATGACTTGCGCGATGGCAGCTGCCGGCTGCTCGACACGCAGAATGTCGACGTAACGCACGTCGAATGGAGATCCGATCAAGTCCTCATGGTTGCAGGGCATCGCGGACTTGAAACCGTGGTCCTCAGCATCACGATCGCGAAGGGCACGGCTGAAGAATTGTGGAAAAGTCTTTATATCTCGACATCAGGAAGATATGCCATTGTCCTTGGCCTCGAACGGGCTGAAGACTTTGCATTCGTCAGCGAAAGCTTTTTCCAAAGGCCGCAAATCGCCACGGTGAAAGGCGGCCTGTGCGAGATGGCGCCGTTCCACCGGCCGGAACCGGAACTGTTTGCGGATAGCGGCATTGCGGAAGCGGTCCGGTGGCACACGTCCGACGGCATGCAGATCGAGGGATGGCTGATTCGGCCACGAAGCCCGCCACCATACCCAACCCTCCTTTGCGTCCATGCGGGTCCCGTCATCCATTGGCGCCCTTACTGGCTGGGGCGGGCACCGCTCAACCTCATGCTCCTAACGCGGGGATACGCGCTGTTTCTCCCAAATCCCAGGGGTAGTTCAGGGCGTGGCCAGCTCTTCGCGGCGCATGTGGTCGGCGACGTGGGTGGTGCGGATACCGCGGATCTGCTGTCAGGGATCGATCATCTCGTCGGCGCCGGTATCGCCGATCCGTCCCGTCTCGCGATCACGGGTCTCAGTTATGGCGGGTTCATGAGCTGCTGGCTGCCGACGCAGGACACTCGCTTCGCAGCGGCTATCGCCGTTGGGCCTGCGACGAACCACGTCAGCCAGCACTTGCTCTGCAACATCCCCCAGTTCCAGTCCCTATTCTTGCAGGATCATTATACGAATCTCGCTGGCAAATATTATTCGCGCAGCCCGATTCTTCAAGCCCATCTAAGCAGGACACCGACCCTTCTGGTTGGTGGCGATCTCGACCGATGCACGCCCGCGGAAGAAGCCGTCCAGTTCCAGAACGCGCTTCTGGAAAACAGGGTGGATGCGGTCGTCGTCAGGTATCCGGAGGAAGGCCATGGGGTGCACGCAATTCCAGCAGCAATCGACTTTGCTGCCCGAAGCGTGATGTGGTTGGAGCAATATCTGACCGGGATCGAATGAGCAGGTTTTATTCATTCGCCTGCCTGCGTGAAAGCTCCTGCGAATCTCGGTGCCGTAAATGGAGCGTATCATCCACTGACAGCGCCGTTGCAAATTCACCATTGAGACTGGCCACCGCCAAATTGTGGACGACGTCCGGGTCATAATCGATCCCGTCGAAACCAATCCGGTTCGAAGTTGCGCAAGCGTCGGGTACCAAATAGCTGTCATAGCCCATATTGGCCGCCATGCGGACCGAACTTTCGACACAGAAGTTGGTGAAGTATCCGACCGTAACGACCCGGCTGATCGATCGGCGGCGCAACTCAATTTCTAGGTTCGTCCCGACGAAGCCGCTATTGACGTCTTTGCGGATGACTAACTCACCTGAGCAGGGGGAAATGCCTTCGAGAAATTCGCCTCCAGGGGTACCCAGCTTGAGCGGCGAAACTTTCTGCCGGGAATCATGCACAGTGAAGGCAACTGTCGCTTCACTGCTGCGAAAGCCATCCAGTAATGCCTGAATTTTCGCCTCCGCGCCTGGATTGTTTCGCCGCCCGTTGGCGCCGCCCCAATGCTGCAGATCGTTGATACCCTTCTGCGCATCGATCACCAGCAGCGCCGTATTCTTGCCGAACTTGTGAATCATCTTATGCCTCCGCCGAATCGTAAATTTTGGGTCTAAGAGCCCGACCGAAAAAGAAGTTGGGTGATACAAGCATGATTAATCAAATCGGTGTTGCGAAACAATCCGCTCCGGAAGTCGATTGATCCGCCGGGCCATCTCGGCAATAGGTTCCCATTCCTAACCCGAAACTGTGCTCCGCTCTCTATCGGGCGAGTAGCTCTCTACGATTTGAGTCGGGCGCGCGCTTGTCTACCAGCCACGATGTCGCGGCGGCCGGATTGCTGACGGCAAAGGGTGGCACCATGTGCAGAAGGTTCGAGCCATGACTGCGGACGATCCGTTGACGTACCTCACGCTTCGCTTGCGGGAAGCCCTCTTCGAGCGCGCCGGTTACTCCGCCGCGGGATTTGCTCCATCACGCCGGAGCCCGTTACGACGGATGTTCGCTCACAGCGACCTTACTGGCGGTCGCGAACGCCCTATAGCCCAAGAAGTTTGCCCGGCTGGTACCCGATTTGCGGGGCAACCCGAATATCGACATCCACATCGCCGATTGGAAGATCACCATCGCCAACAATGCGGTCGATCTCGACCCATTGCCCTTCTGTTGCTCGAGCCAACGGTACAAGCGCGCCGGTCTCGACTTTTAGATGCGCTGGTTGGCGTTTACCGTCAATGGCGCGATCGTGTCTTTCGGAGCCAGCGCGGCATTCATCGGTTGTCCGCTCGAAATCGCGGATGCTCGTCCGCCCACTTGCCGCCAATGGCTCAGGCCCATGCGCGGAGGCTTCAACATCCTGACCAGCACATTCGGTCCTGTAGTGTCGCTGATCCCGGCGTCTGGATCGAGGCGAAGTTCGGCGCGCTCGGTTCGCTCTGCTTAACTTATCAAGGGGAATCAGCATGAGCGGCAAGATCAAGGCAGCCATCATTGGCTCGGGCAACATCGGCACCGACCTGATGATCAAGATCATGCGCCACTCGGAATTGCTTGAGATGGGCGCGTTCGTTGGTATCGATCCGGAGAGTGACGGCTTGAAGCGAGCCAAGCGGCTTGGTGTCGTGATCACCGCCGAGGGCATCGAGGGCCTTCAGGAGTTAGCCGTCTGGCACCAGATCGGGGTCGTGTTCGACGCAACCTCGGCAGGAGCGCACAAGCATCACAGCGCGGTCGTCACTGGCGCGGGCAAAGTCATGATCGACCTCACTCCGGCGGCAATCGGACCCTATGTCATTCCCGTCGTCAACGGCGACGATCATCTTAACGCTACCAACGTCAATATGGTGACCTGTGGCGGCCAGGCGACCATCCCCATCGTTGCCGCCGTGTCGTCGGTGGCGACCGTCCATTATGCCGAGATCGTCGCTTCGATCGCGTCCAAGAGCGCCGGCCCCGGCACGCGCGCCAATATCGACGAGTTCACCGAGACGACCTCGCGTGGTATCGAGGAAGTCGGCGGCGCGGCCAAGGGCAAGGCGATCATTGTTCTTAATCCTGCTGAACCGCCGATGCTGATGCGGGACACGGTGTTCACCTTGTCCTCAGGCGCCGACGAGGCAGAGATCGAAGCGGCGATCGTGGCGATGGTCGCCAAGGTCAACGCCTATGTCCCGGGCTATCGCTTGAAGCAGAAGGTCCAATTCGAGCGGTTTGGGTCGAACAACCCGGTCGTGATCCCGGGGCTGGGGAGCTTTGAGGGGATCAAGACCAGCGTATATCTCGAAGTTGAGGGCGCGGGGCATTACCTCCCCGCCTATGCTGGCAACCTCGACATTATGACCTCAGCGGCGCTCAAGACCGCAGAGAAGATCGCCGCGCGCCTGATGCAGAAGGAGGCCGCGTGATGGGCTTTGATCCAACCAAGACCAAGCTCTACATTCAAGACGTCACGCTGCGTGACGGGATGCACGCGATCCGCCATCAATATGGCATCGATCATGTCCGCGCGATCGCCAAGGCGCTCGATGATGCCAAGGTCGACGCGATCGAGGTCGCGCATGGAGACGGCTTGAACGGCTCGTCGTTCAATTATGGCTTCGGTAAACACACTGACTGGGAATGGCTCGAGGCGGTTGCCGATGTGCTCGAGCACAGCGTTCTGACGACGTTGCTGATCCCCGGGATCGGCACGATCGAGGAGCTCAAGTACGCCTTCAACCTCGGCGTCCGTTCGGTCCGCGTCGCGACGCATTGTACCGAAGCCGATGTCGCAAAGCAGCATATCGAAGCGGCGCGGAACCTCGGCATGGACGTCTCGGGGTTCCTGATGATGAGCCATATGTCCGAGCCTGACGCGTTGGCCCAGCAGGCCAAGCAGATGGAGGGTTACGGCGCGCACTGCGTCTACGTCACCGATTCAGGCGGAGCGATGGACATGGACGATTACCGCGCTCGCTGCGAAGCGTATGACCGCGTCCTCAAGCCTGAAACCCAACGCGGGATTCACGCCCATCACAATCTCAGCCTCGGCGTCGCCAACTCGATCGTCGGCGTGCAGTGCGGCGCGATACGCATCGATGCCAGCCTTGCCGGCATGGGCGCGGGCGCGGGCAACGCCCCGCTCGAAGTGTTCATCGCCGCGGCGGAGCGCAAGGGATGGAAGCATGGCTGCGACCTGTACGCGCTGATGGACGCCGCCGAAGACCTCGTCCGCCCTCTCCAGGACCGCCCGGTCCGGGTCGACCGCGAGACGCTCACGCTGGGCTATGCCGGGGTCTACTCCAGCTTCCTCCGACACGCCGAAAAAGCCAGCATCGACTATGGCGTCGACGCTCGCGCGATCCTGGTCGAACTTGGCCGCAGGCGAATGGTCGGGGGACAGGAAGATATGATTGTCGACGTCGCGCTCGATCTGGCCAGGGCGGCGCCGCAATGAGCTAATTCCGCTTTTGCTCGTTGCATGTTCGCGGGTGAAAACGCGCTGGCTCGTTATTGAGCCGCTCCAAGCGCTGACCCAGCATCCGAGCGTCGGGCCCCAACGGCCGCTCGATGTCGGCCTGTCCCACGACAACGTGAACCGGCGCCATGCGCGAACGCTGCAAGGTCTGCCACTGCGGGAAGATTATTCCTACGCAACAGTAATCCAGACTCGCGGTGGCCCTTGCACGTCCCTTACACCTGTAACAGGACGCGCATCTCCGGCCGTTTAAATTGCTAACCGAGCTATATAAAGGAAGAGACGGCGACTTGTATGGCCCGACTTCGACAAAGTGGAATGAAGCAGTTTGCCGTCCGTCAAACATGACGTCTCTCGTCTGCAGCTCGAATAGCGCATTCCCCGGCGACGCCGATGAGTTTTCAGTTAACAACCCTCAATATCGACAACCGGCCGGTAAGGATGTTGGCGCGAAATGGTTGTTGCGGCGAGCTACCATTATTGCACCCGCCCCATACAGAAATTAGACTCGCAGCAACCGCGAGCGGGTTCTTTTGGCCGAACCATTGCCGAAGGCGATGTCCGTTTGTCTTTTTGCCATTGCAGTGTATCTAATTGCGGTCAAGAATACCGGATGAGGTTTGCGGGATGACACACGACCCTTGCGTGACGTTCATTTGACAGTGCTTGCGCTTAAGGTGAACGTTTTACGCCGCCATCTGCTGATCATTACGCTCGCGCTGACGGCATTATGCTCCTCTCCAGCGACTGCAAGGACGAAGTGGAGCACGGGCGAGGCCGACCGCTGGTACGCCGCGCAGCCGTGGTTGATTGGATCGAACTATATTCCTGCCAACGCAATTAATCAGCTCGAGATGTGGCAGGCCGACAGCTTTGCTCCCACTACGATTGATCGCGAACTTGGCTGGGCAGAAGACCTCGGCATGAATACCATGCGCGTGTTCCTGCACGATCAGTTGTGGCATCAGGACCAGGAGGGATTCGCTGACAGAATCGACCGTTTCTTGGTGATTGCGGCGCGCCATCATATCCGGCCAATGTTTGTACTTTTTGACAGTTGTTGGGATCCTAACCCGCGGCTTGGGCCGCAGCATCCACCCATTCCGGGCGTGCATAACTCTGGCTGGGTCCAGTCCCCCGGACCAGAAGCGCTCGCCGACCCGGCTCAGGGTTCGCGGCTCGAGGGCTATATCAAGGGCGTTGTCCACCGCTTTGCTCGCGACAACCGCATCTTGGCCTGGGACGTATGGAACGAGCCAGACTGCCTCGCCGACACTTATCCGGGCCAAGCAAGCAACAAGGAAGCTCTCGTCGCCGCGCTGTTGCCGAGCGTGTTCGACTGGGCGAGATCTGCCAATCCAACGCAGCCAATAACAAGTGGGATCGCAGGTGGTGACAACTGGACTCCGTCGGCCAAGCTTAGCGTCATTCAGTCAACTCAACTATCGCAGTCAGACTTGATCACTTTTCACGAGTATGGCTGGCCGGAAAGTTTCGCAACGCGCATCGTCCAGCTGCGCGGCTATGGTCGACCAATCATTGCCACCGAGTATATGGCACGCGGCGCGGGATCGACGTTTGATGGGATCCTTCCGATTGCAAAACGCGCCGGGGTCGGGGTCTACAACTGGGGATTCGTCGATGGGAAGACCCAGACGCGTCTGCCATGGGATAGTTGGAAGAGGCCGTACACCATGGAAGAGCCAATGCTTTGGTTTCACGACGTACTGCACAGAGATGGCACGCCCTACCGTCAGGCTGAAGCCGCGCTAATCAAGCGCATCGCCGGCGCGCCGAAATTGATCGTTCCAGAAATGGCTCAATGAACATTGGTTCAATGAATGCCTTTACCACTTTGTCCCGCCTAACTTTTGGCTCTGTTAGCCTTCCCAGGTGGAGGATATGGATTGACGGCATCGACGCCCCTAGGGCGGACCACTGTTGATTGAAGATGTAGTGCGAGTGACCGTCGGGTACACAAGATGTTCGATCGCTTTGCGCAGGTAGGCAAAGGAGAAGTCACGTTACCGACAACAAGCTGCGCAGCCGCGCCCGGTTCGGTAATCCGGACAATATTGTCATGACTGCGCTCTATCTGGAGCGCTACCTTAATTTTGGTCTCAGTCTCGAGGAGCTGCAATCGGGTCGGCCAATCATTGGAATCGCCCAGACCGGCTCGGACCTGTCGCCGTGCAACCGCCACCACCTTGTCCTGGCCGAGCGGGTCCGCGAGGGGGGCGCAATTCTTGAAGGCTCGGATCGGTATCAGCGCATTGCGCAGACCCACGGAATTCCGCGTGACAATCATTGAGGTGGGGGACAGAAGCCGAACGAAAATATTGTGTTCCATCGAATCTAATACTGCGGCGGCCGTGAGAGTAAGTGGAGGTTGAGCAGCTTCAATTAACATGGCAACTTTGCCGTGGTGCGCTGGTTTACTGACAACCAATTGCGATTTTTCGATGTTGACTCAGCCTCCCCCAAAAGAGGAAGGTCGTAAATGTCCTTTTCGGCCTACATTATCTGCGCGACCCCGCGTTCTGGCAGCACGCTCTTGTGTGACTTACTGACGGCAAGCGGCATCGCGGGGCGACCGAACTCATATTTTCGATCTCAAGATATAAGTTATTGGGCTGGCTTGTGGGGTGTCGACGACCCGACCACGGATTTTGATCCGACGTTCAATTTGGCATATTTGGCGGCGATGAAAAGGGCGGGCTTGGCCGGAACCGGCATTTTCGGCCTCCGGCTTATGTGGCAGGCCGTCAGCGATACCGAGAAACGGCTCAATGCAGCTTTCGGTAAAACAGCTGATGTCGCGACCCTCTTAGAACTAGCGTTTGGGCCGACACTTTTCATCCATCTGTCTCGGCGAGACAAGGACGCTCAGGCTGTCTCTCTGGTACGAGCCGAACAGACAGGACTTTGGCATGTCGCCACCGATGGATCGGAGCGTGAGCGAACCACGCCTCCCCACGCGCCGTTTTTTAATGCGGTCCAAATCAACCGGTCGCGGGACAGGCTTATAACCGACGACGAAAATTGGTCTTCGTTTTTCGATCAGCGTGGTTTTGAACCTCTACGAATCTTCTATGAAGATCTTGCGGATAAACCCCAGGCAACACTCGCTGGCGTTTTATCAAGTCTTGGCCGCGACGCGAATATTTCATCAACTATCAATCCTTCAACGGCGAAAATGGCCGACCACACAAGCTTTCTTTGGAAGCAGCGAATTAGTTGAAATGAGTGGCTTGTGCAGGCTCGTCACTGGAGCCGTCCGGCGATACCTTCGTACCATTTCGAGCCGTTGACCTCACTGGTGACGAGTGCCCAAGGCAGTCGGCCCAAACCGCTTCAAGAGCGAACTTCAAAGACATTCTGTGCGCTGCTCGAAAGCGGTCGTGGCAGTTTAACCGCTGAACGACGTGAAATGGGCCTCAAGCGGTCAGTGGGTTGTGTGGACCACAACACGACTTTCGACCATTCGTCTCGGCACTCTTAAATCTAGCCCGATTTCTTTCCTCAAAATGCGGCGAGTGCTCTAAGCTCACGCTTGCCACACCGAGGATTACGATGGATTCCGAGACGAGCACAGACGGACGCCGCTCCGGCGGCTTGACTGGATCAGTGACCGACCGTGGCGCCACGCTCAACTATAGCGAGCTTGAGCGGCGCACCTTCGCGATCATCTCGCATCCGGACGCTGGCAAGACCACGCTAACCGAAGGCCTGCTCCAGGCCGCCGGCGCCATCCACGAGGCCGGCGAGGTTCGGGCACGAGGGGACCGTCGCCGTGCGCGCTCGGACTGGATGAAGATCGAGCAGCAGAGAGGCATTTCGGTCACCAGCTCGGTCATGACCTTCCAGCGCGGGCCAATTCTGTTCAACCTGCTCGACACACCGGGTCACCAGGACTTTTCAGAAGACACTTACAGAACGCTCACAGCAGTCGATTGCGCGATCATGGTAATTGACGCGGCGAAGGGCATCGAGGCTCAGACCCGCAAGCTCTTCGAAGTTTGCCGACTGCGCAACGTGCCCATCATCACCTTCATCAACAAGGTGGACCGCGAAGGTTTGAGCCCCTTTGCCCTGCTTGATGAAATCGCGGACAAGCTCCAACTCGATGTCAGCCCACAAAACTGGCCAACCGGGATCGGCGGCCTGTTCCACGGCCTCTACGATTTGGGCACGAACGAGCTGTTAGTTGCTGACAGGTCGGACGGCCTCGCCACCGGCCAGACAATCAGTTGCTCCGGCCCGGATGACCCTGCAATCGCCGATGTCATTCCGCGCGATGCGGCGAAAAGCCTCGACGAGAATGGAGGACTTGCGCTTGCGGCCTATCCTGCGTTCGACCTGACGGCCTTTCGCCACGGCGACCTCACTCCCGTTTTCTTCGGAAGCGCGCTGAAGAGTTTCGGGATCGAGCAGCTACTCGACGGTCTTTCCGAACACGGACCACCGCCACAGCCGCAACCCGCCCGCCCGGCGCCGGTGGAGCCAAACGAGACGCGGCTGACGGGCTTCGTTTTCAAGGTTCAAGCCAACATGGACCCCAACCACCGCGATCGCGTAGCCTTCGTTCGAATCTGCTCGGGTAAGCTGCTGCGCGGCATGAAGGTCACGAACAGCAGGATCGGCAAAACGATGACGATCCATAATCCGATCACTTTCTTCGCACGCGATCGTGAACTGACTGAGGGTGCGGTCGCCGGTGACATCGTCGGTATTCCGAACCACGGGACGTTGCGCGTCGGCGACTCGCTGACGGAAAAAGGCGACGTAACGTTCACCGGGCTGCCCGACTTCGCGCCTGAGATCCTCCGCCGAATTCGCTTGGGTGACCCCATGAAGGTCAAGCAGATGCGGCGCGGTTTGTCTGACCTTGCCGAGGAAGGGATAATCCGGCTGTTCAAGCCCGCTACTGGCGGCGCGTGGATCGTGGGCGTCATCGGCGAGCTGCAACTCGACGTGCTGACGACGCGAATGGAGCAGGAGTATGGCGCGGCGGTGGAATTCGAGGCCGCGCCGTTCGAGGTGGCGCGCTGGGTGCGCTCCGCGGACGCTGGATTGTTGAAGCGCCTGATCGATGCGCATCAAGCGCAGTCAGCAACGGACCAGGACGGCGCGCCAGTGCTGCTGATGCGCAACGCATGGGAGTTCGACCGGCTGGTCAAGGAATGGCCGGCGGTCGAGTTTGCGGCGGTGCGCGAGCGAAGCTAAAATACGGACGTCGCTAGGGCGATTGGCGTGGACGACCGCGTTCGCCGATCGCCTGAGCCCAACACCCCCGCAGTAACGGCTGTACGTGGGCCGAAGGCGGACGGGCAGCTTTCAGGCGAGATCTAGCGATAAGCTGCCCTAGTTCACCCGGAGCGGATTGCAGTTTCGAGCATTGCATCGGCTAACGCCTAATTCGCCGCTCTGGTCTCTATCCTCTATTGCTTCCAATGACCGCCAAGCCGCTGTTGGGCGCGCTCGTCCAACACTAGAAAGGGACGGACCAACGGTCGCGGTGCAGTCGGTCGAATGCCGCGCCAGTCCGTGGTCTCGTCGTAGGCCTACCTGGTCAACCAGCGAATGAGGTCCGGAGACATCGCGACAAGGACGGCAGTCTTGTACTCACTTTTGATCTGCAACGCCTTCGCCATTTCAAGTTCTTTCGGCGATTCCGTTGGTGCCAACGAACTAGGTCAGGGCGCGGGCAATTTCCATTGTCTCGCAATCAAGGAACAGGCTGAGGTGTCCTATCAAAGCAGGCAACGTCAAACGATCTGGTGCGAGGACAATTAATTACGGCCCGGCATCGACAGCGATTATCGCATCCTCGAGCGTCATGATCTCGACGTTGCGTGCCATGCCCCGATCCCACTTGATCTTCGGAGCGCCCACTCTCGCATTGTGGAGTAGGATCGCGCGTGTCGCCTGCACCTCGCCGCACCCATGCTCGAAATAGCTTTTCATTTTCTTGTTTCGGCCCAGCGTGATCTCGATGGCCCAGCTTTCGCGAGTCTGGGGCCAGTCGAGGATCAGATCAATTTCGCCATCGGGTGCGGTCCAATACGATGCGCGTGCCCGGACGCCTGCAGCGCGCGTGAGACAACTGATGGCGAAACCCTCCCAGCTCAGATCGCGCCGGCGATCCCACAACGCGTCTCGATACCGCAGCGACCGCCGATCCCAGTCGCGGAGCTCGGCCTCCGGAAAACCGAGGAGATGATGCAAGACCCCTGAATCCGTGAGGTAGACAAAGCCTGGCCAAGGCGATGATTCACCGGCGGCGACCAAGGCGCGAGGCGGAAGATGACATCGCGCTGCTCGCCCGTCTGACGGAGGCGATCGAAAGCATCGCGCCGAAGGCGGCTCTGCTGAAAGATCGCTGTCTCCTCGCGTCCATTCTGGAGCGCGAACCATTGCCAGGGATCGCTCGCCAGCGGCGAGTGTTTAGGCAAATCGGGGCGAAGCGGCAGCAGTTCGTCGGTGTTTTCAGCACGCCAAACATCGCTTGCGGGCCCACTCGGTGCCAGCAGGCTCCGCGCGAAACGGCCCCTATGCCACATCATATCGAGGTCGAACGAAGCAGCGTGGTCGGCCGCCATGGTCTGGTCCGGGTTAAAGTCCGTCAGCGTGATGGCATCGAGCCGCCGTATGCCATGATGCGCCTCAATCAAGCGCAGGTCGGACTCATCGAGCATCAGCGGGTCAGATCGAGGACAAACATGCGGAGGTTTTGCTGGTCGGGGGCAGTTAGGGCCTCGCCAAGCGCGATCCGGAGCGCTTCGGGGGTTTCGGGACTTTCGACACCCGCAGGCGGCTTCTGGAGCCTTTTTCGGCCTTTTTGAGCTCCGAACCAGTAAACGAGGTAAATGCCGTGGCCTGCGGCCAGATGGTCGACCGCTTGCTGCCCGCGGAGCTGCCAGTCGGCGGCGGTCCACAGGTCGGCGTTCCACTGTCCCTTAGCCTCAATCGGCATGCGCAGATTGCCAACGGAGCACGCGATATCGACCTCGCGATCGCTTCCGACATGCACCTCAGGATCGAACCTGATGCCCGGTGCTTCGAGGGCGAGCAAATTCGCGAGGTGGTCGGAACAGTCCTCCTCACCCTTAGGCGTGACTCGGTCGTCGCGGTAGAAGCCGCGCCAGCAGTCAGTCGGGTCACTGCGCACGCGCGCCTGCACTCGCTCGAGCGCAGCCAACACATCGGCCTGCAGCGTGGCGCAGGTTGCGGGCGGCGCACCGGCGAGGGCGTTGGCGATGTCGGCAATGGTCGGCGGCGTGTAGGCCAGCTCGGCGCGCTTTGCTTCCTGTTCGGTCGCGACACGGCGGAGGCAATCAGTATAGCCATCGTTTGCCGCATCGCGCAGTTCCGTGACGAGAGCCGTGGCTTCGTCACTCGGGTCGTCGCCGAGATGACCGATGAGGCGCGTTACATACTCGCTGGCGTCCCAAGCATTCTGATCGCCGCTGCGCACGCCACTTGGATGATGGCGGTTGGGCCATGCCGCACGGGAAGCGCGGACGATCCAAGCCGCCAGCTGCGGCGGCAGCGCGACGGGGGCTTCATCGCGGTGCCGTTGGCCGCCGAGGCGATTGCGAATGGACCAGATTAGGTTTGGATCGCGCCCTATAACTCCGTCGAGCAACCCACTGGCGCGCTCAAAGTCGGTCCAAAGCGCGACCGCCTGCCAGTTTTGGCGGCTGCGCTCGTCACGACTTTCGTCGCCCATTCTTTCCGCCGCGGCGGTGCGAAGCCTGTCCTTGTCGTGTGCACGAACCAGGCAGTCGATCAACTCTTCCTCAACGTCGGCCGTCATCTGTGAGAAGTTGCCCAGCCACTCGGCTGCAAGTTTTGCCGCGAGGCCGACGTGCGCCTTCTCGCGCATCAAGCCGTACAGCCCTGATATGTGCGCGCGCCGCTCGCGCAGATGCGGCTCGATCAGGAGCCTAGCGTAGGCCTCGTAAGCGTCGCGATCCTTGAGTTCGGCCTCAAGCGCGTCACCGAGCGCCTTCGCTTCCTCAGACCGGGCCAGCCCGTGTTCGATTTGCAGCATCGCCGCGATCAACCGTTCGTCGGGGAGGTCGTCGAACCCCTTGCCTGTCCGCATCCGCTCCATCAGTGCGGCGACCAACACCCAAGCAAGTGGCCAATATCGGCTTTCCGCCCAGCTGTCGGCGATCTGCCCTGCGGTCAGCGAAGGCGGCTCGCGAGTTAGAAACGCCTCGAACCCGGCAAGCGCGTCGGCCTGCAAGTCGTTGCCGAGCCAAAGGCCGATCCGCTCATGCGGCGGTCCGTCCTTCGACAAGTCGCTGAATTGGCCGAGATAGGCCTGCGCTGGCTGGTTGCCGATATCCCCGGTCAGAAGTTTGTCGCGATTGGCAAGAAAGGAGGCGCGGTGTTCAGCGTCTCGAACAGCATCCTTCGCCTTGCGCTTCAGTTGTCGTTCGCGATCTCGCAGTTCCCACTCTCGCGGCTGCGGCGTTGCGAGATCGTCAATCCAACGCAGCATGTCTGGGCGGTTGGCGACGAAGCGCTTGGCTGCTGCGCGCGCCTCCGCACCTTTGGCACCGTCGTGGTGAATCATCGTTAGCAAGTCGCGCCAGCGGTCGTCGGACGCGTCCAGACCGTCGAGGAGTGTGGCCAAGTCACTCGAGTCGAGCGCCGCCCCGGGCAGCGGCTCGAGCAATTGCCACTGACGCCGCCCTAAGTCCTTGTCGCTTTGCAACTCGAATAGGACATAACGTTGGATCGCCCGCCGCTCGGCATCATGCCCCTTGAGCCACTCTGCGACCTCGTCACGCTTCAACCGCGAATAGCCGCGATCGCCTTGAAACGGCCGCAGCCAATGCCACAGAGCCGCGGGATTGGCGAGCGGGCGTTGGTCGGTGAGCGCAAGCCGACGAACGATCAGTCCGCCGACCAGCGTTTTAAGGTCGAACGCGTCGATCATCATCGAGTGATTATCGGCATAGGGTTCGAGATAAGCCGCAAACTCGTCGAGCACCCCATCGAGTCGCTCGTCGGGGAGCTTATGCTCAATGTAAGAGAGCGTGCCTACCGTGCGGCGTTCGTCGGTTTCTCTCGGCAGCGCGCTAATGGTGATGCCATCATAAGCTAGAACCAGCTCGACGACCTGGCGGTCGCTGATCCTCTCGAACGCGACGTCGTCGAGCAGGTCGACCGCTAGGCGGCAGGCATCTTCCGTGGCTTGAAGGCGCAATATCTCGAGAAGTGCGGCCCAGTCGTTCAGACCGCCGTGAACCGCGAGCGCTTTCCCCGCTGCGGCGCGGATCGCAAATTCCTGATCCTCATTGAGGAGCATGTCGCGCAGATCGCCACAACGCTGCTTCACGACCTGCGGACCGCTAAGCTGTCGCGCTATCACAACGCGCAGTGCGAACGGGTATCGCCAGCCTCCATCAACTTCGGTGCGTTGGGTTAAGATACGCCAGGAGTCGTCGAGCAATGCGCCCTTGACCAGCGATCCCGCGCGCGGACTCCATCCGGCGTTGAACATAGGATTGCGTTCGACTAGCGCGCTAAGCGCCTCGAGCAGTACGCGTCCCTGCCCTTCCGGCAGATCGTCGGCGTCGCCATACTCGATCACACCTGCCGGGTCGATCCGGATTACGTCACTCGCCAAGCGGGGGTCGGTCGCGAGCCAGGCGTGAAGGCCGCGCAGGTTCGCGGGCACGATGCCGTTCGATCGCAGCATCGCGAGCAAGCGCGCCTGCTTCGGCGGTGTGTCGGCCCGCTTCGCGAGCCAACGTGCGCCGAGATATTCGCCGATGCGCTTGTGCTGAAACGTCCGGCGACCGGCGGGGCCGATGCACAGGCGACTCGCGAGCGCGGCCTCGAGATGCTCGCCTCCCGACAGCATCGTAACCTCGGCTCGGGGCAGATCGCCCGGATTTACCTTGTGGCGTGGCGCGTTGGACAGCGTCGCCGAGCCTGTCAGGATCAGAGCGGCGAAGCCCATGCCGAGTGCGTCGAGTACCGCCTCCTTGCCAAGTTTCTGCAGCGGCAGGTCAGGACGCCGGTCGCTGTGCTCAAACCAAGCAAGGTCGACATAGCGCGCGAAGAGCGCCGACGCCGTCTCGGGCATCGACTCGTCACGCGCGAGGTCGCCGAGCATCCCGAGCGTCTGCGGGTTTCCCAGCCATTCGGCCAGCCCACGCTGCCGAAAGTGCCAGATGACTTCTGCGGCGCGATTCGCGTCTTTGAGATAAGCTGAAAGAAATGCACGCGCATCGTCATCGGTCAGTGGCGCGAGCTCGGTCTCGACGGGCGCTTCGCCATATTGCTCGCGGATCGCCTCGCGCATCGTCGCCGCGTGCCATTCGGACGATCGGCACGACAGAATGAAGCGCGGATAGTTGAGATCACGAAGTGCGCGCAGGACGAGATCGACGGCATCCCCCTCGGCCTTTGCGGCAACTTCATCGAGCGCATCGATTACGAGCACCCCGTCGTTGCCGAGTAAGTGCTGCGGAACACCATTGATGAGCTGACGAGCGGTACAGCGCGTAAAGGCCTCGGCGTCCCCTAGCCATTCGGTTAGCCGCGTCTTGCCCCCGCCCGCTTCGCCGAGCAGAATGAAATTACCCGGCAGATCGAGAAGCAGTTCGTGCCCGACATCTCGGATCTCGCTATCGACGGCGTAATGAAGCCTGCGGGGGATGAAGACCTGCATTCCTCCTTTTGCCCAATTGAAGGGTTTCCGAAAGGAAATCTTGTTTGGGCGTTCGAGCATGTAGGGGTTCGCTATACCGCAGTGGAGGTGCCAGCCGAGCTGGCGAGAAGATATTCAGGCTGAGCTAGCTCATTCGACGTCCGCTTTCAGGCCCTCGGGTGCGGAGCAGCAACGACCGGAATTGGGCGCCTAACGGACCTTTGCCAGTACCTCCTGAGCACTCCACTGGATCGGCAGTTCGCCGTCCAACAGCCGACGGGCGGTCAGCCCGCGAGGCTGGCGTCCCTCGACGATTGCCGTGGCGAGGTCCGGCGACAGCCATGACAGCCTGATCAGCTTGGCAATGCGATGGCGGCAGCGACCCTGCTCGGCTGCGATCTCCCGGAGTGAACGATCCGGGGCGGCCAGCACCATGTCGCGCGTGGCCCGCGCTTCCGCGAGCAGCGCCACGAGCCTGTTGTCCCGGCTGATGGAGTTCGCGGCAGGGTCCGTCATCACCAGCCGCGTCGCCTTGCCTTCGCGAACCTTGGACGCACCGGTGACCAGCTGCAGCGGCAGGTCGGTGTCCGGTCGTTTTAGCTCAAGCATGCGGGCAAGGGCCGCCTGATCCACGTGGATGCACAGCTGGTCAGCCGTGATTGTTACGCCGATGAGCAGCTTGGCAAGGACCGATCGCTGGCCAAGGGGTGTTTCAAGCAGCTCGGCAATGCGACCGGCACCATCGACAAGCGAACGCAGGGCTGACGCGGGCGAGGCGGGCTCGGCCAGCGTCGCCACTTCGCGATAGTCACGGAAGTAGCGCACCAGCCGATCGGTGACCGCAGCTTCGACATCTGGAGCCGGCATGCGCCATGCCGGCGGTTCCCCGGTCCGAAGTTCAGCGGAATGGGTTACATAGTAGCGATAGCGCTTGCCGGCCTTGACCGCATGGCTCGGCGACATGCGCCGCCCATGTCCATCGCGAATGATGCCAGCGAGCAGACTGGTGTGGTCGCTGTTGCGGGTTCGGCCCCGGCTGACGCGATTGTTGGCGATCAGCTGCTGGACTTGGGTCCACAGTTCGGGATCAATGATGGCGTGGTGTTCGCCTTCATGCTCCACACCCTTGTGCGCGACCCTGCCGATGTAGATCGGGTTGCCAAGAATGTGGAACAGCATGCCGCGGTGGAACGGGATGCCGCCAACCACGCGAGTTCCTTGCTGCCGCAGCTTGGTCCGGTAACCATCGGCGCGCAGCTCCTCGATCAGCTCGCGGCCGGAGCCCAGCGCGACGTAGCGGGTGAAGATGTGTCTCACGGTCGCGGCATCGGCCTCGTTGATGAGCAGCTTGCGCTCATGAACATCGTAACCAACCGGCACCGGCCCGCCCATGAACATGCCCTTTTTCTTGGATGCAGCGATCTTGTCGCGGATCCGCTCGCCCGTGACCTCCCGCTCGAACTGGGCGAACGACAGCAGCACGTTGAGGGTCAGCCGCCCCATGCTGGTGGTGCTGTTGAGTGCTTGGGTCACCGATACGAACGACGCGCCGCGAGCATCAAGCACCTCGACGATGCGGGCGAAGTCGGCGAGCGCGCGAGTGAGACGGTCGACCTTGTAGACGACGATCACATCGACCTTGCCGCTTGCAATGTCGGCCATGAGCCGTTTTACAGCGGGCCGTTCCATGCTGCCGCCCGAGTAGCCGCCATCATCATAGCGTTCGGGGTTCTGCACCCAGCCTTCATGCCGCTGGCTAAGGATGTAGGCCGCACAGGCCTCGTGTTGCGCATCGAGACTGTTGAACTCCTGCTCGAGCCCTTCCTCGGTACTCTTGCGCGTGTAGATGGCGCAGCGGATGACCTTGCGCTCAGACATGCGTGCCGATCCCGAAGAACCGGGGACCGGACCAGGGTGTGCCGGTTACCTCTCGCGCAATCGCGGACAGCGAACGGTAGGTGCGGCCCTGCCACACCATGCCGCTCTGGGTCGCGACGACGTCGATTGTCCGGCCGTTCCACTCTCGCACCAGCCTCGTTCCCGCAGTGACCTCGGGTGCAGCCCGGCCGCCAGAGGCGATGACGCGGGCAACTTGCGGCGTCATCTTGCCGTAGGCACGCTCCTGCAGCCGATAGGCAATGCCGCGTCGAAGAAGATCGGGCGGCAGCCGAGGGGCCTGCGTGCGATAAACTTTGCGCCATTCTTCGCGAAGCGCCGCGTCGGGCATGGCGACCAAGGCTTCGAGCTCATCATCGATCCGGGCCATGATCATGCGGCCGAGACTGGCAACTGGTAGCAGGTGACATCGCCGCGCTTGCCGCGCTCAATGACATGCCCCTTCTTACGCAGACCCGTCAGCATCGCCCGGGTGCTTTGTGGCTGCCATCCAGTAGCATCGGCCAGTTCGGCAAGGGTGGCACCTTCCTCACGCCGCAGCAGGCCAAGAAAGGTGGCCGACTTGGACAGCACCTCGGAGGAATTAGGTGCATCAACCTGCTTCCCGGTCAGTTTAGAGGCAAGAGATGCTTTTGATGGCTGTGACATGTTCGTCATCCTGGTGTTTGCGGGATGCACGATTGCTTCCCCCACCAGTCAATGCCCGGCGGACTGCTCCTGCCAGGCCAAGTGCAGCCCTCACCGGGCGCTGCGTCCCACAAGTCGACTTCCGCTCCGTTGACGAAGGAAGTCCAGCCGATTCGCGCATCCGCCCGGCAGGAACAGACTTTTACCCGACGGTCTTGAAAGCTGGTACTGGACTGTGGCCGTTCAAGAGGGCTTGTCGCTCGGCATGGACGACGACACCGCGGATCTGATTCAGATGCTTTGCACGAGGGCAGGAATGATCATGGAAGATGCGAGCGCCGAGGCGCTTGTGATGCGGGCAGCTGATCCTCAAGCTGTATCCGCCAAGCTGGAGCGGCTCGCTCAGGCAGCAGGCGCGATCAGAGCGATTATAGCTGCGGCTCATGCTCTGAACCGCGCAGACTACGGCCGGTGAGCGCCCATAACCCCGCCACAGAATCTTCCTTCCCCATCCCGGTCACCGTCCAGCCGTGTCGGTTTGCTTATCGGCGAAGACGACCTTCACCCTGAAACGCTCGAGATAAATGCGGAGACAAAGGTGATAGCAATCGCGGGCGCGTCGACCAAGAACGACCGGTCCGGGTTCGTTCAAGCGATCATTTGCGGAGCAATTGCGGACGCATTGGATCGCGCTGCAGCCCATTTCCGAGCGCCTATCGAGATGCTCGCCGAGCCAACTGCCGATATCGTTCGTGAGTGGGCACTTCACCATGACGTACAGAGGATCATCGTCGCTCATGCGCCAGTCGGTCCGGGGTCCACAGCGCATGACACGCTGAGAGCGGCTTTGGCTGGAGATGATATTTCTCTCATAGTGTTGCGGCGGCCATGGG
>NZ_JAXOJM010000004.1:0-227176 GCF_036663775.1 Sphingomonas sp. RB1R13
CCCATGGCCGCCGCAACACTATGAGAGAAATATCATCTCCAGCCAAAGCCGCTCTCAGCGTGTCATGCGCTGTGGACCCCGGACCGACTGGCGCATGAGCGACGATGATCCTCTGTATGTCATGGCGAAGTGCCCACTCACGAACGATATCGGCAGTTGGCTCGGCGAGTATCTCGATGGGCGCTCGAAAATGGCTTGCAGCGCGATCCAGTGCGTCCGCTATTGCTCCGCCAATGAATGCTTGAACGAACCCGGACCGGTCGTTCTTGGTCGACGCGCCCGCGATTGCTATCACCTTTGTCTCCGCATTTATCTCGAGAGTTTCAGGGTGAAGGTCGTCTTCGCCGATAAGCAAACCGACACGGCCGGACGGTGACCGGGATGGGAAAGGAAGATTCTGTGGCGGGGTTACGGGTTCGGACAATGCCCTTGCTGTTGTCGCAAGGCCCGCTGCTGCAAACCGCCCTCCTGTGTAGCGAGCGATGTTCTCACTAGTGGCGAGGTACGTTTTACCTGCCGTTTGCAAGCCTGCCACCCAGCGCCACGAAAGCGTATTGGATGCCGGGTCGCCGTCATAAAGTTGGCGGTGAAACAGTTCGGCTCCTAGTTGCCACGGCAATTGGAGCGTGAAAATCCAAATGCTGGCGAACCACATCCGTGCATGATTATGCAAATAGCCGTACTCTGCAAGCTCGCGAACCCATGCGTCAAAGCAGTCAATCCCAGTGCTGGCTGACAGTGCTTGGGCATAAATCGTATACCGATCACCCGGCTGCGCGTGCAACGCAGCGATATCGTTCAAATAACGACACCAGATGCTTGGTCGAAGCTCAAGCCACCCCTTCCAATAAGTACGCCAAAGCACTTCTTGGAGGAACTTTTCTGCATCTCTGGCTGAATGCTCGCGCCGAACCTCCGCCACGACTTCGGCTTCAGTGATCAGTCGATACCGCAGGTAAGGCGACAACAACGAAACATTGCTTCGATCCGCCGGACCGTAGTCGAAGTTTCGAGTCTCGGCATATCGCCGACCGGCGTTGGGGATGAAGTCGGATAGCGCCGCCAGACCGGCGGTTCGAGAAGGGGTAAAAATCATTGCGGTTCGCTTACCGCTCCCTCCAGCGTGACGAAAGCTGGCCTAAAGCGCGTATTGAGAACGGTGCCGCCGACTGCGTTTTTTTAAGGAACCAGCGCCGTGCTGCCCGGTAACATGCGGGTCAATCAGGGCGAATGCGAGCTCAACATCCTCGTTTGAACCAAGGATTGAACATGACCGATACCACACATGACATCGTCGATACGGCGGTTGCTGCCGGTGCGTTCACCGCGCTCGTTGCGGCCGTGACCGCTGCCGGCTTAGTCGAGACCCTTAAGGGCAAGGGACCGTTCACGGTTTTCGCGCCGTCCGACGCGGCATTTGCGGCACTGCCGGCCGGCACAGTGGACGACTTGGTAAGGTCCGGGAACAAGGCGAAGCTGACGGCCATCCTGCTGCTCCATGTCCTCCCGGGCAAAGTAATGGCGGCGGACGTCGCTGGCCAGAATCTGGATCCGGCCACCGTCGGCGGCGCGACCGTTCATGTCGACGGCACCGACGGCGTCAGCATTGACGGCGCCAAAGTTGTGACCGCGGACATCGCTTGCACCAACGGCGTCATCCACGTGATCGACGCGGTGCTCTTGCCCAAGATCTGAACTCGAATTGATCGGAGCCGGGGGCAGCAACATACCCGGCTCCGGCGTTACCGGTAACGGCAAGGCTTTGCTGGCACGCCAAACGAAAGCCGTAAATATTAGAGCCTCGCTTCGACAGCGAGACGAATGAGGTCGGCAGTTGTTTTAAACCCGAGACGGTCGAGCAGAATTGCGCAATGCATCTTCACGGTGATTTCGGCCAGGTCGAGTTCGGCTGAAATCTGCTTGTTCAGCAGGCCGTTGGCGAGAAGCTTAAGCACCTGCCCCTGGCGCGGCGAAAGCGCCTACATGTCATCAATGGGGCAAGAGGCTCTGGTGTGGGCAGAAAGCTATCCGATGCCCTGATTAGCGCGGCCATGGCTAACGGCTACTCTACCATGCAGTTGGACACCGGCAATCGCCTCGGAGGCAATTTCCATGTATGAGTCCATGGCGTTCAAGCACATCAAGCCCTATCAAGAATATCCTGAACGATTGATGCCTTACTTGGTGTTCATGGAGAAGCCACTCAAGTGAGCGGCAAGCAACGTCCGGTTTCTACCCACTTTCAAATGGTTAGGCGGCCGGCGACAAATGCTGAGAGCGGTCGGTCGGCTTCGCCCAATTAGGGCGTAACCTGCTTGCCTTCCAACTACGTTGAGACGACAATCGCAGAACAACGTCAATCGTATTGGAGAACTTTATGTCTGCCGATAATGTCGCCGTGATCAAGGGGCTCTATGACGCTTTCGGCGTGGGCGATCTGTCGGGAGTACTTGGGCGAATGAGTCCTGACATTGTCTGGAACGAAGCCGAGAATTTCCCCTATTCCGATCATAATCCCTATCACGGCCCAGAAGCGATAGCTGAGGGCGTATTCGCCCGCTGTATCGGCGAGTGGGACGGATTTGCAGTGGCAATGGAAGATTTGATCGACGGCGGCGATCGGGTGGTGGCCTTGGGTCGGTATCGGGGTTCCGCTAAAACAACTGGTCGGAGCATGAACCCGCAAGCTGTCCATGTTTGGACGTTACAGGACGGTAAGGTGATCGCCTTCCAGCAGTATATCGACACCTTCGATGTCGCACGGGCGACTGGGAAAGTCTGAACGCGTAGCGCAGCTAGCCACCCACTTCGAGCCATTTGCCTCGGGGGTGGCGATTGCCAAAGTCGTCGGTAGGCAATCGACCCAAAAGCGGACATTATACTGAGGGTTTTTGAGCGTCGATCAACACCGCAACTCCGAGCCGTTGCTTAGCCGACAACATCATCGCTTTGAATCGTGGATCGTCACGGATCTTATCCATGTCAGGATCAGCTTCGACATGCTTGATCGTATCCGGAGGAGTGCGTTCGAAAAAGGACACTAGGACCTCCATTGCGCGCTCCGGATCATTAAGGCGAACGACCAAGGCGCATGCCAAATTGTAGAGGGTCGCATTATTGTCCGGATCGAGAAGTAGCGCCCGGTCTATCCAATCTCTAGCTCTGCTATCTTCGCCAAGGATGGCAAGTGCATTCGCTCCAGCCGCCAGTAACTGAGTATTTGAAGGATCCTTCGCTAGAGCTGTTTCCGCACGCTCGATGGATGTCCTTGCTGCCTTAAGCATCAATAACTCGTCGCCCACGCTCTGGTAACAAGTCATCACCATCATAGGGCTATGCCAATCGCTAGGCATCGACGAAGCGGCTTTCTCGAAATGGGGGATAGCCTCACGAATCCGCCCTTGCCGGAAACTGAGACGCGCCGCTTCCCGGTTCACTTCCCAGGATTCGGGGTCGAGACGGAGCGCAATTTGAATCTCCCGGTTAGCCTCCTCTTGTTTGCCCTCCTCTTGAAGCAGCTGCGCCTTAACGCAGTAAGCTTCCGCAATATTAGGATTGGTCGATAATGCGCGTTCGGCGGCTGGAAGGGCATCAACTTTCTTGCCATGATGCGAACGCAGTTGCGCCTGAGCAAGCGCCATTAACGCCCACGCCTGCGCGTAATCGGGATCGAATGACACCGCCTGCCTGCAGATTCGAACAATTGATTCGCCTCGGCGAGCGTCGCTATAATCGCCGGTGATCCACTGCTGTCGCGCCATCAGGTAAAGATTATACGCCTCGACATTCGTCGTGCCCCGTGCCTCAATAGCCTTCTTTTCCTCGGGAAGCAGTTTCACTCGGAGCGCGGCAACAATCGCTTTCGATATCTCGTCCTGAATGGCGAAGATGTCGGTTAGGTCGCGGTCGTAACGGTCGGCCCACAAGTGCCCACCGGTCGTAGCATCGATCATCTGAGCGGTGATCCTGACCCGATCGCCAGCCCTGCGCACGCTCCCCTCAAGCACGTGGCTGACATCGAGAGCGCGGGCCACCTCCTTCACGTCCATTACCTTGCCCTTGAAGGTGAACGCTGTGTTGCGGGCGATCACCAGCAATGCCGAAACTTTCGACAGATCGGTGATGATGTCTTCCGTGATTCCGTCGCTGAAATATTCCTGCTCCGGGTCGCCGCTCATATTAATGAACGGCAGCACGCAGACCGATGGCCCCGGCGCCTTCTTTTTTGAGTCGGCTGACGCTGCCGCATTTTCGGTCGCCTTATTGCCCGCGGTGTTGGCGATGGCGTCTACGAGTTCGCTTAGGTTGGCCGGGGCCCCGTCACCAATCCACGTGCCGAGATCCACCGTGTGAAATTGCCGAAAGCCGAGTGGGGGCCTGCTTCCGCCCAGCGTCACTGGAACGAGCCGGCCGGAATCGCGGCCTTCGGCGGCCTCGTCCTGGACCCATGCCGAATCAACCGAGGCCTGAGACCACAAAACCACCACGACCTGAGCGGTTTTCAGCTCGCGATCGATCTCGGCGGAAAACCGGGAGCCACCTTGAATGTGCTTGTCCCACCAGACCTCGTGCCCCGCATTGCCGATGCCCTCAGCAAGCTGTTTGGCAGCGGCTTCATCCTCACGCGCGTAGCTTAGAAATATCTTGGCCACTGCCCCTCCACGATTCGCTGATCGTGCACCCATGCCCCAACCGCCGCAACAGTGCCACCAAGCCTGCACGATTGCGGAGGAGAGCCCAAGGCGCTGCGCTAACTCGGCTTAATTGAAATTTAGATTTGAGGGGCTCGAGCGCGGAAAGTTGGCACATCCTCCACAGGATACCTCGAGCTTTGAAAACAGATTAGCCGAACGTCCGTTTACCACCCAGTTCCAGCCGTCCGTTGCTGATTGACGAGCGCCGGAAGCGGTCGGTCCAGTACCGACCCGTTAGCAGACGCAGCTTCTTATACCTCAATGTAGTGAAGCGGCTTCATTTATGATATATTAACGACTCGGCAATTTCAGGGGGCTGAGATGAGAGAGCTTCACAAGCTGTCACTCGGATTAGTGGGGCTGTGCCTAGCTGGGCCTGCAATGGCGCAAGACAGCGCGGGCGCAACCGCTGAATCCCGAGCAGCGCCGATTGCGAATGCAAATGACTACATCTGCAGTTTCAGCTCGAAGGTCTCACGCAGCAGCGTTGAGCAGGAAACGGCCAAGGCAGTAGGTCCTGAGCTCGGGCAAGTCCTTCACACCTACAAATGGGCAGTTAAAGGTTTTGCCGTCCGGCTTCCTGCGTCGCCCGGCGGGAGGAGCGCAACTGCTCGCCTAAAGTCACATAACCCGAATGTTAGCGCCTGCGAGCACGACGGGATCACTCGGGCGGCGTTGTTCTTCGGGCGCCCCGGAGGCGGAGGGGGCGGTTCGACGCAGACCATTCCATGGGGTGTTACTCGTGTTGGCGGCGCGGGGAACGCGAGCGCATCTACCGCCAGAGCCTGGATCATCGACAGCGGGATTGACCTCACCCATCCAGACCTCAATGTCGACGCGGCCGATGGCGCTAGCTTCCTGTCCGGGGTCACAAGCCTGAACGACACATACGGCCACGGGACACATGTTGCCGGAATCATTGGTGCCAGAAACAACACTATTGGTGTTGTAGGGATTGCGGCAGGCGCGCGGGTCGTTCCGGTCCGGGTTCTCGACGGAACCGGAACGGGACCTGACTCGGGGGTCATTGCTGCCATCGACTATGTATTCAATCACGCTATCGCCGGAGATGTTGCCAATCTCAGTCTGATTGCCGACGCTGTCAGTCCCACGATGGATGCGGCCGTTAAGAACCTCGGCGCGAAGGGCGTCTACGTAACAATTGCTGCTGGCAATAATTTCGCCAACGCCGCTAATTACAGCCCAGGGCGCGCCAGTGGAGGAAATGTCTACACTGTTTCCGCCTTCGCCTCAGGCGATACATGGGCAAGCTTTTCGAATTATGGCACGGTCGTGGGCTACGGCGAGCCCGGCGTAAACATTCGCTCTACATACAGGGGCGGCACCTACGCGACCCTCTCCGGCACCTCGATGGCGGCGCCTCATCTTGCGGGCATCCTGCTGCTGATGGGGGCACCGCCGCAGCCGGCAATCCATCAAGGCGGCACTGTCGCAGGAGACCCGGACGGGAATCCCGACCCGATCGGCGTCCGCTAGGCTATCCGACTGTCAGCGCAGTTCATGAGCGCAACGTCCGGAGTCTTTGGAAAATGGAATGACAGCCTCGGACCGAAACAGAGCGAACGATTGATTTTTTACCAGTTCGATCGCCAAGGTGAGCCGGCATGAAAGCCGGAAGCAGCAATTCTGCTTGCGACCCAATTGCAAACATTAGCCGTGCGTGGGAGTATCGCCTTGGAAGTGAGGGCGGCCATAACCAGATCGACTTTGCTATTAGCTATCTTGATTGGCTGCTGCGCTTCGGCGTCGGTCGCTCATCCAGCTAGTCCGGCCTCGACTGTCCAGCGGACCCTGACGAAAGCACAGCGGGAGCCGCTTGATGCCGTCAATGCGTTTTTCGCCGCGGTCGAAGCCAATCGACACGAGCAAGTTCTAGCCGCCGTTGTTCCGGAAGGCTTGGCCACGCTCGTTCGCCTTCATGATGGCAAGTCCCCGACTCTCGTGAGCTGGCATTGGGCAAGCTACGTAGAGGAGGTCCTAAGTGGGGGCGGTAATTACCGAGAGCGCATCTTCAACCCAGAGGTTCTGGTGGAACGTGACATGGCGATGGTTTGGGGTCGCTTTGCCGTTTACGCTGACGGGAAGTTTTCTCATTGTGGCGTCGACCAGTTCCAGCTCGTTCGGAAGAACGGGCGCTGGCTAATTTACAATCTTACGTGGACCAGTCAGTTGGCTGGGTGCCCAACGCCTGCAGGTTAATGTCCGCTTTCCACCCAGTTCCCGCCGCTCAGCACCGTCGGAGCTGATGCCAAAGGCAGACGGTCGGCAACCGACCCAAACACGGACATTTGATGCGACGCGGCTACTTTACCTCAGCGGTTGCCGAGAAATGGGCGTGCACAAGCATCCAGCCGCCGCGTTGACGGACATATACGCGAGTGGCCTTCTCCAAACTCTTGCTCATGCTTCCGTCCCGTTCGCGAAAATAACCAAGGTAATGGTAGGTGAGCACAGCGGTGTCGCCATAAACCTGCACCTTGGGATTGAGCATTTCGGAGTAAAGTGTTTTTCCATCTGACGGTGCACCCGAGAATCGTTCCATCAGCGCCTTGCCCGATAGCAGCACCGGCAATTCATGACTGAACTCAGTATAATCATCAGCGAGGGTGCTCAACTGCTCCGGCAAGGCTGTGCCCTTCATCTCGGCATCCCACTGGGACCGAACGAGGGCGATAATCTCAGCGGCCACTCGCGGGTTTTCACCAGCGTTCGCTGCCGCGCTGAACGTGAGCATCAAAATGCCGAAAATGGATACGAGTGTGGATTTCAAGTTAAACTCCCCTGCTAGAATATGCCGACCTTGCTTTGTGACAGGTGCGTTAGCAATGTCCGTTTCGCTAACCAATTTAAGCCGTTCCCGGTGACGACGGCGGGCGCCATAACTTATAAGCAGCCCGTCTGCTAACGATCCAAAAGCGGAAACTAACAGGACCAGTCGGCTAACGCGCCACAAGTGGCCTCTTGCGTCGTGAAAGTGCTTTATAAACAGGCCAGCTCAATGCGATTGCGGCGGCCCCCCACAAACATGGTTCGGGATCCGTGATTAGATAACTGACGAGCAGCCCTAACGACAGCAGCAGAACTACAAGCGGTGCCCACGGATACCAGCGTGCCCGAAATGGGCGCTCGACCAGAGGCTCGGTGCGCCTGAGGATGAAGAAAGACGCATAGATCGCGCAATTGATCGTGAGACCGAGAAACGCCGTGATCCTGAAGAGGATGTCAAACGACTGCCCGGCCGCGAGTACGGCAGCCGGAAGAAGGCAACAAACTAAGGCCGGAGCGGGCGTGGAAAAGCGGTTCAGCATCGATAGCCGGATTGGCAGGACTCCTTCGCGGCTCATTGCAAACAATATGCGAGGTGTGAACATCACGGCTACGTTCAAGATGCCCACCAGGGACACGACGGCGAAGGTTCGCACAAGCGCTACGCTCGCGTCGCCGAATACCAGTTTGGACGCATCAGCAGCGGGGAGTTCCGATGCAGAGAGGCTGGTTAGGTTCAGGACGGCAAGTAACCCAGCATTGATGAGCAGATATGCGCCCATCATTGCACTAATGCCCCAGAAAAGTGCCCGAGGAATGTTCCTGTCGGTGTCCTTGTCTTCCTCGGAAAAATAAACGGCAGAGTTCCATCCAGCATAGGTCTCCGTGATAAGGACGAGCGCGCCAACGAAAGCAGCGATAGAGATTGGACGTACCGGACCGGCGCCAAAGTCGCCTTTTTGCCCGCCCACAAAAAAGCAGGCCACAGCGAGAAAAACCAAGCCCCCAAGCTTGAATAAGGTCAGCGCCTGCTGCGCACGCGCGCCTACCTTTAGCCCAAACCAATTGATCAGCCCCAGCGCGAATATCAGGCCGACGGCTATTTTGTGCCGCCCTGCTACACCATTTTCCAGATACTCACCGATCAAAGCGGCTGTTGCGGCCATGCCTAAAATGCTGACCGCCGTATCCGCCCAACCAATTACGAAGCCGGCGAACGGCCCCGCCGCACGGCGCAGATATACGTAGGGTCCGCCTGCCTGTGGAAAGGTCGTGCCCAGTTCCGCGTAGATATTTGCACCCAGTAGCGCGAGTGCTCCGCCAACAAACCAGCAGACCATAACGAGCAGCGGGTCGCCCAGGCGCCCGGCAACGACGCCCGGTATGCTCAATATGCCAATACCAATCGATCCGCCGACAACGATGGCGGCGCCCAAGAAGGCGTTCAGCACTCGGCGAAGTTTGACTGGTTCAGGCTGTTGCATTGTTCCCCCGCCGTCGCTCACTGCCTAATCTTCAACAGTTCCGGCTCCATGTCTACCGGAGGCCGAGTAGCAACGTCCGCTATCCACCCAGTTTGAGCCGTCCGCCCGCCTCGGCAGTGATCCCAAGAGGGGACGGTCGGCTTTCGACCCAATTGCAGACATTGGCAGCAAGGCTAAGCTGGCTCGATGAAGAACGTCCAGATGATCGATCCCGCGCTGAATGCCACGTTCAGCATTTTCCAAGTTTCCGACGAGGACTTCAAGGTCATTTTTCCGGAAGCACGAGACATGGAGTTCTTTGAAGACTTCATTCAACGGGTGGGAGAGCGACAAGCCGCGCTGATCCTCGACAGGCTATGGGGTCGGCCCGTCCTCAAGAGGGACGCTCAAGGTATTCATGGCACGCTCTTCGAGCAGTGGAATGATCGGAAAGAGTATTTTCCGTCAACGTTGCGGGAGGTCGATTGGGACGAGAGCGCTATAAATGAAGATCAACGCCGCCTCTTCCTCTCGCACCGTTAAGCGTCCGCTTTCGACCCAGAAGCGGACGTTCGATCAAAGGCGAACTTCTGTAAGGCCGTCCCGTTCGCAGTGCCACCCAGAGGCAAAATCCAACACCTCTTCAAGGCTGTCCTCGGAGTGTGCCGAGGTCACCAAAAAGCGGCTCTTGTCGACGCCATCCCCGATCACAAGGCAATCAACATCGTCCTCGAGTGCCTCCGCGCCCTCGCCCCAGATCGCAAGGAGGCGGACGCCGTCCTTTAGGCATTGCTCGACAAACGGCCCAAGCGTCGTCTGGTCAACAACGGGCGAGTGGAGGACGATACGAGGCGGGAGAGACATAGGTTGATCCTACCGCGCACAACGTCCGCTTTCCACCCACTTCCAGCCATCCCATCGATTTGCCGGACGCCCAAAGAGGACGGTCAGCTACCGGCCCAATAGCGGACATTGCGGCACACGCTACGCCACCTCAGATCACGCGACCGTGGAAATACCGTACGGCCTTAGTCTGTCGGAACTCGGGTAACTCCACATACACCGCACAAAGGCCGGTATTTTGGTAAGGCAGAGCCAGTGCGACGCAATCCTCCCGGCGAGTCCGAACTTCTCTTTCCTGTATATCAGTGAAAGCAGTGCCATCGAAGGCAAGTGCCCCGCGTCGATGGCCATTCTGAGATAGCCGACTGCTTCGGGAATGGCCTTATAACCCAAGTCACCGCTGTATAGGAGCCGTCCCAAGTAATACATCGCAGGTGAATAGCCTTGATCGGCCAAGACTTTCAGTTCAACTACGACTTTAATGTAATCTTGTTGTAGCTGATAATGAAGGGCGAGCTGAAAGCGCCCTTCGATCGATCCTCCGTTGGCAGATCGGATCAGCAATTCCTCGCCTTGCGCCCGTTGATCGGAATCGCCGCTGGAAACGTGAGCATGGCCGAGATACATCATCGACAGTACAGAGCCACGACTGGTCAGATCGGTCAGCATGGCCGTCCCTTCGCCGTTATTTTGCTTACGGGTTTGAAGGGCATTCCAGAGATCGCTCTGAAGCGGCTCTTGGTCCCACTCGCGTTCAATGTTTTCGCCCAACCTCGACGTCATGCCGCAAGCTTACCGGTAACCTGGTGACCCATCAATTGAAATACAGTGATTTCAAGGAGCGGGAAATTTTAACGTCCGTTTCCCACCCAATATCGGACGCTTGAGACTAGAAAGAGCGTCACAGAAAGCGGTCGCCCTGAGGTAGGCGACCGCTCCGTGGTTAGATCTCGGTTCGCTCAGCCAGCAACAGAGCGTCCTCTATATCAACGCCTAGATACCTGACGGTGTTTTCGATTTTAGTATGGCCGAGCAGGATCTGAATCGCTCGGATGTTGCCTGTCGCCCGATAGATCATTGCCGCCTTCGTTCGACGGAGTGAATGCGTTCCATATTCGGCACGACGCAATCCGATTGAAGTCACCCATTCGTCGACCAATCGCGCGTACTGCCGGGTGCTCATGTGGTTCGCGTGGTCGATCCGGCTTGGGAAGACGAAGTCGCTCGTCGAGCCACCACGTCTCTCCAGCCAGGAAATCAAGCTTGCCCGGACATCGGCGGTCAGTTCGAACTGTACCGGTCGACCAGTTTTCTGCTGCACGACTAAGGCGCGGGTCCTTATGTCGGAGCCAGACACAAGGTCGCCGATCATGACCTTCACAAGATCGCAGCCGCGAAGTTTGCTGTCGATCGCCAAATCGAAGAGCGCCCGGTCACGCAAGCGACCTTCGCGGTCCAGGAAAAACCGGATTGCCCAAATCTGCTTCTGTGTCAGAGGACGTTTTGTTCCCACCGCTTTGCCGGCATTCCATGCCGCACGGCTCTGCGTCGCGGGATCAAACTGTGAGTAGCCCATGTTTCTTCTCCTCGGCCATGATTAGCCAAGAGAGGAACGCAGAAGCGCTGGTCGGCTATTGGGCCGTTAGCGGACCGTCGGCTTTGCAGCACGAAATGGCAGTAAGCCGACATCCGCCGCAACCTACTTATGGATCTGGATTCTCCGAGCCTTGTTAGGGCAACGTCCGGCGCAAGTTTGATCAGAGTCATTCCCTCCTCATGGCCGACGACTTCTATATAAGAGGCAGCGATGCGAGGGTTGAACATTGCGGTAGCAGGCTGTGGGCCTTGTGGCTTGGCCACGGGGCTCTTCCTCGCTCGGAGCGGCCAGCGCGTCACTTTGTTCGAGCGCTTCGACGAACCACAGCCGATCGGGTCAGGGCTGATCATCCAGCCGACCGGGCAGGCGGTGCTGGCTGAGCTGGGCCTGCTGGACCGGGTGAAGTTCGAAGGGTCGCGCATCGATCGCCTCTATGGACGCGCGGGCAAGCGCACCGTTCTCGACGTCCGGTATCGCTCGCTTGGGGGGGCGACGCGATATGGAATCGGAGTGCATCGCTCGAGCCTGTTCGACACACTTCATGACGCCGTCCGGTCCGCCGGCATCCAACTTCGCACCGGCATGACGATCGCGTCGAGCGTGCTGGAGCAGAATCAACGACGCCTAACCTTCGCCGACGGGAGCCGCAGCGAACCGTTCGACCTTATCGTCGACGCGCTGGGCACGCGTTCGCTGCTCGCCCCGGCGTGCGGTCGCGACCTCGCTTATGGTGCCTTGTGGGCCACGCTCGACTGGCCCGAAGGCAGCGCGTTCGACCAGGACGCGCTCCAGCAACGCTATCGCCGCTCGAGCGTGATGGCGGGGGTCCTGCCCATCGGTTGCGGGCGAGGCGAGCGCCTTAAGGGCGCGTTTTTCTGGTCGTTGCGCTGCGACCGGGTCGACGCGTGGCGCGCCGCGGGACTCGCGCCGTGGAAAGCCGAGGTGCGCGAGCTATGGCCGGCGTGCGCCCCGCTCCTCGACCAGATCGAACGCGCTGAGCAACTGACCTTTGCTCGCTATGCGCACCGTACCCTGGCGACGCCAGTGAAGCCCGCGCTGGTTCATATCGGCGACGCATGGCACTCGGCCAGCCCGCAACTCGGGCAAGGGGCCAATATGGCGTTGCTCGACGCATGGGCGCTGGCGAAAGGGGTGGAAGCGGCCGACGCGGTCACAGTCGGCCTCGAACGAGCCGTGGCGATGCGGCACAGCCATGTCAGGCTTTACCAGGCGCTGACCGCGCTGTTCACCCCGGTCTACCAATCCGACAGCCGGGTCCTGCCGGTACTGCGCGATACGCTGGTCGGGCCGATCTCCAAGCTCTGGCCCGCAACCTGGATTCAAGCAGCGATGGTCAGCGGCCTTATTGGCAACCCGTTGCGTAGCTGTGGGCTTCCTGACCCCGACTAGCCCAAGCCTTCATAAATGCTCAGGACAGCATCGCTATCCTTGCGGACAGACGATCCATTGATGACCAAAATGCTGGTCGGGTCGGCCGGGTCGAGCCCGTGCGAGCGAAAGAGCGATGCGCCCACCTCCCCCTGCAGGGAAGCCAGGCGGAAGCGTTCTGCCTTGTCATAAGTGAGGATGAATTGCGCGTTGGCCGAGCAGAGGATGCATTCGGCATCGAACAGAACGATGGGACCACCTTTAAGTAGCTTTCCCAGGGTGATCGAGGATCGGTCATCGCTCATACCACGACGCTTTACCTAATATTCGAACGTCCTGTCACGTTAGTCGACGGACTCGACAATCGCGTACTGACACCTTCTGGGCCGCAAGCCGACGGTCTGTTTTGCGGCGGCTGCGGTCAATCTCGGACTCTTAATCACCACCAAATTCTGGGCTGGCAAGCTCCCCCCCCGCCAACGTCGCGGTGCCTGAAGGGCATGCCGGCGATCGAGCGCTTGTAGATGGTCAGAGCCCCATCGCGTTTCTGTCAGCGTCGGACGAACTTCAGGCGTGGTGCAATACGCATCGGGCTTGTGCCGCTGAGATCGACGTGAGCCCATTGCGCGGCCGCGAAATAGTGGCGGAAAGTGTCCGTAAAATCGGGATCGTCGAAGAAGCCAATAAGGTTCCACGCATCACGCTTTGAGAAGGGGAGGGCGAACACGAACATGTAGCAGCCGAGCCTGAATTCGCCGACGACGTGCGGCAACCGGTCGTGCGGCTCCTTGCGCGTGTAGACGGTGATCTGCGCCGACGGGTTGGACGGCAGCTCGATGGTCGCCGTCGCGACAAGCGGCAGCGGCCGGTCGCCGTGACTTCCAACGCGGACCCAATCGATCGTCTCGGTGAGGTCGGGCAGATGCTCGGCGCCGATCACAGCGACAGCGATCTTCACGAGCGCGCGATAAGCCGCGACCGGGATTTGGCGGGCGCCGCGGCCGAGCGTGACCTCTACCGAGTCGTCCTCACCCTTCGCCACGTCATAGGCCTTGATCACCACCTTCGCGCCATCATGGGTCAGCGAGTCGCGGCCAAACGCCAGCTTCGGCCGTCCGTTGGTCCCGCCGCGGCCCTGAGTGCCCAGGAAGACCCGTTGCAGGTCGAGCATCGCGATTAGCGACGGCTCGGTGTGCTGGCCGAAATACTCGTTGCAGTCGTCGCACTCTTCGGCGGACTTAAGATGGTCGTTCCCCAGCGCGGTCGGGATCACGTGCGCCACCTTCTTGAACTTGGTCTCGTCCGACGTGCGGTGGCAGAAGCGGCAGACGCACGGCTGCGCGCCCGAGCCGATCACGGTCTTCCGGTCGGTGCGCGGTGACGTGAAGTCGTATCGTTCGATCAACCGGGCGAACAGACCATCCTCCTCCTCTCCCGACAGGGGTTCGGCGTCGGGATGGTTGAGTGCGTGCAAATACTGCTCGAAGGCCAGTCGGTCGATGGTGGAGGCGGGCTGTCCGGGTAGCATTAGGAAATATTCGCCGTCGGTCAGCAGCCCAATCTTCTGCTTAAGCTTGTTCAGCTGCGGCAGCGCTGCACCGAATTTGACGACCAACGCATCGACCGCCGCACGCAGTTCCGGCGTGACGACCTGATCCATCCACAGCTCAACATGATCGGCGTCGATCTTGCCGAACGTGGCGACGATCTCCTGCACCGCCGCCGCCTCTGCCGCCATGTAGCGGAAGATCAGGTCGAAACCGCCGGTCTCGGTCACCACATGGATGACGACTACGCCGAAGACCGCGGGGCCGTTCGGCGTGAACCAGATGTGGCGCTCGGCGAAAGCTCTCCGGATTGCCTCGACGTTGTTCGCGATTGGCCGGCGGGTGCCTTTCTCGAAATCGGCGATTGTCGAGATTCCAACACCCGCCGCCTTCGCCAGCTCATCTTGCGACCACTGTGCAATCGCCCGTGCGGCCCTGACATCAGCCGGAGTTAGTTCAATATTCATAATAATGTCACCTCAACGATTTTCTATGGGGTAGCACACAACCTGCAACGTGTTGATATTTCGTTGGGTCCGGCTTTTCGGTAGCCTGCGGGTCTTGTCGAAACCACCAACTAGAGCGCAGGGAAAACCAGCCAAGGGGAAACGAAATGCTGGAACACGAGTACGCCCTGCTAGGGGGCATTAACCGAGCGAGCATCGGACGTTGGATCAGCATAATCTCAGCCGCACTGTCGGGTACACTTGTCTTCTTGCTACTGTCAGCCGTGGACTTGGCGAAGGCGTTCGGACTCAACGTCAATCTGCCCCCGACCTTCCTCTCGCTCGTTGGAGCGGGCGCCGTTTACGGAATCCTCTTTTGGCTGTTTGACCGCTACCTTTGGCGTTTGGGCCCTGTCGCTAAGCTTTTGAAGGTACCCGATCTCTCGGGAAAGTGGGATTGCGAAGGTGTGCCTCTCGACAACGGGAAGGCCGTACCCTGGCAAGGCGAAATCCGGATCGTCCAGTCATGGGATCGTATCCGAGTTCATTTGAAAACTGAGAACTCAAAGTCCGACAGCCTCGCCGCCGCCCTCCAATATGATGCCGCCGAGGGCTATCGCTTATTCTATCACTATCGCAATCAGCCGCGCGTTGGATCTCCTAAGATGGCCCCGCATCACGGTTTCACAGAGCTAGTATTCGCAGAAGATGAGCAGTCTGCGATGGGCGACTATTTCAACGGGCGTGGCCGCAATACGTTTGGCACTTTAAAAATTAGCCGCGCCATCTCCTAGATAAAGCGCGGTCAGGTAGAAGCGTTTTTGGTAGTGGGGAGATAGCATGGGAATTGGAGCGTCACTGTTTTGCTCGGGCAATGCCGACAAGGAAACCCTGTACAAGCGCATTACGCCGTCGGCTGAGCAGGTGGAGAGCCAGCGCGAGTATTGGAATGACTTGGCGGACTACCTCAAGGCCGATTTGAAAGTGCGTTCGGGGTATGCGGTGTCCAGCTGGATTCAGGGCTCCTACAAGTTCGCGACGCAAATTCGACCTGCCAGAAAAGGCATGGATTACGACATTGACCTCGGCGTGTACTTCGCGTGGGCCGGCAAACCCGAAGATGGCCGGTTTAGCGCCGCAAATCTCAAATCAGTAGTTCAAAAGAGCCTGCAGGTTTACGCGAACGACGTGGAGACCGACGCGACTGGCGTTTCCGATCCAAAGGAATTCTGTTCGCGCGTTAGGTTCAGCGACGACTTCCACGTCGATGTGCCAGCTTACCACGAATGGGATGACGTTCGCCGCCTCGCGAGCGCCAGCGATGGCTTTGTGGATCGCGACCCCTACACGATTTGGGAATGGTGGATTCAGACTTACGACTTGGCCGAGCGCCCGCGGGCGCGCCGGATGGTCCGCTATCTCAAAATGTGGGCGGCGCTCAAATTCGATGCCAAGACGGAGAATGTGCCATCGTCTATCCTGCTTACGGTACTGGTCGCCTATGCCTACCCGTCGGTCGATCTCGCCAACGTAAGCGGGGACGATGAACTCTTTGCCGCTCTGATCGAGCAGATCAGGTCGTACCTCGGTAAATCGAATTCCGACGAGGTACCCAACCCTGTCGATGTCAGCGAGAATTTAAATCGTATGGGCGACGACTTCGCCATATTTAGAGATAGGTTGAGTGAACTAGGCGATGCTTGTGACAGGGCGCTCGCAGCCGAGGACGTAGTTACTGCGGCCAGCATCTGGTCTGAGCCCTTTGAGTTCTACTTCCCGCTGCCTGAAGATGACGATCTCAAAAAGTCTGAAACCGCAGATTCGCGAGCGCTGGTTGCGGCTTTCGTCCCCGAAGTCGAGGTTACGGTAACCTTGGAAACCAAGAAGTCCTATGTGCTCAAAAACGGTGCTGCCAACGTACCCAAGGGAAGCACTCTCGGTTTCCGCTTGGTCAACTACGGGCTGGCACCGGCGGGCGCGCTGGTTCGGTGGACCGTGAGGAACGCCGGAGCGGCGGCAGAAGCCGTCAATGACCTCGGGCACTTCAGCGGGTTCGGCCAGACCTCTCAACACGAAACCGCAGAATATCGGGGCAGGCACTACATGGACATCAGTGTTCATTCAGCCGGGAGGGTAATTGGGATGCGCCGCATCCCAGTGTCGATAATCAGCAACAGCATTGTCCGCGCCAAGGCGAAGCGCCTATTCTCGAAGCGTAGATGAGACGTCACGGGCAGTCGCTCGACCCATTCATGTCCGGGGTATGTCCGTTTATCTATGCATTCATCAGCCCTAAGAATGACCAGGATTGGGGCGCGAGGCAGACATTCCAGATGCGCTAAATTAACCGCCGCTTACCGCACCCGAGGCCCTGAAACCGGACTGTCGGCAACGTCCCACATCCGGGCGCCTGAAGGATGCTCAAAAACGTCCGCTTACCGGCGATCGATGGCAGGGCTTCGATGACCGATATTGGGCGCGAAGCGGACCTGACCTCAGCCAATAAGCATCTCGGCGGCTTTCGCTAATGCGCCAATCCGCTCGGCGGCGGCTTGTAATTGCGTCGTGACCTTTCGCGCACTTGCCACGTCTGCAACTCGAGCGGTGATGGCGATGACGCTGACGTCTTCCATAATCATGCCCGCGCGAGTGCAGAGCTGGCAAACCAGATCTGCCACATCCTCGTCCAACATGGTTCGTCCTCCTCGCGAGGACCACAGGGTCCGCTTCCGTTGCCAAGTCCAGACCCAGCTTCGTACTTCGTAAGATTAACGACATCGCGTCACTTTCCATTCGACTTGGGACCAAAACGGAGCATTGGTGTTGCGACGGGCCGCGCAACGCGGGGTCCAGCAATGCCCTGCAGGCTGCGGGGCTGTGGTTGGTGGAAGCAGCAATCAAGCTGCGACCATCATAAGGACCACCAACGTGGCACGAACCTCAAGAAAAGCCCGTCCGACTCATGATGCTGCGCCAAATGATGGCACCTTGCCTTTGGCCTACCCAGCAGTCGCGCTTGCCTCCAAGATCGCGCAGGTCACCATCCTGCTCGGGCGACCAGGCGGCGCCTCTCTCGCCGACTTGGTCGAACATACGGGATGGCAGCCCCACACGACCCGCGCAGCACTGACCGGTCTGCGCAAGAAGGGTTACGTCATTGCCAAGGAGAGCCGGGAAGGGATTACTGCTTACCGCATCGAGAAAGCCGTTTCGTGACGCCGCTTGCGCAGAAGCTGGTGGTGCTGGCCGATATGAAGCCACCGGCGCTTCGCGACGAATGGACCCGGGTCTATCGCTCTGACCCTCCAGCAGCTTTTGGACCTGACCTGCTCGCGAGGGCGCTTGCCTACACGTTGCAGGAAAAGACCAGCGGCGGTTTGCCAAGCAACGTCGCGCGCGAGATCCGACGGGGCGTGATCGAGCTTGGCGCAGCGTCAGTGTCTCCTGATCGTCCTCGGCCGTTACAACCGGGAACGCGCCTGAGCCGCGAGTGGCACGGCCGAACCCACCACGTGCACGTTCTGGACCGAGGGTATGAGTATCGTGACGAACATTATCGTTCGCTGACCGCAATCGCCCGCCTGATTACGGGGGCCCGTTGGTCAGGCCCGCGCTTCTTTGGCCTGACCGGCAGGGCACGAGGCTAAGATGGCGAAGGGCAGGAGCCAACGTCAGGAGCAGCGTAGCGGTTCGCTCCGCTGTGCGATCTATACCCGCAAGTCGACCGAAGAAGGGCTCAATCAGGAGTTTAACAGCCTCGATGCGCAGCGCGAGGCGTGCGAAGCTTATATTATCAGTCAGCGCCACGAAGGCTGGTTGCTTGTCCCGGACTATTATGATGATGGCGGGATCTCGGGTGGCACCATGGAGCGACCGGGCCTGAAGCGACTGCTGGCCGATGTTCGATCGGGCAAGGTCGACGTGATCGTCGTCTACAAGGTTGACCGTCTCACCCGTGCCCTATCGGACTTTGCCAAGATCGTGGATATCCTCGATGCTGCCGAGGCGAGCTTCGTCTCGATCACCCAGGCGTTCAACACCACGACCAGCATGGGCCGGCTGACGCTAAACGTGCTTCTGTCATTCGCCCAGTTTGAACGCGAGGTTATCTCGGAGCGGGTGCGGGACAAGATTGCCGCCTCAAAGACCAAGGGGATGTGGATGGGCGGCTGCGTCCCGCTTGGCTATCAGGCGAAGGACCGCAAGCTAATTGTCGATGAGGCGGAAGCGCAAATCGTCCGGCGTATCTTTCAGCGCTACCTTGAGCTGGGCACGGTGCGGGCATTGCTTGACGATCTTCGAGCCACTGGCGTCGTTACCAAATCCCAGATTATGCGCGATGGCAGCCTTCGCGGGAGTAATCCGTTCAGCCGAGGGGCGCTCCACTATTTCTTGAAGAACCGCATCTACTGTGGCGACATCGTCCATCATGACAAGGTTTACCCCGGCGAGCATGGCGCGATCGTCCCCGAAGCGCTGTTCGATGATGTACAAGCATTGCTTGCGTCCAACATCGGGGATCGCCGAAGCGGCAAGCACTTTACCTCGCCAAGCCTGCTGGCGGGAATGATCCGCGATGGTGCCGGCCGGCCGATGTCACCGAGCCACACGTTGAAAGGCGGAAAGCGATACCGCTATTACGTCTCAAATGAACCGAGCGTCGACCAACCGGCGCTCGCAATGCGCCTGCCGGCAAAGACGCTGGAGGCATCTGTCATCGCAGCGTTGCTTCGAGCAACCGACGATACCGCGTCGTTGATTGCGGATTCGCCGATCATCTCTGCCACGGAGATCACGCGCCTCCGCTCGGGCCAGCAGAAGTTCGCTGAAGTGGTTCGGCGGGCTCGAACCTCTACCCTCAGGCCGATGCTGCTCGTCCTCGATCTCAGGATCGTAATCGAGAACGATGGTATTTCAGCCAGCCTCTGCAAAGACCAGTTTCTCAAGCTGATCGATCCCCAGGCGGACTGGAGCAGCGTGTCAGAGCGAATGACGATCACCGTGCCCGCTTCCCTTCAACGCCGCGGACAAGAACTTAAATTGCGCGTCGATCCCGTCGGCGGGCATGACGACCGTGACCCCAAGCTCATTGCACTGCTCATTCGCGCTCATGCGGCTCGAGAGCAGCTCGCAGCATTGGACATGACCGCGCCCCGCGACCTTCGACGGGAACTCGTCCGGGTGGCCCGCATCGCTTATCTCGCCCCGGACATTGTCGCCGCCATCGTTGAGGGACGCCAACCGGGTGGCCTGCGATCACGAAAGCTCGAACGCGGCGACCTTCCGCTTTGCTGGAAAGCTCAGCGCGAGATGCTCGGGTTCGGTTAGAGCCTCAAATTGTATCATGCCGCTAGCCCGCCCTCGTGGCGGGCTTTGTCATTCCGTGGCCACGAAAATTACCATTCGAGACTCTGGCTAATCTACGTGTCGAATCGTTAGCGCTTCCCCCGTCTCTGGCCACGGGCCGGAAAACGCAGCCTGCAAAGCCGCGGAAATGCGGGGAGAAATTGAGCGGCCTTCAGGAACTGCTGTTTTCCTCCGTACTTAAGGAATGCGTGGCGCGCCCGGCTGGATTCGAACCAGCGGCCTCAAGATTAGAAGTCTCGTGCTCTATCCAGCTGAGCTACGGGCGCGTGGCAAATCGCTTATGACCCGGCGCAAAGCGCCGCAAGGCCGAATGGCCGCCCGCGCTTATTGCGCGGCTCTGCAAAACCAAAAACTATCCGACCGCTTCAACCAGGCTGCCCAAGGCGCTTTCAAACATCCGCCGCCCGTCGCTGCCACCGTGGAGCGGGTCGACCGCCCGTTCGGGGTGGGGCATCAGGCCCAGCACATTGCCGACATCGTTGACGATCCCGGCGATGTCGCGCGCAGACCCGTTGACCGGCTCGGCGTAGCGCAACGCCACCCGGCCTTCGCCTTCCAGTCGGTCGAGCGTCTCGGCATCGGCCTGGTAATTGCCGTCATGATGCGCGATCGGCACGCGGATCTGCTCGCCCGCGCGATAGGCCCCCGTGAACATCGTCTGGCTGTTCTCGACCGTCAGTGGCACCGTCCGGCAGATGAAGCTCAGCCCGGCATTGCGCATCAGCACGCCGGGCAGCAGCCCCGCCTCGGTCAGCACCTGAAAGCCGTTGCACACTCCCAGCACGGGCACCCCGCGCGCCGCTGCATCGGCGACTGCACGCATCACCGGCGATCGCGCCGCCATTGCCCCGGAGCGCAGATAATCGCCATAGGAAAAACCCCCCGGGATCGCGATGAAATCGGTCCCGTCGGGAAGCTCGGTCTCGCGATGCCAAACCATTGCCGGCTTGGCGCCCGTCACGGCCTCGATCGCGACGGCCAGGTCGCGGTCACAGTTCGACCCGGGAAAAACCAGCACCGCGCTCTTCACGCGAGCTGCTCGATCTTGAAATTCTCGATCACCGTGTTGGCCAGCAACTTGCGGCACATCGCCTCAATGTCGGCTTCGCTCGTGCCGTCGGCCAGGTCGAGCTCTATCAGCTTGCCCGCGCGCACGTCGCTGACGCCGTCAAACCCCAGCCCCTCGAGCGCGTGATGGATCGCCTTGCCCTGCGGATCGAGCACGCCGGGCTTCAACGTGACAAAGATTCGCGCTTTCATGCAGGGGCCTTTCGGGATTGTTTGCCGCGCTATGGCGAAGGCTTGCCCATACTTCAACGATTCACTCTTTCTTTACCATGGCCGGGCACACTCGTCGCTACCACGATACATGAGAAGGAGGCCGGGGCATGATCGTCGCAATCGCATCGGCAATGTTCATCTTCCTGTTCGGCTGGGGCGCCGATTATTTCGGCTGGGACTCCGCCAACAGCATGATCCAGCTGGCGCTGGTCACCAGCTTCGTTCTTGGCATCCTGTGCGGGTTCAAGGCGCGGGGATAGCGGCACGTTGCGGCTTTCGCCGCCCCCGATCTGCCCCTAAGGCCAGCACCATGCCCGGCCTTCCCCCCTACGCGCAGCTCCTTCGCCTGCAACCCGTGCCCGCCACCGACGATATGACCGCACTCATGCGCATGCCGGCGCACGACGGGGTCGTCGGGCGTCCGGGCTTCCTCCATGGCGGGGCGATTGCCGGGCTGCTCGAATTTACCGCCTTCGCCGCCCTTCGCGCCGCCCTCGGCGAGGAGGAAACGGTCATCAAGCCGATCACCGTCACCGTCGACTATATGCGCGGCGGCAAGCTCGAGGACACTACCGCGCGTGCCGAAATCATCCGGCTCGGCCAGCGAATCGCCAATCTCGAAGTCCGCGCATGGCAGGACGACGAGCACACCCCGATTGCCCTGGCGCGCCTCAACTTCCTGTTCGAGCGACCTGAAAAAGCTTAACCGCTGAGCTTGGGCAAGCCAGCTCAGTAACCACTAAGCTCCGCTACCCGGTTGGCGTGCCACCGCGCGCTTCCGAACAGCTCGCCGAGTACCGCCTCGCGCTTCATGTACAGGCCGATGTCGTGCGCGTCGGTCATCCCGATCCCGCCGTGCATCTGGACCGCTTCCTGCACCGCCAGCGCGGCAACCTTGCCTGCCTTGGCCTTGGCGACCGAGACCATCAGCTCGGCGCGCGCATCCCCGGCATCGATCAGCGCCGCCGCCTTTTGCGCCACCGCGCGGGCAATCTCGATCTCGCCGAACAGGTGCGCCGACCGATGCTGAAGCGCCTGGAACTCGCCGATCAGCCGTCCGAACTGCTTGCGCTGCTTGAGGTAGTCGAGCGTCATCGCGCTTGCCCCCGCGGCAACCCCGACTAGCTCGGCCGCCGCCCCGGCGCGCCCCGCACCAAGCGCGCGGGCTAGCGCCACGCCCCCACCATCGACCTCACCGACCACTGCGTCGCCATCCACCGCCACATTCTCGAACGTCAGCCGCGCCGCGTGCGAGCTATCCGCCAGCACCACATCCTCGATCCCCAGCCCGGCCGCATCGCTCGCTACCGCGAACAGCGTCAGCCCGTCGGCGTCGCCCGCCGATCCGCCCGTCCGCGCCGCGACCAGGATCAGGTCCGCGCTCGCCCCATGGACCACGAATTGCTTGGCCCCCGACAGGGTGAAGCCATTGCCCGATTTCTCGGCGCGCATCGTGATCCCGCTTGGGTCATGCCGCCGACCTTCGTCGATCGCCAGCGCGGCCACCGTCTCCCCGGCCAATATCCCCGGATACCAGCGCTCCGCCTGGGCACTTCCCTCCAGCGCGCGCACCGCCGCCACTGCGGTCGTCAGGAACGGGGAGGGGGTCAGGTTGCGCCCGATCTCCTCCAGCACCAGCCCAGCCTCGGCCGCCCCCATGCCCATCCCGCCAGCGCCTTCAGGGATGCAGATGCCGGTCAGCCCCAGCTCGGCAAACTGTTTCCAGTGATCGTGCCCGAACCCGTCCTTGCAGCCGATGTCGCGCCAGTGGCGCAGCTGCTTCGAAATACTCCCTTCTTCGGCAAGAAAGGTCCGCGCCGTATCGGCAAGCATCGTCTGGTCATCACTGAGGCGCACGATCAGGCTCCCGGAAGGCGAAGGATATGTTTGGCGATAATGCCCAGCTGGACTTCGCTCGTCCCGCCCTCGATCGAATTGGCCTTGGTCCGCAGCCACTCGCGCGCTGCCTTGCCGCCGCGCGACCGGTCGCTGTCCCATTCCAGCGTGTCAGATCCGCCCGCCGCCATAATCAGCTCGTGGCGCGCCTTGTTAAGCTCGGTCCCGGCATATTTCATCATGCTCGGCATCGCGGGATGCGTCTCGCCATGCTTCAGCTGGTCGAGGAAATGCTCGCTCATCGCCGCAAATGCCAGGCTGTCGACATCGAACGCGGCGATATCGGCGCGAAGCACCGGATCGTCGATCGGTCCGCCATTTCCTGTAAGCGAAGCGCCCAGCGCCTGCCGCTCGGCGCCAAGCCCCATCCCTGAAATCATCTCGCGCTCATGACCCAACAGATATTTCGCGACATCCCAGCCCTTGTTGAGCTCGCCGACCAGCTGGTCCTTGGGCACCTTCACATCGTCAAAGAATGTCTCGCAGAAGGGCGAATTGCCACTGATCAGCAGGATCGGTTTCGTCGACACGCCTTCGCTCGCCATGTCGAACAGCAGGAAGCTGATCCCACCATGCTTGGTCTCGCTCGACGTCCGCACCAGGCAGAAGATCCAGTCCGCTTCGTCGGCATAGCTGGTCCACACCTTTTGCCCGTTGACGATAAAATGATCACCCGCATCTTCGGCCTTGGTCTGCAGCCCGGCCAGGTCGGACCCCGCGCCCGGCTCCGAATAACCCTGGCACCAGCGGATTTCACCGCGCGCAATCTCGGGCAGGAACCGCAGCTTCTGCTCCTCGCTGCCATATTTAAGCAGCGCCGGCCCAAGCATCGAAATTCCGAAACTGCTGAGCGGGTTGCGCGCGCCAATCGCCGCCATCTCCTCGCGCAGCACCTTGGTCTCCGCCGCGTCCAGCCCGCCGCCGCCATAGGCGCTCGGCCAGTCAGGGACCGTCCACCCCTTTCCGGCCATCGCGCGAAGCCAGGCGTCCTGCGCCGGGGACTGGAAAACCCACCCCCGTCCGCCCCAGCAGGCGTCCTTCTCGGACCGCATCGGCACCCGCATTTCGGGCGGGCAATTGGCCTCGAGCCAAGCGCTTGTGTCGCCCCTGAAGGTGTCGAGCTCAACCATTTTTCACTCTCCCAAGGGGCCGCCGGACTGGCGCCAGTGCGAACCTACGCTAAAGCAAGTGGCCCGATGAAACTCAACCCCCGACAACCGCCTGCCGGGCATATTTCGTCACACCGTCAATCCTCGGGCCGGTCAAGCGACAGCAACGGCCTTCAGCATAGCGGGGAGATCGCGGTCTTCGCGCACCCCCCGTCTTGCCCTTGGCCAGCGCCCGTCCTAGCGCGTCGTCAACGCCCGGGAACCGACCGGCAGTCGAGAGGATGGCCAAGTGGATTTTGACCTTACGGAACGCCAGTCTTTCTTCCGCGACCGGGTCCGCGCGTTCATCACCGAGCATGTCCGCCCCCGAGTCGCCGACTATAAGAAGCAGATCGACGCCGGTGACCGGTGGCAACCGATCCAGCTGATCGAGGACCTCAAGCCGCTCGCGCGCGCCGCCGGGCTGTGGAACCTGTTCATGCCTCCCGCCCCCGTCCTCGCCCACGTCGACGAGAGTTTCGCGTTCGAGGGCGAACAGCTCTCCAACCTCGAATATGCACTATGTGCCGAGGAAATGGGCCGCATCATCTGGTCGGCCGAGGTGTTCAACTGTTCGGCGCCCGATACCGGCAACATGGAAGTCTTCCACCGCTACGGCTCCCGCGATCAGAAGGACCAGTGGCTCGGCCCGCTGATGCGCGGCGAAATCCGCTCGGCCTTCCTGATGACCGAGCCTGCCGTGGCGTCGTCCGACGCGACCAACATCCAGACCGAAATCCGCCGCGACGGCGACGACTATGTCATCAATGGCCGCAAATGGTGGTCGTCGGGGGCAGGGGACCCGCGCTGCAAGGTCGCCATATTGATGGGCAAGACCAGCCCCGACGAGAAGACCTACCGCCAGCAGTCAATGGTCCTCGTGCCGATGGACTCGGCCGGCCTGACCATCGAGCGGCACCTCTCGGTCTATGGCTATGATGACGCCCCCCACGGCCATATGGAGATCGAGCTCAAGGACGTCCGCATCCCCGCCTCGAACATGCTGCTTGGCGAGGGCAGGGGGTTCGAAATCGCGCAAGGTCGGCTCGGGCCGGGCCGGATCCACCATTGCATGCGTACCATCGGTGCTGCCGAGGAAGCCCTCGAAGCAATGGTCCGCCGCCTCCAGTCGCGCGTTGCCTTCGGCAAGAAATTGTCCGAACAAAGCGTGTGGGAACAACGCGTTGCCGACGCCCGGATCGAGATCGACTGCTCGCGCCTGCTATGCCTGAAGGCCGCCGACCTGATGGACAGGGCCGGCAACAAGGCCGCGCGCAACGAGATTTCGATGATCAAGGTCAAGGCCCCGCTGATGGCCTTGAAAATCATCGACGAGGCGATCCAGGCGCATGGCGGCATGGGCGTCAGCCAGGATACCCCGCTCGCGGCGTCATGGGCCGGAATCCGCACCCTGCGCTTCGCCGACGGCCCCGACGAAGTCCACAACCGCGCCATCGCCCGCAACGAGTTCGGCAAATATCCCGAGGTGACCGCATGAACAAACTCTTCGACCTGACCGGCAAGGTCGCCATTGTTACCGGCTCGTCGCGCGGCATCGGCCTCGCCATCGCCCAGGGGCTCGCCGCGCATGGCGCCAAGGTCTGCATTTCCTCGCGCAACCAGGACAGTTGCACCGCCGTCGCCGAAGCGATCAACGACGAACACGGACCGGGCACCGCCATCGCCGTCGCCGCCAGCCTTTCCTCGAAAGACGCGCTCCAGCACATGGTCGACGAAACCGTCCGTCAGCTCGGGCCGGTCGACATCCTCGTCTGCAACGCGGCGTCCAACCCGCATTACGGCCCGCTCGGCACGATCACCGACGAGCAGTTCCGCAAGATTTTCGACAATAATGTCCTCGCCAACCACTGGCTGGTCCAGATGACCGCCCCCGCCATGCTCGATCGCTGCCACGGCTCGATCATCATCATCTCGTCGGTCGGCGGCGTGACCAGCTCGAAAAATATCGGGGCCTACAACATCTCGAAAGCTGCCGACCTCCAGCTGGTCCGCAACCTCGCCAGCGAGTTCGGGCCCCGGGGCGTGCGCGTCAACGCGATCGCCCCCGGCCTCGTCCGCACCGATTTTGCGAAAGCGCTGTGGGAGAATCCCGAAACGCTCAAGATGGTGACCAGTATCGCTGCCCTCCAACGAATCGGCGAGCCCCACGAGATCGCCGGCGCCGCGGTCTTCCTCGCCTCCGACGCCGCCAGCTTCGTCACTGGCCAGGCATTGATTGTCGATGGCGGCACCACCTTCGGGGCGGGGTTCTGATGCGCCTCCAGGGCAAGATCGCGATCGTCACTGGAGCGGGCTCGGGCATCGGCAAGGCGACCGTCGACCTGTTCCGCCGCGAAGGCGCGACCGTCATCGGCGCCGACCTTCACGGCGCCGATGTCACCTGCGACGCGGGCGACGACGCGGCCGTGAAGTCCCTCGTCGACCAGGCCATCGCCGATCACGGCCGGCTCGACATCGCCTTCGCCAACGCCGGCATTTCGGGCGGTCTCGCCTCGATCTTCGACCAATCGGTCGACGACTGGAACGAGATCCTCCGGGTCAACCTTATCGGCCCCTTCCTGATGATCAAGCATGCCGCTCCGGTCATGACCGCGGGCGCGTCGATCATCTGCACCGCCTCGGTTGCGGGGCTCCGCTCGGGCGCGGGCGGTCCGGCCTATTCGGCGTCGAAGGCCGGGGTCATCAGCCTCGTCCGCTCGGCCGCGCAGCAGCTCACCGGCTCCGGCATCCGCGTCAACGCCATTTGCCCCGGGCTGATCGAGACCGGGATGACCGAATTCATCTATGAACGCGCCCGCGAAAAGGGGCAGGGTGACAAGCTTGGCCACCTCAACCCGCTACAGCGCGGTGGCGAGCCTCCCGAAATTGCCAATGCCGCGCTGTTCCTCGCGTCCGACGAGGCAAGCTACGTCAACGGCCACGCGCTGGTCGTCGACGGCGGCCTCAGCTCGTCCCACCCGTTCAACGCGCAACGCTATGGCCGCACGGCAATATGAATTCGAAAAAGAAAACTGTCTTCTTTTGAAGTATTGGGCTAACCAATATGGTTCGAAAACCAACGATGCGTATCGCGGCTGACTCGATTGTCGCTCGCGACGAGCCTGACAGGAATGACGAAAACTGGCGATACACTGTCTAGTTGTCCAAAACCCCGACTATCTGCGGAGACCCCCATGACCTCGCCCATCTCGACCCACAAGCATGGCTCGACCCTCATCGTCACCTCGAACAACCCGCCAGTCAACGCACTCGGCGCCGCCGTTCGCCAGGGCCTGGTCGCCGCGATCGAGCAGGCAACCGGTGACGACGCCATCCACTCGGTCGTCATCACCTGCGCCGGGCAGACCTTCTTCGCCGGCGCCGACATCACCGAATTCGGCAAGCCGCCGGTCATGCCGTGGCTGCCCGAAGTCGTCGACATTATCGAAAATTGTCCCAAGCCGGTTATCGCCGCGATCCATGGCACCGCGCTTGGCGGCGGGCTGGAGGTCGCGCTCGGCTGCCATTACCGCGTTGCCGTGCCCTCGGCCAAGTTCGGCGTTCCCGAGGTCAAATTGGGCCTCCTCCCCGGCGCCGGCGGCACCCAGCGCCTGCCGCGCGTCGCGGGCGTTCCCAAGGCGCTCGAAATGGTCACCGGCGGCGGCATGATCGGCGCCGCCGAAGCCGCCAGCATCGGCCTCGTCGACCGGCTGATCGAGGGTGACCTGGTCCAGCACGCGGTCGCCTTTGCCAACGAGGTAAAGGACATCCGCCCGCTCCCCAAATCGTCTGAGCGCGACGACAAGCTCGCCGAAGCCCGCGCTAACCCGGCGATCTTTGCCGACTTTCGCAAGGCCAATGCGCGCAAGATGAAGGGCTTCGAGGCGCCCGAACTCAACATCCAGGCAGTCGAAGCCGCGCTTGCCAAGCCCTATGCCGAAGGCGTGCTCGACGAACGCCGCCTGTTCATGCAGCTGATGAGCGGGTCCCAGGCCCGCGCCCAGCAATATTTCTTCTTCGCCGAACGCAAGGCGTCGAAGATCGACGACATCCCCGCCTACACCAAACCGCGCGACATCCGCCGCGTCGGCGTCATCGGCGCCGGCACGATGGGCGGCGGTATCTCGATGAACTTCCTCTCGGCCGGCATCCCCGTCACCATCGTCGAAATGGCGCAGGACGCGCTTGACCGCGGCACCGGCACGATGCGCAAGAATTACGAGGCGACCGCCGCCAAGGGCCGTATGACCGCGGATCAGGTCGAACAGGCAATGGGCGCGCTCACCCCCACGCTCGACTTTTCTGCGCTCGCCGACTGTGACCTGATCATCGAAGCCGTGTTCGAAACGATGGAGATCAAGAAGGACATTTTCGGCAAGCTCGACAAGATTGCCAAGCCCGGCGCCATCCTCGCCTCCAACACCAGCTACCTCAACGTCGACGAGATCGCCGCCGCCACCTCGCGCCCACAGGACGTAGTTGGCCTGCACTTCTTCTCACCCGCCAATGTCATGAAGCTGCTCGAGGTCGTTCGTGGCGCCAGGACCGAGTCCGACGTCCTCGTCACCGCAATGGCGCTCGCCAAACGGATCAAGAAAGTCGCGGTCGTTGCTGGTGTCTGCCACGGCTTCATCGGCAACCGCATGCTCATGCCGCGCCAGGTCGAAGCGACCAAATTGCTGCTCGAAGGCGCCACCCCCGATCAGATCGACCGGGTCCATGTCGAGTTCGGCATGCCGATGGGTCCGTTCCAGATGGCCGACCTCGCCGGGGTTGATATCGGCTGGCACCGCGATCCCACCCGGATCGAGAATATCCGCGACGCGCTCGCCGCCGAGGGCCGCTGGGGCCAGAAGAAAAGCGCCGGCTTCTACGATTATGACGAAAAGCGCCGCCCGAGCCCAAGCCCGCGCGTGCAGGAAATCATCGACGACTTCCGCACCAGGGAAGGCGTTCAGAAGCGCGACATCACCGACCAGGAAATCATCGAACGCACCCTTTACACCATGGTCAACGAGGGCGCGAAAATCCTCGAGGAAGGCATGGCGCAGCGCGCCTCGGACATCGATGTCGTGTGGGTCTATGGCTATGGCTGGCCAGTCTATCGCGGCGGCCCGATGCATTGGGCCGATGGCGAAGGCCTCGACAAGATCGTTGCCGGGCTCAAAAACCAGGAGCAGCGGATGGGGAGCGATTTCTCCTTCAGTCAGTTACTGCTCGACACGGCAGCATCCGGTGGCAAGTTCACGCGCTGAACGACTGACTGATTGAGGAAGACAAGCATGGACCGGATGATCGACGAGACGACGGGTGGTTCGGTCCAGCGCTATACGAGCATCGCAATTGCGATTCACTGGCTCAGTGCGGCGCTGATCATCGCCCAGATCATCCTCGGCCTCAAATTCGGCGATATGCCCAAGGGCCCGGCGCGGATCGAGATGTTTACCTGGCACAAGACTGTTGGGGTCGTGATCCTCCTGCTGGCTATCGCTCGTTTGGCTGTCCGCCTGACTAACAAGCCGCCCGCTTTTCCCGATGACCTTCCGAGGTGGGAGCGCGTGGCGGCCGTCTGGAATCACCGCCTTTTCTACTTCCTGATGTTCGCGCTACCGCTCACCGGCCTGTCACTGGTCGGCGAACATTCCCCTACTGGGATGACGGGATTGATCGGCGGAATATCCATCCCTGTGCTGCCCTATTACGGGGTCGCCGAAAGCCATACGATCCTTGCGTGGGGAATGATCGGTCTTCTCGTCCTTCACGTCGCCGCCGCGCTCAAGCAGCAATTCTTCGACAAGTCGATTGTTGCCGACCGGATGCCGCCGTTCCACTCACCGCGCGGCTGACGCGGGTTTCGGCAACAGCAGCAACATCGCCCCGGCAATCGCGGCCAGCAGCGCCCCGGCGTTGAAGGTCGCCGGAGCGCCACTCTGGTCCCACAACAGCCCGGCACCAAGACTCGACAGCAGCGCTGCAATACCGTTGACGAAGAAGAAGGCACCAAAGCTCGTTGCCCGCTGATGCTCCGGCGCGGCATCGGCAATCATCCGGCTGAAAATCCCCTGCGTAAACGCCATATGCGCTCCCCACAGGACAACGCCGAGCCCAAGCGTCCACAACGACATCCCTTCGGCCAGCACCAGGTCGGCGACCACCAGCAGTCCAATCCCGACCAACAGCAGCGTCTTCGGGCTCATCCGGTCACTCAGCGCCCCCGCGGGATAGGCCAGCAGCAGATAGGCGAGGTTGAACAAGGCCAGCACGATCGGCGACCAGCTCGGCGCGATGCCGGCATCAATCCCTTTCAGGATCAGGAAGCTCTCCGAAAAGCGGGCAAGGCCGAACAGAAAGCCCACCCCGATCAGCCGCTTGACCGCCGGATCGAGCGCCCGGAACCCGCCCCACACCATCTTGGCCTTGGGCGTCGTCCGCTCGCCCGTTTCCCGCAGCATCGTCCAGGCAAAAAAGAAGGAAAGGAAAGCCGGGATCACCGCCACCCAGAACACCGCCCTGATGTCGTTCCGGAACCAGATCATCAGCCCGATCGCCGCCAGCGGCGCCAGGAACGCCCCGACCGTGTCCATCGACTGACGCAGCCCGAACGCTCGGCCCCGCAACTCGGGCGGGGTCTCGTCGGCGATCATTGCATCCCTCGGCGCGCCCCTGATGCCCTTGCCGATCCGGTCGATGAAGCGCGCCCCGAGGACCGGGATAATCCCGCTGGCCAGCGGAAACAGCGGTTTTGACAGCGCCGCCATGCCATAGCCCAACAGCACCCACGGCTTGCGCTTGCGATTGCGGTCGCTCAGCTTGCCCGACACCAGCTTCGACATCGACGCCGTCGCCTCGGCAAATCCGTCGAGCGCCCCCATCGCCGCCACCGGCAGCCCGAGCGTGACCGTCAGGAAGGCCGGCAGCAGCGCGTGATAAATCTCGCTCGACAGGTCCATCAAGAGGCTGACGACCCCGAGTATCCAGACGGTTCGGGGCAGGGGCGGGCGAGGTGCGGTAGGCTGGTCCATCTTTCCGTCCTTGCGAGGAGCACAGCGACGAAGCAATCCAGCATCGCAAATTTCACCATGCAATTGTAAAATGCACGAAACTGTTGCAACTTGGCAAAATGTGGAATCAGTCAACACCCCAGGCCATCGCCCAGCGGCTGTCGGCGCTGTTTGAAGCGCTCGACGACCAACGCCATGCCGATCGTGGCGACCGCGCGACCCGCGCCCTGCTGGCCGCCGTGGCCGATCATGAACCAGCCACTCTCGGCCAGGTCGCGGCCGCATCTGCCCGCGGCGCCCCTGCCGCCAGCCGCGGGGTCGAGGCACTGGTCCAGGCCGGCCATGTCGACCGCGCTCCCGACCCGACCAACCGCCGCCGCCTGGCGCTGCGGCTGACCGAACAGGGCAGGGCGCTCCTCACCCAGCGGGGCACCGCTGCGGGTCCCCTCGTCCGGCGCGTCAGTCGTTTGGCGCAGAGCGAATTGCGCGCCGTCGAACGCGCCCTCGAGATTTTGGAACGCATGCCGAAGTAGCGTTGCCGGCCAATCTGGGGGGTTGATGATGTTGACATTGTTGCTGGCGACGCTTGCACTCGCTGCCGTTGCTTACGGTTTCGCGCTGGCACGCGCCGCCGTCATCTCGCGCCAATATCTCCCTCGTTTCGAACCAATCCTGCTCGGTGCGGTGACCAACTTCTTCGATACGCTTGGCATCGGTTCGTTCGCCCCGACGATGGCGTGGATGCGCTTCCGCCAAATGGTCCCCGACCGGATGATGCCCCTTACGATGCTGGCCGGCTACATCCTCCCCTCAGTGGCTCAGGCGCTGATCTTCCTCGTCCTGCTCGGCGTCCGGGTCGACCCGTGGCTGATCATCGCCTGCAGCGTGTCGATGGTCATCGGCGGGATCCTCGGCGTGCCGATCGCGCTGCGCCTGCCGATCCGAGTGGTGCAAACGATCGTCGGCATTGCCTTGCTGGTGGCGGCCGTCTTCTACGCCCTGTCCAACCTCGACCTGATGCCCGCCGGCGGCACGGCGACTACTCTTGCCCAGCCCTATTTCCTGATTGCCGTCGCGGCGCACCTGCTGTTCGGCATATTGATGAGCTTCGGCGTCGGCAATTACGCGCCGACACTGGCGATGTTGAGCCTGTTTGGAATGGACCCGCGGCTGGCCTTCCCGATCATGGCTTGCGCGGCATCGTTCGCCGGCTGCACGTCGGCCACGCGGGTCATTCGTGAAAGGCGGATCGACCTCAGGATCGCGGTCGGGCTGACGCTCGGCGCGATCCCGGCAGTATTGATTGCAGCATTCGTGGTTCGGGACCTCCCGCTTACAATGCTCCGCTGGCTGGTGACCTCAGTCGTGACCTATGCCGGAGTGTCGCTGCTGATCGCCGCCGCCCGTCGTCCGGACGAGTCCATCGATGACCGGATCGAGCGAGCCGTCACCGGTTGAAGCCAAACCTTGCTGCAGCGCACCACTTAGGCTAGGGGCGCGCCTTCTCTTTTTCGGAAAAATCGAACCATGTCCTCACGCAACGTGGCGATCATCGCCCACGTCGATCACGGCAAGACGACCCTTGTCGACCAGCTTTTCCGCCAGTCGGGCACCTTCCGCGACAATCAGCGCGTCGAAGAGCGTGCGATGGATTCGAACGACCTCGAGAAGGAGCGCGGGATCACGATTCTCGCTAAGTGCACCTCGGTCGAGTGGCCCGGCGCGGATGGCACGACGACCCACATCAACATCGTCGATACCCCCGGTCACGCCGATTTCGGCGGCGAAGTCGAGCGTATCTTGTCGATGGTCGATGGCGTTATCCTGCTCGTCGACGCTGCCGAAGGGCCGATGCCGCAGACCAAGTTCGTCACCGGCAAGGCGCTTGCGCTGGGGCTCAAGCCGATTGTTGTCGTCAACAAGATCGACCGCCCCGACGCGCGTTCGCAAGAAGTGCTCGACGAGGTGTTCGACCTGTTCGTTCTGCTCGAAGCCAATGACGAGCAACTCGATTTCCCCGTGCTCTACGCCTCGGGCCGCAATGGATATGCCGCGCTGACCGATGATGTTCGCGACGGCACGCTGGCGCCGCTGTTCGAGAAGATTGTCGAGCATGTGCCGGCCCCGTCGGCGGATCCCGATGGCCCGTTCAAATTCCTGGTGACCCTGCTCGACCGTGATAATTTCCTTGGTCGTATCCTGACTGGCCTGGTCTTTTCGGGATCGATCAAGACCAATGCGCCGATTCATGCGCTCAGCCCCGATGGCAAGATCGTCGAGACCGGCCGTGCCTCGAAGATCATGGCGTTCCGCGGGCTCGAGCGGGTTCCGGTCGATGTGGCCAACGCCGGCGACATCATCTCGATCGCTGGCCTGACCATCGCGACCGTCGCCGATACGATTGCCGACCCGTCGGTCAGCGAGCCGCTTCATGCCCAGCCGATCGATCCGCCAACGCTCTCGATGCGCTTTGCGGTCAATGATTCGCCGATGGCGGGCCGAGAGGGCACCAAGGTCACGTCGCGGATGATCCGTGACCGTTTGTTCCGCGAAGCCGAATCGAACGTCGCGATCAAGGTTACCGAGAGCGCCGACAAGGACAGCTTCGAAGTAGCTGGCCGCGGCGAGCTGCAGCTTGGCGTGCTTATCGAAATGATGCGTCGCGAAGGGTTCGAGCTCGGCATCAGCCGCCCGCGAGTCCTGTTCCGCGAGGACGAGAATGGCAAGAAGACCGAGCCGTACGAGACCGTCGTGATCGACGTCGATGACGAATATTCGGGAACGGTCGTCGAGAAGATGGCGATGCGCAAGGCAGAGCTGACCGACATGCGTCCGTCGGGCGGCGGCAAGACCCGCATCACTTTCTCAGCCCCGTCGCGCGGCCTGATCGGCTATCACGGCGAGTTCCTGTCCGACACGCGCGGCACGGGTATCATGAACCGATTGTTCGAACGTTATGGCCCGCACAAGGGCAATATCGAGGGCCGCAAGAATGGCGTGCTCATTTCCAATGGGTCGGGCGAGGCCAACAACTATGCCCTCGGGCCGCTTGAGGAGCGCGGGATTCTGTTCGTGGCGCATCAGGAAGCGCTTTATGAAGGCATGATCGTTGGCGAGAATGCTAAGACCGACGACCTTGAAGTCAATCCGATGAAGGCCAAGCAGCTGACCAACTTCCGCGCGTCGGGCGGCAAGGATGACGCGATCCGACTGACTCCGCCAAAGCGCATGACGCTGGAGCAGGCGATAGCTTATATTGACGAAGACGAGTTGGTCGAAGTAACGCCCGGGTCGATTCGACTTCGCAAGATCCATCTCGATCCGCATGATCGCAAGCGCGCGAGCCGATCAAAAGCGGCCTGACTAGAGACAGTTCCGGGTTTCGTCCCGGAACTGTCTCGACTCGCCGTCCGGTCACTATTTTTTAAGTGGTCGCCCGCTATGTCTCTCCTCGCAAACTGATTTGAGAGCGAGCGGACCCAGGGCGTGACTTCACGCCGAAGGTCCCGGGGCGAGACGGACGATCTCCCTCGGTGCGATGCGAAGATCGCGCACCGAGGATGATTGGCCGCACGAGACAGAGCAAGATTTGACCCGTTATCTGGGAGCCCGCGGCGTGGCCGCGGTCGGATGCTTTTTGTTGTTTCTCGTCGGGGCGTCGAGCCCGGCAGCGGCGGCACAGGCTCAAGCTCAGCCTCAGCCTCAGCCTCAGCCGGTCGCTGTCGCGGTTGCACCGGCACCAGCCTTTGACCTGCGCACCCAGGCACTGATCAATGCGGTCGCCCGAAGCGCCCAAGCCAATGCCCCCGCTTATGCCCAGCAGGCACCGAGCCTGGTGCCCGCGCCGATGGCGCCGACTTACTCGCCGGCCCCCTATGCCGTGATGGTCCATCGCGAATCACCGATGCTCGGGGTGCCGCTCAGCGGGCTTGCGGCAATGGTCGACGCCAACAGCGTGGGGATCCTCGACGAGGAGGCCAACTGTCTCGCGACCGCAGTCTATTTCGAAAGCAAGGGCGAGCCGCTCGAAGGCCAGCTGGCGGTCGCGCAAGTTGTGCTCAACCGGGCGGCGTCGGGCCGCTATCCCGCCAGCCTTTGCGGGGTCGTCAAGCAGCATGCTCAATTCTCGTTCGTCCGTGACGGCAATTTCCCGTCGGTCGATGCCGGCTGCAACGCCTGGCGCAGGGCTCAGGCGATTGCCCGTATCGCCACGAAGCGGCTGGTCGCGAGCCTTCCTTCAGACGTGCTGTGGTACCACGCCGACTATGTCGCGCCTCGCTGGCGGCAGGCGTTGATTAAGGTCGAGAAGATCGGCGCGCATATATTCTACCGCGCCTGAGCCAGGTTCCCTCGCACTGGCGCGTCCCTGACGCGGTTGGTCGTAAACCGCGTCGTTAAAGGATTCGCATTTGCCCTCATGTGGGCCACGCTTCGTCTTAAGTCATTGTGACGGCAAGCGAAGGGGGCTCGACCATGCTGCGCATCCTGATCGTCGAAGACGATAGCCAGCTCGCCACGACGCTTAAATATCTGGTTGAAGACAACCCGCGCTACCAGGTCGTGGCGATCAGCGATGATCTCGACAGCTCGGTCGCGGCGGCGGCGACGCATCGTCCAGATCTGGCGTTGGTCGATCTTCGACTGGCCAATGGCACCACCGGCTTTTCGGTTGCGGTGCGCCTGGCCGATGATGAAGTGCCGGTTTTGTTCGTGACCGGCAAGGCACCCGATTTCCCGATGCCCGACCTGGCGCTGGGGTGCCTGATGAAGCCGTTCACCGCCGAGGATGTCCACCGCAGCCTGGCGATGGCCGAAGACATGATGCGCGGGCGAGAGACATTTCGTCAGCGTACCCCGCTCAACCTGACGCTGTACAGCGCGTCAGTCGAGTCGGAGGCAGCGAATGATCCGCAACCCGGGTACATTCCGTCGCGGCGGTCGTTGAAGACTCGGCTCGAACATTGGATCGCGGGAACGCAGGGCTAGGCTACCGCTTGCGCTTGCGAGGCGCTAACCCACCCCGATGAGCAAGCCCCCGCGCAACCTGCCGCCATCACTGTCGCGGATGATCAAGTCCAACAGCGAGCTACGGGTGCGCCCGCTCAACCGGTCGATTTGGCGCACGCCCGATGTGTATCACCAATTGCTGCGCGCAAGTTGGCCGCGGATCACCTTCTATTTTCTGGCGGTGTTTTTCCTGTTCAACTGCGTCTTTGCTGGCCTGTTCATGCTTGATGCGATTGGCTTCACTCATCCAGATCCAGTCATCGAGGCACCGCGTTTCTGGCAGTTCTTTTTCTTCTCGATCGAGACGGTAGCCACGGTCGGCTATGGCAATATGGTACCGCTTTCGCTGTTTGCGAATATCGTGGTCGCGATCGAGATTTCGCTCGGGATCCTGTTCTTTGCGCTGGTGACGGGGATCATGTTCGCCCGCTTCTCGCGGCCGACTGCCCGGATCATTTTCTCGAGCGTGGCGGTCGTCACACAGATCGAAGGCGTCCCGACGCTGGTTTTCCGCGCCGCCAACCAGCGCCATAACCTGATCTTTGAGGCCAGCGCGCACGTTTCGCTGATCGGTGATGAGACCGTCGATGGCAACCGAATGCGGCGGTTTCGCGATCTCAAGCTGGCGCGCACCGCCAACCCCGTGTTCACGCTGACCTGGAGCATCATGCACCCGATCGAGGAGGGCAGCCCGCTTCACCGATGGCTTGGCCGCCCCGAAGAGGCAGCCGGCGATAGCTTCGAAATCATCGTTGTCCTCGCCGGGATCGACGAGCGGAGCGGCCAGACGATCCACGGCCGCTGGGCCTACACCGCGCGCGACATCCGCTGGAACGCGCGCTTCGCCGACATCCTGGGCCAAGGCGACGACGGCATGCGGACGATCGATTACGGCAAGTTCGACGAGTATATTGACGAGAGTGCAGCAACGTAAGCGCGTGCCTGGGTGCTGACTTCGGTGGCGCTTTGCCCCGGCTTGAACACTCCCGACCCCAGCCCGAAGCCATCGGCACCGGCCGCCAGCCATGGCGCCATCGTATCGGGTCCGACCCCGCCGACGATCAGCAACGGGACGTTCTTTGGCAAAACAGCGCGCTGCGCCTTCACCACTGCCGGACTTGCTGCCTCAGCAGGAAAAAGCTTGAGCGCGGTAGCGCCCGCCTCAAGCGCAGCGAAGGCCTCGGTCGGGGTGAAAATGCCGGGAGCGGAGACGAGCCCGGCGGCAGCGCTGGCGGCGATGACCGCGATATTGGCATTGGGCGACACGATTAGCCGACCGCCGGCCGCCTTCACGTCGTGGACCTGCTCGACCCTGAGCACCGTCCCCGCGCCTATCAGGGCGCGATCACCCATCGCCGACGACAAGCGCCGGATCGATTCGATCGGGTCGGGCGAGTTGAGCGGGACCTCGATGATGCTGATCCCCGCCGCCAACAAGGCCTCGCCGACGGCGACGACTTCATCGGGCGTGACCCCGCGGATGATCGCGACCAATGGGCAAGGGTCGAAATAGTGCCGAAATAGCTCGATCACTTCACTCTCCTTGCGATTTCGACGATGCCGGCAAGGAAGGCGTCCTCGCCGTCGACCTCGTGCGTTTCGCGACCGGCTTCTTCCATTGCGGCGGCATAGAGCGTCGTCAACTCGGGCCGCCCGATGACGGTCACGGGCCCGGTCGACGCCTCTGCCAGCCCGGCACAAACGTCGGATCCGATCAGCAAGCCACTCGTGAAGCTCGCCGCGTCTTCCTCCTTCGCTTGGCCGAGCAGCACCCGCGCCCGGACCGCGAACAGGTCGGCGCCCATCGCTTGGCCCTTCAAGCCCTGACGGACACCGGCCCGGAATGCATCGCTCACCACGACCGGCCGCTGCAGCCAATCGGCCAATATGCCCTTCGACTTGAGCAGGTTGAACAATTCACCCGTCATCACCGTACGGAAGGACCGGATCGCGCCGGCGGTCAGGCTCACCCATTTATTGTGCGTGCCGGGGTGACAGGCAAGTCCGTCTGCCGGAAGCACGCCGCTCGTCACCGCGCCCAACAACTGCACTTCCTCGCCGCGCATCACGTCGGCGCGGTCATCGTTAAGGAACGACAGGCCAGGCACGATCGCTGAACGCCCCGGTTCCGCCCATATAACGCCCGCCGCAAGCGCGTCATAGCTGCCGGGGCAGGGGACATAGGGGGCTTCGACCCAGCCACGGTTCGATCCGACCATCCCGGCCAGCAGCATCGGCAAATCACCCAATCGACTCCGCAATTCTGCTGCGGCCGCAGGAAAATCGCCCGGGTCGACCGAGAGCACGCCACGCTCGTCCTCATATTCGGCGTCGTGCCGCCCGTCGGGGCCGACGCGATAGCCGCGACGGTTAGTGGTGCCCCAGTCGACCGCGATGAACCCAGCTTCGAACATTGCTTCCCCAACGCACTGGCGATCGCTTCGCCTCTTAACAATAATCGTCGACGGGCTTATCCACGCTCGCCATGAACCGCGCAATCACCGTCGTCGCCGACGTCAAGGCCGTGCTTGGCGAGGGGCCCGTATGGGTCGCTCGCGAAGAATCACTCTACTGGCTCGACATCAAGGGCCATCGTCTTTTCCGCATCAACGACAGGGGATTTCGCGAATGGCCGACCCCGATGCGCGTCGGGTCGATCGCCCCGCGCGACGGGGGCGGCTTTATCGCCGGGACCGATGGCGGATTTTACACGGTCGAGGTTGGCGACCAGCTCGCCTTCAAGCGCCTGTTTGACCCCGAAGAGGACCGTCCCGACAATCGCTTTAACGATGGCAAGGTCGATCGCCACGGACGCTTCTGGGCAGGGACGATGGACGACACCGAACAGGAGGCGGTCGGGATACTCTACCGACTCGATCCCGATCATCGCTGCACGAAGCAGGACGAGGGTTATGGCGTCACTAACGGCCCCGCCTTCAACCGCGTCGGCAATATCATGTATCATACCGATTCCGCGCGCCGGCGGATCTACCGCTTCACGCTGTCGCCTGACGGTATACTTGGTCCAAGAGAATTATTCGCCCATTTCAAGGGCGACGAGGGCTATCCCGACGGCATGACAGTCGATGCTGAAGGTTGCTTGTGGGTTGCCTTTTGGGACGGCTGGGCGGTGCGCCGCTTCGGGCCCGATGCAGCGCTCCTCGACACCATCGAAGTCCCCGTCCAGCGCCCGACCAGCATTGCCTTTGGTGGGCCCGACCTCGACCGCATTTACATTACGTCGGCACGGGTAGGTCTCGATGAAACAGCACTGGCCGTGCAACCTTATGCCGGCGCGCTGCTTATGGTTGAAGCGGGCATCAAGGGCATTGCGGAACGACCCTTCGCCGGTTGACGGCGGCCCCAAGGAGATATGCCATTACCAACTTCATGTTCGCGACCGGGATCGAAAACAGCATTCCAACGGTCAAGAATGGCACAGTCCGCGTCGACCAGATGGAAGCATCGGACCATTATCGCCGGTGGAAGGAAGATTTCGACTGCGTCCAGGAAATTGGCATCGGTTTTCTCCGCTTCGGTCCGCCACTGCACAAGGCGTGGCTGGCGCCGGGCCGTTACGACTGGGAATTCGCCGACCTCACGCTGAATGACCTCAAGCGCCGCGACATTACGCCGATCGTCGACCTGTGCCACTTTGGCGTTCCCGACTGGATCGGCAATTTCCAGAATCCCGATTTCCCTGCTTTGTTCGCGGTCTATGCTGCCGCTTTTGCAGAGCGTTACCCGTGGGTCCAGCTCTACACCCCGGTCAACGAGATGTTTATTTGCGCCGTCTTCTCGGCCAAATATGGCTGGTGGAACGAGCAGGGGACGACCGATCTGACCTTTGTCACCGCGCTGAAAAATATCGTCAAGGCGAACGTCCTCGCCATGACCGAGATCCTCAAGCGCCGCTCGGACGCGATCTTCATCCAGTCTGAATCTTCGGAATATTTTCATGCCGACAGTCCGGCGGCGATCGGCAAGGCCGAGGTGATGAACTCGCGTCGCTTTCTCAGCCTCGACCTCAACTATGGTCGCCGGGTCGACAGCGAAATGTACGAATATCTGATGGATAACGGCATGACCCGCGAGGAATATCACTTCTTCCTCGACAACCGGCTGAAACAGCACTGCATTCTTGGCAACGACTATTACATGACCAATGAGCATCGCGTGTTCGCCGACGGCCATACCGAGGCATCGGGCGAAGTGTTCGGCTACTCCGAGATCACCCGCCAATATCATAACCGCTACCGCGTCCCAATCATGCATACCGAGACCAACCTGCGCGAAGGTCCGACCGGGCAGGAAGCGGTGCAGTGGTTGTGGAAGGAGTGGGCCAACGTCCTTCGGCTGCGCAACGTCGGCATCCCCACGGTCGGCTTCACCTGGTATTCGCTGACCGACCAGGTCGACTGGGACACCGCTCTTCGCGAGCAGAATGGCAATGTGAACCCGCTCGGGCTGTTCGATCTCGATCGCAAGATCCGCAACGTCGGGACCGCCTACAAGAAGCTGATCGCCGACTGGCGCGACGTGCTGCCGGCGTCGAGCGTGTGTCTTGCCGTGCCGATCCTGACCCCGTCGCAAACGGTCTGGCCGCCGACCCGCGCGCAGGCGGTCGACGTCAAGGACGGTCCCAACCAGCAAGCCCAGCCCGCCAATCCGGATGCCGCCTGATGACCCCCACGACGATCGCCCGCATTGAAACCTTTCTGGTTCCGCCCCGCTGGCTGTTCGTGAGGATCGAGGCCAACGATGGCGCGGTCGGTTGGGGGGAAGCAAGCCTCGAGGGCCATGGCGAGGCGGTGGCCGGTGCTTTCGAGGCGATCAAGGACCGCTTCACCGGCCACGATCCCGATCGGATCGAGGACATTTGGCAAATTGGCTATCGTGGCGGCTTCTATCGTGGCGGCGCAGTGCTGATGTCGGCGCTGTCGGGCGTCGACCAGGCATTATGGGACCTCAAAGGAAAGCGCGCTGGCCTGCCCGCCTACGAGATGCTTGGCGGGCGAGTCCGTGATAAGATCCGGGCTTACGCCTGGATCGGCGGCGATCGCCCGCACGAGATCGCCGATGCGGCCAAGGCCCGCGCCGCTCAGGGCTTTACTGCAGTCAAGATGAACGCCACCGCCGAACTCGGCTGGCTCGCCACGCCCAAGGCATTCGACGAGGTCATCGCGAGGGTCGCGGCCGCCCAGGCCGCCGGGATGGACGTCGGGCTCGATTTCCATGGCCGGGTCCATCGTCCAATCGCCAAGCAACTTGCCAAGGCCCTTGAACCCCTTGGACTGCTGTTCATCGAAGAGCCGTTGCTATCTGAAAACCACGAAGGCCTGGCCGCCATCGCCGCGCACACCACGACACCGATCGCGCTGGGCGAGCGGCTCTATTCGCGCTGGGACTTCAAGCCTTTTTTCGAAGCTCGCACGGTCGACATCATCCAGCCCGACCTGAGCCATGCCGGAGGATTAAGCGAATGCCGCCGCATCGCCGCGATGGCCGAAGCTTATGATATCGCAGTCGCGCCGCACTGCCCGCTCGGGCCGCTCGCGCTAGCCGCCTGTATTCAGCTTGGCGCCTGCTCGCCCAATGTTGCCATCCAGGAGATGAGCTTGGGCATTCATTACAACACCGGCGGCCACGACCTGCTCAACTTCGTAGTCGACAAGAAGGTGTTGACGACAATCGACGGCTATCTGCCGATCCCGACGGGGCCTGGCCTTGGGATCACCATCGACGAAACTGCGGTGCGCGAAGCAGCGCGCGATCCCCACCGTTGGCGCAACCCGATCTGGCGACTCGAAGATGGCAGCTTTGCAGAATGGTGAGCCCGCTCAAGCGGCATCGCGCAACCGGTCCTTGACCGACGGGACGTCATCAAGTGAGCGCTGGAGCCGCTCAATCTCGGCAGCATCGGCCGAGCGATGGGCATGTTCATAGCGGCGCTCGAGATCGGCCTCTTCCTCGCTGATTTCGCGAAGATAGCTGATCGACAGGCGTCGTCCGAAAACATCGTCGCCGCGCAGCTTCAGCTCCGGCTCGGCATGATCGTCGAGGTTGTCCCGGATCGCGGTGAGAGTCTTGATCAGCATATCGAGCGACGTGTGGTCGCTGATTTCAATATAATCCTTGGTACGACGGCGCATCTGGTCCTCCCGACTACGGGCCCGGCTGTAATGGTTTATGTCGAATCGTGACACAAGCCAGTAATCGCGCCGTCTTCGCCTCCTCCGTCTTGCGAGGTCGTGAATAGTTTGTTCATGATGCAGTCGGGTCACAGAATTGTTGGCGGATTTACCCAAGCACGGCGGCGTATCGATCGAAATCCGATGAATCGTGCCGCTCGGCCATCTGCTCTTCATCGGGACCGAACAGCCGGTTGACGAGACGCCCGCGCCGGACGGCTGGCCGCTTGGCGATCGCCTCGGTCCAGCGGATGACGTTAAGATAGGTTGCGACGTCGAGGAAGGTCCCGGCTTCGTAGACCTTGTCTTGGACCAGCGCCCCGTACCACGGCCAGATGGCCATGTCGGCGATTGTATAGAATGCGCCGCCGATATATTCGCTCTCTGCAAGCCGATGGTCGAGGACGTCGAGTTGCCGCTTCACTTCCATCGCATAGCGATCGATCGCATACTCGATCTTGACCGGGGCATAGGCGTAGAAATGGCCAAAGCCACCGCCAAGTATCGGCGTCGCGCCCATCTGCCAGAACAACCACGACAAACACTCGGCCCGTGCAGCGCCTTCTTTGGGTAAAAACGCACCGAACTTCTCAGCCAGATAGACCAAGATCGCACCGCTTTCGAAAATCCGCGTCGGCGGGCTGGTCGAACGGTCGAGCAGCGCCGGAATCTTGGAATTGGGATTGATCCCCACAAAGCCACTGCCAAACTGGTCACCGTCCATGATGCGGATCGGCCAGGCGTCATATTCCGCTCCCGCATGACCAGCTTCGAGCAGTTCCTCGAGCATGATCGTCACCTTCACGCCGTTGGGTGTGGCAAGCGAATGGAGCTGAAGCGGATGCTTGCCGACGGGAAGCTCCTGCTCGCGCGTCGCGCCGGCGATCGGGCGATTGATCGCGGCAAAGCGCCCACCGCTTTCCTTGTCCCATTGCCAAACAGCAGGCGGCACATATTCGGGTTCGTCGGCCATCAGGCGAACGCCTCGACGGCATGACGGCGCCCGATCAAATAAGCATCTGCCACCAGACGGAATGGCGACAGGTCGATATCGCTTTCGCGCTTAGCGATAAGATCAGCGAAATGGCGGTACATCGATGCATATTCCTCTTCGGTGCCGACATCGACTGCCACGCCGTCGACCGTCATTTTCGACGCACCCTGGGTCAGGCTGATCAGTCCGCCGTCGGTCGCGATGTCGATCTGCCACGTCTGGGGGCCACGCTGGTCCCAATCAAACTCGACTGCCATAGCGGCATCCGTCGGCCCGGCCAGCTTGAGTGACGCCGCGATCGGCGCATCCTTGTTGGCCGGCACCTTCAGATCCGAGTTCATCACGCGCAGCGGCCACGGCAGGATCCGCGTGATTGCCGACAGGGCGTTGATCCCCGGGTCGAATACCCCGATCCCCGGCTCCCACACCCAGTCCTGTCCGGGGTGCCACACGCGAACATCCTCGAGCCAGTTAACGTTCACGCTCCGGATCGTCTTGCCTACCAGCCACGCTCGCGCAGGCTCGACCGCAGGTGCCTGGCGCAAGTGCCAGCTCATATAAAGCGAACGCCCGGCATTTGCCGCCATCTCGCCAAAGAGTTCGGCCTCGCTAATCGTTGCCGCCGGTGGCTTTTCGAGCAGGACGTCGAGCCCGTTGGCGAAGGCTGCCTGCAAGAGCTCAAAGCGACCGATCGGCGGCGTACAGATCGAGATCGCCTCGACCCCAAGACCCGACTTCATCATATCGTCAATCGTGTTGAACGCCGGAACGCCGTCGCCATCGGTCGATCCGCGAGTCACGGCCGCGACATAGTCAAATGCCGGATTCTTCAGAATGTGCGGGATATGCTGGTCGCGCGCGATCTTGCCGACTCCGGCGATGGCGATGCGGGTCATCGTGCACACTCGGCGGGCATGGGCATAGACGGCTTTCTGGTCTGATCGGAATGAACGTACAACGATACAATGGCGCGCTTCGCTCCGCTTTCAACCATCCGTTGAATGGCCGCATGTCTTTTTCTGGCTCTTGGGGTGATGCGCGAGCGCTCGATATCGCGAATGCCGATAGCGGGCCGGCGGGGCTGGCTGCCGCTCTGCTGCTTCACCGCGAACTGGCCAGCGACCTGGATCCAGGCGGCGCTCGTACCGCTACTCATTGATCGCTCGGCGATCGGTCCAGCTCTCGCCGAGCATCGAGTCACTTGCCACCCGTCACCCCGGATTCGGTAGGGTCGCCGGCCTCATCGCGGCGGCGGCGAAAGGGGTAGATGAACTGGGCACGATATCCGTGCGGCACCCGTTCGGGAACGCCATAGCCGCCCGGCCACCGGCCAGCGGGAAAATGAAACGTCCCGAACAGTCGGTCGAGCAAAGGGAAATGGATCGCGAAATTTTTGTCGACGCCTTCTGCCTCGCTCGCATGGTGCCAGTGGTGAAACCGCGGGGTGACCAGGAAATTCCCCAGCCGATTAAAGTCGCCGCGCAGGTTCGCGTGGACGAGCGATGCGTAGACGTAGACGAACGCAATATAGGCCTGCATCACCACCGGCGCGAAACCGATCGTCAGTAACGGCAGAGAGGTTACGCCGCGAAGCAGGATGATCTCAACGAAATGCATCCGCGCCCCGGCGAGCCAGTCCATTGCTTTTGCCGAATGGTGAACCGCGTGAAAGCCCCAAAGAAAGGGCACACGGTGAAAAGCGCGGTGGAACCAATATTGGGCAAGATCGGTCAGCACCATGACTTCGACAAATTGCAACAGCATCGGCTGAGCGGCGACGACCGCGCGGATATCGGCAAGGCCACCGGTTCGCGCCATGATGAGGGTCGACGGAGCCAGCGCCAGGAACGTGATCAGCTGGACCATCATCGAACTGACGAGATAATAGAACAGGTCTTCGCGCCATTCGATGCGGAACAGTCGCTGTTCGCGCCGCTTGGGGAAAAGCCGTTCGATCGGCGCGAACATCAGCCCTGTGGCGACCATGTTGAGCGCGAAGAAGTCGATCCCGAAGAATATCCCCCAGTGACGGCTTTCGTGGGGCTGGACCCCGGCACCGCCAAGCAGAGTTGCGCCAAGAGCAATCAGCAGCGCGGTTGCGCCAATCGCCTTGCGCGGTCGCAGCAGGAGGCTGAGCAGCGCCAGGCCATACGCTGTGATGAGGACAGCATGGACCACCAGGCGAAAGCTCGACGAGTCACGGATCGCGGCCAGTTCGGGCATGGCGAACCAGGTCGGCCAGCGCAGCGCCATGACGAAGCAAAGCCCGGCGATGGCGAAGATCAGGGCGAAGAAGCCGGTGAACCAGCCGCTGCCGAACCGCCGAACCTCGATCGGCGACTGAAGATCGCGTTCAAGATCCTTGAGATAGTTGCGCACCTTCATTTCCCCCCGCCGACCGCCAGCGCAGTCATGGTCACATAGTCGATCTTGCCCGTGCCCAATACGGGCAGGGCATCGACGATTCGAATGTCGCGCGGCACCATCAATTCGGCCACGCCGTTCGCCTTGGCCCATTCATGAAGCTCGTTTGCCGACGCGTCGTGGTGGGTCGAGAAAAGGATCAACTGCTCGCCCTTGCGTGGGTCGGGACGGGTCACGACGGCATGATCGAAGCCGGGCCACAGTGCGGCGGCATAGCCTTCGACTGCCGGCAGCGAGACCATTTCGCCACCGATCTTGGCGAAACGCTTGGCGCGGCCACGGATGGTGATGAATCCCGCTTCGTCGATCGTCACGATATCCCCACTGTCGTGCCAGCCATTCTCGGGCGGCTGAAGCACACCCGGTTGATCGACCTTGAGATAGCCTGCCATGACATTAGGACCGCGGATCGACAGGCGACCGCCTTCGACAATCCCCGGAATTGCATCGAGGCGACTTTCCATGCCGGGTAACAGCCGCCCGACACTGCCCGCCAGGAAATGCATCGGGGTATTCACCGCGATCACCGGCGAGGCCTCAGTCGCGCCATAGCCTTCGAGAATGCGCAGGCCGAATTTGTCGGCGTAGGTCCGACGGGTTTCGTCGCGGACTCGCTCGGCCCCGGCGAAGATGTAGCGCAAGGAGTAAAAGTCATAGCCATGCGCCATGCGGCCATAGCCCGACAGGAAGGTGTCGGTCCCGAACAGGATCGTCGCGTTGGCGTCGTACGCCAGCGCCGGGACGATCCGATAGTGAAGCGGGCTGGGGTAGAGCAAAGTCTTCACCCCCGCCAGAATCGGCAGCAACGTGCCGCCGGTCAGCCCGAAGCTGTGGAATACCGGCAGTGCGTTGAGCACCACGTCGCTCGCGCTGAAATCGATCCGCGCAGACAATTGGTGACAGTTGGCGAGGAGGTTGCGGTGGGTCAGGACGACCCCCTTGGGCACGCCTTCCGATCCGCTGGTAAACAGGATCACCGCGGGCGCCGTGGGAGAGATGCCGAGTCGGCGATGTGCGCGCTCGGCGAACGGCGAGGCGATGAGCGCGCGCAGCTTGGCGCGCTTGCCGATCCCGGCGGCTAGATCTTCGAGATACCGGACGATAATTCCCTCTGCGGCGAGCGCCTCGACGGTCGGCCCGAGCTTGGCCTGCTCTACGAATGCTCGTGCGGTAATGATGGTACGAATATTGGCTGCGATGCACGCAGCCTTCAGACTGGCGAGACCGGCGGTATAGTTGAGCATTGCGGGGACTCGGCCTCGGGCCTGCAGCGCGAAGAAAGTGACCACCACGCCGCTGACATTGGGCAGCAGGACGCCGACCGCTTCGCCTTCGCGCGTTGCCATGGCCAGCGGTTCGCCCAGTGCAATCGCTCCGGTCACGAGCCGACTATAGCTGAGCGGGCTGCGCTTGATGTCCTCGATTGCCAGCGCCTTGCCGCCATGGACAGCGCGGGAATGGAGCAGCGCCTGGAATAGCGTCCGGTCAATATCCGACGTCGCGAAAATCATGTCGCTCATCACGTCGTAGAGTTTGCGTCCGGCCGCTGCCCGCCGCTCGCGCGCGCTGTCACCGGTGACTTCGAACCGGCGCGGCGGGAGGATGGTGAGGTCGATCTTGGGAAACCAGCGGCCCCGCACCTTGCCGGACAAGCGCGAGAAAGGGGTGAACTGGGCGCCATCGATGCGTACCGGGATGATCGGGGCATCGGCCTTGTCGGCGACCATCCCGGGCCCGTCGAACACTTTCATCAGCGCGCCGGTTGTCGTGATGCGCCCCTCCGGGAAGATCACAAGCGTGCGGTCATCGCGCACGGCCTTGACCATCGCCTTGGCGGCCATCGGATTGGTCGGATCGACCGGAAAGGCGTCGAACATGCCAAGGAAGGGCTTGATCCACCACGCCTTGGCGATGCGGCTGTGGACGGCGAAGGTCGGCTTGCCGGGGAGGAAGGCCGCAAGCAGCAGGCCATCGAGGAACGAGACATGATTGACGACGACGACGGCCGGCTCCCCGGGCCTTGGCATATTCTCGCCGCCATGCACCTCGACCCGGTACAACAGCGTCAGCAGCGAGCGGACAAGCGCCTTGAAGATCGTTTCCGGCAACAGCCAGCACGTGATGAGCGCGACGGCCAGCGTCGAAAAGCCGAGTACCCCGATGATCCCGGGGATGGTCGTTCCCGCCGCCATCAGCGCGAGCACGGCGGCAACCATCGCCACCGTCACGAGGGCGTTGACGATGTTGTTGGCTGCAATGATCTGCGACCGACGTTCGGGAACACTGTGCGTCTGGAGGATGGCGTAGAGCGGGACGATGAACACGCCGCCCGACATGGCGGTCCCGGCGATCGCGGCGATAATGGTCCAGCTGCCGCGTGCGACCAGGAACGCCGCAACTGACGACTCAGCGCCGACGGCAACGAAGTTGCTAGTCGCCAGCCACAGGATGATGAGCGACCCTGCCATCGCGAGCGCGGCTATCGGCACAAAGCGGGCCGAAACTTCTCCCTTAAGCAAGCGATTGACCGCCAGGGCACCGATCGCGACGCCGACCGAGAAAACCAGCAGGAACAGGGTGACCAGGGTCGGGCCGGCACCGAGCGTCGACTTTACTAGCGGCGCAAGCTCCGACAGGATGATTGCGCCGATCGAGAAGAACCAGCTGATCCCCAGGATCGCCAACCACACACCGCGACCACCGTGGGCGGCCCGCAAGATGCTGATCGTGCCGCGCAGGATGTTGAGGTCGATTGCAGGGCGCTGATTCATCGAAGGTGCGCTGGGGACGGCAAGGCTGGCCAATGCCCCGAAGATCGCGATCCCGGTGGCAACCATGCCCGCTTCCCACGGCGGGATCACGCCGCCGAGCAGCTGGCCGCCGAGGATGGCGAGGAAGGTACCAGCTTCGATCAGGCCCGTCCCGCCCATGATTTCGCCGTCATGGAGGTGCTGCGGAAGGATGGAATATTTGATCGGCCCGAAGACTGTCGAATGCACCCCCATCAGGAACAGGCAGCCGAGTAGCAGGGGAATGGATGCCGTCCAGAAGCCGGCCAGCGCCAGCGCCATGATCACGATCTCGGCCAGCTTCACCAGGCGAATGAGGACCGCCTTGTCATAGCCGTCCGCAAGCTGCCCGGCGATCGAGGAGAAAAGGAAATAGGGCAGGATAAACAGGCCGGTCGCGACCGTCGCCAGCATTTCCGCCTTGGCCGGCGCTGCTGCATAAAGCGTGAAATTCGCGAAGAACAGCAGCGCGAACTTGAACAGATTATCGTTGAACGCGCCCAGGAACTGGACTGCGAACAGCGGGCCGAAGCGGCGCCTGCCGAGCAACGAAAGATCTGGTGCCGACATGCTCTATGATTCCCCCTCGACCGCGATAGGCGGCAACCCCGAATCTTTGGTTAACCGTGAGACATCAGGAAGGTAGCGGGCATAAAGCCAGCCCAGCCCGATCAGGCTGAAACCGAGCGCGGCGAACGAACCGATCCGCATGACTCCGTCGAGGCCACTGGCGTCGAACAGGAATACCTTGGTCACTGCGGCCAGCATCAGCACCAGCGATGCGATCCGCCAGTCCCGTTTGGCTGACTGGATCCCGTGCCCGAGGAAACCGAGCGCGAGCAGGATGAGCAGCACCGACCTTGCAATATCCTCGCCTTGCCCGACGCCCCCTTCGACTAGGAACGAGCCGTGGACCAGTTGGCGCAGCATCGACGCGGCGAGCAGGAGGACAAGCATCATCTGCAACCCGCCGCGAAGGCGATCGGCGATGTCGGACAGCCCGAACTTTCGCGCAGCCCACAGGATAGCAAAGGCCACGCCGTAAGCGGGAATAAGAAGATTCACGAGCGGCCACTCGCCGACCGCCTGCTCCGCCCACAGCGGGTTTTGGTAAAGCGTGGTGAACAGGACGAAGTGCGCGATACTGGCACCGGCAAAGGCTAAGGCGACCGGTCGCCAGTGGCGGATCGAAACAAGCGCGACAAGCGCCAACAGTGCCTCCCACAGGGTACGTTCGGCTAGCCCACAGCGGGCGAAGGCGGTGGCATCGGCAATTGCGAACAACTGTTTGTAAGCGACGTGTGCAGTGATCAGCGCGAACGTCGCGGCGGTGGCGATCGCGAAAAGGCGCGGGCGCGGCGCCTCAGCACGCCATGCGACGACGATCAGCGCAAACGCCGGAAGCGCCAGTCGCAGGAGCGTGTCATCGAGCGTCGGGAGCATCGTCATGAATGTCGGCATCGCGACCAGCGCTGTTAACCCTGCCGTCAGCCAGGCGAAGAAGGGCAGCGCTGTCCAACCCGCCACCAGCACCCCAGCCGAAAGAACTGCCGGCCACAGGCGCCGCTCGAGCGCCAACCCGGCAAGCATGGCGGTTGGAACAAGCGAAAGTAGCGAAGACGGCATGACCTGCGCGACGCCGACGTAGAACAGGAGCACGGCGATCGGCTGTGCGATAACACTCGCGAACGGGATTTTGCCGCGCCACGCGAAAACTGCGGCGCCAGCAGCGGGGACGAGCCAGCGCAGGGCATCCGTCACGGTCCCGGGCTCGCCCAGCCCGACCGCGCGATATGCAAAGATTTCGGGCGGAACTGATGCCGCAACGAGGGCGGCGGCGCCGATCGCCCACGCGCTCCGCTCGATCCGCCAGTCGTCCGCGACCGTCGAAAAGAGCAGCGTCCCGACGGCCATGACGGCGATGCCCGGCGCAACTGCCCACGCGGGTACGATGATTGTCAGCGCCAGCGAAAGCAGGCCGGCAACGGTGGTCGCCACGATCGCAAACCGGGCATCATCGCGCCGCGTCGCGCATGACCAGCCAAGCAGCCCGATGCCCCCGGCAAGTCCCGCGCCGAGCAGCGCGAGCAGCGACATAGTGCGATCGGTAAGCGCGAAGTGAAGCGCCGGCAGCAGCATGATCCCGATCGCCAGCGCTGCGACTTCGCCGGCGTCGGCCTGACGTCCACGAACGCTCCAGATCCGCCGCCCCGCCGCACTGCCATAAATTGCGGTCATTCCGGCAAGGACTAGCGACAATGTTTCCATGGACGGCGTCGGCCACCATGCGATCAGCATGACCGAAACCATCAGGCCGATCCGGGTCAGGTCCCGAAGCGCGGGTTCGCGAGCCGCCATCCAGACGAGCGCAAGCGAGATCAGGCCGAACAGCGCCCACACCAGAGGTTCGAAACCGCCCATGGCGACGAGCGCGGCGAGCTGGGCGCATGCCGCTAGGCTCGCAATGAAGCGCAGGGTCGTGACCCGGGGGTTTCCGGACGATATTGCTGGCAGTAGAATGCCGATGAGCAGGATCAGCGCGCCGATCGAGACCAGTCCGGCCGAATCGAGTGCGCTGCTGAAGATCATCACCGCGCCCCACCCAAATCCGCCGACCAGTGCGCCGATGCCAAGCCATGCCCAGCGCTGCGTCCTCGACAGTCCACACAGCCCCGCTACCGCCAGCGCAAGATATGCGGAGAGCAGGGGCACGTCGGGCGTGGTTGATCCAACGAGCGCGGGTGCCGCAAGCCCACCGATCAGTCCAAGGACTGCGCTCGGTGCGCCGAACCTTATCGACAGGCCGCCGGCCAGCGCGGTTGTGATCGCCATTCCCACGAATGCGGGGATCGGACCGATCAGGTGATAGAGGTTCGCCGCGACCAGAATGCTGGCATAGAGGGTCGCAACGCCGGCACCGGCCAGGGCCTGGCGAACGCGCGGATCGCGTACCACATCGTCCTTGCGCAGCGCCATTTCGGCCCCGACAATGAGCGACGTTCCGAATAGCAGTCCGAGGATGACCCGCACCACGGGTCGCAGAAGCCCGATCTCGATCGAATATTTGACGATCAGGAAGCCTGCGACGGCCAGCGTTGCGCCACCTGCCCAGATTGGCAGGGTACGGCCGAACAGTTGCTCGAAGCCGATGCGGGGAAAGGCGAAGCGAGGGCCCTCTTCAACTTCGTCGGGCTTAAGGGCGGCGATTTCGGGTTTGGAATTGGATAGCGGGGTGACCGACGGAATGGGATTGGGTGGCGGTTCCGCCGGCGCGACTTCCCCTGACGGTTCAGGCCATTGCTCGACCGCGGCGACCGCGCCAGCCAACGACGGTTGCTCCAGCCATTCGACGCGACGGGTAAGCTCGCCGACCGCAAACCATAGTTTCGCGCAGACCATCACCATGCCAAAGATTATCAGCGCGCCCATGTTCGCTCTCCCGTCAAGGAACCGCCATACCGTAAAATGAGCGCCGTTCAATATAATAATTATACACCGCTCAGTTTTTCGGTTATCAGCTTCTCATGGGTAGAAGATCCGATCATAGCCGCGCCGAGTTGCAGGCACTTATCGTCGCCGTCGGTCATGTGCTGATGGCCGAGCAGGGCTTTGCCCGCTTCTCGACCCGCGAGGTGGCCAAGCGGATCGGCTATTCGGTGGGCACCATCTACAATATGTTCGAAAATGCCGACGCGCTGGTGGTGGCGATCAACACTTGTACCTTCGCGCTGTGGGCGGATCATCTCAAGACAGCCTTGCAGGATGGCGGGGATGATCGGATCGGAGCGCTGGTCGAAGGCTATTTCGACTTCGCTCAGACCAATCCCAATTTGTGGATGGCGATCTATGAGCATCGGATTCCAGCCACGATGCCGATTTCCGAAAGCGACGCGGCGACCCGCGCCGTCCTGACCGCGATCGTGATCGAGGAAGTGGCCCGGGCACTGGATAGCGAGATTAATGCAAGCGTCTCGGCGCTGTCGCGATCGTTGATCGCCACGGTCCATGGCCATTGTGCCTTTGCCGTGTCGGGCAGTTTCGCGCTGATGGGTGAGGACCATCCGGTCGACATCGCCCTTGCCCGCGTTCGCGAAAGCCTGGAGGCGCATGGAGCGTGGCCGCTGGATGCCCCGCGAGGATTCGAACCTCGATTAACGGAGTCAGAGTCCGTAGTCTTACCATTAGACGACAGGGCAATGCCGGCGCCGCGCAGATAGGGGAGGGGGATGCGCCCTGTCAACGCCGCCGCACCACGCTCGCCCGTTGCCAGAGGCGGATCATATGGAGTAAACCGGGGACAGGTCAGCCGCGAGTATGTCTCGCGGTGCAGGAAAAGATTGGTCGCGACGTCATGGCGCAGTTCGCCGCCACCGCCTCCGCGCCCCCCGGCGCAGGGGATCCGCATTCCCACAAGGGTGCGACACGTCATACTTATGGCGCGGTCGACCTTGGCACCAATAATTGCCGGCTGCTGATCGCTCGTCCCGACGACGGGACGTTCACCGTGCTCGATGCCTTTTCCCGGGTCGTGAAGCTGGGTGAGGGGCTTGGCCAGACCGGGCGGCTGTCGCAGCCGGCGATGGACCGAACGGTCGCCGCCTTGTCGATCTGCGCCGACAAGCTTCGCCGCCGCAATGTCTCGCTCTCCCGCTCGGTCGCCACCGAGGCCTGCCGCCGCGCCGAAAATGGCTGCGAATTCGTCGAGCGGGTCAGGGTCGAGACCGGGCTCGCGCTCGACATCATCCCGCCGCAGGAGGAGGCCCGGCTGGCAGTGCTGGGCTGCCACAAGCTGCTCGAGCCCGGCGACGGCCCGGCCCTGATCTTCGACATCGGCGGCGGATCGACCGAGCTGGTGCTAGTCGAGCCGGGGGAGGTCAGCCCCCGCATCCGCGCCTGGTGGAGCGCGCCGTGGGGGGTCGTTTCCCTCACCGAAACCGAAGGCCGCGAAGCGATCGAGGGCAAGGACCGTGTCGCCGCCTATGAGCGGATGCGCCAGCGGGTGTTTCGCAGCTTTGCCCGCTTCGTCGACATGCTCCCCGAAAGCCGCGAGGATATTCGCCTGCTTGGCACGAGCGGCACCGTCACCACCCTTGCCAGCGTCCACCTCGCCCTGCCGAGCTATGACCGGCGCGCGGTCGACGGGCTTCAGGTGCCGATCGAATCAATGCGCGAAATCAATGCGATGATCGCCCGCATGGACCTTGCCGAGCGATCTGCCTTGCCGTGCATCGGCGCCGAGCGGGCCGACATGGTGGTGGCCGGCTGCGCGATCCTCGACGCAATCCTCGACATCTGGCCGGCCGAACGGCTGGGCATCGCCGACCGCGGAATTCGCGAGGGCATCCTGCGCGCCCTCATGGCCCGTGACGGATATGTGCTGTGAGCAGCGGCCGATGAGCAGGGGTGGCCAGGGCGACCGGCAGCGGATCAAGACCGCCAAGGGACGCAAGTCGAGCTCGATCCGCTGGCTCCAGCGGCAGCTTAACGACCCGTATGTGCGCCGCGCCCAGGCCGACGGATATCGCAGCCGTGCGGCGTACAAGCTGACCGAACTCGACGAGCGGTTCGGCTTCCTTAAGGGCTGCACGCGGATCATCGACCTTGGCATCGCACCCGGCGGCTGGGCGCAGGTCGTTCGCCGCCAGGTCCCCAAGGCGCGGATCGTCGGCATCGACCTGTTGCCGACCGACCCGATCGACGGGGTCATCATCCTGGAAATGGACTTCATGGAGGAAGCCGCGCCCGAGACGCTGCGCGAGGCGCTCGATGGCGAGGCCGACCTGATCCTGTCGGATATGGCCGCCAACACCGTCGGCCATCCGCAGACCGACCATCTGCGGACGATGGGGCTGGTCGAGGCGGCGCTCGACTTCGCAACCGAGATATTGCGCCCCGGCGGAGCGTTCGTGGCTAAGGTGCTGGCGGGGGGCGCGGATCACGGGCTGGTCGCCGAGCTCAAACGCCATTTCACCACGGTCAAGCACGCCAAGCCGCCCGCCAGCCGCAAGGGATCGAGCGAATGGTATGTCGTTGCGCAAGGTTTCAAGGGCCGAGTCGCGGTCACGGATGAGGGTGACGACGAGGGCTGAGCGGAGGGTTTGTGGCTCGCGAGTCTTTGTTGGCTCGCCTGTCGCTTCCGCTCGCTCGCGGGCGGCGGCATTTTGGACAAGTAGACAGTGCATCGCGGTTTTGTGACATGCATGTCAGCGATGTCGTGCGTGACCCGCGTGTCAACGAGTAGCCGTTGGTCAGGGATGGCGCGAAATATCATCGGATGAGGCAAGCATAAACGGCCACTTGTAGGACAGGAAAATCGGGCAGAGCGCATAAAGTCGTGCGCCATGAAGCCCTTGCACAGCCTCGCCGAATCCACTAAACACTGAACCATATGGTTCACCATTTGCCCTTCGCGCTCGATGCTTCGTTCCGCGCGCTGTCCGACGTTACTCGCCGTGGCGTGCTTGAGCAGCTGGGGCGATCCGAAGCGTCCATCACTGCGCTCGCCGAGAAATTCCAGATGACCCTCACTGGCATGAAGAAGCATGTCAGCCTGCTCGAACAGGCCGGGCTGGTGCGCACCGAAAAGATCGGACGAGTGCGTACCTGCCGGTTGGGCGGTCGCGGGCTCGAGGCCGAAATGAGGTGGATCGAGGAGTATCGACGGCGATGAGACGAACGCTTCGACGCGCTGTCAGCTGTGGTCGAAAATATGATTCAGCAGGAGAAAAGTGATGGATCAAGCCAAGGATAAGCCCACGTCTCCGGCGAGCCGGACCGTGGCGGAACGCGTGTCCGATCGCGAGCTGGTGGTCCGGCGAAGCTTTGCCGCGCCGGTGCGGATCCTGTTCGAGGCCTGGACCAAGCCCGAGTTATTCAAACAATGGTGGGTGCCGAAGTCATTCGGCCTGACCCTGCTGTCGTGCGAGATGGACGTTCGGGTCGGTGGCAAATACCGCCTCGAGTTCGGTCATCCCGCTTCCGATCAGCCGATGGCTTTCTTCGGAAGCTATAACGAGGTGATCCCCGATGCGCGCGTGGCGTGGACCAATGAGGAAAGCCCGGACGGCGCAACGACCACGGTGACCTTCGAGGAAATGGACGGCCGCACGAATATTGTCATTCACGACCTCTTTCCATCGAAGGAAGCACTCGACAGTGAGATCGCGTCCGGGGCGACGTCCGGGATGAGCGAAACGCTGGCGCAGCTTGAGGCCTTTATCGGCGACATGCTTCGGTCGTGAGCGGGTGCGAAGCGGACGCCGCTGCCTAGCCCTTTGCGGCGCGAGCGTCCGCCACCGCCTTCTTCAGCGCGTCATATCCTACTGCGGAGTTGATCACACGGTCGCCGACGACGAACAGCGGGGTGCCGGTCGCGCCCAACTGGCCGGCGATCTGGAAGTTGCGCTTGAGTTCGGCTTCCTGCTCGGGAACCTCCTGCGGGGTGGGCGCGACGCCGAGGGGGGTGGCGACGCTGGCGATGCTTTCGGGGCTGGGCGGGCCTGCGGCGTAGAGCGCGTCATGGTAGGCAGCGAACTTGCCGGCTTTCGATGCGGCGAGCGCGACGCGCGCGGCGGCAAGGCTGTTGGGTCCAAGAATGGGAAGCTCGCGAAAGACGACGCGTAGGCCCTTGTCCTCGGCCAGCAGCCGTTCGATGTCGGGGATGCTCTTGCGGCAATAACCGCAGGCATAGTCGTAATATTCGACCAAAGTGACGTCTGGCGTGGCCGCGCCCTTCCATGACGAACCATAAGGGGTTTCGATGGCGATGCGGTTGGCGGCGATTACCGGCGCATATTGGCGGTCGCGCAGTGCATTGCCGGCGTCGACCAGCATCGACGGGTCGGCGATCAGCGCCTTGCGCACGGCATCGGGCCCGACCAGTCGCGGGGCATAGGCCAGCCCGATGGCCCCGGTCAGCAGCGCGCCGATGATCCCGCCGGCGATGGCCGGTCCCCATTTGCCCCCGGCGGCCCCCTGCATGTCGCTCATTTTTTCTTCTTCTTGTCCTTCTTCAGCGCGGCTTCGCTGACCATGGCGATGTCCTGCGCGCGAAGATAGTCGGGTGTGCCCGCTTTCAACCCGTTGAGTGCCATCTTAGCACTGGCGAGGGCCAGCTTGTTCTCGCCCTCGAGGTTGTTGCGCTCGGCGGTGGCGAGCGCGGCGCGGGGGGCGTCGCCGTCATGGTCGTAGACGATGCCAAGTTGGTACCAGGCGTCGGGATTGTCATTGTCGCGGGCGATGGCGGCCTTGAGGACAGAGCGGGCTTCGGGGTAGTTCTTGGCGTCTTCGGTCGCGACGAGGGCGTGGCCGAGCAAAGCGGCGATCATCGGCTTGTCGGGCGCGCGGGCGACGGCAAGGCGCAAGGGCGTGAGAGCATCGCGCGGCTGGCCGCCCTCGAGCAATATCTGGCCCTTCAGTTCGAGGAAATAAGGGTCGTTGGGGGCGAGGCGGAGCAGCGCATCGGCTTCCTGCGCGGCTTTTTCGGGGTAGGCGCCGAGGTGATAGGCGTAGGCGCGGGCATAATGGGCGGGGATGCCCTGGTCGCTCTCGGGATAGGCGATGATGGCGCGCTTGGGGTCGACATAGCCGAGCAGCTTGGCCTTGACGCGTTCGAAGCGCGCCTCGAGCGCGGGGTCGATCGGCTTTTTCCACGCGGGGTCGGCCTTGTAGATCTGCTCGAGCGCCTGGATGCGGTCGCTGTTGAGCGGGTGGGTGCCGGCATAATCATCCTTGTGGACGATGCCGAGGCGATATTCCTGGTTCTGCAGTTTCTGGAAGAATTGGAGCGTGCCCCTGCCGCTGATCCCGGCAGTGGTGAGATAATGGGCGCCGGCAAGGTCGGCGCTCGATTCCTGGGCGCGGCTGAACGAGAAAAGATTGGTTTGCGCGGCCTGCTGGCCCGCCGCCATGATGCCCATCCCGGCATCGCCCGCGCCGGCCGCCATGGCCGCTGCGCCGAGCAGCAGCGAGAGCAGGCTGATCTTGGTCGCGACCGCCTCGCCGTCACGGATACGGATCGAGTGGCCGCCCGCGACATGGCCGAGTTCGTGGGCGATGACGCCTTGGAGCTGGTTCACATTGTCGGCGGCGGCGAGCAGGCCCGACTGGATATAGACCGTCTGCCCGGTGGCGACGAAGGCGTTAATCTCGGGGTCGTTGAGGAGGACGACGTTGACGCTCGTGGGATCGAGCTTGGCCGCCTGGATGAGCGGTTTGGAAATGTCGCGAAACAGCGCCTCGGTCTCGCTGTCACGAAGCACGGCCTGCGCGAAAACGGGCTGGGCAGCGGTGAGCGTGAGGGTCACGCCGATGAGCGCGGTGCGGGCGGCGCGCCAGGTTCGATTGGTCATGCAACGGTTTCCCACCGGGGCGATGAACCGGCCATGAAAAACGTGCCCACGAAAAAGGCGGCACCAGGCATTTGCCCGGCACCGCCCTTTACGTTGTGCATCATTGTTTAGCCGAAGGTCCGCGACCACCAGCCGCTGCGGCGCGGCTCGTCACTGTCGGGGTCGTCGGTAAGGGTTGCAGTGTCGGTGGTCGCGACCGCGTCGGCTTCGACCTTGGCCGGAGCCCTGGTCCTGCTCGGCTTCGGTTTGGTGGGCGCTTCAGCGGCGACGGCTTCCGGCGCGGCGGGTTCAGCCGGGGCGGCGTCGGGTTCGGCCAGGTCGGCCATAGGAGCCTTCTTGGCGCGCGAGCGACGCTTCGGCTTGGCGGCGTCGTCGGTGGCCGGGGCCTCCTCGGGCGCAGCGGCTTCGGCGGCCGGAGCCGGGGCGGGCGCCTCGACCATCGGCGAGGCGACCGTCTCGCTTGCGACGTCCTTGCGGGCGCGCGGGCGGCGGCGGGTCTTGGGGGCCTCGTCGACCGCCTCGATACCGTGTCCGAGCGTGTCGCCTGCAGGCGCCGGATCGGGCTCGATCATGGGCGCGGAGTCCGTAGCGATGGTCTCGCTCTCGGTGCCATCACCCTCGCCACGCTCGCGGCGGCGGCTGCCACCGCGGCGACCACGACGCGCGCGACGCGGGGCTTCGTCACCTTCGGCGCGTTCCTGCTGGCGGTCTTCGGCTTGCTGATGAGCCTGCGCAGGCTGGTCGTCATTCGACGGCTCGGCGTGGCCATCCTCGGCATAGGGCTGGTCGCCGTCGTCGGCATTCGGCGCATGGTCGCCCTCGGCGCCCTGCTCCTCGCCATCCTCGCGGCGATTGCGGCCACGGCCACCACGGCGGCGACGACGACGACGGCTGCGCCCATCGCCTTCCTCGCCTTCGCGAGCTTCACGCGGGGCGCGGTCGCGCGGGCCACGATCGTCGTCGCTGGCTTCTTCCTCAATCTCGACGTCTTCCTCGTCGATCTCGTCTTCAAATTCATCGTCGGCAATGTCGTCGACGATCGGCGCGGGGAGGGCGCGCGGCGGGACGATCGGGCGGTCGCCCGCACTGTCACAGGCCATGCGCGCGCCTTCGAAGCTCTCGTCGACCAGCACTTCAACCGACACGCCGTAGCGCGCCTCGATCTCGGCGAGCTCGGCGCGCTTGCGATTGAGGACATAGATGGCGGCTTCACGCCCGGCGCGAAGGATGATCCGGTCGCCGCGACCGCGGGCGGCCTCGTCCTCGATGATCCGCAGGGCCGAGAGGCCGGCCGACGACGCGGTCCGCATCAGGCCAGTGCCCTCGCAATGAGCGCAGGGCCTGGTCGAGGCTTCGAGGACACCGGTGCGAAGGCGCTGGCGGCTCATTTCCATGAGGCCGAACGAGCTGATCCGGCCGACCTGGATGCGGGCGCGGTCGTTCTTGAGCGCTTCCTTCATCGCGCGCTCGACCTTCCGGTTGTGCGACGACTGTTCCATGTCGATGAAGTCGATGACGACGAGCCCGGCCATGTCGCGCAGGCGAAGCTGGCGGGCGATTTCGTTGGCGGCCTCGATATTGGTCGCGAACGCGGTCTGTTCGATATTATGCTCGCGGGTCGATCGGCCCGAGTTGATGTCGATCGACACCAGCGCTTCGGTCGGGTTGATCACAAGATAGCCGCCGGACTTTAGCTGGACGAGCGGCTGGTACATCGCCGACAATTGGTCCTCGACGCCGTAGCGCTGAAAGATCGGGGTCGGGTCATTGTAGTTGGTGACGCGCTTGACGTGGCTCGGCATCAGCAGCTTCATATAGCTGCGGGCGGCCTTGTAGCCGTCCTCGCCCTCGACGATTACCTCGTCGATTTCGCGGTGGTAGAGATCGCGGATGGCGCGCTTGATGAGGTCGCTGTCGCGATAAATCAGCGCCGGGGCGGAGGAGCCCAGGGTGCGCTCGCGTATCTCGTCCCACAGGCGGGCAAGATAGTCGAAATCGCGCTTGATCTCGACCTTGGTGCGCTGAAGGCCCGCGGTGCGGACGATGAGGCCCATTGTCGAAGGGAGCGAGAGGTCGCTCATGATCGACTTCAGCCGCTTGCGATCGGCGCCGTTCGAAATCTTGCGGCTGATCCCGCCACCATGCGAGGTGTTGGGCATGAGCACGCAATAGCGGCCGGCGAGGCTGAGGTAGGTGGTCAGGGCCGCGCCCTTGTTGCCGCGCTCTTCCTTGACGACCTGGACAAGCAAGACTTGCCGACGTTGAATCACGTCCTGGATCTTATACCGGCGGCGAAGGGCCTGGCGCTTCTTGCGAAGTTCGTCGGCAGCGCTTTCGTCGACCGGTGAACGCGACGAGCCGGTTCCGGCCTCGTCGACTCCAGCAATTACGCGCGGCTCGCCGTCGTCATCGTCATGATGGTCGTCGTCATCATCGGCGTCGGCCGACCGCGGGGCGTCCTCGAAGCCGTCATCGTCATGATCGCCATGATCATCATCGTCATAGTCGCCATTGCCGCGAAGACGTTCTTCCTCGGCGGCATGTTCGGCCTCTTCGCGCAGCAGCGCGTCGCGGTCGGACTTGGGGATCTGGTAATAGTCGGGATGGATTTCCGAGAAAGCGAGGAAGCCGTGACGGTTCCCGCCGTAATCGATAAACGCCGCCTGGAGCGACGGTTCGACCCGAGTCACCTTGGCGAGGTAGATATTTCCCTTGAGCTGTTTGTGCTCGGCAGATTCGAAATCGAGTTCCTCGATCCGGTTACCCTTGGCGACTGCGACCCGGGTTTCCTCCGGGTGGCGCGCGTCGATCAGCATGCGCATGGTCATTGATATTACTCCGGCCGCGCGCGGCGGGCAGTGCCTCGCGGCGCGCGTGCATAGGGGCCAGGCCCGACCGGAGCGTTCCGGCGGGCACAGCGGTGCTTGTGAAAAATGCCTCTGCTGCAATGGTCATCCCGACACTCGTCGGGAAGGACGCGCCGCGCGGCTCTGATGAGAGCTGGCGGAAAGCGTCCTGTGAAGTCATGCAGCGTCAACCTTGACTGCCGCGCCGGAAAAGGCCGCGCGGCGATGGTCTGTCGAATGGACGACGGACAGGGCCGACTAGCATCGCGCGCCCCGCGCCGCAATGGCCCGACCCCTGCGAAACTGCTAAACTGGCGTTAACCTCGTTGGGCCATCTATGATATCGGTTGAAGGCGGGAGTGTGCGTTGGGGGCAGGCAAAAGGCAGCGGGCGATGATGGCGGCGGGGATAGCGGTCCTCGTCATCGGCACAGCCGTGCTGTTTCGCGTGTCGGGACACCGCGGGGACGAGGCCGGCAAGGCGCTGGTCGGTGAGGCGCGCGGCGGCAGGCTGACGCTCGACCTGCCCGGCGCGGTGGCCGATGTCGCGGTGAGCGAGGCGCGCGTTCCCGGGCGACCGATCGTGCTGATCGACCCGGGGCACGGCGGGCATGACCCGGGAGCGCGGGGCGCATCGGGCAAGGTCGAGGAAAAGGCGCTGACGCTGGCGCTGTCGAGCGAGCTTCGCGATTTGCTGGTTGCACGCGGGCGAGTGCGGGTGGCGTTGACGCGGACCGACGACCGCTATGTCCCGCTGGAAAGCCGCGCGGATCTTGCGCGGCGGCTGGGGGCCGGGCTGTTCGTGTCGGTGCATATGGATCATGCGCCCAACCCGCTGGCGCGGGGGGTGACGGTCTATTCGCTGTCGGACGTTGCATCGGATGCCGATGCGGCGCGCTTTGCTGCGGCCGAAAATGGCCGGGCCGAACCGGCGTCGAGCGAAACCAATGGCGCGGTCAGGGCGCTGCTCGACGATCTCGCGCTGCGCGGCGAGATGGAGGATGGTGCGGCGCTGGCCGAGCGGATCGTGCGGCGCGCAGCGGGGCCGGTGCTGCTGCGCCCGCGCCCGCACCAGTTTGCGGCGTTCCACGTGCTGCGGCGGGCGGCAACCCCGGCGGTGCTGGTCGAGGCGGGCTATATAAGCAATATCGATGACGAGGCGGCGCTGGTGACGCGCGACGGCAGGGCGCCGCTGGTGCTGGCGCTGGCACAGGCGATCGAGGCGGACCTGGCGGTACGGAAGTAGGAATTGTTGGCGAACGCGCTAACCCTTTGCGGCCGCGCGCAGAGGCGGCTAGACGAGGCCGCGATGGTTACCTTTCCCCAGCTTCGCCTGCCTGCTTTTCGGCGCCCGAGCTTTGCCTTTCTCGATCGGCTGCCCGACATGGTGGCGTTCAACGGTCGGGTCCATTCGCGGGTCGATCCGTTGTTCGAGCGGCGGCCGGTGCGGTTCGTGGCGTATGCGCTAAGCGCGCTGTTGCTGCTGTTCGCGGTGGGCTGGCTATATTTTTCGGCGGGCTTGCCGTCGTCCGAGAAGCTGATGGCCTATCAGTCGGCGCTGCCGACCAATGTGCGCGGTTATGACGGTGACCCGATCGGCAGCTTTGCGCGCGAGCGGCGGGTCGAACTGGCCTATGACGAATATCCGCCGCTGGTGGTGCATGCGTTCATCTCGGCCGAGGACAAGACGTTTTTCAGCCATGGCGGGATCGATTATCCGGGCCTTGCCGCGGCGGTGTTCGACTATGGGCGCAAGAAGATCACCAGCGGCGCGCGGGCGCGGGGCGGATCGACGATCACCCAGCAGGTGGCGAAACACATGCTCGGCGACGATGAATATTCGGTCAAGCGCAAGGTGCGCGAGGCGATCCTCGCGTTTCGGCTCGAGTCGACGCTGACCAAGCCGCAGATTTTGGAAATCTATCTCAATTCGATTTTCCTGGGGCGCAACGCCTACGGGGTGCAGGCCGCCTCCAGGGCCTATTTCGACAAGGATGTCGCCGACCTGACCTTGCCCGAAGCGGCGTACCTCGCGGTGCTGCCCAAGGCGCCGTCAAATTATGATCCCGAACGCGCGACCGAGAAGGCGCTGGCCCGGCGCAACTATGTGCTCAAGGAGATGCTGGCCAACGGCTTCATCAGCCAGGCCGAGCATGACGCCGCAAAGACCACCCCGCTGGGCGCGATCCGTTATGGCAGCGGGACGCATGTCCGCGAAGCGGGCGGTTACTTCATGGAGGAAGTGCGCCGCGAGCTGCTTAAGAAATATGGCGAGAAGAGCGAGGATGGGCCCAACAGCGTCTATGCCGGCGGGCTGTGGGTGCGGTCGTCGATGAACCCGGTGATGCAGGACGCGGCGGCGGACGCGCTGCGCGAGGGGCTGGCAAATTTCGATGGTGGGCGCGGCTGGATCGATCCCAAACTGAGCCTGAACATGAACCGGGACTGGCGCGGGCAGTTGCTGGCGACGCCGCTGGGCACGGGTTTTGCCGACTGGTCGAAGGCGGTTGTGCTCGACAAGAGTGGGGGCGAGGTGACCATCGGGCTGCCCGACGGATCGACCGGAACATTGCCGTCATCGAACGCGGTCCAGCCCAAGCGGGGCGTCGGCGGCGCAGCGTTCAGCTATCTGCGCCGTGGCATGGTGATCATCGTCAAGAAGGTCGGCACGATGTCCTATGCCCTGCGATCGATCCCAGAAGTGTCGGGCGGAATGGTCGCCCAGGAAGTGCGCACCGGCCGGGTGCTGGCGATGCAGGGCGGGTTCGATGTCATCGGCTCGTCCTATAATCGCGCGACCCAAGCGTGGCGTCAGCCGGGATCGGCATTCAAACCGATCGTGTACGAGACCGCATTGGAAAATGGGCTGAGCCCGGCGACGATCCTGATGGATGCACCGCTGTGCGCCTATCAGGGCGCCGCGCTGGGCAATAAATGTTTCAAGAATTTCGACGGGAGCTATGCCGGGCCCAAGACGCTGCGGTGGGGCGTGGAGCAATCGCGCAACCTGATGACGCTGCGCGCGGCGTCGCAGACGGGGATGGAGAAGGTCGTCACGACCGCCGAGAAGCTGGGCGTCGGCAAGGGACGACTGCCGGCCTATCTATCGATCGCGCTGGGCGCGGGGGACGTCACCGTGTCGCAGTTGGTCAACGCCTATGCGATTTTGGCCAACGGCGGACGGCAGGTGAAGCCAACCGTGATCGACTATGTCCAGGACAGGTTCGGCAAGGTCATTTATCGCACCGACAATCGCTGTGCCGTGATGGGCAATTGCAGCGCGCCCGACTGGGATGGCAAGGCGATGCCGCGCCCGCCCGAGCGCGCGCGCCAGCTGCTCAACCCGCTGGCTGCTTACCAGATGGTCCACATCATGGAAGGCGTGATCGAGCGCGGCACGGCGACCACGCTGCGCGATCTCAACCGGCCGATGTTCGGCAAGACCGGGACGACCAACGGCCCGACCAACGTGTGGTTCGTGGGCGGCACGCCCGAAGTCGTCGGCGGAGTTTACCTTGGCTATGACCAGCCGCGCAGTCTTGGCGGCTATGCGCAAGGGGGAAGGATCTCTGCACCGATCTTCAAACAATTCGCGCAAAAGGCGTTCGTCGGAATGCCGCCGATCCCGTTCATCGCGCCACCCGGGATCCGCATGGTGCGGATCGACCGGATTACCGGCAAGCGGGTCTATGGCACCTTCCCGACGACTGAAGACCCCAAGTCGGCGGTGATCTGGGAAGCCTTCCAGCCCGAAACCGAGCCACGCCGCAGCTTCCGCCGCAATGACGATGTGGCGGGGGACGGGACGGCACCGGGTGCCGGAGCCGACGCTGTTGCGGCCCGGCATCGGGCAAAACCGCGCGCCACCACGCCCAAGCCCGCCTCCGACGATTTCTTGCAACGGCAGGGCGGCATCTACTAGGCGCGACCGCACGCTTTCATCCCCAAGGAATTGCCCATGCGCGCCGAAGCGCAAGCCTATGTCGACCAGATCAATGCCGCGACCGCGCTGCTGCGCCGCTTTCTCGACTGGGATCGCGCGCACCGTCGGCTCGACGAGTTGAACGCGATGGTCGAGGATCCGAAGCTGTGGGACGACCCCAAGGCGGCGCAGGGAGTGATGCGCGAACGGCGCCGGCTTGACGAGGCAATTGGCGCGACCAGGAAGACAGAGACCGAGCTGACCGACACTGTCGAGTTGATGGACATGGCCGAGGCCGAGGGCGATTCGGGACTGGTCGACGATGCGGTCAAGGCGCTGGAGCAACTGGCGACGAGCAGCGAGCGCGACAAGGTTGCGGCGCTGCTGGCGGGCGAGGCCGACGCCAACAACAGCTATATCGAGGTCAATGCCGGGGCCGGGGGAACCGAGAGCCAGGATTGGGCCGGAATGCTGCAGCGGATGTATTCGCGCTGGGCAGAGCGTCACGGCATGAAGGTCGAACTAGTCGATTTCCATTCGGGCGAGCAGGCCGGGATCAAATCGGCGACGCTGCTGGTCAAGGGCGAGAATGCCTATGGCTATGCCAAGACCGAAAGCGGAGTGCACCGGCTGGTGCGGATCAGCCCGTATGACAGCGCAGCGCGGCGCCACACGAGCTTTGCCAGCGTATGGGTCTACCCAGAAGTCGACGACGATATCGACATCGAGATCAACGAAAGCGACCTAAAAATCGACACCTTCCGTGCCAGCGGCGCCGGGGGCCAGCACGTCAACACCACCGACAGCGCGGTGCGCATCACGCACATGCCAACAAATATCGTCGTCCAGTGCCAAAACCAGCGATCACAGCACAAGAACAAGGCCGAGGCGATGAAACAGCTCAAGGCGCGGCTGTATGAGGCAGAGTTGCAGCGGCGCGAGGCCGAGAGCAACAAGACCGAGGCGGCGAAGACCGACATCGGCTGGGGGCACCAGATCCGCAGCTACGTCCTGCAACCCTATCAGCTGGTAAAGGATTTGCGCACCGGGGTGATCTCGACCGCGCCGGCCGACGTCCTCGACGGCGATCTCGACCGGTTTATGGCCGCTGCCTTGTCGCAGCGAGTGACAGGTGAGAAGGTCGAGGTCGAGGATGTCGACTAGGGTGATGGTCCTGCTGGCGGCGGCTTTGATGGTGCCGGCGCTACTGACGGGGTGTCGCCAGTCGGCGGATAATGGCGGTTTTCCGAAAGCCGACCGAGATGTTGCGCCGATCGTATCGGATAGTTTTTCGACCGAGGATGTCCGCGATCGGGTCGGCGAGGCCGAGGAGGTCATGCGCATGGCGGGGGTGGCGCGCGGGATGTCAGTAGCGGATATCGGTGCGGGCGAGGGCTATTACACCGTCCGCCTGTCGCCGCTGGTCGGGCCGCGGGGGCGCGTGCTGGCCGAAGATATCGTGCCCGCGACTCGTGACCGATTGGCCGAGCGGGTCGGGCGCGAACGGCTCGACAATGTCGCAGTCAAGCTGGGGACGCCCGACGATGCGAAGCTGCCGCCAAAGTCGTTCGACCGGATTTTCCTCGTCCATATGTATCATGAAGTGACCTCGCCCTATGCTTTCCTGTGGCATTTGCGCGAAGGGTTGAAGCCGGGCGGGGAGGTTGTCGTCGTCGATGCCGACCGGCCGACAAAGCGCCACGGGACTCCGCCGGCAAGGCTGATGTGTGAATTTGCCGCGCTGGGGATGGCGCCGGTGAGCCGGAGACCGATCCCGGGGGCCGATGCTTATTTTGCGGCGTTTCGGATTGCGACACCACGGCCTGAGCCGGCAGCGATCAAGCCGTGCACTGCTTGAGGGGCAGTCAGGCAATGACGCTCTGGAGCTGACGGCCTGAGGGACGAGGCTAGAGCAGGCCCATGCGGCGGAAGCTGGTGCAGTCATTGCCCGCGAACAGCAAATGGTCGACGAGCGTCAGGTCGATCGCTTCGCCCGCGATGGCGAGGCGGCGGGTTGCTTCACGGTCGGCGTGGCTGGGCGTGGCGTCGCCGCTGGGGTGGTTGTGCGCGACGACGAGGCCGGCACATTTGCGACTGGCGGCCTCGACCAGGATCGAGCGGAGGGGCCAATCGACCCCGCTGGCATCGCCCTGATGTCGTGACAAATGGACGCAGCGCGCCTCTTCATCGAGATAGGCCACGAACAGCGTTTCGCGCGCCGGGTCGGTGCGGCTGAAACAGTCGGCGAAATAGGCGCGCGCGGCGTCGTATCCGGCCAGTTTTCCAGGAATGTCGATGCGCGTCTGAAGCATGACCCAAGGCTATGCCCGGGTCGTGACGAACGCCACCACAGTTGGCTCCGAATTGGCGCAAGTGCCTGACTCGCGGGGGCCTTATCCCGGTGACACGGCCGCCGGATTGCCGAAGTCGACCGGCTCGACGCGGGGGATGGCGAACAGCCACCAAAGTCCGCCGACAAACGACAGCGCAGCAGCAATGTAGAATGCGTTGGCGTAACTTCCGGTCGAATCGACGATCATCCCGGTCAGGATCGGCCCGAAAATGCCCGACGAATTGCCAATGCCGTTGACCACTCCGACCCAGCTGCCCGACGCACGCGGGCCGGCGAACATCTGGGCGATGGCATAGACGTTGGAGCCGGCGGGCCCCCCGGATACGGCGGCGAACACGAGCCAGAAGGTGATGTGGGGAATGTCGGTCGCCCCCGACAGGCCGAGGACCGCGACACCGGTCAGGATATGCGCGGCGGCCATGAGGCGGGTGCGGAGCGTGCCTTCGTCCCAGCCGCGCGCAACGAGCCGGTCGGAAAGCCAGCCCAGGAACAGCGCAGATGCAGCCTGGACAAGGTAAACCATCGTCAGCAAGCGGGTCATCTCGATTACCTGGAGCCCGCGCGTCTTGACGAGGAACAGCGGCAGCCAGGCGAGGAGGAAAAAGAAAGCATAGGTGTTGGTGAAATGGCCGACGCCCATCGCCCAGACCGCGCGCTCCTTCATCACCCGGCCGATCGGGACCGAGGTCGAGGCGGTGGCGCGCTCCTTCCAGTGGGGCTTCGAGACCATCAGCCACGGGACTAGCCAGAGGAAGGTGACCAGCCCGAAAACGAGGAATACCGAGCGCCAGCCAAAATGGACCATGATCAGTCCGCCGACGAAGATGCCGAGCGCGGGTCCGAGGTAGAGGGCGGAGGCAACCGCGCTATTGGCGATGCCGCGATGCTTTCCGGCGACCTGTGCGGCGATGATCTTCGATGCGGCAGGGAAGGCGACGCCCTCGCCTATCCCGAGCATGACGCGAAGCGCGATTAGTGCGGCCAGACTTCCCGCGAAACTGGTCAGTGTGGTGGCGAGCGCCCACAGGACGAGGCCCGCGGCGACGAGGCGATAAACACAGAAGCGGTCGGTCAGCCAGCCGACGACCAGCTGGGCGGGGGCATAGACCCAGGCGAAGGCCGAGACGGCGAGCCCGAAGCCAGTCGCGCTGAGCATCAGTTCGGTCTTGAGCTGGGGCGCGGCGATGGCGAGTGCGCCACGGTCCATGTAATTAAACAGTACGAGCAGCGCCAGCGCCAGGGTGAGTGCGAACCCGGCGCCCGCGCCCGCTCGCCGTTCGTTTGAAACAGTCGCCATGGATCCTCCCCGCCGGTCGTGGCGACCGTGCCGGGCGAGGCTAGGCGGGGGCGAGCTTCAAGTCGAGTACAGCGCGCAATGCCGGTCAGGCGCGGCGGAACATCGACGGATCGTCTTTCTTGATCCGGATATCGATCAGGTCGCCAGCGTTAACGGTGTAGAATTCATCGTCGCGACCGGTGAATTTGAGTTCGCCATAATGCATCGAGCCTTCGGCCGGGGCGGTCCAGCTCAGATGCATCACTTCGCGCCCGACAAGGCGATTGCCCTTGGGCTTGCCCTTGTCGGCGAATTGGCGAAATTCGGGCGTGGCGCTGCACGGCTCTTCGGTTTCGGTTTTGGCGGCGTCTTTCGCAATGAAGGTGCACGTTCGGTCGATGCTCAGCACCGTTGCCTTGACCGGAATCGTGTTCAAGTCGCAGCCGCCCAGTGCCGCCATCGTCATCATCGAAAACCAGACTGCACGCACGGTCGCCTCCCCAGCAAGGAGCGGCAGCCTAATATGGACGGGTGAAAACCGGGTTAAGCCTCGGGGGTGTCGCGCTGTTCCTCGAGCCAGCGTTCGAGCCACTTGATGGTGTAGTCGCCCGACTGAAAGGCAGGATCGTCGATGATCCGCCGGTGGAGCGGGATGGTAGTCTTCATCCCGTCGATGATATATTCCTCGAGCGCGCGGCGCAGGCGCATGATGCAGCGCTCGCGGGTCTTCCCATAGACGATCAGCTTGCCGATCATGCTGTCGTAATAGGGCGGGACCTTATACCCGGCGTAAAGCCCGCTATCGACGCGGACGTGCATGCCCCCGGGGGCGACGTAATTTTGCACGGTTCCGGGCGAGGGAGTGAAGGTCTCGGGATCCTCGGCGTTGATGCGGCATTCGATGGCGTGGCCGTGGAGGACCACCTCGTCCTGGGTGCAGGACAGGCCGTCGCCCTGGGCGATGCGGATCTGCTCGCGGACGAGGTCCAGCCCTGAGATCATCTCGGTCACGGGATGCTCGACCTGGAGCCTGGTGTTCATTTCGATGAAATAGAATTCGTTGTTTTCGTACAGGAATTCGATCGTGCCGGCGCCGCGATAGCCCATGTCGGCCATCGCCTTGGCGACGATGCCGCCCATATGCTCGCGCTGTTCGGGCGAGATCACGGGGGAGGGGGCTTCCTCCAGGACTTTTTGGTGGCGGCGCTGGATCGAGCAGTCGCGCTCACCGAGGTGGATCGCCTTGCCTTCGCCGTCGCCGAACACCTGGAATTCGATGTGACGCGGGTCATCGAGATATTTTTCGAGATAGACGGTGTCGTCGCCGAATGCGGCGCGGGCTTCGGACGCGGCCTGGGCCATCAGGCTTTCGAGCTGGTCTTCGGAGGGCACGACCTTCATGCCGCGCCCGCCGCCGCCTGACGCCGCCTTGATCAGGACGGGGTAGCCGACAGCGGCGGCGATTTCCTTGGCTTCGGCAATGGTTTCGAGGGGGCCGGGGGAGCCCGGGACGAGCGGCAGGCCAAGCTTTGCAGCGGTGCGCTTGGCTTCGACCTTGTCGCCCATGATACGAATATGTTCGGGCTTGGGGCCGACCCAGATAATTCCGTGGCTTTCGACAATCTCGGCAAACTGGGCGTTCTCGGACAGGAAGCCATAGCCCGGATGGATCGCGTCGGCGTGGGTGATCTCGGCGGCCGAGATGATCGCGGGGATGTTGAGGTAGCTGTCGGTCGCCGAGGGGGGGCCGATACACACCGTCTCGTCGGCGAGGCGAACGTGCATCGCGTCACTATCGGCGGTCGAGTGCACCGCGACGGTCTTGATGCCCATTTCGTGGCACGCGCGATGGATGCGCAGCGCAATCTCACCACGATTGGCGATGAGCAGCTTGGTGATGGCCATGGTGATGCTACTCGACGACGACGAGCGGCTGGTCATATTCGACCGGCTGGGCGTCGGCGACGAGCAGCTGGCGAACGATCCCGGCCTTGGGGGCGAGGATCGGGTTCATGACCTTCATCGCCTCGACGATCAGCAGCGTGTCGCCGGCTTTGACCGTGTCGCCGGGGGCGACAAATTGCTTGCCGCCGGGTTCAGCCGAGAGGAAGGCGGTGCCGACCATTGGGGATTTGACCGCATCGACGGTGGCGACGGGCGCGGGAGCTTCGGGGGCAGCAGCGGCAGGCGCGGCGGCGACCGGTGTGGACTGCATGGATGAGGGGGCGGCGTGCATTGTCGGGGCCGACTCTCGGCGCACGCGGATCTTGCGGTTGCCGTCCTCGACCTCAATCTCGGTCAGGCTGTTGGCGTCGAGCAGTTCGGCGAGTTCGCGCACCAGCGCGGCGTCGACGCGCATCGCGGTCTCCTCCTTATTGCCCTGCTTTTGGTCGGCCATTCACTCAGTTCCTGTACAAATGGAAGCGCGCTCCCCTGTCAGAGCCGTGCAGCCGCGTCCAGTGCGAGCGTGTAGCTGCTCGCTCCGAAGCCGCGAATCGAGCCCTTGCAGGCGGCGCCGACAAGGCTCTTGTGACGGAAGTCCTCGCGCGCGTCGGGATTGGATAAATGAACCTCGATCACCGGCACCGTGATGCTGGCAACGGCGTCACGAAGCGCGACCGAAGTATGGGTGTAGCCGCCGGGGTTGAGGATGACTGCCTTCGCGCCCGTCGCCTGCGCCTCGTGCAGCCAGTCGATCAGATGACCCTCGTGGTTTGACTGGCGCATGTCGATGGCGAGGCCGAGCTTTTCCGCCCCGGCGGTCAGCATCGCGCCAATGTCGTCGAGGGTCTGCGAGCCGTAGATTTCGGGCTCGCGCGATCCCAGCAGGTTGAGGTTCGGCCCGTTAAGCACGAACACCGTTTCGCTCATTTCGTCCCCCGACTTGGCCACACCACGTTGCGCCAACGGCCTGCGCCACCTATTTACCGCAAGTCAATGACCATCGATTCCACCCTTTCGCTCCGCATCAATGGCGAGCACCGCCGCGTTCCCACCGGCATGACGCTGGCCGAGTTGATTAATTCGATCGGCCAGGACCCCGGGCGAGTCGCGGTTGAGCGCAACCTGGAGATCGTCCCGCGGTCGACGTTCGCGACCCTATGCGTCGAGGATGGCGATGATTTTGAGATCGTGCATTTCGTCGGGGGTGGATGAGTGAACGTGCATCAGGGTGTTGTTGCCGATACGTGGACCGTGGCCGGGCGAACGTTTTCGTCGCGACTGATCGTGGGAACGGGCAAGTATAAAAGCTTCGAGGAGAATGCCGCTGCGGTCGAGGCGTCGGGGGCGGAGATCGTTACCGTCGCGGTGCGCCGGGTCAACGTGACCGACCCCAATGCGCCGCGCCTATCCGACTTCATCGACCCGACGAAGATCGTTTACCTCCCCAATACCGCCGGCTGCTTCACTGCCGAGGACGCGATGCGGACGCTGCGGCTGGCGCGCGAGGCGGGGGGGTGGAATCTGGTCAAGCTGGAAGTGCTGGCCGAGGCCAAGACGCTCTATCCCGACATGATCGAGACGATCCGCGCGACCGAATTGCTCGCCAAGGAGGGGTTCGAGGTGATGGTCTATTGCACCGACGACCCGATCATGGCGAGGCGCTGCGAAGACGCCGGCGCGGTCGCGGTGATGCCGCTGGGCGCGCCGATCGGATCGGGGCTGGGGGTGCAGAACCCGGTGATGATCCGGCTGATCGTGGAGCAGGCCAAGGTGCCTGTGCTGGTCGACGCCGGGGTCGGTACGGCGAGTGATGCGGCGGCGGCGATGGAGCTTGGTTGCGACGGAGTGCTGATGAATACCGCGATTGCCGAAGCGAAGAATCCGGTGCTGATGGCGGCAGCGATGCGGCATGCGGTGGCGGCCGGGCGGCTGGCCTATCGCGCCGGGCGAATGGCAAAGCGGCGCTATGCCGATCCGAGCAGCCCGCTGGCAGGGTTGATCTAGGCCTGACACCAAAATTGACTGCATGCCTGATGACTGCTCTGCGCGACCTCGCCATTTGCCTTGCCAGAGCCGTCACAGGTGGTAGCCTTGCACGACTTTATTGAACCTGGGGGGCTGGCATGATCACGAAATTCGGAAGCGAAACGGCACTTTTGCTGATCGACGTCCAGGTCGGCGTCGATGACCTTGCGCACTGGGGCGGCCCAAACGGACGGCGCAATAATCCCGATGCCGAAGTCCGGCTTGCCAAACTGCTCGATGGATGGCGCACGCGCGAACTGCCGGTGTTCTGGACGCTCCACAATTCGCGCGAGGAACTTTCGCCTCTGCGTGCCGATGTGCCAGGGGGGGCATCCAAGCCCGGGTTTGAACCACGTGGGAACGAAGGCGTGGTGCGCAAGGACATTAACGGCGGCTTCATCGGCACCAACCTGGAGATCATGATGCGCCGCGCGGGCGTCCGGCGGGTGGTCGTCGGGGGGTTCTTCACCAACTTCTGTGTGGAGACAACGGTACGCCACGGCGGAAACCTTGGCTATGACATGTATCTTGCAGAAGATGCTTGCGCGACCTCCAACCGGGTCGGCTTCGACGGCACCGATTACGACCCGCAGCTGGTCCACGACCTGGCCGTGGCGAGCATGCACGGCGAATTCTGCACCGCGCTCAAGACGACCGAGATCCTGATGCTGATCGATCAGGACGCGCCGCAGCTGCACCGAGTCCAGGGCAATGAGTGGGGCTCCAAGGTCTTGAAGGCAGCCTGACCGAGGCTGCCGATGTCCTTGACGTCTTGATCACCCAGGCTTTTTGGCCAGTGTGCAGTCTCGCAGTGCGCCGAAACGAGCAACGCCTTTCGCCGCCCTTCGTTATCTACCCATACTGTAACCCTCTGAGGAGACACGACATGGGCGAGATGACCGACAAGATCAAAGGTGCCGTCAATAACGCCGTCGGTAATGCCAAGCAGGAATCGGATGATTCCGAGACCCGCGCCGAAGGAAGGCGCCAGGAATTGAAGGGCGACCTTCAGGACAAGAAGGGCAGTGTCGAAGGCGCGTTCGGCAACAAGGTCTGATCGATCGGTTCAATCGATGCAAAGGGCCGTCCCGGAAGCGGGGCGGCCCTTTCCATCTGGGCGCGCAACCTGATAGGCGAACCCCATGAAAGCTCTCCTCAGCCACGCCGTCGGCGGCCCCGACACGCTCCGTATCGATAACGTTCCGTCGCCAGTCGCGGGACCCGGCGAGTTGCTCGTCCGAGTGCAGGCGGCGGCGATCAATTATCCCGACGTCCTGATCATCGAGGACAAGTATCAGATGAAGCCGCCACGGCCGTTTGCGCCGGGGGGCGAGATTGCGGGCGACGTGATCGCACTTGGTGAGGGGGTCGAAGGCTGGGCAGTCGGTGACCGGCTGGTTGCTGTTCCCGGGTTCGGCGGATTGGTCGAAGAAATTGTCATTCCGGCCAAGTCGGCATTTCGGCTTCCCGCCAGCCGCAGCTATATCGACGGCGCGGCGCTGATCCTGACCTACGGGACGTCGATCCATGCGCTCTACGATCGCGGGCAGCTGCAGGCTGGCCAGACGGTGCTGGTCCTGGGCGCTGCGGGCGGGGTCGGGCTTGCAGCGATCGAGCTGGCCAAGGCCAAAGGCGCGCGGGTCGTCGCGGCGGTGTCGAGCGATGAAAAAGCGGCTGCGGCATCGAAGGCCGGAGCGGATGTGACAATGGTTTATCCGCGCGGGCCGTTCGATCGCGATGGACAGAAGGCGCTGGCCGAGCAGTTCAAGGCGGCGGTGGGGCCCAAGGGTGCCGATGTGATCTATGATCCGGTCGGGGGCGATTATGCCGAGCCCGCGCTGCGATCGATCGGGTGGGGCGGGCGTTACCTGGTGGTCGGCTTCCCGGCGGGGATCCCGAAGCTGCCGCTTAACTTGACGCTGCTCAAGAGCTGCGACGTGTGCGGAGTGTTCTGGGGCGCATTTGCGGCGCGCGATCCGGCGGCTAACGCGGCCCATGTCGCGACGCTGTTCCGGCTGTGGGACGAGGGCAAGATCGCGCCGGTGGTGAGCAAGACCTATCCGCTCGACCACGGCGGCGCGGCAATCGCCGACCTCGCCGCGCGCAATGTCATCGGCAAGCTGGTGGTGACGCTCGACTGATGTCGTCTTTGCCTACCGGTGCGGCACCAGAGGGCCATTTCATTACCCGCATCGGCTGGTTGCGCGCAGCCGTCCTCGGCGCCAATGATGGGCTATTGTCAGTTGCAAGCCTGCTGGTGGGCGTTTCGGCTGCCTCCCTGGGCCGGTCGCAGCTCATCCTGACTGGCGTTGCGGGGATCGTCGCCGGCGCGATGTCGATGGCGGCGGGCGAATATGTTTCGGTCAGTTCGCAAGCCGACAGCGAGGCGGCGGACCTAGCCCGTGAGCGAACCGAACTTGCCGAGCATCCCGAAGAGGAACGGCGCGAACTTGCGGCGATCTATATCCGCCGCGGGCTGAGCAAGGAATTGGCGATTGAAGTCGCAGAGGCGCTGTCCGCGCATGACGAGGTCGAAGCGCATGCTCGCGACGAGCTTGGCATCAACGAGCATTCGGCAGCAAGGCCAGTCCAGGCGGCGCTTGCTTCGGCAGCGAGTTTCATTGCTGGCGGTATCACGCCCCTACTCGCGGTGATGCTGGTGCCCGAGCCGCTGGTCCTGCCCGCGCTGGTCATCGTGACGATCTTAATGCTGGCGGTGCTGGGCGCCTCCGGGGCCCGGGCCGGCGGTGCGCGGATCGTTCCCGCGATGATGCGGGTGGTCCTGTGGGGTAGTCTTGCCATGGCGATCACGTTCGGGACCGGTCGCCTGTTTCACGCCACGGTGTGACGTCGTAGCCTAGGTCGAAGACAAGCGCTGCATTGCGCCGCCCGGTCGCGGCTCCTATCTGGCGTGTCGACCCAGATCATCAGCGAGGACCGCCATGACCAACTTCAATGATCGCGAAAAGGCCTTCGAGACCAAGTTCGCCCGCGACGAGGAAATGGCGTTTCGAGTCCGTGCTCGTCGCAACCGCCTGCTCGGCCAGTGGGCCGCGCGCGAAATGGGGCTGACCGAGGTCGAGGGCGAAGCCTATGCCAAGGAAGTTGTTCGCGCCGAGTTCGAGGAAGCCGGCGACGAGGACGTCGTGCGCAAGCTGCTGGGCGACCTGACTGCCGCCGGGGTCAACATCGACGAAGCGCGGATCCGCGCCGAGATGGGCCATAAGGACGTCGACGCCCGCCGCCAGCTGATGGAAGCCAAATAATGGCGATGGCTGCGGCCGAGATCGAGGCGCTGATCGTCGCTGCCATTCCCGATGCGGCCGTGACGATGACCGACCTTGCCGGCGACGGCGACCATTATGCAGCGAAAGTCGTGTCGGCGAGTTTTGCGGGCATGAGCCGAATTGCCCGCACTCGCGCCATTTATGCTGCGCTGGGGGGGCGCATGGGGAGCGAGCTTCACGCGCTTCAACTGACCACCGACGTTCCTTCCGGAGACCATCTATGACCGACCCCGCCACTTCTCCTGTTCATGACCGCATCGATAATCTAGTCAAAGCCAATGACATCGTGTTGTTCATGAAGGGATCGCCGCTGTTCCCGCAATGCGGCTTTTCGAGCCGGGCGATTGCGATCCTCGATCATCTTGGCGCGACGTACGAGACGGTCGACGTCCTCCAAGACCCCGAGGTCCGGCAAGGGATCAAGGCGTTCAGCGACTGGCCGACCGTCCCGCAGCTATACGTCCATGGCGAATTCGTCGGTGGATCGGACATCATGACCGAGATGTACGAGAGCGGCGAGCTGAAAGAGCTGGTGAGCGCCACCTGACGGGCACAAATAAAAAGGGACGGTGCGCGGGACCAGAAACCGCTGCACCGTCCCTTTCTGTGGTCGTGGAACCAAGTGGACGGAATATACTTTGCAACCGCCGTGCCAATTGAAAAATCCGGCAATATTCGGGGATTTTTGCTGGCAGGCTTGCTGCTCGATCCGCAAGCTTCGTAAAGAAATCCGACAGGTTGGAGGCCATGCGCGATGAGCGGGCTGCTTTTTGCCGATGTGACGCAGAGCTGGTCCGAACAGGGCGGCGGCGTGCGTGTCTATCTGAACCGCAAGCGGCGCCACATCCTTGAGAACACAGCCGACGGGCATTTGATGATCATTCCCGGCGACGATGATCGCGTTGACGTGGAGGAAGACGGCCGCGCGATCACCGTGACGGTAAAGTCACGGCATGTGCCGGGTAGCCCCAACTACCGCCTGCTGCTTCGCAACGGGGCAGTGCGGGCGGCACTGGCGCGGTTTCAGCCTGACCTGGTCGAGTGCCAGGATGCGTATAATTTGCCTTGGGCGGCACTGGCACATCGCCGGGCGCACCCCGAATGTGCGCTGGTGGCGTCGTTCATGACCGATTTTCCAAAGGCTTATGCCCAGCGGATCGGCGATCGGTTGGGTGGGGCGTGGCTGGGCAAGACCGCCAAGCGGATCGCCTATCGTTACCTGCGCAATCTTTATGGCCGGTTCGACGCGGTCGTGGCGCTGAGTGAACATGGCGGGGCGGATCGGCTAAGGTCGATTGGCGTGTCGCGGGTCGAGGTCGCGCCGTTGGGGGTCGATATCGATGATTTCGCCGGAATCGTCGCGGATCCGGCGCTTCGTTCGGCGGCCGGATGTGCGCCGGGCTCGCCGCTATTAATCTATGTCGGGCGACTGGATGTCGAAAAACGCGCCGAAACGGTGGTGGAGGCGTTCGGGCAGCTCGAGCCAGCACTAGGCGCACGGCTGGTGCTGCTGGGTGAAGGGCCGCTGCGTGAGCAGTTCACCGGGGTTGAGGGCGTCCATTGCCCCGGCTTCATCAGCGATCGCGCGCTGTTGGCGCGGTGGCTGGCGAGCGCCGATCTTTACGTCTCGGGAATGGCCGACGAGACGTTCGGCATTTCGGTGATCGAGGCGCAGGCGGCGGGGTTGCCGGTGGTCGGGATCGCCGAAGGGGCAATGATCGACCGTGTCGCGCCGACGCTTGGGCGACTGGGCCCAATGGGCGACGCCGCGGCGATGGCGGCGAACATTGTCGCGCTGCTCGACGATCCGGCGCGGCCGGTAATGCGCGACGCGGCGAGGGCGCATGCCGCGACGATGAGCTGGGACAAGGCGATGGAGCGACTGATCGACGACGTCTATCCGCTGGCAATGGCGCGGCGCCGGGCGTCGTTCAAGACGGGTTCAGTCGCAAGTGTCACGCTTGCAGGGCAAAAGTAAGGAACATGGCGATGCGGCTTGTAATGATGATGTCGATTGTCGCGCTTGGTGGGCTGAGCGGTGCGGCCATCGCCGCGCCCGCGACCAGCGTCCGCAAGGTGGTGGTGAGAAAGACTGTCGCGAAAGACGGCACGGTCAAGACCGTCGTCACCGGCGACCCGGCGGCACGCGCGATCGTGGCGAGCTGCGGCGATCGGCGATTCGAAACGAGCGCCGAAGTCGACCAGCAGGGCCGCAAGCGCGTGATCAAGATCAAGCTATGCGCGAAACCAGGCGAGGACCAGGCGACATGGGTCAAGTCGCTTCGCCAGGCGGCAACCACGATCAGGGGGACAGAGTCGCTTCCGTCGGAAAGCCGGACGAAAATCGTGGCCGATATCGACGCCGAAATCGCGCGGATCGACCCGGGAACGGCAGCGTCGGTCGTCGAAGGCCCACCAAAATAGCTATAATTTTGGGGGCGGTCATGGCAGGAGCAGACCTGTGGACGTCCCCATCCTTGCCGACCAGCCCTATGCGCGACTGGAGCCGATCGAGCCCGGGATCTCCCGCTTGCTGGCGCGCAATCCGTCGGCCTTCACCTTTACGGGCACGCAATCCTATTTGATTGGCGAGGCCGAGGTCGCGGTGATCGATCCGGGACCGGCCGAGGCCGAGCATGTCGCGGCGATCATCGACGCGATCGACGGGCGCCGGCTGGTCGCGATCATGTGCACGCATACCCACCGCGACCATAGCCCGGCGGCAGCGCCCCTGAAGGCCGCGACGGGCGCGCCGATCATCGGCTGCGCACCGCTGGCGCTCGAAACGGTCGGGCCGCGGGCGGATGCCAGTTTCGACGGGGACTACATCGCTGATCGCGTGCTTGGCGATGGCGAGACGATCATGATTGACGGCGAAGCACTGACCGCAGTGGCGACGCCGGGGCACACGTCGAACCACCTGTGTCTGGCCTATCGCGGAGCCTTGTTTACCGGGGATCATGTGATGGGCTGGTCGACCACCGTGGTCGTCCCGCCCGACGGCGACATGGCCGATTATATGGCTAGCCTGAACCGGCTGCGCGGGCGCAAGGACCGGGTCTATTATCCCGCGCACGGACCAGCGGTGACCAAGCCGCAGCAGCTGGTGCGTGGAATGATCGGCCACCGGATGCAGCGCGAGCGGCAGATATTGCGGCTGGTCGGCGAGGGCAAGGCGACGATCCCGGCGATTGTTGCGGGGGCCTATCCCGGGCTCGACCCGCGCCTGGTCCCGGCGGCGGGGGGATCGGTGCTGGCGCATCTGGTGGACCTTGAACGGCGCGGGATTGTTAGACAATCAAGTGACGGCGAGACAGGAACTTGGCATGCGGGATGACTCAATTCGTGATGCGAAAGCCGGCCATTTTAAAACAGCTGTCGTTACGGCGATTTTAGTCGGGCTGACCATTGTCAGCATCATGCTTCTTGTGAAGCACTTGCAAAACGCGGACGTCGGAAAGGATAATCGAGACATCGTTACAAGTGTTGTGCGCAAGGCTTCGAATAGGTTGGAAGTGCAGGTCATCAACGGCGCTGTAACAACTGCTAGGGAAGCATCGGGAGGCCCATTTGGGATTTTTGAAGGGCGCCTCACCATTCGCCAACCCTTTTCTGTTTCCTATCATGTCGACATGAATAAGATGAATCTGTCCGATTATAGTTGGAACGAGCGCGCTAAAACGTTGTTTGTGCGGCTTCCAGAAATTCCTCCTGACGCACCCAACATCGACGAAAGCCGCCAGATCATCGTGGCAAAAGGTTGGGTAATTACACAGGAAATGCAGAATATTATTCGGCGAAAGATAGCGATCGGCGCAGTCGCCCAAGCCAATTCAGAAGCGTTAAAACCAGAGCACCTTAAGGCTGCACGCGAGAACGCCAGGTCTGCGCTGGCCCGCAATCTGGAAGGGCCGCTCGAAGTCGCTGGGGTCAAAGGTGTACACGTCGAGGTAATCGACAGTTCGGCTGGCGAACGCTGGGATGTCAGTAGATCGCTCGCTCAAGTTCTGGCAAGTGAAGCGAAATGAGCAGCTAGCAATTGCTCGCAGTCGCACCGGAGCCAAACGTTGACCGCCCAATCGATCTTTCGCGGACCTGCCCTGCTCGACGAGATCGTGCGCCTGAAGAAGGAACGCAATGCGGTCATCCTGGCGCATTATTACCAGAAGCCCGAGCTTCAGGACCTTGCCGATTTCGTCGGCGACAGCCTCGACCTGTCGCGCAAGGCGGCGGCGACCGATGCCGAGGTGATCGCCTTTTGCGGGGTGCGCTTCATGGCCGAGACGGCCAAGATCCTGTCCCCTGAAAAGACCGTGATCCTGCCGGACATGGATGCCGGATGCAGCCTTGAGGATTCATGCCCACCTGATCAATTCAAGGCGTTTCGCGAGGCCCACCCCGACCATATCGCGCTGACCTACATCAACTGCTCGGCCGAGGTGAAGGCGCTCAGCGACATAATCGTCACGTCGAGTTCGGCCGACATCATCCTGAGCCAGATCCCCAAGGAACAGAAGATCATCTTCGGCCCCGACCGGCATCTTGGCGGCTACCTCGCTCGACGGACGGGGCGCGAGATGCTGCTGTGGCCGGGAATCTGCATCGTCCACCAGGCATTTTCAGAGACCGAGCTGCTCAAGCTGATGGCCGAGAATCCGGGAGCTCCGGTGGCGGCGCACCCCGAATGCCCGCCGCAGATCGTCGATCATGCCGATATGGTCGGATCGACCAAGGCAATCCTGGACTTTGCGCTAACCAGTCCGGCACAGACGATCATCGTCGCGACCGAACCGCACATCATCCACCAGATGGAAAAAGCCGCCCCGCACAAGAGGTTCATCGGCGCGCCGGGCGGGGACGGCAACTGCAACTGCAACATGTGCCCGTACATGGCGCTGAACACGATGGAGAAGCTCTATGTCGCGCTGCGTGACCTGGAGCCGCGGATCGAAATGTCGACGGCGCTGATGGACAAGGCGCGAGTGCCACTCGAGCGGATGCTGGAGATGGCCGGGCGCACGGTAGGGCAAGGCGACGTCGGCAGACCCGTGCTCAGCGGCGACTAGGCGTCAAGGCCGACCGGGCAAGGTCGCCGCCCCAAGCGCCAACGTGTCGAGGTGGCGCTTGATGATTTTCAGATTGCGACTGTTCGAGCGGAAGAAAAAATCGGGCACCGCGCCGAGCCACGGGATGAGCCCGAGCAGGAAGTCGATCCCGACATTGCCCGCCATCCGGCTCATCTGCCATTTCGACAGGCCCAGGTTGCGCGCTTCCCAGATCATGTAGCCACCGAGCGCGGCGCCGGCGGCATCGCCGGCTACGGGGATCAGGTCGAGGATGACGTCGAGCCCGATCTTGCGATTGGTCCCCGGGATTGTGAACAGGCCTTCGAGCAGATGTTCGAGTGCCTCGACCCGCTGGCGGACCGATTCGGGATCGGACGAGGTGTTCAGTCCGCGGATGCTGGTCGGCAGGGCCATGAAGAAATTACCTTTCGCTGGCCGCCTTGTGGCCCAGGTCGATGAACGTGTGGCGGGCGAAACGGTTCTCCGCAAATCCGGGGGCATCACTGCTGACCAGCGACCAGCGGATCGGTGCGGTCAGCGGAAAGATCATCGTCTCGCTGTCGAACCGCTCGGCGGCCGTCGCGAGTAGCTGGGCTCGCTGGTCGGCCGACTGAGTCGCACGGGCGGCATCGGCGATGAGGTCAAGGTCGGCGTCACAAAGCGGCACGCGCCCGCAATGGAGGCGGCGGACGAACCACGCCGGCGATGTCGAGGGAGCAACTTGGTCGATCAGGCGAAGGTCGACCGCTTCACCCGCGACCGCCGGGCGCAGCGTGACCCCGAGCCGGCCGAAGTCGTCGGCGAGGCGGCGAAACAACAGTGTTGAGCCGGGACCGGCAGGCAGGCTGATGGTCAGCGTCGGGCGAAGGCGACGCCCGAACAGGCGATTTGCCTCGATGGTGAGTCCAGCGGCGCGGCGGGCGAGGGGAATGTTCGCCCAGCCCGGGGGGGTAAGGCTGGCAATGCCGTCAAGCCCGGGCTGGAGCAGCGTGGTGCGCGGGGCCAGGCCGTCGACCTTGAACGCCCCGACCAGCGCATCGCGGTCGATCGAGCGATTGAGCAGGGAGCGTAGGGCGCGGTCGGCCAGCGGGCCGCCCACACGACCGGGAACGAGCGCGAACAGACCCGCGACAGGATCGAAATGGAGCGTGCCGCGAGGCAGGGCGGCCTGAAGCGCAACGGGCAGGTCAGCAAACCCTCCGCCGAGAACGAGGTCGGCCTTGCCGGCGATGAACCTGGCGACGGCAGAGGGAGCGGGCAGGGCGCCGAGGCGAATATCCTCGATCCGCTCGGGCTCGCCGTCGGCGCCGGGGACCATCCGCCGAAAGTGAAGCGGGACTTCGGGAGCGGTCGGAAGAATCAGGAACGGGCCCGTACCCTCGGTGTCGCGAGTGATGGCGAAATCGGGCTGGGCGAGCAGTTGAAGCAGGTGAGGACGGGGCGCGCTCAGTCGGATTTCGATGACGCGGTCGGTCATCGCCAGAATTTCGTCGACCGCGCCCAATGTGTCTTTGAGCTGATCGAGGCTGGCCTCGCGCCGCGCCCGATTGAGCTGGCGGGCAACGTCGCGCGCATCGATCTTTCGCCCCGACGGCCATTTTCCCGACTGGAGACGGAAGATGTAACTCAAGCCGTCGTCGCTGACGTTCCAGCGTTCGGCAAGGCCCGCCTCGATCTGGCCGCGTGGATCGAACCGGACGAGACCTTGCGCGGCATTGGCGAGGAGGACGTCGTCGGCTTCAGTCAACGTCCCGTCGACCGGGTCGACAAGCTTTGGCGCCGTCTCGCTGATGACGATCACATCGAGCGAACCGGTTTTCGCGCGGTTGCAGCCTGCCAGCAGCGCAACCGCTGCGAGCAGCACGGCCAATTTGACTGGATGATTGGGAAACGACTGCATCCCCAAAGGGTTTAGTGGCTGTGTGCGGTTCGTAAACCGTCTGGATTCGCAAGCCATAGTGTTTTAGTGGACTAAGGCAGTGGCTGCGAGTGGCGGGCGCTTCAAGGAGTCGAATGGCCGATAGCGACCAGATCTGGCAGCGCGGCGGCGCCAATGTCGAGGAGCTGCCCGACCCGCTCGCGCCGAGCCTGGCGCCGATGGACGCGTCGATCGCCCCGGCCAAACCGCGACGTCGTCGGCGGACGCTGGTCAAATATGGCGCCTACACTTTTTTCGCGCTGTTTGTGGTGACGGTGCTGTGGCTGATCATCACCGCGCCCTTGTCCCGCGCGCTCGAGCCCTTGCCCGCGCCCGCCATGCTGCTGCTGTCGCAGGAGGGCCAGCCGATCGCGCGGCGCGGGGCGGTCAAGGAGGCGCCGGTCGACGTGACCAAGCTGCAGGCGCTAACCCCGGCGGCGTTCGTCGCGATCGAGGATCGGCGATTCTATTCGCATTGGGGGATCGACCCGCGCGGGATTGCCCGGGCGATGGTGGCCAACATGCGCGCGGGCGGGGTGCGCGAGGGCGGGTCGACGATCACCCAGCAGCTTGCCAAGACCAGCTTCCTGTCGTCGGACCGGAGCTTCAGTCGCAAGGCGCAGGAAGTGATCATCGCCTTCTGGCTGGAGGCGTGGCTGACCAAGCAGGAGATCCTCTCGCGCTATCTGTCGTCAGTCTATTTCGGCGACGGGGTCTATGGGCTGAGGGCGGCGGCGCATCATTACTTCGCGCGGGAGCCGGAGAATCTGAGCCTGGCCCAATCGGCGATGCTGGCGGGGATGGTGCAGGCGCCGTCGCGGCTCGCCCCGACCCAGCATCTGGCCGCGGCGCAGGCACGGTCGCGGCTGGTCCTGGCCGAAATGGTCGAGACGAAAAAGATCAGCGAAGCGAGACGCTCGGACACGGTCATGGCGCGACCGGTGATGAGTGCTAACCGTGTGCCAACAGGGACTTTTTTCGCCGACTGGGTGGCTCCCGCAGCGGCCGCAAGTTTCACTGCGGATTATGGCCAGACGCGGGTGCCGACGACGCTCGATATCGACCTTCAGCGGCTGGCGGTGAGGGCGGTATCGCAGGCGGCGGTGGGGGATGCGCAGGTCGCGATGGTGGTGATGCGGCCGACCGGCGAAGTGGTCGCGATGGTCGGCGGGACGAGCTATAAGGACAGCCCGTTCAACCGCGCGACGCAGGCCAGGCGACAACCGGGTAGTGCGTTCAAATTATTTGTTTATTTGGCTGCACTGCGGGCGGGCTACACGCCCGACACAATCATCGAGGACACGCCGATCACGATCGATGGGTGGAAGCCGGTCAACAGCGACGGCATCTATCGCGGGCGGATCACGATGCGCGAGGCGTTTGCGCGGTCGTCGAACGCGGCGACGGTGCGGTTGGCCGAGCGGGTCGGGCGGGCGAACATCATTCGCGCGGCGCGCGAGCTGGGCGTGGGGAGTCCGCTGGCGGACCGGCCAAGCCTTTCGCTGGGAGCGTCGGGGATGAGCCTGATCGAGCTGACGTCGGCCTATGCAGCGGTCGCGGGCGGACGCTATCCGGTGGTGCCGAGAGGCCTTCCGGCAAAGGCCGAAGAGCCGCGATCGGTGTTTTCGGGGCTTCTGGAGCGCGACGGGCGGCTCGACCCCGATCGTGACTGGGCGCCGATGCTGGATTTGCTGTGGGCGGCGGCGAACGAGGGCACCGGGCGGCGTGCGGCGCTGGCGACCCCGACGTTCGGGAAGACCGGGACGACCCAGGAAAATCGCGACGCGCTGTTCGTCGGGTTCGCGGGTGACCTGGTGGTCGGCGTGTGGGTCGGGCGCGACGACAACAAGTCGCTGGGCAAGGTCAGCGGAGGCACGCTGCCGGCAACGATCTGGAAGAATTTCATGGCGCCGGCGCTCAGCGTGGATCGGCGCGCGGGGCCGACGCTGCCCGAGGCATTCCATGTGCCCCAACCCGCCCCGCCGCCGCCGAGCCCGAGCGAGTCGCCCCTGCCGCAGGAGTGGAGCGACGGGACGCGGGCGATCCGTGACCTGGCGAAGTCGCTCGATAAGCTCTTCGAAGGGCTTTGAGTTAAGCGCCGGGCGGTGTTTCGGCGGGCGCGGCGGGTTCGATGCGGGCGAGCAGTGCGTCGACCTGAACCTGCGCGCCGGCCTCGACCGTCAGTTCGGCGACAGTGCCGTCGAACGGGGCGACGAGGGCATGCTCCATCTTCATCGCCTCGAGCGTGAGGATGCGCTGGCCCTTGGTGACGGTGTCGCCGGGCGCGACATCGACCGCGGTGACCTTGCCGGGCATGGGGGCGATTAGGGCGCCATCGCCAGCCTTGGCACCGACGGTGCCGCGGGCGGCGAGATCGAACGTGTACGCCTGGCCTTCGCTAAACACAACAATCTGCCGGTCGTCGCGGAAGCCTGACACATCGGCAATCGGACCCTCGACGTCGAGCGCAATCGAGCGGAACTTGCCGCCATGGCCCAGTGCGACGGCGGCCGAAGCGGGGGCATTGAGGCGAAAACCAGCGAGCCCCGCAAACTCGTCCTGACCATCGTCGGCGAGGGCAACCGCCGCTGCCCCGCGCCAGATTTCATTGCTTGGGTCGGTCGCGGGAACGAGGCTGTCCTGTTCCCGGGCGATGAACCCGGTATCGAGCCTGGCGGCGGCGAAATCGGGGTGGGTGACGGCGTTGAACAGGAAGCCGGCGTTCGTCCGGACCGGCCAGACTTCGACTTCGTCGAGAATCGCCGCCAGTTCGTCGATTGCTTGGCCGCGCGTCTCGCCGTGAGCGATCAGTTTAGCGATCATCGGATCGTAGAAGGGCGAAATGGCATCACCGTCTTCGACCCCGGTTTCGATCCGGCCGTCGTCACCCAGATCGAAATGCTCCAGTTTGCCGACGCTGGGGAGGAACCCTCTCGCCGGGTCCTCCGCATACAGCCGCGCCTCGATTGCCCAGCCGTTGATCGACAGTTCGTCCTGGCGCTTGGGGAGGGCCTCCCCGCTCGCGACGCGGAGCTGCCATTCGACCAGGTCGACGCCGGTGATTTCCTCGGTGACGGGATGTTCGACCTGCAATCGCGTGTTCATTTCCATGAACCAGATGCGGTCGGCGCGGAGGCCTTCGGAGGCGTCGGCGATGAATTCGATCGTACCCGCGCCGACATAATCGACCGCTTTTGCGGCACGGACCGCTGCGCCGCACAAGGTTTCGCGCGTGGCCTCGTCCATGCCCGGTGCGGGGGCTTCCTCGATGACCTTCTGGTGGCGGCGCTGGAGCGAGCAGTCGCGCTCGAACAGATGGACGATGTTGCCGTGGGTGTCGCCGAACACCTGCACTTCGATGTGGCGCGGCGAGTGGATGTATTTTTCGAGCAGTACGCGGTCGTCGCCGAACGACGAGGCGGCCTCGCGCTGGCAGCTTTCGAGCGCGTCGTCGAACTCGGCTGCCGCCTCGACCCGGCGCATGCCCTTGCCGCCGCCGCCGGCGACCGCCTTGATCAGGATCGGGTAGCTGATTTTTTCCGCCTCGGCCTTGAGGTTGGCGGGGGACTGGTCCTCGCCAAGATAGCCCGGGGTGACGGGGACACCGGCGGCGATCATGCGCGCCTTGGCGGCGTCCTTCAGCCCCATGTCGCGGATCGATTGCGGGCGCGGGCCGACCCAGACCAGCCCGGCGTCAATCACCGCTTGGGCGAAGTCGGCGTTCTCGCTGAGGAAGCCATAGCCGGGGTGGATCGCCTCGGCGTTGGTGGCCTTGGCAGCGGCGATGATCTTGGCGCCGACGAGATAGGATTCGCGGGCGGGGGAGGGGCCGATGTGGACCGCCTCGTCGGCTTGGCGGACGTGGAGCGCCTTGGCGTCGGCGTCGGAATAGACGGCGACGGTGCGGATGCCCATGGCGCGCGCGGTGCGGATGATCCGGCATGCGATCTCGCCGCGGTTGGCGATGAGGAGGGAGGTGATCATTTTTCCTCCCCGGAACGGGGAGGGGGACCGTCGCGCAGCGACGGTGGAGGGGTCCCTCGCTCGGCACAGACGGCAATTATCATATCGACACAACCCTGAAGGTCGCGAAGAACATCTCGAGCCGGGATGCGCATTGTGTGAAGTCCTTTTTGGGCAACGTAGCGATCGCGGGCTTCGTCACGCTGTGGCCGATCACCGCATGAATGTGCCGCACCGTCGACCTCGATGGCGAGACGTGATTCGAGGCAGGCGAAGTCGAGGACGAATGGCGCGAGCGGGAACGGGCGGCGAAAGCGGAAACCCGCGGGACGCTTGCGGAGCGCTTGCCACAACAGGACTTCCGGAAGTGACATTTCCTTGCGCAGGCGGCGGGCGGTTTTCACCGTCTTGATTGCGGTCGTGAGGATGGCGGGGACCCCTCCACCATGCTGCGCACGGTCCCCCTCCCCGTACCGGGGAGGATTAGTCACATCCTGAACACGCCGAAGCGCGCTTTCTCTTCGATCGGGGCGTTCAAACAGGCGGCGAAGGCGAGGCCGAGGACGTCGCGGGTTTGCGCGGGGTCGATGATGCCGTCGTCCCATAGGCGCGCGGTGGCGTGCCATGGGTTTCCTTGCGCTTCATAGTCGTCGCGGATGGGTTGCTTGAAGGCTTCGGTTTCGTCCGCGCTCCATTTGTCGGCGTCGCGGTGGACGGTGGCGAGGACTGAGGCCGCCTGTTCTCCGCCCATCACCGAGATGCGCGAGTTGGGCCATGAGAACAGGAAGCGCGGCGAATAGGCGCGGCCGCACATGCCGTAATTGCCCGCGCCAAAGCTGCCGCCGATCAGGACGGTGACCTTGGGGACCTGCGCGGTGGCGACGGCGGTGACGAGCTTGGCGCCGTGCTTGGCGATGCCCTCGGCCTCATATTTGCCGCCAACCATGAAGCCGCTGATGTTCTGGAGGAACAGCAAGGGGATTCGGCGCTGGCAGGCGAGTTCGATGAAGTGGGCGCCCTTCTGCGCGCTTTCGGAAAACAGGATGCCGTTGTTGGCGAGGATCGCGACCGGCATCCCCCAGATGTGGGCGAAACCGCACACGAGGCTGGGGCCGTAGAGCGCCTTGAACTCGTGGAATTCGCTAGCGTCGACGAGACGGGCGATGATTTCGTGGACGTCGTAGGGAGCGCGGACGTCCTCGGGGATGAGGCTGTAGAGTTCGTCGGCGTCGAACCGCGGCGGGCGCGGGTCCTTCAGCTCGATCCCCGCTCCTGTCTCGCTCCCGAGATGCGAGACGATGTCGCGGACGATGGTCAGGGCGTGCTCGTCATTTTCGGCGAGGTGATCGACGACGCCCGACTTGCGCGCGTGGAGGTCGCCGCCGCCAAGTTCCTCGGCGCTGATGATCTCGCCGGTCGCGGCTTTGACGAGCGGCGGGCCGGCGAGGAAGATCGTGCCCTGTTCGCGGACGATGACGCTCTCGTCGGACATGGCGGGGACATAGGCGCCCCCGGCGGTACAGCTGCCCATGACGCAGGCGATCTGGGGGATGCCTTTCGCGCTCATTTGCGCCTGGTTGTAAAAGATCCGGCCGAAGTGATCGCGGTCGGGGAAGACTTCGGCCTGGTGGGGCAGGTTGGCGCCGCCGCTGTCGACTAGGTAGACGCAGGGTAGGCGGTTGGCTTCGGCGACTTCCTGTGCGCGGAGGTGCTTCTTGACGGTGAGCGGATAGTAAGTGCCGCCCTTCACCGTGGCGTCGTTGCAGACGATCATCACCTGTCGACCCGAGACGCGGCCGATGCCGGCGATAAGGCCTGCGCCGGGGACTTCGCCGTCGTAGAGGTCGCCCGCAGCGAGTTGGCCGATTTCGAGGAAGGGCGAGCCGGGGTCAAGCAGGCGTTCAACGCGGTCGCGGGGAAGCAATTTGCCGCGCGCGGTGTGGCGGTCGCGGGCTTTCTTGGTGCCGCCGAGCGATGCGGTCGCAACGTCGGCGCGGAGGCGTTCCGCGAGGGTGCGATTGTGGGTGGCGCGAGCCTGCGCTTCGGGCGAGGACGGATCGAGTTTGGTGTCGAGGCGGGGGCCGCTCATCGGGATGAGTCCTCGGCCATCGACAGGCGGTAGACCGGGCCTGCCGCGACTTGTTCGCCGGTACCGGTGAGGGCGACGCCGTCGAGCCATTCGTAGCGTTCGTCGCCGCAGCCGATGATGGCCTTGATGGCGATCTCGTAGCTTCCCGGTCGCATTTTCTCGCCCCGGCCCAGCGCCGCGAGCGCTTCAGGGGTGCCGGTCAACTCGCCGGTGTAGGCCAGCGTCATGAAGGCATCGTCATCGGTGTGGAGGGTCAGGCGGACGTCGATGGCGATGCTGCCGTCGTCGCGGCGGACGTACCAGTCCTCACCGCCAAGCACGGTCGCGGCGATGCGCTCGCCCTCCAGCCGGCCGCCGGCGATGAACGCGACCCCTCGATCACCATCGGGGCCAGGGCCGATCGGCAGTGTCTCGTCGAGGTCGACCTCCAGGCGGAGCGTGGCCAAGGGGGTCATGCGCCGATGAGCTCCCGGCCGATGAGCATTCGCCTGATCTCGTTTGTCCCCGCGCCGATGTCGAGCAGCTTGGCGTCGCGCAGGAAGCGTTCGACCGGCCAGTCCTTCGTATAGCCCGCGCCGCCGAGTGCCTGGACGGCTTCGCCCGCGACCTTGAAAGCCGACTCGGAAGCCAGCAGGATTGCGCCTGCCGCGTCAAAGCGCGTGGTCTTGCCCGCGTCGCAATTGCGCGCGACGGCATAGACATAGGCGCGGGCCGAATTGAGCGCGACATACATGTCGGCGACCTTGGCCTGGATCAGCTGGAAGCTGCCGATCGCGCTACCGAACTGCTTGCGCTCGCGGACGAAGGGGATGACCACATCGAGGCACGCCTGCATGATCCCGAGCTGGATGCCGGCGAGGACGGTGCGCTCGTAATCGAGCCCGCTCATCAGTACGCCGACGCCGCCATTTTCGGGGCCCATGACCTGCTCGTCGGCGACGAAGCAATCGTCGAACACGAGCTCTGAGGTGGGAGAGCCGCGCATCCCCATCTTGTCGATCTTCTGACCGATGGTGAAGCCGGACATGCCCTTTTCGATCAGGAAGGTGGTGATCGCGCGGCTGGCCTTGGCGTCGGCGCCGCCGGTCTTGGCATAGACGACGAGGACGTCGGCATACGCGCCATTGGTGATCCAGAACTTGGTGCCGTTGAGGCGGTAGCCGCCGGGGACTTTCTCGGCCTTCAACTTCATCGAGACGACGTCGGAGCCGGCCCCTGCCTCGCTCATCGCCAGCGCGCCGACATGCTCACCCGAGATCAGCTTGGGGAGATAGTTGCGCTTCTGCTCGTCATTGGCCCAGCGGCGGACCTGGTTGACGCACAGGTTGGAGTGGGCGCCATAGGACAGGCCGACCGAGGCCGAGGCGCGGGCGATTTCTTCCTGCGCGACGACATGTTCGAGATAACCGAGCCCGAGCCCGCCCCACTCCTCTTCGACGGTGATCCCGTGCAGCCCGAGCTCGCCCATTTGCGGCCACAGTTCGACCGGGAAGCGGTCGGCAGCATCGATCTCGGCGGCGAGGGGGGCAATGCGGTCGGCAGCGAAGCGCTGGGTCGTGTCGCGGATGGCGTCGGCCATGTCCCCGAGTGCGAAATCGAAATCCATGCCTTCTCCGTGCCTATGGTGCGACGCAGTGTAGCGCGAACCCGTCTCAGGGTCGCATATTGCCTGCCATCAGCGAAAGAAACAGGTAATCATCTGCGATCGTGACAATCTGTCGCTTGCCCGGCGGCTAACGCTTTGCCAGGCCCCCGGAAATCCTGCACATTCCCTGCGCGAAATATCAGGGCACGAAGACGGTCGCGCCATCCCTATCATCTTCAGCTGCACGTAACATGGCGAAGCCAAGCTTGAGTCCCCGCGGCTTCCATTGCGAGCCAATTTCTAAAGCGCTGGACGTGCGGACGGTTCGCACTTGCTGCGGCCGGGAAGTGAGCAACGAATGCGTGGCTCGTCATTGCGCCCGTGCTTACGGGGTAAGGCAATGAAATGGTGGAAGTTTCTAGCGCATCCTCAAGCAAAGCGATGCCACAAAGACAGATGCCGGCATCAGCTAGAACGGCATCCAGCGCGGGCACGATCCGGCGGAAACGTATTCCCCGATCGGGAGCCGAACGCGCCATGCCGCAAGCCGAGAGCCACGATGGCCATGTTGGACTGGTCGGGTCGTCGCGGTACGCGTCGAGATGAAGCAGGGGAAAGCCCTCCAGCCGACTGTGCGCCGGCTCCTTTGCAGTGCGGTCGCGGATTGCCGGCGAACTGATCGGCACGATGAATTCCGGAAACAGAAACTCTGTCTCCGAAGGGTGTTCAACTGGGCCAAATTCAATCCGGCAATCGACTCGCGCCAACCGAATCGGTGCATCGCCTTCACCATTGATGCAGAAGGAGACGTTGGGATGCGCCTGGCGAAACTTGGGGAGCCTGGGGGTAAGCCAGAGCTGGATCAGATCTGTCGGGGCAGCAATGTGGAGTTCCTGCCCACGCTGCAGGTCAAGCTCGCGCGAGACGATGCCAAGTTCGGCGAAGGCGCGCTCGAGGTGCGGCAACGCCGCCCTGAGTTCCGGAGTCGCGCGGATGCCCGCGCGGCCGCGCACGACGAGTTCGACGCCGAGATAATCTTCGAGTGCCTTGACGCGCTGTCCGACCGCTGCGGCGGTCAACCCGAGCAGTTCGCCGGCCCGTTTGAACGATCCCGTCCGAATCGCGAGTTCAAGCGCCTGGAGTGACTTCAAATGGGAAGTAATCACCATCCGAACTCACTAAACACTAGCTTTAGTCAACGCCACGAATTTTAGTTTGTGTACGCGGCACTGCTGCGCGAAGCTGGACACGTCAAACCTTGATGGAGATCGGCATCATGAGTCAGCTGAAACGATATCTCGTCGAGCGCGAGATCGCCGGCATCGGCGGCATGTCGCTGATCGAACTGTGCGGCGCGGCCCGCGCTTCCAATCAGGCGATCGCGAAGCTCGGCAGCGGCATCCAGTGGCAACATAGCTATGTCGCGGGTGACAAGACCTTCTGCATTTACCTGGCCGATGGCGAAGACGTCATCCAGGCGCACGCCGAGCAAAGCGGCATCCCGGTCTCACGGATCACCGAGATCTCCCAGATCATCGATCCTACAACAGCCAACAACTGACGCTCGGGAGGAAGGCAAATGACCATGATCGACGAAGCCGGGCTTAATGCGTTCGTTGGCAAAATGCTCGGCGACCTTGGCGGAGTTTTCAGCGTGCCGACCGTCAGGATCGGCATTCGGCTTGGGCTGTTCGAAGCGCTTCATGAAGGCGGGCCAGCAACTGCGGCCGAACTGGCGGCGCGCACCGGCGGCCTGGCGGTGCGCTATGTCCGCGAGTGGGGACTCGCGCAGGCGGCCAACGGCTATGCTCTCTACGACGCCACGACGGATCGATTCAGCCTCTCGCCCGAACAGGCACTCGTATTCGTGGTCAAGGACAGCCCGGTCTATCTCGCCGGCGCCTTTGAGCTGGCGGCCGCGATGATCGAGGCCGAACCAAAGGTTGAAGAGTGTTTTCGGCAGGGATCCGGAGTTCGGTGGGGAGATCATGCCGGTTGCCTGTTCTGCGCGACGGGGCAGTTCTTCCGGCCCGGCTATGTCAACAACATCGTCCAGAATTGGCTTCCTGCACTCGACGGCGTCGAGGCAAAGCTCCAAGCCGGAGCACGTGTTGCAGATGTCGGCTGTGGCGTCGGCTTCTCGACCCTGCTTATGGCCAAGGCTTACCCCAAGAGCAGTTTCGTCGGCTTCGACTTTCACGAACCGTCGATCGCTTCGGCGCGAGAGCATGCCCGGGAGCACGGACTTGGCGATCGCGTGCGGTTCGAGGCAGTCGCGGCGAAGGAAATTGCCGAACAGGGCTTCGACCTCGTCACCATGTATGACTGCCTGCACGACATGGGCGACCCACCGGGATGCGCAGCGCATATGCGTCGCATTGTTGCCGACGACGGCACATGGATGATCGTCGAGCCGAACGCGGGCGATACCCCTGCGGACAACATGAACCCGGTCGGGCGGCTGTTCTACAATGCGTCGACGATGATCTGCATTCCAACGTCGCTCGACCAAGAGGTCGGCGAGGGCTTGGGCGCTCAGGCCGGCGAGGCGCGCCTGAGCGAGGTTATCCGCAGCGGCGGCTTTGGCAGTGTCCGGCGTGCGACCGATGGTCCATTCAACATGGTCCTCGAAGCGCGCGGATAGTGACCGAAACCGATTATCTGATCATTGGCGCGGGGGCTGTCGGCATGGCCTTCGCCGACACCCTGCTGACCGAAACCGATGCTCATTTGACGATCGTCGATCGCGAAGCAGCGCCCGGCGGCCATTGGAACCACGCCTATCCGTTCGTCACCCTTCACCAGCCGTCGATGCTCTATGGAGTGAATTCATTACCCCTGGGCACGGGCGCAAAGGACACAAATGGTCACAACGCCGGACTTTACGAACTCTCGAGCGGTACCGAGGTGCGTGCATACTTCGAACAGGTGATGCGTCGCATTTTCCTTCCGAGCGGCCGGGTGACCTACCACCCGTTGTCCGAATACAAAGGCAATGGCACATTTGTGTCGTTGACCTCCGGTGCCATGTCGAAGCTCCGGGTCCGGCGAAAGACGGTCGATGCTACCTATCTGGAAGCATCGGTTCCAGCGCTCCACACGCCGAGCTTCCTGGTCGGAGATGGCGTACAACTCGTTACACCGCACCGCCTAGCGACCGTTCTGCGTCACGGACCGCCTCCAAGCGGATACGTGATCCTGGGCGGCGGAAAGACTGGCATGGACGTGGCCCATTGGCTGCTGACCACTGGCGTTTTGCCCGAGGCCGTCACTTGGGTACGACCGCGCGAATCCTGGCTGATCAATCGACAGGCCATACAACCGGCCATGGACTTCTTCGAAGTCTGCATCGGCGCGCAGGCTGCGCAGATGGAAGCATACGCTGAAGCGGCTGACCTCGACGACCTGTTCGATCGTCTCGAACGAACCGGCGTGATGTTACGGATCGATCGCAGCGTGAGGCCACGGACGATGCACTTTGCGACGATGTCAACGCACGAGATCAAGGTGCTTCAAAGGATCAAGAAGGTGGTCCGACGCGGGCGAGTGCGGACGATCCAGGCCGGGTCAATTGAGTTTGCCGATGGCAACGAACCGACGTGTGGGTCACCGATGTACATTGATTGCACGGCATCGGGGGCAGTCCCGTGTCCGGTCCAGCCCGTCTTTCAAGGCGACCGGATCATTCTCCAATATGTCTTGTCCCCGCGTACATCACTCAGCGCAGCGATGATCGCCTTTGTCGAGGCGCACAAACATGATGATGAAATCAAGAATGCGCTGTGCGAGCCGGTGTCGATGGGCGACACCGTCGCTGACTACGTGCCACTGATCTTGGGAAATATGGCGAATCAGCAACGACAGTCTCACGACAGCGACTCTCGCGCGTGGCTGCGGAAGTCGCGGCTTGATGGCTTCTCGGGCCTTATGGCGGCCGTCGATCATGACGACTCCGCAAAGCTCGCCCTTGTACAGAGAATTCGAAAGGCGGCGCCTACTGCGTTCGCTAATTTGACGCGTATTCAACGAGATCGCGAGCAACAGGAAGTCTGATAAGCGCCTATCCTCAATCGTTCGTGAGCAGGACCGCCGATACCGAAAGCAGCCGTTTATTCTGTCATTGAGATTGGCACGTTGGGCGGACTTGGGTCCGTCGGGTCCCGGCGGGCGAATCGCGCTCCGGCCGTCCAATCACGTCCTGAAATGGCGGCTGACCTGCTCGCCATTCGCGAGGCGGGCAGGGAAACGCAGCTTGAGAACGTCTCCGAAGAACGGCCGCGTGGCTTGTTTCACGGAAGACAGTGTCGCGTCGGCTCTGCGCGCAGCCCGCCGATGGTTAGCGACGAGAGCGAAGCAAGCAGCCGCTCTGCAGTCAAACCTTCGATGGACGGGGCCCACTTGCCGAGCCAGATCAGCATGCCCAGAATCAGCTGAACGGTGAGCTCTGCTTCGCACATCCGAACTGAACCGTCAGCAATGCCCGCTTCAATAAATCCCTCGATGCGTTTGGTGAGACGCGCCGCCCAGTCGTCGATCGCGAGCCTATCCGGCTCGGCGAGGTAACTGTGGTCGCCAAAATAAAGGTGCTGGCCATGGCTTTCGGAGTCTTCGAGAAACAGTTTGAGCAGCAAGCCGATTTTGCCGAGTCCATCGCATGCGCTCGCCTCGGCTTCGCCGACTAGCCGCTCGAACCGCTCCATCGAATCGACGTGGCAGGCATAGACGAGAGCCTGTTTGCCCGGAAAATAATAGTAAAGTGCGGCGTCCTTCAAACCGAGCCTGTCGGCAATTTCAGTCATCGTCGCGAGCGCGAAGCTGCGCAGATTAATGACGTCGATCGCCACCCGCATGATCGCGCGACGCTTGCTTGCCGACTTGTGGCTCTTCGAAATCGACTTTCGCGAGACGGTCCGCGAGGCAGGGTCGGCGATGGCTCGCGAGGAAGTAGCGGTATGGTCCACGACGCTGACCTAACGGGCGCCAGCAATTCGGGCAATGTGTGTTTTCTAGCTTGTACCAAAATCTAGTCCGAGCTAGAATTCGTCTACAGGCTCGGGAAAACATCGAGCCACCGGGAGATGGACATGGCTCGAACATATTTCGCAGGCGCTTCACTTTTGGCGGTAACCTTGACCTTAGCAAGCGCGGCGTCGGCTCAGGATGTCACCGTACCGGTCACCTCTGCCCCAGGGATCCCCGCAACGGGCTCGAGCATTGCCGATAGCTCGAGCGACATTATCGTTACGGCGACCAAGCGCGTGCAGACCCTGCAGGACGTGCCAGTCTCGGTCGCCGTTACCAGTCAGCAGACGATCGAGCGCGCCCAGATCCGCGATCTGAGCGATCTCCAGTCAGTGGTTCCATCGCTCAAGGTGACCCAGGGCACCTCTGTCGCGGAAACCAACTTCTATATCCGCGGTTTCGGCAATGGCGCCGGCAATGTCGGCATTGAAGGCTCCGTCGGCGTGTTCATCGATGGCGTTTATCGCTCGCGCAGCGCCGCCTCGCTTAACGATCTTCCGGAAGTTGAGCGGATCGAAGTGTTGCGTGGCCCGCAATCGACCTTGTTTGGCAAGAACGTCTCGGCCGGCGCGATCAACATTGTTACGCGTCGGCCGCAGTTCAAACCCGGCGGAAGTGCCGAGGTTACACTGGGCAATTACGGTCAGGTCGTGGCCAAAGGTACCGTGACCGGGCCGTTGAGCAAGACGCTCGCGCTGCGCCTGTCGGGCAACGTGAATGATCGCGACGGCACGATTCGCAATCTCGCCACCGGCACCCGGCTCAACAATCGCGACCGCTACTCGGTGCGGGGCGATCTGCTGTGGACCCCGACTTCCCAGCTCGGGGTTCGGATCATCGCCGACTACAACAGGATCGATGAGCTGTGTTGCGGCACGGTGCAATTGCTGAATGGCCCCGCGTCGCAATTCATCGGCGCTCCTCGACCATTTGGCCTCGGCGCGAAAATTGGCGACCCCAATCGCAAATATAATCGCGAGACGACGCTGAATGTCGATCCGACCAATACTATCGTCGGCAAGGGGATTTCAGGCGAGGTTGATTATGATTTCGGCGGCGCCAAGCTGACCTCGATCACCGCCTATCGCGACCAGCTTAACAACAGCGCGCAGGATGTCGACTTCACTAGCGCCGATATCGCGAGCCGGGTCGATCATACCCGTACCAAGACTTTCACTCAGGAATTCCGCCTCGCATCCGACGGGAAAGGTCGGTTCAACTGGCTGGTCGGCGCCTTTTACGACCATGAAAATCTGGAGACGTCGAGCACGATCAACTTTGGCCGCGACATTCGCCCATATGTCGATGTTCTAAGCGGAGGCAACATTACCTTGCTCGAGACGCTGCAGGGCTATGTCACGCCGTCGATTGTTGCGGGTCGCACCTATTTTCAGCCGGGGGTTGCGATTGTTGCGCCATTTACCTTGAAGCAGGATAGTTACTCGCTGTTCGGCCAAGCCGATTACAAGGTCACCGACGCACTCACGCTGACTGGGGGACTGGCCTATCTGAGCGATCGGAAAGCCTCGACCTCGAACATTGTACTTTACGACAAGTTTTCACTTCTCAACCTGCAGAATGTCCCGCAGCTGCCTTATATCGGTGTGCCCGCAAATGCATTCGCGGCCCTCAACCCGGTGCAATTCTTCTACCGCGACGTACCGACCCATGGCCCCGTCAATTATCCCAACGCCAACGAGTCTGGCGTCCTCAAGGCCCACAAGCTGACCTATCTTGCCCGCGCGCAATATAAGTTTGGGCGGGTCAATGCCTATGTCAGTTTCTCGACCGGCTGGAAGGCGGGCGCGTTCAACCTTTCGACCGATGCGCGGGCGCCGAACAATGGCGTCGGCCGGACCGCGAATCCCGAAAGTGTCACCCTCTACGAGGCGGGCCTGAAAACCAATTTCCGCGGCGGCTTTGTGAACCTTGCCGTGTTCAACCAAGCCATCAAGGGTTTCCAGTCAAACGCCTACACCGGAACGGGCTACAGCCTGGTCAACGCTGGCAAGGAGTCGGTCAAGGGCTTCGAGATCGATGCTGCCGTCCGGCCGCTGCCGTGGCTCGCCCTGACTGGCGCGGTCACCTATCTGGACGCCAAATACAACAGCTTCACTCGCGCGCCGTGCGTTGCCTTCGACACGGTACGTTGCCCGCGGAACCCTTCGACCAATGCTATCCCGTTCTTCCGGGACCTGTCAGGGCAGCGCCCGGCGGGAATTCCCAAATGGAACACGTCCACCTCGGCAACGATTTCACAGAAGTTCGGCAATGGTCTGAGTGGATTCCTCCGAGGCGAATATGACTACAGCAGCAAGACGCTGTTGACCGAAACGACCCCGGCGAATGTCGGCACTTTCGGCGTCCACAACGTCAACGCCAGCCTCGGCATCGCCAGCGAACCGCTCGGCGTGCAAATCCTGTTCTGGGCGCGCAATTTGACCAATACAAAGACTGTGGTGTTGAGCTTCCCGACCGTCGCGCAAGATGGCAGCTACACCGGCTTCCTTGGCGAACCGCGCACCTTTGGCGTCACCTTAAGCAAGCGCTTCTGATCGTGTGCGGGGGCTCAATACGAGCTGCCGCACCGCAATTTCGCAGTGGGATTGAGCATGGCTGACATCGACCCTTCCGAACTGGACTTCGAACATCTGCGCAAGCGATATGCGGCCGAACGCAATGCGCGCGTTGCGGCTGGGGACCGTCGCTACCGCGACATTGCCGAGGTGTCGCCCAACCTCGTCGCCGACCCCTACACGCCAAGGGTCGAACGCGAGCCAATCTGCGATGAGGTCGATGTGCTGGTTGTCGGCGGCGGGTTCGGCGGGCTGCTGACGGCGGCACGATTGAAGCAGGCGGGCATACCAAAAGTGCGCATTGTCGAGGCCGGGGGCGATGTCGGCGGCGCATGGTACTGGAACCGCTATCCCGGCGCAGCGTGCGATGTCGAAAGCTATATCTACCTGCCGTTGCTCGAGGAAACCGGCTACATGCCGACCGAGCGCTATTCAAAGGCGGCCGAAATTCGCGAGCATTGCCGCCGCATCGCGCGCCATTTCGGCATTTACGACGAGGCGATCTTCTCGACCCAGGTCACGCGCCTGAGTTGGGATGGCGGAACCGCGCGGTGGCGCGTCGCAACTGACCGCGGCGATGAATTCAGTGCGCAATTCGTCGTGCTGACGACCGGCCCGCTCAACCGTCCTAAATTGCCTGACATTCCCGGCATCGAGATGTTCAAGGGCCATAGCTTCCACACGAGCCGCTGGGATTATGCGTATACCGGTGGCAGCGCGACTGCGCCGATGAACGGCCTCGCCGATAAGCGCGTGGGCATCATCGGCACCGGGGCTACCGCTGTCCAATGCATCCCACCCCTCGCTCGCGACGCCAAGCAGCTGTTCGTGTTCCAGCGCACCCCGTCGGCGCTCGATGTGCGCAACAATTCCGACACCGATCCCGACTGGTATGCCGGGCTCGAACCGGGCTGGCAGCAGAAGCGGATCGAGAGTTTTACCTGCCAGTTCACCGGCGACCTCCATGTCCCCGACCTGGTCGGCGACGGCTGGACGATCCTCGCCAAGGCAGCGCGCGAGAAGTTTGCGCAGGATCCGACGCGCACGCCCGATGCGATCTTCGAAGAGGCCGATCTCGAGGCGATGGCCCGCGTCCGCGACCGTATCGACGAATTGGTCGAAGACCCCGTTACCGCCGACGCCTTGAAACCGTGGTACAGCCTTCACTGCAAGCGGCCCTGCTTCCACGACGATTATTTGACGACCTTCAACCGCGCCAACGTCACGCTGGTCGATACCAAGGGACGCGGGGTCGAGGCAATTACCGATCATGCCATCGTCGCCGGCGGCCAAAGCCACGAAATCGACTGCCTGATCTTCGCCACCGGATTCGAAACCGCGACCGACTATTCGAAGCGATCCGGTTTCGAAGTCGTCGGGGTCGACGGGCAGGCGCTGCACGACAAATGGGCCGACGGAATGATCTCTTTCCATGGCATGCACAGCCGCGGCTTTCCCAACTGCTTCGTCATGAGCCAGACCCAATCGGGGATGTCAGTGAACTTCCCGCACATGATTGATGAGCAGTCGAAACATCTCGCCTATCTCGTCTCGAGCACGCGCGAGCGGGAGATCGAAACGGTCGAAGCGACGGCCGAGGCCGAACAGCAATGGGTTCAGGCCGTGCTAGACTTGTCAGAAGCACGCCGCGCATTCCTCGAGAGCTGCACGCCGGGCTTCTATAATAACGAGGGCCAGCGCTCGGTCGCTTCGGACCGCAATTTGCCGTTCGGCGCGGGGCCGGTCGCATTCGTCAACATTCTCGCAGAATGGCGCAGGGCGGGTACGTTCGACGGGCTCGAACTCGACGGCGCGCACGCGCATGGCAACAAGGAATCCGTTGATGGCTGAGGCGCGAAAGTCGATCTTCATTACGGGCGCGGCGTCGGGGATGGGGCGCGAGACCGCGCTGCTGTTCGCGAGAAAAGGCTGGTTCGTCGGCGCTTACGACGTCAACCAGGCCGGCCTCGACAGCCTTGCGGTGGAGATCGACGGCCATGGCCTGTTCGAGCTGCTTGACGTCGCCGATCCCGACGCGTTCCGGGCGGCGATGGCGCGCTTCGGCGAGGCGACCGGCGGAACGCTCGACCTGATGTTCAACAATGCCGGGGTCGGCGCCGGCGGCCTGCTCGATGAGCAGCCGTGGGACGAGATCAAGCGGGTCATCGACATCAACCTGATCGGCGTGATCATCGGCGCGCGCGCGGCAATCCCGTTCTTGCGCGCGACTCCAGGCTCGCTGCTGCTCAACATGTCGTCGTCGTCGGCAATCTTCGGCACTGCCGGGATCAGTATCTATTCGGCGACCAAGCATGCTGTTCGCGGGCTGACCGAGGCGCTGTCGATCGAACTCAAGCGCTATGGTGTGCGCGCCAACGACCTCCTCCCCGGCCTGATCGATACGCCTCTACTGTCCGACCCCGTGCGCGGCATGGCCCCGCCGGACGGAATGTGGCGACTGATTGCACCGTCGGCGGTCGCCGAAGTGGTTTGGCAGGCTTACGTTTCGGACACGCTTCACTGGTACATTCCCGAGGAGCTGCGCGATTTCCACGCGCAGGTCGTTCGCGAGCCCGAAGTGGTGAGGGACGAACGGACCGAACTGCTCGCCGCCATGCTCGGCCAAGCCCCAACTTCCTGAAGGACACTCAGATGTCGATCCTCGAAAGCGTCTCCAATCCGGTCGTCCACCCCGCCGACGACAGTGCCGCGATCGGCGATCTCGCTGCCACGTTCGCCTCGCAGAAGGCGGCCTTCTCGACCGACCGCAATCCGTCGATCGAGGTCCGCCGCGAACGGCTGATGGCGCTGATCGGCATGATGATGGCCAACCGCGAGAAGATCGGCGACGCGCTCATTGCCGACTTCGGCGCGCACCCGCGACCCGCGTCGGACCTGATCGAAGTCCTCGGCGTCGTCGGTCGCGCGCAATATGTTCTCGAGCATCTCGAGGAGTGGATGCGGCCATCGGTTCGCCACACCGAAGCCGCGCTCCACGGCACCGCGCAGGCATTTGTCCAGCTCCAGCCCAAGGGCGTGGTCGGGAATATCGTGCCCTGGAATTTCCCGTTCGACCTGTCGGTCGGTCCGCTGACCGAAATGCTCGCGGCGGGGAATCGGGTGATCATCAAGCCATCCGAATATACCCCGGCGTGCGGCGCGTTGCTGGCCGAGATGGTCGCCGCCGCATTCGACCCTGCGGTCGTCCATGTCGTCAATGGCGGGCTCGACGTCGCCCAAGCTTTCGCGGCCACGCCGTGGGATCACCTCCTCTACACAGGCAACCCCAACGTCGGCCGCCAGGTAATGCAGGCCGCCGCCGCCAATCTGACCCCAGTGACGCTCGAACTCGGTGGAAAATGCCCGGCGATCATGACTCTCGGATCGGTCAACGCCGCCAATGTCGAGTCGGTCATCGGCACCAAGATCATCAAGAATGGCCAGATGTGCATTTCGGTCGATTATGCGCTCGTGCCGCGCGGCGAGGTCGATGCATTCGTCGACCATGCCAAGGCGTTCCTGGCGGAAGCCGCGCCCGATTATGCGCGCGGCGACGAGGTCACCGGGATCATCTCGCCGCGCCATCTTGCGCGGTTGACTGACATGCTCGCCGAAGTACGCGAGCGGCAGGGGCAGATCGTCACGCTTGAATCCGACGACAGTGTCGACGCCACGTCGCGGAGGATGCCGATGTCGCTGGTGATCGATCCTGCCGCCGACCTGCGCATCATGCAGGAGGAGATCTTCGGCCCGATCCTGCCCATCGTCCCCTATGACGATCTGGATGCCGTTATCGCCGGGATCAACGCCGGCGAGCGCCCGCTCGGGCTCTATGTGTTCGGCGCTGACGAGGCACTGACCCGTGATGTGCTCGACCGCACCCACTCGGGCGGGGCGTGCGTCAACACTTGCGCAGTGCAGGGCGCGCTGCCTTCATTGGGCTTTGGCGGATCGGGCATGAGCGGCATGGGCCGTCACCACGGTATCGAGGGCTATCGCGAATTTTCCAACCAACGCGGCGTCGTGATCCGCGGCGAGGGCGACATGATCGCCGCCTTCTATGCGCCCTATGCCAAGGCAGCGGGGCTGGTTGAGGCCGTCCTGTCGGGCGCGTGAGCGAGCCGCTTGCCGCGAACCCGACTAGCGCAAACACCCGCTCGATCTGGAGCTGGGCGATGTTCCAGGGCGGACGCGACCCCTATGTCATCCTCATCACAATCTATGTGTTCGTGCCCTATCTGGTGACGAGCGTCATCGGCGATCCGGTGCGCGGGCAGGAACTGGTCGCGTCGGGCGCGAAATATGGCGGGTGGCTGGTCATGCTCACGGCACCGTTGCTGGGCGCGACGGTCGATCGGATGGGCCCACGCAAGCCGTGGCTGGCGGCAGTGGTCGCGATGATGGTGCCGCTGATTGCGCTACTATGGTTCGCGAGGCCGGGCGACGCGGGGCTCGGCATCACCACCGTCATCGCCATGCTCGCGCTGCTCGGCGCGCTGTTCGCCTACACCGAGACGCTTCACAATGCGCTGCTCCTTCCCGCCGCAGGGATGAAACGCGCGGGCGAAGCGTCGGGGCTCGCGCTTGCGCTCGGCAATTTCGTCTCGGTGACCCTTCTCGCCTTCACGCTGTGGGCGTTCGCACTTCCGGGCAAGGTGGCGTGGAGTTTCATCCCCTCGCAGCCGCTGTTCGGGCTCGATCCTGCGAGCCACCAGACTGACCGCATCGTCGGCCCGATCATCGCCGTCCTGCTGGCACTCCTGACGATCCCGCTGCTGCGCTATGTCCCCGACGTTCCCGCCACCGGGATCAAGATCGGCCAAGCGGTCCGCCTCGCAGTCGGTGACCTGCGGAAGCTGTTCGTCGAGGCGCGGGGGCATCGCGATGCGCTCGTTTACCTCGGCTCCAGACTATTATTCACTGACGGGCTGACGGGCATCCTCATCTTCATCGGCGTCTATGCCGCGGGCGCGATGGGCTGGCAGACGCTGCAGTTGCTTGCCTACGGCCTGATCCTCAGCAGTTTCTCGGTCGTCGGCGGGCTCCTAGCGGGCAAGCTCGATAGCAGTCTCGGCCCGAAGCGCGCGCTGACGATCGAGATCATCGGCGTGATCGTCTCCCAGCTCCTGCTGCTCGGTAATACGAAGACGTCGTTTTTCTACCAACCGTTCAACCCCGCCGCCCACGTCCCGCTGTGGAACGGCCCGATGTTCACCACTGCCCCCGAGGTCGGGTTGATCCTGGCCAGCATCCTCGGCGCGGTCACCGTGACCGCCGCCTATTCGTCGAGCCGGACGATGCTCACCCGGGTCGCTCCACCCGACCGCATCGGCATTTTCTTCGGACTATTCGTGATCGCCGGAACCGCGACCATGTGGCTTGGCCCGCTGCTCGTTCAGGTTGCCACTGCGATGAGTGGATCCCAACGGGTTGGCCTATTGCCGCTGTCCGGACTTCTGATCGCGGGGCTGCTGCTGTTACAATCGGTCCGAACTCGAGCGGATTGCGATTCGCAGCTTTCGTGACAGCAGTCGCCTGGTCACCGCTTGGGCGAAGCCTCGTTACGCGAAACTTCGATGTGACTTTTCGCCCCAGCACTAAGCGTCGAGTGGTGCGCGACGCAGTGCACCGCGAACCCGTCTCTCACAGACGATTGCCTGCTAACAGCGAAAAGAACAGGCAAACAGCGCCGTACTTATGCAATTCGACGACCGTGTGGCGCACAACGCTCTGAAAACGCCACGGAAATTTCGTGCATTCCCTAGGCGAGCTATCAGGGAATGAAAAAAATGGAAGCAAGGATCGCTGGGATCGACATCAGCGATCGGACACTCCCTGCTGTTCGTCATCATCGCCGCGTTGTTCGGTGCAACGACGGAGCCGACAAGTATTCAGATTACAATTTCAGGAATACTGAGTTCGGCAAGCTGGCCGAATCGCGCACGTCCGCGGACGCCCAGCATTTAGACTGCGTGCCTCCTGGTAGCATCCGAGGCATTCCAAACCCCTAAAAAAGCGGCAAAAAATTTTAACAATTGAGTCTTTTTTTCCGGTTCGCTGGATCCCAGCCGTCTGCTCGACCGAGATTTTAAGTGTCAGATATTTAAGTATTATATCAATTGCCTTAAGTTGACAGGACCGTCAACCGAGTAAAAAACAGCCGTCATAAATGCCCCCAAAATATTTAACGGATTGAAATTAGAATTCGTTGAGATCAAAATGTCCCTTGTTAGGGGAGCTGATAGGGGCAAATGAAATGCAAATAGAGAACGTAGCTTTAAAGTTGCTCAAGCCATATGGGCGAAACGCGCGCACTCACTCCGCGACACAAGTCAAACAAATCGCCGGATCCATAGATCGGTTTGGATTTACAAATCCGATCCTGGTTTCAGACGAGCTCCAGATCATTGCCGGTCACGGGCGACTGGCTGCCGCGAAGCAGCTTGGGATGAAGGTGGTACCAGTTGTGCGGCTCTCTCATCTCGGCCCGGAGGAACGGCGCGCACTTGTCATTGCGGACAACAAACTCGCCCTCAATGCCGGCTGGGACCAGGAGATGCTGGCCGCGGAGCTTCAAAGTCTGATCGATGCCGGCTTCGATATGGACGTAACGGGTTTCTCGATCGCGGAAATCGACATCGCACTGGACACGGCGACCGCCTCGTCACCTGAAACAATTGACGGCGGCGACATCGTGCCCCTGCCTCAGCAAACCCCGGTTTCGCGTGTTGGCGACCTCTGGACGCTTGGACGGCATCAGTTGGTGTGCGGTGATGCTCAGCAAATTGAAGTGTTCCACCGCCTTATGAATGGATCGAAGGCGGACCTAGTGTTCACGGACCCTCCTTATAATGTCCCGATAAACGGACACGTCTCGGGATCGGGAAAGACGAAGCACCGTGAGTTTGCCATGGCCAGCGGCGAAATGTCGCCTGAAGAATTCACGGCCTTTCTCGCGATAACCCTTGGCCTCGCGGCGGGAAATGCTCGTGATGGAGCACTGGCTTATATCTTCATGGACTGGCGCCATATGCTGGAGCTGATGAACGCTGGTGACCTTGTCTTGGACGGCCTGAAGCAGCTTTGCGTCTGGAACAAGACGAACGGCGGACAGGGGTCGTTTTACCGAAGCAAGCACGAGCTGGTGTTCATCTACAAGATCGGAAAGGCGCCGCACCTAAACAATTTCGGCCTCGGCGAGTCGGGTCGCTACCGGACTAACGTATGGGACTATGCGGGCATCAGCAGCATGTCCGCGACGCGGGCCGACGAGCTTTCGATGCACCCCACGGTGAAGCCCCTCAAGCTTGTCGTTGATGCCATAGAGGACTGTACGCGCCGTGGCGACATCGTGCTCGACTGTTTCGGTGGCTCAGGCACGACGCTAATCGCGGCAGACCGATGCGGCAGGACGGCGCGGATGATCGAATATGACCCATTGTACTGTGACGTCATCATCCGCCGCTACCAGGCGCTCACCGGTAAAAACGCTATCCTTTCTGAACACGGAGGCACGTTCGACGCGGTTTCCCGCGAGCGCCTGGGAGGTGAAGCGTGAGCCGGCGGTCGAAAGGGCAGAGCGGCGATTACGCGGTCGGATATTGTCGTCCGCCGGCCCAGCACCGGTTCGCCAAGGGCCAGTCAGGCAATCCCAGTGGGCGGCCGAAAGGCAAGAAAAAAGCTGCCAAGCGCGAGACGTTGATGGAGCTTCTGAACAGAGTTTCGCAGCGCGAAATTTCAATTACCATTAACGATAAGAAGACTAAAATGACGATGATTGAAGCAATCCTTACTCGGACCGCCCAGCAAGCTCTCGCTGGGAAACAGGACGCTGTGCGAACTATCCTCAATTATCAAACCGATGCGGAGCAGTGGGCGGCGCGAGTTGTGGAAATACCGGACGAGGAGGAGCTCAAGAGGCTCAGGGCAGACCCGGAGGCGGGCCTGAAAATTTACACGGCGCTCATAAACGGCGCGAGTGGGCGGCGTTGAAGGCGGGTTATATTGAGAAGGGCGAGGGCGTCTCCTTGTTTCAGCAAAGCTGCTGGTGACATTTTGAGAAGTTGCCGGTAACACTGGTTGCGTCGCTCGGGTCTCGTAAGCCTTCGCGACGCACAGTGATGTGCTGAGCATGGGTCCGCTCCTGTCGGGCGGCCCGCGAAATACAATAGCCTCACGGCGAATACGTGGGGCGTGCTGCACCCGTGCTCGCACGTTACGAACCACCCGGCTCCTGCCGGGCGAGCGGGGGATCGTACATGCGCTTGGTACAGGGGCTCGTCGCAGCAGCGCTGCTTGGGGCAGCAGCTTATACATTGAACGATGCGGGGCAGGGGGCCGTCAATCTCAAGAAGACTGCGTCGGACGCGAGTAGCGTCCAGCATACCATTGAAGCGATACGCGCTGAGCCAGCGACGCGACCGACGACTGACGACGCAGCCTGGCGCACTCAATTGGCTCAGGTCGCGCGAAGCTGGGAGAAAGATTACTGCTCGTGGGCCTGGGCCCACGACTTACCGATGTTCCCCTCTGCCGATGCCGACACGGATGAGATCGCGCGCGGTGACGGGAGAGACGTGACGGTGCAGTATTTCGTGGCCGGGCGCGAACTGACCGGACGGTGCCGCTTTACAACTGAGGGTCGGGCAATTCCCGAGAACTCAAATCAGCTCGGTGAGTTAGCTAGGGCTCGTGGCGATAAGGCTATTGCGGTTGCTGGGAATAAACCGCCCGCGCCGCATCGTCGTGGGCGCTTGGCGACCGGTGCGTTGCTTGACGGCTTAGTTTACGCGGGAGCGGCTGGGCCCTCGCGGCTAACTTCAAACGAGGATAATTCTGAAGTGAACAAGGCATGGTTCTCGGCACTGGTCGTGTCCGTGCAAGGCGAGCCGCTTCATGCATTGGGCGAGGGCTACGTTCCGAAATATGCCTATCATTCGTATAGCGAATGTATGACCGCCACTCTGCGGAGTGTGCAGCCAATGGCGCTGGCGGGCATTCGCGGCCGGTTTATGTGCATGTACCATGGAGAAACCGATCGAGAGATCTCGAGATTGCCCATGCAATCGTTTTAACGACCGCAGGTTGCAGATATTGGGGCACTAATCATTTGTGAACACTCGAAGATTTGTCCGCTTTGCGCCCATCTCCGGACGTTCCCGGAAATATCTCACCAACCCAAGCCGCCTTCCGTGCAATTTACGACGTTCGGCGGGAATGCGCCCAACAGCGGTCGTTTCGATGCCGGTCATTTTGATCTCTTACGCAGCCGTTCCTCGGTTGGGCTGCGATCACTATGCCAATCGGCTCCCTAAAAAAGTGCTCCTGCCATGGTCAGTATATTGTCTGCGAGCCGCTTGAAGACCGATCGATTTCGCGCCGTGTCGGGGTCAACCGCATCGCTGTCCGCCAGATAGGAGTCTTGCCGCTCGCGGATCAGCGCAGCCACTGCACGCGAATGAAAGAGCAGATTGTTCTCGAAGTTCAGCTCGAGACTACGCCGATCCATGTTCGACGAGCCCAGCAGGCACAGCACGCCATCCACGACCATCGTCTTCGCATGAAGCAGTCCCGGGCGATATTCAAATAGGCTGATCCCAGCATCGACGAGTTGTGGATAAAGCGCGCGACTGATTGCGCCGATAACCCGGCTGTCGTTGTGCCGGGGCAGGATGAGGCTGGTCTTCACGCCCCGTCGCCCACAACTCAGCAGGGCCGCTAGCAATGGCGGATCGGGCACGAAATAGGGTGTCGTGATGACGACTTCCTCATTCGCAGCATAGAGCAGGCCGACGAATGCGTCAGACATCGCCCCGCGATGCGACAAGGGGCCGGTCCCGAAAGCGACCGCGGTGACGTCGCCGGTTCCGGTGACCGGCGCGCCGCAGAGCTCTCGGCTCAGATCCTCGCCCTTCTCAATCACCCAATCGCTGGCGAACAGGATGTCGTTCTGGGCAGCTACCGGCCCGTCGACACGCAGCATGATATCCACCCAAGGCGCAAACTTCGCCTTTATTCGAAACTCAGGATCCGCCAGATTCTGGCTTCCGATGAAGGCAACGCGTCCATCGATGATCAATATTTTGCGATGGTTGCGCAAGTCGATGCGGTGCGCAGCGATGAAGCTCAACCGCCCTTCTCGGCCAAGCGAGGGGCAAAGCTTGACCCCGGCCTGCTTCATAGCCTCCCACTGTGGCGCCCGGATCATCAAGCGCGACCCGATCGCGTCGGCGCAGACGCGGCATTTAACCCCTCGTTTCGCCGCCGCGATTAGCGCTTTCACCACTGACCGGCCGTTACGATCAGTAAGCCAGATATAGGTGGTGAGATGGATGTGATGCTCGGCCGCCGCCATCGCCGCCACCATCGCCGCGATGGCGTCATTGCTGTCGGCCATCAACGCGACCGTGTTTCCGCTGGTCGCCGCGAAGCGGCTGATATGCTGGACCACCTGGAATGGACCACGATCAGCTTCGGGGATCGCTTCAATTGCGTCGTCATCCAGCGGATCGGGCTGCAGCTTAGCCAGTTCTTTGTAGGCGCAGTCCGCTTGTCGCCGGAAGCGGCCCGAAACCCATGGTTCGCCGAGCAACAAGTAGGCGACGATCGACGCGATCGGAAATAAAAGGAGCGCCAGCACCCAAGCTAACCGTGAATAGGGATCGCGTCCCTCAACCAGTAACGCGCGAACGATCAACACGAGATGGATCAGGACGAGAATGAACGGCCAGTGGAGCATCAGAATATGTCCTTTGGGCCAGCCTTAGCAAAATCTCATACCGTTCAGCGACGGTAGAAAAATGCCACAAAACCTCTATCGCTTTGCAGTCTGCGAGCGTGGACGCCAAGGCGGCCACCTTTCTCCAATCCGCTGATCGCCTGCTGAATGACCTGGGGCGGACGCGATCCGTCAGCGGCTATCAAACCGAGTGTTTAACTAACACTAAGGCCCGAGCCTCGACGATGCCAACCTCTATGCCGCCAATATCTATCAGTCGGCTAACAGCCAAGTCTAGGGGTCTGTCGACAAAGCGCCTAGACCCGGCCGCTCTGCAAAGTTTTCATGAGCTTACGAGCGGCCATTCCCGGGAGGACGCATATGATCAACGTTCAGCTTAAGCGATCTCGCTTACGGCGCTGAGAGGAAGTGGTCAGGACCGCACCATCCCGGCATGAAGGAAGCCTCATGCGCGTGCGCAAGAACCAAGGCTTTGGCGACTGAGCGCTCATAATGGGCTTCAAGCTGCGGACGCTTGAGCCGGCGGCGGAAATAGTCCGCCCAAATGAATTCGCTGAACGGCGTGGTATCTTTGGCATAGCCGCCTGCTTCGCGCACCGCCCCCGCCAGTGATCGAAATGGATCGTCGACTAGCTTGGCAACTCGCTTGGGGATTGCCGAATAGTCGCGCCGCTTGCCGTCGGCGTCAAACGGATGGAGCCAGCCACGATTATCGAGAAATATCCAGAATGCCGGAAGGCTAAGCTGGTGAAGGTCGGCAACCACCGTCGTTAGTACTTCGCTTTGCCCTTCGTCATGAAGTGCTCGTGCCAGGTGATGATGATCAATCACATAGGGCCGCCGCTTAGGCCCGAGCACGACAGGGATCATATGCCGACCAAGATAGGCGCCGCCGTGTTCTCCCTCACCGCGCCATTGCAGGCGCTTGCGCTCCACTTCGTGCAATCCCACGGTAATTTGCGTCGGACGGAGAGAGGCGATCTGAATGGGAGTCACGATGGGTTCGCGGCTGTTTCTCAATGAGGTATCTCCTGTAACCCGGGTTGGGCGCGCGCTGACTCAACCGCGTCGGCGACGCTTCGATGGCCTTCGGTGGCAAGCGTTGCCAGCGGTTCTCCCGCCACGGCAAGCAATTCGCGCACCGGGTCCTTCAGTCGCCCTAGGATCAAGCGCTGGCCGCGTGCCTGGAGCCGGGTTGCGCTTTCGCTCAAAACGTCGACCGCGCTGCTGTCGAGATCGTAGCTTTCCTCGAGGCTGAGAACCACGGCCCGCGTCTCCGCGCCCGTCGCGCGTTCGATGGCGTTCATGATAGCCTCGGCATTGCCGAAGAACAGCGGTTCTCGTGGGCGGACGACGAGGACGGCGGGATCGACATGGGCGTCGGGATGGCGTGCCAGATCGACGTAGTTGCGTCCCCCGTCGAGCTGGCCCAGCCGATCGATGTCATGCTCCGACAGACGTCGGGCGATGGCCAGCACCGACAGCGATACCGCAAGCAGCATCCCATAGAGAGCGCCAAAGGCAAGCACGCCGACCGCCGCGGCAAGTGCGACCCACTGATCCCGTCCTAGCTGCCACAACCGCAACAGCGGGCGCGGATCCAGCGCATGGGCCAGCGCGGCGACGACGATCGCGGCCAGAACCGCGCTCGGCACTCGCGCGATCAACGGCAACGCGACGAGCAACAGCGCGGCCAGCGCGATTGCGGCGACCGCTCCGGCGAGGCGACTGGTTGCACCCGCAGCGTCATTGGCCGACGAGGCTGAAAAGCCCGCCCCGACTGGCTGTCCTCCAACGCTCGCTGCAGCCAGATTCGCAAATCCAAGCGCCACCAGTTCACGATTGGGGTCGAGCGTATCGCCATGCCGCAACGCCAGCGTTCTGCTCGTTCCCCACGCTTCGACGAATAGGATCAGGGCAAGGGGGAGGCTCGCCGATCCGATCGACAGCCATTGCGAGACGCCAATTCGGGGAAGCATCGGCCAATCGATATTGAGGGCAATCCGGCCAATCGTCGGCACTCCCATCCCGCCAAAATCGACGACAAACGAAAGTGCCACAGTCAACCCCAGCATGACAAATGCCGCTGGCACCATGCGCCATCGACGCAAGGCGAGCATGACGCTCAGCGCAAGCCCGGCAATCGCCAACGCAGTGACATTCCATCGCGCGACGCCTGCGGCGACCTCGCCTAGCTGATAAATTAGCAAGCTGCGGATTGGGTGAACCCCAGTAACCGAAAAGAACTGACGAAGCACAATGCTTGCCGCCAGTCCGAACGCAAAGCCGCGCAGCACTGGCCGTGACACGAAGGCTGCGACGAAGCCCAGCCGCAATAGACCTGCAAGAACGAACAGCAGACCAACACAGCCAACCAGCGCGAGCGTCAACGCCAGCCGCGCTTCGGGCGCGCCCGGGCCCAGGCTAGCGAGTGCCGCTGCCAGTACCGCCGCGCTAGCCGAGGTTGGCGTGACGATCGCCTCCCGGCACCGTCCCGCGATAGCATAAGCGCTCAGGCCCGCGAGCGCGGCAGCCAGCGCGTGGACCGGCGGTAGCCCGGCAATTGAGCCATAGGCAATCGATTCAGGAAGGACGAGCCCAGCGACCGAAAGCCCTGCTATGATATTTGTGTTGATCGCTGGCTTTCCCACTAGCCGATCATGGCACGCACATGATCGGCGGGAAAGCGCGGCATCACGTCGTCTTTAGCCGCGTCAAATTTCGCTCTGTCAGGGAAGCATGGACAATCGGAGGTACCGACCGGTCCTCAATTCAGCAAAGATACGCAGTCATCGAATGAAGAATGCGTCATAGGTAAAAACTATTCCTGCCAGTAACACGTAAGCAAAAGGCCGGTCAAATAAATGACCGGCCTTCTCGCCTCGCCTTGGTCCCACGGGGCACCGGGTGGGACCTAACACGCCAAGGGCAAAATAGCGGTCCTTGGACTAAGGCGTTTTGACTTTAACCGTTGGGACTTTAACCGTCTCGTTCTTCGAGCCCATTTCAACCTTCGGCCCCTGAACATTATACTCGGGAAGCTGGCCACTTTTCGCGCTCACGTTAACTTCGGGCAGTTTACCTTCCTGAGTCTTATTTACCTTGCAGCCGGTCATCCCGAGACAAACAGCTCCAAGCATCAGCGCCTTGACGGTCGTGTGCATAATTACCCTTTCGACATTGTAGGCGACAGAGGATCGCCATCGCGGAACGTGATGCACTAAATGGCTGAAGGAACCGTGCCCGTGCAAGACATTTATTGGCAAATTCTAGTCCGGCTTGGCGGATGCTCGCCGCGCTTCACGAGGCGAAGGCCAATGGATCCGGAACGCTGTTGATCATTTATTCCGTCGTTTCAGAGGGATAGAATTTATGATTTATAAGTTGCGCTTCGCGCTTGGTTCTATTGCCTCCACGGCGGTAACTCTATCGTCGGGGGCACTTGGTGAGGGAAAGGCTGACTTGGCTCGCAAAGCAATTGCTGCCGCCAAGGCCAAAATTGACGCGGTTAATTTCGTGGGGGCAACAGGTTACGCGCCACGCCTTCATGCCCAAGCAGTGGCAGCCCTTCACCTCGCAGAAGGCGAACTCAGGCATCATGCGAAGGATGCCGATATTCACGATGCGACTCACGCGTCTGGACTAGCCGACACATGACTTTAGCAGCGTCGCAGCGCCAACGCACGGATGCACAGCAAGCGGCCACGACCGAAGCGCAGCGTCAGGCAGCAGAGGCAAACGCGCGGCCCGCGGCGGCGCAGTCGGACGCCGCTGCCGCTCAGGCTGCTGCGGCAGCGGCACGATCCGCACCGCCTGTCGTGATACAGGCTCCCGCGCCCGCCCCGACGTCAACGACAATCACGTCTCAAACTGAACAGAATTACATAGCTGCTAACCCTCGGGCTACGAAGCATCGAGCAGCTCATCATCGGGGGGGCGCACCATGGTCCCGGTGGACGCAAAGTTCGGACCATGACCACAATAACGACCGGCCAAGCTTGGACCGGTCAGGAAGGTTAAAATCCCGAGCCGGAGCTGGGCGGGCTAGCCATGAGCGGGGAAGGCTCAAAGTGCGTAAGGTGATGATGGTTCTATCGAATCATCGATGATCCCATATCCGGCATGCAATATCCCAATAGCGGGGCTCGTCGTCGTCCTCGACATTTCATCGGCCGTGGTCGTATAACTCGGGCTCGTCGTCGGTATCCGGTCCATCGGCTTGCTCGGTGGCCTCCGGCTCAAGGTGCGGCGGACTGTCGAAGGCGGATTGCGCGGGCCCGGTGATTGAGCCGAGCCCGCGAAGTCCGTTAGTTTAAAGCCACTTCGCCACGCCACCGTGATGCGAGCATGCACCTGCGTGCACCTTCGCATGGCTCGTCGAGCCATCTTTGCACATGGCAGTCACGCCGCTTGCCATGCTGCTGGCCGGTGAGGGAGCGGGTGCCATCGAGGGACGTGACGGAGCGGCCCGCGGCGATGCGACCGGCTTGGTGACAGTAGCCTGATGCGAAACAGCCGATATTTTGCAGACCTGCTTTGTTGCGTTGCCCGCTTTCGAGCAGTCATAATTCCGCGCTGCCACAGCGGTCGTCGTTTGTTTGACGACCGGCTTGCTAGACGTCATGGCAGCTGATTTGCACACAGCTTTGGTCTTGTTGCCCGCCTTGGAGCAATCATAAGTCCGCTCGGTAGTCCTCTTGGTTGTGGTGGTTGAAGCGACTTTGGTTGTGACCGCCTTTGGCGCTGCGGTCGCTTTCGAGGCCGACTTGGCAATTACCTTAGTTGCTGACACGGACGCGGTTTTACAGGCCGCCTTGTTTGCGTTTCCAGCTTTCGCGCAGTCGTAATTCCGCGCGGATGCGGATGCGGATGCGGATGCGGGTGCGCTGATCGCGATGCCAATGATCATTGCGGCTACGAAAGTGATCTTCATGATTATGTCTCCCGGGTGAGCGAATCGCCGGGCGCACCATCGGAGGCATTCGCCGTCTGCGCAATGCAGACCGCCAGAGGCAGGCCACGACGCCTAGGAGATGCAAACCGGATGCCCCGCGCTGGCATCCGGCAGGCCAGTCTTTCGCCGGGCGGTAATTCGGGCACCCCTGACTGAAAAATTTCAGCTAATCCCGATGGCGCGCAAGCTGATGTTTGCTCTGGCCCGCAGGAAGCGAGCTCCGAACGTGGTGCCGTTGAGCTCCGTTTCACCGTTTCTACTTCAATTGAATAAGGTGCTAGGCTTCGAACGAGTAGGGTCCATTTAGGTCATTCAGAGCGAACGGTACTGGCCGGGCTGGCCTAAAAAGTTTGCCAAAGTACGAGGGCAAATACGATTGCGACCGCAGCTGCCAAGCAACCGAACGTATTCAAAGCAATTCGATCCGCGTATAGAGTTGATCGGCGCGAAAAGCCTTTGCCGAAACTTATAGTCATCGCACCCGTGAAAAACACTAAAGCCGCTGCGGCGAACTGCTGGTAGTCCGACACAGAGTCGCCCCCTAACTGGTATTATCGCGCAACGGAAAAACCTGAACTGCCGTTTAAGGTGAGTAGCGCAAGCTTAGCCTGGGTTACCGAATGTGGCCGATTCAAGCGATGACTATCGCTTGATCAGTAGCGGCTTCGTTCCGGCGGGCTTTTGTCCTTATCGTCCCTATTGCCACGGTGACTGGTATGGAGTGACATTCTTACTTTTTCCCGGACCGGGTGTTTATGGTGTGTCCGATCATCATCAACGATCGCTGCGTCAGTTGAACCCGCTTTGCGCAGTCGTTCATGAGCGCGCCCGCATCATTCTGCTTGATCAAGGCACTAGGCGCTACAAGCTGAGCCTTGATTTGGGCCGGGGATAATCGCGCATCAATTCGCCCGAGGAAGAAAAATGCGCTGGCCACGGCGAGCTGCTTTTTCTGAGGGTCTTTCTCGGTAGCAGCGAAAAATTTGCTCGTGGTGAGGCAACGAACATCATTGTCGGGGCCTTGAGCGCTGGCAGGTGCCGTCCAGATCAAGACACTCATTGCGGCAACAAGGGTCAGTCGGCGAAACATTGATGACCTTTCATGCGGTTCGTGGTCCCTCTAGTACAACGAATGGTTCCGCCGAGCCAACCTTTACACCATGAACGCCACCGTGGACGAGCTATGGCGCATGTTTGATTCGTTCGACGGCGGCCGGGAGAACTTGCCGCCGTTCATAGATGTATCCCCGGCAAGCCAACACCGGCCCAAGCGCTGCCAGACTTTAAGATTCGTAAGTGAAGTTGCACCCGGCTAAGTCGGACACATGGATCTTGAGCTCAGTGCCGAAGCGAAGGACAAAAGGCTGAATCGCCTCGTTGCGATCACGGTCGTGGTCTTGTCGGTTGCGGCGGGGCTGGGCAATATCAAGGACGGCAACATCGTTCAAAACATGAGCCAAGCCCAAGCCAAGTCTCTGGATCGATGGAACGAATATCAGGCAACTCGCACCAAGCTTCACATTGTTGAAACAGCGCTAGCAGGTTTAGCCGCAGGCAAAGGCACCGAAGTGCTAACGCAATTTAAAGCGGAAGCTGCCAAATACCGAGCCGAGAGCCCAAGACTGGCAGCGGAGGCCGAGCAGTTCTCCGCTCAATACGACGCGTTAAATGTCCACGATGACCAGTTCGACGCGGCCGAAGCGTCCCTTACGACTGCCGTCTCGATTGCGGCAGTCGCTGCACTCGCTGAGAGCTGGATACCGCTCTTCGCGGCTTGGGGATTTGGATTATTTGGTCTCTTTCTCACGGCCGCTGGCTTCATGGGCTGGGCCTTCCATCCGGACTTTCTAAGTAGCCTGCTGGGTTAGCTTCCGCGGACAAAAGGCGCATCGAGGCTTCCCGCCTTACGCCGCGATCGGAATGACAATTAAGGCCTTCGGCCGGTCGTTGCCGCTGCGGCCATCATCAACGCGGCCAGCGGCAGCTCGGTACACATAAGCACAGCGAATTCCGGGCCTGATTCCGCCAGAGAAACTGGTCATTTTCGCTCTCCTCGGTTCGCTACCAGCCATGACCTTCATATGTTGAGATTATTTCGCCGCCGCCGCTCCTGTAGCAGTGATTAAGATGAAATCGCTGTTCGTCCGCTTGCTGAACTCAAGCGGCGTCAATCGCTCCGTCGATAAACCAGCCGCCGTCGATTGCCGGTCCGCATCGCGAACACGAGGCGGTAGTCGCGCGCCAACAGCTGCTCCATGATCGCATAGGTCTTGTGGTTGACGCGCTCGAACGGCGGGTCGTCCATGGTCACTTTTTCGGGATGCAGCGCCATGATGCGCCGTACCTCGCCGGCGGGATCGACGCCGAGCGCTGCGGCGCTGCCCTCATTGGTCATGTTGAGATGGCCGGGAAAGACGAAGCGCGACAGCAGGCAGCTGTGGGTCAGTCGATAGAGCGCAGGATAGCCGTCGTAGACGAACAGGCACCCGTGCGTCGGGGTGGCCGCCCGCGCGATCCGCGCCGCCTCCGGCGCCCGGCCTTTTAGCTCCTGGAGCGAGACGAGAACGAACTGCGCGATGACGAACGCGATGGAAAGGTTGAGCCATACTGCCTTGCGCTGCGCGCCGGGCTTTCCGAGGCGCGGGGCCGCGGCGAGGACCGCGGGGACGAGCACGGGCATGGCATATTGCGGTGTCGAGAAGCTACGCATCACGAGCATCCCGGCGATCGCCGCGGCGAACCACTGGAGCACGAAGCGGCGGCTCGATTCCTGGGCGTCGTTCCTAGATGGCGGGGCGCAGGCCGCGCAGGCGAGCAGCGGCGTGAGGATGACGACGATGGTCAGGAGGCCGACGATGCCGGTCATTGGCGGATCGGGGAGCTTGCCCCACATCGACACGAAATTGGCAAACAGAAAAATATTGCCGTAGCCCGCCGCAGCGTAAGCAAGATAGGCGGCGAGTGTCGGCGCCAGCGCCATAGCGGACCAGCATGACGCCATGGCTGCCACCCGGGCAGGGCCAACTTCCGATCGCCATGCCGTCCACAGCAGCAGGCAGGCGAAAAAAATACCTTCGAACAAAGCGGTATATTTGATCTGGATCGCGACGCCGACGAGTAGCATTGGCAGCAGGCCCGAGCGGAGGGTTAAAACGCACCGGCGCACCGCCCGCTCGATGAGCATCGCCGCGGCGATAATCGGCAAGTTAAAGAAGACCGGCGCCTGCCCGCCTTCGCCTTCCATAAAATTGAGCCAGATGAGGTAGGCGCAAGCCGCGGCGATTGCGCCGAAACGGGTCGTTAGCCGGGTGGCGAAACGCCAGACTAACAGCGCCGTCGCCCAAGCGACGAGTAGGGCGACGAGCTGATATTGCAACGTGCCTTCGCCGCCGATCAGCCGGATCGCGCCATAGATCAGGAAGAGGCCTATCGGTTTCCGGTCGAAGATATCGACGAACGGGATCGCGCCGTGGATCATGCGGTCGCCGACGAGCAGGTAGAATTGTTCGTCGTAGCCGATGACCGGATTGCCGAAGGTTTGCGCCCGCGCCGCGACGGCGAGTAGCAGTAACAGCAAAGGGACTATCAGCGACCAGCGCCGGCTGTCATGCGTCAAACGGAACCAGCCTGATCCGGTAAGGCACCATTGGCTTGCACGCCCAGGCTATGGTCGAGGATGGCATCGCGGCGTTCGATGGAAACGGCATGGGCGAGAACCAGCGAGCTGCGGCGCCGAACCTTGTGGAAAACGTCCGCGTAGGCGACCGCGCCGGCTTCGATGGTGTAAAGTTCTGCGTCGAACGGGGCGGCCGGGGCGGCACCCGGCGCTTGCGCCAGGATGGCCGCAGCGAAGGCAGCGACATCACCGCGGGCGACTAGCGTGCCGCCGCGATAATCGTCGACGAGGGCACGAACGCCAACGCCGCAGTCGGTCGCGACGACGGGCATGCCGCAGGTCATCCCCTCAACCAGCGTCGCGGGTATCCCTTCGAAGTGCGAGGTCATCAGCAGGGCGTCCTGCCCGATCAGGCAGGCGGAGGAATGGGCGACGTGGCCGGCGAAGGTGACGTTCGCCACGATCCCGAGCTGACCCGCGAGCCGCTCGAGTCCCGAGCGGTTTTCCCCGTCACCGTAGATGGTTAGCTGGTCGTCGGGAGCGGCGCCGGTCGCGAAAGCCCGCAGCAGCAGGTCATAGTTTTTCTGCGGCACAAGTCGGCCGAGGGCAACGAAGCGGCGCCCGCCCGGGCCGCCGTTGCGCGGTCGCCAGTAGCGCAGGCACTCGACTTGGCGCAGGGTCAGCGCGGGGTCGGGAATGACCACGATCGGGGTCGACGGGTGCAGGCGGGCGACTTCGCTGCGCATGGCCGGGTGCATCACCACCCAGATGTCGACGAAGCAGGACTGTAGCCAGCCCCAGGCCGTGAACAGCAAGTGCAAAGCCTTGCCCTGTCCCGGCCTCGTCAATTCGTTACTGACCTTGGCGACAACCGGCGGGCAGCGACGGCCGAGCAGTAGCTTCATCGCGATAACGACGATGGTGTAAGTGTTGCCGGCGCAGAACAGCACGTCGGGATCGCTCGCCAAGATGGCGTCGGGCAGGGTCCAGATCATCCACAGCGTTTCGAGCGCTGCGGTCCAGCGCCGCCGCGCCGGGACGTCATAGGCGAGGTCGCCGGCGAGTTCCGAGCGCAGTGCACCGTCGCGGCGGCCCATGAACAGCGGCGCATCGATGCCCAAGTCGCGCCACTGCCGGACCAGCCGGAGGGCTACCCGCTCGACGCCACCAGGCTCGAAACTATGGAGGAATGTCAGGACTCGCAAGCGACCCATCTTTTGCTATGGCTCAAGCGAACTTCTGCCCTTCAGAGGAAGCAGTAAAATTTCTAAAAATGAAAGCAGCTAATGGTGTCACGCTGATTCCATTAACGAAACGAGCGTTAGCCGTCGACTAGCTCGCCTGTCGCTGCGCGCCGGGCCCGTAAAATTTAACCGACGTTGCCAATTGCCGCCTGCCTACCGATTCGGCACAAGGGCCGGGGCGGATGCTGACGGCCGGAGGCGCCGCCGCGCGGGCGTATGCTCCCGACGCTATGGCCCAGTTGATTCCGCCACCATCCCATCGACCGGCTGAACGACTATCATATGGAAGGTGCCGGACAGGGCCTTGCGCCGCTTAGCGGTGTCGCTCGGGCCGTAGCTCGCAATGGCCATCACGTTCATCATGGGCAAGCTACTCCACGCCAGCGCTTAATGCATCGGCCCTGCGGGAGCGCGCCAGTGTGGTTTGCTTTCCGGGCGTCGTGATTGCAAAAGGAATGGCGGGAACCGGGGCCGAAGTCGACCGCGGGTTAATCGGCTCACGACCCGGCTAAGCAGACCTTTGGCTGCTTCTGAGACAGTGACAGCTTTCTAAAATTGTGACCGGAAAGCCGATTGTCGGTTCCCGGCCCAAATCATATCATTTTTTCGCGATCAAGCGAAAACCGACCGCTTTCGGGGCGCACTCGACGCGCATGGAAGGACTACGTTTGAGTGGAAAGCGGTCCGGGAGCATGAGTCTTAAAGGCTCGGTCGATGTGCTGGCGTCTCGTGTGTTGCTATGGCATGGCGCAACTGATGCGCATTCTCACGCTGCTTAGTCTCGTCTCGGCAGCCCTCGCCCCGGCGTCCGCGCGAATGCCTACCCAGTCGCAAGGGCCACCCTTTCATTCGCTCACCAGCGAATTCACCCGCTTCTACGACGAAACCGTGGCGATGCCCGAGGACCAGCGGGTCAAGCTGTTTGAGAGGCGTTTCGACGTGCTTTTCCCTGGCTTTTACGAACCGATGGACGGACAGACGCAGGAGCAGTTCGACCAAACGGTCGAGGCTGCGATCAAAGGCTTTGGCGAAGTTCGCCCGAAGTATAGGCGGGCCCAGCGCGAATTCCCGGCCGTCTATGCTGCCGGAATTGTGCATTTTCACCGAACTTTCCCAGACTTCCGCATGACGATGCCGGTGTGGTTAGTCCATTCGCTTGGGCGGATGGATGGCGGCACCCGGAATATCCGTGGTGTTAACACACTGATCTTCGGGGCGGACGTCATCGCGCACTATCACAATGGCCGCGACATCGGGCCATTTCTCGATCATGAGATGTTTCATGTCGAGAACAGCCGCTGGTTCCCAGACTGCGAGCCGGACATGACGGTCTGGTGTGCGCTATGGCAGGAGGGACTAGCAACCTACGTCTCAGGCACGATGAATAAGACGCACGACGATGCAATGCTGATGCTTACAACGCCAGGGCCGATACGGCCGGCAGTGGATCACGACTGGATGGGCGCACTTTGTTTGCTCAAGGACGATCTCGCGAGGTCTGACCGGCCGACGTATGCGATGTATTTTACAGGCGGAGGAAGCAAGCATCCCTATCCGGCGCGATTCGGCTATTATCTCGGCTACCGCGTGATGGAGCGGCTGGGCAAGCGCTACTCGCTCGCCCAGCTTGATCACATGGACCATGCTAGAGCGCTCGCAGTATTGATGCCCGAAATCGATGCAATGGTGGAGGAAGCCGGCGGCTGCAACTCTCGTGATCGATGGCAATTATATACTTTACTTAGCAGGATGTTTTGGATTACATCTCACCCTTGACAGGCCGGCATTCTACCGATGCCCTCATTGATGAGGTTACGGCCGCTATGTTGGATGCGGCGGCAGAGGCGTTTTATGCCGCTACGCTGGATGGCTGGGAGGAGGACCCGCTTCCCATTTTGAAAGCGGTTGTTTGCGCAGCGCTTGCGCAACGTCGCGGATCTGCATTGCGTGTTCCAGCGCCCACCGCGTTGAGTGGACAAGGTAGTCGCGATGCAGAGTAAGCGTTGTAGTCTGGGAGGGTGGCCCGGCGGTTGCCTTTGACGGGCCAAACAGGAACCGAACTTCATCGCCCGGCACTACGCCAAAGTAGTGCATATGACAGACGACGTTGCGGGGCTTTACGGCCGGTTCGTATTGTCGCTCCATCTGGCTCATCAGTGTCGCGAGATCGGAAAGCCCCGCATGGTTAGCGAGGGTTTTAGCCCTTCCAATCCGGGTTTTTATGTTCATGCTTCCAATCAGGATGCGGGCGTTGCGAGGGGGCATTTCAAATAGGTCCGACATGAAGAAAGTAAGGCCAGAATCCAGACTTGCCCAAGCAAGGATCAAATCTGTTATGAGCCTTTCGAAGCCCTCCGGGCGTGCGAACGCGACCCTTCCAGGGTCGCCATCTGTGAAACTGGGAACAGGCAAGTCCATGACCGATGATCCTAAAACGGAAGCTTACACGGAAGCCGAGGCGGCAAAGCGCGCCGCCGCGACCTTAAAGGTAATGCTGGCGACCCCTCACAAGCCGCACAAGACCAAAGGGCCTGGCAACCTGAAGAAGTGACGGTTAGCAATGGGGGATGGCAAGCACTCCCTCGACTCTAAACGCTCTTGCGGCTTACGTATCATCGACGAAACTGACGGACGCTCAAAAGGCAGAAATCGCGGCGCTGCTCTTCTCCAAGCTGGGCAGCCGATCCTGCGAAATGTGCGCCCAGCTAAGCTGGGCCATTGGCGATAATATCGTTCAGCCGGTTCCACTTCAAATCAACCGGCTCTCTAAGGCCTACGGACAGGACTTTTTAACGACGTATCCGAGTGTACATTTGGTCTGCACAAATTGCGGGAATACTAAATTCTTCCTTCTTGCGCAGCTCGGCTACAACCCCTTCGGGGCGGGTTCATGAACGACGACGCGGAAAAAGCGTTCGGCAAAGACCTCGCCCCCGGTGGGGCGACCCTTGAACCAATTTATCATCAGGGAAAACAGGGTGTGGTTGGAGTTCCAGTCATGGAAATTAAGGACGCAACCTCATCGGCTTTTGAGGAGCGGATGCTATCCGTCGTCGGGACATTCTTCGCCTCCGGTGCCTTTTGGCTCGGGGTAGATAAGCTAATTAGTGAGGGGCCTGCCAATCCAGTGTTCCTAGTGTGTCTGATATCAATGGTTTGCGGAGGGGTTGTGGCGTGGACGGGCTATCGCCAGTCAGCTCGGCGGGTGAATCGCCTAGAGCGGTATTGTCCAGAGGTCTAAGTTTTACCAGGTCCAGCGCTTTCGGCGCTCGCCGATCTGATCGAGCAGCGGAGCAATCTTAGGCGGCGAGCTTATCAATCCGCCGATAAGTGAGGCGCTTACCTTCCATGCCCTTCAGAATGACGCTGGCGCGCTCGCCATCGGTCATTGTGCGGGTGTTGTAGCGAAGATCAAACTCACGGCAGTAGCGGCCCAAGTGAGCCTCGCTCATGTGGTGATAGGTGCCGATCACGCCGCGCTTGAAGATCGAAAAGAAGTTTTCGGCGGTGTTGGAGTGAGTGAAGCCGCCCATACGGACATATTCGTTAGCCGAGTGAACGACGGTTGAGTGACCGGCGAACTCACGGCCTACGCGGGTATAGACCATGCTCTCGTCGGTCATGAGGTGCGAAGCGCGGTCAACGTTAGTGACGATCAGGCCGCGAAGCTGCTTGGCGGTGACGTTGGCAACATGGAACGAACGGACTTGGCCTTCGCGCTCAACAAGGGCAACGACGGCCTTCTTGGGGTTGGGTGCGCGATAGGCGCGATTGCGGGCCTTGCCGCCCACGAACGTCTCGTCGGCTTCCACGACCTTGTTACCGCCGCCCAGGGGGCTGTTGCCGGTGGCGCCGTCCATAGCTTCACGGATGCGATGGCAAAGGAACCACGCTGTTTTGTAGGTGACGCCAAGCATACGCTCCATCTGCTTCGCGCTCATGCCCTTCTTCGAAGCGGCCATGAGGTGCGTGGCGAGGAGCCACTTGTGAAGCGGAACGTGCGAACGCTCCATGACGGTGCCAGTGCGGACGGTGAACTTGTCGCGGCAGTCATTGCAGAGGAACATCCCCGCTTGCGTCTTGCCGCCCATGCGAAGGGTGCGGGTCGATCCACAGTGGGGGCAAGAAGGCTCACCGTCCGGCCAGCGCGACGCTTCGATATGGGCCAGTGCCTTGGCTTCGTCGTGAAAGATGGGGTCGGTGATATTCATGGCTGGCTTCCCTCTTGGAAAGCCTATGCCGCAAGTCCGTTGCTAAGTAAAGTATATAATTGCCTGATCGATGACACCGTGCGCCTGCCGGTCGCCGAAGGTTAGCTGTCTAAAAGAACGACTACAATTGGGGTGGCAGCAGACCATCCACACCTAGCATCCGACGAACTGGCCGCAAAGCATGAATTGGGTGGAAGGCGGACATTCGAAGTTCATTTGCTTCGACACCACTACTCGATATTCTCCGCATGCACTCGACCAATTTGAATGGAGGAGAGGCGCCATGCTGGATCGCCGGACCGTAGTTTTTGGGCTTACTGCTGCGACCATGGCGGCTCGCGCAAGAGGTGCGGCTACGCGCCACGTCACGCCGCAAGAAATGCTCGGGCCGTTCTACCCTGAACATCCCCTCGCCGATCATGACTTCGACCTCACGCGCATCCACGGCCATCGCGACCGTGCGCAGGGCGAAGTAATCGAGATAATCGGTCGCGTCTTCCGCCCGAACGGAACGCTGGTTCGAAATGCCGCCATTGAGGTTTGGCAAGCTAATGCGGCAGGCAAGTATCGGCATCCGAACGACGTCAATCCGGCTCCGCTGGATCCAGACTTCCAAGGCTATGCGCGATTGGTGAGCGGAGGAAACGGAGCATTCCGGGTGCTGACAGTAAAACCCGGCTCATATCCCGCTCCTATTGGTACACGCACCCCGCACGTTCATTTTGAGATTCATAGCCAGGAGTTCAGGCTTGCCACGCAAATGTACTTTCCTAGCGAACCGCTGAATGCAACCGACCCTTTGCTTTCGACGATGACCGCGCGCCATCTGAATTCGGCCCTCGTAATGGCCAACGAAGAAAGCGGATCCTCGGGACTGAGGCGATTTCGTTGGGATGTGGTGCTGATGTCGTGAGGTTGGGCGGATAAAAGGACCGTGGTGGAAAGCAGATAGGCGCTGAGTGTCCGCATTTGGGTCGGTAGCCGACAAACAGCTTGCAGCGTCCGTGTCGTCACCGAGATCGGCAAGAATTGGGTGGAAAGCTGACTGTCCGCTTTTCGATTGAGATGATCTCAAGCAGTCAAAAGCAACGCGACGGGCTGCTTTCAAAATTCCACCGACAAAAAAGATCGGATTGCTCAGCCAGCGGAGTAGCTGACTTTAGCGCCTGTTACTTCTGTACCGAGGGCAGCAGCAACATTGAGACCGGGCCCGGTATGCCATCGCCGCTGCTGCAGGCAATCGCCTTTACGTGCGGTCCGGCGCCAGGCCCAGCCGCCGCCATCCGGTCGGCCTCGCTCGTATTGACGAAGTGAAAGTCCTGCATCGACACTTTGTCCGGGATCGGCGGCGGCGGCGGATTGAAGATAGTCACGCTCTTGCCAGGATTGATGCGGCAAGCGATTACTCCGCCTGTTATCCCCCCCATAATCGCTGGCGTGGCACGTGCATCTGGGCCACCCGCGCCTTTGCTTTTGATGGCGTGCGCGCAGACTTGCGGCGACAACTGCGACTCGTCAACGCTTGACCGATTGCCCGACCCCATGCCCTTGGTGTTGATTGCGTGCGCGGTCACTGTCGGCGGTCCGCCATTGGACGACGGGCTCGAAGTCACCCGCAGGGTTACGTCGACAATCCTGCCTTTGCCGGGGGCAAGGTCCCAATTGCCCCGTCCGCGATCGGCACTCATGCCGCCCTTAGAGGGCATTGAGCCGGCATTTGATGCACCAAAACTGTAATCAAGACTCGACACACCGCCCTCGCTCGATATCGAGCACGCCATTTTTGACGCAAAAACCGCATTGGGCACGACTGGCTCACGCTGGGTCTGAGCCAGCGCGGAAAAGGGCAGGACGACCGTGGCAACCAGAGCAATCAGCTGTTTCGACATCATCGTCTCCCGCTCGACGTCGCAACCTTCGTCTATCACAAAATAGCACATGATACTGTCGGATCAAAACGCTATCGTATCGATCGTCGTGACCGTGATCTGTGCTGAAGCCATTCACCTCGATAAGAGGTTGTAGTGTAGTATCGCGAAGGTGACGGCTTTGACTTCCCCCGCCGCTACGGCCTCATGGCTGGCAGGTTTGCGCGCGGTATTCTTCACGCCCTGGTGAGCTGGACGCGAGCGCTCGCGCTCTGTTGGAGTACTGAGCCGCCCGGCGGATGCAAGCCTGGAAGATCGTCGCAACACCGGAATGCTACCGTGGCTGTATTCGAGGCGAGTGCTCCACTCGGGCGCAAAGAAAAGAACGCACGCATGAACGGGAAATAACGACCGCGTTCAGCCGTCATGCACGGCGTCGGGTTCAAGCCCTTCCTTCGTATCGGCGAAAGGATCGATTGATGAGCATCAAGTCCACCTTACTGTTGTGCGGTGCCGTGGCTCTTGCCGCCTTGATGCCGTCTGCTGCGTCAGCGCGTGGCACGTTCTCGATCTCAATTGGATCGGGTTATGGCAATGGCTATTCCGGCTACGGCTATCCTGGCTACGGGTATGGCAATTCCTACGGTTATGGCGGTTACGGATATTCCCAGTACGGGCGCCACGAAGAGGAACACGACGGCATCGACGATGAACATGGTGATGCCCATGATCAAATCGAGGAAGAGCATTCCGAAGCTCATGAGCAAGGGCTGGAACCATGGCAGCACGCTCAGGTTCATCGCCAGCTGCGGTATCAGCACAATTACACCCATGATCAGCTCGAGCGGCAGCATGAGTACCAGCACCAACTTGACGAGTGGCGCCGCCAGTCGCAGAGCTATGGTTACTACGGATACTGATATTGTCTGATTGGATGCCGCTCGGCCTAAGGGCTCAGCGGCATTCCAACCTCAGTAGCTTAGAATTTATCATGTCAGCGACGCGTTTTGCCGCTGGGCCAGTCCTAGCTCACTTTTGGCGACTGGAGCAGATTAAGCGCATTTCCCGGCTGGTTGGCACTTTCCCATCAGCCAGCAAAGGGGGGCCGCAACGATCAAAGAAAATCAGAGCGAACCGACGGCTCTTCCCGGGGAACGGCGGCTGTCAAAGGTCCAAGGCCAGAAGCGGATCGACGGCTATCGGCCCAGAGGTCGCCGCACCCATGCCGGCGCCGTCCCGGTACCTAGGCCACTCGGGAGCGCAAACAGCGGTCTCCCAGCCTGATCGCTTTTGCCTTTGGCACTTATCCACAACGGAGGAACTTTCTTTTCGGATCGTGACTGAATAGGAAGTCACAAGTCTTGAGGGGGAATGGCATGCCAAACAGGTTTAAATTCAGTGCGTTTTTGTTCGCGCTGGCGCTTTCCACGGCGTGTCCGCTGATGGCCCAGGACGCCGCTTTGAAGGTGCACAGTGCCGAAGCGGTTAAGGGCGTGCAAACAGTCACCGTCGGAGCCTTCAACGTTGGCTTCATCTTCGAGTCTATGGACCGCGGTAAACAAAACGGCGGAATGATCGGTGCCTTTGGCGGAGCAACGGACGCCAAGAGCATCCTTGTCGGGGTAACGCCCGTCATGATGCAGGCGATTACGGACGCGGCCTACGCTGACTTCAAGGCACAGCTCGGCGCTCGTGGTTTCCGAGTGGCCGAGGCAGCCTCGCTCTTCGCCAGTCCAGACTTTGGCCGTGTGAAGCAGATGGTGGCGCCCTACGAAGCGGGCGTGCGGCTCGATAAGCGAAGCACGGGTAAGGCAAGCTACTACAAGCCGAATGCCCTCCCTTCGCAGTTCATGCTCCCCGGAGACATCGTATCAAGCGGCATGAGCGGGATGGGCCTGACGATGGCAACGGGCACCAACCAGTACGGGGTGAGCCAGTTCGCTAAGACATCGGGCCAAGGTGTAATCGACGTCACCTACCTCATCGACTTCTCTCAGTTGAAGCGGCCCGGCGCGTTCAGCTTTGGTGGCTTGCAGGTTAATTCAGGGATCGCAGTGGTCGACGACTATTCGAAGCTCACTATGGTCGCTCCCACCGGTAAGGTAGCAACGATCACGATCAATCAGCCGGTTGTGGTCGAAGGCGATTTCGCGGCCAAGCAAGACACGACGAAGGGCGCTGGGATCCAGAAGGCGGCGAACATCGCGAGCGGCGTGATGGGCGGGCTTGGTCGGCTCGGCGGCTTCGGTGGCTTTGGGGGAATGAAGTTTGGAAACTCGAAGACCTTCACGTTCACCGCGCGGCCAGATTATCAGGCTGGAGCAACGAAGGCCGCAACGCTCGCCAATACTCGCTTGCTCGATCAACTCGCGGCACTGCGCTAATTCAGCACCGGCTGAACCAGGAGAACCACCTTGGCCGACGAAGAAACTTCCACGACGCCAGTCGAGCTCGCGACTGAACTGACAATCGCATGGCTCGGCAATCCCAACACCCGAGCTACCGGTGATGATGTGCCCGCTTTTCTTAGGGCGATGTACGACGCAGTGCGCGGTCTAGACAGCTCGGTGCAGCCGGGTGCTCCCGAAGAGCCTACAGCGGACTACACGCCGGCCACTACGGCCCGCCGATCGCTGTCCTCTGCCGATCACATCATCTCGATGATCGACGGCAAGCCCTATAAAACACTGCGGCGGCACCTCTCGACCCACGGCCTGACCCCTGCGCAGTATCGTGAGCGCTACAAGCTGAAGCCGGACTATCCGATGGTCGCGCCAAGCTACTCAGAGGTTCGTCGCTCAATGGCGAAAAAGATCGGCCTGGGTCAAAAGGGTAGGCCGAGCCGCACCTTGCCGGCTACCGAAGTTGCACCGGTCAAGGCAGCTACTCGTCGGGGTCGGAAGGCCAAGTCGCCAAACGCAGATTGACTTAGCATTGCAAGAGGACGTTCCATCACGCACTCCCGTTCGCAAGAGGCCAGCCCGGGAGGGACATGGCGTCAGTAAAGGGAAGCAACTTGTCGCGACCCCGATCATGGAATTTGAGATCGCAGCCGAAATTTAGTCCAATGGCCGCCTGACCGATTCTAGCAACGCCAGCGGCTATCCAAATGGCAGAGACTGGGTAGAAAACGGACATCTCAAATCGTAAGAAACCGGTCACTTGAGCCTTTAATATCCTCGCCCAATGCATTGTCCTTGAACTCAGATTCGTCGGGAATGTCCACCGGCCACCCGAACAGCGCCTGCACATCCGGTAGGCCGCCATTGACGCGCGGCCTTTTGCGGATAACGCGTTGAGCGAAATGGGAAAATGAGTCGAAAGAGGAGCGAGAAGAGTGCTTAACGCAAGGACAATGCTGCTATCTTCGTGTTGCCTGCTCGCCGCAACGAGCGCCATGGCGCAACCGGGCCGGCCGTACGAGGACGGAATCGAGTCAAGCGTTACCCAGTTGCCCCGTACCGCCGTGCCTCGTCATTATGCGGTCCGGATTACGCCCGATGCGGCACACTTGCGCTTTATGGGGCAGGTCGCGATCGACCTCGACATTGTCCAGACGACCAACAGCGTGACGCTGAATGCCAAGGAACTAGCGTTCGGCGATGTCACAATCCGCGGCGCCAACGGATTCGCGCGACGCGGGATGCCGATCATCGACGCTCCTCATCAAACCGCGACGCTGTCCTTCGCCGCGCCGCTCGCACCGGGACGCTACCGGCTGGATATCGGCTATGGCGGCGTGATCCACCAACAGGCCAACGGCTTCTTTGCGCTCGACAGCAAGGCGCCGGACGGCTCACCGCGCCGTTCGCTCTACACCCAGTTTGAGGCAGCCGATGCGCGAGGATTCGTGCCGAGCTGGGATGAGCCCGACTACAAGGCATACTGGGACTTGAGCGCGATTATTCCCGCGAGCCAGATGGCGGTCGGTAACCTGCCCGCAGCGCGAACCGAACTTCTTCCGGGCGGGCTCAAGCGCGTGACCTTCGCCACGACGCCCCTCATGTCGAGTTATCTGTTGTTTCTCGGAGCTGGCGATTTCGGGCGGATCGCGACTCGGGTTGGCAACACCGAAGTCGCGATCACGATGACCAAGGGCAACGAGATCAAGGCTCGGACCGCACTCGACGCCGAGGCGCAGGTGCTGTCGTATTACAACGATTATTTCGGCACCCCGTATCCGCTGCCCAAGCTCGAGAATATCGCCGGCCCGGGCCAATCGCAATTCTTCGGCGCGATGGAGAATTGGGGCGCAATCTTCACCTTCGAGCGGATCCTGCTCGACGATCCGGCGATCACCAGCGACCGCGACCGCCAAGCCATCTTCGGGGTCCAGGCGCACGAAATGGCGCATCAGTGGTTTGGTGATCTTGTCACCATGGCGTGGTGGGACGATTTGTGGCTCAATGAGGGGTTCGCCAGCTGGATGGCAAGCCGCACGACCGAACATTTCCATCCCGACTGGGGCGCGGATCTCGACCATGTCGGCGCGCGCGACGCGGCGTTCGGAGTGGACGCTTTCGCCACGACTCACCCGATCGTCCAGTCGGTGCGCACCGTCGAACAGGCCAATCAGGCGTTCGACACGATCACCTATGAAAAGGGCGAATCGGTCATCTCGATGCTCGAAGGGTTCGCTGGCTCCGCCGTGTGGCAGAAGGGCATCCAAGCCTATGTCGCGAAGCACCAGTACAGCAACACCAGGACCGATGACCTATGGACCGCGGTCGAAACAGCGGGCGCGCCGGGGTTGACCCGGATCGCCCACGACTTCACCCTCCAGCCGGGGATCCCGCTGTTGCGCGTGGGGCCGACGACCTGTCTCAACGGCATGTCGCGGGTAACGTTAGCACAGGACCAGTATAGCGAAGATCGCAATGACAAGCTTACCGCGCTCACTTGGCGAGTTCCGGTCCGCGCGTTGACCCTTGGCGGGAACGTGATGAGCGCGGTGACCAACGGGCGGATGACGAGCGTCTCGGTCCCGGGTTGTAGCCCGCTGTTGCTCAATGCCGGGCAGACCGGCTATTATCGGACGCTCTACCAACCGGTGCAGATCGCGGCGCTGACCAAAGCCTATGCAAGGCTCGGCGCGGTCGACCAATATGGCTTGCTCACAGACAATCTGGCGCTGTCTCGAGCAGGCTACCAGCCGGTTGCGGTCGGGCTCGACCTGCTCGCCGCGGTCCCGGCTGACGCCAATAAGAAACTGACCGGTCGAGCGCTCGCGCAGTGGGGCGCAATCTACGACATGTACGAAGGTGACCCGGCGCATCGCGCGGTAGTTGCGGCCGAGATCGAGCGGCGGTTCGCGCCGTTGCTCGCTCGAATCGGAATGGCCCCCCGCCCTGGCGAGCCTGTGCTCGACGCAACGCTTCGCCCGACACTGATCGCAGAGCTCGGCACGGTTGGCGACACGACGGTCCATGCGAAGGCTCGGCGGCTGTTTGCGTCTGCGGCGACGATCCCGGGATCGCTCAAGGCGACCTGGCTGGGCGTTATTGCCAAAAACGCCGACGCGGGGACTTGGGAGCAACTCCACGTGCTCGCCAAGGGTGCCTCGGGCGCGGTCGAGCGGACAACCTATTACGAGCTGCTCGGAGCGGCAAAGGACGACGGCCTGGCGCGACGCGCGCTCGATCTTGCGTTGACTGACGAGCCGGGACCAACGGTCAGCTCGGCGATGATCAGCACGGTCGCAGCCGAGCATCCCGAAATGGCGCTCGACTTCGCGTTGTCGCATCTCGACGCGGTGCGCAAGCTGGTCGACACCTCGGGCTGGTCGCGCTTCCTCGCCGGACTCGGATCGGGAAGCCGCAAGCGGGCGACGATCGACAAGCTCGATGTCTATGCCCAAGCGAACGTCGCGGCGAGTGATCGCAAGCCAATCGAGCGCGTTACCGGAGTGATCGCGACGCGGATCGCGCAATTGCCGAGAATGAAGAGCGAAACTAGTGCCTGGCTCGCCGGCCACGCTGGGCGGCGAAGCTAGGGCTTTCAGATTTTGGGGCAGCACCCGACGCAACCTGTACGTTCGAAAGTGGAGCGAGACGGACCGCCTGATCCTAGCGCTGGGTCGTTGCCCGGCTAGCGGCTCAAACTAGGGTGGAAAGTGGCCATTCAAACGGGGTTCCCGAGTGCACGTCAGGACAGTCTGTTAACGGGTCTACGGTTTGTCTTTTGAGTGTGATTTCCTGCGGCCCCTAGCGCCGGCGATAACTCCGGCAATCTCCTTACCAAGCGCGAAGTCGCGCTCGAATCACATGGCCTTTAAGCCGTATGTCACACTTGGATTATCCGTCGTAACTTACGTTCAAACGCGAAGTTGGGTTCAATCGATCTCCAGGCGCTTCTGCAGATCGAAATCAAAATCCAAATAGAGGAGTGACGAGATGCAAAAGACAATCGTGTATGCGTGGAATTTTTGTTTGACCACGAAGTCAGTCCGCTTCGCCATATCGCGCATGTGAATATGCGATCATTCCTCCCCCTACTCGCTGTCGCGAGCATCGTTACGCCATCACCAGCATTGGCGCTATCTCATCATAGTTGGAGCCAGGCCGGATCAATCGCGCGCGACGGACTTGTCGGCGTTGCCTTGGGGCTTCCTGCTGTCGAGGGTGACTGGGGCGGAGCGGAGCAAGCTGGCTTTTCAATGGGTGCTGCCTTCGCCGTTACTGAGGGCCTAAAGTACGCCATTCCTGAAGAACGCCCGGATGGTAGCGACAACAAGAGCTTCCCGTCGGGTCACGTTTCGGTTAGCTTTGCTGCAGCAGCGACATTGGAGAAACGGTTTGGCTGGCACGTTGGGCTTCCCGCGCACATTGTCGCGGCATTCGTTGGCCTGTCGCGGGTCGAAGCGAAAAAGCACTTCGTGGGAGACGTATTAATAGGCGCGGCGATTGGCGAAGCGTCTGGCTGGCTGTTGACCTCCAAGCGCAGCGATCGTGTCCATTGGCTACCTTGGGGCGACGCGCATGGCGGCGGCGCCACGATGGCTGTTCGTTTTTAAGTCTTCTATCCGCTCAACGTGCACCTCTCCTGGCTCAACTGGATAGAGCGCTCGGCTTCGAACCTGGATGCTGGGGGATCAAGTCCCTCGGAGCAGGCCAGCCAGCTGGTCGTACTTGACGCAATGTCTGCAAGTGGGGCGAGGGCTGACGGTCCGCTTGTGGCTTTGCCAGCGTCTGGCTCGAAGGGCTGAAACTGGGTGGGTAGCGGACATTCGCTGTTTGCCGATGTAGTCGCTACGTTTGCCGCCAAGGCTGTGTTCGGCTGACGCTCCCATTCTCCTTTAATTTCTTTCCGCCGAGCGTCTTGACCAGTTTGATCCTGATCTCGGGCTGGCGCGTCCACTGGTCATAAACCTCGCGCACCGTCGCGGCATCCAGGCGGTGATGATTGTGCCCTGCTCCGATGCCAAGCAGGGATCCAGTTAGAGCAACGCTCCGCGAGAGGCTGTGAGTGTAGGAAAGATTGGCCGAGACGGAGGCGCTCTGGCGGATCTGGAAACTCCGCGCCGGGCTTTCATAGACTAATTGTAACTGCCCCGTGTCGCTCTGGCGCGTCTTACGGTCCTTCCCCTGCCAATCGATCGTCGCATTTGCGGTGTAGCGAAGTTGGCCAATCCGCATGCCGCCGCCAAGCGCGTCAAACGGGACAACGCTATCGAATAGGTTGACGCTGGTGCTGCCTTTGACCCGCGCGAGCAGCGGCAGTGATGCGTCGAATTCGGCACCGCGATCGCTTCTGTGTCCTACATTGACAGGAATTACGATGCTGTTTCCCGCATAGTCGACCGAATAGCTTTTGTCCCACAGGTTGGCGGTCTCGCGGTCATAGACGATGGCGCCGAGGTCAAGGCTCTTATGGTGGTAATGGAGATTGAGCTCGTAACTATCGCCCGTCTGGTCGCGAAGCGCCGGGTTGCCGCGTTCATAGGCCAGCGCGCCGAGCAGGATTGCGTAGGGCCTCAGCTGCGTTGGGTCGGGCCGGTCAATCCGCCGCGCGTAGCTCAGCGAGAGGGTGACCTCCTTGCCGATCGGCCGGTCAAGATGGAAACTTGGGAAGAGCGCGTTGCGATGAACGTCCACCGAGGGGTGCCCCGGGACTTTCAACCGGCGATCAAATCGCTCAAACCGAACGCCGGGGAGCAGCGTCCACTTGCCTGACTGGAATTGATAGGTTGCATAAGCTGCGATGGTGATGTCGTTAGTCTTAAACGCATCGCTAACGTCGAATAGCTGCGCTCCGCCCGCTCCCGACGCCATTGAGCGCGATTGTCGTGCCGACTTCCCATTGTCGATACGGCCGCCCAGCGACAGGATCCGGGTTTTGCCAATCGGGTGGTTCCAGTCGATTTGCCCGCTAAGTCCCCGCTGCCGGGCTCTCATCGCTATCTCATAGCCGCCGCCATCGTCGTAAGTGCCAGTCAGCAGGGGCGCTGTGTGAACGTCGAACTGGTCGAACGTTGCCTTTAACGTCTCGCCCTCGACCTTGCCTTTGTGGTCATAAGTAAACGTCAAATTCTCGAAGCCGCTGTGGTTGAGATAGTGCTGCGCCTCGGTGAAGGAATGAAAATCGGGGGTCAGGGCAAAATAGGCGGTGCGGCTTTCTGACGCATAATGATTGCCGCCGCCAGACAGCTGCGCGATCAGGGACGTGCCCTGCGTAAGGTCGTAAGTCAGCGTGCCCCCGCCAGATATATTGGCGATGTGTAAACTGCTTTCGCCCGCGGCACTGTTCGTGCTCGTTGATCCGTCCGCCTGATCGACCGACCGCAGCTTACGAACCGTCGTTCCGGGTAGGCGGCCAATCGCTGACTGCGCCCTCAGCTCATACGTCCATTTGCCCTGCTTGCGCTTGACAGTCGCACTAGCTTCACTCCGGCCGGGCGAAGCAATCAACAGACTGGCCGATCCCGACAGGCCATCCGCGAGTTTCCGGCGCAGCACCAGGTTGATGATCCCGCCGGACCCTTGCGCGGCGTATTGCGCCGACGGGTTCGTAATGATCTCGATCCGCTCGATATCGCTGCCGTGGAGCGTGCGCAAATATTGGGCGGTGTCTCCCCGGATGGGCCGTTCGTCGACCAGCACGGTGACGCCGCCGCTGCCAAGTAGCAGTAGTTCGTCATCTGGGGTGACGACTACGGCGGGTATCCCCCGGAGCAGTTGAAGGGTGTCCGACTGCGCAGCGTGTGAATTGTTCTTTACCCGGTATATACGGCGGTCGATCTTCTGCGCCTGATCCGGGCGGGAGGCGACGACTTCAATGGGCGCGGCGTCACCGGCGGGAGCAACGACGGCCGCCGGCTCAAAAACCTGGATCTGGGTCATAGGCGTCGATGAGGCCAACAGTGTATAGCCGTTCGTTGAAGGTCTTGCCTGCATATGGGGATGGATAATTCATACTGCCGTTATAACCCGCTTTCTTTATGTCTGCCATTGGGGCGACAGCCGACTAGCGGCTTGTAGGGTCCGCCGTCGTCACCGGGAACGGCACGAACTGGGTGGAAAGAGGTCCGGCGGCTTTCCGGCGATCGAAGCTAAGAACCAGCCTTTAGCTTTTTGGCCACGGCACCTGTCCTTTGGGAACAATCTACAACGAGGTATGTCGCGTCTTCCAGGCTGAACGAAGGCCAACTACCAGCGATGAGAGCTTCTTAGCCGCTTTAACATCAAGCACGCTGACCCTAATGCAGGGTAAGGCGATCGGGCATGTCGCTTAATGATCTATTTAACAGATTATTGACAACAAATTCGTTTCGGAGCAGTAAAGCTTCGAGTCGCCGGAGACTGCTTCGCCGACAATCGATATCGCCGATCGACGTGGCCAATCGACCCGTCATCAGTACGCCTTGCGTATCACGCTGTCGCGGATTTTACCATTTTTCAAAACGTCGACTTTGCCCAAGGTCGAGAACGGGAAGCCGATTCGAGATACATAATTTGAACAGGAGGTCGCCATGCAAAAGAATCGCACTTGTTTCGGCTATACTTCGTCTGGCACCGCGCTCGCCGCCTCCTTGTTCTTGTCAACATCCTTGGTCGCTATGCCTGCTATCGCGGCGCCGTCGGCCAATGTCTCGGTATTCGCCACGGGGTTCAACAATCCTCGCGGTCTTAAGTTCGGGCCCGATGGCAATCTCTACGTTGCAGAAGGCGGCACCGGCGGGTCGGCCTCGACTGTCGGCCAATGCGATCAAGTCCCATCCCCAGTGGGTCCTTACACTGGAAGTGCTCATGGTGGGCGAATATCGAAAGTCGATTCGGGTGGCCATCGCACCACCGTCACCGCGAGTTTCCCGTCCAGTCAAACCGCTGCAACTGAGGGCAACCTAGTCAGCGGCGTGGCCGACGTGGCGTTCATTGGTAGCACGCTTTACGCGTTGACCGCCGGGGCTGGATGCTCGCATGGCGTTCCCAACTCGACCAATGGCATTTACCGCGTAAACTCCGATGGTAGTCATCACTTAATTGCCGACCTGAGTAGCTATTATAAAGCTCATCCGACACAGACCATCGAACCGGACGATTTCGAGCCCGATGGCACTCCTTACAGCATGGTTGCCGAGCGCGGATCATTCTATGTCGTCGAACCCAATCACGGCGAACTCGACCGGGTGACCACCGGCGGCCAGATCAGTCGGATCAGCGATATCTCGGCGAGCCAAGGACACAGCGTTCCGACGTCGGTCGCCTATCACGGCAATTTCTACGTCGGAAATCTCAACCCATTCCCGATCCACAGCGGCTCTTCCAAGATTTTAAAGATCAATCCCGCTGGACAAATTCAAACAGTAGTTTGGGGTCTGACGACCGTGCTTGGCGTCGCCTTCGATCATCAGGGGCGCATGTATGTCCTGGAAAACACAACTGGCAATCCATTTCCGACGCCGGGCACTGGCGACATCGTGCGCATTTCAAGCGGAGGAAACCCGGAGGTCATTGCGTCCGGCCTGTTCCTACCCACGGCAATGACCTTTGGACCCGACGGCGCGCTTTATGTGTCCAACGTCGGCTTCGGACCGCCTCCAGTGGGACTCGGGCAAGTCGTTCGCGTGACCGTCCCGAACTGACGAACGATCAGCGAAAGCCTTCTTCCGATCATTACTGAGATGGGGTGCAGCTGCCCGGAGGCGCACTCTGGCTCCGTCGAAACTAGGCGGCGCCTTGCCCGCCGCAAGGGCCGTTGATGGCGATCGGACGTCGGCTTTCGGAATTCCGCAAACGGGTCCCGAACGGCGGCAACTGTGTCGCTATTAGTCGGTCCGCAGTTGTAGTGTAATCGACAGAAGCGGACGTTCCCCGCCATAGAAAACACGCCCGTCGAGACATCCTATTTATTGGATAGCTGATTTGTCGCAATTGTCCGATCGAGCAGCTCGCCAATTCGACTTAGCATCTGGACCCGCACATTGCTGTCATCAAGCTGATGATCCAGGCCTTCGAACGTTAGCAGGTCGGCAGTCTTGCCTGCTCCGCGTAGTGCGGCCAGCATACGCTTGCTGTGGTCAAACGCCACGTTCGCGTCGAGCGTGCCGTGCACCATGAGCACGGGTGCCCGAATATCGGCTGCATGACGGATGGGAGACCCCTCCACCAGTTCGGAACCCTTGCCAATTTCGTCCTGGTTCAATTTTTCCTCGCGGAAGCCTTGGGCATCCCGGCGAAGCTGCTTCAGGTCGGTGACCGGCGCGACGGCGACGACCGCCTTGTAGCGCGGATCCAGGGTCGCCGACTGAAGGGCGGCATAACCCCCATATGACCAGCCGACAATCGCCATTCTATTCGGATCCGCCAGACCCTGCTTGATGCCCCAGTCGGTTGAATCGTGAATGTCCGACATGACCTTTCGCCATCCCTTGAAGGCGTTCTCGCCGAGGAAGTCCTTCCCGTAACCGGAAGACCCGCGATAATTTGGCTGCAGCACGACGTAGCCCCGCGCAGCGAGGAATTGAGTAAGCCAGTCAAAGCCCCATGCATCGCGGTCCGACGGTCCGCCATGCGGAAGCATGATGAAAGGATGCGGCCCGGAGCCGAGATCGTCGCGCATCGTCAGATAGGCCGGAATATGCTGTCCATCCGCAGTCGGAATCGAAACAGCCTTCATCGGCGCCAGTCCAGTGCCGTCGATCACGTCGCTGGAGTTTAGCACGGGTTCCATCCGGCGCTTCTGCCGATCGAGCAGGAAGTAGGAGCCAGGATCGACATCGCTCCCCGCATGTAGAAGCACTTTAATCGCGTCCCTCGACGCACCGACGAAATTGATCAGCGGAAGGTTCGGGAGCGCGCTGGCAAGCGCTTTGCCAAGCGCCTGCATCGGCGCGCTGGTGTAGACCGAGCGCGTGCGATCGTCAGTGTAGCGATAGCCGGCCACCGGCTGGCCTGGTCCAAACTGAATAACCGTATCGATATCGACGTCGGGATTGCTCGCGATCAGCGTTTCGGCGTTACTCCCGTCCAACTTGATGCGGTATAGCGCGGACCGCGCCTTGAGCGGCTTCAGAAAATAGAGGGAATCAAGGCTCTGATCGACGACCAGCGGCGTGAAATCGGGATCATTTTCCGGTAGCCTCAGCCATTTCTTGCCGGCTTTCGTTCGATAATAGTAACTCGTTTTGCCCGTAAGGAGATTGTTTTCGTCGGCTCCCAAGTCGCTCCGAATCCGCACTGATCCATGACCATCCGTCATGAAGTTGACGTCCTCAGAATTGGCCGGTTCGACGACTTGGATTCTAAAAGGATCGATCTGAATTTCGTCAACGCCGATCAGATCGGCACCAGTTGTCGCGCGGGGATAAGCGCGCTGCATGAGGACCTTGCCTTGCGCGTCGGGAAGCCAGTCAATAATCTTCCCATCAAACTGGACGAAAGCGTCACCGTCGGTAGAAGATGGCGAGCCTAGGCGGTGCGTCGCTCCGTTGGTCGTATCCACCGCCATAGTCCGGCCCACGCCAAAGATCATGCCTCCGCTTTTGACCTGTCCACCGAAGCGGCAGATCACCCAGCGTTCGTCGGCAAATGCGCACCAGTATAGCTGGTCAGGTTTGCCGGTGGAGCGGAGCAGTGCCTTTTCTGTATTCAACGACAAATCTTTGACAATAGCGACGGTGGACGCGCCGGGGCCGGCAAAAAGATAGACGAGCTTGTCACCATTGGGGGACAGGTCGGGAGCAAAAGAAGTCGGGCGCGCTCCAAATAGCTTTGAAGCCTGTTCTAACGACATCGATCTCGCAGGCGGCGTGGCCCAAGAAGCAGACGCCAAACAACTCGCACCGGCGAGCAACGCAAAACACGAACGCATGCAGTCCCCCCTGTAGTCGGCGCATACTGCATGCTTATAGATTTCACGCAACCCGTGAATGAGCCGGGGTAAGCAATGTAAATGATTGGCTTCGACAAGCTTCGCAACACGCTTGCTATGGTCGGCTTACGGCGTCGATGCCATTGATCGAAAATGGGCGCAACTGGGTGGAAACCCGTCTGGCCGGTATCGGGGCTTACGAACACTAAAGCGGACGGCAGACGTGATGTGTTACGGTGAACTTGTTGCATCAACGGAGAATCGCGTGCCCCCATCGACTAAGAAGCGCCGGTTGACCTCGCGTCAGTTTCATCGCTGGCTGGGGATAGGCGCGGCGGTGCTGTTTCTGTTGGTGTCGGGAACGGGCGTCGTGCTTCAGTATCAGCAGATTTTCGGGTCGGAGGAAGCAGCGAAAGAGGCTGCAGCGTCGATCGTCTCGCCGCTGACACTCGGGAAGCCGACCGGCCTCGACCCGGCCGCGCTTGACCGCGCCCGCACGACGCTTCTCGCGCGCTACGGCGATCGCCCGGTTGCGGGGGTGGACTGGCACATCAAGGCCCCGACCCCGGCGTTTGTGTTCCATCTCGACGGGGCTGATCCGCGCAAGGTGGCGGTCGGCGTGGCGAGCGGCGCGATCCTATCTGACGAGCCAGACGGCGAGGACTGGCTGATCCGGCTCCATTCCGGCGAGATCATCGGCGACGGCGGCAAGTTCGTCGGCTTGCTATGGGGACTTGGGCTGGTCGCAATGACGCTGACCGGCGTGTGGATTTACATCAAAATGTATCGCGCCCGGCAAAAGGGTTCGGCATCGCAGCTCACCGGCTGGCGACGGTATTTTTGGTGAGGGTCGTGCTGACTGTCGTCCTCGCGGCGCTGATCGCTGCGACACCGGTGTACGCGCAGACCACCGGCACTGCGGGTGATGCTACCCCGCGGCCCAAGGTTCCTGCGCCGACGCGACAGGGTCTCTATTTCAAGCCCGATGCGGGGATCGTCTATCAGTCGGGCGACTTCCGCCTGACCGCGTGGGGCTTTGCCGAACGGCTGATCGATCCCGACGGACCCGACACTTTCCGGCGCGTGCGGCAGGGCGCGGAGATCGACTTGCCGCGCATCGGCGATCATCTGCGCATCGCCGGCGTCTATGAGATCGACCTGACCGACACGAACGCCTTTGGCATCAATCCCGGACCTGCTGGCCCCCTCAACAGCCACGATTTCGAGAACCTGTTCATATCGCTGCAGGATGCCGACGATCCGGCCAAGTTCCGCCTTTTGTTCGGCCACAACACGAGCATCCTGTCGCGCGACGATAATCTGTCGTCAGGCAATCTGCCGACCATCAACCGCTCGCTGATCCTCGAGGAACATGGCTCGACCAATACGTTCGGCGCTCAGCTTGGCGTTCAGGTGCAGAAGATGCTGTCGCCCAAGGTGACGCTGCTCGGCTCGATCGGGGACAACCGTGGTGGGCTGAACGCCCAACAGGTCAAATTCTCGTTCGGCCGCGCCGTCGCCGCCAAGATCGTGCTGACCCCGATCAGCGACGACAAGGGCGGGCGCAAGCTCACGGCAGGCTTTGCCGTTGACCGCACAACCGACATCCATGACCGCACGTTCAACCTGGCGACGGCCGTCGCACTCGCGCAAATCGGCGGCGTGGCGGCCACCGGTACCAAGACAAGCGGCGAGGCTGACATTGCCTACACTTTCCCCATCGCTGGTCATCCGGCGACAATCGAGGCCGAGGGCATCGTCTCGCGCTTTTCGGAAAGTCGCAGCGATGTCTATGGCGGCTATGTCATGGGGCAGCTGTCGTTGTTCGACGCGCCCAGGACGGGAGATCTCGACCTGTTCGTGCGCTACGATCTTGTCAGCCTCGGTGCGGCTCAGATCGCGCGGCGCGCAACGCAGCAGGCCATTCGAACCGGCTTCAATTACAACCTGCCCTACGCCAACAAGCTCGCCAGCCTTCACGTCGAATATGGCCACAGCAGGGTCGCGGGACCGGTCGCTATCGTTACCGACCGCCGCAATGTCGACGAGGTTCGCGTCGGGTTCAGGGTGAGCTTACAGCAGTATGCACGGCACTGACGGGGTGCCGTGAGTAGCCAACATTGCAATGCCCGGTGAATGGCCGGTTCCGAGCGCCAATGATCGGTGCTTGAACGACCACTTCTGGGTCGGTAGCGGACGGTCCGCTGCTGCCGGCGGATGTTGGCCTGCCGATTGGCTGGAGCCGAGGGGTTGCGTGCCGCCTGTACTCAACCAACCGGCTACCCACTATGGTAGCCAGAAATCAACGCTGTATATTCCCTTGGTTGCTCTTGGCGAGCCGGCATCATTTACTGGAGAGTCAAAGCGAGATTTGCGTTCGAGCAGTGGACAGGGCACCACATCCAGCTCTTTATGCCCGCTCGATAATTTAACTGCGCAGTTCTCAACTCGCCCTTTGACGTTGATGTCGAAGGCTACGACCACCCGGCCCTGAACAGCATTACTTAAGGCTTGGCCTGGATAGTCCAAGAAAGATACCAAATGAGGCGTGAGCAAGGTCGCTCCGCCGAAATCCCTAATCTGTTCGCCAAAGGGCGAAGTGATTTGTGCAATCGCAGGCCAGCTCCAAACCAACAGTATGCTGGCTAACGACCTAAGTGGCGCCTGCTTCACCAATGCACACCGCAATCTGGTTTCCGTCATAACTTTCCACCGTAAGCCGCCTGTCAAATGTCTGCAACTAAATCGGTAGCTGTTAGGCAGCTTGCGGAGCCTACCGTCGTTACCGTGAACGGCACGATCTGGGTGGTAAGCTGCCAGACAGGTTAGATTTCGGAGAAACAAAAACAGCCTTTTGTCAGAAGGGGGGTTGCCGCCTCAGATCGCAACTTGGCTCCCAAGCTCAACGACGCGGTTCGCGGGGAGCTTGAAAAACTCCATTGGTGTCTGCGCATTGCGGAGCATCCAGCTAAATAGTTTTTCACGCCAGACAGCCATGCCTGGCTTCTCGGCGGTCAACAGGGTCTGCCGCGACAGGAAGAAGCTCGTCCTCATCATCGTCGATGGGCCGCAGCCTTCAATTTTCTCTAGCGCTGCCGGAACATCAACCTGATCCATGAAACCATAATGGATGACGACGCGGGAGAAGCCGTCGCCGTGCTCCTTGCTCGTCACTCGCTTCTCGTCGTCGACGAAGGGCACATCCTCGATGCGAACCGTCAGCAGGATGTTCCGCTTGTGGATCACCATGTTGTGCTTGAGGTTGTGAAGCAGGGCCGGCGGCACGGTATCGCGCTGGCTTGTCATAAAAACAGCGGTGGCGGGCGCACGCATCGCACTCGCGGCTGACTTGATGAAAATGTTCAGCGGCAAGCTGTCTTCGTTCAACCGCTGCATCATCAACTGACGGCCCTTTGCCCACGTCGTGAGAAGCGTGAAAGCTACAGCGCCGATCAGTAGGGGGAACCAGCCGCCCGCAAAGAACTTGGTAAGGTTCGAGGCGAAATAGACACCGTCGATGAGCATGAACGTGCCGATAACGGCAATAACGAGGGGCAAGGGCCAGTTCCACACCCGGCGGGCAAGGACACCAAGATCGAGTGCAGTGATGAACATCGTGCCGGTCACGGCGATGCCGTAAGCTGCAGCGAGGTTGTCCGAGTTCCTAAACCCAAGAACAAGGAGGATGACCAGGATCATCAGCGTCCAGTTGATAAAGGGCACGTAAATCTGCCCGGCAGCGCGTTCGCTCGTATGGGCGATGCGAACTCGAGGCATGAGGCCGAGCTGGATGGCCTGCTGCACCACAGAGTAGGCGCCGGTGATGACCGCCTGACTAGCAATGATGGTCGCGATGGTGGCAAGCCCGACGAGTGGTAGACGAAGACTATCGGGCGCCATGTAGTAGAACGGGTTCTCCGCAGTCTCGGGTCTTCCCAGCATCAAAGCGGCTTGGCCAAGGTAGTTGAGGATCAAGGCGGGAAACACCATCCACAGCCACGCGAGCGTGATCGAGCGCCGCCCGAAGTGACCCATGTCCGCATAAAGAGCTTCGGCTCCCGTAACGCATAGCACAACCGAACCGAGCGCCAGAAAGGCCAGGGGCGGGTTCACGGCGATAAAGCGGACCGCCCAGATAGGGTTCAATCCAGCCATGACCGACGGGTGCTGGACGATCTGGATGACACCAAGAACACTGATCACAACGAAGTAAAAAATCATGACAGGGCCAAACAGCCGACCAACTGCCTCCGTGCCCCGCGACTGAATGAGGAACAGCCCGACAAGGATAACGATGGCCGCTGGAATGACGAACGGCGTAAATCCAGCGTTGACGGTCTCAAGTCCTTCGACCGCTGAGAGTACTGATACTGCTGGCGTGATCATGGCATCACCGAAGAAGAGCGCGGTCGCAGCGATACCCAGCATCACCAGACCGGTGCTCCACCGTCCGCCACCCATTGAGCGCTGGATGAGGGCCAGCAGCGCCAAACTTCCACCTTCACCCTTGTTGTCGGCCCGCAGGATCAAAAAGACGTATTTGATCGTGACGATGGACACCAACGACCAGAACATCAGGCACACTGTGCCGAAGATGTGCAGGCGGTCGACGCTCAGCGAGTGGTGGCCGGTGAAGACCTGCTTCATCGCGTAAAGTGGGCTGGTCCCGATGTCGCCGAAAACGACGCCGAGGGCCCCGAGCGCGAGGGCGGGAAGCGAGCCATGAGACGGGCCGGGGCTACCGTAAATCTCACTGTCTTCGGGATCGTCCACCTCGGGAGGAACGGTCAGCATCGATTATTCCCCACGAAAGACCGCGGCTCAATGCGCCGGTGCCCCTACAATTGCAAATCACTAATCGCCGCCAAGGATTGGGCGCAAAACCGCCCTACTGCTGACCTTCTCGGTTCGTAGCAGGGACTGTCTGCCACGTGATCCGGGGCCGAAGCTCAGTATGGGCAAGTAGCCTGTCCACCTTCGGTGCCTCGAGCAAGACGCTTACCTCCAGCGGTTACTCAGCTCCCAGATTTTCGTTTTTCAAAATCGTCGCGCAAAACTACCGACGGACAATTAGGTTCGGCAAGCTTTCGTCTATTCTGGCATTGGAAATTCCCAATGTTGAGGTGGGCACCCCCGCCCATCTCGGTCGTTATCAAGCTGGCCCCCCTCATGTTGTGGTGGCAGCCGAATAACTCTATTCAGATGGGAACCACGATGCCGAACGCGCTTGATCAATCATTTATGAACAAGGTGCCCTTGGTCACACTTTACTTTTGGATCATCAAAATTCTGGCCACCACCGTGGGCGAGACCGGCGCCGACTTCCTGAACTTCAACTTGGGATTCGGCCTTACGAAGACTTCGCTGCTTGCAGCCGTAATCTTGATGGGATTTCTTGCCTTGCAGATGCGGCAGGCTCGCTACGTGCCCTGGATTTACTGGATGACGGTCGTCTTCCTCAGCATCGTCGGGACGCTAATTACCGACAGCCTGTCGGACACATTTCGTGTCAGCCTTTACGTGTCGAGCGCGATCTTTGCGGGCGGACTCACGATCACATTCATCGCCTGGTATCGCGGCGAGCACACTCTTTCCATTCACGACATCACCACGCCACGGCGCGAAGCCTATTACTGGGCAGCGATCCTTTTCACCTTTGCCCTTGGCACAGCGGCTGGCGACCTCGTATCCGAGAAGCTAGGGCTTGGTTACATTTTGGCGGGAGTAATCTTCGGGGGTTTCATCGCGTTGATGGCGATTGGGTTTTACGCCAAAATTCTCAATCCCGTGTTTGCGTTCTGGTCGGCGTATGTTTTGACGCGGCCATTCGGCGCTTCACTAGGCGACTTTCTTACCCAAGCCCACAAAGATGGCGGCCTCGGCTTCTCCACAATGCCTGTGAGCGGCGTGTTCCTGGTCGTTATCATTGCAATGGTGGCCTACCTGACGGTCCGCGGAGCGGACCGTGAACAAGTCTCCGCATAGGCCGCCAGCGCTGCCAATGGATAGGCGCGTGTTTAACCGATCGCGTCCGTTGCCAGAAGGAGTGTCACAACAGTCAGGGCCAGCATCGCAATCATGGCGCCGATTAGAACGACTTGCTGCCATTGGTCGCTCCGGTCTTCCTCGGACCCTGACCCATCAACAGATTTCTTCATTTCGCTTCCTCCGCGCCCGGATGCTGGCCCGCTCGCTGAGGCAGCAGGAAGATCAGCAAGACAATGACTACGGCGAGTGCGGCGGAGGCCAGGGGACGGCTGAATGCAAGGCCGCCCTTCGCAATCGGCTTGTCTAGGAAGTCACCAACGGTAGCGCCCAGCGGACGGGTCAGGATGAACGCCGCCCAGAACAGCGCGACGCGGCTCAAATCGGTCGCGTAGTAAAGAGCAACGAGTAGCAGCAGACCCGCTCCAAAAATCAGCGCGCCACCCGAATAACCAGGACCTGAGTCGGCAATCCAGTCACCAAGCGCCGTGCCGAGCGTTTGAGAGAAGGTGATGGTGATCCAATAAAATGTCTCGGGCTTGGGTCCCACGACGGTGTTGACGTCCACCGTTCCGAGCGAGCGATGCCAGGCAAACAGCGAGGCGAGCACGCATGCGAGGAGCAACACTGATCCACCCGGATAGCCTATACCCAGCGAGCGATCCGCAAAGTCAGCAAGCGTCGTCCCAGCCGTGGTCGACGCACCGATCGTCGCCCAATAGAGCCATGGATTGAAGGATCGCGCTTTGATCTGGATCCACACCATGGCCGCCAGCACGGCTCCGAAGACCACCGTGCCAACCAGATAACCGCTCAGCCACGAATGAGTCGCGTGGGGCGTCGTCTCGCCAAGCCACGTCATGCTCAGTGTGTCGCCTGCCGTTTCACCGAGGGTCGTAGCGAGGATCTTGATCAGCCAAAATCCGAGGGTGATCGCGGGGACCTTGCTGACGCTCGAATATTCATTCTTTGTCACGCAAATTGCTCCTGTCTCTTCTCATTCGGGCGCATCGCTGTGCGAGAGCCTGCCCGGCGTGGAGGCCGGAAATTCGAATGTCGCCGAAAGGCCCGGCTGGCTGTCCCGAAAGAGCAACCTGCCGCCATGAAGAGCGGCCACAGCGTTCGCCAAACTGAGGCCGAGACCATGGCCGGGCGTATTCCGGCTCGCATCCAGGCGCTTGAACCGCTCGATCATCCTGCCCCTGTCGGCTTTGCCGACACCTGGACCATTATCGTTCACCTGAAGGCAGACATGTTGACCCGCCGCCACCAGGCTGAGGCGAATGATTGTTCCGGGCGGCGTGTGTAGCTGGGCGTTTTCGAGCAGGTTGGCGCAGGCTTGGCCAATAAGCTCTCGGTCACCAGCGATGGTCACATGCGGCTCAATGGAAGAAATGAGTGTTCGTCCGCTGTCCCGGATGGGCGGGGCGTAGCTTTCGAACAGATCATGAGCGAGCGCACTCAGATCAACCGGCGCAAAGAAGCGCCGGGTTTCGCCACTTTCGACTTCTGATAAGCGCAGGATCGAAGAGAAAAGCGCCAGCACGTCATCGACGCGAGTGATCGCCTCCTCGATCAGTGGCTGACAATTCTGAGTCTCTGTAGCGGAGCTACCCTGCTCGAGGCGATTGCGCAGCCGAGTGAGGGGCGAGCGAAGATCGTGCGCGATGTCGGTCGACACTTGGCGAAGGTTTTTCAGCAACCCCTCGATGCGTTCGAGCATCCGATTGAGGGTTATGGCGAGCTGGTCGAACTCGTCTTGGCGCGGCCCGACCGGCATTCGTCCTCGAATGTCCCCGCCGATGATGGCGACGGCGCCATCACTGATCGAACGAAGCCGACGTTGCAGATAGCTTCCGAACAGCAATGCCCCCGCGAAACCGAGCAGGCAGACAGCAAGAAAACCCATCGCGAAGACGATCAAGATCGTCTGGTCGATCTGCTCGATCCACTCGCGATCCGCCGCAACCACCAGCCGCTCGTTCGGACTCAGGTCGATCGCCAGAGCGCGGGCCGCATCTGCACCCTCGCTTGGATCATTGAACGCAATGTCATGAACCCCGAGCGACGGCCGCGAAGTCTTGAGGCTGCCGTATATTCGTCGGCCATTCGGTGCGAACACGGCGTAGAGCAGCCGGCCGGGTGAACGAGACAACTCGCGCTGGGCAATGGCGTCGGCGAGCTCGGAGCCACCGTCGCTCCGATACTCTGCCACGAGCGTTTGCACTTCGTCGGCTACGGTCGCATCGAGCTGGCGCGTAAACGCAACGTGCATCGCCCAGAACACAACGACCCCGAGGAGCGCCATGGCGAGCGCGAACGCCGCTGCGTAGGCGAGGGCGATGCGATAGGCTGCGCTTCTGCGCCACTCAGTCATTGCCGCGCAACCGGTAACCCGCGCCGCGGACGGTCTGGATCAGCTCGATGTCGAAGCCTCGATCGATCTTCGCACGCAGTCGGCTGATGTGGCTTTCGATAAGATTGGTGCCCGGGTCGAAGTGGAACGACCAGATATTCTCGAGCAGCATGGTGCGCGTGACGATCTCGCCCGCGTGACGCATGAGATATTCGAGGAGCTTATACTCCTGCTGCTGGAGCTCGATGCGGGTTCCGGCCCGGGTGACTGTCCGCTTGAGCAAGTCGAGCTCGAGATCGGCAATGGCCAGCTTAGTGATGGCTTCGGTGATCGGCGGGCGGCGACCAAGTGCGCTGATGCGGGCAAGCAGCTCAGAACCGGCGAATGGCTTTACAAGATAGTCGTCCGCGCCGGCTTCGAGCCCTTCGACCCGGTCCGCGATGCTGTGAAGCGCGGTCAGGAACAGCGCTGGCGAGTGAACTCCGGCCGCCCGTATCGCCTTCAGAACGCCGAGGCCGTCTAGACCTGGCACCATCCGGTCGAGGATCAGCACTGCATAGTCGCTGCTGGTGGCCATGAAGATTGCATCGGGACCCGTCGAGCAGGTGTCGACAATGTGACCTGCCGCAAGCAGGAGGCTCGCGACATGCGTGCGCATTTCGTCATCATCTTCGAGAAGGAGCAGCTTCATGTCCGAAAGCGCAAACGGCAGATTGCCGCGCAGGGCAAGTTGGCAATTCCCAATCTTCGGCCGAGCTTGGCCGAACCCTTACCACGCTAGTGAATGTATAAGGCGATTTGCCTTAGTGGAGATCATCATGCGTAAATTTGTTTCCTTGTCGCTAGTCGCGCTGACGCTAGGCAGCGCCGCGATCGCTGCGCCAACGCACTTCAACGGCGCGAAGCTTTTGCCGATGGCCAAGATCAGCCTCGTCCAAGCTCGCAAGACGGCGCTCGCAGCCCATCCCGGCGTGATCACTGACCAGGAACTGGAAAAAGAAGGTGGCGGAACTGGCCTGCGCTATTCCTTCGACATCAAGGCGAACGGCAAGACGTTCGAAGTTGGCGTGGACGGCCGCACCGGCAAGGTCCTCGAGAACAAGGCCGAGGGTCCCAATCCTGACTGAGCTCCCTGAGCAATACTACGGTCACCCCTTTTGCGTGTAGCAGTCGCAAAGGGGGAACTTCCATCGAATGGCGCGTCAAGGATCGCTTTCGCGACCAGCTGCGGCATTCTCATACACGCACAAGAGAATTCTTGCTGCACTCTCAGGCGCCAAAATTCGGTCGTAAACTAACCAAATCCTATTGATCACTGTCGTGTCGAGATCGAAGTTTGACCTCTAATGGGGTCCTGAGCGCTCCTTCGGCTAGGACAGACTTGTTACGCCGCCCGATCTGTGTTCATTGATCGTGGTCGACCAGTAGCCCATCGCCCGTCGACTGGCATGTGCACACTATTCCAGCCAAGGATCTCGAAAATGCGCAATTACCTACTCGCGGCCGTAGCGGTTGCGGCTATTGCCAGCCCGGCGATGGCTCGCGATGGCGCCGGCTATGTGGGCGTTGAAGGAGGCATTCTCTTCCCGCGTCACAGCAACTTCAACACAACCGCCAATCGGGCGACGTCGGCTGTCACGACCACCAGGACCGTGACAACGGTCGGAGGCGGTGCTCCCACCACCGTGACTGTCGTTGGTGCGCCAGTACTTACAAGTGGCACGGCGACCTACGGCTCGGGCTTCAATGCCGACTACAAGCGTGGCGTCGATCTCGATGCGATCGCCGGTTACGACTTTGGCATGTTCCGTCTTGAAGGCGAACTTGGCTACAAGCGCACTCGCGCTCGGGATTACTTTGCCAGCAGCGCCGTGTTGAACTCAATCAACAATCCGTTGGGCCTCCCGACCTACACGTCTACTGGCTACACGAATGCCAGTACACAGTTCAATTTCCGTGACCGCACGACCGTTCTTTCGGGAATGGTCAACGGCCTACTCGACTTTGGCATGGATCCTTCGGTCCGTGCCTATCTCGGCGGTGGTGTCGGTCGCGCCCGCGTTAAGACTTTTGGCGCTCGAGACAGTGCCTGGGCATGGCAGTTCATCGCCGGTCTTGCGACCGCGATCTCGCCTAATGTCGATCTTGGCCTGAAATATCGCTACTTCCAGACTGGCAAGCTGCATTTCAACAACAGCAATGTTGGGCCGTTCACGGGTAACACTCCCCCGGTGACTACGACCACTACGACGACAAGTGGTGGGGGTGAAGGTCCTACGACGACAGTCGCGACGACTACGTCTACAGCTTACACGACAAACTACGGCTTCAGCGACAGCGGCAAGTTTCGTTCGCATAGCCTGTTGGCGAGCTTGATCTTCAACTTCGGCGCTCCCGAAGTTGCTCCTCCCCCTCCTCCTCCGCCACCGCCGCCACCGCCACCGCCACCGCCACCTGCTACGCAGACCTGCGCCGATGGCTCGGTGATCGACGCGACCGCGGCTTGCCCGGTTCCGCCGCCACCTCCGCCCCCGCCGCCACCGCCGCCCTCGCAGGGCGAGCGTGGCTAAAAAGTCGTGATGTTAGCGACGTGACCTGTTTCCTTTCGGGTCGCATCGCACGGGCGGCGGTTGGTACCTGGTAACTAGCCGCCGCCCCAGTTGTTGGTATGGCACGCTGCTTAGCGGCGCGTCATAGGCCAAGCTTCATCATCGGAGCACAAGATCTTTACTTGCTAGTAGCCAATCCGTCTTTGGGTGGTGTCGTGACGCGCCCACCTACGAGGTGATTTCGACCCAGAGATACCATGCCTGCTCTGGCTTCATCTCATTTGACCGAACGGGATCGATTGGGTCGGTAGCGGAAAAGTTCTTTTAGCCCGCTATGTTTTAGAGCGGCCATTCGCTCAACCGCGCCCGAATGTCTGCTTTGACTGGTTGTGTGCCGACAAGCCGACAAGCCGACGGTCGGCTACCGGCCCAAATCAAGGCATTTCGTGTTCAAGTGAAAGCCGGCCGCGTTCGTGGCGCACAAGGCCGTATCTTTCGTGTTGCGTTCCATAGTTGCGGTGCGACCAGATTCAGGCTTACGTCGAGCTTAGACACGCGCAGCTATCTGCTAGAAGCAATGGCGAAAGCGCGGACGCGCTCGTCTTGGAATGACCGACTGACTCATTGGGAACGACCGCCGAGCAACAATGAAGAAGCGCAGATTGAGCGTACTGCGAATGCAGCCATGGCCTTAGTCAGTGCCAGCGCGATGTTGACTGCCGAGCGTGTGATGGTTCGGCCCCAAGGTAGTTACTTCAACAACACGAATGTTCGCCTCGAAGCCGACATGGACCTTCGCTTGCAGCTTCCCGATATCTTTATCGACTATGCCGGGGATGTCGATCAAGCCGCCGCCGATAACTCCGAAGGCTATAGGGATACCGGCCGGACCTTTTCTGAAATCGCGACTTTAGTGAGGAATGAATTGGCGTCGGCGTGTCGTGCAAAGTTCGGCGCCAACCGTGTTTCAATTGGAGGCAAGGCTGTGTCAGTGGAGGGGCTTAGCGGCAGCCACGCCGACGTTGACCTAGTGCCAGCGTTCCGACTGCACTGGATCGTCAATAACGGATATGGGGGCTATCACATTACCGAAGGCGTTGCGATCGTTGGCGCGAACGGGGCCATTACCCAAAACTTCCCCGAGCAACACCATGTAAACGGCAAGACGAAGCGACCTAATACCGCGCACCGATTTAAAAAGGTTGTCCGCATGGCGAAGCGGCTCAACTGCGAACTAGCCGACGATAGAGCGATACCTCACCGCATGCCGTCGTTCCTAATTGAATGCCTCATTTACGCGGTCGAAGATGCCTTTTTTCTGCAACTAGAAGATGATCGGTATGATCGGCTGTTGCGTGTTCTCTATCGCCTTAGCGCCCTCCTTTGGGATGCCGAGTGGCATAAGACGGCCACCGAAGTGAACGACATCAAGTACCTGTTTCACACGTGCCAATTCTGGACTTTGCATGAAGCGCGCGCCTTTGTCGCAGCCGCAATCACTCAACTGGAGGCGTAGCGTGTGGCAACTCATATCGCGGTCGAAACAGGTGACGATCCTGGTTGCGCTAACAATCATCGTCATTTTGGCGATGCAAGCGGCTGCCCAACTGTGGGGCCACGAAACGCCGCCACTCTATAAGTCGGTATCGCTAGTCGCATTTGCTGTGGGCACGGTGTTTACCGGACTGGCGAACGTCACATGGCGGTGGCTTTGGCGGCGGGTTCCTAGCTTTAACCGTTGGCTATTTCCGGACTTCAACGGCGCTTGGACCGGTATCGTTCAATCGACCTGGATCGACCCCGCGACCGGCAAATCCCCCGGCCCGATACCGACAACCGTGACGATCCGACAAACGCTGTTCGACATTTCGGTGAAAATGAAGACCGGCGAGTCCAGCTCATATTCGACCAGAGTGATAGCGGAAGCCGAGCCGCAGGCCGATTGCTATCGGCTTTGGTATTCCTATGACAATCGGCCTATCGCGTCGGTGCAGCACCGTTCATCGCGCCATGAAGGAGTGGCATGGCTAGAGGTGTCGCTTGCGGACGACCCTGACAAGGTAACAGGGCAGTATTTTACCGCGCGGAAAACGAGCGGCGATATTGAGGCGACGCGCGAAGACATTTGATCGTGCGATTCGCCATCGCAGGGGCCGCTAACGGCATTTCGCCTTTGTCATTCTAGACGCGGCTGGCGATTACTACGTCATTTCGCAATTGCTATAGCGCGCGCCTTCGTTGCGGCGCTCGCGCCTGTCGGCGTCTCGAGTTCGGATTAGCCTTCGGCAGATACTGGGCCTCGCAATCGTCGAGCGGAACGGCGTAAATTGGGCGCGAAGCCGACGCTTGCATTGCCCTAAATGCTCAACAGACGACTGGACTAGTCCGTCAAACAGAGCATTGGTTGCTCATCGTCGGGTTGATGGCCGCACGAACGCATGAGTTCGGCGGCTCCCGTCAGTACCGGCTGGGAGTTCCAGCGCTGGATTGATGGAGACCCACATGACACCACAATCAAAAGCCACGACGAAGGCTGCCATGATGACGAAGATACTGTGGCGCGATAAGGGCGCTACAGTGCTCGAGATGGCCAAGGCAACCGGCTGGCAACCGCATAGCTGCCGAGCCTTCCTGACCGGTCTTCGCAAAAAGTTCTCGATCTCGAAGGAGCAGCGGCCCGACGGCAAGCTCACCTACCGGATCATCCACGAGCTCGTGGTTCCAACCTGCCAAGGTTTTCACAATGAGCGAGCTTGATCGCAAGCTTGCCGAACTTAATTCGATGTCACCTGCCCAGCTTCGTGCCTTGTGGCGCGAGTGCTGGCGCAGGCCAACACCCGACATGGCTCCCGACCTTTTGCGCCGAGGGATCGCATGGAAGCTTCAGTCTCGTGTTCATGGCGTGCTTCCATCCATCACTCAGCGTGCCTTGGATGCTGCGGCTGATCGGTTACGCAGGGGCGAGCCGATCACCTTAGCGCGAGCGGTAACGCTGAAGTCCGGGACCCGCCTCGTCCGCGAGTGGCGCCGGAAAGTGCACCAGGTGGTCGTCCTCGACCAAGGGTTCGAGCATGATGGACGGCGCTACTCCAGCCTTACGCAGATCGCGTCGGCCATCACCGGTGTGCATTGTTCGGGGCCCAAGTTCTTCGGGCTGAGGAAGCGGCATGCCCTTCAGTCCCGGTCTGCGGCATGATCATCAAGCGGCGCTGTGCGATCTACACCCGCAAATCGACGGAAGAGGGCCTCGAGCAGGCGTTCAACAGCCTCGATGCGCAGCGAGAAGCCTGTGCTGCCTACATCATGAGTCAGACCCATGAGGGCTGGGAGCTCATCAACGAGCTCTACGACGATGGCGGCTGGTCTGGCGGCAACATGGCTCGGCCCGGGCTTAAGCAGCTCCTTACCGACGTCGAGGCTGACAAGGTCGATGTGATCGTCGTCTACAAGGTGGACCGGCTTACGCGCAGCCTCGCGGATTTTGCCCGCATCGTCGATACGCTTGACAGGGCAGGGGCTTCGTTTGTCAGCGTTACCCAAGCGTTCAACACGACCAGCAGCATGGGTAGACTGACGCTAAACGTCCTGCTGTCGTTCGCCCAATTCGAGCGGGAGGTCACCAGCGAGCGCATTCGCGACAAAGTGGCGGCTTCCAAGCGCAAGGGCATGTGGATGGGCGGTCCAGTGCCAATTGGATATCGGCTGGCGGACCGCAAGCTGGTGATGAACGCCGAAGAGGCAAGAGTTGTCCGAACCATCTTCGAGCGATATCTCGCTCATCGTTCGATGTGCTCACTGGCAGATGAGCTGGCCGCTTGTGGCGTTCGCACAAAGATCCGCCAGTTCAGCAACGGGCGAACAGTGGGAGGCATCGCATTCACCACTGGGCCGATCGCCGCCCTGCTCAAAAACCCGGTGTACATCGGCAAGGTCGCCCATGACGGCAAGCTTTACGAGGGCGAGCACGACGGCCTCATTGACGAGGACCTTTGGCACCGGGTGCAATCTGCCTTGGCGACAAACCGCCGTGCACGACGGCTCGGTTCCCGTTCACGCTATCCAAGCCTGCTCACCGGCATGATCGAGGATCCGGAAGGCAGAGTGATGTCACCGACGTTCGCCACGAAGGGCAGCACTCGGCATCATTACTATATCTCGAAGCTTCAGCCTGGCGAAGATCGCAAGAGCATCTGGCGCGTGCCAGCTGGCGAGATTGATCGAGCAGTGATCCAGTGCCTCGTGCGATGGATGGAAGCAAGCGAGGCAGTCAAGTTCGACGATGATGAGGGACCGTCGTCCGCGGTTCCGCAAATGGTAGTGCCCGACCAAAGAGCGCTACTGCTTCACCACTCGGCAAGAGTTCAGGTCACGGGCGATGGACTGCTAATCACGCTTGGGCCTGACGAGCAAGTAACGTCGATTGCGCTCCCGGCTTGTTTTGCTCGGCGGGGGTCAGAAGTGAGGCTGCTGATCGGCAACGATGATAGCTCGGCCGAGCGGCATCCTGATCCAGCCTTGCTGAAGCTGGTTGTGCTTGCGCGGGTGGCACAGCAAGCGCGGCTGAACGGGACAGATGATCCGCTCGTGTCGCATTACAGCAAGGCGCATCTACAGCAGCTTCTTCGCATCAGCTGGCTTGCCCCGGACATCCTCTCGGCCGTGGTCGAGGGGCGTCAGCCAGTCACATTGACTGGGCGCCGACTTCTCCGCACCGCGAACATCCCGCTGAACTGGCAGCATCAGCGAGAGCTCCTTGGGTTCGCCTAAGTCAGGACTGCAACCCGCAACTGCAACCGTCGTCCGGAAAACTGGGCACTAGAGAGAGTGCATCGAATTTGTGACCATGTGCGTCGCCACTAACGCCTCTTGGCTGACAATCGTAAACGCAGGACGCTCGTAACTCGCGGTTCTTGCGGGACAAAAAGGCCGCTGTGCCTGCTCACTGGTTTTGGTGCGCAACTTTGGAAGGGGAGTGGTGCCGGTTGCAGGAATCGAACCCGCGACCTTCGGTTTACAAAACCGCTGCTCTACCATCTGAGCTAAACCGGCCCGCATCGTGTCGTGATGCCTGGCCCCTTTGCGTCACAGGACGCCGAACGTCCAGCCTTCGGTGCGGGCAATTTGGCGGGTGAGCGCGGCGGGGGCGAAGGCGGCCGGGCCAAGAACGGGATCTTCGGCAAGCGCACGCATCCCGGCGGCGGTGACGAGCGCGTCGGTCTGGTGGTCGTTGGGATCATAATCGAGGCGGGCAGGATCGCTGCCGAGGCCGACAAGGGCGCGGTCCAGGTCGACCGAGGTGCGCAGCTTGCGGCCGTCCATCCCGGCGCGGCGAAGATAGATACGCGTGTAGATTTCGACGACGGCGCTTCCCTCACGCGGGAGAAGGTCGATTGGCCAGACGGCTACCGTTCGGCCCAAGTGGTGAAGCAGGCGCATCCCGGCGAAGCTCGCCTTGGCCACTTGTGCGGCGCCGATCGCATCATAGGCCGAGGCGGTCTTGCGGCCGCCCTGCGCATTGAGCGCGGCGTCGCACTGGCGAAAATGGACGAAGTCGGCCTTCACCCCGTCGGCACTGCCGAAGTAGAAATGGCGGCGGTGGACCGTTTCAAGAAAGCTTGCCGCGCCAAGATCCTCGTCGGCGGCGTGCGCGTCGACGTAGGCCCACAAGGAGCGAGCATCGGTCGGGACGTCGGGCTCGCCGGGGAGGTAGGCGCCGCGTTCGATCAACGGCGGGGCGAAGCTGAAGTCGAAGCCGAAAAGGGTGGGTTCGGCGGCCGCCTGTTCGAGGAGCCAGTCGAGCACCTCGGTTCGCGACCACATATGACCGGGCCGCACAAGGCGAGGCGCGCCGGTTCCCCGACGCGCCTCGGCAATCGCGATGCCCTTGTGCTTCTTCCCCTTCGCCCCCGACCAGTCGATCGCGACGAACGTGTCAAAGCGAGGGGCGCCGAAGCGGACGCTCACATCAGCGGCGGCTGGGGAGCAGGCGGCGTGACCGGCGGGGACGGGACGACTGGCGTTGGCACCGGCGCTTTGTCGGCGGCGCGATCGGCATAGCTTTCGAGGAACTTGCCGGCCGCGTTACGCCCGCCGAGTCCGAAGGCGAGCGCGGCGGCAATCGCTGCCGAACCCAGGATCAACCCGAACGCCATCATCACGATCGTGTCGGCCAGCCCCATGAAGGTCAGGCCGATCGCGGTGAACAGCGCGATGATCGCATAGCGGACGATGGTCTGGGCATAGCCGCCGTCGCCGCTCGCCGAGCCGACCAGCCGGGCGATGATACGCGCGAGGAAGACGCCAGCGACGATGATCAGCGTGCCGAAGATGACCTTGCCGCCAAGTTCGGTGACCTGGGCCAGGAACACCGCAATGGTGTCGCCGCCGAGCTGTTTGGCGGCCTCGATCGCCGCAGTCAGGATAATCGCGATGAAGGCAATGTTGGCGACGATCTTCGACGGGGTGGTCGCGCCGGGCAGGATACCGGTCGATTTGATCGCCTGGTCGAAGCCGGTCGGAGGAAGGATCCCCTCGATGATCGTCTTGAGGAAGCGACCGGCGATGAAGGCGATGCCAAGCCACAGCGCGGCGGTGAGCACGCGCGGGATGGCGGCGAGAATCTCGTTGAGCATGGCGATTGCCGGGCCGGAGATGGCTTCGATCCCGAGCACCTGCAGCGCGGCGATCGATACCGGGATGATGATCAGCGCGAAGACGAGGATCCCGGCCGCTTTGGCCAGCGTGGCGCGGGTCGTCGCAGCGGTCGAGATGGACGGACTGCCGCCGCTGACGATGGGGTCGTTTCTGGCATTGTCGCCGATACCGGCGCGGGCCAGCAGCCCGTCGAGGTTGGCGATGTTGAGCGTGGTTTCCACAATCTTGCGGACAATGCGCGCGACGATCAGGCCGATGAAGAAGATCAGCCCAGCGCCAAGCAGCTTGGGCAGGAATCCGAAGATCTGGAGCGTCAGCGCGTTGATGGGGGCAAGGATCTGGCCAATCCCGAGGAACTGAAGCGCGGCCATGATGCCGACGAGCCAGACGATCAGCTGGGCGATCGTGCCGAGTTGGTGGCCGACGCTTTCGCCCGGCGCGCCATGGTGGTGGCGCTGGAGGGTGGGGGACTTGTCAACGGTCTTTTGCAGCGCCCACTTGACCGCGCGCGCGGCGATCCAGGTGGCGATGACGATCAGGATGGCGATCAGGATCCGCGGTCCCCACAGGACCATCTGGTCGCGCATGTATGCGCCTGTTGAACTATCGATATACATCACTCGCCTCCCTCTTGGCGTTCGTTCAACGAACCGCCGTCCGCTTTGGTTCTACGCTGATCTTCCCACCATGACAGCCGCTCTTGAAGCCTTTTCTCGAAACCGCGATCGGTCGGGCGGTAAAAGGACTGGGGTGGCAGCGCGTCGGGCCAGTAGTTGGCGCCCGAAAAGCCGCCCTCCGCATCATGGTCATAGGCATAGCCCTTGCCATAGCCGAGCTCCTTCATCAGCTTCGTCGGGGCGCCGAGGATGTTCATCGGCGGCATCAGCGAGCCGGTTTCCTTTGCCAAGCGCCACGCTTCCTTTTGCGCGACATAGACGGCGTTCGATTTGGGCGCGGTGGCGAGGTAGAGGCAGGCCTGGGCAATGCCGAGCTCGCCTTCGGGGGAACCGAGGAAGTCATAGCTGTCCTTGGCGGCGAGGCACTGGACCAGCGCCTGGGGGTCGGCGAGGCCGATGTCTTCTACTGCGGCACGGACGAGTCGGCGCAGCAGGAACAGTGGCTCCTCCCCGGCGGTCAGCATGCGCGCGAGGTAATAGAGTGCGGCTTGGGGGTCGCTGCCGCGGATCGCCTTGTGGAGCGCCGAGATCAGATTGTAATGGCCCTCGCGATCCTTGTCGTAGACCGCCACCCGGCGCTGGAGGAGGGCGGCTAGCGCTGCGGGGTCCAGTGCCTCATCGGGGACGATGTCGAACAGAGTCTCGGCTTGGTTGAGGAGGAAGCGGCCATCCCCGTCGGCACTGGCGACGAGCGCCTCGCGCGCCTCGAGGGTGAGGGGCAGGGGGACGTCGAGCAGGGCTTCGGCGCGGTCGAGCAGCTTGCCTAGTGCAATGCTGTCGAGGCGGTGGAGGATCAGCACCTGGCAGCGCGAGAGCAGCGCGGCGTTGAGTTCGAAGCTGGGGTTTTCGGTGGTCGCGCCGACCAGCGTGATGGTGCCGTCCTCGACGAACGGCAGGAAGCCGTCCTGCTGGGCACGATTGAAGCGGTGGATCTCGTCGACGAAGAGCAGTGTGCGCTGGCCGGCGCGGGCAAATTGGCGAGCCTCGGCGAAGATCTTCTTGAGGTCTGCAACCCCTGAGAAGACCGCCGAGAGGGCGACGAAGCGCAGGCCGACGGCGGCGGCGAGGAGGCGGGCAATGCTGGTCTTGCCGGTGCCCGGTGGCCCCCACAAAATCACCGACGACAATTTTCCCGCCGCGACCATCCGCCCGATCGCGCCCTCGGGGCCGGTGAGATGTTCCTGACCGATGATATCATCGAGGCTGGCGGGACGCAGGCGGTCGGCCAGAGGGGCGTCCGAGGCGACACGCTCGGACACGGTGCCGTCGGCGGTTTTCGGGGGGGCTTCATCGGTGGTGAAGAGGTCTGCCATGGGGCCTTAAACGATCCTATTTCGGAAAAATCCAGAATCTCGAAATCGGGGGTTGTAAAGATAGCTCGAAGATATATCTTAGACGCATCGTATGAAAGGAAACACGATTTGATGCATTTGCATTTTTTTGACGGTCGCATGCGCGGCAACTGCGGCATGGGTCGCATCACGATGACGGAAGAGGGCCGGGGCGAAGGGCGCGGTCGCGGCTTTGGCGGACATGGTCGCGGACGCGGCTTTAGCAGAGGTGGCGACGGCAGCGGTTTTGGTGGCGACGGCGACGACCAGCGCGGGCGGCGGCGGATGTTCCGCTCGGGCGAACTGCGGCTTGTGCTGCTCAAATTGATCGCCGACGAACCGCGCCATGGCTATGACCTGATCCGCGCAATCGAGGAGCACACCGGAGGCCAATATGCGCCGAGCCCAGGGGTGATCTATCCCACGCTGACCATGCTGGTCGACATGGGCCAGATTGAGGAACAGGCCGCCGAGGGTTCGCGCAAGGCCTATGCCGTGACCGACGCCGGGAGCAAGAATCTCGAGGAAAACAGCGCCGTTGTTGCCGAGTTGTTCAAGCGGCTTGACGCGGCCAAGCCCGCCGAGAGCGAAACCGGTTATCGGCCAATCCACCGCGCGATGAGCAATCTTCGCGAGGCGATGCGCAACCGCGTTCGTGGCGAAGGCTGGACTGCGGAGGCGGTGCACGAACTGACTGCGATCCTCGACGAGGCCGCGCAGAAAATCGAACGGCTGAAGTAAGCGCCGGCCCCGTCCACCGGGCGAGACCTGTTCGATAACTCTGACAACAGCCGCGCGGTCAACGCGCGGCTGTTTTTATGCCATCAGTGGGTGGTGACGGTGGTCGTCGTGCTGAGCTTGCGCGGCGCGGCGATGTGGTGGTGGCGTATGCCCTTCTTGCGAACGACGCGATGGCGGACCGGCGTGGTTGCCGCAACCTTGTCGGTAGCGGTGGTCGTGACGGTCGTGGTTGTCGGCGCGGCAACGACTGGTTGAGCGATGATGATCGGCGGCGCGGCGCGCGCGGCGGCTGCATCGGCCTGAGCTGCGGCGGCGCCGGCCTGGGCCGCGGCGGCGGCTGCCTGAGCGTCGGCCGCACGGGCGTTGGCCTCGGAGGCCTGTGACTGGGCAGCGTTGACTGCCCCGCGCTGTTCGTTGGTGCGATCGCGCCGCGAAGCGGCAAGTGCCTGATCGGCAATTTCCGACGCTCGCGTCGCGTCACGGATTGCGTCGTCTTTGGCATGATGATCGAGTTCGTCCTGCGCCAAGTGGAGCGTGGCGACCGCCTCGGCGTGCAGTCGCGGGGCATCGCCTGCCGCGCCGACGATGTTGGCGGCGTCGATCTTGGCCTGTGCGGCGGCAATCGCCTTGCGGGCGCGGTCGGTCTTGCCTTCGGCAGATGCTGCGGTGGGAAGGGCGAGGCAGGTCGATGCCGCCAGGGCGAGCGCGAGCAGATGCTTGGCTGTCATGATTTCTCCGATGTCATAATGCGCGTTCAACGAGCGAGCAGTAACGACTGTTCCGGGCGGGGTGCTGCGTCCGCTAGCGCGCATGCGTCCTGGCGATTTCGTGGTCGCTATCGACCCAAGACCCGCGCGATTTCGTTGTCGCTAGCGGGCCAAGGCCCGCGCGATTTCGTTGTCGCTAGCGGGCCAAGGCCCGCGCGATTTCGTTGTCGCTAGCGGGCCAAGGCCCGCGCGATGCGCGCGCGGCGTTCGATCACGCGGTAATAGGCGGCCTCGACGGCGGCGTTTATCTGGGTCCAGTCCTGCGTCTTGGCGTGGGCAAGTCCGTGATCGCCATGGCTGCGGCGAAGCGCGGGGTCGCGCACATAGGCTTCGAGCGCGTCGGCATATTGGTCGATCTCGCCGGGTTCGACGAGGGTTCCCGACACTCCGTCGCGAATGATGCTGTTGGCGCCCGTGGCGGCGGCGGCGACGACCGGAAGCCCGCTTGCCATCGCCTCAAGCGTGACGTTGCCGAACGCCTCGGTAACCGAGGGATTGAGGAAGATGTCGGCACTGGCGAGCGCGCGGGCGAGGTCGGTGCCGACCTGCTGGCCGACGAAAATGGCCTGGGGCAGGCGTTCGGCGAACCAGGCCCGCGCCGGACCATCGCCGATAACGAGGACACGGTGGGCGATCCCGCGCGCGGTGAGCAGGTCGCAGGCGTCGGCAAAGACGTCGAGGCCCTTTTCGAGGACCAGCCGGCCAAGGAAGCCGATCACGACCTCGTCGTCGGCAATGCCGAGGTCGCGGCGCCAGGAGAGGTCGCGGCGTTCGGGGTTGAACTGTTCGCGATCGACCCCACGGGTCCACAGAAAGATCGTCCGGTTCATGCGTTGGGCACGAAGCACGGCGGCGGTCGATTCGGCGGGGACGAGCAGGGCGTCGCACTGACGATAGAGGCGGCGCATGAGCGCGCGCAGCGCGGGCTCGAACATCTGCAGGTGATAATAGCTCAAATAGGTTTCGAAGCGGGTGTGGATCGAGGCGATCGCCGCGCGGTCGGTCCGGCGCGCCCATGCAATTGCCTGGCGCGCGGCAATGTCGGGGCTGGAGATATGGACAATGTCGGGGTTGAAGTCGGCAAGGTCGCGGCGGACGGCGCGCGTTAGCCCGGTCGGGAAGCGATATTCGGGGCGCTTGGGAATGGCAAAGCTGGGCAGGCCGACGAGGTCTCCAGTTGGCGGAAAGGCCGGCGTATCAGTCGTCGGCGAGTAGATTCGCACAGCATGGCCCTGGCCAAGAAGATAGCCCACGAGCCGGTTGAGCGCCTGGTTGGCGCCGTCGCGGACGTAATTATAATTGCCCGAGAAAAGGGCGATACGGAGTGGCGCAGACATGGCGGGCGGGATAGCCGAGCTATGCGGCGGGGGCTAGGGCAGGGGCGATGACGCGCAAATCGTCGATGGCGCCGGTCGGGGCGAAGGACGCCCGGGTGGTCGTGCTGGGGAGCCTGCCGGGGGACGCTAGCCTGGCGGCGCAGCGTTATTATGCGCATCCGACCAACCAGTTCTGGCGACTGCTGGGCGCGGCAATAGGGGAGGATCTGGCCGGGCTGGCTTATGCTGCGCGGCTGGAGCGACTGGCGGTGCGCGGCGTGGCGTTGTGGGACGTTGTCGCGGAGGCGATGCGGCCGGGTAGCCTAGACGGGGCAATTCGCGATGTGCGGGGCAATGCCCTGGCCGAGTTTGTCGTCGGGCATGAGCGGGTCGAAGCGGTGGCGTTCAACGGCAAGACTGCCGCGGCGATCGGGCGCAGGGCACTGGCCGGAATGGCGGGGGTGCGATTGATCGACCTGCCGTCGTCGAGCGCGGCCTATACGCTGGGGTTGGGGGCCAAGGCGGCGCGCTGGCAATGCTTGGCAGAGCATGTCGATCCCGCCTAGATGTCGCGCATGAGCGAAGCGATCGACGAGCCCGAGGACGACATCCCCGATGACGAAATCCCCGATGACGAAATCGAGGACGGCGAGACGCCGGCGCTGAGCATGGTCGATGAAGCATTGGTCGCCGGGAATATCGCCAATACCAATGGCTTGCTGGTGATCGTGGCCAAGCTGGTGGCGAAGGGGATCTTCGACCAGGACGATCTCAAGGCCTTTTCGGACAGCTATTCCAAGCCGCTCGATCACGAACATATGCGCGAAAACGAGCTGGTCACCCAAATGCAGGACCAGATGGAAATGACGCTGGCCGAGCTGATGCGGTTTTTGGCGGTCGTGAAGTAACACTGCCCTCCCCAAGTGGCGGGCGAGTTGCTATATGTCTTTCACCATGTCGACTTCCCTTGGAATCCTGATTTTTTTCGCGACCGTCGCAGCGATGGAAGGGGTGGCTTATGTCGCTCACCGCTGGATCATGCACGGGCGGATCGGATGGTGGCTCCACGAAAGCCATCATCGCGAGCGCAGTGGGTGGTTCGAGCTCAATGATTTCTATGCGGTAATCTTCGCCGGGCCGTCGATCCTGCTGCTGGCGGGCGGGGTGCGCTGGGGCTGGGGCGAGTGGGCGACGTGGATGGGCGCCGGGATTGCGGCCTATGGCGCGATTTACTTCGGGTTTCACGATGTCATCGTCCACCGCCGGATCGCGCACCGGATCGTGCCGCGGTCGACGTACTTCAAGCGGATCGTGCAAGCGCACCGGATCCACCACGCGATCGAGACTCGCGAAGGAACGGTGAGTTTCGGGTTCATCTATGCACCGCCGGTCGACGTGCTCAAGGCGGCGTTGGCGAGCAGCGGGATGGCGGGCGTTCGGGCGCCCAGACGATGATCGTTTCGGCTCTCGCCGAAACGTGAATCAGCGTCTCAACTAAGACTCGCTGGTCCACAGCCCTTCGCGGCTGACGTTGCGCGGGGTGCGGAGCGAATCTGCCAGCGCCAGCGTCACCAGCCAGATTTTCTCGCGGCGCGGGATCGAGATGCGGCGGTCCCATGCACCGGCGCCAAGCTCGACCGCGCGGGTCGCGACCTTGCCATAGATTCGCGCGGCGGAATTGACCGCCCAGCGGCTGCGGAACGGCAGGCGCGCGGCGCCGACTTTCGAACTGCAGCGATAGCGGTCGGCCAGCGTCGCCAAGCGAATGGCGATGCGGGCAAGCGCGCGGCGATGGGCGGGGTCGGAGAGGTCAGCGCCGGTCAGCCCCTCTTCGGCTAGCCATGCATCCGGCAGATAACGGCGGCCGACATGGGCATCGTCGACAATGTCGCGGGCGATATTGGCGAGCTGGAAGGCGATGCCGAGATCGGCGGCGCGGTCCAGCGTGTCACGCTCTTGTGGCTCGACCCCCATGACATGGGCCATCATCACCCCGACCGCGCCGGCGACCTGGTAGCAGTAACTGAGCAGGTCGGTCTCGGTCTCGGGGATCCAGCCGGTGGCGTCGCGCTCGAAGCCAGCGAGGTGAGCTGCGGCGAGCCCGGGGGGGATGGCGCATTCGGCAGCGACGGTCGCAAAGGCGTCGAAGGCGGCAAGCCCGGTCGGCTTGCCGGCGAGCGCCTCGGTGGTGGTGGCGCGCAGGAAGGCGATCCGCTCGGCCGGATTGTCGGGGGTGACGGCGTCATGGCCGAGCGTCTGGCCGTCGGTGACATCGTCGCACGCGCGGCACCACGCATAGAGCAGCCAGCTTCGCGCTCGAGTTTCCTCGTCGAAAATCTGGCTGGCGAAGCGGAAGCTTTTCGAGCCCTGCGCGATGACCCGGCCCGACTCGTCGACGAGGGCCTGGCGCTCGGCGGGGGTGACGGGCGCGTAACTCGTCATTCGGCGAGCATCAACCGCGCAGTGGCCTCGGCACTGCCGACGACGCCCGGGATACCCGCGCCGGGATGGGTGCCGGCGCCGACGAAGTACAAGTTGGAAATCTTGTCGTCGCGGTTGTGGGTGCGGAACCAGGCCGATTGGGTCAGCACCGGTTCAAGGCTGAACGCCGAGCCCAGATGCGCGGCGAGGTCGCCCTTGAAGTCAGCCGGGCTGTAATGGAACTGGGTGCGGATCCGGCTGCGAATATCGGGGATTAACCGGTCTTCGAGCGTGGCGATGATCGTCTCGGCATAGGCCGGGCCGGCAGTCTCCCAGTCGACCTTGGCCTTGCCCATGTGGGGGACGGGCGCCAGAGCGTAGAAGGTCGAGCAGCCCGGCGGGGCCATCGACGGATCGGTGATCGTGGGATGGTGGAGATAGAGCGCCGGGTCGGGCGCAAGCTTGCCGCCGTTATAAATGTCGTCGAGCAGCCCTTTGTAGCGCGGGCCGAACAGGATCATGTGATGGGGGATGTCGGGGCACAGCCCTTCGAGCCCGAAGTGGAGCACGAACAGCGACGGTGAGTAGCGCTTTTTCTTGAGCGCCTTCACCTGTTTGGGGCCGCGGTCGTCGCCTTCGATCAGGCCATAGCTGTGGACGATGTCGCCGTTGCTGGCGATGGCGTCGGCAGCGGCGGTCCAGCCCGACTTGGTGCGAACCGAGCGGGCAATGCCGCCCTCCACGCTGATCGCCTCGACCGGGTCGCCGAGGCGCAGCGTTCCGCCGATTCGTTCGAACTGGGTAACCATGCCGGCGATGAGCTTGTTGGTGCCGCCCTTGGCGAACCACACGCCGCCGTCACGTTCCAACTTGTGGATCAACGCGTAGATCGACGAGCAGGTCATCGGGTTGCCGCCGACGAGGAGGGTGTGAAAGCTCAGTGCCTGGCGCAAATGTTCGTCTTCGACAAAGCTTGCAACGATCGAATAGACGCTGCGCCATGCCTGGTACCGGGCCAACGCGGGCGCGGCCTTGAGCATGTCGCCAACCTTGAGGAAGGCCTTGGTGCCGAGCTTTTCATAGCCTTCGTGAAAGACCCCGGCGGCATAGTCGAGAAAGCGCTTATAGCCTTCGACGTCGGCCGGGTTGAGCCGGGCGATCGACTTGAACAGCGAGGCGTCGTCATTGGTATAGTCGAAACGCGTCCCGTCGGGCCAGTCGAGTGCGTAGAAGGGCGTGACGGGGACCAGCTCGACGTCCGCCGCCATGTCGTGCCCGCTCAGGCCCCACAAGCGGCGGAGGCAATCGGGGTCGGTGATGACCGTTGGACCGGCATCGAACATATGGCCGTCGCGGTGCCAATGGTAGGCGCGCCCGCCGGGCTTGTCGCGAGCTTCGACGATGGTAGTTTGAACACCCGCCGACTGAAGCCGGATGGCGAGGGCGAGGCCGCCGAAACCGGCGCCGATAACAATTGCAGTCTTCACTTGGGCTCCATCAGCGCAGCAAGGGCGCGCCCGATAGATACGGGCGGTTTTCCGGCAAGGATGCGCACCCGGTCGCCTAGCGAGTTCCGTCCTGAATAGAAACGGGCAATCAGTGGCGCGGGCAGGCGGTAAAAGCGTTCGAGGATGCGGTAGCGCAGTGGCGGGTCGGCAGCGCGAAACAGCATGCGGGTGAGCAAGCGGTCGAAGGCGCCGCCATGCCAATGAGCCTGCGCACGGGCGCGGGTGGCGGGGCCGAGAGTCATGTCGAGCACGGCCTCAGTCGCGAGCCAGTGGGCGAAGCGGACCGCGTCGGGTAGCGAGTAGCTGGTCAACGGGTGGAACAGGCCCGCGCAGGCCCCGGCGCGGGCGACGGGATCATTGGCGGGCCAGAAGGTGGCGAAGTCGCCGCCCATGACCACGGGGAGAACACCGGTCTCGAACCGCGAGCGGCCGGCGACTTGCCAGCCGGCAGTGATGGCATAGTCGGTGATGCGCTCCGCCAGCCGATCGGGCGCGAGGTCGGGCGTGTCGCTGTAGTAGGTGTCCTCGACGAACATCTCGGTGGGCGAGAAGGGGAGGCAATAAACGAAACGATAGCCATCCGCTTGGTCGACGGTGGCGTCCATCACGATCGGCTCGGCAAGGCCGTGACCCTGGGGAATGGTGAGCTGCTGGCCGACGAATTTCTGCCAGCCGCAGGTCAGGCCGGCGGGCGGGGCGGAGAGGCCACGCGCATCGAGCACGGCGGTGGCGTGGAGGGTCTGGCCGTCGTCGAGGGTGACGCTGGTAGGGGTGAGCGCGGTCGCGGCGGCGCGGACGACCGCGGCGGGCGGAAGGGCGGCGCGGACGGCGGCGTCGAGGCGCTCGCTGGGGATGCTGTTATAGCCCTGTGCAAGGTGGCGGCGGTGGGCGGGGAAGTGGACTTGGTAGCCCGGCCAACGGTGCGCGACGAGCGGAGTGACCAACTCGCGCGCTTCGTCAGCGACATCGGTATCGAAGAAGGACCACAGATGATTGCCGCCGATCGCCTTGCCCGCCTCGACCAGGGTCAGCCCGACATCGGGGCGGTGTTTCGCAATGGCGAGCGCGGCAAGCCCCCCGGCAAGGCCACCGCCGACGATGATCAGGGAGTGGAGGGGCGGGGAAGCAAGGTCCATCGGCTTCGCCCTAGCCGGGAGGCGCGCGTCCGACTAGGCTTGGCCGATGATCGCGATCCTTCTGTCTGCGCTGGCGATGAGCGTGATCGTCGCGCTTCGCTATCTGGCGACGAGCGGCGGCTTTGCCTACTGGACCGCGCGGCGCTTCCCGCAGCGGCTGGCGGGGCAGCGGGCGCAGGTGCGTCGCGAGATTGGCTGGAGCCTGGCCTCGGCCGTCATTTACGGTGCACCGGCGGGGATCGTGGCGTGGGGCTGGCAGCAGCGCGGGTGGACGCGGATTTATTCCGACGTGCACGCCTTTCCGCTGTGGTGGCTGCCGCTCAGCGTGATCGCCTATTTGCTGGCGCACGATACATGGTTTTACTGGACCCATCGCTGGATGCACCGCCCGGTGCCGTTTCGCGTCGCGCATGCAGTCCATCATGCGAGCCGCCCGCCGACGGCGTGGGCGGCGATGAGCTTTCACCCGTGGGAAGCAGTGACGGGAGCGGTGGTCATCCCGCTTTTGGTGTTCCTGATCCCGATCCATGTCGGCGCCCTTGGCGTCGTGCTGGCAATCATGACGCTGATGGGGGTCACCAATCACATGGGGTGGGAGATGTTCCCGCGAGCGATCGTTCATGGAAAGGTCGGGCAATGGCTGATAACGGCAAGCCATCATGAACTTCATCACCAACGCTATCGCTGCAACTACGGGTTGTATTTCCGCCATTGGGACCGCCTGTGCCGGACCGATTCCGGGCTGGGGCAGTTCGCGGCGGCTGGTCGTCCTCGGGCTCGCAACAGTGGCGTTGGGGGCGGCGAGCCCGATGCCAGCGACGTCCTTGGCCGAATTGACGGTCAGCGTCGCGGGGCTTCGCGACCATAAGGGAAATCTGCTGTTCTGCCTGACCCGGCGGACGGCGCAGTACCTCGATTGCGACAAGGATCCGGGCGCGGTCCATGGCAGCGTCGCGGCGAGCGTGGGGACACTCGATTTCCAGCATGTGGCGCCGGGCGAATGGGCGCTGCTGATGATCCATGACAGCAATATGAACGGGAAACTGGACAAGAGATTTGGGATTCCGCGCGAGGGGTTCGGCTTCTCGCGCAATCCGGCAATCAAGTTCGGCGCGCCCAGCGCCGACGACGTGCGGTTCGAGATCCCCGCAGGCGAATCGCATCAACAGATCAAGATGCGCTATATTTTTTGAGTTACCCTCCCGCCGCCGCCAAGGTTTTGCGCGCGGCAACGAGGTGGGGCAGGTCGATCATCTTGCCATCGAGGCCGAGTGCCCCGGCATCGGGATTGGCGGCGAAGGCATCGACGATCCGCTGCGCCCAAATGATCTCGGCTTCCGACGGAGTGTAGCAACGGTTGATGACTTCGACCTGCGCGGGGTGGATCGCGAGGCGGCCGATGAAGCCATCACGGCGCGAGGTGCGGCATTCGCACTCCAGTCCCTCAACGTCGCGGAAATCGGCATGGAGTGTGTCGATTGCGGGGACGCGCGCGGCAGCAGCGGCAAACAGCGCTAAATTGCGAACCAGCTTGTAGGGCGCGGTAAAATCGCCGTCGTCGCCGCGGTTGGTGGCGGCGCCGATGTCGGCGGCGAGATCCTCCGCCCCCCAGGTCAGCGCGGCAAGGCGCGGATGGGCAGGGGCGTAGCTGCCCAGCGTGAACAGTGCCGTCGCGGTTTCGGTGGCGACGGGGGCGATCCTGATCGTTCCGGCGGGAATGCCGGCGGCGGCTTCACGGCTCGCAATGGCGTCGGCGAGGCGGGAGACGTCGGGGCCGCCTTCGGGCTTTGGCAAGAGAATGCCGGCAAGGCCGGGTCGGACGACGGCGTCGAGGTCGGCGAGGGTCAGGCCGCCGTCAAGCGGATTGACCCGGACCCACAGCGACCAGTCGCGGCCGGAATCGGTGATGCGGTCGGCGACCATTTTGCGCGCGAGTTCCTTCTGGCTCGCAGCAACCGAATCTTCCAGGTCGAAGATGAGGATGTCAGCGCCGCAGGTCGCGGCCTTGTCGGCCTTGCGGTCGCTGTCGCCGGGGACAAACAGCCAGCTGCGCATCCGGCCCGTCATGCCGGGGTCTTCATCATCAGCGCGAGCCGCTGGCAGGTGCAAACGATCTCGTCGCGCTGGTTATAGGCGACGTGGAGCAGGGTCACGAGCCCCTGCGTCGGGCGTGACTTGCTATCGCGCAATGCCATGACTTCGGTCTCGACGCGTATCGTGTCACCGGCGAAGACGGGCTTGGGGAAGGTCGTTTCCTCGAGCTTCACATTGGCAATCGTCGTGCCGAACGTCGTGTCCTGAACCGACAGCCCGATCACGAGGCCCAGCGTCAGCAACGAGTTGACGAGCGGGCGGCCAAATTCGGTGCGACTGGCATAGTCATGATCGATATGGATCGCGGCCGGGTTCATCGTCATATTGGAAAAGAGCATATTATCGCTCTCGAGGATGGTTCGGCGAAGCTCGTGGACGAAGCGCTGCCCGACGGTGAACTGGTCGAAATAAAGGCCGGCCATGCTGGATCCTGTCCTGTCTTGTGAGCGTGGTAACCGGTCAGACCGGAAGCGCGGTGGTGTATTTGACGCGTTTGAGCGCGAAATGCGAGTTGGACGAGGCGACTGCCGGGTGGCGAAGCAAATCGTTCATCAGGAAGCGTTCGAAATCGCGGACCGCGCCGACGACGATGCTGAGCATATAGTCCCACTCGCCGGTCATCGAGTAGCAGGACATGACTTCGGGGCGGGCGAGAATGAATTGCTCGAGGCTGGCGCGGGCGTCGGGGGCTTGCGAGTTCAGGCGGACGTAGCAGACGACGTCGAGTTCGCGCCCGATCGCGGCGGGGTCGAGCAAGCGGACTGCGGGCCCGAGGATGCCGGCCTCTTCGAGCGCGCGGATCCGGCGCCAGCAGGAAGCGGGGGAAGAGGCGACTTCGACGGCGAGCGCGGCGTGGCTGATATCGCTCTGCCGCTGGAGAACGGCGAGGATGCGGCGATCAATGGCGTCGAGCGTATGAGGCATTTTTGTCACCAATTGCGTAATCGACGAATGAAGTTGATCACAGAATTGCGCCCACAAAGCAATACTGGAAGGTATTTGCAGCAGAATGGGGATATTCTTCCGGTTCGGGAGAGACAGCGCATGAGCGTCGAGACGATCGATCAACCGACGGAAACGCTGCGCGACACGGTGACGCCCGGTGGCACCGACTGGCGGCGCGTGGCCTATCTTACCCTGTTGAGCCGGGCGCTCGACGAGATGGAAGAGACGCGCCTCATCCCGGCGAAAAAGATCATGTACCAGTTTTCGGCGCGCGGGCATGACATGGCGCAGGTCCTGCTCGGGCTAAAGCTTGACCGGCCGCAGGACGCGGCCTGCGGCTATTATCGGTCGCGGCCGCTGCTGCTCGCGCTGGGGGTCGACCCCGAAGTGGCGCTGGCCTCGGCGATGGCGCGCGAGGGCGGATATTCGGGCGGACGCGACATCGGGACGGTGTTCAATTTTCCCAACAGGCATGGCGCGTCGGCGCTCCCGATGTGCGGCGGGGTGGGCGCCCAATATACGCCGACCGCAGGCTGGGCACAGGCGATCGACTATTATCGCACCGTGCTGGGTGATGCATCTTACGACGGCGCGATGGCGGTAGTGCTGGGCGGCGATGCGTCGGTGGCGAGCAATGGTTTCTGGTCGGCGCTGACGATTGCGACGACGCAAAAGCTGCCCATGCTGTTTTATATCGAGGATAATGGCTTCGGCATTTCAGTGCCGTCGAGCTTTCAGACTCCAGGCGGCGATATCGCGGCGAACCTGGCAAGTTGGCGAGGGCTGGAGATTTTCGACGGCGACGGGACCGACCCAGCGGAAGCTGAGCGGCTGGTCGAGGCGGCGACGGAGCATGTCCGGGGGGGACAAGGGCCGGCGTTGCTGCGGCTGACGGTGCCGCGGCTTCAGGGGCATAGTTTCCAGGATACACAGACGTATAAGTCTGACGCGCTGGTCAGCGCGGAGTGGGCGCGCGATCCGCTGCCCAAATTGAAGGCGCATCTGGTCGGGCGGGTGCTCAGCCAGGGTGAATGGGACGCGATCGAGCGCGAAGCGGGGGCAGCGGCGGAGGCGGCGCTGGTCGCCGCCGAGGGGCGCGACGTGGCGCCGGTCGAGTCGGTGCTTCGGAATGTCTTCTCGGAAACTGGCGCGCTTCAGGAAATGGGCGGGCAATGGACCAAGGGCTATGTCGCGCCCGCAGCGAGCGATGTGGTGGAGGCGACCGTGGGCCAGCGGATCAACATGGTGACCGCGATCCGGCGGACACTCGATCACGAACTGTCGATCAATCCGCGCGTGCTGCTGTTCGGCGAGGACATCGGGCCCAAGGGCGGGGTCCATGCGGTCACGCTGGGGCTTCAGGACAAGCATGGGTCAGGGCGGGTGTTCGACACCAGCCTGTCCGAGGAAGGGATTATCGGGCGCGCCGTCGGGATGGCAATCGCCGGGCTGATGCCCGTCCCCGAAATCCAGTTTCGCAAATATGCCGAACCCGCGACCGAGCAGATCAACGATGCCGGGACGATGCGCTGGCGGACAGACAATCGGTTCGCCGCGCCGATGGTGGTGCGGGTGCCGGGAGGCTTTTTCAAGTGCGGCGATCCGTGGCACAGCCAGACCAATGAAGTGGCCTTTATCCATAATCCCGGCTGGCAGGTCGCGGTGCCGTCCAATGCCGAGGACGCGGTCGGGTTGCTAAGGACGGCGCTTCGCGGGAATGACCCGGTGATCTTCTTCGAGCATCGCGCGATGCTCGATGCGGCATGGGCGCGGCGGCAATATCCGGGGGATGATTATGCGCTGCCGTTCGGCAAGGCGCGGGTCACGCGCGAAGGCGACGACATCACCATCGTAACGTGGGGGGCGATGGTCCCGCGCTGCGAGGAGGCGGGCGCCACAGCGGCAGAAGGCGGGAGGTCGGTCGAGGTGATCGACCTGCGCACGCTGATGCCGTGGGACAAGGCGGCCGTGCTGGCGAGTGTGCGGCGGACGCGGCGGTGCCTGATCGTTCACGAGGATCTGCAGACCGCCGGGTTCGGAGCGGAGATTGCCGCGGTGGTGGCCGACGAGGCGTTCATCGACCTCGATGCGCCGGTCGTGCGGCTGACGATGCCCGACATTCCCAGCCCGCATCATCCGGCCTTGCTCGACTGGGCGGTGCCGAGTGTCGCGAAGATCGCGGCGAAGATCGATGAATTGGTGGGGTACTGATGAGCGGCATGATCGACGTGTTCGTGCCCGCCGAGCAAGAGGGGACGAGGGCGGTGGTTCGCGGCTGGCTGAAGCAGGTCGGCGAGGCGGTGGCCCTCGACGATCCGCTGGTCGAGCTGGAAACCGACAAGGTGACGCAGGAAGTGTCGTCGCCCGGAGCAGGGGTGCTGGCCGAGATCCTGATCGCGAGCGATGGCGAGGCGGTGCCGGGGGCGTTGCTGGGGCGGATCCGGATGGGTGAGGCGACACGGTTGGACACGGTATCAGTAGCTGTTTCGGTGGCGAAAGAAATCGTTTCGAATCAACAGCATGAAAGCAGGCTGTCTCCGTCGGTCAAGCGGGCGGTTCGGGTGCATAATATCGACCCGTCGGCGATCGCCGGGAGCGGGCGCGGGGGGCGGCTGACGAGGGCGGATGTGGATGCGTTCGTGGCGGCGGGAGCAGGGACTTCAGAGAGCGGGGTGACGTCGGTCCCGCATGACCGGATGCGGCTGGCGATTGCGGCCAACATGCTGAAGTCGGTCAGCGTCGCGCCACATGTTACGGCGATGTTCGAATGCGATTTCAGTGCGATTATCGCGCATCGAGCGGCGCACAAGGCCGCGTTTGAGGCTGCTGGAGCGAACCTCACCTTCACCGCTTACTTCATTGCTGCGAGTGCGGCGGCGATGGGAGTGGCACCGGCGGTCAATAGTCGCTGGTACGACGACCGGCTGGAGCTTTACGATTCGGTCAATGTCGGCGTCGGGACCGCGCTTGGCGAAAAGGGGCTGGTGGTGCCGGTGATCCGCGACGCACAGGCCAAGTCATTGATCGAGATTGCGCGGTTGCTTGGCGATGTGACAGTGCGGGCGCGGGCGGGCAAGCTGTCGCCGGCAGACCTCAAGGGCGGGACGTTCACCATCTCGAACCACGGCGTGTCGGGGTCATTGTTCGCGACGCCGATCATCATCGCCCAGCCACAGTCGGCGATATTGGGGATCGGCAAGACCGAAAAGAGGGTCGTGGTGCGCGAGGTCGGCGGGGTCGACGCGATCCAAGTGCGGCCAATGGCCTATGTCTCGCTGACCATCGATCATCGGGTGGTCGACGGCCACCAGACCAATGGCTGGCTGGCGAAATTTGTCGAGACGATCGAGAACTGGCCGATCGCGAGCTAGGCTGTCTTGTACAAGCCGAGCCAGAAAATGGCTGGTGACCCCTACGAGAATCGAACTCGTGCTTTCGCCGTGAGAGGGCGACGTCCTAACCGCTAGACGAAGGGGCCGTCGCGAGCATGCTCGCTTAGGTGGCGGGCCTATGCAGAAGTGCGGGGGATTCGTCAATCAAGCGCGGCGGCGGGCAGCGTTCATATCCTGATCTATCAGCCACCGGCGGATGATCGCGGCGATGCGTGGGGCAGCGTGGCCATCCCCAAACGGCATCGCCGGGCGCGCCATACGGGCCAGCGCGGAACGGTCTGCGGCAAGGCTTCGCACTTCCTGCAGCAGGCGCAGGGTCGATGTGCCGACCAGTCGGGCATTGCCGCATGCAACCGCCTCTGGCCGTTCGGTCTTGTCGCGCAGGACCAGAAGCGGGACGCCAAGCGCCGGGGCTTCTTCCTGCACGCCCCCCGAATCGCTCAGGATGAGGTCGGCGCGGCGCATCCGGGCGATCATCGCGCGGTGAGTGGTCGGCATGGACAGGCTGATCCCGCGCTGACCGGCGAACAGGCTGTGCATGATGTCGGCGACGCACGGGTTAGGGTGGAGCACGACCTCGATCGCCGCAGTGCCATCGCCGCCAAGTTCAAGCAGCGCGGCGGCGAGCGAGGTGAGGCCGGCGCCCCAATTCTCGCGCCGATGACAGGTCACGACGATGTCGAGCGGGGCGGAGGCGCGCCGAGCGCGACGCGGGCTGACGGCAGGCAAGCTCGCCAGCGTCGCCAGCAGCGCGTCGATGCCGGTGTTGCCGGTAACATGGATGCTGCCCTCGCATTGCTCGCGGTCCAGGTTGGTCGCGGCGTCTGGCGTGGGCGCAAACAGCAATTGGGCAAGCTTGCCGATCGCGACGCGATTATCTTCCTCGGGCCATGGCATGGTGCGATCGTGGGTTCGTAATCCGGCCTCGACATGGCCGAGCGGGATATTCTGCGAATGCGCCGCGCGGGCCGCGCCAAGCGCGCTCGACGTATCACCCTGGACGAGCAGCAGGTCGGGCGGGTCGAGATCGAGGTGCGGGCTGAGCTTTCGGGCGACAGTGAACGCGTGGGCGAGCGGATCCTCGAGACCCGGGCAATGAAGCTCGATCGACGGCAGCCCGGCCAGGCCATGGTCGGCGGCGCTCAGCCCGGGATGCTGGCCGGTGAGGATGAGGCGCGGGGCCACACCCGCCGCCGCAAGAGCATGGGCGAGTGGTGCAAGCTTGATCGCTTCGGGACGAGTGCCGACGACGAACGCAACAAAATAACCGCTCAGCGGTCCCCCTAGTCTTCGGCCCGATGACGGTGCCCCAGATCAGGGGTGCGCGCAAGTCTTAGCTATCTGGTCTTAGCGGAAATTATCGGCGTAGGTCTGGAGCTTGAGCGAGATCGGCGCGGCGGGGACAACATGGGTGGCAATGCCCTTGGCGGCGGCATAGGCAAGCGCATCGTCCATGCTGTCGAACACCATCCGGACCTGGGTGGCGGTGTCGCCCGAACCCGACCAGCCGGTCAGCGGATCGGCGCGCATCGCCTGCTCGCGCTCGAACTCCATGACCCAGCGGCCGGCCTTGGCCTTGCCCGACTGGGTGGTCTTGCGATCGTCTTCGATGATGCGTGCGGTGGTCATGGATTAGGCGTGCCTCAGGAGAAGCGATGAATCAAGACCGCTGCTGGGCACGCTTGGTGCGCAGCGAGGCGATCGCGGTGGCCGGATCGTCGGGCCAGTCATGGCGCGGGTAGCGGCCGCGCATCTCCTTCGCCACCTCGCGCCATGACCCGGCCCAGAAAGCGGGGAGATCGCGGGTGGTCTGGATCGGGCGGTGTGCGGGCGAGGTCAGGGAGAGGATCAGCGGGACGTCGCCGCCAGCGACCGTCGGGTGGGCGGAAAGGCCGTACAGCGCCTGCGGACGGAGTTCGACGGTCGGTCCTCCGGGGGCGCTGTAGTCGATCGCATGGTGGCTGCCCGCGGGAGAGGCGAAATGGGTCGGGGCGAGCCGGTCGACCGCCTGGCCCGCGTTCCACCCGAGCAGGCCGTCGAGCACCGAGCGGAGGGCGCCGGGGTCGAGCTGGTCGAGGCGGCGCTTGCCCGCGAGAAGGGGGAGGAGCCAATCGTCGAGGATGGCGAGGAGGGCATTGTCGGACAGGTCCGGGATGGCCGCATCATGGGCTCGGGCGAAGGCGGCGCGGGTGCGGAGCGTGGTGGCGCTGTCGGGCCACGGCAGGATGTCGAGGCCATGCTTGCGGACCGCGTCGATCAGCGCGGCCTCGACCGCGTCGGCGGGGGGCGATGCGTCGGGGGAGGAGGATAGTGGGATCGCGCCGAGGCGGCGGCCGAGCGTGGCCGAGATGCCGTTGGTGGCGGGGTCGAAGCGGACTTCGCTGAAGCGGGTGATGCGGTCGGCGAACAGGGTTTCGATGTCGGCGAACTCGATCGCGGCGGCGGAAAGGATGCGCGCACCGGCAGCCGAGCCCGCGACTTCGGCGATGGCGAGCCATTCGGCGCGGGCGAGAGGGGAGGCCGGGTCGAGGCGGAAGCCGCGCCCGCCGACCGACTGCCATTGCTCGCCGGTGGCATCGCGGCGCCGCGCGATGCGGTCGGGGAAGGCGAGGGCGATGGCGTTGGCGATGGCCCCCTCTCCCCGCTCTGTGGTGCCGGGTCGCCTTCCCTCGCGGGGGGAAAGGGAAGAGATTTTCGTGACCCAATTTGCCGCCATCTTGCGTGCGCTCTCGGCCCTGGGCCCGCGCTCGGTGCGCCAGCGGCGGTGGCGGAGCTCCAGGTCGGGGTCGTTGCCGCCGAGGCCGCGTTCGGTGAGGAGGATGGCGACGTCGGCGGCGGTGGCGCCAAAGCCGCGCGCGCTGGCCTCGATCAGCATGTGGGCAAGGCGCGGGTCGAGGGGGAGGCGGGCGATGGCGCGGCCGTGGGGGGTGAGCTGGCCGTCATCGTCGATCGCGCCCAGTCGGGTCAGGCGGGCGCGGGCTTCGGCAAGGCCGGCGGGGCTCGGCGGATCGAGGAAGGGCAGGCGCGAAGGGTCGGCCTCGCCCCACAGCAGGCAGGTGAGGAGGAGGCTCGACAGGTCAGCCTCGGCGATTTCGGGCGGGTCGTGCGCGGGGAGCGCGGCGGTCGCGGCTTCCTCCCACAGGCGGATCGCGACTCCCGGGCGCTGGCGGGCGGCTCGGCCGGCGCGCTGGGTGATGGCGGCCCTGCTGGCGCGCTCGGTGACGAGGCGGGTGAGCCCGGCGCCGCGGTCGTAGCGCGGGCGGCGGGCAAGACCTGAGTCGACGACGATCGAGACGTCGTCGAGGGTCACGCTGGTCTCCGCGATCGCGCTGGCGAGGACGAGCTTGCGCGTGCCGGACGCGGGCGGGGCGAGCGCGGCGCGCTGGGCGGCGGGATCCACCTGGCCGTGGAGACGGTGGAGGACGATGCCGGGAGGAAGATCGCCAAGCGCGGTGGCGGTGCGCTCGATCTCGGCGACCCCGGGGAGGAAGGCGAGCAGCGAGCCGGGATGATCGCCGAGTGCGCGGCGGATCGCGGCGGCCATTTGCGGTTCGATCTTCTGGGTGGCGTCGCGGCCGACGTGGAGAATGTCGAGGGGGTGGCTGCGGCCTTGGCTTTCGATCCGGGGCGGGTTGCCGAGGAGGCGCCCGAAGCTCTCGCCGTCGAGCGTGGCGGACATGGCGAGCAGGCGCAGGTCGGGGCGAAGCGCGGTGGCAGCATCGAGCGCGAGGGCGAGCGAGAGGTCGCTGTCGAGCGAGCGTTCGTGGACTTCGTCGAACAGGACGGCGGAGACACGGCCAAGTTCGGGATCGGCCTGGATCCGGGCGAGGAACACGCCATGGGTCATGACGATCACCCGGCTGGCGCGGGAGACCTTACTGTCGAGGCGGGTGGTGTAGCCGATCGTCGCGCCGGGCTGCTCTTCGAGGGCGCGGGCCATATATTCGGCGGCGGCGCGGGCGGCGAGGCGGCGGGGGACGAGGAGCAGGATTTCGCCCGCGCACCATGGTTCGGCGAGAAGCGCGGGGGCGACTCGCGTGGTCTTGCCCGCGCCCGGCGGCGCGATGAGCAGCGCGCGGGTGCCCGTTCGCAGCGCAGCGAGCAGGTCGGGCAGGACGAGGTCGATCGGCAGCGAGGTCATGCCGTGCGCTTAGGCGATCCCGGCAGCGGCGTCGCGCCTTGCGGCAGAGGCTGTTCGTCAGGCGGTCAGGCGCAGCGACGGCGTAGCGTCGATTTGATGGTCAACGCCTGATTCGAGATCGGCTCTGTCGTACGTCGGCAAGCCCGCAATGCTCGAGGCGCGACGCTGGCGCGTATCGACGCCGAACCGCTCAAGCTGGAGCAGCTCCTCATAAAAGGTGATGAATTGCTCGTGGATCGTGCGCACCGGAGCGGCGGTCGCGGTGGCGGCCGCGATTCGCTCGTCGGCTAAGCGGCGGTGATAGAAGCCAATAATATTCTCGAGCATCGCACAGGACCCAGCCGGTTAATCAGGATGCGCGTGGGCTAACATGCATCAACAAAAATGATATGGCTGATGCGTTCATTTCGGCCAGATCAGGGTGTTGGTGGAGCGTAGCTTTCGAGGAAACCGCACCGCGTGCAGCGCAAGGTCACGGTCGGGATGACGTCCTTCTTGCGGACCTTGAGCCCCCACCATCGCGAGACTTTGATCGGCGCCGGCAGCCAGTGGCTGATGATCGACTGGCCATGACCTGCGTCGACGATCACGCCGTCACTCATCTTGCCCTGGCATTTGGGACATTCGGTCGAACTGGGCATGGCTGACTCCTCAGTAAGCCCGCGAAACGGCGAATTCGACGGCTTCGGTCATCGCCGCCTTCGCGCGACTGGCGGGGAAGGGGGCGAGCGCGTCGATCGCGCGGCGGCCGTAATGGCGGGCGCGCTCGAGCGTGTCGGCGATGGCGCCGGTCGAGCGCATCAGGCTGACGGCATGGGCCAAGTCGGAGTCGCTGGCGCGCTCGCCCGACACGGCGGCTTTCCAGAAGGCGCGCTCGTCGGCCGAGCCGCGGGCGTGGGCGAGGATCAGGGGGAGGGTCATCTTGCCCTCGCGGAAATCGTCGCCGAGCACCTTGCCCATGGTTGCTTCGTCGCTGGTGTAGTCGATCGCATCGTCGACCAGCTGAAAGGCGATGCCGAGGTAGCGGCCATAGCTGTCGAGCGCGTCCTCGGCGGCCTCGCCGGCTTCGGCGACGACCGGGGCGATGCGGCAGGCGGCGGCGAACAGCGCGGCGGTCTTGGCCATGATGATGGCAAGATACTGGTCCTCACCGGTCTCGATCCGGCGCTGGGCGGTCAATTGGTCGACCTCGCCCTCGGCAATGACGGCCGAGGCGTGGCTGAGGATTTTGAGGACTTTCAGGCTGCCGTCCTCGACCATCAGTTCGAATGCGCGGCTGAACAGGAAATCGCCAACCAGGACGCTGGCGGGGTTGCCCCAGATGATGTTGGCGGTGCGCTTGCCACGGCGCATTGCGCTGACGTCGACGACATCGTCGTGGAGCAGGGTCGCGGTGTGGATGAATTCGACTGCAGCGGCGAGGCGGTGGTGGCGGGAGCCGGGGTAGTCGAGCAGCGCGGCACTGGCTAGGGTCAGCATCGGGCGCATCCGCTTGCCGCCACCGGCGATGAGGTGGCCAGCAAGCTCGGGGATCAGCGCAACCCTAGACTGCATCCGGTCGAGGATGACGGCATTGACCGCATTCATCGGCTCGGCCGTGAGCGCCAATAGCGGATCGAGGCTGGGCGGCCGCCGGTCGGCAAGGTTCGAGACGGTCGCGGTCACGAGGGCTCAATTAGGGAGGCGGTTGAGAGAGAGCAACCCGCCGCTCGTCGAATGCCCGATTGTAAGGCACGCAGGTCGACACTAAATTCAGGGCCAGAACCACACAGGGGATGAACATGTCACGTCGTCTTGTCTTGCTCGCGCCCGTCGTCGCCCTCAGCCTGTCGAGCTGCGGGTTGAACTCGATCCCGACCGCCGAGGAGAATGTCAACGCCAAGTGGGGCCAGGTGCAGAGCGAATATCAACGCCGCAACGACCTCATCCCCAACCTCGTCGCGACGGTGAAGGGTTATGCCAAGCAGGAATCCTCGGTCCTGATCGAGGTGACGCAGGCGCGCGCCAGTGCCAACAGCATCAAGTTGAGCCCGGCCGACCTGAGCGATCCGGCCAAGGTCCAGGCCTATAATGACGCGCAGAACCGCGTGTCGGCGTCGATTATTCCGTTCCAGCGGATGCAGGAAGCCTATCCCGATCTGAAGTCGAACACCAACTTCCTCACGCTGCAGAGCCAGATCGAGGGGACCGAGAATTCGATCCTCGTCAGCCGCAAGGATTATAACGAGGCGGTGCAGGCCTATAATACCCGCATCCGTACCTTCCCCGACGCGATCGGCGCCAAGATCTTTTACGGCGCCAAGCCCAAGGTAATGTTCGAGGCGTCGTCGGGTTCGCAGAACGCGCCCAAGGTCGACTTCGGGCAATAGGGTGATCAAGCGACTGCTCCTGGCGTGGCTGGCGCTGATCGCGCTGGCCACACCGCTTTCGGCGCAGACGAGCCCCGCGCTGGCCTTTCCGCCGCTGACCGGGCGGGTGGTGGACGACGCGCACCTGCTGTCGGATGCGCAGAAGGTCGACATCACGACAAAGCTTGCCGCGCTGGAAACGGGAACCGGGCGGCAGCTGGTGGTGGCGACGGTGCCGAGCCTGCAGGGGCGACCGATCGAGGATTATGGATATCGGCTGGGTCGCACCTGGGCGATCGGGCAGAAGGGCAAGGACGACGGGGTAATCCTGATCGTTGCTCCGACCGAGCATAAATTGCGGATCGAGACCGGCTATGGCGCGCGGGTGTTCCTGACCGATGCGGTGTCGAGTGTGATCGTGCGCGACGTCATCACCCCCAAGTTCAAGGCGGGCGACATGGGCGGCGGAATATCCGCCGGGGTCGACCAGCTGGTCAGTTTCATGTCGCTGCCTGCGGCCGAAATGCAGAAGCGCGCCGCGGCGGCGGCGGCGGGCGAGCAATCGCGCAGCCGCGGTAACGACAAGCCGAACTTCGTGTCGGTTATCTTCTGGATCTTGATCATCCTGTTCTTCGTGATGCCGATGGTGCGCGGGCTGGCCGGTGGCGGTCGGCGGCGGCGCGGACGCAGCGGCCCGATCATCCTGTGGGGTCCCGGGATTGGCGGGGGCGGCGGCGGCTGGGGCGGCGGCGGTGGTGGCGGTTTTGGCGGTGGCGGCGGCTTTGGTGGCGGCGGTGGCGGCTTTTCGGGCGGCGGCGGATCGTTCGGCGGCGGCGGGGCGTCGGGGGGATGGTAATGCAGCTTTCGCCGGAGGATCGCGCCCGAGTCGGCGCTGCGGTGTCAGTCGCCGAAGAGCGTAGCAATGGCGAGATCGTGACGATCGCGACCGATGTGTCGGACAAATATCATGACGTCGGACTGCACTGGGCGATTGTCGCTTTGCTCGCGGTACTGGCCGGGGCGGCGGCATGGCCTCCGGCGCTCGAGGGGCTGGTCAAGCTGATCAATGGCGGCTGGGCCGAAGCTGGCTTGCGCGAACAGCTGACGGTGTTGATGGTGGCGGCGGTGCTGGCATTCGTCGTCATACTGTTGCTGCTCAAGTGGATGCCGCTGAGGCTGGCGTTGACCCCACCGTCGACCAAGCAGCGGCGGGTACGGCGGCGGGCAGTCGAACTATTCAAGGTTGGCGCCTCGCAAAAGACGATCGGGCGGACGGGGATCCTGATTTACCTGTCGATCGGCGAGCGGCAGGCCGAGATCGTCGCCGACGAAGCGATATTGGCGGTAACGACGCCCGAGACGTGGGCGGGGGCGATGGATGCGCTGCTGACGCACGTGAAGGCGGGGCGACCGGCCGACGGTATTTGCGCCGCGGTCGGCCTGATCGGCGAGGTGCTGGCGACACATTTCCCGAAGAGTGACACCGACACCAATGAAATCCCCGACGCGCTGATCGAGCTTTGAGCCACCGACCCGACGACGCCGATGCCCCGTTGGAGACGATGTGGGAGGGGCGCTATATCAAGGCGCAGCGGCGCGGGCGGTGGGAATTTGTCGGTCGGACGCGCGGCATCCATGCTGCGGTGATCCTGGCCGAGGTCGACGGGCGGGTGCTACTGGTCGAACAATATCGAGTGCCGCTGGGGCGGGTGTGCATCGAACTTCCCGCCGGGCTGATCGGCGACGACAGCGCGGGCGAGGCAGTCGAGAGCGCGGCGGCACGCGAGCTTGAGGAAGAGACCGGCTATCGCGCGGCACGGATCGAGATCATCGGCGACTTTTACGCCTCGCCGGGGATGATGAGCGAATGCTTCACGCTGGTGCGGGCGCATGAGCTGGAGAAGGTCGGGCCCGGCGGCGGGGTCGCGGGCGAGGGGATCACGGTCCACCAAGTGCCGCGCGGCGACATTGGCGCATTCCTTGCCGGGCAGCGTGCCAGGGGGTTGGCGATCGACGTGAAGATGCTGGCGCTGCTGAGCTTCTAGAGAATGGCCGCCTCGGCCTGCGCCCATGCCAGTTCGGCCAGCGGTTCGAGCCTGCCGATCATGTCGCTGGCATGTGCCGAAGAGGCATTGCCGCGCGCGACCCGGCCCTTGATCCCGTGGAGGATCGCGGCGAGGCGGAACATCACGAACACCATCATATAATCGAGATTGGGAAGGTGGCTCCGCCCGGTACGCGCGCAATAGGCCGCGACATAATCGGCCTCCGACGGAATGCCGAGCGCGGCGAGATCGATCCCGGCGATGCCGGTGAACAGACTGGCGGGCATGCGGTACATCATCAAGTGATAGACGAAGTCGGCGACGGGATCGCCGAGCGTCGATAATTCCCAGTCGAGGACGGCGAGTACGGTCGGGTCGCTATCGTGCGCGAAGATCATGTTGTCGCAGCGATAATCGCCATGAACGACACTGACCTCGCCGCGGTCGGCGGGCAGATGGGCGCGCAGCCAGGTGACGAGCCGGTCCATCGCGGGGAGGCGCCCGGCGTCGGCGTCGGCTTCATATTGTTTCGACCAGCGCGCCACCTGGCGCTCGACGAAGCCTGTCGGACGACCATAGTCGCCAAGCCCGATAGCGGCGGGATCGTGCGAGTGAAGCGCGGCGATGGTCGCGTTCATGGCGTCGAAATGCGCGGCGCGATTGGCGTTGGTCAGGCCGGGGAAGGTCGCGTCCCAGATGATTCGCCCTTCGACCATGTCCATCACGAAGAAGGGCGTGCCGAGCACTGCCTCATCCTCGCACAGGCCGTGAATGTGGGGGACGGGGAAACCGGTGCGGCCGAGCGCGGTCATCACGCGCGCCTCGCGGTCGACGGCATGGGCGCCGGGGAGCAAGGTGCCCGGGGGCTTGCGGCGAAGGACATAGCGCGCGGTCGGCGTGTCGAGGCGGTAGGTCGGGTTGGACTGGCCCCCGGCAAACTGGCTGACCGACAGCGGCCCGGCGAACCCCGCGACATTGGTTTCCATCCAGCGGCTGAGCGCGGATTCGTCGAAGCGCAGTCGCTCGGCGACCTCGCGGGTGCCGCTGTTGGCCTGCGTCCTGTCGATCACTGTCTTGTCGATCACTGTCTTGTCCATCGGCGGGACCCTAGCGGGCGTATTTCTTCGCGCAAGGCGGACCCTGAATGGCAGAGCGGCGTTCACTCGCCATGGCCACGCTGTTGCACCTCTCCGACCTTCACTTCGGCGCTCATGATCCCGCGATCGTCGAGGCACTGGAACGCCATATCGACGAAGCGAAGGTCGACCTGATCGTCATCAGCGGAGACTTCACCCAGCGCGCGAAAAAGGCCGAGTTTGAAGAGGCGTGCGCCTTTCTGACACGGGTGCGCGAGAGCGGGCACCAGGTGCTGGCGATCCCCGGCAATCACGACATTCCGCTGTACGACGTGCTGCGGCGGTTCCTGTCGCCACTGACGCGCTATCGCAAATATATCGACGAGACATTGTGCCCGTTCCACGAGCTCGATGGGGTCAGCGTTCTCGGAATCAACACCGCGCGATCAGCGACCTTCAAGGGCGGGAGCATCAGCCACGAGCAGCGCGACCTTATCCGCGACACGTTTAGCAAGACCGACACCGCCAAGGTTCGCGTGCTGGTGACGCATCATCCGCTGTTCGCGCTGCCGACCGGGGATGGCGGCGAACTCGGCGCGCCGGTTGATCATCAGGACGAGGCGCTCAGCGAAGTCGCCGAGCTCGGCATCGATCTGTTGCTCGCCGGGCATAATCATCTGGCCTCGAGCAGCGCCAATGCGCTTGTCCACGGATCGGGTCGCGCGCTGGTCGTGCAGGCGGGGACCGCGACATCGACCCGGGTGCGGGGGCAGGGGCAGAGCTTCAACCGCATCGAGATCGAACCGGGCAAGGTCCGTGTGACCATCGAGCAATGGTCGGGTACGCGCTTCGAGACCGGGGACAGCCAGTGTTTCGTGCAACGCGGCGAGCATTGGGATTTGGTCGGCGGGCCCGAAGCCACGCCGGTGCTGGAGAAGGTTGCGCAATAACCCGCTTGTGCCCTGCGCCGGACGCGGCCAAGTGGCGGGGATGAACGAGGATATCAGCGCCGCCAGCGCGCTCGCCCAGGGCGAAATTGCGCTGCCCCATTTCGACCTTGGCGAATTTCTGCGCCGCGTGCTGGCCGAGGACATGGGGTCGGGCGGCGATGTCACCAGCCGCGCGACCATCTCTGCCGACGCGCGCTTTGCCGCAGTGATGGCGTGCCGCGAGCCGATCACGCTGGCGGGGATCGAGATAGCGATCGCGTTCTTCCGCGCGCTCGACAGCGAGGTCAGGATCACGCGCACGGTCGCCGATGGGCAATCGGTGCCGGCGGGGACGGTGCTGTTAAAGCTGGAGGGCAATGCCCGGGCGATGCTCGCGGCCGAACGGTCGGCGCTCAACACGTTGCAGCATTTGTCGGGGATCGCGACGCTGACCGCGCGCTATGTCGCGGCGGCGCGGGGCGATGGGGAGGGCAAGCACGCGCGGCTGCTCGATACGCGCAAGACCATCCCGGGGCTTCGCCTGCTCGACAAATATGCCGCGCGCATGGGCGGGGCCGAGAATCACCGGATGCGGATGGATGACGGGCTGCTGATCAAGGATAATCACGTTGTCGTGGCGGGCGGGGTGGGCAAGGCGGTGCGGCTGGCGAAAGAGGCGAAGACCGGGCTTCAAATCCAGGTCGAGGTCGACCGGATAGACCAGATCGAGGAAGCGCTGGCCGCCGGGGCCGACCGGCTGCTGCTCGACAATATGTCGGCCGAAGTGCTGCGCGAGGCGGTGGCGGTGGTCGCCGGGCGGGTCCCGCTCGAAGCGTCGGGCGGGGTCAATCTGGAAACCATTGCCGGGATTGCGGCGAGCGGGGTGGACTATGTCTCGGTCGGGCGGATTACCCAGTCGGCCCCGGCGGTCGACATTGGTCTGGATTACGCCCTGCAATAAACAACGCCCGCTGAACGACAGGTTCAGTATCGCGACATCGGCGGGCGCCTAGATCCTTCTCAACGGCCCAGTATGGCCTTGAGTAAGGAGTGAACAGATGTTCAAAAAAGTCATTCTCGCGATGTCGGCATTGTCGATGGTCGCCGTCCCCGCCGCCGCCGAAGCGCATCGCCATGGCCGCTATAACAACAACTATAACCAGGGCTATTCGCAGGGCTATTACCCCCAGCAGCAGAATTATGGCTACAGCCAGCAGGGCTATTACCCGCAGCAGCAGGCCTATGGCTATGACAATGGCTATGATGGCCGCAACTATGGCTATCGCAATCACCGCTGCAGCGGCACCACCGGCACCATCGTCGGGGCCGGCGCCGGCGCGCTGATCGGTCGTTCGATCGGTCGTTCGGGTGGCAGCTATTACCGCCAGAACAGTGGTACGACGGGCACCATCCTGGGTGCCGCGGTTGGCGCGCTGCTCGGTCGCCAGGTCGGCAAGTCGACCTGCTAAGACTCGGCAAGTCGACCTGCTAACTCCAAGCGGGCATAAAAAAGGAGGGTCGGGCGGTGACGTCCGACCCTTTTTTTGCGCGAAATAACTGGCGAAGCGATTATAGCGTCGCCTTGGCTTTCGGGAGATGTGTGTGTTCAAGGATCTCAAGCCCATCGTCTATGGCGGCCGCGAAGTGTGGCCGCTGGTCGAAGGCGGCAAGGGCGTCAGCGCCACCAACCATGCCTCGTCGGGCGCGTGGGCCGCGGCGGGCGGGATCGGGACGGTCAGCGCGGTCAATGCCGACAGCTATGATCCCGAGGGGCGGATCATTCCGCAAGTCTACAAGAGCCTGACCCGCAAGGAGCGGCAGCAGGAACTGATTCAATACGGCATCGAGGGCGCCGTTGCGCAGGTCGAGCGCGCGCACGAGATCGCGGATGGCCGCGGCGCGATCAACATCAACGTATTGTGGGAAATGGGTGGCGCGCAGCCGATCCTGCACGGCACGCTCGAACGCACCCGCGGCAAGGTCGCTGGGGTTACTTGCGGTGCCGGCATGCCCTATAAACTATCCGAGATCGCAGCCTCTTACGGGGTGCATTACCTTCCGATCATCAGCTCTGGCCGGGCATTTCGCGCGCTGTGGAAGCGGTCCTATTCCAAGACCGCCGAATGGCTTGGCGCGGTGGTGTATGAGGATCCGTGGCTGGCCGGCGGGCACAACGGCCTGTCCAATGCCGAAGACCCCAAGAAGCCCCAGGACCCCTATCCGCGCGTCAAGGAATTGCGCGACGTGATGCGTGAGGGCGGCATTGCTGACAGCGTGCCGATCGTCATGGCAGGCGGGGTGTGGAACCTCGACGAATGGGACAATTGGATCGACAACCCCGAGCTTGGGCAGATCGCCTTCCAGTTCGGGACTCGCCCGCTCCTGACCCAGGAAAGCCCGATCCCGCCCGAGTGGAAGGCGCGGCTCATGACCCTCGACGAGGGTGACATATTGCTCCACCGCTTCTCGCCGACGGGATTTTACTCGTCGGCAGTGCGCACCCCGTTCCTGCGGTGGCTCGAAGCGCGGTCGGAGCGGCAGATTGCCTACACCCCGCACGAGGTCGGTGATCACGCCTTCCAGCTCGACGTCGGAATTGGCACCAAGAAGAATTACTGGGTGACGAAGGGCGATCTGCAGCATGCGCGCGAATGGTATGGCGCGGGCTTCACTAACGCGATGAAGACGCCCGACGACACGCTGGTGTTCGTGACGCCCGCCGACGAGAAGATCATCCGCAAGGACCAGGCCGATTGCATGGGTTGCCTGAGCCATTGCGCCTTTTCGAGCTGGGCCGAGAATGAGAAGAATTCGACCGGGCGGCTGGCCGATCCGCGCAGTTTCTGCATCCAGAAGACGCTACAGGACATCGCCCATGGCGGGCCGGTCGACAATAATCTGATGTTCGCCGGCCATGCTGCGTTTCGTTTCAAGCAGGATCCGTTTTACTCGAACGGGTTCGTGCCGACGGTCAAGCAGCTGGTCGACCGGATTTTGACGGGGGCGTGATGCGCAAGTTGATCGCGGCACTAGCGCTGGTTTCGGTCGCTTCGGCCGCCCACGCCGAGGACAAGAAGCCTCCCTATTGGGCGTCGATCGCCAGCGGTCAGGCGATGATGCGCTCGGGGCCGGGGCGCAACTATCCCGGGCTTTGGCTATACCAGCGGCGCGACCTGCCGATCCGCGTGGTCCAGGTTTATACCAACTGGCGCAAGATCGAGGATCCGGATGGCCAGCAGGGCTGGATGCTGGTGACGATGCTGAGCGACAAGCGCAGCGCGATCATCCGCCCGGGCGCGATGCGCGACCTTCACAACAAGCCCGCTGCGGACAGCCACGTCGCTTACAAGGCCGAACCGGGTGTCGTCGGAAAGATCACCAAGTGCCGCGACGGCTGGTGCAAAATGACCATCGCCAAGCGCGAAGCCTATGTGAAGGTCAGCGACATCTGGGGCCTGAGCGACGGCGAAAGCGTGGATTAGGCGAGTGCGGCAGCCAGCGCGCTGCGCGCCGGCTGCCGAACCTCATGCTACATCGTCAGCGGGGTGTAGGCGACGCGCTTGAGCGATAGCTTCTCGCCCTTGTCGTTGACCGTTTCGCCGCTGCCGCCGATGGCGATCGGCGGGTTGGTCCAGCAGCTTTCGCCGTCCTTGGTCATCGCGCTGGTGAAACAGGCCTTGCCGCCTTTCATGACGACGGTGCCATGGTCGAAATGCTCCTTGCCCGCCACGATGATATATTTGCCGGTGGCGTCGACCGATTCCAGAAGGTCCTTGCCCTTCCGGTTATATTCCCAACTCGTCTCGTTGAGCGTGGTCAGCACCGCTTCTGGAGCGGCGGCATTTGTCATGGCGGCATTTGTGCCGCTCACGACATTCTCGACCGCGACGTCGTTGGTCGTGTTTACGCTGGTGGTCTCGGTCTTCTTGCAGCCGGCAATTGCCAGCGCGGTCATCGCCAATAATGCAATGCGCATGGTCCGTCCTCCCTGTTGGAAGGACGGGCATATCATTAATCGAGACGCGAATCTAACGGGACCGAAACGACCGTATTGCAGCAACTGGCCTTTTCTTCTCGCTCGTTAAACGAGCTCGCCTTCTCTTCTCGCTCGCTAAACGAGCTCGATTGCAATCGCCGTCGCCTCGCCGCCGCCGATGCACAGGCTCGCAACGCCCCTGGTGAGTCCCTTGGTCTTGAGCGCATTGACCAGCGTCACCAGGATGCGAGTCCCGCTGGCGCCGATCGGGTGGCCGAGCGCGGTTGCGCCGCCGTGGATGTTGATCTTGTCGTGGGGAATGCCGAGGTCCTTCATCGCGAACATCGCGACACAGGCGAACGCTTCGTTGACTTCCCACAGCTCGACGTCGCCGACCGACCAGCCGGCCTTCTTTAGCAATTTCTCGATCGCGCCGACGGGGGCGATAGTGAATTGCGCGGGCTCGCGGGCGTGGGCGGCGGTGGCGACGATCCGCGCGACGGGCTTGAGCCCCTGCGCGGTGGCGTCGCTCTCGCGCATCAGGACGACCGCAGCGGCGCCGTCGGAGATTGACGACGAGGTCGCGGCGGTGATCGTGCCATCCTTGGCGAAGGCGGGCTTCAGCGTCGGAATCTTGTCGGGCATCGCGCGGCTCGGCGCCTCGTCGGTGTCGACGATGACGTCGCCCTTGCGGCCCTTGATCGTTACCGGGGCGATTTCGGTCTTGAACGCACCGCCGTCGATCGCGGCTTTGGCGCGGGTCAGCGAGGTCAGGGTAAACTCGTCCATATTCTGGCGGGTGAGCTGATATTCGTCGGCGGTCGCCTGCGCGAAACTGCCCATCGCGCGGCCTTCCTCATAGGCGTCTTCCAGCCCATCAAGGAACATGTGATCATAGGCGACATCATGCCCGATGCGCGCGCCGCCGCGGTGCTTCTTGAGCAGGTAGGGGGCGTTGGTCATCGACTCCATCCCGCCCGCGACGATCAGGTCTGCGTTGCCGGCGATCAGCGCTTCGGCACCCATGATGACCGTTTGCATTCCTGATCCGCAGACCTTGTTGACGGTCGTCGCCTGGACCGACTTGGGCAGGCCGGCCTTGATCGCGGCCTGGCGGGCAGGGGCCTGGCCGAGGCCGGCGGGGAGGACACAGCCCATGTAGATCCGATCGATCATGTCCCCCGAAACGCCCGCGCGCTCGACCGCGGCGCGGACGGCGGTGGCGCCGAGATCTGTCGCCGTGGCGTCGGCGAGCGACCCCTGCATCGCGCCCATCGGAGTGCGCGCGGTCGAAAGGATGACGATCGGGTCGGTGGCCATGATGCTCGAAGCTCCTGAAGCTATGTTGCGGTGCACATAAGGCGATAGCGCGGGTTGATCAAACCCCCACCGAGCACGTCGCTGGTCACCACACTTTGACGCGCTTGTCGGGAGCGAGGAACAGCTTCTGCCCGGGCTTAACCGCAAAGGCGTCATACCACGCATCGAGATTGCGTACCGTCTGCACCCGCCACGGGCCCGGCGCATGGACGTCAGTCGCGATCCGGCCACGAAGCGCGGCGTCGCGCAGCTTGCCGCTGTGCGACTGGCCGTACGCCAGGAAGAAGCGCTGGTCCCCGGTCAGTCCCTCGATCACCGGCGCGGGCTTGCCATTCAGTGACGCGTGATAGGCGTCGTAGGCCGCTGATAGCCCGGCAACATCGGCGATATTCTCGCCCAGTTCCTGCTTGCCGTTGAGCCGAAGCCCGGGGAGTGCTTCATAGCCATCATACTGGTCGATCAGCGCCTGCCCCGCCTTCTGGAAATGAGCGAGGTCGGCCGGGGTCCACCAGTTGCGCAGGCGTCCCTCGGCATCGAAGGTCGCGCCTAGGTTGTCGAAGCTGTGGCTGATCTCGTGGCCGATGACCGACCCGATCGCACCATAGTTGGCGGCGGCATCGGCGCCGGGATCGAAGAAGCCCTTGTCGAGGATCGCGGCGGGGAAGTTGAGCGCGTTCTGCAACGGCAGGTTGAGCGCGTTGACCGTCTGCGGCGACATCCACCATTCATTCTTGTCGACCGGCTTGCCGATCTTGGCGATCTGGCTTTCGTAATTTGCGCGGCGCGCGCGATCGAGATTGCCATAGGCGTCGCCTGCGACGACCTCGAAATTATCGTAACTATGCCACTTGTCGGGGAAGCCGACCCCGACCGCCATGGTCGCGACCTTTTTCTGTGCTTCGGCCTTGGTCGATGCCGCCATCCAGTCGAGCCCGGCGATGCGCTTTTCGAATGCTGCCTTGATCCCGGTCACCATCGTCTGGATGTCGGTTTTCGACGACGCCGGGAAATATTTGTCGGCATAGCGCTTGCCGACCGCATCGCCGAGCCAGCGGCTGGTCGCCGCCAGCGCGCGCTTGTCGCGGGTGCGTTGTTGCGGCTGGCCCGACAAAGTGGTGCCATAGAAAGCGAATTTGGCATCGTCATAAGCCTTGGGCAGGGCGTCGGTCATCAGGTTGATGCGGTGGAAGGCCATCCAGTCGCGCCACACCTCGATCGGCTGCGATCCGACCAGCGCGGCAAGCTTTACCACCGACGTCGGCTGCCAAACGATGAAATCCTGCTGGTTCGGCAGCTTGGCGGCGGTGAACAGCCGGTTCCAGTCGAGCCCCGGCGCCTTCGTAATCAGGTCCGACCGCTTCATCGGGTTGTTGCCCTTGATGCTGTCCTGGCTGTCGTTGAGCGAGATGTGCGCCTCGGCGATCATCCGCTCCAGCGCGACGACCTTGGCGGCCCGCGCATCGGCATCGGGCAACCCGGCAAGCGTCATCATCTTGGCGACATAGGGCGTGTAGGCAGCGCGGATCTTGGCCATTTCAGGGTCGGCCGACAGATAATAGTCGCGGTCGGGAAGCCCGATTCCGCCCTGCATCAGATAGGGTACGGTCGTCGCGGGATCGGCCAGCGACTGGGTCGTGAAAATGCCGAACAGATTTTCGCTGTTGTAGTTGTTGTTGTTGAACGGGTCGGTGTCTGCCCAGATCGACGCGCCGATCGCGTCGGCCAGCGCGCCCTTGTCGGCGATACCCTGGATCCGGTCGAGGTCGGCCTTCAGCGGCGCGACGCTTTTTTGCTCGATCGCGTTGGTGTCGAGGTAGGCGTTGTAGAAATTGGCGATGCGGGCATCGTCGCCGCTCGTCGGATTGTCCTTGGCGATCCCGGCGATCAGGTCGGCGGTGCGCTTTTCGGCGAGGTCGTTGACCACCGAGAAGCTTGAGATGTTCGACTTGTCGGCGGGAATTTCGGTCGCCTTCTGCCAGCCGCCATTGGCGAACAGGTTGAAGTCGTCCCCCGGCGCCACGCTCTTGTCCATCGATGCGGCATTGATCCCCGATTGGGTTCCAGCCTTGGCCTCGGTCGCTGCGCCACCGGGGACCTGCTGGTTGCAGGCGGCCAGCGCGAGCGAGGAGGCGAACAGCAGCAGGATCGAACGACGCATGGGGGGCTCTCCGGATATGTGGCGCGGTTGGTGCGACTCTGCGCACGGCTTGGCAAGCCTTCGGGCGTCAACCAACAGCTGTTCGACCAACGGCGGTCGTGCGACTTTTTCGCTGTCCAAACCGGTCCGCTCAAGGCTACCGTGACCACCATTTGAAAAGTATTTTGCGCAAGGAAAGCCGCTACCATGATCATCCAAGGTGTTTCAGTAGTCGTCACGGGCGGCGCATCGGGACTTGGCGAAGCCACTGCGCGAGCGCTCGCCGCCAAGGGCGCCAAGGTCGCCGTGTTCGACCGCGACGTCGAGCGTGGCGAAAAGGTCGCAGCCGAGATCGGCGGCATCTTCTGCGAGGTCGACGTAACCAGCGACGAGAAGGTCGGCACGGCGTTCGACAAGGCCCGCGCCGCGCATGGCCAGGAGCGGATCCTGGTCAATTGCGCAGGTGTCGCCAACGCCGTCAAAACAGTTGGCCGCGACAAGGCGTCGGGCGAGCTCAAGCGCTACCCCATGCACCAGTTCGAGCTGGCGATCGCAATCAACCTGGTCGGCTCGTTCCGCTGCATCGCCTACTCGGCTTATGGCATGGTCGGGCTCGATCCGCTGGAGGACGGTGAGCGCGGGTGCATCATCAACACCGCGTCGGTCGCCGCCGAGGATGGCCAGATCGGGCAGGCGGCCTATTCGGCGTCGAAGGGCGGGGTGCTCGCCATGGCACTGCCGATCGCGCGCGACCTGATGAACGACGGCGTGCGGGTCAACACCATCCTGCCGGGCATCTTCAAGACCCCGATGATGGCAATGATGCCGCAGCAGGTTCAGGAAGCACTCGGCGCGCAAGTGCCCTTCCCCAAGCGGATGGGCACCGCCGAGGAATATGCCAAGCTCGCCTGCTTCATCGCCGAGACCGTCTATCTCAACGGCGAAAGCATCCGCCTCGATGGCGGGATCCGCATGGCACCGCGCTGAGTCCCATGCGCGAGAGGGAAGATTTGGTCGAAGCGCTGGTCGTCGTCGCGCGCGCGGCGGGGGCCGAAATCCTCCGCCTCGTCGCCCATGGCTTCGACGTCGAGACCAAGTCCGATCTCTCGCCCGTCACCCAGTGCGACCGCGCTGCCGAGGCGATCATCCTTGCCGCGCTGGCGAAAGCCGCTCCCGGGGTTCCGGTCATCGCCGAGGAGGAAGTCGCCGCTGGCCGAATCCCCGCGCATGGCGACACGTATTTCCTCGTCGACCCGCTCGACGGAACCAAGGAATTCGTTCGCGGCGGCGATGATTATACCGTCAACATCGGGCTGATCGACGGCGGGGTGCCCGTGCTCGGCGTGGTCTACCAGCCGGCGATCGACAAATTGTGGGCGGGCATCGTCGGGCAGGGCGCCTTCGTCGAGGACGCCGCCGGACGCCGCTCGATCGAAACCCGCGCACTTGGTGACATTCACGCCGCGGTCGCCTCAAAATCGCACTATAATCAGGCGACGTCGGATTATCTCGATGCGGTCATGCCGGGGTGTGGCCATGTCTCGGTCGGTTCGAGCCTCAAATTCTGTGTCGTCGCCGAAGGGCTGGCCGACCTTTATCCCCGGCTCAGCCCGACCAGCGAGTGGGACACGGCCGCCGGTCACGCCGTCCTCCTTGCCGCCGGGGGACGCGTCGACGGCCCCGACGGCGGGCCGCTGCGCTACGGCAAGACTGCCTTCCTCAACCGCGGCTTTTGCGCCACCGGCGGCTGGGCAGCCCCGCCCATCGCACCTTATCTCGCTGAGTTCGCCGGGGGCGGGGACCTTCCCCAAGGGGTCTGACGTCAGGGCGTGTGATCGGCACGCGGAAAGTCGCGCGGGACGGCGCGGCGGTCGCTCCACAATGGACCGGTCGATGCGTGCTGAAGTGCCTCGACTTCGGCGCGAACGGCCATGATCCGCACGCGCAGCAGCACTGCTTCCCGGCTGCCCGACCGCCACCGCGCCAGTTGCGTCGTCAGCCGCTGCGCTTCGTCGAGCGCAATCGCGACCTCGGCCAACCAGAGGGCACGCGCCGCTGCGCTGTGATTTGGTCCGGCCATCCTGACTTCTATCCTTTCACGATACGGTAGTAACGTGGCGCCCCTGTCTGCGTCCTAAGCACCGGACCGATATGGATTAATTTCAGGCTGACTTCGCTCCGTTTCCGGCTACACTCCACTTTGCTCGGTACCTGCTTTCAAAAGGGTGCTAATCTCATGGAATATGCCAGCCAGCTGGCCAGGGGGCATTCGCTCTCTGCGCCCGAAACCCTTGCGCCGGTGTTCATCGCGGGAAGCAGTCCTGCGGCTCGCCAGCGTGCGCTCGCCCTGGTCGAAGCGGCGGGATTGCGCACGCCCGGCGCGGTGTCGATCGGCGACGCACTCGAACGCCTCGATCAGCAGGCGCGTGCCAGCGCGGTGTGGGTTGAACTCGACCAGGACGAGGGCGCCGCGCTCGATGCCTTGCTCGACACGATCGACCGCCGCGCGGGGACATTGTGGCCGGCGATTGTCTCGGCCAGTCCGGGCCTGATCGACAGTGTCGTGGCGCGGATCGGCGCCGGCCGGGTTGAACTGCTGATCGACGAAGGCGACGATGCTGCCCGGGTCGCCGCGCTGGCGATGGCGCTGACACCGCTCAACGCTGGCGCTCGCAACGGCGGGGCCACCAGCAGCGGGGCTCGCCTGTCCGACGTCGCCACCGACAATAGCGCGGCGCGGCTTCGCCAGCTGACCGACGAGGTCGGGCGGATCGCCGCGACGCTTGCCCGGTTGTCGGGTGGCCCGGCCGCGCTGCCACCGATCGCGCTCACCGTGCCGCGCATCCAAGCCAATGATCCGCCACCCGAAATCGCCCCCGAAACGGTCCGGACGGTGATCCGCGCGCGGCGCCTTCGTGCCCGCTTCTTCGACGAGGAGTTATTCGCCGATCCGGCGTGGGACATGTTGCTCGACCTTACCCAGGCCGAGATTGCGCAGGTCCGTGTGCCCGTCTCCAGCCTGTGTATCGCCGCCGCCGTTCCCGCGACGACCGCGCTTCGCTGGATCAAGACGCTGACCGACAACGGTTTACTGATGCGCCGCGCCGATCCCCATGACGGCCGCCGCGTGTTCGTGGAAATGGCGCCGACCACCAGCATCGCAATGAAGCGCTATTTCGCTGAAGTGGGCCGCGTCGCGGGAATCTGATTGTTCCGGGTAGAGGCAATGGCGCGGGCTGCAAGGCGCCAATGGCCGGCACCGCTCGTGTCGACCGAGGAGTAGCCATGGTTCAACCGAACCGCCGGATCACGTCCGGGGTTTGCTGGAAGATGGCGGAACTCCGTGGTGGGCGCTGACGGGCTCGAACCGCCGACATCTTCCGTGTAAAGGAAGCGCTCTACCAACTGAGCTAAGCGCCCGCACCAGCGGTGGCGCGCCGATGCCACGCGGCGCCGGATGAGGCAAGCGTCGGCGATACCGGCACGCTTGCGGTCAAGGCGATCGGACGCCGCGCCGATCGCGCCAACCTGCCACGACCTACCGGACGGCCGTGTCCGAGTGACCGGGGGATCTCAGCAGAAATAGCTGTCCTGCACGGGCGCAAACTGCTTCAGCCTCGTCGATGGACGATTCCACTTATCCCGACTCCGCCGCGCTTCTCCCCTCGGCCCCGCGCCGATGGTGTGGGCCACGCCAGGCCTGCTTTCTCGTCGCGCTTCGGGCGACAGGCAATGTCTCGACTGCCGCCGCGCAGGTCGGGATGAGCCGGGAAAGTGTCTACCGCGTCGCTCGCCGGCCTGACGGATGGGCGCTGCGCGCGCTCTGGACCCATCTCAGGCTGCCAGCAGCGCAGGTCCATGTCGACGCAATCATCAGCGACCTCGCGTCACTCGCGCCGGGTCTCAGCGTGCCCTCCCTCGGCGTCGAATCACGGCAGGACAGTGAACCGAAATCAGGCTCAACATGCTGACGGGAAGCACTTTTCTCTGTAGGTCACAGATAGACAGGAACGTGCGCCACACTGTCCAGCATGTGACCCTGGCGGGCACGCCAAGGCCCCCGGTCGTCGCCCGGTCCCGCGGCGGCGTAGTTTGGCGCTAAAGGTCGCGTACCAGCCTGGTTGCCACGGCGATCCACGGCGGGTCGGTGACGACACTTTGGCGGCTCCCTGCGCCAAGCGGCAGGATGTGGAGCTTGCCGCCGCCCTCGCTAGACGGCTCGCGACCGATCAGCCGGCCGAACATGAAGCGACCGGCAGGGCGCGGGACGAGCACGTCGCGATTGAGCGCGGTGGCGAAATTTTCGGGATCGAGCTGGTCGCACCACAGCTGGTCGCCCGCTCGATAATCGCCGAGCGAGGCCGAGACTGCCACCGCCACCTGGCCCGGCGCGGGCCGCGGCGGAACGGCGACTCCACTGCGGCGCGGCGCGGCGGCGCCGTTCGCCCCGAGCACGGCGATCAACGGCAGCTCGGCGCGATCGGGGCTGTCGACCAGGTCGGACGCCTCGACCTTGAGCGCGGCAGCGATGCGATTGAGCCAGCCGACCGACACGGTCCGGGTACCGGTTTCGAGCCGCCCGACGGTCTGCGGCGTGGTCGGCGGGACGCATGCCTTGGCGACATCGTCCAGCGTCATGCCGCGGGCCTTGCGAACATCCCGGATACGAGTGATCATCATACTTCTCCCGAACCAAAGCGGTTTTTCTTCTGTCCTACAATTCATCTCCTGTGGCAAGCCCCCGCCTCGACTCGGGCAGGAGGAGTGACAAATGGCCAGGCAACGACTGATCCAGGAGCGCGACCTATTCGAAGAGGGCGAGGACGGACCATCCCGGGGGCCGGGCAAGGACAATGGTCGGGGCATCCGTAGAACCCGAACGGTGAGCGTGAACCTGGCCGAGTCGCCATTGGGATGGCTGCTCGCCCATGGTCACCTCACCCGCCGCCAGTATGACGCCGGGGAGCGGCTGCGGCTCGACTGGGAGCGCGCCAGCCTCGATCCGCGCGTAACGATGCGGTGGGACGCCGCGCCGTCGGGAGGGCGCAGCGGGAGCGGCGGGATCGACCTCAGCTTGGCCCAGATCGACGCTCGTGCCCGCTTCCACAGCGCAACGTCGTCAGTCGGGCCGGGACTTGCCGACATATTATGGCGAGTGGTTTGCGCCGGGGAGGGCATGCGCGACGCCGAACGTGCGCTGGGCTGGCCGGCACGGGCGGGCAAGCTGGTCCTGACCTTCGCCCTGGACCGGGTGGCGGATCATTATCGCATAGCGTGAGCGGTGGACGCGCCGCGAGCATGAGCCTAAACTGGGCACAAGGGAGAAGTGCATGATCCTCTATGGTTCCTCGATTTCGCCATTCGTGCGCAAGGTCATCGCCTTTGCGGCGGAGCAGGGGTCGATCCTCGAGGTCAAGCCAATCGGGCTTGGCAGCGACGATCCGGTGTTCCGTGCGGCAAGCCCGTTCGCCAAGATTCCGGCGCTAGTCGATGGCGACTTCAACCTCTCCGATTCGAGCGCGATCGTTCATTATCTCGATGCGCTGAAGCCCGGGTCGGGTCTCATTCCGATTGAGGCCCGCGCTCGCGGGCGGACGATCTGGTTCGACGAATGGGCCGATACGTTGCTGTTCGGCTGTGGCTCAAAGATGTTCTTCAACCGCATCGTGGCGCCGATGTTCCTTGGCCGAGACGGCGATCTTTCCGTGGCCGACCGAGCCGAGCACGATGAATTGCCGCCGCTGATGGATTATCTGGAAGGACAAATTCCGGCGTCCGGCTTTTTGGTCAACGACCGGATCACGCTCGCCGATCTGGCGGTGGCCAGCCCATTGGTCAATTTCGATCATCTCGGGCTCGACCTCGCGGCATGGCCGAAGGTGCGTGCTTATGCCGCGGCCATCCATGCCCGGCCAAGCCTTGCCGCGACAATCGCCGCCGAAAAAGCCATGTTCGCCCGACGCCGCGCGACAGCCTGAACCTCAACAAAAAAGCCGCCGAGGTTTCCCCCGGCGGCCGTTTCTGTTGCAACCAAGCTTCGTTTACGCGGCGGCTTCGTCACCCTCGGCTGCAGCGGCCGGAGCCTCCGCATCGGGGTTGACGTCGGCAGTCGCGCCAGGCTCGGCGTTGGGATCATAGGCCTCGACGAAGCCTGCCTCGTCGCGCTCGAACATCGACGCCATGACGTCGACGCCCTTGGCCTGAAGCTCGGCCTCTTCAGGCGACCGCGCGACATTGACCTTGACCGTCACATTGACCTCCGGGTGGAGCGCAACGCGAACGTCGTGAAGACCGATGTTCTTGATCGGCTTGCCCAGGATGACCTGGCTTTTCATCACCTTGGCGCCTTCGGCGTCGAGCGCCTCGACAATATCCCGGGCACTGACCGAACCATAAAGCGCACCGACGTTCGATGCCTGGCGGATCAACACGACCGACTTGCCGTCGACGTCCTTCGACGCAACTTCGGCATCGCCACGCTTGTTGGCATTGTCGGTTTCGATCTTTGCGCGGTTGGATTCGAACAATTTCCTGTTCGACTCATTGGCACGAAGGGCCTTCTTGTTGGGCAGGAGGAAATTGCGCGCGAAACCGTTCTTGACGGTGACCACGTCACCGATCGAGCCGAGTTTCTCGACGCGTTCCAGCAGGATGACATCCATGTTCAGCCCTCCTTACTTGACGACATAGGGGAGCAGGCCGATTTGGCGGGCGCGCTTGATCGCCTTGGCCAGCTCGCGCTGCTTCTTGGTCGAGACCGCAGTGATGCGGCTCGGGACGATCTTGCCACGCTCGGACACAAAGCCCTGCAGCAAGCGGACGTCCTTATAGTCGATCCGGGGGGCGTCGGCGCCCGAGAACGGGCACGACTTGCGACGGCGGAAAAAGGGACGACCCATGATCAAGCCTCCTGTTCGGCGCGGGGCGCACGGTCGCGGTCGCCGCCGCCGAAGCCGCCGCGATCACCACGGTCGCCACGGTCACCACCAAAGCCGCCGCGCGGGCCGCGATCGTCGCGTCCACCACGTTCGCCGCGCTCACGGTCACGGTCGTTCTTGCGCATCATGACTGACGGGCCAGCCTCATGGGCATCGACCTTGATCGTCATGAAGCGAAGCACGTCCTCGTTGAGGCCGGTCTGGCGCTCGAGTTCGGCCAGCGCCGCGGGGGGAGCATCGACGTCCATCATGACGTAGTGCGCCTTGCGATTTTTCTGGATCCGATAGGCCAGGCCACGAAGGCCCCAGGCTTCGGTCTTGATCACCTTGCCACCGAGGTCGGTGATGATCTTGGTTGCGCTTTCCGCGAGCGTATCGACCTGGGCTTGAGCCAGATCCTGACGCGCGAGGAAAACATGCTCGTACAACGGCATGTGTTTCTCATCTGTTGGCCGATCGCTGACGCCGCACCATGCGAACGCCCCTCCGACTGTCGTCTCAAAATGACCGGGGCGGCGGACAGGCCGACACCCCGGAAGCGGCGCCTATGGTGGAAGAGGGGAGAAAAGGCAAGGCTGGCGAATTGTCGCGAAGGCTGCGGCGTGGCACAAGCAGCTATGGCCACTACGCTCCACTCCGTCGCTGACGCCCCCGATCCGCTTGACGGCATGAGCCTGCCGGGGTGGCTGTATCATGACGAGCATTTCTTCGCAGCCGAGCGCGAGGCCTTCCTTCGTGCCGCGCCGCAGGTGGTTTGCCACGACAGCGAAATCCCCGCGCCGGGAGACTGGCGCACGCTCGATTATCTGGGCGAGAGCATCATCGTCATCCGCGGCGACGACGGGGTGGCGCGGGCGTTCGCCAATGTCTGCCGCCATCGCGGGTCACGGCTGGTCGATGGCGAGGCGGGGTGCGCGGTGCGATTGACCTGTCCCTATCACGCGTGGACTTATGGCAAGGACGGGCGGCTGATCGGGGTGCCCCAGCGTAGCGAATATCCCGGGCTCGACCCGGCGACGCTCGGGCTGATCCCGGTTGCGCTTGAGCAGTGGCGCGGCTTCCTGTTCGTGACGCTCGAGCCCGGGGCGCCGTCAGTGGCTGAAATGATGGCCCCGCACGAGGCCGAAATTGCGCCCTATCGGTTCGAGGAACTGCGCCCCATTGGCCGGCTGACGCTCCGCCCACGCGACCTCAACTGGAAGACGATTGCCGACAATTATTCCGACGGTCTGCACATTCCCGTCGGGCATCCCGGGCTGACACGGCTGTTCGGGCGGGGTTACCGGATCGAGGCTGGCGAGCATGTCGACCGGATGGAGGGCGACCTGGTCGAGGGGGAGAGCGCCAATCCGTCCGAGCGGGCTTATCAGAAGATGTTGCCTCAGGTCGCGCACCTGCCCGTCTCGCACCGCCGCAAGTGGCTGTATTTCAAGCTTTTCCCCAATGTCGCGTTCGACATTTATCCCGATCAGGTCGACTTCATGCAATTTCTTCCGGTTTCGGGAACGAAGACCGTGATCCGCGAGATCAGCTATGCGCTGCCCGACAGCAGGCGCGAGATGACCGCCGCGCGCTATCTCAACTGGCGGATCAACCGCCGGGTCAACGCCGAGGATACCGAGCTGATCGCGCGGGTCCAGGCGGGGATGGAGAGCCCGGCCTATGTCGCGGGGCCGCTGGGGACGAGTGAAGTCTGCCTTAGAAGTTTCGCGCAAAAGTTGCGGGGGCTTATTCCGGAAGCGCGGCTGGGACGGTCACCGTGGACGACCGCCCTACGCTAAGCGCGCGCACGACCGCTCGCAACACCACTCCGATTGCGAGCAGGACGAGGCACCATAGATCGGCTTCGAGTCCGGTGCCGTAGGCAGCGAAGGCGATGAAGAGGATGCCTACCGCAATGATCGCCCGAGCTCCCCGCCCGGGCGCAAGCTTCCACGCCGCGAGCGAACCGACGAGGTAGACGACGATCACGGCCGCAGTCGATAACAGGATGATGAAGGTAAACAGGCTGGCGGTGGAGCGGCTGCTGTTGGCGAGCAGCAGCAGGATCGTCAGCCCCGATCCGACCAACTGCGCCACGATCGGCGTATTTGTTCCCCGGGTCACGGCCATGACCTTCGGCAGGTCGCCACGCAGCGCCATCGCGTAGCCAAGCTCGCCCGTGCCCAGCATCAAGCCGTTGAGACAGCCGATCGCGGCGACGGCGATGCCCAGTGCTGCAAGCGATGCCGCGCCGCGGCCCCACTGCGCGGCCAGCGCGTCGGCGAACGGGGCAGGGGAGCTTGCCACCAGATCAGCCGGCAGGAGGAGCTGGATGCTGGCTCCGGCAGCGAGATAGAGCAGGACGACGAAGGCGGTGCCGCCGATCAACGCACGCGGTATCGTCCTGCCCGGGTCACGGACCTTGCCGACCGGGGCGGTCGCCGCCTCGAACCCGGTAAATGCGAAGAACGTCAGCGCCGAGGCGCCAGCGATATTGGCGAAATTGACCGGCAAAGGTGCCAGCATTTCATAACTGCCGCCCCCCGCCCCGCGCGCCAGGAAGAGCCAGATGACTGCCAACAGCGGCAGCAGCTTGATAAGGACTGTGACCACGCCGAAGCGCCCCGACGCTCGAACCCCCATCGCGTTGACCGCAGTGATGAGGACGATGCTGGCGATCGAGAGCGGCACGATCATTGCCTGACCGCCGAAAGCGGGACTGATGAACACCAGCGCCGACACCGTCCCGATCGCCACTGACGCCTGGGCGGTCCAGTTCGACACCCAGAAGGCGAAGGCGACGAGGAAGGCGGTGGTTGGCCCGAACTCGCGCTCGACATTGGCCTGGATGCCGTCGCCGCCAAGTTTCGACAGCTGGGCCAGCGCATAGGCGATGCACAGCACTCCGATACCGCTGACGACCCACCCAATTAGGGCATTGCGTCCGAGCGGGGCGAGGCTGACCGGCAGCATGAAGATGCCCGCGCCGATGATCGTTCCGACGACCAACGCGCTGGTCATCCAGATGCCCATCATGCCGTCGTGCCGGTCGACCATATGTCCCCCCTTGCAAGGAGTCTCACGAACGGTCGGTCTTGGCAATCGCGGGCGGCGGTTCTAGGCCGCGCGGGTCATTCCAATGGGGTAATATATGCGCGCATTTCTATTTCCGGGCCAGGGCAGCCAGGCGGTCGGCATGGGCGCCGCGCTCGCCGAAGCCAGTCGCACCGCGCGCGATACGTTCGACCTCGTTGACGAGGCGCTGGAGCAGAATCTCGCCCGGTTGATGCGCGACGGGCCCGAAGATGAGCTGAAACTGACCGAAAATGCCCAGCCGGCGATCATGGCGCATGCGCTGGCGGTGTACCGATTGCTGACGATCGATTGCGGGATTGACCTGGGCAAGTCGGCACAGGTCGCGGCGGGGCACAGCCTTGGCGAATATTCGGCACTGTGTGCGGCGGGGGCGATCGACCTGGCGACGACTGCCAAGCTGCTGCGCACGCGCGGGCTGGCGATGCAGGCGGCGGTCCCGGTCGGCGAAGGCGCGATGGCCGCGCTGTTGGGCACTGACCTGGAACTGGCGCGGCGGATTGCCGAGGCTGCGGCCGAGGGCGACGTGTGCGAAGTCGCCAACGACAATGATCCCGGCCAGGTCGTCATCTCGGGATCGTTCAAGGCGATCATGCGCGCGATCGATATCGCCAAGGGGATGGGCGCCAAGCGCGCGATCCAGCTGCCAGTGTCGGCGCCGTTCCACTGCTCGCTGATGCAGCCTGCCGCCGATGCTATGGAGACGGCGCTCGGCGCGACGACCATCGCCCGCCCGGCGGTGCCGATCTACTGCAATGTCACCGCCGCACCCGAAAGCGATCCCGATCACCTGCGTGCCAATCTTGTGGCCCAAGTTACCGGCATGGTCCGTTGGCGCGAGACGATCGCGGCAATGGCCGAGGCCGGGGTCGAGGAATTCGTCGAGCTTGGCGGCAAGGTTCTCGGCCCGATGGTCAGGCGCATTGCCCCCGACATGCGCGTGACCAGCGTTGTGACGATCGACGATATCGAAGCGCTGGCGAAGGAGATCGCATGATGTTCGACCTCACGGGGATGACCGCGCTGGTGACCGGCGCGAGCGGTGGGCTGGGATCGTCGATCGCCAGGGCGCTGGCGGAGCAGGGCGCGCGCCTCGCGCTGTCGGGAAGCAATGAGGCCAAGCTTGCTTCCTTCCGCGACACCCTCAGCGGCGATCATGTCGCCTTGCCGTGCAACCTGTCCGACGGCGGTGCGGTCGATGCATTGGTGCCGGCGGCGGTCGAGGCGCTCGGCGGCAAGCTCGACATCCTCGTCAACAATGCCGGGGTGACGCGCGACAATCTCCTGATGCGGATGAAGGACGACGAATTTGACGAAGTCATCGCGATCAACCTCAACGCCGCCTTCCGCCTGATGCGCGCCGCCGCCCGCCCGATGATGAAGGCACGGTTCGGGCGGATCGTCTCGATCACCTCGGTCGTTGGAAAGACGGGCAACCCGGGCCAGGCGAATTATGTGGCGTCGAAGGCCGGGCTCGAGGGGATGACCAAGGCGGTCGCGCAGGAACTCGCCAGCCGGGGCATCACCGCCAACTGCGTCGCGCCCGGGTTCATGACCTCGGCCATGACCGAAACGCTCAACGATGCGCAGAAAGCCGCGATCCTCGGGCGCATCCCGTCCGGCGCGATGGGCACAGGCGATGATATCGGCGCTGCGGTTGCTTATCTGGCCAGCCGCGAGGCAGGCTATGTCACGGGGCAGACGCTGCACGTGAACGGCGGAATGGCGATGCCGTGACACCGGCGCGGGCAAGGACCAGCCAGGTCAGCAGCAGGGTCGCCGGTGGCCCCAGCGGGAGAAGCAAATTGCCCGCCGCGGCGCGGCTGAACCACGGCGCTACCCAGATGAACGCGATGGCGCTGCACTCGTAACGTCGAAAACCGTCGCGCGCGCACAAAGCATAGAGGAACACCGCGCCAAGCCCGATCGTCGCCATGTCATAGTCCATGAAATAGGGCGTCGACAGGCCGACCGCTGCGCAGACCGAGGCATTGCGCACCGCGGGGTCGGCTTTTGCGCACCGCCAGATGGTGAACAGGCCAAGCACCAGCCCGATCGCCTGGACGACATAGCCGAACTGGATTGACCCGCCCCACAGGCGGATTACCGAAAACAGGCTTGCGCTCTTGTCGAAGCCCGACGTACCTTGCTCCATCCAGTAGCGCCCGTTAGCAAGGCCGCCGGGAAACGCAGCCCAGCTGTCTATGCCCCAGATCATTGCCGACAGGCCGATTAGTGCGGCAGTAGTGACGATCGCAGCGGCAATGGCGCGCCAGTTGCGTTCGATGAGCAGCAGCGGGGCGATGCCGATCCCCAATTGCGGTTTATAAGTTAGCACGCCGAAAATTCCGCCTGCGACGGCTGGCCTTCGGTCGAGCATCAGCAGGCCGGCGCCAAGTAGCCCGGCCGACAGGAACGCATTCTGGCCGCCGCCGAGCACCATCGGGGTCAAGGGTGACGCCAGGGCGATCATCACGGCACGCCGGTTCGGGAGGATCGCCGCAAGGACCAGCCCGATCGCGACCAGTCCGATCACATACCAAAGCAACAGCGCGAGCAAATAAGGCAAGCGCGCGAGCGGGCTGGCGATGAACAGGAAGGTCGGTGGATAGATCCACGCCATCGGGTAATTGGCGCCGTTCACGGAACGCACGCTGGCATTGATGACGTCGGGATTATAGGCGCTGGCAGGATGGCCGGCATTGGCAACGCGCCCGGCATTGTAAAAGGCGGTGAAATCGCGGCCGATTGGCTCACCGAAGGGATCGACAGATCCGTGCCCACCCAGCCACCAGATCGCCAGCATGGCGATGCCGGCGAGTGCGCTGATCCGCGCGACGGCCGTGACTCGCTCATCGGTCAGCCACCGTCCCGAAGCCACCGCATTCATCATCGAGCGTCCCGCGTCTATCTGTTGGAGAAGATGTCGCCAGCCTAACAACGGCGCCAACCTTGTCCACTCGATTTCGCCCCCTATATCGCCATCATAATCAATTCGCTGGGATGCCCGCGGGGTGGCCCGCACGGGGTATAGAGGAACTAAAGCATGGCAAAAGTGATCGGGATCGATCTGGGTACGACCAACAGCTGCGTTGCAGTGATGGAGGGCGGCAAGCCCAAGGTCATCGAGAATTCGGAAGGTGCGCGCACCACGCCGTCGGTTGTCGCCTTCACCAAGGACGGTGAGCGACTGATCGGCCAGCCCGCCAAGCGACAGTCGGTGACCAATCCCGACAATACCATCTTCGCAGTCAAGCGGCTGATCGGCCGCCGCTTCGACGATCCGATCACCAAGAAGGACACCGAGCTGGTTCCTTACAAGATTGTCAAGGGCCAGAATGGCGATGCCTGGGTCCAGGCGGGCGGCAAGGATTATTCGCCTTCACAGGTCAGTGCCTTCACCCTGCAGAAGATGAAGGAAACCGCCGAGGCCTATCTCGGCGAGACCGTCACCCAGGCGGTGATCACCGTTCCGGCCTATTTCAACGATGCCCAGCGCCAGGCGACCAAGGACGCTGGCCAGATCGCCGGCCTCGAAGTGCTGCGCATCATCAACGAGCCAACGGCGGCCGCTCTTGCCTATGGCCTCGACAAGAACGATGGCAAGACGATTGCGGTCTATGACCTTGGCGGCGGCACGTTCGACGTGTCGGTGCTCGAGATTGGCGACGGCGTGTTCGAAGTGAAGTCGACCAACGGCGACACGTTCCTCGGCGGCGAGGATTTCGATGCCAAGATTGTCGAATACCTTGCCGACAAGTTCAAGGCCAAGGAAGGCATCGACCTCAAGACCGATCGGCTGGCGTTGCAGCGGCTCAAGGAAGCCGCCGAGAAGGCCAAGATCGAATTGAGCTCGGCGCAGACAACCGAGATCAACCAGCCGTTCATCACCGCGCGGATGGAGGGTGGCCAGACCACCCCGCTCCATCTCGTCGAGACGATCACGCGCTCGGACCTTGAGAAGCTGGTAGCCGACCTGATCACCCGCACCCTCGATCCGTGCAAGAAGGCATTGAAAGACGCCGGTCTCGACGCGAGCGGGATCGACGAAGTCGTGCTGGTCGGCGGCATGACCCGCATGCCCCGCGTCCGCGAAATCGTGAAGGAATTCTTCGGCAAGGAGCCCCACACGGGCGTCAATCCCGATGAAGTTGTGGCGATGGGCGCGGCCATCCAGGCGGGCGTGCTGCAGGGCGACGTCAAGGACGTGCTGCTGCTTGACGTCACGCCGCTATCACTCGGCATCGAGACGCTGGGCGGGGTTTTCACCCGGATGATCGACCGGAATACGACCATCCCGACCAAGAAGTCGCAAACCTTCTCGACCGCCGACGACAATCAGAATGCCGTCACCATCCGCGTCTTCCAGGGCGAACGCGAGATGGCGGCCGACAACAAGGTACTCGGCCAGTTCGACCTCGTCGGCATCCCGCCGGCGCCGCGCGGCGTGCCCCAGATCGAGGTCACGTTCGACATCGACGCCAACGGCATCGTCAACGTCTCGGCCAAGGACAAGGGCACTGGTAAGGAACAGCAGATCCGCATTCAGGCGTCGGGCGGGCTGAAGGACGACGACATCGAAAAGATGGTCAAGGAGGCCGAGCAGTTTGCTGAGGACGACAAGAAGCGTCGCGCGGCGGCCGAGGCCAAGAATCAGGCCGAAAGCCTGATCCATTCAACCGAGGCGCAGCTCAAGGAGCATGGCGACAAGGTGTCGGCTGAAATCCGGACCGAGATCGAAACGGCCCTGACCGAAGCCAAGGCTGCGGTCGAAGGCGGCGATGCCGAGGCGATGACAGCCAAGACCGAAGCGCTCACGCAGGCGGCGATGAAGCTCGGTCAGGCAATCTATGAGCAAAGCCAGGCGGCCCCGGGCGATGCCGGCGCCGGTTCGGCCGACGCCACTGCCGAGGCCAAGCCTGCAGAAGACGATGTTGTCGACGCCGAATTTTCGGAAGTCGATGAAGAGCCCAAGGCCTGATCATGATGGGTGGTGTCGTTCCGGCGGGGTCCGGGACGACACTGCGGGGAAGAAGTCATGGTTGACGATTATTACGAGCTGCTCGAGGTCGAGCGGACCGCCGACGACAAGACGATCAAGGCCAGCTATCGCCGCCTGGCGATGGACTGTCATCCCGATCGGCATGGCGGCTGCACCGATAAGGAAGAGCGTTTCAAGGCGATCAGCGAGGCTTATGACTGCCTCAAGGATCCGCAGAAACGCGCTGCCTATGACCGCTTTGGCAAGGCTGCCTTCCAGAATGGTGGCCCCGGCGCGGGTGGATTCGGCGGCGGTGACGGCGCTGGTTTCGAGGGCTTCTCCGACATTTTCTCGTCGATCTTCGGCGAATTCACTGATCCGCGTGCCCAGCGCGCCAACGCCGCGCGTGGTGCCGACCTTCGCTATGACCTCGAGCTGAGCCTCGAGGAGGCGTTCGCCGGGATCGAGAAGACGCTGACGATCGAGGCGCTCGCGAAGTGCGATCCGTGCGCGGGGCGCGGGTCGACCAGCCATGCTGCGGCGCAAACCTGTCCGACCTGCGGCGGCGCGGGCAAGGTCCGTGCGCAGCAGGGCTTCTTCGTCGTCGAGCGCGGCTGCGCGCAATGCCAGGGATCAGGCCAGATCGTCGCCAATCCCTGCCCCGCCTGTTCGGGCGAAGGGCGCGCCCTCAAGCAGCGCAAGATTTCGGTCAATATCCCCGCAGGAGTCGATGACGGCACCCGCATCCGCGTCGCGGGCGAGGGCGAGGCGGGCATCCGCGGGGCACCGGGCGGCGACCTTTACCTGTTCATCCACATGAAGCGGCATGCCTATTTCAGCCGCGAGGGCACGACGCTCATCACCGAATGCCCGGTCAGTTTCACTACCGCCGCGCTGGGCGGGACGATTGAGGTTCCCGGGGTCGACGGCGCGCGGATCGAGATCAAGATCCCGACCGGAATTCAGTCGGGCGAGATGCTTCGTCAGCGCGGTGCGGGGATGAGCGTACTTAACGCGCGTGGTCGCGGTGACCTTGTCACGCGGATCCTGGTCGAAACTCCGACCAAGATGACCAAGGAACAGCGCGCCATCCTCGAACAGTTTCGAAGCACCGAGACCGGCGACGAATGCCCCGCGAGCCGCAGCTTCTTCGGCCGCATCAAGGAATATTTCGAAGGCTAGGCCGGTTGCCTGTTTAATCCGTCGTTCGCCTTGCTGCCACCCCTTGCAAGCGTGACAAGCTCGGGCAGGCGCCGTGCCAGGCTTGCCATCGTATAGGGCTTCTGAAGGACGATCCGGTTGCGGTGCGCTTCGGGCAAGACCATTTGCTTGCCATAGCCCGTGGCGAACATGAACGGGATCTCGGCCTCTGCAAGGGCATCGGCGATGGCGAAGCTGTCATGGTTACCGAGGTTGATGTCGAGGATCGCGATGTCTGGCGGGTCGGTGTGGATTGCACTGATCGCATCGCTGACATTCCCCTCGGTCATGACGGCGCGAGCGCCCAGTCGGCGGAGTATGTCCTCGGCATCAAGCGCGATGATCAGGCTGTCCTCGACCAGCAGCAGCCGCAGACCGGTCAAGGCGTCCTCGGGTACCGGATGAATATCGGACGCCTCACGAGGTTCGGGATTCGACCGAATTTTCGCGTCGCGCGGATCGCTCAGATGTCGCTCGGGGATCATGAACATTGCGGTGAGTCCGTCAGGCGCAAATTCCAGCCGGGCCGTGCCGCCAAGGTCGTAAGGCACCGATTGCTCGATAATCGTCGTCCCGAATCCCTTGCGTGTCGGCAGTCCGACGCGAGGTCCGCCGCTTTCTGCCCATCCAAGTTCAAGGTCGCGGTCGGCGTTCCGGTGCCAACTGATCCTGACCCGGCCGCCGTCCGACAGGCTGCCATATTTGGCCGAATTTGTGACAAGCTCGTGCATGACCAAGGCGATGCTCGAATAGGCTTGCGGGTTGAGGAGGATCGGCTCGCCGTCGGTTTCGACCTGGCGACGCCGGTCGACCACGAACATCGCTGCCTCGGCATCGATCAATGTCTGCAGCGGGGCCGGCCCCCAGCGATCGTCGGTGATCTGGTTGTGCGCGCGGGCGAGGGCATGGATCCGCCCGTCGATCATCGCCACGAATTCTTCCAGACTGGTGCCCTCTGGTGGCTTGGACTGGCGAATCAGCCCGCGGATAAGGCTCAATATATTGCGCACCCGATGATTGAGTTCGGCAATCAGCAATTCCTGGCGCTCGCTCGCCAGTCGCCGTTCTTCGCTCGCTTCATCCGACAGGCGCAGGACGATTTCGATGAGCGTCGCCCGGAGGGTCTCGGCGACACGCAGGTCGGATGAGTTGAATGGATCGGACTGTCCCTCGACCAGTTGCTTCCACTCGGCGAAGCTTTCGCGCGGAGTCAGGCGCGAACCGTTGGGCCCCTCCTCGACCGGTTTGCGCGGGTCACCGCCCCAGCGCACCGCGTGGATCATCTCCGACCGGAACAGGATGATGTAGTCGCGCGGAGTGCGCGATATCGGGATCGCGAGCATTCCCGCTGCCGCGCCGGCGTGATCGACCGCCGTTGGCACCAGGCGCGCGATACGGTCGGTTGCAAAGGCGCGTCCTGCCGAAGCTCCATTGAGCGCGCGCACGATCTTGGCGAAACCCGCGCTGTCTGGCGTCTTGCCGGCAAATGCATGGTTTCCGTTGATCCACACTCCCAGTCCGTCCGCCGGGATCGCGCGGGTCAGGATTTCCAGCAGCCAGTCCGGATCATTGAGCAGGGTTTCGTCGGATGCGACCGCCCCGAGCAGTTGATCGGAGATGTCTCGAGCGCGTCGCTCATATTCGACGATTTCCTTGCGCTCGCGGACCTCGAGCCGCATCGCGAACATTTGCGCGAACAGCTCGGCGACCGAACGACGCTCGAAGCTTGGGCAGCGCGGCGAATAATGGTGGCAGGCGACAAGGCCCCACAGTTCGCCCTCGACGATGATCGAAATCGACATCGACGCGCGCACGCCCATGTTGCGCAGATATTCGATGTGGATTGGCGAGACGGAGCGGAGCACCGACAGCGACAGGTCGAGCGGCTGGCCATGCTCGTCGAGCGTTGGCACGATTGACACCGGGGCTGCCTCGATATCGGTGATTACGCGAAGCAGGCTGCGCTTGTACAGCTCGCGTGCCTGGCGCGGAATGTCGGTCGGCGGGTAATGAAGCCCCAGGAAGCTGCCGATCCCGCTGCGCGCGCTTTCCGCCACGACCTCGCCCGATCCGTCGGGAGCAAAGCGGTAGATCATCACCCGGTCAAACCCGGTCAGCGCGCGGACCTGGCGGGCACCTTCGTTGAAAAAGGCGGGCATGTCGTGCGCGGTGTCGAGCCGCCCGATCATTCCGCGGATGGTACCGGTGGCGTCGCCATAATGTTGTTCAGTCGACGGCTCGGCCTCGACGATCACCCGTCCCTCGCTCATGTGCAATGCGATGTCGAACACCCGCTGGTCGCCGAGCAGCGCACACCGGAACAGCCGCTCGATCGCGTCGCTGCCGCGCAGCAGCGCCAGCCGGTTGCGAAGCGAATGGACCGCGTCGGGAGAGAATAGCGTGTTGATGTGATGGCCGAGCAGCTCGTCGATCGGCTTGCCGACAAACTGTTCGACGTTGGCCGACACGCGGCTGATCATCCAGTCGCTCGACAACGCGACAAGGAAACCGACCGGCTGGATCGCGCCGAGCTGGTGGATCGGCTCGCGGTCGCAGTTGGTCAGGTCGACCGCGGGTTGTTCGCTCACGCCTTGTCCTTTGCGGCCCACTCGAAGAGGCCGAAGCTGTCGATCGCTGCCGCGATGGCGGCGTCAAGTCGTTGGCGGGAATAAAGCAACTGATCGAGGCTCGCAACAAAGCAGGCCCAGCGACCGGACGATTGCGACGCCGAAAGAAACGCCGTCGGCAGACCTGCCGACACGCCACGACGAAGCACCGCGCCGCCCAGCCGCGATCCTTCCAGCACGTACAGCCCGCCGATCGCCTGCTCGTCACTGGCAAAGCGTGGGGCGGGCAGGGGCGGGGGAGCAGTGAGGCCAAGCTGACGCAAGTCGTCGGCCAGCAGCGGTGCGCGGCGATGCTCGTCAAAGTCGGGGATCAGCGCGCCCGCGCCAGCGTCGGCCAACGCCTGCTCGAGCGGGCCGAGCGCAGCGGCGTGGCGCTGGAGGAAGTTTCCATAGGAAGTCGCGTCAGTCAGATCATGGGCAGCGAAGGCGGCATCGACCCGGTCATGGGCGTCGCTCGTCGCCGCCTTGAGGGCAGTTCTTGCGCTCAAGCCGGACTTCCGAACACGCGTTCGAAGATCTGGTCGACGCGTTTGAGATGATAGCCAAGGTCGAACAACTCCTCGAGCTCGGCGGGCGGGATGCGCGATGTCACTTCGGGATCGTCCTTGAGCAGCTGGAGCAGCGACAGCTGGCCGTCGGCGTCCCATACCTTCATCGCGTTGCGCTGGACCAGCGAATAGCTGTCCTCGCGGCTGACGCCGGCCTGGGTGAGCGCGAGGAGCACCCGCTGGGAATGGATCAGCCCGCCCATCCGGTCGAGGTTGTTCTGCATCCGCTCCGGATAAACCAGCAGCTTGTCGACCACCCCGGTCAGCCGGGCGAGCGCGAAATCGAGCGTCACCGTCGCGTCGGGACCGATGTAGCGCTCGACCGACGAGTGCGAAATATCGCGCTCATGCCACAGCGCGACATTCTCCAGCGCGGGCACGACCGCCGAGCGGACGACCCGCGCGAGGCCAGTCAGATTTTCGGTCAGCACCGGGTTGCGCTTGTGCGGCATGGCCGACGAGCCCTTTTGCCCGGGCGCGAAATATTCCTCGGCCTCAAGCACTTCGGTCCGCTGGAGGTGGCGGATCTCGACCGCCAGCCGCTCGACCGACGAGGCAATCACGCCCAATGTCGCGAAGAACATCGCATGGCGGTCGCGCGGGATGACCTGCGTGCTGGTCGGCTCGATTTCGAGACCCAGCTCGCTTGCGACATGCGCCTCGACCCGGGGATCGATATTGGCGAAGGTGCCGACTGCCCCCGAAATGGCGCACGTCGCGATATCCTTGCGCGCCGCGACGAGGCGTTCGCGATTGCGGGCGAACTCGGCATAAGCCTGCGCCAGCTTTAGCCCGAAGGTCACCGGCTCGGCGTGGATGCCATGGCTGCGGCCGATCGTCGGGGTCATTTTATGCTCGAAGGCGCGGCGCTTGAGGACTGCCAGCAGCTCGTCGAGATCGGCGAGGAGGATATCGGCTGCCTGGGTCAGCTGGACCGACAGGCTGGTATCGAGCACGTCGGAGCTGGTCATTCCCTGGTGCAGCCAGCGCGATTCGGGGCCCATCTTTTGTCCGGCCCAGGTCAGGAAGGCGATCACGTCATGTTTGGTTACCGCCTCGATCGCGTCGATCGCCGGAACGTCGATGTCGCCCAGCACATTGGCATCGTAAGCGGCACGGATGGTGCGTGCGTCCTCGGCCGGGATGGCACCAAGCTCGCCCATCGCCTCGGCGGCAAAAACTTCGATCGCAAACCAGATGCGATATCGGTTTTCGGATGACCAGATGGCGGTCATGGCGGGGCGGGAATAGCGGCTGATCATGGCCGCGCGGCTAGCAGGGGTGGGGCCAAGGGGCGAGTCTTTGTTGGCTTAAGAGTCTTTGTTGGCTCGCCGGTCGCTGCCGCTCGCTCGCCTGTCGCTGCGCTCGCTCGCGGGCGAATGTTCACACATGTTCGCGCTCGTGACGATGTTTTCAGGACCGAATGCTTCGCGCAGGAAGTGGTTCGAACAGAGAGTTTGAAAGAGCCGATCCGGTACTCTCACACTTGGCCTTATGTAGGACAGCTTTTTCTGTCCGGTGGTCAGATCAGCCCGAGCGCGCGCATGCTCGAGCGGCCCTGCGCGCCGACGATGACATGGTCGTGGACCGCGATCTTCATGTGCCGCCCGGCCTCGATCAGCTCCTTGGTCAGGATGATATCCTGCCGGCTGGGGGAGGGGTCGCCGCTGGGGTGATTATGGACGATGATGATCGCGGTCGCCCCCAGCGCGATGGCCCGCGCAATGATTTCACGAACATGGACCGACGCCTCGTCGACCGATCCGGTCCACAGGCTTTCGTTGGCGATCAGCAGATTCTTGGCGTTGAGGAACAGTACTCGCACTTCCTCGATAGGCTGGTGACCCATCGCAGCCTGGAGATAATCGCCAAGCGCTTCCCAGCTCGACAGCAAGGGCCGCCCCTCGATCCGCGTCTCGAGCAGGCGGAGCGCGGTCGCCTCGGCAATTTTCAGCGCGCCGATGATCCCCTCGCTCAGCCCCTCGCGACGGAGCGTCTCGGGCGCTGCGCCGAGCAATGGCCCGATCCCGCCGAACTGCGCGATCAGTTTTTTCGCCATCGGCTTGGTGTCGCGTCGCGGCACCGCCAGTGTCAGCAGATATTCAACCAGCTCGTGATCGAGCAGCGCACCGTCTCGCCCCTCGAACAGGCGTTGGCGGAGGCGCGCGCGGTGACCGCCGTTGCCCGAATCTCCTTCAGCCATCGTCATTGCCGCTTTTCACCGCTTGCCAGCCCCGGTTCATGTCGTCCACGGAACGGCGAGGCGAGGGCTTTGTTTAGGAAACAATGGACGTGCGCGAAGGCGAAATCGACGGGGCTGGAGCGCGCGAAACGGTTGTCGTGCGTCGCCGCCGTGCGGGCCGCGCACTTGCGCTGTTCGTGGCGGGGATCCTGGGGCTGTTCCTGATCGCGCTGTTCGGCGTGTGGCTGGCGCGCAAGCCGATTGCCACCAACATCCTGTCGCGCGAACTGTCGCGGCGCGGGGTGCAGGCAACTTACCACCTCGACCGGGTCGGGCTGAGAACGCAGCGCATCAGCAATCTCGTCATCGGCAATCCGGCGCATCCGGACCTAACCGCAAAGATGGCGCAGGTCGAGATGCGGATATTGCTGAGCGGCAAGGTGGAGGTGTTTCGCGTCGTTGCGCGGGGGGTGCGCCTGCGCGGCCAGCTGGTCGGCGACAAGGTCAGCTGGGGCGAGGTCGACAAGCTGTTGCCAGCACCGAGCAACAGCAAGGCACCGTTTAAATTCCCCGACGTTGCCGTCGACGTTGCCGATTCGACGATCGCGCTGCGCACGCCGTTCGGCCCGCTCGGCTTTGCGGTCGCGGGCAAGGGTAATCTCACTGGCGGGTTCAAGGGCAATCTGGCGGTCGCGGGGCCCCGCATCGCCTTTGGCCGCTGTGCGATCAACGCGATGCATGCATCGATGCAGGTCGAGATCGTCAAGCGACGGCCCCACGTCATCGGTCCGCTGAGCGCACAGAATTTCGCCTGCCCGCAAAGCAATTTGTCGATCGCCGCGCCGCGACTCGATCTCGACAGCGATTTTTCCGAAAGCTTTGGCAGTTTTGACGGGAAGGGTCGGCTGGCGACCCCGGTATTGATCGCCGGCGCCAACGGGCTTGCCAATCTTGTCGCAAATATCGGCTTCAAGGGCACGCCGGCGCTTGCCGTCGGTACGGTCGATCTTGGTGCCCAACGGGCCCGGCTCGGCCAGATTTATGCTGATGGTACTCGCCTCAACGGCCGCTATCGCCTGGCTGCGGGCAAGGGCGACATCGCGCTGGTTGCCGATTACGCGACCAGTCACGCCGCGCTTCCTGCCTCGATGACGGCGTCGATCACGGGTCCGCTTGCCGCTGCCGCCAAGTCCCCGATCGGGCCGATCACGAGCAATATCGCCACCGCCATTTCCCGCGCCACGGGCGGCTTTGCTGCCAATGGCTCGCTGCGGCTGGTCAACTATACCGGCGGCGGCGCGGTCAGGATCGAAAGCGCCGACGCGCGCGGGCCCAATGGCACCCGCATCCGCGTCGGCGGCCGTGACGGCGTCACCTATTACTGGCCCAGCGGCAAGATCCGCATCGACAGCCTGATCGAGACGTCGGGGGGCGGGCTTCCCGAGGGGCGGATCGACCTCCACCAGCCGCGCGGCGGCGGCCCGACGAGCGGCGAAGCACGATTTGCGACCTATAAGTTTGGGGGTTCACGGTTGGCGATGGACCCGTTGCGGTTTGTCGCGGCGGCCGACGGATCGACCCGGATCACCACCACCGCGTTACTCGACGGCCCATTCAGCGGCGGCCGCGTGACGGGCCTGCGGGTGCCCATCGACGGCACGCTCGGCGGGCCTGGCGGGCTGTCGTTCGGCGCCGCTTGCCTGGATACGCGGTTCGAGACGCTGACGATCGGCGCGATGAAGCTGGGCGCGGCGCGAGTGCCGCTGTGCCCGCTCGGGCGCCCGATCCTCAGCCAGCGCCCGGGCGGCCCGCTGATGGTGGCGGCGGGCACCCAGAAGCTCCGGCTTGCCGGGCGTCTCGGCTCGTCCCCGGTGCAGATCGTCGCCGACCGCGCGCGGCTGCTGACCAGCCAGACGTTCGACGCCAACGGGCTGGCGATGCGGCTTGGCAATCCTGCCGCGCCGGTGCTGATCAACGCGAAGCAGCTCGACGGCCGCTTCACGCCAGCCGGGATCGCGGGGCGTTTTGCCGGCGGGGGCGGGACGATCGGCAATATTCCGCTCGCCATGTCCGATGCGGCCGGCAAGTGGAGCTTCGCCAAGGCGCTGACCGTCGACGGCGCGCTGACCGTTTCCGACCGGTCGGAGAAGGTCAAATTCTACCCGCTGGCGGCGCGAGGCGTCCATTTCGTGCTGGCCGGGGACCGCATCACCACTACTGGCGCGCTCCACAATCCGGCGTCGGGCGCGCTCGTTATCAATGTCGATATCCTGCACTTGCTGGCATCGGGCAAGGGCCATGCCGTCCTTGACGTCCCCGGACTGCGCTTCGCCACCAGCGGACTTCAGCCCGACCAGGTTACCCCGCTGACCGAAGGCGTCATCGCTTTGGTCGACGGGACGGTGCGCGGGCAGGGGCGGATCAACTGGAGCGGCACCGAGGTCACCTCGACCGGCGATTTTTCGACCGACGGCACCGATCTCGCCGCCGCGTTCGGCCCGGTTACCGGCTTGGCCGGGACGATCCACTTTACCGACCTCCTCGCGCTCGAGACGGCGCCGGGGCAGACGGTCACGCTGGCCACGGTGAACCCCGGCATCCTGGTCGAGAACGGGACGCTTCATTATCAGCTGCTGACCGGCCAGCTGGTCAAGATCGAGGACGGCAACTGGCCGTTCATGGGGGGTCGCCTGCTCCTTCGCGAGACAATCCTCAACCTCGGTCGCCCGACGCCCAAGCGGCTGACGTTCGCGGTCGACGGGCTTGACGCGAACATCCTGATTACCAGTTTCGGGTTCAAGGAAATCGGCGCCGACGGGCTGTTCGACGGCGTCCTGCCGATGATCTTCGACGAGAATGGCGGGCGGATCGTCGGCGGGCGGCTTGACAGCCGGGCCCCCGGCGGCGCGCTGCGCTACAATGGCATTGTCAACAAGGCCAACCTCGGCCTGTTCGGCGGGATCGCCTTCAATGCGCTGCGCGATTTGCGCTTCAAGAGCATGATCGTGCGGCTCGACGGCGATCTGGCGGGGGAATTTGGAACCCGGCTGATCGTCGACGAAGTGGCGCTCGGCAACAATAATACCCAGCGCTTCATCCGCCGTGTCCTGCGCAAGCTGCCGTTCAAGTTCAACGTTTCGATCAAGGGCCCCTTCCGCGCGCTGATCGGCACGGCCAAGAGCTTCAAGGACCCGCGTGCGACGATCCACGACGCACTGCCCGAGCCGCTCGGCAATTTGCCGGACAATGCCGTCACGATCACCACCGACGACAGCGCGAAGCAGACCCAGACCCCGGTCAAGGACGAGGTCACCATGACCAAAAAGAACGAAAAATGAGGAGCGTGAACATGGCAGGACTCAAGGCCCGGCTCGCGCTGGGGGTGGCGGCGCTGCTGCCGCTGGGCGGGTGTATCTCGGTCAAGACGCCCGAGAAACCGATCGAGATCAACCTCAACGTCGACATCAAGCAGGAGGTAGCGGTCAAGCTTCAGCGAGACGTCGATGCGCTGATCAAGTCCAACCCCGAGGCATTCCCGAAGGCCGCGCCGTCGACGCTCGGCAAGAAGCCCGCGCAATGACCGCGGTGGCGCTGCTGGCGGCGGCGCTGCTCGCGACCGCAGGACCCGCCGCGGCGCAAATGCCTGCGGGGCAGGCAGTTGCCGAGGCGAAGGCGCGCGGTGTCGTGGGGGAGCGCTACGACGGCTATATCGGCCTCGTCGCTGACACCGGCCCGATGCTCCGCCACCAGGTCCAGTCGATCAACATCCTGCGCCGCTCGATCTACTCGCGCTTCGCCATCGCGCGCAGCGTCACTCCAGCCGATGTCGGGATCACCGCCGGTTGTCAGCTGCTAGCGACTGTCGGGGTTGGTGAACGCTATTATGCTCCCGACAACAGCTGGCACAAGCGCCATCCCGGCGAGCCCGCCCCGGTCCCCGACTATTGCCGGTAAATCTCGAAGTCGCGCTGCATGCTCTGCTCAAGCGCAGACATTAGGCTGGACGAAACGGGCAAGGTGATGACGTAGGCCCCTTCTGCGTAGCTACCGGCAACGTAAGGATCGGCTTCAATTTTGATCCGGTCGAACCGCCCATTGTGGTCGCGATCGATCAGCGACCACGTCAAATCATCATCCTTCGGACAATTATTAGGCCAATCGCCCGTTGGAGAGGGGCCGTCTCGACGTCGATCGCGCGCCGCTCTCAGAGCTAAGCAATAGTGATGCTTGAGGTTGGTGGGGATGGCACTTGCACTGAAGAGGTTGGCAAATTTGACCGGGGTGTTGGAAGAGCGGTCCCAGATCAGAGCGAGTGATCCACTGTTGCCATGTGCCCCGCCGCTCAGCACCGCATAGCTGAACGTCTCGGACAACAGCCTCGAGGAAGCGCCTTGGCTCTTCCAGATCCCTTTGAAATAATGCTGTCGGAAGTCGGGCCCCGAATCCTGCTGATCCTGTTGAGCATAGGCCAGTCGACGACGATGTTCCTTCGTTTCGAGCTTTTGTAGATGCGCTTTAAGCCGTGGCCCTCCTGCCAAGCTGGCCGGCCAGGAATAGCTGAAATCAAGGTACCTATCTTCGCGATGGATATTGTATGGTGCGGCTGAAGCCAAGGCGATAAGGGCAATTAGCATTATGCATAGATAGCGCATTCCAGTGCTCGGAGAAATGCGCGCTGGTTGACACTCCACACCCCTTTTTCTAAAGGGACCGCGCCTTGGCGGGCTTGGACGCCGCCATGTTTCTTGCCCTTCGCATTGCGCTTCCCCGGAAGGGCGGCGCACAACCGGAGCGACACAGGATCATGGCTGCTGACGAACCCGGGCAGGACTTGTCGTCACCTCAGGATGCACGGCTCGATTCGCTCGAAGAGCGGCTCGCGCGGGCGCAACATGAGGAAGCGAAGAGGACCGGTCGGGCGCCGGTGTCGGATGCCAACGAGCAGCTCGGCAATCGCGTCCTGTCGACCCTCATCGGCGGTCTTGTCGGCGGCTCGTTGATCGGGTGGGTACTCGATCGCGTGTTCGGCACCGGGCATGTGCTCCTGATTGTCTTCCTGGTGCTGGGCATCGTCGGAAGCTTCTGGAGCATCATCAAGATGTCGAGCCGGCAACCATGAGGGTGCCGGCAGTTCGGGCTAAAAGGAAGACGCGCACGTGACGGCCCAGGCTGGCAAGATCGATCCGATGCACCAGTTCATGGTCGAACCCTTGTTCGGCCGGACTTGGGAAGTTGCGGGCCATTCGCTCGCCTTCACCAACTCGGCGGCGTGGATGGCGGCAACCCTGCTCGCGGTGTGGCTGTTCATGCTCGGCGGTCTGAAGCGCGAACTCGTGCCGGGTCGTTGGCAGATGGCGGTCGAGGGTTTCACCGGTTTCATCACCGGCATGATGGACGCCAATATCGGTCCCGAGGGGCGCAAATATGTGCCCTACGTCTTCTCGCTGTTCATGTTCATCCTGTTCGCCAACATCCTTGGCCTGCTGCCGACGGCGTTGTTCGGGGTCCATCCGTTCGCGGTCACCAGCCATCTAACAGTCACCGGCGTGCTCGCGATTGCGACGTTCCTGATCGTGCTGATCGTCGGCTTCTGGCGTCACGGGTTCCACTTTTTCTCGCTGTTCGTTCCGCATGGCGTGAACTGGGTGATGGCCATCATCCTGTTTCCGATCGAGCTGATCTCGTTCATGATGCGTCCGTTCAGCCTTGCGCTGCGGCTGTTCGTCGCGATGACCGCAGGTCACGTGCTGATGGAAGTGCTGGCGAGCTTCGTCGTCAGCGGCGCCAACACCGGGAGCATCGTCCTTGGTCCGCTGATCGTCATTCCCAGTTTCGTCCTGATGCTCGGCATCACCGTGCTCGAACTGCTGGTCGCGGCGATTCAGGCCTATGTCTTTGCTCTGCTCACGTCACTCTATCTCAACGACGCCATCAACCTTCACTAATTTCAAACGGGAGTTAATTTCATGGACGCTTCTTCTGCAGCCCTCATCGGCGCCGGTCTTGCTGCAATCGGTGCCGGTATGGCCGCGCTCGGCGTGGGCAATGTCTTTGGCTCGTTCCTCGAGGGCGCGCTTCGCAATCCGGCTGCCGCGGATGGTCAGCAAGGGCGCTTGTTCATCGGTTTCGCCGCCGCCGAACTGCTCGGCCTGCTCGCCTTCCTGATCGCCATCCTGCTTTATCTGAAGGCCTAGTCCGCCCGACGATCTGCAACCGAAAGTCCGGCCGTTCCGATGCCTCAGTTCGATCAAATCTCTGAAATCTACGCATCGCAGCTGTTGTGGCTGGCGATCTTCTTTGGCGTGATCTTCTTCGTCATCGGCCGCGGGATGCTTCCCAAGGTGATGTCGACGGTCGATGCGCGCGATGCAAAGATCGCGGCCGACCTCAAGGGTGCGGAGGGGGCTCGCGCCGCCGCCGACGCGCTTGAGGAAGAGTATCGCCTCGAGATGGACAAGAGCCGCGCCGAATCGGCCGGTCTCTCCAATGATGCCAAGGCCAGCGCGGCCAAGGCGTCGGAGGCCCAGCTCGGGGAGGCGGACAAGGCGATTGGGATAAAGCTCGACGCCGCCATGGCCGGGATCGCCACCGCGCGTGCGTCGGCCTTGGCCGAAATCGAGGGCGTTGCCGCCTCGGCGGTTCAGGAACTGGCCGCCAAGGTCGCCGGCCTGACGGTCGACGACGCCTCCGCCCGCGCCGCCGTCGCCAAGGAACTGGTCCGTGGTTGAACAACTCGCCGCCGCCGGGCACGAAGCCGCCGCCGAACCGGCGATTTTCGGTGTGTTGGCCGCTCCGTCGATCGTCGCGCTGGCGATGGTCGTCGTGATCGTGATCATGTTGTGGAAAAAGGTCCCTAGCGCGATCGGCAAGTCGCTCGACGCGAAGATTGCAGAAATCCGTTCGCAGCTTGCCGAGGCCGAAGCGCTGCGCAAGGACGCCGAGGCGCTCAAGGCCGAATATGAGGCCAAGGCCAAGGCCGCGCATCTTGATGCTGCAGCGATGGTCGACCGTGCCCATCACGAGGCCGAGGCGATCGTCGCCAAGGCGCGCGACGACGCGACCCAGCTGATCGGCCGCCGCCAGAAAATGGCCGAGGACAAGATCGCTTCCGAGGAGCGTTCGGCCATCGCCGAGCTTCGCGCCACCACGGCCCGCGCCGCTGCCGCTGCTGCCGGTCGCCTGATTGCCGAGCGGCACGACGCCGCGTCGGACAAGGCGCTCGTCGACCAGGCGATTACCGGACTCGGCGCCCGTTAGGCTGGCCTTGCTTGCCTCGCGAAAGCGGGATCTCTAAAGCCCCATTTCTTTGGCGCGCGTCCCGAGACTGTTTCGAGCCGCCGCCACCCCAGGAGACGATAACATGGCGAGCCAAGCGCCCAGTAATCCACTGCCCCTGCTGTATAATGACCTCCAGCCGGTCAATTTGCAGCAGCATGGCGACAAAAAGCTCGTCCAGATCGAAAACGCGCCGCACATTGCGCAGGCGCACGCCATCCCGGTCACGGTCGACGAGTTCGCCTTGCTCCAGCGCACCTATCCGATCGTCTTCTCGGTTGGCGACAATTCGGTGCCGCTGGCGCTGATGGGGCTCAATGAGGGGGTCAACACTTTCCTTGATGACAAGGGCATGCTGACCGAGCCGGTTTACCTGCCGGCCTACTTGCGTCGCTACCCCTTCCTGCTAGCCCAGCTGACCCCCGACAGTGACGAACTGTCACTGTGCGTCGACCCGACGTCGGGCGTCATCGGCGAGGCGTCGGCCGAGGGCGATGCGATCTTCGACGGCGACCAGCCGAGCGAGAAGGTCAAGGCGATCCTCGATTTCTGCGAGCAGTTCGAGGCCGCCGGCCAGCGCACCGCCGCCTTCATGGCGGAGCTCGAGAAGTCGGGCCTGCTGATGGACGGCGAAGTCGCGATCCAGCCCGACAACAGCGACCAGCCGTTCATCTATCGCGGTTTCCGCATGATCGATGAAGAGAAGCTGCGCGACATGCGCGGCGACGAGCTGCGCAAGATGAACCAGAGCGGCATGCTTCCGCTGATCTTCGCGCACCTCTTCAGCCTGGCGCAGATCCGCGATATTTTCGGTCGGCAGGTAGCGCAGGGCAAGGGCCCGGTTGCTGGCGAACAGGCCGCCGACGCGATGGTCGACGCCTGAGCCGAGCAACTTCGGCGACAGGCCGACTAAAACTTTGACGGCGGCGGGTTGACCGCGCCGCCGTCAGTCCCCATCTGGTGCTGGCGTCGGACGCACTTGGCGGGCTCCCCCTTCCCCAAGTCTCGTTCGAAGCCGCACTTCGGTGCGTTCCTCCCTGAACTTCGGCCATCGCGGTATTCCCGCGGTGGCCGATTTTTTATAGGCCCGTGTTTTATTCCGCCGCGATTGCCGACGCGCCGGTGTCGCCAATCAACTTGGCCAGATCGCTCGCCAGCGATGCGAGCAAATGGCTGCAGCGGTCAAACCCGGAACCGGGGCTCATGAGGTCGCGCGCAAGATAGGCCGACCGGTCGAGCTCAATCTGGAGGGCATGGATCCCGGCGTGCGGACGGCCGTGACGCTCGACGATATAACCCCCGGCGTAAGGATCGTTGCGGATCGCGGCAAAGCCGTTTTTGGTGGCCGACGACAGAGCGCGCAGACTAAGCCACTCGGCCGCACTTGACCCGTGCCGATCGCCGATCACGACCGGTTCGCGGCGTGTTGGCGGCATCGAGTGGAGATCGAGCAGCAGCGCGATCCCGTGCGCCGCGACCAACTGGCCAAGCTGATCGTCGATCGCCGAATGATAGGCGGTGTGGACGGTGGCGAGCCTTTCCTCATATCGCGCGAAGGGCAGGGGGGATCGCCACAGCGCACCATGGCGATGGGTTCGCGACGGCACGATACCGAGCCCGTGCCGCGCCCGCGGGCCGAGCGGGACGCTACCCGTCGTGGTGCCATCACGGGGAGCAATCGAGGCGGGATCAAGCTCGTCAGGCGAACGGTTGCAGTCGATTACCCCGCGCGGGGTCTGCGCAATTGCCGCGCCATAGCCCGCTGCCAGTAGCCGCCACGCCAGTCGGTCGACCAGCGGGTCCTCGAGCGTGGCCAGCGCGCGCATCCCGTGGCGGGCTTGGCGCAACAGCCAGTCGGGATAGTCGCGCCCGCTATGGGGAATCGACAACAGGATGGGGACGCCATTTCGCGGCGCGATCACGAGCGGCGGCGCCAGGTCAAGTTCCATCGTCGTCCGCCTACCGCTCGGCCTGTCGCACGGCAATTGTGCTTTTGCGCTATCTGGCTGGAATTTCTTAAAGGTTGCGCGCATATAAGAGGGGATGATCCGGATCCTGCTGGCAGAAGACGACACGTCGATGCGCGAATATCTGGCGCGGGCACTGACCCGTGTCGGTTACGACGTGGCCGCGGTAGGCTGTGGCACCGAAGCCATGCCGCTGCTCGAAGCGGGCAAATATGATTTGCTGCTGACCGACATCGTCATGCCTGAGATGGATGGGATCGAGCTTGCCCAAAAGGCGAGCGTCATCGATCCCGCGATCCGCGTCATGTTCATCACCGGTTTTGCTGCGGTTGCGCTCCAGGGCGGACGCACCGCACCAGAGGCCAAGCTGCTGTCGAAGCCGTTCCACCTGAAGGACCTCGTCGCCGAGGTCGATCGCCTGTTCCAGAGCGAGGACCAGCACGGCCGACTTTAGGCGGCGCGCATTTCTGGAACGGCAATGGCCCCTCCCGCATCAGCGAGAGAGGCCTTTTTATTGGCTAGAACTTGTACCCGGCGCGAAGCCCGATCGTGCGCGGGGTGCCGGGGACCACGAGGACGCGCTGGCAGATGCTGCAGGCGACGCCGCGGGTTAGCTGGTTGCGTTTGTCGAACAGATTGGTGACGTACAACTCGATGTTCATGAAGCGCCAGTCGAGCCCGACGGCCGTATCGACCAGCGTCGCCGACGGAAGCTTGCCGGTGACAAGATTGTCGGCGGTGCGAAGCTGGGTAGTGGCCGACGACTTGTAGCTGACGCCCGCTTGGACATGCGCCTTCATCGCCGAGGCCAGCGACCAGCTGTAGCGGGCTGTCGCCGATCCCTTGATCTTCGGCGTCACCGGCAGTCGCGTACCGGCCGGCGCGACAATCGAATCCCCGGTGCAATTGGCATCGGCTGCGATGCTGGCGCAGATGTTACCGCTGGTCTTGGCGTCCGAATAGGCCACCGCTGCGTTCAGTGTCAGCCCATTGCCAGTGTAGCTGATGTCGCTTTCGACCCCGTTAATCTCGGCATCGCGGCCATTCTGGATGACCGTTAGCGAGTTGAGACCAAGGTAACTGAACTGGAATTTCTTCCAGATCTGGTGATAGGCCGCACTGTTCCAATGAACCGCGCCGTTGAACGCGGTGAGCTTGAGTCCGATCTCGTAATTGGTCAGATAGTCGGGCTGATAAGGATCTCCGATGCGGCGGTTGATGCCGCCCGGACGAAAGCCCCGCGACCAGGTCAGGTAGCCAAGTGCATTGGGCGAAAATTTGTAAGTCGCGTTGAGGCGGTGGGTGAAGCCATGGCCCTTTGCGCGCTTGGGCACGACGGTGCCATTTACAAAGTCTCCGACGTTTGTGCACGGTGTTCCCGGCAGGCTGCCGGTGGCGAAAGTCGTGTCCGTCCCGTTGGCGAGTGAATCGCGAAGTGAATCGCCGCTCGTAGTGTAGCACGCCGCCACACCCGTCCTTGAACTGCCGGCGCCATTGTAAGGCGGGCCATTAGGATTGCGGCCGAAGCCAGCGAAGCCGAACAGCGAATTGTCATATTTGAAGACGCGGCCCCCGGCCGTGATCGTGAATTGCGGGGTGACGTCGAACGCCGCTTCGCCGAACAGCGCATAATCCTTATCGACCCGCGTCTGCTTGGTTAGCCACAACGTTCCCGGACGACCGTTGACCGATAGCGCAGGGGCCAGATTATCGACGATATAATCCTGGAAGATATTGTTCGACTGGCGCTGGTAGAAAGCGCCGGCGATGACGCGGAACGGCTGATCAGTCGGCGAAGCGATCCGGAATTCCTGGCTCAGCTTCTTGAAGTGATCAGTGCCGGTAATGTGCTGGCGCGGATCAATCGTATTGCCCGCGCTGTCCTGGAAATAGAAGTAGTTGGCGAGGCCGCCGTAAGAGGCATATGCCTGGTCGTACGTATCGGCATAGTCGGTATAATCCGACGTCGTGTAGGTTTTGCGATCGAGGTAGGCGCCGGCATAGGTCAGGTCGAAATTGCCGATCTTGCCCTCGACGGTCAGTGCCGCCTGAGTGAACTTGTCCTTGCGTATCTCGGGGAAGAAGCGATCGACCTTGAGGTCGCCAAGCTTGGGATCATAGCTGAAATTGCCATGGCTTTTTAGCGACTGGTGCATGATCGCCGGGGTGACTGTCCAATTATCGTCAAGGTCGATCTTGAGCGCCGCGCGACCGCCATAAGTGGTCGAGTCGTTGAAATTGTCCTTGACCAGCTTGGCGTTGTTGACCGTGATCCCGGGATTATAGCCCGTTATGATCTGCTCTGGTGGGTTCGTCTCACTGCTGGGATCGGGTCCAAAGATCGGCGTGCCGATATAGGTCCGGCTTCCCCGGATATTGTCAATGTAGCCGGCATCGCGCTGCCAGAAGCCGACGCCGCGGAAGGCAATGCGGTCGCCGATCGGCAGGTTAATCATTCCCTCGAGCTTGCCGCCCTGACCGCCGTGAGCGACGGTATTGATTTCGCCGTCGATCCGGCCCTCGGTCGTGTGAAGCCGGGGCTTATTGGTGATGATGCGGATCGTGCCCGCCTGGCTCGATGCACCGTAGAGTGTGCCCTGCGGCCCGGCCAGACTCTCGATCCGGGCGATGTCGTAGATGTGGACATCAAGCGTACCGCCGATCGTGGTGACCGGCTGCTCGTCGAGATAGGTGCCGACCGACGGCAACGATCCCGAATGATTGCCGTCGCCGCCGGTTGCGACGCCGCGCATGTAGACGACGGTGACGCCGGGCTGGCTGGTCTGGAAGCTAACCGACGGGAGCTGCTTGGTATATTGCTCGAAATTCGAGATGTTGAGCTGATCGAGGCGGCGGGTGCCGATCGCCTGGATCGAGACCGGTACCTTCGACAGATTTTCCTCGCGCTTCTGCGCGGTGACGATGATCTCGGTGCTGTCGGGGGAAAGTCCGTCCTGCGCGACCTGCGCGGTGGCGGGGGGGGGCGTATCATTGGCACCGGTCTGGCCCAATGCGGGCGTCGCAAGAGCCGATGACGCGAGCAGGCCCGCCGCAAGCGAGCGATAGTAAAGCTTCATCACGTAATTCCCCCGATGTTGTTCCAGAGGCTGGCGACAGGGGGCGGGGCCGTCAACCCGGCTTAAGTGTAGCGCACAATATTCATTGCGAGCGTGGCACAAAAGCCTCGGGCGGAGCGGGGTAACAATCGATTACCGGACCGAGCGCTTCAACCAGTTCGCCAAGCCACGGTTCGTAGGACCGCCACTCGGCGAGCGCGTCGCGATAGATTGGCTGCCGCACCTGCTCGCTCGACGGGGTACGCACGGCGCGCTCGGTCTGATGAAAAGCGAGGCAGGCGGGATCGAACGGCAGGCCGCACGCCGCGAGCAGTGCGCGCACTTCGCTCTCGGTGTCGTCGACGAGCTGCTCGTAGATCACGCGATGGACCCGACCCGGCGCGACGGCATCGACTTGCGCCATCAACCGCACATAGTCCGAATAATAATGGCCAAGATCGGCCAGATCGTAGGTGAACGCCTGCCCGCGCGCGAAATGCTGCCGATAATTGGCCAGGCAACAGGCGATCGGATGGCGCCGAATATCGATAATCGTCGCATTGGGGAGCACGGCGAGGATGAACGGGACGAATTGCCAGTTATTGGGCAGCTTGTCGGTGAAGTGCGGGCGGTCGGTCTGGCGCTGAATCGCAGCGCGAGCGAGATAATTGGAGCCCAGCTCCGCGCGCTGCGCGGGCGTAAGGTCGGCGAGGAGGGCGGGGTAGGGCGCGCCACTGCGCGCGACCGCCGGTAGGTCGGGAAGCTCGCCCGTTCCCTCGACCAGCGGATGGCTCGACAGGATCTGCTCGACCAGGGTTGACCCTGACCGCGGCATGCCGACGATGAAGATCGGCGCGCGATCGGTGGCGCCGCCCCTCGCCCGGTCGAACACCGCCCCCGTCATGACGGCGATACTCCGGTCGACCAGGGTCGTCGTCTCGCGCCACCGGTAGGGCTGGCTCTCAAGCCGTAAGATATTAGCCCGGCGATAATGTTGGAAGGCGGCGCCATGATCGCGCCGGTCGTGCATTGCCTTGCCCAGCGCAAAGTCGAGGTGGACGCGATCTTCGGGCCCCAAGCCCGGCACGGCGAGCGCGTCGGTCATCTGGGCAACATCAGCCTCGTCGAAGCGATATGTTTTAAGGTTTGCAAGGCTCCACCATGCTTCGCCCAGTGTCGGCTGGAGCGCGATCGAGTTTCGATAGGCGGCGATCGATTCGTCGAGCCGGCCGATTGTCTTGAGCATCGTTCCCAGGCTGAGGTGGAGCCGCGGCTGGTGCGGAGCCCGCTCAAGCACGCGGCGATAAAGATCGATGGCTTCGTCAAACCGTCCCAGCCGACCAAGGATCGACGCCTTGAGATTTTGATGCCCCAGATCCGAGGGCTCGTTCGCCAATATTTCCTCGAGCAGGGCAAGCGCATCACCATGGCGGCCGGTCCGATTAAGGATCAGCGCGAGGTTGGCGCGAGCCGCCGTGAAGCCCGGTGCAATCTCGATCGCCCGGCGAAGCAACGTCTCGGCATCGGTCATTCGCCCGAGCCGCGCGGCAAGTTCGGCCATCATGCGGATCGCGGCGACATTGTAAGGATCATCGCGAAGCTCGGCGCGCAACAGTCGCTCGGCAACATCGAGCTGATTTTCGGACAGCGCCGCGCCGCATGCGAGGAGGCGTTGATCGGCGGCGGAAAGGACGGTGGTCGACACCGCGGCGGTTTGCCCGCGAGCGAGGTTTCACGCAAGCGCAGGACCGGTGCGACTCGGCTGCGACTCGCCGACCCGATTAGCCAAGACGTTGCAGGAAGGCCGCAATTCGTCCCGTTTCGGGAAGCGCGGTCCATTTTTTTGTAGTTGGCTGCTGTGGCCCATCCTCCCAACTGAGTCTGTTCCGCGCCCCGATTCTCCGCGTTAAACTTCTGCTAACCCAGATTATAAAATGTCATATTTCTCCCTATACTTTAAACCTATTGAAGAACAGGCCATTCGCGCCATTGCCACATAACGAGAAATAGTTTGAATAGCTACCATAGTGGCAATCAGATTTAAAGATTGACTGTAATTCATGTCGAATAACGCCCCAGCGTTAACCAATAGCAACTTTCGAATATCTTGAGCTTGGGCTTTGTCGCTCGACGGCTCCATAGTGACGCCACTTGCAAAACCGTATCTTTCGGCGTTTTAATTCACATTGAAGCTCGGGGCTCCACCTCATCGTTAACGGTTTTCGTAAAACGTCCGGTGAACTCGTGCGAATAGAATCCGGTCTCAGGGACCGGGTGGCGGAAGGGCAAGACATGCGACACGACGACACCTCGCTTGGCGGAACGCAACATAATGCGCATCACGAGCATGAGCTCGCGGCAGCTGCGGCGACCACTCGCCCCGCTCATGTCCCGACGGCGCAGGGTCTCAGCCCCACGGCGGCCCCAATCCTCATCCAGGCCAATGCCCAGCGCATCGTCCCCGGACCCGACGGGATCGTCACGCTCCCTGCGGGCGTGGAGCTTGCCGATGTCCACGCGGTCGGTCGCGACCTGGTCATCAACTTGCCCGATGGCACCCAAATGGTGATCGTCGATGGCGCGGTATTCGTGCCCGAACTTGTAATCGGTTCGGTTGAGGTCCCCGCCACCAACCTCGCCGCTCTGCTGATCGACGCCGAGCCCAAGCCCGCCGCTGGCAATCCGCAGTCGAGCGGCGGCAATTTCGCAGTTCCGGTCGGCCCGCTCGATCCGGGCGCCCCGCTTGGCGACCTCCTCCCGCCGACCGAACTCAGCTACACTCCGCCGACCTATCGCGAGTTGGCGGTTGCCGTCGTCAATCACACCCCGAGCGTCATCATCGATACGCCCGATAATCCGGCCGGCGCGATCAACGCCACGGCGACGGTCAACGAAAGCGGCCTGCCGTCGGGCAGCGACGCCGCGTCGACGAGTGAGACCACTACCGGTTCGATCATCGTCACCTCGCTCGACAATCCGACCACGGTCACGATCAATGGCGTTGTCGTCACGGGCGTCGCGGGTCAGGTCATCACGGGTGCTTATGGCACGCTGACCATCATCAGCGTCACGTCCGACGCAGTCAATTACAGCTACACGCTGTCGGGCCCGAACGCGGGCGACACGAACAAGGACATCTTCACCGTCGTCGTGACCGATCGCGATGGCGACACGGCATCGTCGACGCTGACCATTGCGATCGTCGACGACATGCCGACGGCGCGTCCCGATACGGATGCGCTTAGCGCGGGGGCCTATGGTCCCGAGGCGGGCAATGTCATCACCGGCGCCGGCACGACCAGCGGTGCGGTGGGCGCCGACACCAAGGGTGCCGATGGCGCTTCGGTGACCGCGATCAGCGCGGGTGCGACGAGCGACACGAGCTTCGATGAAGCGGGCAACCTGGTGCTTCACGGCACCTATGGCACGCTGACGATGAAGGCCGACGGCAGCTACAGC
>NZ_JAXOJM010000004.1:227276-343917 GCF_036663775.1 Sphingomonas sp. RB1R13
TCGTCCCGATACGGATGCGCTGGCGGCGGGGGCCTATGGTCCCGAGGCGGGCAATGTCATCACCGGCGCCGGCACGACCAGCGGTGCGGTTGGCGCCGACACCAAGGGTGCCGATGGTGCATCGGTGACCGCGATCAGCGCGGGTGCGACGAGCGACACGAGCTTCGATGAAGCGGGCAACCTGGTGCTTCACGGCACCTATGGCACGCTGACGATGAAGGCCGACGGCAGCTACAGCTATGTCCGCGATGCGGGCTCGCCGGGCGGGGTGACCGACACGTTCGGCTACACGCTGACCGACGGCGACGGCGACCAGTCGCCCTCGACCCTGACGATCTCGATCGGCAACGCGACCCCGACAGTGCATATTCCTGCGGCGGGTGAGGGTGGCACCAGTGTTAGCGAAGTCGGCCTTGGCGCACATCTGGCCTATGGCGGCAGCACGACGCTTCCGGCCGGTTCGGGCGAGATTGCCGACGGGATCCCGGGTAACAACAGCGACACCAGCGAGACCTCGACCACGGGCACGATCAGCTTCACGCCCGGCGATAGTCCGGCGGTGGTGACGATCGGCGGGGTTGCCGTGACCGGTGCGAACCAGACGTTCGCCGGGACCTATGGCACTTTGACCATCGACAGCTACAGCGCCAGCGGCACGATCACCTATCATTACACGCTGAACGTCAGCACCAACGGCAATACCACGGCCGATCACTTCGCGGTGATCGTCACCGACAAGGACGGCCAAGCGACCGCGCCCGCCGACCTGACCATCGCTATCGTCGACGACGTGCCGACCGCGCGTGCCGACACTGACACGGTTGCGGCGGGAAGCTTCGCGCCGGAGGGCGGCAATGTCATCACGGGCGCAGGCACCGATGGCGGGACATTGGGTACGGGCGTCGACACGCTTGGCGCCGATGGCGGCCGGGTACTTGGCGCGCTTCCGCAGGGCGGCGTGTTTACGTCGATCGCCCCGGGTGGATCGACGACGATCCATGGCCTTTATGGCTCGCTGACGATTGGGTCGGACGGCACTTACACCTATGTCCGCGACGCGGGCTCGGCGGGCGGTGTCGACGACAAATTCTTTTACGTCCTGCGTGACGGCGACGGTGATACGTCGCCGACTTCGCTGACCATCCACATCGGGGATTCACATCCGGTGCTGACAGTTCCGGCGGCGGGTGGGGCAACCACGACGGTCTATGAGAGCGGCCTTGCCGCGCGTGGCGGCGAGCCGGCCGGGTCGGGCACCGCGCCGAACACGACGGTCGTGTCGGGGACGATTGACGTGACCTCGCCCGATGGCCTGGAGAATGTCTTCGTCAACGGCGTCCAGCTCACTGGATCGACGATCTTCCCGGTGACGGTTTCGAGCAACTCGACCGGGACGCTGGTGATCACCGGCGGCACCTATGATGATGTCACCGGGATCGGCCATCTCAACTACACCTACACGCTGCTCGACAACACGCTGACCGATCCGGCGAGTGTGACCTTCCCGATCAGCGTCACCGACTCCGATGGCGACCCGGCAACCTCGAACCTGGTAATCAACATCGTCGATGATGCGCCGATGGCGCACGGTGACGTCGGGAGCGTGACCGAGGGAGCGCTTCTGAGCGTCCCCGTTACTGGTGTGCTCGCGAACGATGTTTCCGGTGCGGACGGCTTTGCCGTTAGCGGCGGTGTCGTCGGGGTTGCGACGGGTAGCAATACCGCAGTCGCGCTGAACACCGGAACGGCCACGGCCATCGCCGGCACCTATGGCACGCTGACACTCTATGCCGATGGTCACTATACCTATCAGGCCAACGCCAATGCCGTGAATGCCGACCAAGTTGATCACTTCGTCTACACGATCAAGGATGGCGACGGGGACACCTCGACCACCACGCTCGACATCACGGTGACAAACGTAACCTTGAATGCGCAGAATGTGACCGGCTCGGTGTACGAAGCAGCGCTCGATACAGTCAAGGATGCGGGTGAATTTGCCGCCAGCAGCGTGACCGGGTCGAACCCGGGTTCGACCGGCGAACTCGTTACCGGGACCATTACGAACGCTTTTGCGGCGGCCAATGGCTACACGCCGCAGACGACGACGACTCCGTATGGCACCTTCACGCTCGATGCGCAGGGTCATTACAGCTACACGCTGACCAGTCCGATCATCGGTGCACAGGCCGACAATTCGACCAATAACGAAGTTCCGGTCCAGCATTTCACCTACACGGTGGTCGATGCGAACGGGAATTCGACGACCGGATCGGTCGACATCACCGTCGTCGACGACGTGCCGATTGCGCGCCTCGACACGGGTAGCATCCTCGAAGGCGGCACGCTTACAGTGCTTGCTGCGGCGGGCGTAATTTCTAATGACACGCCGGGAGCCGATGGCCTGGTTGGCGGCGGCGTGGTCGGCGTTGCGACGGGCACGAATACCGCGGTGGCGCTCAGCACGGGCGTCAACACGGTCATCACCGGCACTTATGGCACGCTGACGCTTCAGGCGAACGGCAGCTATGTCTATCATGCCAACATCAACCAAGTCGTGCCTGCGGGCGCGGTCGACAATTTCGTCTACACCATCAAGGACGGTGACGGCGACACGTCGACAACGACGCTCAAGATCAGCGTTGCCGACGTCAATCTGACGACCGGCGGTGCCACTGGGACAGTCGACGAGGCGGCGCTGGCCGTGATCGGCAGCAACCCGTCGCTGACCACGGAAACCACGGGCGGAACGCTTGCCGGCAGCAGCGGCGCCGGCGGCCTGAGCTATGCGCTGGTCGGCTCGTCAGCAGGCGCGCACGGCACGATCAGCATCACTTCGGGCGGCGTGTGGAGCTATACGCTTACCTCGCCCTTCACCAACTCGCCCGCCGCCAACGACGGCACGGCGATCGACGGGACCGAGACCTTCACTTACAAGGTGACCGACGCCAACGGCAATTTCACGACCAACACGATCGTTATCAGCGTCCAGGACGATGTCCCGACCGCGGTTAACGATACCGACAGCGTCAAGGAAGACGGCCCGACGGTCGCCGACGGCAATGTCATCACCGGCGTCGGCGGCACGGACATCAACACCTTCGACGGCAACGCCGACACCAAGGGCGCCGACGGCGCGACTGTGACCGGCATCAAGCTGGTTGGTGGCGCGAGCTTCGGTGCGGTTTCGACGGCAGCCGCGGGGACCAACATCGTTGGAACCTACGGCACGCTGACGATCCATGCCGATGGCAGCTACAGCTATGCGCTCAACAACGCCGCGGCCAATGTCCAGGCACTGACCGGGACGGCGACCGTCCACGACGTCTTCACCTACCAGTTGACCGACGGCGACGGCGACAAGAGCCCGGCCAACATCGACATCTCGATCAGCGGCACCAACGACGCGCCGGTGGTTCAGGCTGACACCAACTGGGTGCTCGACGTGACTTCGGGGGCGAACCCGACGACGACTGGCAATGTGCTGCAGACGATTGCCCACACGGGTGCGCCGGCGGGCAGCTTCAGCGACCTTGCCGACAGCGACGTCGATACCGGCACGGTGCTGGCGGTGGGCAATCCGGGCACTTATGTGGGCACCTACGGGACGCTCGTGCTCAATGCCAACGGCAGCTACACCTACACGCTCAACGCGAGCAACGCGGTGGTGAACGCGCTTCCGGCGGGTGGTACGGTGACCGACAGCTTCCCCTATGCGGCGAGCGACGGCACGACCTCGACCCCGTCGACGCTGACGATCACCGTGTTCGGCACCAACGACGTGCCGGTGGTTCAGGCGGACACCAACTGGGTGCTCGACGTGACTTCGGGGGCGGACCCGACGACGACTGGCAATGTGCTGCAGACGATTGCCCACACGGGTGCGCCGGCGGGCAGCTTCAGTGACCTTGCCGACAGCGACGTCGATACCGGCACGACCCTCGTCGTCTCCAACGCAGGCACTTATGTTGGCACCTACGGGACGCTCGTGCTCAATGCCAACGGCAGCTACACCTACACGCTCAACGCGAGCAACGCGGTGGTGAACGCGCTTCCGGCGGGGGGCACAGTGACCGACAGCTTCCCCTATGCGGCGAGCGACGGCACGACCTCGACCCCGTCGACGCTGACGATCACCGTGTTCGGCACCAACGACGCGCCGGTGCTGACCCCGTCAACGATCAGCGTGTCGGAAGAAGGGCTTAGCGGTTCAAATCCCGATAGTCTGGGTACACCCGACACGACCAACCTTGCGGTGCGGTCAGGGTCGATCGGTATTTCCGACGTCGATACGGGCTCAATCTTCGCCGTCACGCTCGGCACGCCGACGACGGCGCTGACCGTTGGTGGCGTGGCTGTCACCTGGAGTGGCATGGGCACAGGAACGCTTACGGGCAGTGTCGGCTTGATTCCGGTGATCACGGTCACGATCAACTCAACCGGTGGCTACACGGTGACGCTGCTCCATGCGGTCGACCAGCCCAACACCGCAATTGAGGACGCGATCAACTTGGTCGTCCCGGTCAATGTGTCGGACGGCACGGCAACCACTGCGACCACGATTACGGTCAGCATCGAAGATGACTCGCCGGTCGCGTTCACACCCGACTCGGTCGGCGCGAAGGACGGCGATCTCGCTGGGAACGCAGTCACCGGCAACCTCAACCTGCACATGGGCGCGGACGGTCTTGGTGGCCTGAAGTTCGACATCGGAACGCTCGGCAGCGTCGATGCACAGGTCATGGCTCGGGACAGCAGTGGCAATCTGCTCAAGCTCGGCGGACTGCAGCTCTATCTTTATGGCGATGGCACCGACACGCTGACCGCGACGACGGGCACCAGTGCAACCAATGGTACTGTCGGCTTCATCGTCCACCTTGACCCAGTCACCGGGACGTACACGTTCGATACCGTCTCGGGCATCATCACCAACGGTACGCAGGTCAACTTCGCCAATCTTACCAGCACCAGCGCCGGCAACGTGAATTACGCCGCGATCGGCGCGAATGACGCTTCAACAGTCATCGATGCCCTGATCTCGGGTCGTGGCGACACGGGCGGGACCGCCGGATCGGTCAATACGAACAGCACCGCAATCGGCGTGAACAATCAGTCGATGGACACGGGCGAAGCGGTACGCATCGACTTCCTGAACAATCTGGTAACCCAGGCGGGAACTGCCAGCGGCTATGGCTTCAGCAGCCACGCCGCTACGACCAGCTTTACGCAATTCGTCCCTCAGGTCGGTGGTTCGCAAAGCAACACGGTTGATATCCAGGTCACGGCGATTTCCAGCAGCACGAGCTCGGCGATCGCTCCCGATACGACTCCCGCTTCACTGACGAACGGCGAGACGAAGGCGCCGATCACGTCGGTAACGGTCAAGGACTATTTGACGAGCGGGACAACGACACTGGACATCAGCGGGCTGGCCAGCGGCAATACCGCGGCTGTCGCCTACGGCATTACAGTGACCAAGAATGCCGACGGGTCGGTCACTTTCCATGGAATTCAGGAAGGCGACAGCTACACGATCACGACAACGGCGAGTTTCTCGGCGGTTGTGGTCGAAAGCGCGACCGGCATCTTCGACTTGGGCATCTTCTCGATCGGTGCGGCGGCGACGGCAAGTCCGATCAATCAAAACTTCACGATCGTGGCGACCGATGCAGACGGAGACCCGATCAGTTCGACGGTCATGACTACTATTGTCCCGAACATCGCCGGAAGTTCGATCGGCACGGCGGGTGCCGACACGCTAAACCAGAGCGCTTCGACGGATCCCGTGGTGTTGGCGGGGAACGCCGGTAACGACGTCATCACTGGCGGATCGGGGAACGACTATCTTTACGGCGGAGCTGGCAACGACACGCTCAACGGCGGAAGCGGCAACGACACGCTCGTCGGCGGAACCGGGGCGGATACGTTGAACGGCGGCGCGGGCAACGACACCTTCGTGCTCAGCAACGACGTGATCACTGACGGTACAGCGAATGCCGACACCATCACCGGCTACACCGCCGGAGAAGTCATCGACATCACGCAGATATTGACGCAAGCGGGCGCGCTTTCCGGGTTCATCCGCTTGCTGGTCAACGGCGACTTGCAAGTCGATCTCGATGGTGGTGGAAACAGCTATGTCACCATCGCTCATCTGACGGGCGGCGGGGTCAACGCGAGTATCCTGTATTCCACCGGTCCGGGAACGACAGCCAGCGCGACGATCGTCTCAGGCGCCCCGCCGGTGGTGCTCGACCTCAATGGTGACGGCGTTCACTTCCTGTCCACTGAAGCCGGTGTGACGTTCGACTATGGCAGCGGCAAGGTTGCCACCGCCTGGGCAGCACCGGACGACGGCATCCTGGTTCACGACGCCAATCATGACGGCAAAGCCAGCGCCAGCGAAATCATGTTCGCCACCAGCGGCAGCGATCTCGACGGGCTCAAGGCCTACGACACCAACCATGACGGCAAGTTGTCTGCAGCCGATGCCGATTTCGCCAGCTTTGCGGTGTGGCAGGATGCCAATAGCAATGGCGTGGTCGATGCCGGCGAGATGAAATCGCTTGCCGCAGCCGGGATTGCCTCCATCTCGCTGTCGAGCGACGGCGTCAGCTACACCGCCGCCAATGGCCAGGTCGAGGTTGCCGGTACCGGCAGCTACACGACGACCAGCGGCACGACGGGTTCGCTCGCCGATGCCAGCTTCGCGATCGGCACGACCGCGGTGGCGGGCGTTGCGACCACCTCCTCCGACCAGATCAAGCTGGCGGCGGCGGCGAACAGCAATGTCACGCTGGCGGCGGCACTCGCCGCAGCGGGCCTCGCCAGCGAGGCGGCGGCTGCCCATCCGGCGCCGATCGCCGGCGACACGGCGGTTGCGGCGGTCAACCAGGTCGTCGACAAGGTTGCCCTCGACGCCACGACCAGCGATGCCGGGCATCAGTCGATCAGCGGCGAAACCCGCGAAGCGATCGAAACCGCGCAACCGGCGACGAGCACATCGCATGCACCGGTCGAGGCTGCCAATGACACGCACCCACTCGCTGCGTCGACCGAGGACGCGCATGCCACCTCGGCCTTGCTCGGCGGGACCGATGCACCGGCACATGCCGTGGCAGCAACGTCCTTCGCTCCGGTGATGATCGCAATGCCGTCGGCACAGGCGATGGCGGTGGCGGGGCTGACCGGCAACGGCGTCCAGCACAGTGGCGACGTAGCCCGCGAGATTGTTTCTGGGCTTACCGACGGTCATGGCCAGGCCCAGCTCGATGCGCTGATCAACGCGCTTCCCGGCCATGCCGATGGCGCCGGCCCGGGAACGGCAATTGCCGCAAGCCTGGTCGCTCAGGGCGTATCGAGTTGGGACACGGCCCATGTGGCGGCTTTCCAGATGATCGCTGCCCACGCAAACACGATTGAAGCGGTGATGCTTCATCATGATGCGGTTCAGCCGGTGGCACACGCCGGCTAACCAAATGATTGACGAGCGCGTCCGCGTGGACTCGGGCGCGCTCGTCTGTACTGACCAGAAGGGGGATTTCATGACGAAGAAGCATTGGACGATGATCGTGCCGGGAGCCTTGTTGCTTTGCGCAGCGCCGGCGAACGCCATCGATCTCAAGGACGCGGTTCAGGCCGCGCTCAATTCCAACCCGGAGATCCGCCAGGCGGTCTCGAACAAGGCCGCGACCCGCGAAGAGCGCATCCAGGCCGAAGGCGAATATTACCCGAAGGTCGACATCGAATTGTCCGGCGGCGCGCGCAACCTGCGCAACCCGACCCGGCGCGCGATCGGCATTTCGGGCCAGACGCTCTATCCGGTCGAAGGTGACGCCAATTTCGATTGGCTGTTGTTCGATACCGGTGGCCGCCGCGCCGAAATCCGTCGCCAGGCCGCCCGCGTCGATGGCGCAGCCGCCCGGGTCGACGAGCGCTCGCAATATGTCGCGCTAAACGTCTCGCGGACCTATATCGACTATCTGCTCCAGCAGCGCCTGTCGGCCATCGCCAGTGATAATGTGACCTTCCACGAGAAGCTTGCCGGTGACCTTCGCGAAGGTGTGTCGAAGGGGTCGATCTCGATTGCCGACCAGCAGCAGGCTGAAGAGCGGCTTCAGGCGGCGCGCGCTCGCGTGACCGAGTCGAACGAAGACCTCGACACCGCTGCAATCACCTTCCGCCGCCTGACCGGCATTCCGGTCGACCAGGTCACGATGCCGCCCGATCTCATGCAATATCTCCCCGCAACTCTCGACGAGGCCGAGAACGCTGCCCGGATCAACAATCCGCGCGTCCAGGAAGCAATTGCCGATCTTACGGCGGCGCGCGAGTTCACCCAGGAAGCCAAGAACGAACTCGGACCCAAGGTCAGCCTTCAGGGTCAGGCGCGTTATGGCAATGACATTGATGGGTTCCGCGGCCATACGCGCGATCTGCTCGGTCGCCTCGTGATGAAGTGGAACGTGTTCAACGGCGGCATCAAGGAAGCCAACATCCGCGAGCAAGCGCGCCGTTCGGACGAGGCTCATGGCCGACTGTTCGAAGTCACTCGCTCGGCCGAGGAAGACGTCCGCAGCGCGTGGAGCCGCCTGACCAACCAGACTCGCCTGACCGGCGAGCTTGAGCAGCAGGCACGGGTCAGCGACGACCTGCTCCTGTCCTACCGCGAGCAGTTCAACGTCGGCCGCCGCTCGCTGCTCGACGTGCTCGATACGCAGAACACGCGCTACAATGTTCAGGCCCAGCGCGAGACCGCTCGTCTCGGCAAGCTGTACGCCCAATATCGCGTGCTTGCCGCCGAGAATCGCCTGATCGAGGCGCTTGGCGTGATCAAGCCGATGGAGGCGTGGGGCACCGAGCGGGCGCATTATCGGATCAACCCGATCCCGCCCGCCGACTTGCGCGAGGAAAGCATGCCGATGCCGGTGATGGGTCCGCCCGCACCGAACACGGGTCGCTGAGTGAAGTTGAGGACAGGCGTTGAGTATCATGAACAGCTTGGATTCCGCGCCTGCGCGTGAGCTTGATCCGGTCCTCGACTGCCTGTCCTTCCTTGCCCGCCGTGCCGATCGGCCATCATCGCCAGTCCTGCTACGTGCCGGGCTGGCGCTGTCTGAAACGGGCAAGCTGCCGTTCCATCAGGTCGAGCCCGCGCTCGACCAGGTCGGGATGCGTGGCCAGCCCGTCAGCCGCAAGCTGAAGCGCTGGCCTGATCGCGATCTCCCTGCCATTCTTGAACTCGACGAGGAGCGCGCTGTGCTCCTGCTCGAGCTCAACGCAGGGCAGGGGCTGGTCTATGTGCCCGGCGTCGCCGAGCCGATGTGGACTGCGCTCGACGAGATCGACCATATCTACACTGGCCATGCGGTCATCGTCGAAGCCGATCCGTCACGCGAGCGTTTAGCCGAGCGGCCGTGGGACAAGGCCAAGCACACCCACTGGTTCTGGTCCGAAGTGTGGAAGGTGCGCGGCCAGTTCTGGCCGGTCATGCTCGCCGCGCTGATCGTCAACTTGCTCGCCTTTGCGATGCCGCTGTTCACGATGAACGTCTATGACCGCGTCATCCCGAACAAGGCGGTGCCGACATTGTGGGTGCTTGCAATAGGTGTCGTCATTGCACTTGCATTCGACTTCACGCTGCGCCTCGCGCGGTCGCGTCTGGTTGACGAGGTCGGACGCAAGCTCGACGCCAAATTCTCGCAGAAACTTTTCGAGAAGGTGATGAACCTGCCGCTCGCCGACAAATCCGGCAGCACTGGGGCACTGGCCAAGCGCGTCTCCGAATATGAGAATGTCCGGGACTTCTTCGCATCGACCACCGTCGTGCTGGTCGTGGACATCGTCTTCTTGTTCCTGTTCCTGATCTTCATCGCCGTCCTCGCCGGATGGCTGGTGATGGTGCCGATCGTCGGCATCGTCGCGATGTTCACTGCCGGGATCATGCTCCAGCGCTCGATGGGCCGCTCGGCGCTCGATGCGCAGGCCGACTCCAGCCTCCAGCATTCGGTGCTGGTCGAATCGATCGGTGGGCTCGAGACGCTGAAAGCCGCGCGCGCCGAGGGCCAGATGCTCGGCCGCTGGAAGCGCTATGCCGCCATGTCGGCAGGCACGCAGGAGCGCATGCGCCGCCATACTGCGGTCGCTATCAACCTTGCCTCGGGCGCGCAGCAGCTGATCAGCATCGGCCTGCTCATCGGTGGCTTTTACAAATTCAATGCCGGTGAAATGACGATGGGGGCGATCATTGCGATCGTCATGCTGGCCGGACGCGCGCTGTCGCCGATCGGGCAGTTCGCCTTCCTCGTGACGCGCGCCCGCCAGTCACTGACGACGCTTGCCTCGCTCCAGCGGATGATGGAAGCCGCCGACGAGCGCCAGGTTGCCTCGCGCAGCATTGTCCCCGAAATTCGCTCGGGCTCGGTCGAACTGGCGCACGCCGGCTTCCGCTATCCGCAAGCGTCACGTGACAGCCTGTCCGAGGTCAATCTCAGCATCAAGCCGGGCGAGCGCATCGGCATCATCGGTCGCGTCGCATCGGGCAAGTCGACTCTTGGGCGCATGCTGTGCGGGCTGTACGCCCCGACCGACGGTCAAATGTCGATCGACGGTCTCGACAGCCGCCAGTTCCACCCCCACCAGATCCGCGACGCCTTCCGCTTCGTCGGACAGGATGCCGAACTGTTTTCGGGCAGCGTGCGCGACAATCTCATGCTCGGGGCGGCCAATGCCGACGACCAGCAGCTGATCGACGCCGTCGTCCGCTCGGGTGCCGACCTCTTCCTTTCGCGTGATGCCGCCGGTTTTGACCTTCCTGTCGGCGAGCGCGGGTCGCGCCTGTCGGGCGGCCAGCGTGCGATGCTGTTGCTTGCCCGCTCGCTTGTCACCCCATCGAAGCTGCTGTTCCTCGATGAACCGACCGGCGCGATGGATACCCAGACCGAGGCCTATTTCATCGACCATCTGAAATCGGCGCTCGGCCCCGACCAGACGCTGATCGTGTCGACCCATCGCCACCAGATGCTGTCGATCGTCGACCGGCTGATCGTCATCGACGCCGGCCGGATTCTCGCCGACGGACCGCGCGACGAAGTCATTGCCAAGCTGAACGCCGCTGCGCAGCAGGAGAAGTCCCAGTGAACCGCCTCGCCAAGGCCAGCCTCGCGATCATCGGTTCGCTGTCGATTGGCGCTGCTGCGCTGCTTGGCCTTGCGCCGACCAGCGGTAATGCACACCCCGAAGCGGTCGCCACGATGCTTCCCCCGCGCCAGGCAGAGGCGCTTATCGCGGCCACCACCGGTCCGCAGGCCGCCGTAGCCCAGGCCGTTGGCAAGGACGCCCAACTCATCAACGCCTCGCTCCCGTTCAGCGGCGCGCCGGTCCAGGCCGCGAGCGCCTTCACGGTCGCCGACAGCTCGCTCGATCACCGCCGCGCGCTGCTTTGCCTGACTCAGGCAGTCTATTATGAAGCTGGTTTCGAACCCGTCGAGGGTCGCCGCGCGGTCGCCCAGGTAGTGCTCAACCGGATGCGCCACCCGGCTTTCCCCAAGTCAGTCTGCGGCGTCGTCTATCAGGGGTCGACCGGCCCGGTCTGCCAGTTCAGCTTCGTCTGCGACGGCGCTCTTTATCGCCGCCCGTCGCAGGGGGCATGGACCGAATCAGCCCGCGTCGCCGAGGCTGCTCTCGATGGCTATGTCGAACGCTCCGTCGGCGAAGCAACCCATTATCACGCCGATTATGTCTCTCCGCGCTGGGCGCCGATGCTGGCCAAGGTTGCCAAGCTCGGGGCGCACATCTTCTACCGCTGGCCCGGCGCCTGGGGCACGCCTGCCGCCTTTACTGGCCGCTATATCGGTGAGCCGAATGATCCGCTTGCCCTGCGCCCGGCGCCGCGCGCGGCGACTGTTGCCGGTACGAGCGGTGACATTGGACTGCCGATGATCGCCGCCGGCCCGCCGATCGCTCGTGCCGCCAATGACGTCGGCGGGCTGCTCGACACCAGCAAGGGCTGGACGCTCGACATTCCCAAGCCGTCGGACAGCGGCAGCGCCGCCGCGCTGATTGCGGCGCAGGAAGCCAGGCCAGTGGCAAAGTCTGCGCCGTCCCTTACGGCCGTTGCCGCCAGTGCTGCCTCATCCCTCGTTGCGTCGCGTTAAGGACCTGACCATGGCCAGTCTTCCGTTCAGCACAGGCTCGTCGTCGCGCCGCCGCCGCGCGCCAATGTCATCCTCGACCCGAGTGATCGTCGTCACCACGATCGGCTTCCTGATCCTGCTGCTGTGGTCGATGATCGCGCAGGTCGACGAAGTCACCAAGGGGCAGGGCAAAGTAATCCCGTCGAGCAAGCTCCAGCTGATCCAGGCGTCCGATCCCTCGACCGTTCGCGAACTGCTGGTCCGTTCGGGCCAGCGGGTTCACCGCGGTGAATTGCTCGCCCGGCTCGACAATACCGAAAGCAGCTCGCAGCTCGGCCAGATACAGGCTGAGACTGAATCGCTGGCGGCGCGCTCGTCGCGGCTCGAGTCCGAAGGCACCGGGATTGGCGGAGCATGCGCAGGCACTGATTGCGGTAGCGAAGCGGCGTTAAAGTCGGTCCGCCAGTCGGCCCTGCGCAGCAAGGTCGCCGCGCTCAATGCCACCGCCGACCAGCGCCGTCGCGACGGCTCCGAAGCGCAAGCGACGATCAATTCGCTCCAGGGCGGTCTCGCCATCGCGCTTCGCCAGGTGGCCATGCTCGAACCCCTCGCCGCCAAGAATATCGTTCCGCAAACCGAGCTGCTCGACAAGCGCAAGGAGGTCAACGATCTCCAGGGCCGGATCGCCGCCGCGCGCGAGCAGCAGGGCCGCGCGGCGGCCGCCGTCCGCGAGGCCCAGGCACAGGCCGCGGAGGCGGGGTTCAGCTTCCGCCAGGACGCGCTCAACGAGGCCAGCCAGGTCAATCAGAAGATTGCGGTCAACGAACAGTCGCTGCGCGGCGCGCGCGGCAAGCTCGACCGGACCGAGCTTCGCTCACCCGTCGACGGAGTGGTCAATGACGTCCAGGTGACGACCATTGGCGGCTTCGTCCAAGCCGGACAAAAGGTGATGGAAGTCGTTCCGATGGGCGAGAAATTGCTGGTCGAGACCCGCGTCAAGCCAAGCGACATCGCCTTCATCAAGGTCGGCGACAAGGCGCTGGTCAAGGTCACTGCCTATGACTTCTCGACCTATGGCGGGCTCGATGGCCGAGTGGTCCAGGTATCGGCCGACTCGGTCTATGACGACAAGGAAAAGGAAGCCTATTTCACGGTCATCGTCGAAACCGGCCGAAGCTACCTCATGTCCCAGGGCCGGATGCTGCCGATCACCCCGGGAATGATGACCGACACTCAGATCATCACCGGGCGTAAGAGCGTGCTGAGCTATTTGCTCAAGCCAATGCTGAAAGCCCGCAGCGAAGCACTGCGCGAGCGCTAGAGTCCGCTCAGCGCGATGCCATCTGGACTGCCGTCACCGGGGCGGCAGCAATCGTCATCGGGGCAAGTTCGCGGCGATAGCCGTGAGTCCAGCTGCGTGCCCCCGAGAAGCTGAATACCGGGCGATAATCGTGCGCCTGCGACGCATCGAGCAGTTCGTCGGTGCCGCTGTCGAGCAGCCACAGTTTGCCGTCGACCCGAGCAACCGCGACCGCATGGTCCTGGCGGCGGACGAGGTCGTGCGCGATGACGAGGTAGAGGTCATGTTCGGCAAAGCCGGCGCGGCGCAGCAGGGCGAGCTTGGCGATCGCATAATCCTCGCAGTCGCCGCGCCCCCGGGCCAGCGTCTGCGCGGCAGGAGCCCAATAATCGGCAACGCCATACTGCTTTGCGTCATCGACGAAATGGACTCGGCGATTGACGTAGAGATTGACCGCCTCGAGCCGATGGAAAGCGTCACGATTGGTCAGTGATGCGGCGAAGCGGGCGGCGGGGGCATCGGGCGCGCCATGGGCGACTCGCTGCCAGCGGCCTTCAAGCGGTGACCAGCCGATCGGCATTGCGACGCTGTTGAAGACGTCGGGACGATCGCTGGAAATGGCTGCGGCTTGGCCGCGGATGACGGCGGGGATGATCAGTGACGGAGCGGAGACATCGCTCGCAGCAACTGTCGCGGTATGAAACAGCGTCGGTGCGGCCGGGGTTGCGCCTTGCTGCGCCAGCAGCCGGTCGAGCGCGCTCATCGACCCGAGGATCGCGGCACCCTTGCTGACCGAGAAGCTCGCGGCCTGCATAACGGCATCTTGCGCATTGGCGACGGTCGGCGCCGCGGCCAGGGCGAGGCCGGCAGTCAAGGCGCGGAGGGCGGAACGGAGCGAAGTCTTTTCCATGACGCCGCTTTTCGCAGCGCAAGGGAAACATAGTCTTATTTGGACTGGTTAAGCGGCGGGTAACCCTGTGCTATCTGGCGCCGGTTCGGACAGGAACCGGTCGAGCGCGAAATTGAACAGCGCAGCTTGCTCAAGGTTGGGGAGATGCCCGGCGGCTTGAATCATGACCAGCCGCGCACGATCGATCGCCGAAGTGACCGCCTCGCTCAAGGCTGGAGGGGTCACGCGATCCTCGCTTCCGCAGATGACCAATGTCGGCACGCTGATCGCCGTTGCCCGCTCGCGCTGGTCCGCCGCCCACACCGCCCGGCTCGCCAGCCGAAACGCAGCGGGGTCGATCTGCGCCATCACTTGCTCGAGCTCGGCGACCAGTGACGGATCGGCCCCAGCGCCAAGCAGCACGGGTACGCGTGCGCGTGCCAGCGCCGCCATGTCACAGCTGGCCGCCACCGACCGCTCGACGATCGCCGGGCCATCGGGATGGGCGAGGAAACTGTCGGCGATGATCAGCGACGCGACTCGCCCGGGCGCCAGCGCGGCAAGCGCGATGGCCACGACGCCGCCCAGTGATAATCCGCAGATGTGCGCCTGCCCAATTTCCAGCGCATCGAGCGCGGCAAGGATCGCGGCTGCAAAGCGGTCATGCGGCGCCTCGTCCGATGGTCGCGCCGGATCGCTTTCGCCATAGCCGGGATGGTCGAACGCGATCGTCCGTCGAGCCATTCCGAAGTGCGCCAGTTGCGGTGCCCACGCCGACCGGTCCGACCCGACGCCGTGGAGGAAGACCAGCGGCACCCCGTCTGAGCCCTGCTCGTCGACGCCGATTATCCCGAGACTGGTTGAAAGCTTGGCCATCGCTTGTCCTGATGGCGAGCATCGCCGCTTTTGTGAAGCCGCGACCCGCGCTACGCCGCTGGCATGACCAGTATGACCGTCAACGGCGAGGCCATCGCCTACAAGCTCGATCCCGACACCTCGCTGCTGTCGGCATTGCGTGATGCGTCGAACCTGACGGGCGCTAAGCAGGGTTGCGACAGTCGCGATTGCGGGGCGTGCACCGTGATCGTCGATGGTCGCGCGGTGACCAGTTGCTCGGTCACCATCGGCGCGTTGGAGGGCGCCGAGGTGACGACGATCGAGGGGCTGTCGCAGGGCCGATCACACCCGGTCCAGCAGTCGTGGGTCGCTGAGCAAGTGACTCAGTGCGGCTTTTGCGACCCGGGCTTCATCATGGCCATCGCCGCGCTGCTGCGGACCAATCCGCGACCCGACGAGGCGGCGCTGGCCGGACTTCGCCATCACTGCCCGTGCGGCAATTATCCCAGGGTCAGGAAAGCCATTGCCCGCGCCGCAGAAAACATGGCGGGTGCGGCACTTAGCGTGCTCGGTTCAGCTCCCGCCACGTTCAGCAGCGGCTCATCCTCCGACGTCCAAAAGCCTATCGACGGGCAGTCGAAGCATGGAGCGTGAGAGATGCGTAAGATGATTTTGGCCGCGATGCTGGTGACGGTGGCGGCGCCGGCAATGGCGCAGGACCAGGACGCTTGGGCCGCTCGCCGCGCCGAGCGCCAGCAACAACGCGAGCAACGCAGTGAAGCGCCGGGCGGTGAAACACGCCAGCAGAGGCCGCAGGAAGTGCGCCAGCCGCGCGTCGAACAGCAGCAGGAGCAGGAGCAGCGCGTTGAACCGCAGCGGGCGGAGCGCGCACAGGAATGGCGCCGTTCTGAACAGCAGGCGCGTCCGGAACAGCGGGAACGACTTGAGCAGCGGGAACGGCCCGAGCAGCCGAGGGTGCGATGGTCGCAGCCGGCTCCCCAGGTCCAGGTTCAGGTTCAGGCCCCGGTCGTGCAGACCGATGGTGTAACCGTGATTCGCCGCGGCGAGCAGGGCGGCGATCGCCGTCGCTGGGAAGGGCAGCGCGACGCCCCGCCGTCAGGCGCGTGGCAGCAGCAGCGCCAGCAACGCGGCGAGTGGCAACAGCGCCATCAGCATGATGGTTGGCAACAGCAGCCCCAGCAGCGCGACCCGCAAGCTGTGGGCCAGTGGCAGCAGCAGCCACGCCGGGATGGAGAGCAGCGCGATGGCCAACATCGGGCTGGCCAGTCCAATGGCCAGCGCTGGGCGGGTCATAACGACGGGCAACGCTGGTCGAGCCAGTGGCGGAACGACCATCGCTACGATTGGCAGCGGTACCGTGCGCGCAACCAGTCGATCTTCCGCATCGGCAGCTACTACGACCCGTTCGGCTGGAGCTATCGTCGCCCCAGCATCGGCATCACTCTATATGCTGGTTATTATCAGCCCGATTACTGGCTCGACGACCCGTGGCAGTATCGCCTGCCGCCGGTCTACGGCCCTTATCGCTGGGTGCGCTATTATGACGATGCCCTGCTGGTCGACATTTACTCAGGCCGAGTGGTCGACGTGATCGACAATTTCTTCTGGTAGGAAGCGACGTTCGGCGGTGCGATACGACCGTTGATCGAAGGGGCGTTGCGGAAACCTCCGCTGCGCCCCTTTGCATTCGGGCAGGAGCATATCCCCGCGCGCCCCATATCTCTAGGAATTTCCATGCGTTTTTCGTTTGCCGCGACCGTGTCGCTTGCCGTGCTCGCAATGGGTCTTGGTAGCTGTGCGAGCATCCAGCCCGCGCCGCCGCAGGTTGCACTGACGCTAACCCCGACGGATCCTGCCGATGCCCACAACGCCCTGTTCGCCTTGTTCAAGGATGACGACGAGGCGACGCTGAAGCTCAATCCGATGTCGGCCATTTATCGCGGCGATCTGCGTTATGCTGACCGGTTCGGCGATTATATTACCGACGCCTATTACGACGCGACGCGGGCGCAGGCCGAGGCCTCGCTGGCGCGGCTTCACCAGATCGACCGGGCTTGGCTGAACGAGACTGACCAGGTGGCGTATGACGTGTTCGACTTTCAGGAAAAGGACCTGATCGAGAGCCTGTCGCCGCGCATCCTGCCGCTCACGCGGGTCCGCCCGCTCAACCATTTCTATGGCTTCCAGTCGGCTTATCCGACCTTCGCCAGTGGCAAGGGCGGGGCACCGTTTGCGACGCTTCTGGACTATGAAAACAACCTCAGGCGCCACGCCGGTTACGTCACTTGGATCGACCGTGCGATTGGCCGCTTCCGCGAGGGTGAGGCGGCAGGGGTCGTCGAGACGAAGATGACCATTCGCAATGTCATCGAACAGCTCGATAACCAGTTGGCTCAGAAGCCCGAGACGTCGCAATATTATACCCCGGTGACGATGTTCCCCGCCAGCATTCCGGCGGGCGAACAGGCGCGGCTGAAGACCCAGTATCGCGCCGCGATCGTCGGACAGCTGATGCCGGCGACCAAGCGGCTGCGCGATTTCCTGGCGACCGAATATCTCCCCCGCGCCCGCGACGGGTCGGGCGAGATGTACATGAAGGGCGGGGACGCGCTGTACCGCTACCAGATCAAATCGACGACCACGACCGACATGACGCCCGAGCAGATCCATGCCCTCGGCCTGTCCGAGGTTGCGCGGATTACGAGCGGGTTCAAGGCGGTCCAGGGCGAGATTGGGTATCAGGGAAACCTGCCTCAATTCTTCGACTATATGCGGACCAATGCGAGGTTCCAGCCCAAGAGCCGGCAGGCGCTGACCTATGGATTTTATGCCATCGGCAAAGAAGGCCAGGCCAGGATCCCCGGTCTTTTCTCGAGTGTCCCCAAGGCGAAGCTGGCGATCCGGCCCTATGATCCGACGATCGAGAAATTCCAGGCGGGCGGCAGCTACGAGCAGGGAACGCCCGACGGATCGCGGCCCGGCACCTTCTACTTCAATGCGTATAACCTGCCCGAGCGCCAGACTTGGGGAATGACGACGCTGTTCCTTCACGAGGGTGAGCCGGGGCATCATTTCCAGGTCAGCCTGGCGCAGGAAAACGATGCTCTTCCGCCATTCATGAAGTTTGGCGGGAACACGGCCTATGTCGAAGGCTGGGCGCTTTATGCCGAGACGCTGGGGTATGACATGGGGTTCTACAAGGATCCCTATGCGCGCTTTGGGACGCTTAACGACGAGATGTTGCGGGCGATGCGGCTGGTGGTTGACACCGGGCTCCATTCGAAAGGCTGGACCCGCGAGCAGTCGATTGCCTACATGCTGAGCCATTCGGGGATGGGCAAGACCGACGCCATCGCCGAGGTCGAACGCTATATCGCCATCCCGAGCCAGGCGACGGCGTATAAGGTCGGCGCGCTGACCATCCAGAAATTGCGGAAAAAGGCCGAAACCGAGCTCGGGCCGAAGTTCAACATCCGCGATTTCCATGCCCAGGTGCTGATGACGGGGGCGCTGCCACTGGCGATATTGGAAGCGAAGATCGATCGCTGGATCGCCACGAGGAAGGCGGGGTGAGGACGGCGCGCGAGCGCGAATGTTCGCGCTCGTGACGACGTTTTCGATGTCCGCTTCCCCACTTGGAGAAGTTGTTTTATTCTAAGTGAAAAAGAGCCAGATGGGTTATGGCATAAGCCAGGGTCTGTAGGACAGCTAATTCGTGATCGGCGTCGCTAAGCGTCCGCCAACGACAGTGCCTCGGCGATGAGTTTGCGTGTGTTTTCAACGCCGTACAGGGCGATGAAGCTGCCCATTCTTGGTCCCTGGCTTGACCCCAGCAGCGTTTCGTAGAGCGCCTGGAACCAGTGGCGCAGGCTTTCGAAATCGTGGTGTTTGCCGATTTCGAAGACGAGGTTCTGGATGATATCGCCGGGCGTATCGGGGGCGAGTTTTGCCAGTTCGGCGTCGAGTTCGGTCAAGGCGGCGCGCTCGGTGTCGGTCGGCTCGCGGCGCTGGAGGGTCGGGGCGACGAAATCACGCGCGTAATTGACCGCAAGGCCGATCAGCGTGTCGAGTTCGGGGTCGGTGTCCGGCGCGGTGCCGGGAGCATAGCGCTGGACGAACTTCCACGCCGTAGCCTTGTCCCCGACCCCGGGAAGCGAGGCGAGGTTGAGCAGCAGGCCATAGGTCAGCGGAAGCACGCTGTCGGGAACCTTGCCGCCGTGGATGTGATGGACCGGATTGCCGAGCTGCTGCTCGATCGGCTGGGCGTGATAATTGCCGCGGAATTGAAGGTAGTCGTCAACCGCGCGCGGGATGACCCCGATGTGGAGCGACTTGGCCTTGCGCGGTTCGCGATAGGCGAAAAAGGCAAGGCTTTCCTCGCTGCCATAGTCGAGCCACTGGTCCAGCGTCAGGCCATTGCCCTTCGATTTGGAGATTTTCTCGCCCTTTTCGTCGAGGAACATCTCGTAGCTGAAGCCTTCGGGTGGGCGGGCGCCGAGGATGCGCGCGATCTTGCCCGACTGGATGGTCGAATCGATGAGGTCCTTGCCGGCCATTTCATAGTCGACCCCAAGCGCGACCCAGCGCATTGCCCAGTCGACCTTCCATTGCAGCTTTGACTTGCCGCCGAGCGCAGACTGGGTGACGGGCGTGCCGTCCTCGTCGGTGAAGGCGATGGTGCCGGCGTTGGCGTCGACGACGGTGACGGGGACTTGCAGGACCCGGCCGGTGGTGGGCGAGACGGGGAGGACGGGAGAGTAGGTGAGCCGGCGTTCATCGCGCAGGGTGGGCAGCATCACGCCGAGGATCTCGTCCCAATGGCGCAGGACCTGCTTCAACGCATCGTCGAACCCGCCTGCCATGTAGACGTCGGTCGAGGAGACGAATTCATAATCGAAGCCGAACCGGTCGAGGAAGCTGCGCAGCGTGGCATTATTGTGCGCGGCGAAGCTGTCGTGGGTGCCGAACGGGTCGGGGATACGGCTGAGCGGCTTGCCGAGGTTGGCGGCGAGCAGGTCGGGATTGGGGATATTGTCGGGGACCTTGCGCAGCCCGTCCATGTCATCGCTGAAGGCGATCAGGCGCGTCGAGTTTCCAGTCAGTTCTTCATAGGCGCGGCGGACCATGGTGGTGCGGAGGACTTCGTTGAAGGTGCCGATGTGGGGCAAGCCCGAGGGGCCATAGCCGGTCTCGAACAGGATCGGCTCGGCGGTCCCGTTTTTGGCTGTCTTGCCATCGGGCCAGCGCTTGATGATCTTGCGTGCTTCTTCGTAGGGCCAGGCCTTCGAAATCGTCGCTGCGGCGCGGATGCCCGAGTCCACTGTTGCCCTTTCGTTCCGCATTGCCCAAGGATGGGGACGCGATGGCCGCCCTTTTGCCTCTTCCCGCCCTGCACGCAACCCATGCCGGCATCTGGCTTGCCGACGGGGCGGGTGCGGGCGTGCGCGGCGTGGCACGGGGGGAGGCAATAAGGCAGGCGGCGGAGACCCCGCATATCCTGCTCAACGCGCCGCTCGTCGGGCAGCGGCTGGGCTATCCCGATTTGTCGGGGCTCGATCTGCTCGAGCTGTTCGCGTTCGTGTTTCCGGCGCGCTTCGTGGTGCCGACGGTCAGCGGACTGTGCCGCGCGCTGGGGATACAGGTCCCTACCGAGGATGGCGCGGCGGCGGGGACGCTGCGGGCAATTGCGGGCGGGCTGATGGCGGCGATGGGGGCTGAGGATTGGCCTGAGCGCGAGGGGGCGTGGACGTCGAACGCGAGCCTTCATCGGCTGGGATGGGGCTGGGCGCCACTGGTGGCGGCGCGGCTGGCGCAACCCGAGCGGTCGGAGCGGATGCTGTTTTCGCGATTGCCGCAGTGGGACGAGGCCGCCGAGCGCCCCCCGGCGCGGACGGTGACGGTGTCGGCGGGCGATGCAATCGAGCGGCTGGCGACACTGACCGGGGGCGGGGCCGAAGCGCGGATCGGGCAGCAGGCGATGGCCGGGGAAGTGGCCGCGATGTTCGCGCCGAGGTCGGCGGCTGGTGCGCCCAATGTCGTGCTGGCCGAGGCGGGGACCGGGATCGGCAAGACATTGGCCTATCTGGCGCCGGCCTCGCTGTGGGCCGAGCGCGCGGGGGGAACGGTGTGGGTATCGACCTTTACCAAGGCGCTGCAGCGGCAGCTCGATGCCGAAGGGGCGCGGCTGATCGCCGACCCGGAGGAGCGCAAGCGGCGGATCGTGGTGCGCAAGGGGCGCGAGAATTATCTGTGCCTGCTCAACCTGGAAGATGCGCTGCAGGGCGCGTTTACCGGGCGGGCGGCGGTGCTGGCGCAGCTGGTCGGGCGGTGGGCGGCGTATAGCAAAGACGGGGACATGGTCGGGGGGGACTTGCCCGGCTGGTTGCCGAGCCTGTTCCGGAAAGCCGGGGCGACCGCGCTGACCGACCGACGGGGCGAATGCGTCTATGCGGGCTGTCCGCATTACCGGCGCTGCTTCATCGAGCGGGCGGAGCGGGCAGGGCGCGAGGCCGACCTGGTGATTGCGAACCATGCGCTGGTGATGGTCAATGCCGCGCGCGGGCGCCCCGACGCGCCGACGCGGATCGTGTTCGACGAGGGGCATCATCTGTTCGATGCCGCCGATTCGACCTTTTCGGTTGTCCTGGGTGGGCAGGAAGCGATCGAGATGCGGCGCTGGCTGGTCGGGCCAGAGGGACGGTCGCGCGGTCGGCGACGCGGGCTGGCGGCGCGATTGATGGACGTGTGTTCGTACGACGAGGAAGGGGCGACGGCGCTCGATTCGGCGGTCGAGGCGGCGCGGGCGCTGCCGTCGGACGGGTGGTTGCAGCGGCTGGGCGAAAGCGCGCCGTTCGGGCCGATCGAGGCGCTGCTCGCCGAGGTCAGGGGGACGGTGTACGCGCGGGCGAAGGCGCAGGAGGCGGGATACGGGCTCGAGACCGAGCTGGCCGAGCCCGATGGCGCGCTGGTCGGGGCGGCGGCGGGAGCGCTGGAGGCACTGGAGGCGTTGGGTCAGCCGCTGGCGGCGCTGACCCGACGGCTTGAGGCGGTGATCGAGGATGCGCCCGACTGGCTCGACTCATCGGCGCGGGCGCGGGTCGAGGGTGCGATCACGGGGCTGGCGTGGCGGCGCGAGACGATCGGCGCGTGGGTGCGACTGCTGGCGCGGATCGGCGGGGCGGCAGATGGCGATTTCGTCGACTGGCTGGCGATCGAGCGGGTCGAGGGGCGCGAATATGATGTCGCGATACACCGCCGCTGGCTCGACCCGACGCGGCCGCTGGCAGCGGCAGTGTTGAGCCCGGCGCATGGCGTGCTGGTGACATCAGCGACGCTGCGCGGATCGGGCGGATGGGCGCAGGCCGAGGCGCGAACGGGAGCGCTGCATCTGCCGCGCGCTGCGACCCGGTTCGAGGCGACAAGCCCGTTCGACTATGGGCGGATGGCCGAAGTGCTGGTGGTCAACGACCTGCCGCGCGGGGACCTTGCGGCGCTGGCGGGGGCCTATGCGCGGTTGATCGAGGCGGCGGGCGGGGGGACGCTGGGGCTGTTCACCGCGATCCAGCGACTGCGGGGAGTCCATGCGCGGATTGCCGACCGGCTGGCGCGCGCCGGGCTGCCGCTGCTGGCGCAGCATGTCGATCCGATCGACACGGGCACGCTGGTCGATATTTTCAGGGATGATCCACGCGCGTCGCTGCTGGGCACCGACGCGTTGCGCGATGGGGTCGATGTGCCCGGCGAGTCGCTGCGGCTGGTGGTGATGGAGCGAGTGCCATGGCCGCGCCCCACGGTGCTTCATGCGGCGCGGCGGCTGGCGGGCGGGGGGAGCGCCTATGACGACAGCATCGTGCGCGCACGGCTGGCCCAGGGGTTCGGGCGGCTGATCCGGCGGCAGGGCGACCGGGGAATGTTTGTAATCCTGTCGGCGGCGATGCCGAGCCGGTTGCTGAGCGCGTTTCCCGAGGACGTCATGGTCAGCCGCGTGCCGCTCGATGTCGCGATTGCGCGGGTGGCGCGGCGGCTAGGCGGAGAGGGCGGCGCTCAGGCGGTCGCGCAGGCGGATGAGGCGATCAACGTCGAGTGACGGAGCGGCTGGCGGTGCTTCACGCACGGACGCGGGGACGGTTTGGGCGGAGACTGATTCGGCGGGGACTGGCGTCGCTGCCTTGTCGGCAAGCAATTTCTGGACGCCGCGGATGGTGTAGCCGTCCTGGTTTAGCAGAGTGTGGATACGCCGGGCGAGGGCAACGTCTGCGGCGCGATAATAGCGGCGGTTACCGGCGCGCTGAAGGGGGCGAAGCTGAGGGAATTTGGACTCCCAATAGCGCAGGATATGCTGGGGCACGCCCAGTTCCTGCGACAATTCACCAATCGTCCGAAAGGCGTCGGGGGCCTTGTCGGCAAGGGCCATCATAGCACTGCTTACTTAACGATCTTGTCGCGCATCATATGGCTGGCACGGAAGGTCATCACGCGGCGCGGGGCGATTGGCACCTCGACCCCGGTCTTGGGATTACGGCCGACGCGTTCGCCCTTGTCGCGCAGGATGAAGCTGCCGAAGCCCGAGATTTTGACATTCTCGCCTTCCGACAGCGAATGGCACATGTGGAATAGCAGGCGCTCGACCATGCTCGCGGCTTCGGCGCGGGAAAGGCCGAGCTGGCGGTGGACGGTGTCGGCGAGGTCTGCGCGAGTGAGTGTCCCCGAATGGAGCCCCCCGTCGTAGGTTCGTGCAACGCCTGCATCCGCCATGAAACTTCCCTCCGCCCGTCGATTCGGAACTCGCGCCCCCGCGGAGTCCAAGTCGCCCTATAACCTATGTGCTACCGTCGGGAAACCGACAATGTTTATGATAACAACTTAATTATCAACAGGACAGGGCAGTCTCATCAGTAACGGACTGCGGCAGCACCCCAAGTGAAACCGCCGCCCATGGCTTCAAGCACGACGAGGTCGCCGCGCTTGATTCGTCCGTCCTTGACCGCGACGTCGAACGCTAGTGGAACCGAGGCGGCGGAAGTGTTGGCGTGGCGATCGACCGTGACGACGACCTTGTCGGGGGACAGGCCAAGCTTGCGCGCGGTGGCGTCAAGGATGCGGGCATTGGCCTGGTGCGGAACGACCCAGTCAACATCGGCGGAAGTGAGACCGGCGGCGGCGAGCACTTCGCCCAGCACCGCAGCAAGATTGGTCACGGCGTGGCGGAACACCTCGCGGCCCTTCATGCGCAGCTTGCCGACGGTCTGGGTCGTCGAGGGGCCGCCGTCTACATAAAGGAGGTCGTTGTAGCGGCCGTCGGCGTGGAGTTTGGTTGCGAGGATGCCGCGGTCGGGATCGTCCGAAGCGCGCAGGACCATCGCGCCGGCGCCGTCGCCGAACAGCACGCAGGTCGCGCGGTCTTCCCAGTCGAGGATGCGGCTGAAAGTCTCCGCGCCGATGACGAGCGCGGTCGTGGCGCCGCCGCTGCGGATCATCGCGTCGGCGACGGTTAGCGCGTAAAGGAAACCCGAGCAGACCGCAGCCACGTCGAAGGCGACGCAATCGCGGATGCCGAGCGCGGTCTGGACCTTGGTGGCAGTGGCGGGGAAGGTCTGGTCCGGGGTGGCGGTGGCGAGCACGATCAGGTCGATGTCGCTGGCCTCTATCCCGGCATGGTCGAGCGCGCGGCGGGCAGCGTCGGTCGCAAGGGTGGCGGTGGTTTCGCCGTCACCCGCGATATAGCGGCTGCGGATCCCGGTGCGTTCGACGATCCACTCGTCGGAGGTGTCGACCTGTGCGGCAAGCTCGGCATTGTCGACTCGGCGCAGGGGGAGGGCCGAGCCGACTCCGGCGATTTCGGCGCGGGTGGGGGTTGATAGAAGGGGCATCAGGCCGGGTCGCTGCCGGCAGTGATGGCTGCGGCTGCGGCTGCGGCATCCTCGGCGAAGGTGTGCGCGCGGAACTCGTCGAGGTCGGTCGCGATCTTGCGGGTGATGTCGTTGCGGACCATCGAGGCGGCAACCTTGATTGCGTTGGCGACGCCCTTTGGCGTGGCCGAGCCATGGCTTTTGACGACCAACCCGTTGAGTCCGAGGAACACCGCGCCATTGTGGTTATTGGGGTCGAGGTGAACCTTAAGCATGTGCAGCGCGGGCTTCGACAAGGCGAAGCCGGCCTTTGAGCGAAGCGACGAGGTGAAAGCGCGGCGCAGCAGGTCGGTGACGAAGCGGGCGGTGCCCTCGGCGGTCTTCAGGGCTATATTGCCCGAGAAGCCGTCGGTGACGACGACGTCGACTTCGCCGCGCGACAGCTGGTCGCCCTCGGTAAAGCCATCGAAGCGCATCGGCAGATAGGTAGCCTCGCGGAGCATCGCGGCGGCTTCCTTGAGTTCGTCGGTGCCCTTCAATTCTTCGGTGCCGATGTTGAGCAGCTTGACCCTGGGCGAGTCGATATCGAGCACGGTGCGGGCATAAGCGGCGCCCATGACGGCGAACTGGACAAGGTTCTGCGCATCGCATTCGGTGTTGGCGCCAAGGTCGAGCATGACCAGATCCTTGTCCCCCAGGCTGGGCAACAGCGCGGCAAGCGCGGGGCGGTCGATGCCGGGCATGGTGCGCAGCGCGAGCTTGGCGATGGCCATCAGTGCGCCGGTGTTGCCGGCCGACAGCGCGGCGTCGGCATGGTCGTCCTTCACCGCGTTAATCGCCATGCCCATCGAGGTGCCGCGCGCCCGGCGGATCGCCTGGCTCGGCTTCTCGCTTGCGGTGATCGCCTCGGTCGTGTGGTGCACGGTAACCGCGCCGGCGACCGCCTGGTGGCGCGCCAGCTCGGGATTGATCAGCGCCTCGTCACCGTAAAGGTGGAACAGGAGCGCGGGATCCTTGCGACGCGCGGCAACGACCCCGGCGACGATGACCGCCGGGCCGATGTCGCCTCCCATGGCGTCGATCGCGATCCGCGGGCCGGCAGTCATTGCCACGGCCATCGCGAGATCAGGCCTCGGTCGAGAGGATTTCGCGGCCGTTATAGTGGCCACAGGCGGCGCACAAATTGTGCGGGCGCTTCAATTCGCCACAGTTCGAGCATTCCTGGAAGCTCGGCACCGCCAGCGCGTGATGGCTGCGACGCATGTTGCGCTTCGAGGGCGACGTTTTTCTTTTGGGAACGGCCATGCGGCACCTTGGCTTAAATCAAACAAAAAGGACCATCCTCGCCAAGCCTTTCGGGCCAGAGCCCGAGGCGGCGGCCGGATGGTCGCGAACGAGGGTGGCCTATAGCGAAAAGGAGCGAGGAAGCAAGCGGGGGAGTCTTCGTTGCGAAGAACGGTGCGTGCTTACCCAGCCAACACGGCGTCCCCCACAAACGGATTGGTCAGCCGCTCCTGTCCAAAGGTCGACATGGGGCCGTGGCCGGGAATGAAGCTGGTGTCGTCGCCCATCGGCCACAGGCGCTGGACAATGGCGTCGAGCAACTGCTGATGATTGCCGCGCGGGAAGTCGGTGCGGCCGATCGATCCGGCGAAAATCACGTCACCGACGATTGCCAGCCTCGATTCGGGGTGGTGGAGGACGATGTGGCCGGGGGTGTGGCCGGGGCAGTGGCGGACGTCGAGGGTGAGATCCCCGAGCGTCACCGTGTCGCCGTCGACCAGCCAGCGGTCGGGCTCGAACGGCTTGCCGGTGACGCCATAGTTGCGTCCGTCATCCTCCAGTCGGGCGATCCAGAAGCGGTCGTCCTCGTGCGGGCCCTCGATCGGCACGCCCAGTTCCTGAGCGAAGATGCCGGCCGACCCGCAATGGTCGATATGGCCGTGAGTGACGATGATCTTCTCGATCGTCACGCCGGCGCGCTGCACCGCCTCGCGCAGCTTGGGCAGGTCGCCGCCGGGATCGACGAACGCCCCGCGCATGGTCTTGGTGCACCAGATCAGGCTGCAATTCTGCTGCAGCGGGGTGACGGGCAGGATAGCGGCGCGGAGGGGCGGTTCGGTCATGACGCCGAACTAGGGAGCGGTGGGCAACCTGTCCATTGCCGGGGCGACGCCGCGCATGGCGAGCGATGTGGCTTCTGCACCCCGCAGCGTGCGCAGGGCATTGCCCCCGGCAAGTGCGGCGAGCTCGGGGTCGGACCAGCCGCGGCGGATGAGTTCGGCAAACAGCAGGGGGTAGGCGTCGGTCCCGTCGAGCCCGTCGGGAGTGTTGTCGATCCCGTCGAGGTCGGCGCCGATGCCGACATGGGCGTGACCGGCGATGGCGACGACATGATCGATATGGTCGGCGACGTCCTTGACGGTCACCGCGGGGGCGGGGTTGGCGGCGACCCACGCATTTGACCCAGCCTTGACCGCGTCGGTGCTGGCGCGATTGAAGGTCTTGAGGCGGGCTTCCTCCGCGGCTTTCGCGCCCTCCCATTGCAGACGGGCAGGGGACAGGAAAGCGGGGACCCAGTTGACCATGACAACCCCGCCGTTGCGGGGGAGCAGACGCAGCACGTCGTCGGGGACGTTGCGGGGGTGGTCGTTCACGGCGCGGGCCGACGAGTGAGAGAAGATGACCGGCGCGCGGCTGGCGGCGATCGCCTGGCGCATGACCTCGGGCGAGACGTGGCTGAGGTCGACGAGCATGCCGAGGCGGTTCATCTCGCCGACGACTTTGAGGCCGAACGGGGACAGGCCATGCCACTTGGGATCGTCGGTCGCGCTGTCGCCCCATTCGGTGGTCTGGTTGTGGGTCAGCGTCATGTAGCGCGCGCCGAGCCGGTAGAATTGGCGGAGTGCAGCCATGCTGCCGCCGATCTGGCGCCCGCCCTCAATCCCGATCAGCGAGGCGACTCGACCCGAACGGTGGATGCGGACGATGTCGTCGGCGGTCAATGCGCGTTCGAGGTCGCGTGGATAGGCGGCGATCATCCGGTCGACGATGTCGATCTGCTCAAGGGTGCGGCGAATGGCTTCGTCGCCGGTATATTTGCCATCGATATAGACCGACCAGAACTGGCCACCGACGCGGCCGGCGTGGAGGCGGGCCATGTCGGTCATCAGGTGATGATCGGGCCAGGCCCCAGTGCCGCTGGCGAGGCCGGCGACGGTGTAGTCATGGTATTCGGCAAGCTGTTCCGCGATGTCATTGTGGCCGTCGATCAGCGGGGTGGCGGCGAGGATGCGGTCGATGCGGGCGCGGGTAGCGGGGTCGATTGGGGCAGGCGCGGCGAGCGCGGGGGCAGAAGTGGCGGCGAGCAGGGCGGCGGCGAACAGGGTCAGTTTCACGGGGGCTTCGCTCCTATATTACAGGCAAGGGTTTACGCAGGGGCATGGCTCGGGGCAATTGGCGGCGATGGGGGAAAAATACGTCCTGTTCGATGATGCCCGCGAAGGGGCGGGTCCGGCGCGACTGTATCGATCGCCGGTGGGGGAGATTGTCGCCTGGACGGTCGACGAGGTGCGTCCTGCGATGGTGCGATTGCGGGAGGCGCTGGGGTCGGGACGGCATGCCGCGGGTTATCTTGCCTATGAGGCGGGGGCGGCGTTTCATGCTGCCCTTGGAGAGACGGTCGGACACGGTGGCGGGCCGCTGGTCTGGTTTGGATTATTCGAGGGTTATCAAGAGGTTGAAAGCGGAGCATTGGCCGATCCAGCAGGGGCTTTTGCAGGCGAATTGCGGCCGCGGATCAGCCAAGCGGATTATCTTGGCGCGGCGGCGCAGGTTCGCGAGAGTTTATACGCCGGGGATTATTACCAGGCGAATTTGACCTTCCCGTGCGACCTAGCGGTGGGGGGATCGCCACTGGCCTTGTTTGCGCGGCTGAGGGCCGGGTCGCGGGCGGGGTGGGGCGGGGTGGTGCGCCATCCGACGGGATCGCTGGTATCGCTGTCGCCCGAGCAGTTTTTCAAGTTGCAGAACGGGCGGCTGGAGGCGCGGCCGATGAAGGGGACGGCGGCGCGGTCGGACGATCCCGCACGCGATCGGGCGCTGGCCGAGCAATTGGCGAGTGATCCCAAGCAGCGTGCCGAGAATCTGATGATCGTCGACCTGATCCGCAACGACTTGGCGCGGGTGTCGGAGACCGGGACGGTGGCGGTGCCGAGCCTGTTTGCGATCGAGACCTATCCGACGGTGCACCAGATGATTTCGGTCGTCACATCGACGTTGCGAGCAGGTTTCGATGCGGTTGACGTGATTGAGGCGATTTTTCCGTGCGGATCGGTGACGGGGGCGCCCAAAGTGGCGGCGATACTAGCGCTGCGGGCGCTCGAGCCCGAGCCGCGCGGGGCCTATACCGGGTCGATGGGCTGGATCGAGCCGCACCGCGCCGACGGGTCGCCCGGGGATGCGGCGTTCAACGTGATGATCCGCACGCTGATGCTGGACGACGCGACGCCGGGATTGGCGCGCACAGGGTTGGGATCGGGGCTTGTCGTCGATAGCGTGATGGAACAGGAATGGGCCGAGTGCCTGCTTAAAGGGAAATATGTGACCGCTGCCCGGCCGACCTTCGACCTGATCGAGACGATGCGCTTTGACCCCGAGCAGGGCATCACCGAACTCGACCGACACCTCAATCGGATGGCCGGGGGCGCCGAGCGGTTCGGCTTTCGCTTCGACCGGCACGGTGCGCGTAACGAGCTTCAGGCGGCGACCTTCGGGCGCAAGGATGCCGCGATGGTGCGATTGCTGCTGTCACCGAGCGGGGCGATGGCGATCCAGGTCAAGCGGCTGGAGCGGGCGAGCATGGAGGCGGTGACGGTGTCGATCGCGCCGATGCCGGTGGCGGCGGAGGATGTGCGGCGGCGCTACAAGACCAGCGACCGGCGATTCTATGACGAGCCGCGGCGCGCCAATGATTCGTTCGAGACGATCTTCGTCGATCCCGACGGGCGGCTGACCGAGGGGAGTTTCACCAACATTTTCGTCGAGCGCGAAGGGCAATTTCTGACCCCGCCGGCGGCGCGCGGGCTGATCCCGGGGATCTTGCGGGCGAAGCTGATCGACGAGGGGCTCGCGGTCGAGGCGGAGCTCACGCCCGAGGATCTGGCGGGGGGGTTTTATATCGGGAATATCTTGCGCGGGTTGATGGCGGCGAGATTGGTTTAGTTGGTCGTCATTGCGAGCGAAGCGAAGCAACCCAGATGACCGTGGCGCCTGATAGGTTGCTTCGTCGCCTGTGGCTCCTCGCAATGACGATCAGGCCGCGATGGGGAATCTCAGGAGGCGACCGGCTGCGGGGACCAGGGCCGAGGCGCCCGCGCCGACTTTTTTCAAAATCTCGGGATGGTGGGCGTCGAGGCCGCCGGTCAGCGCGCCGTAGGCGGGGAGGATGAGCTTGGTCTCGCTGGCGACATAGCAGCGGCGCGAGACGTTGCGGCCCTTCATGTGGAGGCGCAGCTTGGGGTGGAAATGACCCGAGATCTCGGGGGTGGGGTCGCCGACCACGGCTTCATGGCGGAGTGCGATGCCGTCGACGGTGAGTTCCTCCTCGATCCGCCCGCCGCAATGATCGACGAAACCGGCGTCGTGATTGCCGGTGATCCAGACCCAGTCGATCTTCGAGGTGAGTTCGGTGAGCAAGGCACGGGCATCGTCCGGCAGGCGGTCGCACCCGAAGCGGTCGTGGAAGCTGTCGCCGAGGCAATAGAGGGTGGTCGCCCCGCTGTGGTCGATGTCGCGCGCCAGCATGGTCAGCGTGGCGAGCGAATCATAGGGCGGCAGGAATTGCCCGAGACGAGCGAACCAGCTGGCCTTTTCAAGATGCAGATCAGCGACGAGCAGCGCGTTCTGGGCCGGCCAGGACAACGCGCCATCGCCACTGGCGAGGAAATCATGACCGGCGAACGAAGCGGGAACCATGGGCCCTGTTAGGCGCACTGGAGTCGCTTGGGGAAGGTGGTTTCGAAATATTTCGTCATTGCGAGCGGAGCGAAGCAAGCCAGTCGGAACGCGGGGACTGGTAGGTTGCTTCGTCGCCTGCGGCTCCTCGCAATGACGGCTTCTTGCATCGACCTCAGTCCTCCAGCCCCAGGATATGGTCGCGCAGCGAGCGGGCGTCGTGGAGGGCGTTGTGGGGGACCTTGCTGGCGCCCGCGGTGCTGAAGCCGGGCAGAGCATAGAAGCGAAAGCGCAAGGGTGGGGTGCGGACGATTTCGCCCGGGCCGGTGAGCAGCAACATGCAGATTTGCGCGATATCCTCGGGCCAGTCGGCGATAATCTCGATATCGCGATCGTTGGCGAGGAAGGTTGCCAAGGCATGGGCGGCGGTGTCGCGGTCGAGCGGAGGGGCGCGGTGCATGTCGGGGACGTGGTTCATATAGGGCATGACGTGACGTTCGACCCACGGGTGAATTTCGGTCGGGGCGGGGACGGTGAAGTAGAGCTCCTCATCGCCAAATTCGGCGACCAGCGCGAGGGACAGGAGCGCGCCGCCGAAGCCATTATATTCGGTGTCGAGGAAATAGCGCATCAGCGAGGAATCGCCTGCCCGGGGCACAGGTCGCCGGGGAGAGGGCGGTTCGCGGCGCAGCGGTTGGCCATGAGCCGTTCCTCGCGGGCACGGCGTTCGTCTTCCTGGCGCAGAATGCGGCCGCGCCTTTCGTCGGCGTGCTTCTGGCCGGGGAGGGCGGCGTCGATGCCCTTGCCAACGACTTTCACTGGGACCGAGACGACGTCGACCGCGGTCCGCGCAACCGAGGCGGCGACGCAGCCGGCGAGGAGCGGGGCGACGAGCAAGACTGGCGGATACGCGCGCATTTGCGTGTCATGCCCGCTTGGGCACCCCAAGTCGACCGCAGATCAGTCCACCCGCATCGCTTCGGCGGCGAGTGCCTCGGCCTCGATCAGCAGGCTGTCGTCGGCGGTCGATCTGGCGGGGAGTGCCTCGCGGCCGATGACGACCATCAGCGGGACCGCCATCGGCGTCACGCGGGTTGCACGGACGTGGATCATCTGGTCGGCGGCGCGCTCGACGAGGCGGGCGAGGCGGCCAAGTTCGGTCATTCGCGCGCGGGCGTCGTCCCATGCGGCGGTGAGCAGCATATGGCCGGGGTCATATTTGCGAAGGACGTCGTAGATGAGGTCGGTCGAAAAGCTGACCTGGCGCCCGGTCTTTCGTTTCCCGGGATGCTGGCGCTCGACGAGTCCGCCGATGACCGCGACTTCGCGAAAGGCGCGTTTGAGGAGGTTGGACTGTTCGACCCATTCGACGAATTCATGTTCGAGGATGTCGGGCGAGAGCAAGGGCACGGGATCGATCACTTCTTCGAGGCTGTAGCAGGCGAGGGCATAGTCGTTGGCGACGAAGCCGAGCGGCTTGAGCCCGGCGGATTCCATGCGGCGGGTGATCAGCATGCCGAGCGACTGGTGCGCGTTCCAGCCTTCGAAACTGTACATTACGAAGAAATGACGGCCTTCGTGGGGAAAGGTTTCGACGAGCAGCTGGTCGGGTTGGGGAAGGATCGAGCGCCGCGCCTGGACCTCGAGCCATTCGCGGACGTCGTCGGGGAAACGCTGCCAGTCGTCGGGACTGGCCAGGAAGCGGCGGACGCGGTCGGCGAGATGGGTCGACATCGACATGCGCTGGCCGCCGTAGGTAACGAGGCGGGCGGCCTTCGACGAAGCGTGGACGATGATGTCGCTGTCTTTCAGCCGGTCGACTTCGAGCGACAGGCCGGCGAAGAAAATATGGTCGCCGACGGTGAGGGTCGAGGCGAAGCCTTCCTCGACCTTGCCCAGCATCCGGCCGTTCTTGAAGCGGACATCCATCATCGGATTGTCGACGATGATCCCGGCGTTGAGGCGATGCTGGACCGCGACGGCGGGGGTTGTGATCCGCCAGCGGCCGGGACCGTCGGCGGTCAGGCGGCGATATTTATCATAGGCTTTGAGCGCGTAGCCTCCGGTCGCGATGTAGGCGAGGACGGTGGCGAAGGTCTGCGGAGTGAGGCCGGCATAGGGGGCGGCACTGTTTATTTCGGCGAGCAGCATGGCCTCGTCGAACGGCCCGGCGCAGGCGATGGCGAGGATGTGCTGGGCGAGGACGTCGAGCGTGCCGGGGCGGAAGATATCGGGGTCGAGCTCCCGATCGTCGATGGCGTCGAGGGCAGCACGGGCCTCAAGATATTCGAAGCGATTGCCCGGTACGATCATACCCTTCGACGGCTCGTCGAGGCGGTGGTTGGCGCGGCCGATGCGTTGCAGCAGGCGCGACGAGCCCTTGGGGGCGCCCATCTGGACGACAAGGTCGACATCGCCCCAGTCGATGCCGAGGTCGAGGCTGGCGGTGGCGACGAGAGCGCGAAGGCGGCCGTCGCCCATCGCCGCTTCGACCTTGCGGCGGGCTTCGAGGCCGAGGCTGCCGTGGTGGATGCCGATGGGGAGTTGCTGGTCGTTGACCTTCCACAGGTCCTGGAAGATGAGTTCGGCAAGGCTGCGGGTGTTGCAGAAGACGAGCGTGGTCCGGTGCGCCTCGATCAGCTCCATGACCTGCTTGGCGGCATAGCGGCCCGAATGGCCCGACCAGGGGACGCGGCCGTCGGGGATGAGGATCGACAGATCAGGATCGGCACCGGGATCACCGATGACGAGGCGAACCAGCGACGCGTCGGCGTCGGGGGCGAGCCAGCCCTGATAGGCTTCGGGATCGGCGATGGTGGCGGAAAGGCCGACGCGGCGCATCGCGGGGGCGAGGGTTTGGAGCCGGGCAAGCGAGAGCGAGAGCAAATCACCGCGCTTCTCGCGGGCAAAGGCGTGAATCTCGTCGATGACGACGGTCTTGAGCGTGGCGAAGAATAGGTCGCTGTCGGGGTAGCTGAGCAGGAGGCTGAGCGATTCAGGGGTGGTAAGAAGGATCTGCGGCGGGCGGGCGCGCTGGCGAGCTTTGCGGTCCGACGGGGTGTCGCCGCTGCGGGTCTCGACGCGAATGTCGAGGCCCATTTCCTCGATCGGCCCCAGCAGGTTGCGCTGGACGTCGACGCCCAAGGCTTTGAGCGGCGAAATGTAGAGGGTTTGAAGCCCGTCGCGGGGATGATCGATGAGGTCGGCCAGCGTGGGCAGAAACCCGGCCAGCGTCTTGCCCGCCCCGGTTGCGGCGACCAACAGGACGTGATTGCCGGCGGCGGCGGCGTCGACCATGTCGAGCTGGTGACGGCGCGGAGCCCAGTCCCTCGCGCGGAACCAGTCGGTGATGACCGCTGGCAGCTTGACGGAACTTGGGAGACGTTCAACGGTCATAGGGGATGATGGCGCGCCTCGGGTCCTGGATCGAGCCTTTTCCGGAAGGCATCTTCGTCAAACCCGCCAATGCGTGGGTCGATCCCTCGCAGCCCAAGGACAAGGCGTTGGTCACGCACGGCCACGCCGACCACGCGCGCGGCGGGCATGGCGCGGTGTGGGCGACGCCCGAGACGCTGGCGATCATGGACGTTCGCTATGGTCAGCAGTCGGCGCATCCGGTCGCCTATGGCGAGAGCGTGCGGGTGGGTGAGGTGGAGGTGAGCTTTGTCCCGGCGGGCCATGTGCTGGGATCGGCGCAGATCATCCTCGATTATGCCGGCGAGCGGGTGGTGGTGTCGGGGGATTACAAGCGGCGGCCCGACCCGACCTGTGCGCCGTTCGTGCCGGTGCCGTGCGACATCTTCATCACCGAGGCGACGTTCGGGCTGCCGGTGTTTCGCCATCCCGATACCGGGGCGGAGATCGACCGGCTGCTCCACCGGCTCCGCGCCGAGCCCGAGCGGTGCGTGCTGGTCGGGGTCTATGCGCTGGGGAAGGCGCAGCGGGTGATCGCCGAATTGCGCGCGCGGGGGCATGAAGCGCCGATCTATTATCATGGGGCGATGGAGCGACTGTGCGCGCTGTATGAGCAGTTGGGGGTGCCGCTGGGCGAGCTCAGGCCGGTGGCGGGGGCGAAGAAGGAGGAGCTGGTGGGGCGGATCATCATCTGCCCGCCGTCGGCGCTCAACGATCGCTGGTCGCGGCGGCTGCCCGACCCGGTGACGGCGATGGCATCGGGCTGGATGCGAGTGCGGCAGCGCGCGCGGCAGAAAAATGTCGAGCTGCCGCTGATCATTTCCGATCATGCCGACTGGGACGAGTTGACGCGGACGCTGAAGGACGTCGCGCCGAAGGAGGTGTGGATCACGCATGGGCGAGAGGATGCGCTGAAGCATTGGTGCATGCTCCACCAGATCAAGGCGCGGGAGCTGAATCTGGTGGGGTATGAGGATGAGGATGAGTGAGGCGGGAAGTTTGGCGGGAAGCGGACGTCAGTGTTGGATGCGGCGTAGCACGCGCCTTGCATGAATCGTCTTCCCATCCGCCGAGTAAGTTTCAGATATGGTAAGAATCGGGCCTTCAATCGTGAACGTGCGCCGCTGGTCCGTCCCGAGGTAGTTTGGAATGTTCCCACCGGTCACATGCGTCGTCCAGCTTGGACCTGCCGGATCGTATCGGTAGGTCCCGAAGTACGAGCAATACCACGCAGGAATGCATGCATCCGGGTCGGGGTCGCTGCTTTCGGTGCCAACCGCCGGTGGGTTTCGCATCAAACTGATAGAGACGTGACTGTCAGCAGTGAACACAAACAACCCGACTGGATGACTTCCGAAAGCATATACGGGTACGCCGCCCTCAGGAGTGTCCACATACTGCTCGAGTTGCCACGTACCGACCAATGGGTTCTTCGCGGATGCGGTTGCATGACCTGCCAGTGAAGCGGCTAACAGCAGCGAAGCGGTGACAGCGGCAAGTGTCATCTTCAGCCCTCCTTCGCGAAGCGTCGCATAGTTGACCAATATCCACAATGTCGTCGAGAGCGATCACGCGAAGCGTTAACCGGACGGAGAGGGGGCGGGGGTATGGCGGGGGCTTAGGGAGCCACCGTCATGAAGTTCGTCAAGTTGAAGTCGCGCGGGGGCGATTATATGGTGATTGCCCAGAACATTGCCTACCTGCGCGCGCATGAAAATGACCAGACCAAGATCGGCATGATCGGCAGCGACGCAATCCTGGTCGCGGGGACGATCGAGCAGACGGCGGCGGCGATTTTGGCGGGCTAAGGCGAGCGCTAATGCGCTGCCTCGACCCGGTCGATCCCTGATGCGGCAAGCTGGGCGTCGATGGCGGCGGTGAGGCGGGCGAGGCCGGCTTCGTCTTTCGCTTCGGCGCGGGCGACAAGGACGTCTTGCGTGTTCGAGGCGCGCAGCAGCCACCAGCCATCGGGGGTGTTGACGCGGACGCCATCGGTCGAATTCACCGTCGCGCCGTCGGCGGCGAGGCGCGCGGCGACTTCGGTGACGGCGGCGAACTTGCGCGTCTCGTCGACCTGGAAACGCAGTTCGGGGGTGGCGACCGAGACCGGCATTTCCGAGCGCAGTTGGGTCACCGACTTGCCGAGCGAGGTGGCGGCGCGGATCAGGCGGACGGCGGCGTAGAGCGCGTCGTCGAAGCCGTACCACTCGTGCTTGAAGAAGATATGGCCCGACATTTCGCCCGCAAGCGGCGCGCCGGTCTCCTTCATCTTCGACTTGATCAGGCTGTGCCCGGTCTTCCACATCAGGGGCTTCCCGCCCATTTCGGTGATGCGGTCGAACAGGGTCTGCGATGCCTTCACGTCGGCGATGATGGTTGAGCCGGGAAGGGCTTCAAGCACCGGCGCGGCCAGGATCATCAGCAGTTGGTCGCCCCAGATGACCCGGCCCCGGCCATCGACCGCGCCGATGCGATCGGCGTCGCCGTCGAACGCAATGCCAAAGTCGAGGTTCTTGTCGGCGACGAGTTGCTTGAGGTCGGCAAGATTGGCCTCGACCGTCGGGTCGGGGTGGTGGTGGGGGAAGGTGCCGTCGACCTCGGTGTAGAGCAGATGATGCTCGCCGGGGAGTTTGCGGACGAGCTTTTCAAGCACTTGGCCGCCGGCGCCGTTGCCATTGTCCCAGCCGATGCGAAAGGCGCCGCCGTCAAAGTTTTCGACCAGCCGATCGACATAGGCGTCTTCGACATTGGTGTCGCTGACCTGGCCGTGGCCATCGACCCAATCGGCGGCCTTGGCACGGCGGCCGAGCGCCTGGATCTCTTCGCCAAAGACCGAACGGCCGTTGAGCAGCATCTTGAAACCATTGTAATCGGCCGGATTATGGCTGCCGGTGATCTGGATCCCGCCCTGAACGGGAAGGGTGGCGGCGGCGAAATAGAGCATCGGACTGGGGCCCATGCCGATGCGGACGACGTCGAGCCCCGAGGCGGTCAGGCCGTCGATCAGCGCGGTCTCGAGCTCCAGCGAATGGGTGCGGCCATCGCGGCCGACGGCAATGGTTTTCGCGCCTTCGGAGACGGCGAGCGCGCCGTAGCTGCGGCCAAGGGCGCTGGCGTCCGCGGCGTGGAGCGTCTTGCCGACGATGCCGCGCATGTCATATTCGCGCAGGATCGACGCGTGAAACTCGTGAGACATGAAAACCCCTGAAATGGTCAGCCCGCAGCGGCGAGTTGCCCGGGCTGTTCGATGATCGATGGAATCGACAAACCCGCGACCATTTCACGAAGTTCCTGCCGCGCCGCAATATGCCCCATTCCGACCTCGCCGAGCTGCTTGAGATCGAGCAGGGTGAGGCCCTTGGGGAACAGCTCGCGGTAGATGACGCGCTCGCCGAGACCAGGGATGACGCGGAAGCCGACCCGGCGAGCAAGCTCGTCCATCGCCGCGCCGACGCGGGCGAGATTGTGCGACTGGATATGCTGGAGGCGGTTGCGCAGGACGACCCAGTCGACCGACTTGCCGGTGACTTTCGCGCGCTGGGTGCGGCTGTTCCAGATGAGCTCGGCATAGAAGCTGGGCTTGGTGATCTTGAACGTGTCGGGGTGGACCTGGCCGATCAGGTCGAGGTCGACGAAGCTGTCGTTCATCGGGGTGACGAGCGTATCGGCGCGCAGGATGGCAGCGCGGGCGACGGGGTCATCGCGGCCGGGGGTGTCGATGACAATGACGTCGCTGGTCGCCGAAAGGCGGTCGATCGCAGCAGTGAGGCCAGCTTCGGTCTGGTCGTCGAGCACTTCGTAGCGGGCCTGGGGAAGCTGTTCGGCGAGCCGGGCCATGGTGGCGTCGCGATTTTCGAGGTAGCGGGTGGTCGTGCGCTGGCGGCTGTCGAGGTCGAGCACGCCGACGCGGTGGCCCGATGCGGCCAGCGCGATGGCGGTGTGGACTGCGGTCGTCGACTTGCCAGTGCCGCCTTTTTCATTGGCGAAAACGATGAAATGCACTTGGCTCATTGCCGCGGCTGCCCCCTGAAACTACACGCTGCCGAGGTCCTACCGGAGGGGGTATATCCTTGCAAACTATCCGTGAGTTGGAAGCATTGGGCCCGGCGCTGGCCGAGCTGCGTGGGCGTGGGATCGCTTTGCGCGGGCAGGGCGCGACGGTGGCGCTGGTGCCGACGATGGGCGCGCTTCATGCCGGGCACATGGCGCTGATCGAGGAAGCCGGGCGCCGGGCGGACCGGGTGGTGGCGACGATCTTCGTCAATCCGCTGCAGTTCGCGGCCGGCGAGGACCTCGATCGCTATCCGCGGCGCGAGGCGGAGGATGCGGCGATGCTGGCGGCGGGCGGATGTGATCTGGTCTGGATGCCGACCGCGACACAGCTTTATCCGCGCGGATTTGCTACCAACGTCAGTGTTGCCGGGATCAGCGAGCGGTGGGACGGAGCGGCGCGGCCGGGGCATTTCGACGGCGTCGCGACGGTGGTGCTGAAGCTGCTGATCGCGACAATGCCCGAGGTTGCCCTGTTCGGGGAAAAGGATTTCCAGCAGCTGGCGGTGATCCGCCAACTGGTGCGCGACCTGGGCCTGCCGGTGGCGGTGGTCGGGGTGCCAATCGTGCGCGATGCCGACGGGCTCGCGCTGTCGTCGCGCAATGCGTATCTGTCGGCCGACGAGCGGCGCCGGGCGGTGGCCTTGCCACAGGCGCTGGAGGAAGCGCGCGCGGCGATCCGGACGGGGCACGAGCCGGTGGCGACGATCCTGGCGGCAGCGCGTGCACGGCTGGTCGCGGCGGGGTTTGAGCGGATCGACTATGTCGCGCTGGTCGACGCGGCGACGCTGGAGCCGATCGACACGCTTGACCGTGAAGCGCGGCTGGCGGCGGCGGCGAGCCTGGGCAAGACCAGGCTGATCGACAATATCGCGCTTTGACCGGACTAGTTCGAGCAGGGTGATTTTCGCGTTAACCATTTGTTCGCAACTGGGGGCCGAAGCTGGGTTCATCAGAACAGGGGTTCGACCGATGAACGCGATGTCACAGAAGAGCGCAGACTTCCTCCTCCGCAGCCGTTTGGCCGATGCCGAGCGGGGCGATATCGAGGCATTGTTCGAACTGGGCGTAAGCTTTTCGACCGGCCGCGGCGGGGTCGATGTCGACCTGATCGAGGCGCATAAATGGTTCAACCTCGGCGCGCTGTCGGGCGACACTCGGTCGCAACAGTGCCGCGCCGAAATCGCCCAGGAAATGAGTGCCCGCGAGATTGCCGAGGCCCAGCGCCAGGCGCGGTCGTGGCTTGGGGTCAACGCGACGCATAGCCGGGCTGCCTGAGCCCTATTTGACGACGACCGTTACCGCGCGGCGGTTCTGGGCCCAGGCGGCCTCGTCCGAGCCCGTCGCAACAGGCTTTTCCTTGCCCCAGCTGGTGACAAGCAGCCGTGCCGTGGGCACGCCCAGCGATACCAGATAGTCGCGCGCGGCGTTGGCCCGCCGCTCCCCCAGCGCCATATTATATTCGCGAGTGCCGCGTTCGTCGGCATGACCTTCAAGGGAGGCGCGGACCGCGGGGTTGGCCATCATCCACTTCGCCTGAGCGGTGAGGATGGTGCGCGATTCGGGGTCGATGTCGGACTTGTCGGTGCCGAAGTGGATCGTGTCGGTTCCGGCCTTGGCGACGAGATCGGCCTGCGATCCGGGTAGTTCGACGAGGCCGACGTCATCCTCGTTGGTGGCGACGGGCGTGGTCGCCGTCACTGGCGGAGGCGTGGTGGTGACCGCTTTTTCGCGGCGGGCACAAGCACCGGTCGCGAGCAGCGCGGCGATGAGGGCGAGGTTGAGCGTGTGGCGCATGGGATATTCTCCTGGGGTTAGCGCTGGAGCGGCGACCAGCTGGGGTCGCTGCCGTCCTGGGGGGTGGGAAGGCGGCGCGGATCGCCACCGTTGATGTCGACCGCGTAGAGGTTGGTCTGGCCCGAGCTGCCTTGGCGGATGCGGTTGAACATGACGAAGCGGCCATTGGGCGCCCAGCTCGGCTCCTCGTCCTGCCACGCTTCGGTGAGGATCTTCTCGCCCCCGCCCGAGGGGGACGTGATGCCGATGCGGAAGTTTCCGGCGATTTTGGTGAAGGCTATGTGGTCGCCTCTCGGGCTCCACACCGGAGAGGCATAGCGACCGCCGCCGAAGCTGATGCGCTTCTGGCCGGTGCCATCGGCGTTCATTACATAGAGTTGCTGCGTGCCGCCGCGATCGCTTTCGAACACGATTCGGCTGCCGTCGGGGCTGTAGCTGGGCGAGGTGTCGGCGCCGACACTGTCGGTCAGTCGGCGCGGCGGGCCACCGGCGACGGGCACGACATAAATGCCGGTGCGGCCATTCTTCGCCATCGAGAAGACGACGTTGCGGCCATCGGGGGAGAAGCGCGGCGCGAAGGTCAGGACGAGGCCGGGGACCAGGCTTCGCTTCGTGCCGCTAGCGACGTCCATGAGCATGACGCGCGGGCGGCGGCCCATGGTCGTCATGTAGACCAGCCGGTCCCCGGTGGGAGAGAAGCGCGGGGTGGTGACGGTGCTGTCGCCGAGCGTCAGGTAACGGTGGTCGGAGCCGTCAGAATCCATGATCGCGAGGCGCTTGGTGCGGTTGTTCTTGGGCCCGGTCTCGGCGACGTAGACGATGCGGGTGTCGAGGAAGCCGGTCTCACCCGAGAGGCGCGAATAGACGGTGTCGGCGCATTTGTGCGCGGCGCGGCGCCAGTCGGAAGCAGCGACGACGAAGCCCTGGTGGGTCAATTCGCGCGCGGCGCTGACGTCATGGATGTAGCAGGCAAGGGTGATGCGGTCGGCGCCGTTGGCCTCGACATAGCCCGCCACGAGCTGCGCCGCGCCGGCCGAGCGCCAGGTGGCGTAGGCGGGGGCGGAGGCGGCGTCCTGCGAATAGGAGCCGAGGCCGTCGGGGCCGAGCGGGGTGAACAGGCCGGTCGAGCGAAGGTCGGAGGCGATGACCTCTGCAATCTGGCGACCGAGGCCGGGCTGGACTCCGGGGGCGGTCGGCATCGCGGGGACGGCGATGGCGGTGACGGCATTGGTGCCGCCGACGACATTGACCTCGAGCGGAGGGGCGTCCTGTGCGATCGCGACGGCCGGAAAAAACAACGCCGTCATCGCGAGCAGGCGCAGCCGACGACGCAACCCAGCGCGCTGGGTTGCTTCGCTGCGCTCGCAATGACGGAGTGGGACGAGAGCGATCTTGGTCATAAGCTTCCTCATGGCAGATTATATTTCATTATGAAGTTGCCCCAACCTTGGCCGTTCGCGGTTTTGTATAGTTCTTGGGGTAGGCCAGTGATGGGAGAGCAACCTGAAATGATGGTCACAGCGAGGTCTTTAACCCGCTCCTCGTAGCGCGTATTGTCGTCGTCGACGCCACTCGTGCCGATCACCTGTGGGGGGCTAGTGAGGCGGCCCTGCCGGTCAAGCAGAAGATGCAGCTTTACCTTGATGCGCGAGGCGCCCGGGCCGGGGTTGACCTGGCGATTGGCGCAAGGCTGCACTTGTCTAACAATGGCCTGCTGGATCCCGGCCATGGCCGAGGCGCTGACGGTCGGCGCGGAAGCGCGGGCCGGGGCGGTCGCGGCATGGGCAGCGGGGTCGGCGATCCCCTTGAGGAAATCGGCGCCGATGCGCGAGGCGCGGGGCGGGGCGGGGCGTGCGGGGGCGGGCTTGGCTGTAGCTGTCTTCGCGGGTTGCGGGCGCGGCGGGGATGGGCGGAGCTGGGCGACTTGCGCGGCGAGGGTATTGGCGGGTGCGACCCGAGGCTGCGGGGTCGGCTGGACGACTGGAGTTGGCGCCGCCTCGGGCTGGGGCGGGGGCGGGGTTTCCGCCAGCTCGGGCGCTTGGGCCTGGGGCGGCGGCGCGGGAGTCGCGGCGGGGGCCGAGGGAGCAAGCCCGACTTCGTCGACCATCTCGACCTCCATCGGCGGGGGCTCGGGCGGATTGGTAACATGCGCCAGGCTGAACGACAGCGCGGCGATCAGCGCGGCATGGAAGGTCAGCGCGGCGCCGGTCCCGGCGAGTTCGGCGCGGTCGACGGTCATTGCGCGGGGGCTGCCGAAGGAGAATCTTCGCCGACCGAGACGAGCGCGACGCGGTTGAGCCCGGCGTGGTTGAGTTCGCCCATGACCTTCATCACGCGGCCATAATCGAGGGCACGGTCGGCGCGCAGGTAGATGCGGCGACCCTCGGCCGGGGCGGGCTGGGCAGCGATGGCGGCGAGTTTCGCGGGGAGGGCATCGGCAGTGACCGGGGCATCGTCGATGAAGATCGCGCCTTGCCGGTCGATGGAGAGCTGGACAGGCTTGACCTGCTGGTCGAGCGGCGCGGCGCGGTTCTGCGGCAGGTCGACGGGGACGCCCGCCGCAAGCAGCGGGGCGGTGACCATGAAGATGATGAGGAGGACGAGCATCACGTCGACCAGCGGCGTGACGTTGATCTCGGCCATCGGGGCCCTTCGCCCGCTTCTTCCGCGGCGGCTGTGAACTCCCATCGCCATCAGGCGGCCTCGAGCTCGCGGGTCAGGGTGGCGTGGAAGCGGTCGGCAAAGCGGCCAAGGCTAGCTTCCAATCGGTCGAGGCCGTGGGTCAGGCGATTGTAGGCGATGACCGCGGGGATGGCGGCGAACAGGCCGATGGCGGTGGCGAAGAGGGCTTCGGCGATCCCGGGGGCAACGACCGCGAGCGAAGTGTTGTTGGCGCCGGCAATGGCCGTGAAACTGCGCATGATCCCCCACACGGTGCCGAACAATCCGACGAACGGGGCGACCGACCCGACCGTGGCAAGGATGTTGAGCCGGTCGGACAAGCGGTCGAGTTCGGTCGCGATGGCGCTGTTCATGGCGCCCGACAGGCGTTCGCGCGTACCGCCATGGTCGGCGTTGCGGAGGCGGGCCGAGCGGCGCCATTCGTCCAGCCCGGCGGTGACGATGGCGGCGTTGGGCAGTTTGTCGGACCCGCGTTTGGCGGCGAACCCGTCGACGTCGTCGCTGGCCCAAAAGTCCCGTTCGAAGGCAGCGCCGGCGCGGCCCAGTCGGCGCAGGCGGATCGAATGGGTGAAGATGATCGCCCAGGTCCACACGCTGGCGGCGAGGAGGCCGAGCATGACCAGCTTCACGACGATGTCGGCGTGGAGGAAAAGCGACAGGGGCGACATGAGGTCGGTGCTGGCAATGACGGGTGGCATTAGTTTCCTTGGGTCATGATGGCGTTGAACCGGTCGATCCACTCCCGCGGCTGGCGGGTCGGCCGACCTTCGGGGGTGAGGAAAGCGGCGGTAATCCGGGCTTTGGCCAAGGTTTGCCCCAGGCGCATGACCGTCTGATGAATGTCGACGCTGGCCGCGCGGACGAGGGCGAGGGTCGAGACGAGCTGAAGATCATCGCCGAGCCGGGCGGGCCTGAGATATTTGATCGTCGCCTCGGCGACCGCATAGACCCCGGTCCCGGCGTCAAGCGCGGCTGCCTGGTCGATCCCTGCGGCGCGCAGCATGTCGGAACGGGCGCGCTCCATATATTTGAGATAATTGGCGTAATAGACGATCCCGGCGGTGTCGGTATCCTCGAAATAGACGGTCAGCGCGAAGTGGTGCTCAGGCCCGATGAAGCCGCCGCGATAGGGCTGGTCGAGGGGATGTGACGCCATGACGCAGGCTTTAGCCGCCCGCGACTCATCGCGGCAACCCCGCGCGACTGACCTCTCTGATGCGTTTGATCAGGTCTCCCTGGACTTCGGCGATGTCGTTGAGGTGCATTCCCCAGCCGGGGAGGAAGAAGCCCATGAGGCCGACTTCGCCGCCGATGCGGTCGGTGCGCCTGCCGCCGGGGACGACGTTGGTGCGGATCGAGAGGTAGCCGCGCGGGCCGTCGTTGATGCAGCGGCCCGAGACGAGGTCGCTGGTGTGGAGGAAGGGGGTTGGGGGCGGGCCTTGCGACGACCAGCTGATCGCGCCGCCGGGAACCGAGGGCCAGCCGCTACGGGTCCAGTAGCTGTCGAATTTGGTCCAGCTGCTGGCGCCGGGCGATGCGGGGTTGGTGCAGGCGACGGTCATTCCGGGAGCACTGGCATAGCCGAACAGCGCGCCTTCCGGCGGCGGATTGTGTTCGCGGTAGCTCGACCAGGCGAGGACGCAGCCTGATTGTGCGGGGCGGCTGCACAGGGGGGTCGACTTGAAGCTGCCGCCAACCAGTTTTCCTTGTGGGACCAGCGTGTTGTAGCCGGGGATGATGGCGAGAAGCATGCGTTTTGCCACGGGCCGGCCCTCGATCTCGTTGGCGATGAGCTGCTGCAGGAGGAGCGAGCCCTGGCTGTGGCCGATGAGGACGAACGGGCGGGCGGCGTTGCGGGACTTGAGGAACTGGCGCCACGCGGCAGAGACGTCGCCGTACGCGATTTTCGCCGCCGCAGAGACGTCGCCGCCGGTCATGACGGCGGTGATCGCGCCGACGGTCATTTGGCGATAGATGGGCGCGAACGGACGGCAGACGCTGGCGAAACGGGCGAGCTGATTCTGCGCGGCGAGGCGTTCTTCGCTGTCGGATACGACGAGGTCGCTGTTGAGCCCGGGGTCGTGGCTGACCGTGGGATAGACGTAGAAGCAATCGACCGGCGGGGCTGCGGCGGGGGAGGCGGTGGAGCGCGCGGCGTAGCCTGACGCGGGAAGATCGGTGGTGGCGAGGGGGACAGCGCAAATATCGCGGGCTCCGGGGAGGCAGAGCCAGTTAGCGTTGCTGGTGTAGTCGACGGAGGCGGGGGTCTGGGCCTGAGCGGGGACGGACGTCGCAAGCGTCGCAACGGCGGCAAGTATCAAAATACGCATTACTTTCCTTCGTCTGGCAGGTTGGCGTCGAACAATCCGCTTTGCGCGCTGGGGGGCGGGGCGAGGCCGAGGTGGGTCCAGCCGCGCCCGTTGAGGCAGCGACCGCGAGCAGTGCGGGCGATGAGGCCAAGCTGGATGAGATAAGGCTCGATCACGTCCTCGATCGTGTCGCGCGGTTCGCTGAGGCCGGCCGCGAGGGTCTCGATCCCGACCGGGCCGCCATTGTAGAGGTCGGCGATCATGATCAGGTAGCGGCGGTCCATCGCGTCGAGCCCGAGGCCGTCGATCTCGAGCCGGGTCAGGGCGCGGTCGGCGGCGGGGGCGTCGATGCTGGTCGCACCGGCGGCATGGGCGAAATCACGCACCCGGCGGAGCAGGCGGCCGGCGATCCGCGGGGTGCCCCGGCTGCGACGGGCGACTTCGTGAGCGCCGTCTTCCGTGACGGGGGCGTTGAGCAGCCGCGCGGCGCGGGTGACGACCTGCTCAAGCTCGGCGACGGTGTAGAAGTTGAGGCGGATGGGGATGCCGAAACGATCGCGCAGTGGGGTGGTGAGCAAGCCCTGCCGGGTGGTCGCGCCGACGAGTGTGAAGCGGGGCAGGTCGATGCGGACCGAGCGGGCCGAGGGACCTTCGCCGATCATCAAATCGAGCGCGCGGTCCTCCATGGCGGGATAAAGGACTTCCTCGACCGCGGGGGACAGGCGGTGGATCTCGTCGATGAACAGCACGTCGCCGTCTTCGAGATTGGTCAGCAGTGCGGCAAGATCGCCCGACTTGGCGATGACCGGGCCCGACGTGGCGCGGAAACCGACCCCCATTTCGCGGGCGAGGATCGCGGCGAGGGTGGTCTTGCCGAGCCCCGGGGGTCCAAAGAACAGGACATGGTCGAGCGCTTCGCCGCGCGATTTGGCCGCGTTGACGAAAATGCGCAGATTCTCGCGGGCACCCTGCTGACCGATGAACTCGTCGAGCGATTTGGGGCGAAGTGCAGCGTCGGCATCCTCGGGGGTGCGTTCGGGGGTAGTGATGCGGGCGGGATCGGGGGTCATGACGGCGAATGTTCACACATGTTCGCGCTGACGACGCATTTTCGCGCAGCCGATTTTTTGCAATCGCGAAGGGGATCTGGTCGGGAACATGATGCGGACTGCTTCAAGCACAAAAGGGGCAGTGTAGGACAGCGTTACTTCGCCGCGACGATGCAGAAAGGCGTTGCCGTGAGACAGATAATCAGCGCGGGGATGATTTTTGTCGCAGTTGCGGGAAACACGAATTATGTCCGGCGCACGTCGGCGGGGGGCCGGCGGGGGAGCATCGGGCAGCATGGGGCAGGTGCCGCATCGGCAGATCGCGCATTTGCAGATCGGGAGCGGATGGCGCGCGCTGCCGGCGTCATTCTGGTTGGTGCTGGCGGTGGCGGCGGGGCTTCGGATCGCAGCTTTCGATCTGTATGCGACGCATCATCCCGACGAGGCACTGCAATATGGCGAGCAGGCCCACCGGCTGGTGTTCGGCTATGGCGTAGTGCCGTGGGAATTTCGCTATGATATCCGAAGCTGGCTGATCCCGTTGCTGGTCGCCGGGCCGATGCAGCTTGGCGCGTGGATCGATCCCCACGGCGCGGGCTATCTGATCGTTCCGCGGGTGATCATCGCGATGGCGAATTTCTCCCCGGTGATCGCGGCCTGGTATCTGGGCGCGCGGGTATCGCGGCAGCATGCGATCGTGGCGATGGCGGTAACTGCGCTGTGGGTCGAGAGCGTGTATTTTTCGGTCCAGCTGCTGAGCGAGAGCATGGCCGTTGCCTGTTTCCTGCCCGCGGCGGCGATGCTTCGGACGGGCGCGCTTCGCCAAGGCGCGCGGATGCGGACGATCGTGCTGGCGGGAATGTTGCTGGCGCTCGCCGGGCTGCTGCGCTTTCCCTTTGTGCCCGCGATCGGGGTGTTTGCGGCGCTGACCGCGGGGCGCGACCGACGGATGTGGCAGGGGCTGCTGATCGGCGCGATCCCGGTGATCATCGTCGGCGGTGCAATCGACCTGGTGATGGGGCAAGTTCCTTACCAATGGATCCTCAACAATTACCGGATGAACATTGATTCGGGGTGGATGGCGCGGTTCGGGGGTATGGGACCGTGGGTTTATATGGCCGAGATGGGCAGGCATTTGCCCGTCGTCTCGGCGCTGATCGCGACGGCGTCGCTGTTTGCGGGCAGGCGTTTTTGGCCGTTGCTGGTCGCGGCGTGGGTCAATATTCTGGTCCATCAGATGATCGGCCACAAGGAATGGCGGTTCCTGTGGTTGTCGATCCAGATCTTGTTGATCCTGGCGGCGATCGGGGCGGTGAACCTTACGCGGATGTCGCTTTTCGGGCAGCGGCTCAGGCGGCCGCGCGGATGGGTGACGACCGGGGTGTTGCTGGCCCTGTTCGGCGGGGCGTCGATGGCGATCGCAGCGGGGCCTTTTTTTCGGCATGAATGGCGCAGGGACGGGGGACCGTCGCGGCTGGCCGCGCGCGCGGTGCGGGATGCGCGGGTGTGCGGGCTGGCGGTCAATCGCGAACAGAATATCGATTTCGGCTATGGCTTCGTCCACCGCCCGATCCCGCTCATCCTGCTGGCCAAGGTAGCGCTGCCGTCGCTGTCCCAGCCGGGGGCGACCGCGGAAGGCTTTAACGCGATGCTGATCAATGACGGCGTAGCGCCTCCGGCCGGCTTTGGATCACGCCGCGACTGCGCCGGCGCGGGGGAAGATCGGGTGTGCTTGTATACCCGACCGGGGAGCTGCAGCGCCAATGTGATGAGTCGGCGGTTCGAATATCAGGCAGTGCTCGTCAGGGCCCAGCTCTGACGGGTGTAGGACAGCGTTACTTCGCGGCCTTGCGGAGCGCCAGCCGGACGAGGGCGTCGAGGGTGGCGCCGTCGCCGAGTTCGGTGGCGGCGGCGGTGACGGCGGCGGTGGCTTCGGCGGGTTTGAAGCCGAGGTTAGCGAGGGCCGAAAGGGCGTCCTGCGCGGTGGTGCCGCGAGGGGCAGGTGATCCGGCGGCCGCGGCGAGGGCGGGGGTTCCCAGCTTGCCGGCAAGTTCGTTGACGATGCGCTGGGCAAGCTTGGGGCCGACACCGTTCGCGCGGGCGACCATCGCCTTGTCGCCGTGGGCGACGGCGGTGGCGAGATCGGTCGGGTCGAGCACCGACAGGATAGCGAGCGCGACGCGACCGCCGACGCCCTGGACGCTGGTCAAATAGCGAAAGCTTTCGCGCTCGGCGGGGTTGGCGAAGGCGAACAGGGTCAGGCTGTCTTCGCGCACCTGGAGTTCGGTGAGGAGCAGGACCGTGCCGCCAACAGGGCCGATCGCGTCGAGCGTGCGGGTGCTGGCGAGGACGGCATAGCCGACCCCTGCGACGTCGATGACGGCATGGTCGACGGTGGTTTCGGCGAGAGTACCGGTGAGGCGGGCGATCATCTGGTGAGGCTAGGCGATCCGCCGCGCCGACGCCAGATGATGGGCGTGGGTGATGGCGACGGCCAGGGCGTCGGCGGCGTCAGGGCCGGCGATCCTGATGCCCGGTAGGAGGCGCTGGACCATGGCGTGAACCTGCACTTTTTCAGCGGCGCCGGTGCCGACCACGGCTTTCTTGACCAGGCGCGCGGCATATTCGGCGACGTCGATGCCGGAGCGCGCGGCGAGCATGATGACTACCCCGCGCGCCTGGGCGAGCTTGAGGGTCGACTGGGGATTCTTGTTGAGGAAGATTTCCTCGGCGGCGGCGGTGGCGGGGTGATGGTCGGCGAGGAGGGCTTCGAGTTGGCTCGCGAGGTGGGACAGGCGCTGGGGGAGGGATTCCTTGGGATCGGTCTTGAGCTGGCCGTTGGCGATGTGGGTCAGGCGATTACCCTCGGCACGAATGAGGCCGTAGCCGGTGCACGACAGCGACGGGTCGAGGCCGAGGATGATCAAGATACCTCCCCCCTTGGGGGAGGGAGGGAGTGGCGCAGCCGCGGAAGGGTGAGGGTGACCGAGCAACGGTCGTCACCCTCACCTTCCCATGCTGCGCATGGGCCCCTTCCTCTCCCAGGGGGAGAGGAGGTATGGCTCACGCCAGTCTTTCCATGATCTCGTCCGAGACGTCATAATTGCCCCAGACGGTCTGGACGTCATCGTCTTCGTCGAGCGTGTCGATCAGTTTGAGCAGGGTGCCGGCGTCGGACTCGTTGACCTCGACCATGACTTGCGGGCGCCAGGCGAGTTTGGCGCCTTCATATTCGCCAAGCTTTGGTTCGAGCGCCTTGGCGACTTCGTGAAGGTCGGCGATTTCGGTCCAGATCTCGTGGCCGTCGTCGGACGAGGAGACGTCCTGAGCGCCGGCATCGAGCGCGGCTTCGAATACAGCGTCGGGATCGCCGACCTTGGCCGGGTAGGTGATCAGCCCCATGCGGTCGAAGGCGTGGCTGACGCTGCCGCTGGCGCCGAGATTGCCGCCGTTCTTCGAGACTGCGGTGCGGACGTTGGTGGCGGTGCGGTTGCGGTTGTCGGTCAGCGCCTCGATGATGAGACTGACGCCGCCGGGGCCGAAGCCTTCGTAGCGGATTTCCTCATAGGTTTCGGCGTCGCCGCGCGCGGCCTTGTCGATCGACCGCTGGATATTGTCCTTGGGCAGCGACTGGGCCTTGGCGGCATTGACCGCAGCGCGGAGGCGCGGGTTCATGTCGACGTCGGGCAGGCCCATCTTGGCCGCGACGGTGATTTCGCGGGAAAGCTTGGAGAACATGGACGAGCGTTTCTTGTCCTGCGCGCCCTTGCGGTGCATGATATTCTTGAACTTGGAATGGCCGGCCATGGTGGCGGGGGCTCCTGCGTGTGCTTTGGAATAGAAGGGGCTCTTAACCGGATGGATGGCGCAACGACAAGCGGGGCCGCGCCCGGCGGCGTTTTGCGGTTCGTGCCGCAGATGTGGATCGAGTGGGTGCGGTTCGTGCGGCGGCCACGGTTGCCGGCGGCGCGCGAGGCGTTCGGCGGGCGGGCGATGGCAGAGGTCGGGCAGCTGCTGGCGCTGGTAATCGCTTTCGATTTTGCGCTGGTGGTGGGATTGAGCTGGCTGTCGACCAAGCTTGGCGTGAAGACGCCCGATTTTGAGGAATTGCGCAAATTCGGGCCGGTGTTGACGCTGCTGGTCGGTGCGCTGGCGCTGCCGATCGTCGAGGAGATCGTGTTTCGCGGCTGGCTGAGCGGGCGGCGGCGGATGCTGGTGGCCGTGGCGGTGCTGGTTGGGTTCATCGCGTCGCTGGCGATGGCGCGGCTGACCGTCGGGCCCGCGCCGTTCAAGACGATGGCGGTGCTGCTGCTGGCGTGGCTGGTGGTGGGGCCGGTGCTGATCTGGAAGACGAAGGGCAGCACGCCGCTATGGTTCGCACGGGTGTTCCCGGTGCTTTATTTCGCATCGGCGCTGTTATTCGGGCTGGCGCATATCAGCAATTACGACATGAGCCGGCCGTGGGTGCTGTTGCCGTTCGTGCTGCCGCAGGCGACCGCCGGGCTAATCTTCGGTTTTGCCCGGGTGCGCTACGGGATGTGGGCTAATATCGCGCTGCATGGGTTGAGCAACGCGCTGTTCTTGGGGCTGACGATCGCCGGAATGTGATTAATCGGGCCTAACTTCGCGTTCGATCTCATCGAGCTTTTCGCCAAGCGCATCGATCCGGCCGGCGAGGAGCGAATCGATCTTCTGATGGAGCCGGAGAATGTCGAGCTCGGCGCGCAGGTTGGTTTCATAATCGAGCCGCGCGGCGAGGCGGTCCTTCGAGGCCTGGCGATTCTGGCTCATCATGATGACGGGGGCCTGGATCGCGGCAACGGTCGACAGCAGCAGGTTGAGAAAGATGTAGGGAAAGGGGTCGAAGGCCTTTCCAAATTTGCCGAGTATCTCGCTGTTGAGCAGCATCCAGCCGAGCAGGACGAGCGAGAAGGCGATGATGAAGCCCCATGAGCCGCCGACCGCGGCGACCCGGTCGGACAGTCGCTCGCCGAAGGTGGCCTGGGCGTCGGCAACGTCGGCGGCATCGCGGCTGGTGAGGTTGCCCGCGGCGATGTTTTCAAGGACGCGGCGTTCCTCGATACCGAGGTCGCTGCCCGACTGTTCGAGCAGCTGGCTGGCCAGCTCGGCCGCAGTGGCAGGGGAGCTGGCCATCAGCTCAGGCAAGGCCGAGCGCGGTGCGATAGGTTTCGAGTAGCGCGTCAGCTTCCTGGCGGACATGCGTTTCGAGCCGGCGCAGGGCGACGATCTTGCGCATCGTCTTGGTGTCATAGCCGTTGGACTTGGCCTCGGCGTAGACGTCCTTCACATCATCGGCCATGCCCTTTTTCTCTTCCTCGAGCCGCTCGATGCGTTCGATGAACAGCCGCAGCTGCTCGGCTGCGACATTGCCGTCACTCATGTCTGATCAGTCCTCGATTGGGTTGCTTCTGGGTTGCTTCGGGGGCGCGTTAGGCCAGCATCGGGCCGGGCTCAAGCCGGTTGATCTGACGCGCGGGCAGGCTATGGCTGCCGCGCCGCCCAGACGAAGGAACGACCAGTGAGCCAGATGATGCAGCCGCGCGAACGCAAGGTGAAGATTTTGGCGACGCTGGGCCCGGCGAGCAACACCCCCGAGATGATCGAGGCGCTGATGCGCGCCGGGGCCGATGCCTTCCGCATCAACATGAGCCACGGCGAGCAAGCCGACAAGGTCAAGTTGGTCGAGGCGATTCGGGCGCTCGAGAAGAAGATCATGCGCGCGACGACGATCGTGTTCGACCTTCAGGGGCCCAAGCTGCGCGTCGGCGATTTCGAGGGCGGGTCGGCGATGCTTCGCGAAGGCACGATGTTCGTCCTCGACGATAATCCTGCGCTGGGCGACGAGAACAGGGTCGAATTGCCCCATCCCGAACTGTTCGCCGCGGCGCGCAAGGGCGACCGGTTGCTAATCGATGACGGCAAGGTGCGGTTGAAGATTGCCGCTGTCGAGCCGGGCAAGATCGGCGCGGTGGTCGAGGTCGGCGGGCGGGTGTCGAATCACAAGGGGGTCAATGTCCCCGACGTGCTGGTGCCGATTCCGGCACTGACCGAAAAAGACCGGTCGGACCTGCAGTTCGCGCTGGAAATGGGGGCGGATTATATCGCGCTGTCGTTCGTCCAGCGGCCCGAGGATGTCGCCGAGGCGCGCGCCCTGATCGGCGACCGGGCGGGGATCCTGTCCAAGATCGAAAAGCCCCAGGCGATCGAGCGGCTCGACGAGATTTTGAAGCTGTCGGACGCGGTGATGGTGGCGCGCGGCGATCTTGGAGTGGAATTGCCGCCCGAGAGCCTCCCCCCGCTGCAGAACAAGATCGTCGCGCGGGCACGCCAGATGGGCAAGCCGGTGGTAGTCGCGACCCAGATGCTGGAATCGATGATCGTCTCGCCGACCCCGACGCGGGCCGAAGTGAGTGACGTGGCGACGGCGATCTATGACGGTGCCGATGCGGTCATGCTGTCGGCGGAGAGCGCTGCCGGGCAATATCCGATCGAAGCGGTGACGATGATGGATCGCATCGCGCGCAACGTCGAACTGGACCCAGTCTATGAGGCGCGGATCCATTTCACCGAGACTATCCCCGAGGAGACCGCGGCCGATGCGCTGGCCGATGCATCGCGCACGATCGCGACCAACCTTAAGACCGGGCCGATGGTTTGCTATACGTCGAGCGGATCGACCGCGCGGCGGATTGCGCGCGAACGCCCGCCGGTGAAGATATTAGCAATGACCGCGAGCCTGGAAGTGGCGCGGCGGCTGGGGCTTCAGTGGGGCGTCTACGCGGTCCACACGCGCGACGTGGCGAGCTTCGAGGAGATGGTCGCCAAAGCCAAGCGGATGGCGCTACGCCACGGGCTGGCGAAGGCACCCGAGCGGCTGGTGATTTTGGCCGGGGTGCCGTTCAAGACCGCAGGATCGACCAATGTGCTTCATGTCGTCCGGCTGGCGGGGGACGAGTTGGACAATTATCTGTCCGAGTAGGGTATCTGTCGGAGGAAAGCGTTAGCGCGATCCGGCCATGATGTCGGGCGCGCTGGTCCGAGACGCCCCTTCGGCCTCGATTGGGGCGCCGTGGTTCCATAGCGCCAATTGAGGGACGCACAGGCCCTTGTGGTCGGCGGAGAAGTCGTAGGCGGCGATCCCGCAATTGAGAATTTCGGCCTGCCGGTCGATGTCGAGGATCTGGGCCTCGGTCAGTTCCTCGAGGATATAGCGCATGCACAGCACGACCACCTGATGGCAGACGATGAGCACGCGCTTGCCTTCATATTGAAGGGCGATCGAGTTGAGCGACGAGCGGAGGCGCAGGATGACGTCGGCCCAGCTCTCGCCGCCGGGGGGGCGATGGTAGAATTTGCCCATCTTGGCGCGGTGCGCGGCCTCGTCGGGATATCTGGCGCGGATGCCGGCGGTGGTGAGGCCGTCGAACACGCCGAATTCGCGTTCGCGCAGGCGCTCGTCGAGGACGGTGGATTTGGCGCCCCCGGCGAGCCCGCCCGCCTTGCAGATGGCGTCTGCGGTCTGGCGGGCGCGGACATAGGGCGAGGAGAGCAGGATTTGTGGGCGTTCGGCCTCGGGACGCTTGGCGAACCAGCGGCCGGCGGCGGCGGCCTGTTGCTCACCAAGGTCGGACAGGGGGACATCGACGTCGCGCCATTTCAGGTCGATGACGAGCTTGCCGCCCTCATGCGCCTCGTCACGGGCGAGATTGCCCTGGCTTTGTCCGTGCCGCACCAGCCACAGCTGGGCGGGCCAATGCTGCCGTTCCATCGGCTCTCCTTGGCTCCGTCAGGCGAGTTCGGCAAGCGGGCGCGAGTGGCGGACGAAATCGTCGAGCGCCGAATCGAGGGGGCGAAGGGCGACCCCGTGGCGGCTGTCGAGGCTGGTGTTCGACGGCGCGGCGGGGGCCGCGTTGATGCGGCGGGGATCATGGCCCGAGCGCGCGGCGAGTTCGCGAGCGAGCTCGTGCCAGCTGAGCGCGCCTTCGTTGGCGAGGTGGCGAATGCCGGTTTCGCGGTCGAGCAGCAGGTCGAGCGTGGCGTGGACGAGGTCGGGGACATAGGTCGGGGTGATGACCGCGGCGTCGGCGACATTGTCGATCGGGTCACCCCGCCTGAGCCGGGCGATGATGTCGAACGCGAAATTATGGCGATCCCATGGGCCGAAGAAGGCGCTGGTGCGGATGATGAGGGCGTCCGGGTCGGCGGCGAGCACCCGCGCCTCGGCCTCGGCCTTGCTGCGGCCATAGGCGCCCTGGGGGGAGGTGGCGTCGCCCTCGACATACGCGCGCCCCAATTGTCCGTCGAAGACGAGATCGCTCGAGAAGGTGACGAACGGAATGCCCGCGATGCGGCAGGCCTTTGCCAGCTGTGCGGCGCCGAGGCTGTTGATCGAGAAGCATTCGTCGGCGCGGGCATCGGCTTCCCAGGTGCGGACGAAGCCAGCGGTGTTGATGACGGCCCACGGGCGCAGGCGTTCGAGCGCGGCGGCGATCGAAGTCGGATCGGTCACGTCGAGTTCGGCGCGAGTCGTGAGGCGGGCGGGAAGCCCGCGATGGTGGCAGATGCGGGCGAAGGCGTGGCCGAGCGTGCCGGTGGCGCCGGTGACCAGCAGTTCGCGGCCGGGGAGCGGATCGTTGAGCGCATGGCCTTGCGGGGGAAGCAGGAAGCGCGCGGGGCGGTGCCACCAGCCGGGCTGGGCGAGGACCGGGTGATCGACCTGCTCGCCGCGCCCGAGGCGGGCAGCGATGTCGCCGACCAGCGTCAGGCGGGGTTCGGGGCCGCGCTGGTCAAAGGCGCCGGCGTCGTAATGACCTTCCTTGCGCAAGAGGAGCGAGCGCCAGTCGATCGCGCCGAACATCGCCCATAAGGTGACGGCGCGGACGTCGACGCCGCCTGCGCGGGCTTTGTGGCATTCGCGCCAGACTTCCGCGAACCAGCGCGCCTGTTCTTCGCGGGTGCAGCCGTGGTGGACTTCGCCAACGACCAGCGGAATGCCGTAACGGGCCCAGATTTCGGCAAGGCGGTCGGCGGTGCCGAGCGGCTGGTCCGCCATTTCGGGGATACGGACGGCTTCGAGGTCGGCGTAGCGGTGGCGGCCGTTATCGCCGGGGATGATGTCTGGATAGAGCGACGTGCGGTGGTCGAGGAAGCGTTCGCTGGTGAGATAATGGTCGAGACCGATCAGGTTGGGAGCGGCAGCTCCATCGTGAAAGGCTTCGAGGCGGGCTTGAGCGACCCCGTCCTGGATCATCCATTCCCAGAAGGGGTGACCTTTGCGGACGCGCCCGGTGAGGAGATCGAGTCCAAGCCAGCGACGCTCGTTCTCGTGCGCGGCCTGGTAGGCCATGATGTCGGTAGAGAAGACATGGCCATAGTCGTCGGTAACGATCAGGCGAGCGGCGGGATTGACCGTGCGGACGGCGCGCATCGCGGCGGCAATGGCTTCGCATTCGGTAGTGAGGGCAAGAAGCATTGCCGACATGCGGCGGCGATGGGGGTACCAGTGGCCGTAAAGATTGGTGAAGCGTGCGGTGGTGACAGGCTCGTTGACCGGCACCCAATCCTCGATCCACGAATAGCGGCGGGCGACGGCGGCCGCATAGGCGGCGAGCTGGGTCGGCCATAAGGGGTCGTCGGGGTTCGACCATGCCGGGCCCGAGCCGTGGTGAACCAGCCCGGCGACGACGCGAATGCCGTGACTGCGCAGGCGAGCGAGGCGGGGGTCGTGCCAGCTGAAATCGAGCGAATTGGGGCCGGTGGCGGCGACATGCTCCCACAATATCGGGAAACGGATCGCCTTGATGCCGAGCGCAGCGATGGCGTCGATATCCTCGAGCCGGTCAAGCTGCCGCATTTCGCGAAGTTCGTCGCGGACCTCGTCACCTACACGCACGACACTGCATTCGACGCCACCCCACAGCTGGAGCGGCGACGATGCTGCACCTTCGACAATCGCGGAAGGCATATCGGCTCCCTGTGACGGGCGCGCGGCCTCAGGCCACGATGCGATACTCGCTCGATGAAGCCGGCGCCGTGGTGGCTCCCAGCTTCGCCTTGCGGGCAGTGTCAATGCGGCGGAAGGTGGCGAGCGCCTGTCCGACGATCTGGTCCATATTATAGTAGCGATAGGTGGCGAGACGACCGACGAAGGTGACGCCGGTGGTCGCGTCAGCGAGCGCTTCGTACCGCTTGAACAGGGCCTGATTCTCGGGCCGGGGGATGGGGTAATAGGGGTCGCCCTCAGCCGAGGGATATTCCAGCGTGATGCTGGTCTTGTCCGACGACTGGCCGGTAAGGTGCTTATATTCGCTGATACGGGTGTAGGGGATGTCCTCGGACGGATAGTTGACCGTCCCGACCGACTGATATTGGGTTTGGTCGAGGGTCCTGTGCTCGAATTTCAGGCTGCGGTACGGCAGCTTGCCGAAGCGGAAATCGAAATATTCGTCAATCGGGCCCGTATAGATGATGTGGTCCGCCTCGACCTCGTCCTTGAGGTCGTTGAAGTCGGCACCGAGCGCGATATCGATGTTGGGATGGTCGAGCATCGCCTTGAACATGGCGGTGTAGCCGTCGGCCGGCATCGCCTGATGCTTGTCGGTGAAATAACGGTCGTCGGTGTTGGTTCGCGTCGGGATGCGGGCGGTGACCAGCTTGTCGAGTTCGGACGGATCGAGGCCCCACTGCTTGCGGGTGTAGCCGCGGAAGAATAATTCGTAGAGTTCGCGACCGACGGCGTTGATGACGACGTCCTCGCTGGTCTGGATCTCGTCGACGGTTTCGGCACGCGAGGCGAGGTATTCGGCGGCCTCGGCGTCGGTCTTGAGGTCAAGGTCGAACAATTCGTTGAGGGTGGTGCGGTTGATCGGGATGGGAACGAGCTTGTCGCGGACGCTGGCGAGTACGCGATGCTCGTAAGCGCGCCAATTGGTGAAGCTGGAGAGATAGGCGAACACCTCGTCCGAGTTGGTGTGGAAGATGTGCGGGCCGTAGCGGTGCATGAGGATGCCAGCTGCGTCCTTTTCGTCGAAGGCATTGCCGGCGATATGATCGCGCTTGTCGATCATCAGAATGCGCGCGCCATGCTGGTTTGCGAGGCGTTCGGCCAAGACCGATCCGGCAAATCCGCAGCCGACGATGAGATAGTCATATTTGCGGGTGGCGGCGATGTGGCCAATTGCCGAGGGGGCCATGGCGATCGCGGGGCGCGTGTCCGCGGCGATGTCCTTGGCGATGACCTCGTCGATCAGCGCGGCCATTCGAGCCTGGGTGATGTCCCAGCTCATTGTCGAAAGAAGGCCGTCGACTTCGGCGAGCCAGCGGTCGCCAGATTTGCGCAGCGCAAGCTGAGCCTCGCAACCCGCGATGAACTGCTCGGCAGTGCCCGCAATGCGGACACCGGCGATACGCTCATAATGACGTTTCACGTCGCGAATCGGGGTTGAGACCACGGGCACGCCGGCAGCGAGATATTCAGGAGTCTTGGTCGGCGAGATAAACCGCGTCGCAGCGTTGATCGCGAACGGCATCAGCGCGACATCCCAGCCGCCCAGATAGGCCGGAAGCTCGTTGTAGCTGCGGCCGCCAAGCCAGTGGATATTGTCCCGGCGCGGGAGTTCATCCTCGGAAATCTTGACGACCGGGCCGACCATGACGAGCAGCCAGTCGGGGCGTGCGTCGGCAACGGCGGCGATCAGGTCAAGATCGATCCGCTCGTCGAACACGCCATAAAAACCGAGCCGCGGGTGAGCAAGGGCCGCCTGATCGGCGGGATCGGGCAGTCCGGCGCGCGCCTGGGCGAAGTGGGCGACGTCGACCGACGAAGGGAAGGGATGGACGTTGCCGTGGCGCTGCTTCTTGGATTCATAAAGCGAGTAGCCGCCGGTGAAGACGACATCGGCGCGCTCGAGCAGCTGGCGCTCGAGATCGAGCAGCTTGGGCGGAGCGAAGCGGAAATTGGCGAGTTCGTCCATCGCGTCATAGACCGTGCAGGCGGGCTTCAGATGCGCCGAGAAAGACAGCATTATCGGGGTATAATACCAGGCAACGAAGGCGCGATCGATCCGGGCAAGATAGCCGTCGAGCAATTGGCGCAAAAGGGCGTCGCGCTCATCCTCCGACCCGCCGGGCGGCAGGCGCGGAGTGATCAACGTAACTGCAGCGCAATCGGCGGCGGGGCGGATGTGGAGCGAGGGCGAGGCGCCGTCATCGGCATCGATCGGTTCTTCCCACACGACGACAGGGGCCTTGCGGGCGAAGCGGGTAAGGAGGTGCTGGGGACGCTGGAAAACAAATTCCCACCGCAGGTGCGAAAAGCACAGGATCATCGGTGCATGTTCGGGCGGGCGCAGAGCCTCTCCAGCGGAACCGACCGATACGCCAACACCAGTGATCATCGCCTACTCCCTGTTGAAAACATTACCTCATTACAACGGTGTGCACCGGCCGACGGTTCCGCGACCGACCCTATGCCACGACAGATTTGTGCACATGCGAAAAGATCACGCGGTTGACGGGTAATCGCACGGCGTGGAAGGGAGAAAGCAGGCAGGAGCGAATGATGGCAACGACGATCGACGAACTGGAACAACGCCGGGCCGAGGCGAAACTGGGCGGAGGCGAGCAACGTATTGCAGCGCAACATGCCAAGGGACGGCTGACTGCGCGCGAACGATTGACGGTGTTGCTCGACCAGGGTTCGTTCGAGGAAGTCGACATGTTCGTGGAGCATAATTGCGCCGACTTCGGGATGGAGACGCAGAAATTCCCGGGCGACGGGGTCGTGACCGGGTCAGGGACGATCAACGGGCGGCTTGTGTTCGTGTTCGCGCAGGATTTTACCGTGTTCGGCGGCTCGCTGTCCGAACGGCACGCACAGAAGATCTGCAAGATCATGGACGCTGCGATGAAGGTGGGGGCGCCGGTGATCGGGCTTAACGACAGCGGCGGCGCGCGGATCCAGGAAGGGGTGGCGTCACTGGGCGGCTATGCCGAGGTGTTCCAGCGCAATGTGCTGGCGTCGGGCGTGGTGCCGCAGCTGAGCCTGATCATGGGGCCGTGCGCAGGGGGCGCGGTGTACAGCCCGGCGATGACCGACTTCATCTTCATGGTGAAGGATTCGAGCTACATGTTCGTGACCGGCCCGGAAGTGGTCAAGACGGTGACCAACGAGATCGTGACGCAAGAGGAACTCGGCGGGGCGATATCGCATACCCAGAAATCGGGGGTGGCCGATGTCGCGTTCGAGAACGACATCGACGCGCTGCTCGCGACGCGGGACTTTTTCGATTTCCTCCCACTGAGCAATCGCCATGACGTGCCCGAGCGGCCAACCGACGATGCGTGGGATCGCGCCGAGCCAAGCCTCGACACGCTGGTGCCGCCATCGGCAGCGACACCCTATGACATGCACGAGCTGATCCGGAAGGTCGCCGACGAGGGCGATTTCTTCGAAGTCCAGCCAAAGCATGCCGCCAACATCATCATCGGTTTCTGCCGGATCGAGGGGCGCACGGTCGGCGTGGTCGCCAACCAGCCGATGGTGCTGGCGGGGTGCCTCGACATCAACTCGTCGAAGAAGGCGGCGCGGTTTGTTCGCTTCTGCGACGCGTTCGATATTCCGATCCTGACCTTCGTCGACGTGCCGGGGTTTTTGCCCGGGGTCGCGCAGGAGCATAATGGGATCATCAAGCATGGCGCGAAATTGCTGTTTGCCTATGCCGAGGCGACGGTGCCCAAGATCACGGTGATCACGCGCAAGGCTTATGGCGGGGCGTATGACGTGATGGCGTCGAAGCATCTGCGCGGCGACCTGAACTATGCCTGGCCGACCGCCGAGATTGCGGTGATGGGGGCCAAGGGCGCGGTCGAGATTATCTTTCGCGGGAAGACGGCGGAGGAAATCGCCGAGCATACGCGCGAGTACGAAGAACGGTTTGCGAACCCGTTCGTGGCGGCGAGCAAGGGCTTCATCGACGAGGTGATCATGCCACATTCGACAAGGCGGCGGGTGGCGCTGGGGTTACGGAAACTGCGGAACAAGCAGTTGGAGAACCCGTGGAAAAAGCATGACAATATTCCGTTGTGATCCTCGCCCGTCATTGCGAGCGCAGCGAAGCAAACCAGTTTCGCAAGCCTGGATTGCTTGTTCGCTGCGTCCCTCGCAAGGATTGGCATTCGGCATTTGAAGCAACCGGCAGTTTATATCATGGCCAGTCGTCGTAACGGGACGCTTTACACAGGGGTCACGTCGAACCTCGTTCAACGGACTTGGCAACATCGCGAAGGCGTTATCGCCGGGTTCACAAAGAAATATGGTTGTAAGCTGCTAGTGTGGTTCGAGAATGGCGACACGATGGAAGGTGCAATCACCCGAGAGAAGCAGATCAAGGGCGGTTCTCGCGCGAAGAAGCTGGCGCTGATCGAAAGTTCAAACCCGGAGTGGAACGACTTGTATGACAGCGTTGCTCTTTATTGACCCTCAAAGCGAGGACCCCATCCAGTGGCAGGAAACTGGGTTGCTTCGCTCCGCTCGCAATGACGGAAACCGCCCATGAAAATCGGCCGCCTCAACCATATCGGGGTCGCGACCCCTTCGATCGAGCAGAGTGTCGCGACTTATCGCGATGTGCTGGGGGCGAGCGCGATCGGGACGCCGTTCGACATGCCCGAGCAGGGCGTTCGGGTGTGTTTTGTCGATGCGCCCAATTGCCAGATCGAGCTGATCGAGCCGCTCGGGGCGGATTCGCCGATCGTCAATTTCCTCGCCAAAAATCCGCTCGGGGGGCAGCATCATGTGTGCTTCGAGGTGGCGGATATTGACGAGGCGCGCGAGTGGTTCGAGGGGAAGGGGGCGCGGATCCTTGGGGACACACGGATCGGGGCGCATGGGACGCCGATCTTCTTTCTCCACCCCAAGGACATGGGCGGGGTGCTGACCGAAATTATGGAAACGCCCAAGCAGGCGCATTGAGGCCCTTTTGATGACGAATGATTTTGACCGCTGGACCGAACTTGCCGCCAAGGAATCGCGCGGCGCCGATCTCTCCCGCGAGACGCTCGAGGGGATCACCCTCAAGCCGGTCTATGGGCCCGAGGATGTGGCGCAAATCGACAGCGGTTATCCCGGCGTCGCGCCTTACACGCGCGGGCCATACGCGACGATGTATTCGGGGCGGCCGTGGACGATCCGCCAATATGCGGGTTTCTCGACCGCCGAGGAATCGAATGCCTTCTATCGCCGCAACCTTGCGGCCGGGCAGAAGGGGCTGTCGGTCGCGTTCGATCTCGCCACGCATCGCGGGTACGACAGCGACCATCCGCGCGTGACCGGGGACGTCGGCAAGGCCGGTGTCGCAATTGATTCGGTCGAAGACATGAAGCTGCTGTTCGACGGTATTCCGCTCGATGAAATGTCGGTGTCGATGACCATGAACGGCGCGGTGTTGCCGGTGCTGGCTTTCTACATCGTCGCAGGGGAGGAGCAGGGGGTTGACCGCAAGCTGCTCTCGGGCACGATCCAGAACGACATTTTGAAAGAGTTCGCGGTCCGCAACACCTACATTTATCCGCCCGAGCCCTCAATGCGGATCGTGGCCGACATCATCGCCTACACATCGCGCGAAATGCCCAAGTTCAACTCGATCTCGATTTCGGGCTATCATATGCACGAGGCTGGGGCGACGGCGGTTCAGGAGCTGGCCTACACGCTTGCCGACGGGATGGAATATGTGCGGGCGGCGCAGGCCTCCGGGCTCGACATCGATGCGTTCGCGCCGCGCCTGTCCTTCTTCTGGGGCATCGGCATGAATTTGTTCATGGAAGTCGCCAAGATGCGCGCGGCGCGGACTCTGTGGGGGCGGATCATGACCGACCTTGGGGCGAAATCGGAGAAGTCGAAGCTGCTGCGGACGCATTGCCAGACCAGCGGCGTGTCGCTGACCGAGCAGGATCCGTACAATAATGTCATCCGCACGACGATCGAGGCGATGGCCGCGGTGCTGGGGGGAACCCAGTCGCTGCACACCAACAGCCTCGACGAGGCGGTCGCGTTGCCGACGGAGTTCTCGGCCCGGATCGCGCGCAACACGCAGCTGATTTTGGCCGAGGAAAGCGGGGTGACCGCCGTCGCCGATCCGCTCGGCGGGTCATGGTACGTCGAGTCGCTGACCCGGTCGCTCGAGGAGAAGGCGCAGGCGCTGATCGACGAGGTCGAGGCGCATGGCGGGATGACCAAAGCGGTCGCCGAGGGCTTGCCCAAGATGCGGATCGAGGAAGCAGCGGCAGCGCGCGCGGCAAAGGTCGACACGGGCGCGACGGTGGTCGTGGGCGTCAACAAATATCGACTGGCGGAGGAGGCGACGCTCGATTTCCTCGAGATCGACAATGCCAAGGTGCGTGCCGGGCAGATTGCGCGGCTGGAGACGATGCGGGCGGGGCGTGATGAGGCGAGGGCGCGCGCGGCGTTGGATGCGCTGGAGGCGGGGGCGCGAGGCGGCGAAAATTTGCTCGCGCTGGCGGTGGACGCGGCGCAGGTGCGCTGTTCGCTCGGCGAGATTTCCGATGCGCTGGAGCGGGTGTTCGGGCGCTATTCGACCGCGCCGACCCCGGTGTCGGGCATTTACGGCCAGCGCGGCGACAAGCGCTGGTCGGATGCGATCGCCGGGACGCAGGCCGTCGCGCAGCGGCTCGGGCGCAAGCCACGCCTGCTGGTCGCGAAAATGGGCCAAGACGGGCATGACCGGGGGGCGAACCTGGTGTCATCGGCGTTCGGCGATCTGGGCTTCGATGTTGTTGCCGGACCGCTGTTCCAGACCCCGCGCGAGACAGCCGAACTAGCGGTCGAAAGGGGCGTCGATGCGGTTGGTGCGTCGAGCCTGGCCGCCGGGCACAAGACGCTGATCCCCGAGTTGATCGAACAACTGCGGGACATGGGCCGGGCGGACATCAAGGTGTTTGCCGGCGGGGTCATCCCGGCACAGGACTATGCGATGCTCCGCGCGGCGGGGGTGCAGGCGATCTTCGGCCCGGGGACGAATTTGGCCGACGCGGCGGACGAGGTGCTGCGGCTGCTCGGGCACAACAAGCCGCCGGTGGGGGAGGAGGTTGCCTAATGCCGACCGTCATGCGGATCGGCCCGTTTCGCTTCTATTTCTATAGCCACGAGCCAAACGAACCGCCGCACGTCCACGTTGACCGCGGAGAGGCAACGATCAAGATTTGGCTGGAACCGGTCGAAGTCGCGAAGAGCCGTGGCTTCCGCGCGCACGAGATTCGTGGCATTGTTGAGATGATCGATGAGCACCGGAAGCGGCTGTCGGAGGCGTGGCATGAATATTTCAGCTAAGATCACCGACGAGCGCGTTCTAGATGTGCGCTTCGACGATGCGAGCCTGATCGTCGATTTAATGGACGGACGGACGATTTCGGTCCCGCTTGCCTGGTATCCTCGCCTGCTTCACGCCACCGCCAAGCAGCGGTCCCATTGGGAAAAGGCGGGCGCGGGCTATGGCATTTACTGGCCGGAAATCGACGAGGACCTCAGCACCGAGGGCCTGCTGCGCGGATCCCCGGCTGCCCGCGCAGCCTGACCCTCACTGCACCCGGGTCACCTTGTACCCCTGCGTTTCCAGCATCTTGATCACCGACTCGTCACCCGCAAGGTGACCTGCACCGACCGCGACCATGACCGTGCCGGGCTGCTGCATCCGCTGTTCGATCCAGCGGGTCCAGTTGGCGTTGCGGCGTGACAATAGGGCCGCGCGCAACTCGGGGCTGTCGGACAGGTCGGCGTTGAAGCTGCTGGCGATTCCGGCGACATCACCCTTGGTCCAGCTGGCGAGCATGCCGGCGAACTCGCCTTTCAGCTTGTCGGGCTCACTGATGGCCCCTTCGAGGAAGGCGCGCTGGGCGGGGAGGGACAGATTGTTGAAGAACCCAAGCTGTTCGGAATTGGTTTCGAGCTGGCCAACCGGCTTGCCCGCGCCTTCGAATTGATGACGAAGCACGGGTTCGACCCCGGCCTCGCCCTTGAGCCCGAGCTGCTTGAACTGGGTGCCGACCAGCGTGAACGCGGCGGCCCAGCTTTTCATCTTGTCATAGTAAGCGGCAGGTACCCCGCTCGCCGTGATCGCGGCGGCGAGTTGCGGGCGGAGCGCGGGGTCGATGCGGTTGGCGAGCGGCGGCAGGCTGGCGTCGAAGCCGAGCCGGCCAAGCTCGGCGGCGATCAGCTCGGGATGCTTTTCGTCGATCAGCGTTTCGACATAGAGCTGGCCCGATTTCGCGACGGCGTCGTTTATCGCCGGGGTCTCCCACGAATAGCCTTCGGGCAGCATGTGGAAGGTGCCGAACAGATAGATGTTCGTATCGGGGTCGGACACGCGCCACAGCGCCGGCTTGGCGGCCGCGGTCGCGGCAGGCGGCGGAACGGTCGCGCAGCTGGCCAGCGCGGCCCCGCCGAGCAACGCAAGGCTGCGCTTCATCCATGTCGTCAGGCGCATCGATACTTCCTTGAAACCAGCTTTGAGCGTTAATGTAGGAACGCGGGCCATGAACGTCCACTTGCCGGGGGTTTGTTGATCGGCCAAAGCCGCTGGCCATGACCGCGCCGCTTTCCTTCCAGGACCTGATCCTGACCCTCCACCATTATTGGAGCGATCGGGGCTGCCTGATCCTCCAGCCCTATGACATGGAAATGGGCGCGGGGACGTTCCACCCGGCAACGGTGCTGCGCGCGCTGGGGCCCGATCCGTGGAAATGCGCCTATGTGCAACCGTGTCGTCGGCCGACCGACGGCCGCTATGGCGAGAACCCCAATCGGCTTGGCGCCTATTATCAATATCAGGTCATGCTCAAGCCGAGCCCGGCGGACCTGCAGGCGATGTACCTGGGGTCATTGGATGCGATCGGGATCGATCCATTGAAGCACGACATTCGCTTTGTCGAAGACGACTGGGAGAGCCCGACGCTGGGCGCCTGGGGACTTGGCTGGGAAGTGTGGTGCGACGGAATGGAAGTGACGCAATTCACTTACTTCCAGCAGGTCGGCGGCTATGACTGCAAGCCGGTGGCGGGAGAGCTGACTTACGGGCTCGAGCGGCTGGCGATGTATATTCAGGGGGTCGACAATGTGTTCGACCTCAAGTTCAATAACGAAGGCGTGACCTACGGCGACGTGTTCCGTGACAATGAGCGGCAGATGTCGGCCTATCATTTTGAAGTGGCGAATACCGAGGCATTGTTCGACCTGTTCAAAAAGGCGGCGGCGGAGGCGGAGAATTGCCTGGCCGTCAAACTGCCGATCGCGGCCTATGAGCAAGCGATCAAGGCGAGCCATATCTTCAACACCCTCCAGGCACGCGGAGTGATCTCCGTCGCCGAGCGGCAGGCCTATATCGGCCGCGTCCGCGACCTGGCGAAGGGCGCGTGTGCGTCATGGATGGACGCCAAGGGGTATGCGGCGTGACGCACCATGATTTTCTGCTCGAGCTATTGTCCGAGGAAATTCCGGCGCGGATGCAGGCCAAGGCGCGCAATGATCTGGGGCGGATGTTTGCCGAAGGCTTGGCCAAGGCCGGGCTGTCGCACGGCGCGATCGACGTCTGGTCGACCCCGCGACGGCTGGCACTAATCGCGCGTGAGGTGCCGTCGGAGACGCAGGCGGTGCGCGAGGAGGTGAAGGGGCCGCGCTCGTCGGCGCCGGCGCAGGCGCTTGAGGGTTTCTTGCGCAAGACGGGATTGGCTCAGGACCAGCTCGAGGAACGCGACGGCGTTTGGTTCGCGGTGATCGACAAGCCGGGACGGGCGGCGGTCGAAGTGCTGGGCGAAACGGTGGCCGGGATCATTCGCGATTTCGCGTGGCCGAAATCGATGCGCTGGGGCGCGGCCTCGGCGAGCATGAGCGCGCTGCGATGGGTGCGGCCGCTGCACTCGATCGTGGCGTTGCTGGGCGACGAGATTGTGCCGGTTGCGATCGACGGCGTCACGTGCGGCGCGACGACGCTGGGGCATCGCTTCCATCATCCCGGGCCGATCACGATCGGCGGGGCGTCGGACTATGCCGAGAAATTGCGCGCCTGCCATGTAATCGTCGATCATCAGGAGCGCGAGGCGATTGTCCGCGACGGGGCGAAGGCGGCTGCGACCGAAGCGGGCCATGCCTTGGTCGAGGACGAGGGGCTGGTGGTCGAAAATGCCGGGCTGACCGAGTGGCCGGTGCCGTTACTGGGGATGTTCGACCCCGATTATCTCGACGTGCCGCCCGAAGTGATCCAACTGACCGCGCGGACCAATCAGAAATATTTCGTGATGCGGCGCGATGATGGATCGCTGGCACCGGCGTTTGTGTGCACCGCGAACATTGCCGCGAACGAGGGCGGGGCGGCGATCGTCGAAGGCAATCGGCGGGTGCTTGCCGCGCGGCTGTCGGATGCGCGCTTTTTCTGGGAGCAGGACGTCAAGGTGCCGCTAGAGCAGCAGGCGGCCAAGCTGTCGGGGATCGTATTCCACGAGAAATTGGGGAGCGTCGCCGACAAGGTCGAGCGGGTTGCGAAGCTGGCGGAATGGCTGGTGACCGAAGGGATTGTGAAAGGTTGCTCGGCGGCGGACGCACGGCGCGCGGCGGAACTATGCAAGGCCGATCTGGTCACTGGCATGGTCGGCGAATTTCCTGAGTTGCAGGGGGTGATCGGCGGCTATCTGGCGGCGGCGCAGGGCGAGTCCAAAGCGGTCAGCGACGCCATCCGCGATCATTACAAGCCGGTCGGGCAGGGCGATGAAGTGCCGACCGCGCCGGTGACGGTCGCGGTGAGTCTGGCGGACAAGCTGGATACGCTAATGGCGTTCTTTGGGAGTGACATGTTTCCAACGGGATCGAAGGATCCATATGCATTACGTCGAGCCGCCATCGGCGCGATCTCGCTTATCGTAGAGAGCCACCTTCGAACGCGCCTTTCATATGTCTTCGAGCAATATCCGGAATTTGCGTCGCGAGATTATCTTGGCTTGGCGGACGGCTTCGAACAGCTGCGCTACTTCTTCGCCGACAGACTAAAAGTCCAACAGCGCGAAGCCGGCGTTCGACATGACCTAATCGATGCCGTGTTTGCGCTCGGCGGAGAAGATGATCTTGTTCGCTTGCTCGCTCGCGTGAAGGCGTTGCAGGCGTTTGTCGAGACGGGCGAGGGGCGCGACCTTCATGCTGGCTACAAGCGCGCCGCGAATATCTCAAAGAAGGAAAGCCCTAGCGACGGTCGTCACCCCGGGCCTGACCCGGGGCCTGCCTTGTCGGTGGACGACGGAATGCGGGTCCCGGGTCAAGCCCAGGACGACGCTGTAGGACCCGCCGAAGAAATCGCACTCGTGGCTGCGCTTGGTGAGGCCGAAACTCGTGCCGATGCTGCCATCGCATCCGAGGACTTTACTTCAGCGATGGCTGCACTCGCCTCACTGCGCGCGCCGATCGATGCGTTTTTCGAGGGGGTTATCGTCAATGACCCTGACCCGGCGATCCGAGCGCGACGCCTGAACTTGCTCGCGCGATTCAAGGACGCCGTTCACCGGGTGGCGGATTTTTCGAAGATCGAGGGGTAGTCGCCCTCTCCCGGGGGGAGAGGGAATTGCCGTTACCGATCGCGATCGTCGATCACGCCGTCGTTATTGCGATCCACCACCGGAATGGAATCGCGACTGCCAATGGCTGGGCCACGATTGACGACCGGATCGCGCGGCGTGACGACGGGATCGCGGCTGCGGTCTTTCAGCGCTGCGGCGTGGAGGCTTTCCTGTTCACGCCATTCCTTTTCGCGGGCGGTGTGGGTGCCCTCGAGCTCGCGACGGCGGTCGAGTTCGGTGTTGTAGCGCTGCTTCCACTTGCGCCCGCCACCCGAAGCCATGAACGCACCGACCAGCAGGCCAAGAACGAAGATCAGGGCAACGATGACCCACTGGTCGCTGGTGAACGTCAACATATGCTGCTCCTCGAACGATATACGAGGCCATAAGCGCGCAGGATTGCCGAGTGTTCCATCCGACCGGCTGCGAAACGAAAACCGCCGCTCCCCGGAAGGGAGCGGCGGCGGTCAGCCTCGGCGACGGACCCCCTTGCGGGGCATCAATGGCCGTGGATGAAGCTGTCGTTGATCGAACAGGCTGCGGGCCCGAGGATGACGACGAACAGGGTCGGCAGGATGAACATGATCAGGGGAATGGTCATGATCGCGGGCAGGCGAGCGGCCTTTTCCTCGGCACGCATCATCCGGTCGTTGCGGAACTCAGCCGACAGCACGCGCAAGGCAGAGGCCAGCGGCGTCCCGTATTTCTCGGTCTGGATCATCGTGGTGACCACGCCACGGATCGATTCCAGGTCGACACGCTGGGCCAGGTTCTCGAACGCCTGGCGGCGCTCGTTGAGGAAGCCAAGCTCGATTGCGGTCAGCCCAAATTCGTCGCCGAGCTCGGGATAGGCCTTGCCCAGTTCGCGAGCGACACGGCCAAAGGCGGCATCGACGGTGAGCCCGGCCTCGGCGCAGATGACGAGCAGGTCGAGCGCGTCGGGCAAGCCCTTGCGGACCATGTGGCTGCGCTTGGTGACTTTGTTCTTGAGCCAGATATCGGGCGCCTTGTAGGCTAGGATCAGCGTGCCGGCGACGAACGCATAATGCTTGAACCAGCCCCAGCTGGGGAAGGCGTTGAAAACGTAGACGGCGATGATCGCGGTGCCGCCCAGCACCACCGGCAGGATGAAGCGCGCGAAGATGATGAAAAAGGCGAGATCCTTGGTCCGGATACCGGCCTGGCCCAGCTTGATCTGCGCCTTCTGGATCTGGTCGTCCTGAAGCATCTTGAGACTGCCCAGGAACGAGCGCATGCGGTCTGCAGCCTCGTTCTTGTTGGTTAGTTTCTTGCGCTTGTTGGTCGACGCGACGATGCCGGCTTTCAGCTGCTCGCGGCGGTCATTAAGCGCCTTGACCCGGCGCGCCATCGGATCCTTGACCGTGGTCGCAGCATAGATGGCAACGAGGACGGCCATCGTCGCGACGGCGCTGAGGATCGTCGCCACCCAGATGACGTCGAAACCAAGCAGGGTCGGGTGAACATTGGGGTTCATCGGTTGCGTCCCACTAAATTTCGAAGTTGACCATCTTGACCATGATGAAGACACCGATGCTCATCCAGCACATGCCGCCAAGTCCGGCGACAATCAGTCGCTGGTCCGAGAAGAATTTGCCCATGTAGGTCGGGTTCATCATGTAGACGAGGCCGAACACAATGAACGGCAGCGCGCCGACGATCATTGCCGAAGCCTTGGATTCCGAGCTCATCGCGCGGATCTTCAGCTTCATCTGTGCGCGCTTGCGCAGGACGTCTGCGAGGTTCGACAGGGTTTCGGCCAGGTTGCCACCGGTTTCACGCTGGATCGCAAGCGTGATCACGAAGAACTGGAATTCGGCCGTACCCAGGCGATCGGCGGTTTCCTGAAGCGCGACTTCCATCGTCCGACCGATTTTCATCTTGTCGGTGACGGTGCGAAACTCGACGCCGACCGGCCCATGAAGCTCCTGCGCGACAATCCCGAGCGTTTCGGTGATCGGCAGGCCCGAACGAAGGCCTCGAACGATCAATTCGATCGCGTCGGGGAAGTTGGTGTTGAACTTGTTCACGCGCCGCGTGATCATCTTGCCGACGACCCAGTGCGGCACGCCCAGTGCGACGAACGTGCCGACAATGAACGCCAGGTACCACGGCAAGCCCTTGATCAGCAGCATCGAGCCGATGAACAACCACAGGCCGATCGAGATGATGGCATATTTGCCAAGGCTGATCTGCTTGCCCGTCTGGTCGAGACGCTTGCGCAGAAGCGCCGGCTTCGGGATCAGGGACGAGGCCATGCTTTCGACGCGGCTGTCGCGTGCCTGCATCAGCTTGCGGATCTGCGCGTTGGCGTTGGCGGTGAGCACGCTTTCGGCGTGCCGCTCCTTCAGCAATTCCATGCGCCGCTTGAGCGCCTTGGACTGCGAAGGGCCCTTGAACGCCGTGAAGAGCAGCAGCAGCACCGCGCCCATTGCCAGCGCCAGCATGATGGTCAGCATCATCGTCTTGCCGTCCCGTCCCGAGTGAGGGCGGGGACGCGCACCGGGGATCCGGTGCCGCTCCCGCCACGCAACATCACGCCGCCTTCTTGGCGAACATCGACTTCAGATTGCCCGCCAGGCTGGGCTTGACGCCAAGCGCGGTGGTCTTGGTCTCGACCGCGCCGCCGTCTTCGCTGGCGTGGCTAAGCACCATGTTCGACAAGGTCGCGAACGGTGCCGCCATCTTGCCGGTCGCGACTTCGGCCATCGGCTTGCCAAGCTTGGCGGCCTGGGCTGCAAGCTTGCCGTCTTCCTGGAAGACGATGTCGACAGGGCGTTCGATCGACTGTTCGAAATCCTTCTTGCTGATCTCCAGCGCGCCGCCCGAGGGTACGGCGTTGGCGACCACGATCACCTTGGTCTGGGGCGCATGCGCCTTTAGCCAGGCGAGGATCCGGATCGTGTCGCGGGTCGCGGCGAGGGTAAGCTCGGCGACGACGACCGCGACGTGCGCGTCATGGACCATGTGCGGGTACTGGATCAGCATCTGCCGCGGGAGGTCGATGACGGTCGATTCGAAGGCGTTGCGCATTTCTTCCTGAAGCTGGAAGAAAGCGGTGCCGTCGGTGATCAGCGGCGTGTTGATCGGAGCTTCGGCCGAGAGCACCGACAGGCGCTCATTGGCACGAACCATCGCACGTTCGATGAACAGACCGTCGATGCGGCTGGGGTTCTCGATCGCGTCGGTCAGGCCGCGGCCCGGCTCGAGGTCGAGCGCCAGTGCGCCGGTGCCGAAGTGAACGTCGAGATCGAGCAGCGCGGTCGAGCGATGCGCTTTCTCGCCGAGCAGCCAGGCGAGGCTGGTGGCCAGCGTCGAGGCGCCGACTCCGCCGCGAACGCCGATCACGGCGGTCATGACGTGGGGCTTGTCGACCTGGGCCTCGCCGCGCGGGCCCGCCAGGATCGACTGAGCGTGGGCAAACGTATCGCGCAATTGGTCGACCGTGAACGGCTTGAGCAGATAGTCGTGGATGCCGCTGGCGACGAGGTCGCGATACAGGCGGACATCATTGACCTGGCCCGCGGCAATGACGATCGTCCCGGGCTCGCACACTTCGGCGAGCGCGTTGATGTCATTGAGCGGATCGCCCGATTCCGACAGGTCGACGAACAGGATGTTCGGGCTGGCCGACACCGACAGCGACTGGACCGCGTTGCGCAGCCCGCCCTTGTTGACCTTTTCCGGCGACCAGCCGTGCTCGACCGCGACCGGCCGAAGCATATCGGCGGTAGCGTCGTCGCACACGAAAGCCGTGAACGGGTCGCGCATTCCTGCGCGAGCGTGGAAGGGAGCGTTCATCAGTTGGAGCCCTTCTTGGTAGTGTTGATATCGAGCAGGCCTTTGTTCCCGGTCGGCACGGCATTGCGATAGGCATCGACTGCCTTGGTCGCGGTGCGCGTATCGCCGACGTCGCTGCCACCACGCCCGTGAACCAGGTCCTCCGGGTTGGCGATCATTGCGGCCAGGTTACTGTTCGTCGCGCAGCCAAAGTTGCTGCCCGAGTGATTGTTGTAGTTTGGCTGCGAAGCCTCTTTCCAGTCGGGGCAACCCGGAACCGAAGCCCGCGTGCGGCTGACCACAATCCGGACCATTCCGGGAGGGACGGCGCCGGCGAGGACGGGACCGCCGTCGGCGACGAGCAGGCCATAGCGGCCGGCAACGCGAGCAACATCGTTGCGGGCGTCGGCCGAGTCCATGCCCTCGACATAGACGGTGTCGCCATATGCCAGCGCAAGGCCCTGGAACCAGCCATCGAGGCGAGCGCGCTCACCCGAGGCCAGGGATCCGTCGGGCGCCGCGGCGTCGAACGCAAAGTCTTCGCGAGTGACGACCGGCACATGGACCGGAGCGAGCCCGCGTCGGGCATCGGTGACGGGGGCGACATGGCCGCACCCGGCAAGGCTGCTCGCCGCGGCGAGGATCAAGAGAGAATGACGCATGATCTTGTCCTTCCGTTGGCCGATCACAGCTTGAAGCCGGGGGCAGGGGTGGCAGCACCGACACTTGCGGCACCGGTGACCGGGGCCATCATGCCGGGGCGAGGGGCAGAAAGGCTGGAACGAGGACCCGATTGGCCGTCGGACGTCTGACCTTCCCAGACCCGCTGGCCATCGGTCGGAACGCGATAGCCATCGGATGGCAGGGCCAGTTGACCCGAGGTTGGCCGAACGAGGTAGGGCGTGATCACAATCACTAGCTCGGTCTCGTCCCTCTGAAAGCTGGTCGAGCGGAACAGCGCACCCAGGATCGGCAGGTCACCAAGGAACGGCGCCTTCTGGATGCTGTTCGAATGGCTGTTCTTAAGCAGCCCGCCGATCATGAACGACTGGCCCGATCCCAATTCGACCGTGGTCTCGGCGCGACGGGTCGTCAGCGCCGGGATCCTGTAGCCGCCAAGGGTCACCGAGCCGGCATCGCTCAACTCGCTGACCTCGGGGCGGACGCGCATCGAAATGCGGCCGTCGGCGAGGACAATCGGGGTGAAGGCCAGCCCGACGCCATATTGCTTATATTCGACGCCAATCGCGCCGTTGCCCTGACCGACCGGGATTGGGAATTCGCCGCCAGCAAGAAAGCTGGCGGTTTCACCCGACAAGGCGGTCAGGCTGGGCTCGGCGAGCGTCGTTACCAGCCCATCGGTCTGGGCAAGGTCGAGCGAGCCAAGCAGGTCAAGCCCGAACAACTTGCCCGCGATGCCGAGGTTGGTACCGCCTGCCAAATTGTTGAGTGTGAATGGATTGCTGCTCGTGACCGCAGAGTCAGCGCCGCCGCTTGCAACGCCGAACTTCGTGCCGCTGGTGCCATCCCTGGACAACAGGTTCATCCCGACCTTCTTGAGGATCGAGCGATTGACCTCGGCGACGCGCACCTTGAGCATCACCTGCAGCGGGGTCGCAGAGCGCAACCGGCTGATAACCTGCGTCTCGGGGCCGACATAGGCCTGGACCAGCCGCTGGGCTTCGGCGACGTCATTGGGGCTGGCGACCGTTCCGGTCAGCAACACCAGATTGTTCATCGGCGTCGCCTGGATGTTGGCATCGGGCATCGCCAGGTGGATCATCTCGTCGACCGAACCGCTGTTGGTCCCGACGCGGACGTTGGCGGCATAGACCACCCGGCCCGCCTTGTTGGTCGCATAGACGGTCGTCTCTCCCGCACCCTTGCCGAAGATGTAGAGCTGGGTCGACGAGCGAACCTGCACATCGGCAATGGCGTCATTGGCGACGAACACATCGGACATCGGCGAACTGAGCCGCACGATATTGCCCGTGCCCTTCGACAGGTTGAGCGTTTCCGACGGGCGCGCGGCCTGGGGCTGCGCAGTGGCCGGGGTGGCGACGGCGACGCTGCCGAGGCCGATGGCCAGCGCGGCGAGGGCAGTGCCCAGACGGTGCTGACGCTTGGTGCGATTACTGGTCATCTTAGCGAGCCCCCACAGGAACGATCGTGACAGAGTTGCCGCGTGAAATGCGGACCGACGGACCGGCCGGGACAGCACCGGCACCGATCATCATCGGCGAGCGGCCATAACCGCCGGCCGACTGGCTTTCCGAAACCGGACGACTGGGAACGGTGCGACGCTGAAAGCGCGACACATCGCCACCGGTGGTGAACGTGGTGTTTGAATCGAGCGGCTGGTTAGCCACCGCCAGGAGTATCTGGCGCTCCTGCGCGGGGTTGGTGCCAGCCGGGATCTTGACCTGGCCCGTAGCAACGGCGCGCTCGAGCTCGGCGGTCGTGTCGGCAATCGAGCGCAGGCTGAGCGACAGCTGGCCCATCGACTGGGCGACGGCGATCTTCTCGGCGATGCGCGGGGTGGCTTCGAGCGTGACCGTGGTCGACGGCTTGACCGTGATCTTGCCGTCCTTGTCCTTGACCTGGTCCATCGCCTGATCGGTGGCAAGAACGCGAAGGTTGCGGACGATCGTCTCGCTGACCTTGAGCGCCGGGCCATCGCCGCCGCCTTCGACCTGTTGGGTAAGGACCATGTCGACGCGGTCACCGGCGAAGACGAAGCCGGCAACGCCGGTCGTCTGGGTGACGGGCACCGTGACGGCGCGCATCCCCGGCCCGAGTGCGGCGGCAAGGAAGCCGCGATCCTGCGGGCCGACCAGCGTGCCGCGGGTCAGCGGCTCACCGGCGGTCACTGCATTGCGGACGACCATGCCGACCATCTTCTGCGGATCGCCATCGGCCGAGCCCTGCGAGTAATAGGCGCCCTGGACGAGTTCCTTCGGCCAAGGCTGATAGGAGAAGCTGTCAGGCTCGATCATCGAACCGACTGTGAGCGGCTTGCGCGCCACCAGCACCTTGGGACCAAGCGGAACCGCCGGCGCTGCGGCGGCCGTCTGAGCCCCCGCACCCGTGAAAATATTCTTGGCCATAACCGCGGTGATCACCGCGATCAGCAGTGCTCCGATGAGCAGTGCAACTTTCTTCACGTCCATGGCGATTACGCCTCCCCTAGAGGGTTACCTCAATCTTCTCAGACATCAGGCAAAATGGTTAAGAAACCGTTGGGCGACTAACCATAAGCCGCCGAACGCGATCGCGACCCCGTACGGGATCTCGGGCCGTCCCTCGCGGGACCGGACTTTGTGGGCGATGAGCACGACGAGCGTCAGGACGCCCCCCGCCATCGACATGATGATCAGCCAGAGCAGCGTTGCCGATGGCGCAAACCACAGCCCCAGCGCGGCGGCGAGCTTGACGTCACCGCCGCCCATCATGCCGATATAGAAGGCGCCTGCGAGCACGACGAACAGCGCTACGGCAATCGCGACCCGATAGCCCGCGTCGGGCCACAGCGGGGTCCCGGTTGCATACCAGTAGACTGGCGCCAGCAGGGCGACCGCGATCACCAGCTTGTTCGAAATCGTGAAGGTGCGGATGTCGATCACCGCCGCGATCAGCAGCAGGACCGCAAGCGCGGCGAGGGTCAAATCGGTTAAGGCAAAATTGGTCATGGCCACTTCCCCTAGACGGCGGGCCTTTCCAAACCGTAACCGGGACAAATGGATCGTTTTGACATCGTCATTATCGGCGGCGGAATCGCCGGGGCAAGCCTGGGCGCAGAGCTGGTTGGGACCGGGATGGGCGACCGGTCCATTCTGCTGATCGAGGCCGAAGAGCATCCGGCGATGCACTCGACCGGGCGATCGGCGGCATTCTGGCTCGAAAGCTATGGCGGGCCGCAGGTCGCGCTGTTGTCGAAAGCGTCGCTAGGCTTCCTCGATTCGCCGCCAACTTTATTTTCGGAAGCCGGCTTCCTGCGTCCTCGCGGTGCGATTCACGTCGACGCCAGCGGTCGATCCGACGCGTTCGTGCATATTCCCGAATCGGTCGAGACCCGGTTGATGACCCGTGCCGAGCTCGACAGGGCGGTGCCGGGATTGAGCCCTGCCTTTGTCCAGGCGCTAAACGAGCCCGGCTGCGCGGACATCGACGTCGCCGCGCTTCACGCCGCCTATCTGCGCCAATTCAGGCGGGGCGGGGGCGTGGTGCGGATCGGTTCGCGGCTGGTTTGCGCAACCCGGGGAGGCGATGGCTGGATCATCGACTTGGAACGGGGCGGGCAGGTCGGGGCGACATGCCTGGTCAACGCCGCCGGTGCCTGGGCCGATGCGGTCGCGCGCACCTCGGGGATAGCCCCCATCGGCATCGCGCCCAAGCGCCGCACGATGGTCCAGCTGAAGGTCGGCCGGTCGGGGATATCGCGCCTGCCGCAAGTTCTCGACGCAGCGGGCAGCTTCTATTTCAAGGGCGAAACTGACCAAAGCGTGTGGGTCAGCCCGCACGACGAGATCGCCACCGATCCGTGCGATGCCCAGCCCGAAGAGATCGATATCGCGGTCGCGATCGACCGGTTCGAGCGTGCGGTCGACTGGCCGGTCGAGCGGGTCGAGCGCAGTTGGGCGGGACTGCGCAGCTTCGCCCCCGACCGGCTGCCGGTGTTCGGCTTCAACGATCCGGGCCGCGACTTCTTCTGGTTTGCGGGGCAGGGCGGCTTTGGCATCCAGACGGCTCCAGCAGCGGCAAGGCTTGCCGCGGCGCTATTGCTCGGTACAAACCCGGACTCGATGGTCGTCGGGATCGACCCTGCGCCTTACGACCCGAAGCGCTTCGCCGGGCGCTGAGCGTCCGCCGCGGCACAAGCGAGCGCATCGACCCGGTCATTCTCGGCGTGGCCGCTATGGCCCTTGACCCATTTCCACTCGATCCGGTGGGGTTCGGACGCGGTCAGCAGCGCCTGCCACAATTCGGCATTCTTGACCGGTTTGCGGTCCGCCGTTCGCCAGCCATTCTTGCGCCAGCCGTGGATCCATTTGGTGATCCCGTCGCGGACATAGACGCTGTCGGTGACCAGCGTGACGCGACACGGGCGGGTAAGCGCGTTCAATCCCTCGATCGCGGCCATCAGCTCCATCCGGTTATTGGTACTGACCGCTTCCCCGCCCGACAATTCCTTCTCGCGCGCGCCCATGCGGATCAGTGTTCCCCAGCCGCCCGGGCCGGGGTTGCCGCGGCACGACCCGTCGGTGAACATTTCGACGACTGGCAATTCGGTCACGTCAGCCGACCAGCTCGCGCGGCAGCTTGAACACCATATCCTCGGGCACATGCGCCATTTCGTGCTCATGGATGTCGAACCGCTCGGTTAGCGCATCGAGCACTTCGCGAACCAGCACTTCGGGAGCCGACGCACCGGCGGTCAGCCCGATCGTCGCCGGCGTACCGAGCCACTCCCAGTCGATCTCGCTCGCCCGCTGGATCAGTCGCGACGGCGTGCCGAGGCGCTCGGCGACTTCGGCCAGCCGCATCGAATTGCTGCTGTTCGGCGCGCCGATAACCAGCATTCGCTGGCACTGCACCGCGATCTGCTTGACCGCCGCCTGGCGATTCGACGTGGCGTAGCAAATATCCTCGCCGCGCGGGCCCTTGATGGTTGCAAAGCGCGCCTGGAGCGCTTCGACGATCTCTGCCGTGTCGTCGACCGACAGCGTAGTCTGGGTCAGGAACGCCAGATTATTCTCGTCAACGACGTTCAATGCCGCCACATCCTCGACGGTCTCGACCAACGTCATTGCGCCCGGTGGCACCTGGCCGAAGGTTCCGATCACTTCGGGATGCCCGGCATGACCGATGAACAATATGTGCCGCCCGGTCTCGATCAGCCGCGCCGCCTGGCGGTGGACCTTGCTGACCAGCGGGCAGGTCGCATCGAGATAGTCGAGCCCGCGTTCCTGCGCGGCGGCAGGAACCGCCTTGGGCACGCCGTGCGCCGAAAACACCACCGGGCGACCGTCGGGGACATCGTCGAGCTCGTCGACAAACACCGCACCCATCCCGGCCAGCCGGTCGACGACGAAGCGGTTATGGACGATTTCGTGGCGGACATAGACTGGCGGGCCATGCTGCTCGATGGCCAGTTCGACGATCTTGATCGCGCGGTCGACCCCGGCGCAGAAGCCGCGCGGTGCGGCAATCAGCACGTCGAGCGGCGGGCGGGCCGGGTTGAAGGAAGGGGTCTGGGACATTGTCCGGCGATGTAAGCGATTGCTTGCAGCCAGCCAAGGCGCTTCCTATGAACGCCATATTCTTATGACGCTCGGCCCACACCATGCCCGCGTTGCCTGTCCGAAGGAAAATGCCCCGTGAAGCTTCGCACCGCCGCCCTGATCGCCCTCGTCGCGTCGTCCGCGCTCGTTGCCGGATGCTCGCGCAAGGGACAGATTGCCGATGGCGGTGTCTACGTCACCCGCTCCTCCTGCCCGCTTGTCGGGATCGTGGCCGGGACGGGCGACGTCACCCTGTTTGATCCGGCAGGAAACATCGACGCCGCATCGATCGACGTTGCCGCGACCATGACCAACGTCCGCGCCACCTGCACCGACGACGGCACGACGGTAACCAGCGTCGCTAGCTATGATGTGGTCGCCACGCGGCGCGATCGCGGGGCTGCGCGCCAGGTCGTGCTGCCGACCTTCAACGTCGCGATGCAGGGCGGATCGACCGTCATTGCCAAGCAGGTCAGTGCCGTTGCGCTCGACTTTGCCGCTGGATCACAACGCGGCTCGGGCCGCGGCCAGGCCACGATCCGGGTGTCGAAATCGGCCGCGACGCTACCCGCCGACGTCACGCGCGAACTCACCCGCAATCGCAAGCCGGGCGAGATCGAGGCCGCGGTCGATCCCATGTCGAAGCCCGCCGTTCGCGCCGCCGTCGCACGCGCGACGTTCGAGCAATTGCTCGGCTTCCAGCTGTCCGACGCCCAGCTCCGCTATAACGCCACTCGCTAGGGCCGAGCGCCGGGCGAGGTACCGTCGCTGTTAGTGGCGGACCATCGCCGTGCGGGCCTTGTGCTTGTAGTAATAATGGCCGGCGGCACAGCCCGCCATGGCGCCCATGACGGCGTGATGGTGGGCATAATGACCTGCGACTCCGCCGGCCACCGCGCCGCGGATGCAGCCCTTGGCTTCGGCCGGACTTGCCGCCATCGCCAGCGACACGGGCAGCGTGGCCAGCGCAACAATCATCCTGATTCGCATAAGGGGTACTCCTGACATCGAGCCTCAATGCGGCCCGACGGCAAAACTCCTGTCCCCGGCGTTCGTTGCAGGCGAGGCGCGGAAGCGGCGAATGTTTGTCGCGGTCCCGATCGCGCGTTGACACCGCGCTGGGCCCTCGCCAAGGCTTGATCTGTCACCGACGTTCGCGCCGGAAGGCCGCGCGGGAGAGTTCGGGTCGCAAGCCTCGAACGCCGAAGGAGCAACCGCCCCCGGAATCTCTCAGGCACCAGGACCGCGCGGGTCTGACAGTCTGGAAAGTGTCTTCGCCGCGTCGGCGAAGGCCGCCGAAGGGGTAACTCGGGGCATCGCCCGCGGGGAAAGCTCTCAGGTCTTAGCGACAGACGGGGGTCCGAATTTTCAAGGCACCGCGAAGGCGTTGCCCTCGGACCCTTGGAGTTTGCGCCGTGGACGATCAAGCCACTTCCGTCATGCCAGAACCGGCTACCCTGCCGCTAGACGCGTGGCACCGTGCCCATGGCGCGCGCATGGTCGCGTTCGCGGGCTACGCCATGCCGGTCCAGTATGATGGCATCATCGCCGAGCATCTGTGGACCCGCACACATGCCGGGCTGTTCGACGTCAGCCACATGGGTCAGCTGATCGTCAGCGGTGCCGGGGTCGACAAGGCGCTCGAGACGCTGCTTCCGGGCGAGCTGATGCTGCTCAAGGACGGGCGCCTACGCTACTCGATGCTGCTCGACGATGCCGGCGGGATCATCGACGACCTGATGGCAACCCGCCGAGGCGACCACTTCTATGTGGTGGTCAACGGCGCGACCAAGGCTGGCGACATTCAGGAATTTGAGCGCCGCCTGCCACGCGGGATCGTGGTCGATCACATGAAAGAGCAGGCACTGCTCGCCCTTCAGGGTCCCGACGCAGTCGCCGTGCTCGACACGCTTGCACCGGGAATCGCCGATCTTTCCTTCATGCAGGGCGCCGCCTTCACGCTTGGCGGGCAGGCGGCGTGGATCAGCCGCTCGGGCTATACCGGCGAGGACGGCTTTGAAATCTCGATCCCGGCAACCGCCGCCACGGCCATCGCCGATCTCCTAACCGCCGACGACAGGATTCGCCCGATCGGGCTTGGCGCCCGCGACTCGCTCCGGCTCGAGGCGGGACTACCGCTCTACGGCCACGACCTCGACCGCGAGACAACTCCGATCATGGCCGGGCTCGGCTTTGCCATCGGCAAGCGCCGCCGCGCCGAGGGTGGCTTCGCCGGGGCAATGCGAATCCTCGCCGAGATCGAGAACGGCACCCCGCTGACCCGCGTCGGCTTCACGCTGGATGGTCGCCAGCCGGTCCGCGAAGGCGCCCGCGTCCTCGACGGCGAGGGCAATGAAGTCGGTCGGGTGACCTCGGGCGGCTTCTCGCCAAGCCGCTCGATGCCGATCGGCATGGCCTATGTGGCCACCGCGCTCGGCCAGCCCGGCGCCACCATCACCCTCGAACAACGCGGCAAGATCTTTCCCGCTACGGTCACCGCCGTGCCGTTCGTCCCTCACCGCTATCACCGCAAACCAATGCCAGTTCAGGGAGCCTGACGATGAGCCTCTATTTCACCAAGGATCATGAGTGGGTCCGCGTCGATGGCGACAGCGCCACGGTCGGCATTTCCGACCATGCCCAGGCCGCGCTCGGCGACATCGTCTTCGCTGAAATGCCCGAGGCCGGGCGCACGCTGGCGAAGGGTGACGAGGCGGCGGTCGTCGAATCGGTCAAGGCAGCCAGCGACGTCTATGCACCCGTCAGCGGCACCGTGACCGAGGCCAATGCCGCACTCGGCGATGACCCGGCGCTCGCCAACCGCGAGCCTGAGGAGGGCGGCTGGTTCTTCAAGCTGACCTTGTCCGACCCGTCCGAGCTAGACGGCCTGATGGACGAGACAGCCTACCGCGCGTGGTGCGAAACGCTGTGAGTGAAGATGCCGTCCAGCGTTGGGATGCCGAAGCATACGCCGAGCATGCGGCATTCGTGCCCGCGTTGGGCGGGGCCGTGCTGACGTTGCTGGCGCCCAAGCCGGGCGAGCGCATCCTGGACTTGGGCTGCGGCGACGGAGTGCTGACTCAACGGTTGGTAGACGCGGGCGCCATCGTCACCGGGTTCGATCCTGATCCCGGACTACTGGCGAAAACGGCGGCGCGCGGGATCGATGTCATCGCGGGAGATGGCCAGCGGCTTGTGTTTGACTCGGAGTATGACGCGGTCTTCTCCAACGCCGCACTGCACTGGATGCCGGACCATGACGCGGTGTTCGCCGGTGTTTACCGGGCGCTGATCCCGGGTGGGCGTTTCGCGGTCGAGTGCGGAGGATTTGGGAATATAGCCGCGATCCGCACGGCTATTCGGGCGGTCGCCAATCGGCACGGGGTTGATGCGCCCGACCAGCAATATTATCCGACCGTAACCGAAACCAAGGAACGACTGGCACGCGCCGGGTTCGATATCATTTCGTGCGACCTCGTCCCGCGCCCGACCCCGCTCGACAGCGGCATGGCGGCGTGGCTCGAAACATTTCGTCACGGATTCTTCGGCGGCGGCGGTGAGGCGATGATCGGCGAGGTCGTCGACTTGCTTCGCCCACAATTGTGCGACCGCGCCGGCAATTGGGTCGCCGACTATGTGCGGCTCCGCTTTCTTGCCACCAAGGCCAAGGGATAAACGATGCGTTATCTGCCGCTGAGCAATACCGACCGGGACCAAATGCTGGCCGTCATCGGTGCCGGTTCGATCGACGACCTGTTCGTCGATGTTCCCGCCGAGGCGCGGCTCGACGGGCCGATCCGGGACTTGCCGATGCATGCCTCCGAATTGTCGGTCGAGCGCCAGTTGGGCGCGATGGCGGCCAAGAATACGGTCGCGGGCGCAGTGCCCTTCTTCCTTGGCTGCGGCGCCTACAAGCACCACGTCCCGGCGTCGGTCGACCATATCATCCAGCGCGGCGAGTTTCTGACCGCCTATACCCCCTACCAACCCGAAATCGCGCAGGGCACGCTCCAGGTCCTGTTTGAATTCCAGACCCAGGTCGCACGGCTGCTCGGGTGCGAGGTCGCCAATGCCTCGATGTACGACGGTTCGACTGCCTGCTGGGAAGCGATCGGCATGGCGCGGCGGATCACGCGGCGGACGGGGGCAATTCTCTCCTCCGGTCTCCACCCGCATTATGTCTCGGTCGCCAGGACGATGGCCAGGTTCACCGGCGACATGCTCGATACCGCCGTTCCCACGTTCGATGGTACCGATACCGACCGCCTGATCGCGTCGATCAACAAGGACACCAGCTGCGTCGTCGTCCAATATCCCGATATTCTCGGCCGGATCGAAGACCTCACCCCGATCGCCGACGCCGCTCATGCCGCTGGCGCGCTGCTGGTCGCAGTGGTGACTGAGCCCGTCGCGCTCGGGCTGATCAAGGCGCCGGGCGAAATGGGCGCCGACATCGTCGTTGGCGAGGGCCAGTCGATCGGGGTCGGGCTGCAGTTCGGAGGGCCGTACGTCGGCCTGTTCGCGACGCGCGAAAAATATGTCCGGCAGATGCCCGGGCGGCTAGCTGGCGAGACGATCGATGCCGAGGGCAAGCGCGGCTTCGTGCTCACCCTGTCGACACGCGAGCAGCATATCCGCCGCGAGAAGGCGACGAGCAATATCTGCACCAATTCGGGCCTTTGCGCATTGGCGTTCAGTGTCCACATGACCCTACTTGGCGAAAAGGGCTTGCGGACCTTGGCACAAATCAATCACGCCCGCGCCGTCGAGGTTGCCGATCGCCTCGCCGCCATTCCCGGCGTGTCGCTCATTGGCGAGGCTTTCTTCAACGAGTTCACCCTCCGCCTTCCGGTTGAGGCGCGCCCCGCGGTCCGTGCGATGGTCGCGGCGGGAGTGCTCGGCGGTGTGTCGCTCGGGCGGCTGTATCCGGCTGAAGGCAGCCTGGCCAACGGGTTGGTGATCGCGGTGACCGAAACTGTCACCGACGAGGATATTGACGCGCTGGAAGCGGCGCTGAGGGAGGCAATGCAATGACCATCAACCCGTCGGGCTGGCGCCCGTCCGCTCCGAGCGACGTTCACGGCAACGCTCCCGCGACGACCACCGGCAACCGCGCCTTGATGCTGGAAGAAGCCTTGCTGTTCGAAATCGGCTCGCGGGATCAGACCGGGGTCGATTTCGCTAATGTCGAACGCGCCGGGACAGAGCGGATCGCCGGCCTTGCCCGCACCAGCCTCGACCTCCCCGGCCTCTCCGAACCCGAGACCGTGCGCCATTACACCCGCCTCAGCCGCCAGAATTACGCGATCGATCTCGGGCTGTTCCCGCTCGGATCGTGCACCATGAAGCACAACCCGCGCTTCAACGAGAAGATGGCGCGGCTGCCCGGATTTGCCGACATCCACCCGCTCCAGCCGCAAGAGACGGTTCAGGGTGCGCTCGAACTGATCGACACGCTCGCTCACTGGCTCATCACGCTGACCGGAATGTCCGCAGTCGCCATGTCGCCAAAGGCCGGTGCCCATGGCGAACTGTGCGGAATCCTCTCGATCCGCGCCGCGCTCGAGGCGCGCGGCGATGCGCGGTCGGTCGTGCTCGTCCCCGAATCAGCGCATGGCACCAACCCCGCGACCGCTGCCTTCGCCGGCTACAAGGTCGAGGATATCCCCGCGACCGCTGCCGGGCGGGTCGATCTCGAAGCGCTGAAAGCCCGCCTTGGGCCGGACGTCGCGGCAGTGATGATCACCAACCCCAATACGTGCGGCCTGTTCGAGCCCGACATGAAGGCAATCTCCGACGCGGTCCATGCCGCCGGTGCTTTCGTCTATTGCGACGGCGCCAACTTCAACGCGATCGTTGGCCGGGTCCGCCCCGGCGACCTCGGCGTCGATGCGATGCACATCAATCTCCACAAGACCTTCTCGACTCCCCACGGCGGCGGCGGCCCCGGATCGGGCCCGGTTGTCCTGTCGGAAGCCTTGACGCCGTTCGCCCCGCTGCCGTTCGTTGCGAAACAGGCCGATGGACGCTTCAAGCTGGTCGAGGAAGAACATGCCGCCGACGACCACCCCGACGCCTTCGGCCGGATGGTCGCCTTCCACGGCCAGATGGGAATGTTCAGCCGCGCCCTGTCATATATTCTGAGCCACGGCGCCGACGGCCTTCGCCAGGTCGCCGAGGATGCCGTGCTCAACGCCAACTATGTCCTGCGCAGCCTCGAAGATGTGCTCGACGCGCCCTTCGCTCCCTCGGGGCCATGCATGCATGAGGCGATCTTCTCCGACCATGGCTTTGCCGAGGGATTCACCACGATCGATGTCGCGAAAGCGCTGATCGACGAGGGGTTCCACCCGATGACGATGTACTTCCCGCTGGTCGTTCACGGCGCGATGCTGATCGAGCCGACCGAGACCGAGAGCAAGGCCAGCCTTGACCAGTTCATCGTCGCGCTCCGCTCGATCGCCATCCGCGCGAGGGCAGGGGACGAGGCACTGAAGGCCGCCCCGATCTACGCCCCGCGCCGCCGCCTCGACGAGACGCTTGCCGCGCGCAAGCCGATCCTTGCGTGGAAGACCCCGGCGCCCGATGGTGCCGACAGCGGCGAAGGGGCCGAATTGGGAGGACGATGAGCGACCGCTTCTACGAGAGCCCGAGCGACGAGCCGCGCCGCTCGGCCCCGGCGGCGCTTCGCAACGTCGGCCCGATCGGCGACGTGCTGGCCGAGTGGCTCCCGCCCACGGGGCTCATCCTCGAGCTGGCCAGTGGCACCGGCGAGCATGGGCTTGCCTATGCGGCCCGTTTCCCCGGGATCTTATGGCAGCCTTCGGACGTGGACCCCGCTGCGCTCGCGTCGATCGAGGCGTGGCGCGGGGCGGGGCCGACCAATTTGGGCGCTCCGCTGTCGATCGATGCCGCCTCCGCCGACTGGCCGATCGCCGCCGCCGATGCCGTCGTGGCCGTCAACATGGTCCACATCAGCCCGTGGGAAACTGCGCTCGGCCTGCTCGACGGCGCGGCGCGGATCCTGTCGCCGGGCGCACCGCTGATCCTCTACGGCCCGTGGATCGAGGAAGACGTCTCCACCGTCCCCTCCAACCAGGTCTTCGACCTGGACTTGCGCGCGCGCGATCCGCGCTGGGGACTTCGCAACCTCGCCGACTTCGCGCGCGAGGCCAAAGCTCGCGGCCTATTGCTTGACGATCGCCGGACCATGCCCGCCAACAATATCATGGTGAAGCTGGTCCGCCACTGACCGCTCTGCGATCGACCAGGCCAGCGTCAGCCACGCCGCCCCGATCGCCCAGCCCGCGACCACGTCGCTTGGCCAGTGCACCCCCAGCAGCGGCCGCGACGCACCGACAACCAGGCTTGCCAGCACTGCCGCCGCCATTGCCACCGGGCGATGCGCGGGCCGTACGAAAAACAGCGCCAGCGCCGGGAACACGATCATCGAATTGGCGGCATGCGCGCTGGGAAAACTGAGCGAATGGGTGACGACCGGATGCGGATCGAGCGCCGGGCGGGCGCGGTGCACCGCCAGCTTGATCGCCTCGACCAGCCCGCGCCCGACGATGACGATCCCCGCGAACCACGCCGCGTCTCGCCGATGCCCCCGAAAATAGAGCATCGCCGCGCCAATCACCAACAAGCTGATCGTCGCCGGCGCGCCCCCGACATAGTTGAGGAACAGTCCCGCCGCGGTCGGAAAGGGACCTGCCCCCCGCGCCGATATCCCGTCGCGGATCAGCGCGACGTCGATCGGATTGCCAATTCCGCCCCACATCCCGCACGCCACCGCGACCGCGATCAGAAGAGCCACAAAAATCAGTCGGATGGGCGAAATGATCATGGCGATCTTAAACGATGTTTTACCACTCGCCGCTAGTCCGGGCACATGGACGAAAGCAGCACGACCCAAAATCGCCGGTTTCGCAGGTCGAACGTGCTGCTCAGCGCGTCGATCGAGCTGTCGGGAGTTTCGCTCCCGGTCAAGCTTCGTAACCTCTCGTCCGAAGGCGCATTGATCGAAGGCGACAAGCTTCCGGTCGAGGGCGCCGAGGTGGTATTTCGCAAGGCCGAGCTTACCCTCGAAGGGCGAATCGCCTGGGTCGAAGGCAAGCGCGCCGGGCTCGCTTTTGCCGAGAAGCTCGACGCCGACCTGGTGCTTCGCCACATCCCGGCGCCGCGTCCGCGGGTCAAGCCGGACTTTCGCCGGCCAGCACTTCACACGCGCCAACTCAGCACAGAAGAGCTCAACATCGGCGATCGCTGGTCGCCGCGCTCGCCTTACATCGCCGACTGACCTGGGTTCAGCCGACCGCGCGAATGCCGCCGCGTTGTTCCTGCAACCAGTTGACCAGCTGCGGCAGCGCGATCAGCCGGTTGAAGGTTATCCCGCAAAATCCCTCGTCGACCCAGCGGATCACGCCCGGCACCGGGGCCAGGCCGGGCAGCGTCACGACGACATCACTGCCGCGCGGCAGGATGGTCAGCGATTCAACCTTGATTCCGCCCTGGCTGATGTCGCACGCGCGCATCCGGTAGGTCGTCGCGCCTTCGCGGACCGTGGTATAGGTTTCGACCTCGATCCGCGGCATGCGCGGTCGCGGCCCGTCCATCGACGCGGACAAGATCTCGATCACGTCGATCGTCTGGTCGAAGGTCACGCCGACGTTATATTCGCGAGCCCACGACACGACGCCCTTGATCGGCTGCCCACTCTTGAGCTCGACCGCCAGCTTCATGCCTTCGCGCATCGGGCAATACGCGCGGATCATCATCCCGCCGGCCGAAATATTCTTGATCAGGCACAGCTCGCGGCGCTGGTCGATGGTCACCGAACCAACCCGATACAGCGTCAGATGACGCTCACCCTCGCGGCGATCATCGGGCGCCGCCGGGGGAATTTCGGACAGGCTGTAGATGGTCGTCTCGACCGGCTGTTCGTCCACTGAGTCGCTCCCTGGCCGTCGTGACTGGTTCGTGAGCGACCCCATTGAGCTGCCCTGTGCTCAAGGAATAAGCTTCAGGGCGTTACTGATTGGTTAGGGTTCGCCCCACATTGGCGGGGCTTCGTGGCATCAAAGGATTGTAAAAGCGGGGTTTCAGCCTACCCAATCGATTGTAGGTGTCCAGCGCCTCCCGCCGCTGGTGGACAATGAAACATTCGGCGCGCCTCGCGTTTAGGGTCTTGCCCGGTCGCGCTGTCGCAGCGCGCCGGCCACGCACAACAGGAGATGTTGCCATGAACAATTTCACGCTGATCGCCGGCGCGATGATCGCCGCCAGCCTTGCTGCCGGGTCGGCCGCCGCCCAGTCTCGTGGCGGGACGGGGACCGATGCGCGCGGCATCGCGGTCGTCTCGGCTCCAGCGACCGCCCCGACCGGCGTCAACCAGGCGCTGACCATTGCGCCGGGCGCAACGGTCACCGTCAACCCCAACCAGTCGTCGGTATTCACCCCCGCTGCGGCCGTCGGCGACATGCCCCCGTGCACCAAGGCCGTGACCGATCGTTGCACCCAGACCTACGAGGGGCACGGCGCCAAAATGATGGCGCATCACAAGGCTCACCGCGCAATGCACAAGCGGATGCACAAGCAAAAATAGGGTGCGGCTGGCCGGGGGGAGGGCGCTTGCCCGGCACGCTTGCCGCGTGGCGCGGACAAGCGTAATCTTGCGGCCGGGCCCAAGCCCTCGGCCCGCGAAAGGCCGTGCCATGCGCTCGATCCGCCTGACCGTCTTGCTTCCGCTGATAATGGCCGCCGCTCCGCCGCCGGGCCCCGTACTGCCACCGCCAGCGACCCCGGCGGACCAGGCGCACGATCTTCGCATTGCCAATGACGCCAATAACCGGATGACCGTCGCGGTCCGGGTTGGCACCAAAGGCCCCTATCATTTTCTTGTCGACACCGGTGCCGAGCGAACCATCATCTCGCGTCAACTGGCCCAGCGTCTGTCGCTGCCACCCGGACCGCTGACCCGAATCCAGAGCGTCGCAGGCCCGAGCATTGTCGCCACGGTCGATATCGGCGAGATTGAAGTCGCGACCCGCCGTTTCTCGGTCGTCGCCGCGCCGACGCTCGAGACCGAGCATATCGGTGCCGACGGGTTGCTTGGCGTCGACAGCCTGGTCGCATCGCGCGTGCTGTTCGACTTTCGCCGCGGGATCATGGGGGTCAGCCCGTCGCGCGCCGCCGATTTTCCGGCCGAGAGCGGGACGATCGTGGTCGAGGCGCGGCGCCGTCACGGCCGCCTGATGTTCACCCATGCAACGGTCGACGGCTCGCCGACGACGGTCGTGATCGACACCGGTAGCCAGGTGACGATCGGCAATGGCGCCCTTCGCCGCCGCCTGCTCGGCAATCGTGCTTCGGGTCAACCGATCGAGCTGCTGACCGTTGCCGGCGAGAAGGTGCAGGCCGAGCTGTACCGTATCGCGTCGCTCAACCTCGACGGGGTCGAATTGCAGCATCTGTATATCGCCTTCACCGATTCGCCGGTGTTCGGCCAGCTTGAGCTTGGCGATCGTCCAGCGCTGCTGCTGGGAATGAATGCTCTGCGCGGCTTCGACAAGGTGTCGATCGACTTCGCCACGCGCCGCGTTCGTTTCCTGCTGCCGGGAAGCAGCTTGGCCGCCGAACCACGGCTCGCCTCGCGCTGACAGCAGCGGACCATCGCACTTGAACTTGACGTTCGCGTAAAGGGCAGGTAGCACGTCGCCATGCTTCAGGAACGACTCTTCTCGATCGGCCAGATGTGCGAGCAGTTCGGCGTTACCGCCCGTGCGCTCCGCTTCTACGAGGATGAAGAGCTCATCTCGCCCGAACGGCGCGGGCTCCAGCGGCTTTATTCCGAACGCGACCGTGCCCGCCTCGCCTGGATCCTGCGCGGCAAGAGCGTCGGGTTCAGCCTCGCGACGATCCGCGAGATGATCGACCTCTACGATGTTGGCGACCAGCGCGAGACCCAGCGGCTCGTGACCCTCGAACGCTGCCGCGAACGGGTGGCCGCGCTCGAACGCCAGCGCCACGACATCGACGCCACGCTCACCGAACTCCACGAATTCATCGCCCTGGTCTCCGGCCAACCGAAGGACTGATCATGCCCAGTTACACCGCCCCCGTCCGCGACACGCGCTTCCTGCTCGACCATGTCGTCGGCCTTGCCAATCACTCCAACCTGCCGGGTTTCGAGAACGCGACGAGCGATCTTGTCGAGGCGATCCTGACCGAGGGCGGCCGCTTCGCCAGCGAAGTCCTCGCCCCGCTCAACCGCGTCGGTGACGAAGAAGGCTGTACCCGCCATCCCGACGGCAGTGTCACGACCCCGACCGGCTTCAAGGATGCTTACAAGCAGTTTTGCGACGGCGGCTGGACCACGCTGTCAGCCCCCGAGGAATTCGGCGGGCAGGGGCTGCCCCACGTCATTTCGACCGCGATCAGCGAATATGTCCTGTCGGCCAACCAGGCGTTCGAAATGTACCACGGCCTGACCGCCGGCGCGATCGCCTCGATCCTGACCAAGGGCACTGACGCGCAAAAGGCGACCTATCTCCCCAACATGGTGGCGGGCACCTGGACCGGCACGATGAACCTGACTGAACCGCATTGCGGCACCGATCTTGGGCTCATCAAGACCAAGGCCGATCCCAATCCCGACGGCAGCTATGCGATCAGCGGGCAGAAGATTTTCATCTCGTCGGGCGAGCACGACATGTCGGACAACATCATCCACCTCGTGCTGGCCAAGATTGCCGGCGCACCCGATACGGTGAAGGGCATTTCGCTGTTCATCGTGCCCAAGTTCATGGTCAATGACGACGGTTCGCTGGGGCAGAAGAACAGCCTGTCGTGCGGCTCGATCGAGCACAAGATGGGCATCCACGGCAATTCGACTTGCGTCATGAACTATGACGGCGCCACCGGCTTCCTGGTCGGCGAGCCCGAAAAGGGACTTGCCGCGATGTTCATCATGATGAACGCGGCCCGCCTCGGCGTTGGCCTGCAGGGCCTTGCCCAGGGCGAAGTCGCCTATCAGAACGCGGTTGCCTACGCCAAGGACCGCCGCCAGGGCCGCGCCTTGCTGCCCGACAAGCGCGACCCGAATGCCAAGGCCGATACCTTGTTCGTCCACCCCGACGTCCGCCGCATGCTGATGGAGGCGAAAGCCTTCAACGAGAGCGCGCGCGCCTTCGTTCTGTGGGGCGCGCTCCAGGTCGATCTCGCCCACAAGGCCGCGACCGAGGACGAGCGTCAGTCGGCCGACGACCTCATCTCGCTGCTCACTCCGGTGATCAAGGGCTACCTCACCGACCGTGGGTTCGAAGTTGCGGTCAACATGCAGCAGGTGTTCGGCGGCCACGGCTATATCCGCGAATGGGGCATGGACCAGTTCGTTCGCGACGCCCGTATAGCGCAGATCTACGAAGGCACGAACGGGGTCCAGGCGATGGATCTCGTCGGGCGCAAGCTGGCCCAGAATGGCGGCCGCGCGATCCGCGCCTATTTCGAATTGCTCAGCCGTGACATTGCGGAGGCCAAGGCCGCGGGCGATCCCGCCGGGGTTGCCGAGCCGCTCGAAAAAGCCCTTGGCCAGCTTCAGGCCGCGACCATGTGGTTTGCCCAGAACGGCATGGCCAACCCCGAGAATATCGGCGCCGGCGCTTATGCCTATATGCAGCTGATGGGTATGGTCACCCTTGGCTGGATGTGGCTCAAGATCGCCGCCGCCAGCGACAAGCTCAAGGGCGACGTCAGCGAGGATCGCGGCTTCCATGAGGCCAAGATCGTCACCGCACGCTTCTATGCGACCCGCGAGCTGGCCGGTGCTTCAGCCCTCCGCCGCAAGGTCGAGGCCGGTGCCGAGACGCTGATGGCGCTGCCGATGGAGGCGTTTTAGCCCGCCTTGCGCGTTGCCGACGCGTGCCAGCCAGTGCTTTTCGGCTGGCCGTTGTCGACCGCCTTGGGCGCCAGTCGGCTCAGGTCGAACTGTTCGGTGAACTGCACTCCGAACTGACCGGCCTGGGCCCAGCGCACCGTGCCGACGACGGGTCCGACCCCGACAATATCGATTGTTAGCGTCTGCCCCGGAGTCGCCGGCAGCAGCGTTTCAACCAGCGCGCCCATGATCGAGATGTTTCGCAGCTTGATCTCGGTCCGGACCCCGCCGATCGAGGCGACCGCGCGGCGCATCAGCCGGTGGCGTGGTTCTCGCGTGCAGTCATAGCCATCGGCCTCGACCCGCGTCGAATTGGCCACCGCGCGCGCTTCTTCCCAGCCGACCGGCTTGCCAAAGATATAGCCCTGGACCTGGCTGACCCCCAATTCGCGGATCAACTGAAGATCGTCGTGAGTCTCGACCCCCTCTGCGGTGGTATCCATGTCCAGGCTCTCGGCCAGCGTCACGATCGCGCGGATGATCGCCCCGTTGCGATTGACGCTCGACGCCGCCCCGCGAACGAAACTCTGGTCGATCTTGATCTTGTCGAATGGCGCTTTCTTCAGATAGCGCATCGATGAATAGCCCGTCCCGAAATCGTCGAGCGCCAGCCGCACACCCAGTTTCTTGAGCTTGGCGAACGTCTCGTCGGTGGCATCGCTTTCGGCCAGGAATACGCCCTCGGTCAGCTCGAGCTCGAGCCGCTCGGCGCGAACCCCCGATTTTCTCAGCGCGACCGCAACGACATCGATAATTCCCGGATCGTTGAACTGGATCGGCGACAGGTTGACTGCGATGCGCACATGGTCGGGCCAGTTGGCGGCCTCCATCAGCGCAGTTTCCAGCACCCACTGCCCGATCTTGCTGATCATCCCGCATTCCTCGGCAAGCTCTATGAACTTGTCGGGCGAGATTGCCCCGCGAGTCGGATGCTTCCACCGCAGCAGCGCTTCGAAGCCGCACACTTCCTCGCCTGCGGTGCGCACGATCGGCTGGTAGGCGACCCACATCTCGTCGCGATCGAGCGCCTGGCGAAGGTCGTTTTCCAGCGCCTGGCGTTCGGCCGCATCGCTGTGCATCGCGGCTTCGTAGAACATGTGCTTGCCGCGCCCGGCGGCCTTGGCGGCGTAAAGCGCCAGGTCCGAATTGCGCACCATGCTGTCGGCGCAGCTCCGCCCCGGATCGCCGATCGCAATCCCGACCGAAGCGCCGATCGTCACGCGATTGCCCTCGATCATGTAAGGCCGAGATATCTGCTCGATCAGCGTGCGCGCGAGCGACTCGAGCAGGCCGACATCGACCATGCCCGGCAGCACCGCCTTGAATTCGTCACCGCCCAGCCGGCCGACCTTGCCATGGTCGCCCATCACGCTGGTCAGCCGCTGGCCTACCTGGCGGAGCAGCGCATCGCCGACCGGATGGCCCAGCGTGTCGTTGACATTCTTGAACCGGTCGAGGTCGATCAGGAACAGCGCACAGCCCTTCTGTCGGCTCGCGGCGTTGCGCAACGCCTCGTCGAGCGTCTGCCGCATCAGCGCCCGATTGGGCAGGCCGGTGAGCGAATCATACCGCGCCAGGCGGCTGATTTCCTGCTCCGACCGGCGCTGCTCGGTCAAATCGGTGCCGATCCCGCGAAAGCCATAGAATCGGCCATGCTCGTCGAAAATCGGATTGCCCGACAGCGACCAGTGAATATCCTCGTCACTCGCCGCGCGGACCACCACGTCGGAGAATGGAAAGCGTGCCGACAGGTGGAATCCAAGCGTCCGTTCCTCGCGCACCGGCCCCTCGCTGGTGCTGACCCCGACCGACAGCAGGTCGGTGAACTGGCGCCCAAGCATCTGCGCCGCCGTACATTTGAAATCGTCCGCCAACTGCTGCGACACATAGGACAGTGTCCCTTGCGCATTGGTCTCCCAGAACCAGCCGCGCCCGCTATTCTCGAACTCGGTGACGAAGCGAAGCGCCTTTTGCGCGTCGGCGTCGAGCTGCAACCTGCGTCGTGCCCCGGCGATCATCGTCCGCGCGCCCGCCACCGAATAGGCGACGATCACCAACGACAGCGCTGCAATCCCCAGCACGAAATTGCCGCGCTCGCTGACGACTGCGCTCGCCGTCGTCCCGACAAAGCCACACAGCACCGTGATCGCCGGCGATTCGATCGCGACGATCGCGGTGACGGTCACTCCGGCGCCGATCATCAAGGGCAGCAATCCCGACGCCACCAGCGCGGGGTTGCCCGCACCACTGTGGCTTAGCCACGCCCATTGCGCACTGACCAGGATGACATAGGCACACACCAGCCGGGTGACGACGTGGGGCGAGAGCCTGACCTGCGCGCGAAATCGGATCGCCGCCGCCGCAACAAGGTCGAGCGCCATCGCCACGCACAGTGCGCCGGCCACCGCGCGCGCCACGACCAGGTCGCCACGCATGATCGAATTGATGAACAGTGCCACCGCGCACAGCAAGTGCATCGCGCCAAGCAGCAGCGGGACATGGTAAAGCTGCGCAACGCGCTGTTCGGCCAGCATTTCGTCCTGCGCGCTGTCCTTGGGGGACACGTCGAAGGACAGGGCTTCGGCCACGCTTGCGCTGCGGCCGGCCTCAATCCCTTCTACTGCACTCGCGAATCTCGCCTGACGCATGACTGGTCCACTTTCGCGGACCTTGTTAGCGGCGGTAAGTTAACAATATTTCCATTTCGGCGGGTAAATTTAGCCTTAGCTATTCGGGCAGGAAATCGGGCACCGAGAGATAGCGCTCGCCCGTGTCATAGTTGAACGTCAGGATGCGCGGATGGTCGCCCAGCTCGGCCAGCTTCTGGTCAATTGCCGCCAGGCTCGCGCCCGACGAAATCCCGACCAGCACGCCCTCCTCGCGCGCCGATCGCCGGGCCCATTCCTTGGCATCTTCGGGCGCGACCAGGATCACGCCGTCAATCGCGGCCATGTCGAGGTTGGTCGGGACGAACCCCGCGCCAATCCCCTGGATCGGGTGCGGGGCCGGGTCGCCACCTGAAATCACCGGCGACAGCGTCGGCTCGACCGCGAACACCTTGAGGCCCGGCCACGCCTTCTTGAGGATGTGCGACACCCCCGTGAGATGCCCGCCGGTGCCGACCCCGGTAATGATCGCGTCGATCGGCGAGTCCTTGAAATCGGCCAGGATTTCCTGTGCCGTCGTCGTTTCGTGGATCGTGATGTTGGCGGGATTGTCGAATTGCGCCGGCATCCATGAATTGGGTGTCTGGCCGACCAGCTCCTCGGCGCGGGCGATCGCGCCCTTCATGCCCTTTTCGCGCGGCGTCAGGTCGAAGGTCGCGCCATAGGCCAGCATCAACCGCCGCCGCTCCAGGCTCATGCTTTCGGGCATGACCAGCACCAGCTTGTAGCCCTTGACCGCGGCGACCATCGCCAGTCCGATCCCGGTATTGCCCGATGTCGGCTCGATGATCGTGCCGCCCGGCTGCAGCTTGCCGCTCGTCTCGGCGTCCTCGATCATCGCCAGCGCGATGCGGTCCTTGATCGATGCGCCCGGATTGGATCGCTCGTTCTTCGACCACACTTCGGCGCGCCCGCCGAACAGTCGGTTGACGCGCACGTGCGGGGTGTTGCCGATCGTGTCGAGGATCGAATTGGCCTTCATGTCGCGGGCTCCTGGGGTTTGGTCGAGGGGCTTAGATCGGGTGGGTCGAAACTCTTGGCAAGGCGCAACTCTGGAAATTTCCACGCCCACAGCGCGACCACCACGATCGCCCCGATACCCCCGGCGACGACGGCTGTCACCGGCCCGATCAAAGCGGCGAGGAAACCGCTCTCGGCCTCGCCCAGCTCATTCGATGCGCTGATGAACAGCGAGCTGACCGCCCCGACCCGCCCGCGCTTGTCGTCGGGGGTGTGGAGCTGGATCAGCGACTGGCGAATATTGACCGAGAACATGTCCGCCGCGCCCAGTACCGCCAGCGCGACCAGGCTCAGCGCCATCGACGTCGACAGGCCGAACACGACCGTTGCCGTCCCGAACAGCGCCACCGCCCACAGCATCTTGGCGCCGACATTGGTCTTCATCGGCCGGAACGAGAACCATATCGCGGTCAGCGTCGCGCCCACCGCAGGGGCCGCCCGAAGGTTGCCAAAACCCTCGGGCCCGGCATGAAGCACGTCGCGCGCATAAACCGGCAGCATCGCCGTCGCCCCGCCCAGCAGCACCGCGAACAGGTCCAGGCTGATCGCGCCGAGCACCAGCCGGTTGGTCCGCACATAGCGGATCCCCTCGGTCGTCCGCCGCCAGAAACTTATGCTCGTATCGACCAGCGGCCGCGCCACCGCCGGAATCCCGAAGGTCGCCACCGCTGCGATCCCGAACAGGACCGCGCTCACCGAATAGGGCAGGCTCGGCCCGATCGCGTAAAGATAACCGCCCAGCGCCGGGCCGATGATCGACCCCGACTGCCACGAGATTGACGACAGCGCGATCGCCTGCGGCAATATCTCGCGCGGCACCAAATTGGGCGCCAGCGCCTGGAACGCCGGCCCCGAAAAGCTCCGCGCCACCCCCAGCAGCGCCGCCACCACATACAGTGCGGTCAGCGTCGTCGTGCCGTGCCACGCATACCAGCCAAGCGCGGCGGCACAGCCCAACTCGAGCAATATCGTCCCCCGCCCGACCCAGCGCCGGTCGAAATGGTCGGCGGCATAGCCCGACAGCGGGACCAGCAGGAACAACGGCGCGAACTGCACCACCCCGATGATCCCCAGCCGCAGCGCCGCCTCGTTGAGCGGCATCGTCCGACGGGCAATATCATAGACTTGCCAGCCGATGACGACGACCATCGCCAGCTGGGCAATGGTCGATGTCCAACGCGCCAGCCAATAAGCGCGAAATGCGGGGATTCTGAGAGGCAACGGGATCCAATTCACCTTGTGGCTCTAGCGGCGCAATCCCCCCGCCGCTACATCCAACGCAATGGCCAAGCTCAAAACCCGTTACGTCTGCACCGCCTGCGGCTCGGCCCAGTCGCGCTGGCAGGGGCAATGCCCCGACTGCGCCGAGTGGAACTCGATCCAGCAGGAGGCCGCCGCCCTCTCCACCGTATTCGCGCAGAAGCACGACCTCTCCACTGGCGGCCGCGCGATCGATCTCGTCGGGCTCGACGTCGCGGTCGCGCTCCCTCCCCGCCTCGCCAGCGGAATTGCTGAATTCGACCGCGCCGTCGGCGGCGGGCTCGTCCCCGGCTCGGCCACGCTGATCGGCGGCGACCCCGGCATCGGCAAGTCGACCCTGCTCCTGCAAGTCGCCGCCAACATGGCCAGCGCCGGGCGCGACGTCGTCTATCTGTCGGGCGAGGAAGCCGCCGACCAGGTCCGGCTGCGCGCTATCCGCCTTGGCCTTGGCGGTGCCCCCGTCCGCCTCGCCGCCGCCACCTCGGTCCGCGACATCCTTACCACGCTGGGGCAGGGCGAACCCCCCGCCTTGCTTGTCATCGATTCGATCCAGACGATGCACTCCGACCTGATCGAGGGCGCCCCCGGCACCGTCAGCCAGGTCCGTGCCTCGGCCCAGGAACTCGTCCGCTATGCCAAGGACAGCGGCACCGCGGTCGTCCTCGTCGGCCACGTCACCAAGGACGGTTCGATCGCCGGTCCACGCGTGCTCGAACATATGGTCGACACCGTGCTCGGTTTCGAAGGCGAGCGCAGCCACCAGTATCGCATCCTCCGCGCGGTCAAGAACCGCTTCGGCGGGACCGACGAGATCGGTGTCTTCGCGATGGAAGGCGCTGGCCTTACCCAGGTCCCCAATCCTTCCGCCCTGTTCCTCACCCAGCGCGGCGAGCCCGTCAGCGGCACCGCCGTCTTCCCCGCCCTGGAAGGCACCCGCCCGGTCCTCGTCGAAATCCAGGCGCTCGTCGTCCGTCTCGCCAGCGGCGCCACCCCGCGCCGTGCGGCGGTCGGCTGGGACGCAGGCCGTCTCGCCATGGTTCTCGCCGTGCTAGAAGCGCGCTGCGGGATGAGTTTCGCCACCGCCGAAGTGTATCTCAACGTCGCTGGCGGCTATAAACTCTCCGACCCCGCTGCCGATCTCGCCGTCGCAGCCGCGCTCGTCTCGGCGCTATCCGAACGCCCCGTCCCCGGCGATTCGGTCGTGCTCGGCGAGATCGCGCTGTCCGGCGAAGTCCGCCCCGTCGGCCACGCCGCTCTCCGCCTCAAGGAAGCCGCCAAGCTCGGCTTCGCCCGCGCCTGGGTCCCGGCCGGTGTGGATAAAGGAGAGGGCGGCATCGCCCTGACCCGCTTCGGCAATTTGCGCTCGTTGGTGGATCAGATTTTGGGCCGCTAATAGCTCGCGCAAAAGACGACGCATGGCAATGGTCTGGTCGAAGTCGCCTAATCCCGATATCATGCGACCCGCCGCATACGGGGCCAGTTCTCATGGTGAGTCGGGGGAACAATCATGGCGACCGGGGTATTGAATTTTGCGCGTGAGGGGGCACTGCCCGATCGGCTGACGGGGACGCCCCGCGCGGCGTTCCTCGACCGCTGGATTTACGTCATTTCCGTGTCGCTGTTCATCCTGCTCGTGCTGCTCGGCTTCATCCCCGATTCACTGACCAAGATCGCGGCCGTCAACGCCGGGGAACGGCCACCGTTTCCGCTCATCATGCACGTCCACGCCGTCCTGATGGGAAGCTTCCTTGTGCTGTTGTGGACGCAGACCTTCCTGATGGCGACCGGCCGGGGGGCCTTGCACCGCGAGTTGGGTGTCGCATCATTTATCGTCGCGCCGGCGATGGTCGTGGCCGGGTTCCTCCTGGCACACACAATGTATCTCTTTGGCTGGCACGCGATGCTGGCTGCCTCGCCCTCGATGCATGACGAATTGGTGCAGCGGATGCAGGGGCGCGATAATATCCTGCTGGTCCAGTTACGGATCGGGATCCTGTTCTCGGTGTTCCTGCTGATTGGCTTGCGCGCGCGGCGCGTCGATTCCGGCCTGCATAAGCGGATGATGATACTCGCAACGGCCATGGCCCTGCCGGCCGGAATCGACCGCATTGCGTGGTTGCCGACGACCATTCCGAACAGCTTCCTGGCTAGCGATCTTTATACGCTGCTGGCGGTGGCGCCGATGTTCGCATGGGATGTGTACCGCAATCGACGGGTTCATCGGGCCTACTGGATTTGGCTGATGATCAATCTGCCGTTTGCGCTTTTTCTTCATGGCCTGTGGGGAACCCAGTGGTGGCACGCCATGGCGCCGCGCATCATGCAGGTCGCCTAGCTCCATCCACCCACCGTCGCGGCCTCGCTGCGGCTATCAGCCCTTTCGCTGGGGCGCCGCCTTCGCTAGCGGACTGTCATGACCGCGCTCGATATCTTCGTCCTCCTGCTCATCGGCGGCGGCGCCCTCGTCGGTTTCCTGCGTGGCTTCACGCATGAGATTCTCAGCCTCGCGGCGTGGATCGCGGCGATCGTCGTGCTCAAAGCCTTCCATACCCCGGTCCAGGCCTATCTCGCGGCGCATGTCGTCGGCAGTGCTTCGGGCGCCGCCGCGCTCGCCTTCGCACTGCTGTTCCTGCCGACCTTCTTCGCCATCCGCCTCGCCGCGCGCAACATCGGCGGGAAGACCAAGCGATCGATCCTCGGCCCGATCGACCGCCTCCTCGGCGGCGGCTTTGGCATGCTCAAGGGCCTCCTCGCCGCAACCCTGTTCTTCCTGTTCGTCAACCTCAGCACCGACATGATCTGGGGAACGCAGGCCAAACGCCCCGAATGGCTGCGCGCCTCGCGGACCTTCCCCCTGCTCAACGCCAGCGGCCGCGCGATCGTCGATTTCGTCGAGACCCGCCGCCACGTCGCGGCGCAGGGGCCGACCGGCAAATGATCCGCCTCTACGACACGATGGCGCGCGAGAAGCGCGAGTTCATCCCCGCCGACCCCAGCCGCATCACCATGTATGTCTGCGGGCCTACGGTCTACGGCCGCGCTCACATCGGCAACGCCCGCCCGGCGGTGGTGTTCGACACGCTCGCCCGGCTGCTCCGCCACACCTACGGGCCCGACAGCCTGGTCTATGCCCGCAACGTCACCGACGTCGACGACAAGATCATTGCCGCCGCGAAGGACGAGGGCGTCGATCCCTCGGTCATCACCAAACGCTTCGAGGATTTCTACCTCGCCGACACCGGCGCGCTCGGGGTCGCCCCGCCGGACCTTGCCCCCCACGCCACCGCTGAAATCGCGCCAATGGTCGCGATGATCGCCGACCTCGTCGCCAAGGGTCACGCCTATGAGGCGCAGGGCCATGTCCTGTTCGCGGTTGCTTCCGACCCCGATTATGGAATGCTCAGCCGCCGCGACCGCGAGTCGATGCTGGCCGGCGCCCGGGTCGAGGTCGCCCCCTACAAGCGCGACGGCGCCGACTTCGTCCTGTGGAAGCCAAGCACTCCCGACGTCATCGGCTGGGACAGCCCGTGGGGCAGGGGGCGCCCCGGCTGGCACATCGAATGCAGCGCAATGATCCGCGCGCACCTGGGCGAGACGATCGACATTCACGGCGGCGGGCAGGACCTGATCTTCCCCCACCACGAAAATGAACTCGCCCAAAGCCGCTGCGCCCACGCCGGCGCGCCCTTGGCCAATTACTGGCTCCACAACGGCTTCGTCGACATGGGCGCGGAGAAGATGAGCAAGTCGCTCGGCAACGTGGTGATGATCGACCAACTCCTCGCCGACGGCCACCGCGGCGAAACGTTGCGGTTGGCCCTGCTCTCAGCCCACTATCGGTCCCCGCTGCCGTGGACGAACGCGCTTATCGCTCAGTCCAAGGCGACCCTCGACCGCTGGTACCGAGCCAAGGTCGTGCTCGAAGACCACCAGACTAAACAGAGCGGGGCTGATCAACGGATCAATGGCCCATCCGCCACTAACCCCGTCGAGCGTGCCGCGCATGACCCGGGCGCACCGATGCTTGAAGCCCTCGGCGATGATCTCAACACGCCGCTCGCCATTGCTGCGATCGGTGCTGGCTTTGGGGGTGCGCTATTTGCCGATAATGTCTCCGACTCCGTGCTCGACGATGCTCGCCGGGCTCTTTCAGGGGCCATGATACTCGGCCTGCTCGGTATGTCGTCTCAGACTTGGTTCAAAGGACCGGACATCTCCCCCAATGGAGGCCAAAACGGATCCGGTTCGGGGGAAATCGACGCGCAAATCGCCGCCCGCAGCGCCGCCAAAGCCGCTCGCGATTTCGCAACCGCCGACCGCATCCGGGATGAACTCGCCGCCGACGGCATCATCCTCGAGGACAGCCCAGCCGGGACGACGTGGCGCCGCGCGTGAGCGATCCGCTCTACACCCGCGACATCCTCCGCCTTGCCAGCGCAATCCCCCACCTCGGCCTGCTCGACGCCCCCCACGGCACCGCCGACCTCCGCTCCCCCACCTGCGGCAGCCGGGTCGTCGTCACGGTCAGGCTGGACGGGCAGGGGAGGGTTCTGGAGCTCGGCCAAAAAGTGACCGCCTGCGCCTTCGGCCAGGCCAGCGCCGCACTCATGGCCGCCCACGCAATAGGTCAATCGAAACAACAGCTTAGGTCCGCCCTAGAGGCTATTGAAGACTGGCTACGGCACCGTGTCCAAGCGTCTCCTCTCGACACCCCATGGCCCGGCCTCGAAATCCTCGAACCGGCGCGCTCCAGGACCGGCCGTCACGGCGCCATCCTCCTCCCCTTCCGCGCTCTCCTCGCCGCGATCGAAGACGCCGCCTAGCCCGCCTCGCGAAGCCGCCGCTGGAGCGCGACGACGATCGTCTCGACCACCTCGCCATGCGCCCCCTGGCTGCTCGTCACATGGATATGCGCTTCGCCATACGCCCCCGCCCGTTCCTTCGCGAGCCGCTCCAGCACCTGCCGCGCGTCGGGTCCCTTGAGCAGCGGCCGGGTGTCGCGTCGCGCCGTCCGCTCGGCCAGCACCGCGACCGGAGCGTTGAGCCACACCGTGATTGCCCGCTCGTTGAGCAACAACCGGGTCTGCGGATCGACGAACGCCCCGCCGCCAGTGGCAATCACCCGCACCTGCCCCTCGACCAGCCGCGCCACCAGCCGCCGCTCGCCGTCACGAAAGCTCGCCTCGCCATAACGTTCGAACACGTCACCGGCAGAAGCGCCGGCGGCGTCGGCAATGGCATCGTCACTGTCGATGAAGTCGATCCCCAGCCGCCGCGCGAGCCGCCTGCCGATGGTCGACTTGCCAACCCCCATCAGGCCGACGAGGACAACCGGGCGGTCGAGGGGGAGAAGCATTTTTTGCACAAGGCAGGGCTATACATGGGGGGCCCCACTCGGGCAAAAGCCTAAGCGACCCTTTTTCCCAGGACATATTCATGGCCCGCTCGTCGCTCAATCAAATCCAGTCTGCGCCGATGCGCCGACGACCGATCAACCCGCTCGTCCCGCTCGGCATCGTGCTGGTCCTGATCGTCGGGCTGCTGTTCTTCCTGTCGCACAACGCCAAGATGGGCCCGGTTCAGCCGGTCGAGGTCGACGTCGCTCGTGAATCGGCAGCGCACTAAGCTCTTCGCCGCAGCGGCGCTGGTCGTGCTGGCGCTGCCCGCGCTGGCGCAGGAGCGACCGACGTCGATCCTGCCGCCGGGCTTCGGCGATCCCGCGCCCCCGCCCCCTCCTTCGCCTCCGCGCCAGTCTGGCACTACCACCCCGCGCCCCGCTACCTCGCCAACGACTTCGCGTCCCCAGTCCGACACCCCTACGACCGAAGCCGCCCCGGCGACCGCGACCGACACCACCCCTGCGCCTGCCACCGGTGGCAGCGAGGTTCAGGTCGCCGAAAGCGATTCGCTCGACAGTGCCGACGTCGCTGCAGCCAATGCCGCCGATCCGCCCGAAGTGCCCGACGCCGCCCGCCGCGATCCGTCGCTCGTCGGGCGGCTCGATCCTGCCGCGCTCGGCCTCGGCAGTGACCCGTTCGGCGCCGCCAGCGGGCTGTTCCTCGAACGCGCGATGCGCTCGACCGAAGGCACATTGCCGTCGCGCTGGCTGCATATCGCGCTTCGCAATGCACTCCTCGCCCGCGCCCCGGCGCCCTATGGTGTCGACCCCGCCGACTGGGTCGCAGAGCGTGCCTGGCTCCTCCTGCGGATGGGCGAGGCGGACGCCGCGCGGATGCTCGTTGCCGGGGTCGACGTCGCCGATTTCACCCCCAAGCTCTCGCAAATCGCGGTCCAGAGCGCACTTGCCAGCGCCGACCCCGCCGCTCTCTGTCCGATGCGCGCCGACATGGGCGATATCGAACCGGGCATTGCTCCGCTGGTCGATGCCATCTGCTCGTCGCTGTCGGGCAATCCCGAGACTGCGGCTGCCGACATCAACCAGTCGCGTCGCCGCAGTCGCCTTGGCGGGATCGACGTCAGCCTGGCCGACAAGCTGGTCGGGGCCGGCGCCAATACCGCCCGCGCCGTGACGATCGAATGGGACGGGGTCGAACAGCTCAGTGCGTGGCGCTTTGGCCTCGCCAGCGCGACCGGCCTCGCGCCGCCCGACCGCCTGTTCGACAAGGCCTCGCTCCAGTTGCGCGCATGGCAGGCGCGGGCGCCGATGCTGTCGGCCGAACAGCGCCTGCCCGCGATGCGTACCGGTGCCGGGCTCGGGGTGTTCTCGGGCCAGTCGCTGATCGATCTCTACGCCGCCCTTTACGACCGCACCGATACTGATGAACTCGCCCAGACCGACGCATTCCAGCTGCGCCTCGCCTTTGTCGGCAACGACCAGAATGCCAGGCTCGCGGCGATGCGGCACTTGTGGGACAAGGCCAGGGGCCCGCTCGAAGTCGAGGCGACCCGCGCCATGCTCGGCATCGCCGCCAGCCGAATCACCCCCGACGCGGCGCTCCAGAAGGACGCCCCCGACCTCATCGCCTCGATGCTCGCCGCCGGGCTCGACGAAGATGCCGCGCGCTGGGCACCGGTCGTCGCCAAGATGGACGATGCTGCCGAGGACCGCTGCTGGGCGATGCTCGTGCTTGGCGCGCCCTCGACCGCCGGGCTTGATACCAGCAGCGGGCGAATCTCCAGCTTCATCGGGCGCAACGATGGTGATGAAGGCCGCCGCGGCGCACTGCTCGTCGCCGGGCTTGCCGGTCTTGGGCGGATCGACGACGCGACCGCGCTCAGCCTGTCCGATCGCTATGGTTATGGCCTTGGGCGGCAGGATGAATGGAGCGGGCTGATCAAGGGCGCGGCCAGGCGCGGGCAGGGGGGCAGCGCGACCATCCTCGCCGGCCTGTCGTTCAACGCCGCCACCTGGCGCGCGGTCCCGGCGCGCTTCCTGCTCCACAGTGTCAAGGCGCTCAACGAGACCGGCCAGCGCTTCAACGCCCGAATGATCGCCGCCGAAGCACTGAGTCGCTCCTAATGTCGCGCACCGAACGGCGCTCGCTCTTGATGTCGCGCACCGTACGGTGCTCGCTTTTGATGTCGCGCCCCGTACGGCGCGCTTGGTCGTGACCCCCGACGACCGCGCGCTGGTCGACCGGTTCCTCGACATGATGGCGGCCGAAGCGGGGGCGGCGCGCAACACCCTGCTCGCCTATCGCCGCGACCTGGAGGCAGGCGCCGAGGCCCTCGGCCAGGTCTCGACCGCCGATGTCGAGGCGCTCAAGGGGCTCGGCGAGGCGTGGCGCGATCTCGCCTCGTCGACCGTCGCCCGCCGCGCCGCCGCGCTTCGCCGCTTTTTTGGCTTCCTGCTCGACGAGGGCTTTCGCGAGGACGATCCCTCCGCCGCGCTTCCCCGCCCGGTCCACCAGCGCCCCCTGCCGCGAATCCTCGACACCCACGAAGTCGAAGCCATGTTCCGCGAGGCCGAGGATCGCGCCGCATCGGGCGCTCCAACCGCGCTTCGTGACCTTGCGCTGCTCGAACTCCTCTACGGTTCGGGATTGCGCGCGACCGAACTCGTTTCGCTCCCCAAGGCCTCGCTCCGCCCCGAGCAGCCGTTTCTGATCCTCAAGGGCAAGGGCGGCAAGGAACGCCTCGTGCCGATCTCGCAGCGCGCCCACGCCGCCGCCGCGAAATGGCGCGAGACCCTCGCCAAGGATGGTCCCTGGCTGTTTCCCGGGGGCAAGGCTCACCTCAGCCGGGTCCGCCTGTTCCAGATCGTCCGCGCCATGGCTGCCGCGTCGGGCATCGCGCCGGCCCGGGTCAGCCCCCACGTCCTGCGCCACGCCTTCGCTACCCACCTGCTGGCCGGGGGCGCCGACTTGCGCGTGCTTCAAGCGTTGCTCGGTCACGCCGACATCGCGACCACCCAGATCTACACCCATGTCGACAGCGCGCGGCTGGTCGAATTGGTCAACGCGCGCCATCCGTTGGCCGATGTTCCAAAGTAGTGCTGTACCAGCGGGCTGGCACGGTTTTTTGCACTGTAAGCCAATTCGTTGACCTCTCGGGCGCTCGCCCTTACCCCACGTCGCCATGGCCATCACCTATCTCGATTTCGAAAAGCCGATCGCGGAACTTGAAAATCGCGTCACCGACCTTCGCGCAACCGCCCTGAAAAACGGCGCGCTCGACATCGACGCCGATGTGGCCAGGCTCGAGGCAAAGGCCAGCAAGCTGCTTCGCGATACCTATGCCCGGCTGACCCCGTGGCAGAAAGCGCAGGTCGCGCGTCATCCGGATCGGCCGCATTTCAAACATTATCTCGCTGGCATCGCGACCGACTTCGTTCCGCTCGCCGGCGACCGGGCATTCGGCGACGATCCCGCGATCCTCGGCGGCCTCGCGCGCATTGGCGAGCGCCGGGTCATGCTCATCGGCCATGAGAAAGGCGACGACACCGCCAGCCGATTGCGCCACAATTTTGGCATGGCCAAGCCCGAGGGCTATCGCAAGGCGATCCGCCTGATGCAGCTTGCCGACCGCTTCCGCCTGCCCGTGGTTACCCTGGTCGACACCCCCGGTGCCTTCCCCGGAGTCGAGGCCGAAGAGCGCGGCCAGGCCGAGGCGATCGCCCGCTCGACCGAGCAATGCCTCGCGCTTGGCGTGCCGATGATCGCGATCATCGTCGGGGAGGGTGGCTCGGGCGGAGCGGTGGCGATCGCCGCTGCCAACCGCGTGCTGATGTTCGAAAATGCCATCTACTCGGTCATTTCGCCCGAAGGTTGTGCCTCGATCTTGTGGCGCACCGCCGACAAGGCGAGCGATGCTGCCGATGCAATGAAGGTCACCGCCGCCGACCTTAAGGCTCTGGGTGTAGTCGATCGTGTCATTTCCGAGCCGCTCGGTGGTGCCCACCGTGATCCGGCGGCCGCATCTGAGACGCTGCGTGACGCAATCGGCGAGGAGCTCGACAGCCTCGCCCCCCTCACGCCCGATGCGCTTCGTGCCCAGCGGCGTGCCAAGTTCCTCGCCATCGGCTAAGTCGTTACGGAACCATCACGCGACATCCGCGCTTTCCTGCCAGTCCGTTCGTGAATATTCCGGAGTCGATTATGCGCAAGTCCCTGTTTTTCTTTAGTGCCGCCGCCCTCATTGGCGCGCCAGCGCTGGCCCAGCTGCGCAGCCTTCGCCCCGCTGACGTCGCCGAGGCCTCGAAACAGAATCAGGCGATCATTGCCGAATATGGCGGTGCCGAAACCGGTGCCCGCGCGGCCTATGTCGGGGCCATCGGGCGCAAGGTCGCCGCGCAGTCGGGCACGCTCGATCCCGGCCAGGCCTATCATTTCACCACGCTCAACTCGCCGGTCGAGAACGCCTTTTCGGTCGCTGGCGGCTATGTCTACATCACGCGCCAGCTGATGGGGCTGATGAGCGACGAGGCCGAACTCGCATTCGTCCTGGGTCATGAAACCGGCCACGTCGCCGCCGACCATAGCCGCACCCGCCAGAAGGCGTCGTCGCGCAATTCCATCCTCAGCGTGCTTGGCGCGATCGTCGGCGGGGTCGTGGGCGACAATCCGTTCGGCAGCCTGATCAGCCAGGGGCTCCAGCGCTACGGCCAGCTGTCGACGCTCAAATTCTCGCGCAGCCAGGAATATGAGGCCGACCAGCTCGGGATCCGCTACATCGCCCAGGCCGGCTACGATCCGACCGCGTCGTCGACCATGCTCGATGCGCTGACCCGCTCGGCCGCGCTCGAGGCCCGGGTCCAGGGCAAGGCCGGCCGCTCGACCCCCGAATGGGCAAGCACCCACCCATTGTCGGAAAACCGCTCTGCACAGGCGCGCCAGCTTGCCGCCCAGTTCGCCCGCAGTGGTGCCACGATGCGCAACCGCGACGCCTTCCTGGCGCAACTCAATGGGGTCAAGGTCGACGATGATCCGGCACAGGGTGTGGTCGAGGGGCTGACCTTCACCCACCCCGACCTGCGCCTGCAATTCACCATTCCGACCGGCTTCACCATGTCCAACGGCGCTGATGCGGTGACCATCGAGGGCACGCCGGGGAAGGCCCAATTCTCGACCGGTCGCTACAATGGCGACATGCAGGCCTATGTCGGCCAGGTGCTCCAGCAGCTAACCGGCGGCCAGGCGCAGGTCCAGATGGGCCCGCTCCAGCAGACCAATGTCAACGGTATCCCGGCCTATTACACCACCGGACGCACCCAGACCGACAGCGGCGTCGTCGATGTCAGCATTTTCGCCTATCAGTGGAGTGCGACCCAGGCCTATCATTTCGTCACGCTGACGCAGGGCGGGCAGGGTCTGGGGCCATTCCAGTCGATGGTCGGTTCGCTTCGCCGGATCAGCCCGGCCGAAGCGGCGGCGATTCGCCCGAGGGTGATCGCGGTGACAACGGTGCGTCGGGGCGACACGGTCCAGTCGCTCGCCAGCCGGACCGCCTATCGCAATTTCCAGGTCGAGCGTTTCGCATCGCTCAACAACCTGCAGGCCAATAGCCGGCTGGTCCCCGGCTCGAAAGTCAAACTCGTCGTTTACGGCTCGCGTCGCTGACAGATCGGGTGGGCCGGGGTGTCCAGTCCCGGCTCATCTGAGAAATGTCCACTCTACAAGGCGATCATCCGCTATTCGTCACATTGTCCGCGATTTTGGTCCACATGCCCAGTGTGCCGCCGCCAAGCGACGACAGGCCACCGACCATCGCAATCACGATCAACGCGCATATCAGTCCATATTCGATCGCAGTCGCCCCTCGCTTGTCAGCGCGAAGCTTGCGCAACATTGTTGGGATAGCCATCAGCCTCCCCTCCTCTGGTCCACGTCCACGGTCCCACGATTAAAGCGGCAAGGTTAAGAAAAGCTGCTGATGACCGGGTTAACGGCGGGGTGACCTTGGTTCGTTGGGCGCGCCTTCGGGGGCCCATCCAGAAAATTGCACTATCTCAATCCGTTCGCTTGTCCGCCCGTCCTCGCCATTCGAGATGAACTGCGCCCGCGCCGCCGCCAGCCCGGCACGAGACAGGCCTTGCCGGGGCCGCTCGATCAGCCGGTTGGTTGCCGCCATCCCCCGCAGGTCGCCGACCAGCCGGTCGAGGCTTGCATAGGACAAGGTCACCCGGTCGATATCGACCACCGGATCGACAAAGCCCGCCGCGCCGAGCAATCCGCCAAAGCTGGCCGCGTCGATCATCGGATGCAGATGCGCTCGCGCCGCACCGTCGGCCCGGTCCGCAGCCGCCATCGCCGCGCGCAGCATGGGCAGCGACTGGCCCCCGGCAAACGCCCCGATCAGCAATCCGCCCGGCGCCATCGCCATCCGCAGCAGCCCGAGCAGTGCCGGCAATTCGTCGGCCGTGTCGAAATAGCCGACGCTCACGCACAGCTCGGGCGCGAAGGCGGGCAGGGGGTCGCCCGGTCCAGTAATCACCGCGACCTCGTCGACCCCGGCCGCGCGCAATCGCTCGATCCACCCCGGTCGCGCCTCGCCCAGCATCAGCGCGCTGGCAAATCCCCGCCGCACCGTGGCAATTCGGTCGAGACATTCGTCGAATGCGCGTTCATGCAGGAAATAGTCGGCGCCGATCGCGTCGGCCCGGGCGCGGCGCAAGGGGAGCAAGCTCGCATCGAACAGGGAATGGTTCATCGCGGCGGCTTGTGGAGCGGTGCCTTCGTCACGACAAGGGGCTGGATAGTCGCAGGCGGGCGGGTCATCCTCGATTTCGCGCTTCCGCCGCGCTGCCCCGGCTGCGGCGCGATCGTCGAGGCGATTCACAGCTTCTGCCCCCCCTGCTGGACCAGCCTCAATTTCCTCGGCAATTCGGGCTGCGTGACCTGCGGCATCCCGCTCGCCGCGACCGACAGCGGGACGTGCGCCGCCTGTCTGGCCCGGCCGCCACTGATCGCGCGCACCCGCGCTGCGGTCGAATATGGCGACATCGCCCGAACCGTCGCGATCCGCCTCAAATATGGCCGCAAGATCGCGCTCGCCAAGGCGATGGCCCGGTTCATGGCGCCGCTGCTGGGGGACATCCCCGCCGATGCCCTGCTCGTGCCCGTGCCGCTTCATCGCCGCCGCCTCGCCAGTCGGGGCTTCAACCAGTCGCTGCTTGTCGCGCGTGAACTGGGGCGGATGCGCGGGCTTGAGGTCGCGCCGCGCCTGCTCCGCCGCACCCGCGCCACCCCGCCGCTCAAGGGAATGAACTTTGCCGAACGCGAGAAAACTGTGCGCGGCGCGTTCGCTGTTCGCGAGGCATGCGATGGCCGCACCCTGATCCTCATCGACGACGTGCTGACCACCGGCAGTACCGCCAACGCCTGCGCCCGGACCCTGAAGCGGGCAGGGGCGACCCATATTGAATTGCTGTGCTGGTCGCGGGTCGTTCGCAATCCTATATTCGTGGCCTGATGTTCATCGCCAGCTTTGATATTCATCGCCAACAAGGAGTCGTTCGTGGCCAAAGTGGAAATTTATACCAAGTCGACCTGCCCCTATTGCGTCCGCGCGCTGCAGTTGCTGGCCACCAAGGGGGTCGCGCACGACAATATCGTCGTCGACCAGGGTGGCCCGAAGAAAGAGGAAATGATCCAGCGCGCCAAGGGCCGCACGTCGGTCCCGCAAATCTTCATCGGTGACCGCCATATCGGCGGCTGCGACGATCTGATGGCGCTCGAAAGCCGGGGCAAGCTCGACGCACTGCTCGCGGCGTGACCGGGGCGGGCTGATGGCGCGGGTCGCCCTTTACCAAGCGCAGACCGGGATCGACCCCGCCGCCAATCGCACCGGCCTGGTGGCGGCGGCGCGCGATGCGGCGGCGGGCGGGGCGGCGATGCTGTTCACCCCCGAAATGTCGGGGCTGCTCGACGCCAACCGCGATCGCGCACGAGGCCATGTCGTCGCCGAACAGGATGATCCGACGCTTGCCGCCGTGCGCGAAGCGGCGGCGCGCGGCGGACTGTGGATCCACCTCGGCAGTCTCGCGCTCCAGGCCGGCGACGGACGCTTTGCCAATCGCGGCTTCGTCATCGACCCGGCGGGCGAAATCCGTGGCCGCTACGACAAGATTCATCTGTTCGACGTCGACCTGCCCACCGGCGAACGCTGGCGCGAATCGGCTGCCTACCGCCCGGGCGAAGCCGTCACATTGGTCGAAGACACCCCGGTCGGCACGCTCGGTCTGACCATCTGCTACGACCTGCGCTTCCCCGCCCTGTTCGCCCGCCTGGCCGAAGCGGGTGCCGACACTATCGCCGTCCCCGCCGCCTTCACCGTGCCCACCGGAAAGGCGCACTGGCACATCCTGCTGCGAGCACGCGCGATCGAGGCCGGGCTGTTCGTCATCGCCGCCGCTCAGGGAGGCCGCCACCAGGACGATCGCGCCACCTACGGCCACAGTCTGGTGATCGACCCATGGGGCGAACCGCTGCTCGACATGGGCCCCGGCGACACCCCGCGCCTGGCCTTTGCCGAGGTCGACCTTGCCCGCATCGCCGAGGTCCGCGCCCGGGTCCCCGCGCTCGAGCATCGCCGCCCGATCCCGGCCATTTGATTATGCGTGCCGCTCCCCGTATCGAGTGCGCCGTGGCTTCGTAGCTCAGGTGGATAGAGCGTCGGTTTCCTAAACCGTAGGTCGTGGGTTCGAGTCCCTCCGAGGCCACCAATTTTCAAGGATCGTCAATCATGACTGCTTCTCCCGATGATGGCGACCTGGTCGAGCAGACCCCCAAGATCGCGGTCCCCGACGATGTCGCGGATGCCGTCCGCACGCTGATCCGCTGGGCCGGCGACAATCCCGACCGCGAAGGCCTGCTGGACACTCCGCAGCGCGTCGCCCGGGCATGGAAGGAATATGCCCGCGGCTATGGCGAAGACCCCGGGGTCCATCTTCATCGCACCTTCGAGGAGGTCGGCGGTTATGACGAGATCGTCCTGCTGAAGGACATCCCGTTCCAGTCGCACTGCGAGCATCATATGGCACCGATCATCGGCAAGGCGGCGATTGCCTATCTGCCGCGCGACAGGGTCGTCGGCATTTCGAAGCTGGCCCGCGTGCTCCATGGCTTTGCCCGGCGCTTGCAGATCCAGGAGCGGCTCACTGCCGAGGTCGCAGACTGTATCTGGGAGCATCTCCACCCCCACGGCGTCGCGGTGGTGATCGAGGCCAGCCACGCCTGCATGTCTGCCCGAGGCGTCAACACGCCCGGCGTGATGATGACGACGAGCCGGATCATGGGCTGCTTTCGCGACGATCAGCGCAGCCGCCGCGAAGTATTTGGGCTGATGGGCTACTAAACAGTCTCAGCACTCAAACGCCATCGCCCTCGCCATAGCGGCTTTCGATGAACCGCCCCTGCGTTTCGAACGCGGCGACATCGGCGCGGGCCAGATTGTCGGCCACTTCGATCAGTTTGGCGCGCCCCGCCGCCAGCCCGTCGACCAGCCTCTGCTCAAGGCTCACCCCTTCGCCATCGCTCTCCCCGCGATACCCCGCCGGCACATTGGCATAGCGATCGATCAGCCCGGGCAAGTGCAGCGACATCAGTCGCCGCGCGTCCTGTGCTGCGGGATCGAGAGTCTCGACCCGCACCAACGTTTCCTTCAACCGCGGCAACATCGCGCTGATCTGGTCGATTTCGGCCTGAGCCGGGGCGGGCAGGGCCTTGCGGCTGCGGAACAAATAGCTGTCGAAGCGGTCGACCATTGGCCCGTTGGCAAGGTCCGGCGTCACCGATGGCGGCGCGATCCCCTCGCGCACCGGCATCGCGATCAGGATTGCGGCAATCCCCACCGCCAGCGCCACCGCCGCCAGGAAACCGAACATCCCGATCGGCATCAGCATGCCCACGACGATCGTCAGCACCCCCACCGCGACCACGGCCACGCCGACGCGCCCCGCGGTCCGGCCAAGCCCGCGGTTGAGCCGCTGGCGCTCGCGCTTTGCCGCCTCACGGCTCGTCCCGCCGCGCGCATCGAGCGTCTCGGTAATGCGGTCGAAACGCGCAATCGCCCGTTCGACCTTGTCCGTCGTCATGGTCCTAGCGCGCCTCGATCGGGGTCAGCGGCGACGCGCTGCTTTCGATCCTGCCCTGGTTCACCCCTTCGGCCCGCGCGATATAGCCCTTCGACTTTTCGACTTCGGAGCCCAGCGTGGTGACCGTCTGCTTCATGTTGGCCAGCGCCTCGAACTTGAACTTGTCGATCTGGTCCATCGTGTCGTAAATATTCTGGAACGCGCGCTGTAGTGTCTCGAGCGGGATCGTCGACGACGCCGCCTGGCTGTGGATCGCCGCGGTCTGGGTGCGCAACATTTCGCCGGTCGAATCGATCATCGACGCGGTCGTCGTGTTGAGCGCGGTGACCTGCTCCAGCACCAGCTTCTGGTTGGTCATCGCCTGCGCCACGGTCACCGCCGTGCGCAGCGCCGACACCGTCGTGGTCGACGCGCGGTCGACTCCCTTCACCAGCTCGACATTATTCTTCTTGACCAGGTCGAGCGCCAGATAGCCCTGAACGCTCACCGCCATCTGGGTCAGCAAGTCGGTCGTCCGCTGGCGGGTGTAGAACAGCGCGCTTTCGCGGATCGCCTTGGCTTTCGCGGGATCGGTAGCGTCAAGCTCGTTGGCCTTGTCTTCCAGCTTGCCGTCCAGGCTCTTGGAGATGTGGATCATCTGCTCCAGCTTGTGCATCATCTTCCACAGGTTCGCGCGCTCGGTGTCGATCGCCGCATTGTCCATCAGCAGCTCGTCCTTGCCGTTGGCCAGGCTGCTCAGGATCTGCGAGATATGCGTTTGCGAGCTTCGATATTTGTCGAAATAGCGGTCGACCGACTTGCCGAACGGGATGATGCCAAGCAGCTTGCGCGGCTTGCTTGCGCCCTTGGGGTCGAGCGCCTCGACCGTGCGGCGAAGCTCGGTCAGGTCGCTGCCGATCCCGCTGTCCGAATCGATCGCTTTCACCGGTCGGTCGAGAAAGCGGTTCGATGCGCCCGCCGCGTCGGCGATTTCCTTGCGGCCCATGGTGGTCAGTTGGTCGACCTTCTTGCCGAACTCGGGCGAATTGCTGTCGAGCGCCGCCAGCTCCTCGACATATTTGTCGACCCTGCTGTCGAGCTCGCTCGTCTCCTCGGCCTTGAGCGGCACCAGTCCCGCCGCCTCGGTTGCTACCAATGGCTGGAGCGGGGCCGGCGGATCGAGCTTGAGCTTCGTCGCCGTCGTAGTCGTGGTCGCGGTAGGGTCGCTGGCCATAATTTCCTCGTCTTCGCTTGTCGGCCCACGAAATGGACGCCCATCCCGGTCGCTGCAAGCGCCTTCCCGCTGTATTATAGGAACAACACGCTGTACCGCAAGGGGACAGGGCAGAGAAGGTCAGTGCGGCGTTAACCAGTCGCGACAACGTTTCGCTCACCTTAACCCGTCTATTGGCTTGCCGGAACGGATGACGTCCCGGGGATATTAGATGGTCAAATTCTTGCGCAAACTGCTGGGGAACGAGCGGGGCAACTTCCTGCTGATCGCGGCTGCGGCCTTCCCATTGCTGATCGGCTTTGCCGGTCTGGCGGTCGATACGATCCAGTGGGTGCTGTGGAAGCGAGAGCTTCAGCGTGCCGCCGATTCGGCCGCCATCGCAGGCGTTTACCAGCGCGTCCTGACGAACAACCAGTCGGGGGTCGAGAACGCGGTCTGCACCGACCTGTTGAAGAACCAGCACACTGGCATGCCCATCTCCGGCACTGGCGCCACCGCCTGCACCAACGGAACGACCCGTGGCCCGGTAGTCCTGCTGGCCGATGACACGGTGAACAAGGTGCTCTTTCCGGTCCAGGTCACCCTGACCGTCTCGCGCAGCCTGACCTTCAGCAGCTATTTCGGCTCAACCCCGCCAATCACTGCCACGGCCACCGCCGGGAGTGTTCCGGGGCATGATCAATATTGCCTGATCGCGCTGGAGAGCAATCCCGCCAATACGGGCATCATCGGCACCGGTAATTCCGCGGTCGAGATGGATTGCGGGATGATCACCAATGATCCCGCCGCAAACTCGGCCGCCGCCAACGGCAGTTCCAGCATGACGGCGACCGTCATCGCCTCGGTCGGCGGCATCCAGAGCTCGAATAACTGGCACGTCGGAAAATATGATCCCTACGTCACCGCTATCGGTGATCCCTATGCCAATGTGAATGTTGACCCATTGGCCTTGAAGTGCGCGGTCGGGTCGGGAAATGGCAATAATGCGGGGGCGGTTGCGCTCGACGAGAACACCAATCTCAACAATGTGAAGGACGCTCTTGGCAATGTCGCCAATTGCTTCTCGTCACTTTCTGTCGGATCCAACAGAACCCTCAACCTGCCTGCCGGAACCTATTACATCAACGCTGGCGACGTGAATGTTCAGGGCACCTTGACCGGAACCAATGTGACGATCGTCCTGACGAACTCGAACCCGTCACTCACAGCGCCGATCGGCACGTTCAAGATGAACGCTCAAGCGCTCATGACCCTTACCGCGCCAACAACGGGCAATTTCAAGGACATTGCCATCTATCAGGATCGCCGCGCCACCGACATCAACAACCCCAACCAGATCAATGGCGGATCGGGCAGCACGATCACCGGGGCGCTTTACTTCCCGAAGCAGCAACTGACCTATAACGGCAATGGGACGCTGACCGCGATCTGCACGCGCTTCGTGACGCGCCGGATCATCTTCAGCGGCAATAATTCGACCAGCAACAAGTTCGCCAAGGATTGCGGGGGCAATGGCCCGGCAGCCTATGATGGTGGACGCCTCGTGAGATTGACCGTCTGATGGCCCGCCGCTTCATCCGCCGCCCTGCGCGCAATCTGGCGCGCAACCAGCGCGGCAGCGTGATCATCGAACTGGCCTTCATCGCCCCGATCCTGGCGACGATGATTGTCGGCGTCGTCGATCTCAGCGCCGCCTATGGCCGCAAGCTGGTGCTGGAACAGGCAGCGCAACGCGCGGTCGAAAAAATCATGCAGACCACTGGCGAGGACACGGTCGACGACACCATCCGCAACGAAGCGGCGGCAGCGGCGGGAATACCCGTCAGCCAGGTGACCGTCGCCTTCACCATGACCTGCGCCGGCGTCTCGACCAACTATGCCACCCAGTGCACCGACAACAGCACCGAAGTGCGCTACATCGAAATCAGCCTGTGGGACAAATACACCCCGATCATCCCGGCGACATTCACCGGAATGAACAGCGACGGGACGTATACGCTCACTGCAACAAACGGGATTCGTACCCAATGACCCGGCTATGGAGACTCATCCGCGACCGATCGGGCGTAAGCGCAATCGAATTCGCCCTCGCTTTCCCGATTTTTATTCAGATGATCTGGATGATTTTTCAGGCAGGGTTCGTGTTCCAGGCGGTGTCGGGGATGCAGCATGCGCTTGGCGAAGGCGCGCGCTATGCGACCATCTTTCCGCGCCCGAGCGACGCTGCGATCCGCCAGCGAATGCTCGACAAGGTGTATGGCACCGGCAACGGCGTCGGCACGTTCACCGTAGCAACGCCGACGGCCGGACCGAGCGAGCAGAATGGGACGACGACCGCCGCGACGTCGCTGATCCTGTCGGTCAGTTACAGTCAGGCAACCAGCTTGCTGATCGTGCCGGGCCCGACGATCTCACTGACCCGTACCAAGCAGGTGTGGATCGCCGACTGATCAGTTGGCGGAGGCCGCCGCGCGCTTGGCATAGAAAGCACCGATCGCCTGCTTGACCTCGTCGGACGTCAGCCGCTCCGAAAAATGGCCATTCTCAAGCGTCATCCGCTCGATCACCTCGTCACGATCGGCCGTGCGCAGCAGCTTTTGCGTCATCCGCAAGGCCTGTGCCGGCTTGGCCAGTACCAATGAGCGCACCCGCGCGAATTCGGCGTCGAGCCCGCCCGCCGGCGCAACATGGCTCGCCACCCCAAGCATCATCGCCTCGTCGGCCCCGAACGGTTCACCCAGCAGGATATGCCGCGCCGCCGCGCGCCGCCCCGACAGGCGCGGCATCAGCAATGAACTCGCCGCCTCGGGCACCAATCCCAGGTCAACGAACGGCATCCGCAGCTTGGCGCCCTGCTCGGCGATCACCAGGTCGCAATGAAACAGCATCGTCGTCCCGATACCAACTGCATTGCCATGCACCGCCGCCAGGATCGGGACGTCATTGTTGGCCAGCGCGCGCAACATTCGCCACACCGGGATATCGTCCCCGCGACTGCCGGGCGGCGCCGATAGAAAATCATTGAGGTCGTTGCCCGCGGTAAAATCCTCGCCCGCGCCGCGCAGCGTGATCAGCTTGACACTGGCGTCGCCCGCCGCCCCGCTGATCGCATCGGCCAGCGCGGCATACATCGCCACCGTGATCGCGTTGCGACGCTCCGGGCGGTTCAGCGTAATCCCCAGCACACCATCGGCATTGTCGATCAGGACATGCTCAGTCATCGCAGGTGCTTCCTCTCGAATCGGATGACCTTCGCGGCCCGTCCCGCTATCGATGGACTAAGCGCTGGAGCCAAGGGGCCGACATGAAATTTTTCGCCGACACCGCCGTCATTTCCGAAATTCGTGAGCTTGCCGATACTGGTCTGCTTGACGGCGTCACCACCAATCCATCGTTGATCAAAAAGTCGGGCGGCGACTTCATCGAGACGGTCCGCGAAATTGCGACGATCACGTCGGGCCCGATTTCGGCCGAGGTCATCGCGCTCGATCATGACGGCATGATGCGCGAGGCTGAAGTGCTGCGGAAGATCGCCGACAATATCGCGATCAAGGTGCCGCTCACCCCCGCGGGCCTCAAGACCTGCAAGGCGCTGACCAGCGACGGCACGATGGTCAATGTCACCCTGTGCTTCTCTGCGGCGCAGGCGCTGATCGCCGCCAAGGCCGGGGCAAGCTTCATTTCGCCATTTGTCGGTCGGCTCGACGATGTCGGGTTCAACGGCATGGACCTCATCGCCGACATCCGCATGATCTACGACAATTATGATTTTTCGACTGAGATCCTCGTCGCCAGCGTTCGTCATCCGATGCACATTGTCGAAGCGGCGAAGATCGGCGCCGACGTCTGCACCGCGCCGACCAAGATCTTCATGCAATTGTTCAACCACCCCTCGACCGACGCCGGCATCGCCGCTTTCCTGAAAGACTGGGAAGCGACCGGCCAAGCGATCGGGTAGGAGTATTTTGCGAAGTGCGGTGCCAGCCCGCACCCCCACCCGGCCAAACCAGTCAGTGTATTCTATGGGGTGGCCGGGTGGGGGTGCGGGCTGGCACCGT
>NZ_JAXOJM010000005.1:0-15961 GCF_036663775.1 Sphingomonas sp. RB1R13
AAACCCGGCCATGCTGATCGTGCTGGACGTCAGCTGCCCGAACCCGTCGAACGCATTGGTCACGCCGTCGGCACCCGTTGCGGAGTCGAACTTCGCGCTCAGCTGGTGACCCTGCAGGTCATAGCCGTAAAAGACACTGCGCGTTGCCGACGCCGGCGTGCAGCCACCTACCTGGATTGGCGCACAGCCGGTCGGTACCGTCTTCGAGATGGGCCGGTTCAGTGCATCATAGGCAAAGGTCAGCATACGGCCATCACGGCGACGCTGAGTCAGCCGGTTGCCGGCAGCATCGTATGTGTAAGCCTCGTAATCGGTCGTCGAGGTCTGGCCCACCGTCGTCGGCGATGGGAAGTTCCATTGGCTCTGACGGTCGAACCCGTCATAGCTCATCGTCGCAAGATTGCCGTTCGCATCCTTGATGCTGGCCTGCTTGCCGTTCGCGGACCAGGTGTAGGTCGCGTCATCAGCCTGATCGGTCGTCCCCAGCGCCCTGGTCAGGACTAGCAGCTGCCCGGCAGCATCATATGTGTTCTTCGTGATACGGTCCGGACCTGCACTACCCTGTGTACCAAGCGTACAAGTGTCTGCCGGAAGGCTGCCATAAGCAGCGGGGTTCATCCGAAGCGCAGTGCACTGAAGCCGTCCCAAGCTGTCGTAACTGAATTGGCTGAGCGTTTGGATAGACCCCGCGGCAAAGACCGACGACCGGGATTTTCGACCGGCCGCGTCGTAAACAGTCGCAACTTGACGGTTGATAGTCATGGACGAGAGCGCTGCGTCCGTCTGGGCGACAGCGCTGCCGATCTCGATTAGCGTAGGCTGGCCGTCGCCGTTGTAGGTCGTCCGAGTCACCGGTACAGCAAGTGGTCCCGCTCCGTCGGGGTCCGCTCCCATCGTAGCGACAAGGCGGCGAAGCGCGTCGTACTTATAAACAGTCGTGTCTTGTGAGCCCAGGAGCGGCCCATCGACGCTCACCACATTACCTGTAGGGTCATAGACCGTAGTGGTAGTCGAACTCTGGGCACCATCACCCGAGCGAACCGTCTTGGTGGTGGGAAGAAGATTATCATCGTAAGTGAAGCTCGCTATCACCTCATCGGCGGTGCCCGTGCAGCCAGCTTGGGTCCGACAGACTGATGAAGAAACTAGCTTCCAAATCGGACTCTCTGCAACGAGCTGCCCTGAAACGTTCAAGTCCCGAGCAGACAACTGGCTGTAGGTATTTCTGACCTGCGGACGCACTCCACTGCTCGACATAGGAAGGGTCTCAGAAAGAACGCCGCCATGTACGGGATCATAAGTATAATCTGTCCGATTTCCGCGTGCATCAACCGAGTACGACGGTTTATTACAATAAGTAACCATCGCCGTCGGACAACTTGACGGGTAAGTAAACGTTAGCGTCTGAGAGGTTCCACCTGTCCCCGGCTTCGGCGATTTCGAAGTAGATTGTAAGTTTATCCTACCGTAATTATTGTCATATGTGAAAGTAGCAATGTCACCCAAGGGGCTAGTAATCCCTTTTATTATCCGAAGATCGGATCCTCCATCCGAGGCCCCCCCAAAGGTACCCTCAAACGAGTAAACTGAATTACGATTAATTTCGTCAGTGACGGTGCTTCCATTACGCAAAATCACCGAGGCATCGGGGTTCGTCCGGTTGACCGTGGATACTGACGGGCACGTGTAGATAGTTGCGGTCCCAAAAGTGTAGGTGTATTGCCAGGTAGATGCACCATTCTGAACTCTCCAAATCGCATCCGAAGAACAGTTTGCTGCAGGTCCTACATTCGGTTGATACTGTGTTCTAGGAGCAAAAGATGTAAAAGCGCGTTTTGTAAGAGTGGTAATTACACCCGACCCACTACTTAGTGTTGAATTCCACTCGTAAATTGGTGCCGTAGACGAGCCCCCAACTTGAATTCCTTGTTGTGGCTTCCCATAGACAAAAGTACGCAAATTCGACGTCGTATAAGTAACGGCTCCATCGGATCCTTGCTGCCAAGCCAAAGACGGCCAAGCATAGGCGCCCCCTACGCACGTTTGATCAACAGGCCCGCAATAGGCATACCGCTTATTTATCAACGTTAATTGCGCGTGGCCTCCTACGTTTGACCGCTGTAACTGATATCCAGCAGTAGAAACGATGGAAACTAAAAACTGTGAATCACCAGTAGTCGGTACGGATGAGTAATTATAGGTTAGTAGTTCGCCGTTAGGTCTCTTAATCGAAACCAAATATTTGTCCGGACTAGGATACTGCGTACCCGATATCGTAGCAAATTGCCAAGTCGATCCGTCTTTGTTATAGACTAAATTTGGGTTACTACTGTCAATAGTTGATCCGTCAGACAGAACACCGCCGAGACCTCTATTATACTCTACTCGATCACCAAAGTAATACGTGTCAGAATAATATGGATAACTCCCAGTCAAATAGTGAAATCCCGCGAGTGGAATACCACTAAAACCTCCGGCACCTTGGTTTACCTGAAAGTTTGGGCTCTCCTGCAATCCGATTGAGATGGAGCTGTCAGTTGTCGTCCTAACCCCTGAAAACAGATCGACGCCTTGGCTGTCCGGAGCAAAAACCGGTGGCAGTGGCGCCTCCGTTGGTTCGCAACGGACACCTGAGGCGGTGAACAAGCAACTCGCAAAAATTAATGCGCTTAGCGACCAAATGCGAGTCACTGACATAGATTTGCTCTTTTTCTAAACGGAAGGACGGATTGGCAAGTTTTAATGTTCACTGCTCAGAGTTAGACCGAGTGGGCGTTGCAGTGCTTACGTCGGCTGACTTCGAGAGATTCATTTGCGACATGCGGCTCTCTGCTTAATGAGGCGCGCCAGTTGTCGTCACATTCGTGCGATTGTCCGCTTTGTCGTGTGTATAAGTTGTCGACTGTGCGTTATTCACTGTTCCGGAGCGAACGACAGTTTTCAACCGACCTTTCGCATCATAAGTGTAGGTAATTGTCTCTGCAGCAAGCGCGGCACTTCCAATCAGTGACACGACAATTAAAAACGAAAAAGTCCTGCGCATCATGTCCCCCTCGTGGTCACTTGGACGCGACAAATAAGGAATGGTGGTTTCAGGTTCCCTTACGAAAAGTTCGGACGCCCCTGAGCACTTCCCTAATCGCGCGCCCCCGTAAGTGCCCGGAATTTTGCCACGCACGAGACTAAGTTCACATCGAAAACAGAATACGTCAATAGCCAAGTGGATAAGGTAGATTTAGAAGTTAATTGAAAACAAACTTCTGTCTCTACGCATAAATAAGGTGTGTTCGCTACGTTCACACACTTAAGTCGACCGTGGCGGTGAGGGGCTTTCAAAGTTTCGGCGTCGCGAGCTCGAAGGACGTGCAAATATGTTGACCATGGCCGGACCGGCGACTTTTTCCGTCCCGCAGCCTTGAGGCGGCGGAGCTGGAGGAAGGTTTAGGCGATCGTCATCCAAGCATGTCGCTGTAATCGATGCAAGATTTGCGTTAGAGATGGTCGAGGCCGAGCTCTTTCTTAAATCGCTGATGGTTTGTTTCCTGAGCCACCTCCCTTTGATAGCAGCATCGTGCAGTATGAGAGTGCCATCGGCAACTAAGTTGGAATATTTAGCTTTCCCGTTGATCTGCGCTCGCCAACGAGTCAGACCTCATCATCCGGCACTCATTCCTGCGGTATACGAGCTTCAATGCTAATGACTTGCCGAGATGCGCACCGCCGAGCTGAAAAAAACGGTCGATCTGACTTTCTGTGCCGGGCAGCCGGCTAATATCGCGCCGATTTCTCTCTGGACAGTAATGCAGAAGTGGATACCGGCGGCCGGTTGAGCATGTATTACTGGCGGTGCCGGCCGGGTTTCCATGCCTGCCGGTTCAGGCGACCGGGGAAGGTTAGGCTTACATCAGACGGGGAGATATTTTGGCGTTGCGAGGGCCAGACGGCCCGCAGTCGGCCGCGCTCGTTCATCGCCTGGCGGAAAAACGACCGCTCGATCCATATCTCGCGTTAACAAAGCACGCAGCCGAACTGCGTTCCAGAAGGTGTGACGTGATTGATCTCCTCGATCGCGATCTGCTTTCAGAGCCCGCTGTCGATCTAGCGGGACTCGCACCCGCTTTTGCGCTTGGCAACATCCGTCCGGCTCTTGGGCAAGCAGTGCCACGTGAATAGGGTTTTCGGCTTAGATCAGTCGCGACGCTTTACTATTTTTGCGTTGGAAAGGACGCGCCTGCATAGGGATCATATGATTTAGTTGACGGCGACGCCTGCGGGATTGGGCCAAAAGATACTTTTGAGCTCGAAACAGCTTCCACTGCAGGACTACGCCCCAATTCGTACAAGCCCGCTGCAATTTGAGCCGCACCGAATAAAATGAACGTGCCCAAGACGACCGAGGCGCCTCGACGAATGTCCAGTCGTCCCAAAAGGAGAAGGAGGCCGACCGCAGCCACCGCTGACATGGCGACAGCGACGGCGACTGAACCCATCAGCGCTCTTTCGATCCATTCGACAGCGCCAGTGAGCGCGCCGGGATTGACGGGATCGGTAAGTGAAGAGGTGGCACCTTGAAACATGTGCGTTTGCCAATTGTGGGTAGGGCGATGGCGTGACGGAATGAGCCGATAAATTCAACTAAAGTGTTTGCGGGAGTGAATAAGCCATCCGCGAGGCTTGAACTTGCAAGCCCCTTTGCCTTACGCCCATGGACGGAAGAGCTCGATGCTTCCCCGGGGGAACCAATGACAAAGCTGGCTATTCGATTCGTCTTGGCAACGATGTCAATGATGACGGCGGCCACGGCCCATGCTCAGGATGCAATCGCAGACCCGGCCGGGTCTGGTCCTTTGGTAGCGGCTGTTCACTGGCTTGAAGGGACACTGCTGGGTACCGTCGCCACGGTAGTCGCGGTCATTGCCGTCGCTACCGTGGGCTTCCTCATGCTCATGGGCCGGATTAACTGGCGTTACGGCGCGACCGTGATCCTTGGCTGCTTCATCTTGTTCGGGGCGACGAGCATCGTGGCCGGCATTCATTCCGCCTCCGGGGCTGGTCAATAAGATGGAACTCATCGAACGCGAACCGTTGTTCGTGGCACTCACCCGCCCGCAAATGTTTGCCGGTGTTACTTATAGTTACTTCGTCGTGAACGCCGTTGTCTCAACTGAGCTGTTCCTCATTTTCCGCGGCGCGTGGGTACTGATTGTGGCACTGCTCGTGCATCTCGCGGGCGTTCTCCTGTGCCTGCGCGAGCCGCGCTTCCTGGATCTGTGGCTGGTTCGCGCCAGTCGTTGCCCGCGCATCAAGAATTTTGCGATCTGGCGATGCAACTCCTACCGGGCCTAGCCGCCGACGCGCGAGCGGCGGCCCGCGAAGCGCCTGCGGGCAGGCACCTGCCGTTCGCGAAGCATGTCGATGCTCACACGATCGAGACGCGCGACGGTCTACTCATGCAAGTCATTGGGCTTCGCGGGCTTCTGTTCGAGACAGCCGACACCGACGAGATTAACTATCGCAAGCGATTACGCGACGCGATGTTCCAGGCGATCGGCGATCCGCGCTTTGCGTTCCTCCACCATGTCGTGCGGCGTCCGATCGTGGCGCGGCTCGACGCCGACTATGGCGACCGTTTCAGCCAGCAACTGGACGAGATGTGGCAATCGCGCCTGGCGGGGCGCAAGCTCTACGCGAACGATCTCTACCTGACCGTCATCCGCCGTCCACTGGAGGGGCGCGTCGGACTGCTTGGCGGCCTGCGCAATGCAATATTCGGAGCAAGCCGGATAGGACCAAGCCTCGCCAATGAGATCCGCCAGCTCGACATCGCGCGCGACGCGATCATGGCAGGCATGGGTATCTATGAGCCCAGACTGCTCGGCGTATATGAATCGACAACTGGGCCTTGCTCCGAGCCACTCGAATTTTTCTCGACGCTTTATAATGGGGACGTCCGCCCGATCCTCCTGCCCAAGGAAGACATTGGTCATTATCTTCCCGCGCGGCGGATCAGCTTTGGCCAGGAGACCATCGAGCTGGCGCGCTTCGTCGGCGGTCCGTCCGAGTTCGTGGGCATCAGTTCGGTCAAGGACTACCCGGCGCAATCTTACGCCGGCATGTTCGACGAGCTTATGCGGCTTCCTTACCCCCTGACGATCACCCAATCCTACGGCTTCGTGGAACGACGATCGGCGCTTGGCCGGATGAATCTTGCGCTGCGCCGAATGCGCTCGGCCGAAGATGAGGCGCTTAGTCTTCGCGATGAGCTTTCAATCGCCAAGGACAATGTGGCGGCGGGACGTTCGGGTTTCGGCGAACACCATATGACGGTCGCGGTTCGCGCGGACACGCCAGCGGCGGTCGACGGCGCGATCGCCGAGGTACAGGCGGTGATTGCCGACCTTGGCGCTATCGCGGTGCGTGAGGATATCGGCCTCGAGCCGGCTTTCTGGGCGCAGTTCCCTGGTAACTTCAAATATATTGCGCGTCGTGGCCTAATCTCGACGAGCAATTTCGCAGGCATGGCAAGCGGCCACAATTTCGCGCTGGGGCAAGCCGACGGCAATCATTGGGGTGAGGCAATCACTGTCCTCGAGACGACCGCCGCGGGACCTTATTTCTTCAACTTCCATCAGGGCGATCTTGGCAACTTTACCGTGATCGGACCTTCAGGTTCGGGCAAGACGGTGGTGCTCAATTTCCTCCTCGCCCAGGCGCGCAAACTCAATCCGCGTATCGTCTTCTTTGACAAGGACCGCGGCGCCGAGCTGTTCATTCGAGCCATTGGCGGTCGTTACGAAGTGCTGCGGCCTGGAACGTCGTCAGGGCTGAACCCGCTGCAACTGCCCGACAACCCTGAGAACCGCCAGTTCCTGATCGACTGGCTGAGCTTGCTGGTTGGCGGCGCGACGATAGAGGAAATGCCACAGATCCGCGATGCGGTCGAAGCGAGCTATCTCCAGCCGCCAAGTTTGCGACGTTTGCGAAACGTCTCCGATCTCTTTCGCGGCGGGATGCGGGCACATGCCGGCGATCTCTGGTCGCGGCTTCAGCCGTGGTGGGGCGACGGCGAGCGCGCTTGGCTGTTTGACTGTCCGGTGGACCTAACCGACCTTGAACAGCGCTCGGTCGGGTTCGACATGACGCAGATCCTCGACGATCCGGCGGTTCGCACGCCTGCGATGATGTACCTGTTCCACCGGGTCGAGGAGCGTCTCGATGGAACGCCGTCGATCATCGTCGTCGACGAAGGTTGGAAGGCGCTCGACGATGACGTCTTCGTGCGCCGCATCAAGGATTGGGAAAAGACCATCCGAAAGCGCAATGGTATCGTTGGCTTTGCAACCCAGAGTGCACAGGACGCGCTCGAGAGCCGCATCGCCAGCGCCATCATCGAGCAGGCCGCGACGCAGATCTTCATGGCTAATCCCAAGGCCCGGGCGAACGATTATATCGAGGGCTTTGGGCTCACGAGCCACGAGTTCGACCTGGTCCGGTCGCTCCCCGACACGGCACATTGTTTCCTGATCAAGCGTGGCAATGAAAGCGTCGTCGCTCGCCTTAACCTGCGCGGCGAGCGCGAGATACTGACGATTTTGTCCGGGCGTGAGAAGACGGTTCGACTGCTGGATGAGATCCGGGCCGAAGGGCACGAAGCGCCCGAGGACTGGTACGACCTGCTGATGGAGCGCGTCTGATGGCGATTACCTGTCAGGGCATTCCGACGCCGCAGAGCTTTGCGCCTGGAATGATCGGCTTCCTGGATTGCCAGGCCCAGAATCTTGGTGCCAACGGCTATGCCGCGCTTGGTGCACCCGGCTCGAGCGCCTCGATCCTGCTGATCACGATGTTGACCATCGCCATCGCGTTAATTGGCTACCGGATCATGCTCGGCGGGTCACTCAATATCCGCGATGGCGTCCTCACCTTCGTCAAAATCGGGATCGTGCTTACTTTGGCGACGAGCTGGCCCGCCTATCAAACGCTGATCTACGATCTCATACTTAAGGCGCCCGCGCAGCTTGCCGGAGAGATAGGGACGTCCACCGCCCTCCCGGGCGCGAACGGCGGCCTCGTCTCACGGCTCGATGGGGTTGATCGCGCGATGCAGACACTCGCCATAGACGGGGTTGGAACTCCGCCTGTCGCCGACGTCGGAACCGTCGCCAGCATCGCGCCTGGACCGCAGCCGGGCTTTAACGATTTCGCGCTTGGGTACGCGCGCCTCGCCTTCCTGGTAAGTACGGTTGGTGCGTTCGCGATCGTGAGATTGCTGGCCGGGATCTTCCTTGCAGTCGGGCCCTTGTTTGCCGCCTTCCTGTTATTCGATGGCACACGCGGCCTGTTCGAAGGGTGGCTCCGCGCGTTGCTCGGCTCGGCACTCGCCGCCTTCGCTGCAACGATCGTTCTCACGGTCGAGATCGCATTTCTCGAACCCTGGTTATCGCTCCTGCTGGCCCGGCGAGCATCAAATCTCGATATCCTCGGCGCGCCCGCCGAGCTGTTGGCGAGCGCATTGGTGTTTGCAATTGCGCTGTTCGTGGTCGTGGGGATCGCCATTCGGGTGGTCGCAGCGCTGCGCGTTCCTGCCTGGCAAGCATTTGTACAAGGTAATGGCCGCGAAGCCGGGTTCGTCGCCGCAAAGTCGTTGGCGCTTGTCAGGGTCGAGGGACAATCGAGCGACAATGTTCGCACCCGCGCGGCATCAATCGCGAGTGCCGTCGCCACCGTCGAGCGGCGCGAGGGGCAAGATGCGCGCAATCGAGGCGGCTATCATGTTACTGGCCTGGCGAGCATCGGTCCCGTCCCGACGGTAACGGGTACGTCAGTTACCCAGGCGCCGCGGCACGCAACGCAACGCCGAACATCGCGCCGGATTTCGTCAGCCGCTTCGTCAAGGGATCGTCTCAGGTGAACAAGCCGCTACCCGATCTCGATGAGTATTTCGCGGAAGCACGAAGCTGGGGTGCGGATCGCACCGAGGCCCTGCGCGCACAGCTCAAGACTGCGTGGCGCGTCGCCATTGCAATCTTCGTCATCGCATTGTGCGAGGCGGTTGCCTTGATCCTGCTGACGCCCCTGAAGACAGTCATTCCCTATACACTGCTCGTCGACAAGCACACCGGCTACGTCCAGCTCTTGAAACCGCTCGACCAGGATCGAATGACTGCCGACGCCGCGCTTACTCAATCCTTCCTCGTTCAATATGTCATTGCCCGCGAGGAGTATGACATCAACGCTGTACAAAGCGACTATCGCAAGGTCGCGCTGTGGTCCTCGGGCAATGCGAGATCCGCCTACCTTTCGAGCATGCAAGGCTCCAATCCGGATAGTCCGTTGGTTCGTTTGTCGCGGAACGCCGTCGTCGAGGTGCAGGTGAAGAGCGTCGCGTCGCTATCGCCCAACACCGCCATCGTGCGCTTCGACACGGTCCGCGCCGACGACGCAGCCCTAGGGGCCAATCGTCAAAACTGGATGGCGGTCGTCGGTTTTGAATTCAGAAATCAGGCAATGAGCGCCGAGGATCGAATGATCAATCCGCTTGGCTTCAAGGTCATCCGCTATCGCAAGAGTAGCGAAGCTTTGCCTCAAACTGACGCCACGACTAGCTCGACCACACAGCAAACGACCATCGAGATCCCGGCCGTCCCAGCGGTTGAGACATATGTTGCAGTGCCGCCGGCCTCTCAACAATCTTACCGGCAAACTACGGTCACCAAGGTTCGCCAGGGGCAAGCTGCCAGATGAACTGGCGTCCGCTCCTTGCGATATACCTAGCCGTCATTGCGACAGCGAGCGATGGGCAGATCCGGCCGGTCCCCGGCCTTGGTGATCCGCGCCTCCAGACGATCGACTATAAACGCGATCAGATCGTCACGATCGAGACAGCGCCAGGATACCAGCTCTTGATCGAGCTTGCGCCTGACGAGCAGATCCAAAGTATCGCAGTTGGAGACAGCGCGGCCTGGTCCGCGACGCCAACAAAGCAGGGCAACCGGGTCTACATCAAGGCGATGCAGGCCGGCGTCAATTCGAACATGACCGTGGTGACCAACTCGCGCTTCTACGGCTTCGACCTCGTCTCAAGCGGCGAATCCGGGGACCAATCTCCCTACAAGATCAGCTTTCGGTATCCCGACGAGGCGCGTGCGTCTGTCGAAGAAGCGAGCCTGCCGGATCCCGGGCATATCATTGGTCGATATCACTTGGCAGGCGACCGTTCACTCCTCCCGACCTGGGTCGTGGACGATGGCCACAAAACCTATATCGAGTGGCCGCGAGGCCGATCATTGCCGGCCGTATTTACGATCGACGAGCATGGTCGCGAGTCTGTCGGGAACGGTGGAATGCGCGCTGATACATTCGTCATCGACGATGTTTATTCGAAGTTGCTTTTCAGGATCGACCAGCGAGTTGCTCGGGCTGATCGTTACTTGAAACTGCCGCGTCGCAAATGAGCGAGCCCTCCTCCGACGCCCCCGAGATGGAACAATCGATCCTGCCAATTGTCGCTCGTCCGTCCGCGGGCCCTTCGCGGGTGGTGATCATTGTCGGAATGGCCCTTGCAGCCATCATCCTTTTCCTGTTGCTCGATGGTCGCAGACGGGCGCTTGAAGCGCCCGTCACCGTTCCACGCCAGTCAGAAGCGCTGACAAGTGACGCGCCTCCGCCACTGGCGATATCTCCAGTTCCATCGGCACCGCTGCCATATTATTCGCAAGCCAGCATCGAACGTCCAGTTGTGGTTCCACCAGCGCCCGTCCGCGTCGTTGAAGTGCGCACGCCGCCGCCGCCGGTGGTGCAACCTCAGTACCCGCCATTCCAGCCCACTCCCTCGCCTCCCCCAGCCAGAACGTCAGGGGGTGTCGCGGTCGTCTACGACATCTCTCAGGGGGCGACGTCTGGGGCGGGGTCAAGCGACCCGGGTCAAGGCGTCCGCGGGGGAGGCTTGGAAACGAACGGTGCGGCTATCCGCTCGCGAGCAGGAAGACTGGCCGATCGCTCGTCGACCGTGCCGCAAGGGACGCTCATCCCGGCGGTGTTGGAAACCGCGATCAACTCCTCTGGCGGCGGCCTCGTGAGGGCACTTGTCCAGCGCGATGTCAGCGGGTTCGACGGGCGCCGCCTGCTCATCCCGCGTGGCAGTCGTCTGATCGGTGAATATGGCAGCGACGCGAGCCAGAGTCAGCATCGGCTGCTGATCAACTGGGTTCGTCTGATCCGGCCTGACGGGGCGACCATGGCGCTTGGCTCGCCCGCCGCTGACGCCGTCGGTGCGGCCGGGGTGAAAGCGTCGGTCAATAGTCACTTCCTGTCACGTTTTGCCGACGCGCTCTTGCAGACGGCGATGAACGTCGGAGCGGGACTTGCAACGCGAAGCTACTCCAATACGGTCGTCCTGGGCGGCTCCACCTCGATCGGTTCGGTTGCCCAGAACTCCACGCCATCGAAGAGTACGCTGAGCGTCAAGCAAGGGGCCAGCGTCAGCGTGTTCGTAGCTCGTGACCTCGATTTTTCCGACGTGGACTCGGCACCGTGAGACCGTCGGGCTTGGTCGGTGTCTTCCTCGACGCCTATCTCGCGCCCTTGGCAGAATTGCTTGCCCGTTCTGATATTACCGACATCTTTGTAAACCGGCCAGGGCAGCTGTGGATCGAAACGCGTGGCGGCGCGATTGAGCGTCACGACGCGCCGGCACTCGACGAACCAACGATCATGCGCCTCGCTCGTCAGATTGCCGCACTTACGCATCAGGCGATCAGTCGCGAACATCCGCTACTGTCGGCGACTTTGCCGGACGGAGCCCGGATCCAGATCGTTGCTCCCCCGGCAACAAGGGGCCCGCCGGCGATTGCCATTCGCAAGCACATATCGTCGAACTTGACGCTGGACCATTATGCAAGCGTCGGCGCGTTCGAGGGCGCGGCGGCCGGACGTTCCGAGACGGTACGGGATGTTATCCGCAACAGCGTTGAAGAACTGCTTGTTCAAGGTGATCATGTGGCGGCGCTTCGAGCGGCGGTTCAGGGACGCCTCAACATCCTGATTTCGGGCGGCACGTCGACCGGCAAAACGACGTTTCTGAACGCGCTCCTTGCAGAGATTCCAGCTCACGAAAGGTTGATATTCATCGAGGATACGCCCGAGCTACAGTTCGGGCATGAGAACGCGGTTGGGCTGATTGCCACGCGTAGTGAGCTTGGTGAATCGTCGGTGACCGCAAACGATCTGGTAACAGCGTCGCTTCGAATGCGGCCCGACCGCATTTTGCTTGGCGAATTGCGCGGCAACGAAGCCTTCGCGTTCCTTCGGGCCGTCAACACGGGCCACCCTGGATCGATGACGACGATCCACGCCGACAGCGTCGAAGGGGCGTTCGAGCAGCTGGCCCTGCTTGTGCTTCAGGGGGGAACCAGATTGCAGCGGGACGATATTCTCTCCTATGCGCAAACGACGATCGGGCTTGTCGTTCAGCTGCATCGAAACGACGGGGTTCGTGGCGTTTCGGAAATGCGCCTCATTCGGTCTGGAAGCTGAAACTCTTATCCCAACCAACTCATAGGCCACTGCTGCGGTAGCTGAACACCACGCGGTCCATGCGCCAATTGGTTCGCAAGATTGGCAGAATCAGGGATCCCGGATTTGATTTAAAAGAATAAAAGTTTCTTTTTATCTGCTATTGACGAATGTTATAAACACTGTGACTTTGAGCTCACTCGGGAGCAATAGGGGGCATTGATCCGGGACTGAGCCATGCATGCACATCATCCGTATCTACGGATGCATCTGCCTAGCGCTCTTTCGGGTTCAAAGCTCCAACCAATTAGTTGGTGATATATGCGGAAATTAGTTCTTGCGATGCTCGTCGGATCCTTAGCCGCGAGCGCGGCCTTGGCGACCGAGACGATTACCTATACCTATGACGCCAAGGGCCGGGTCAGAACGGTCGTTCGCACCGGCACGGCCAACAACGGCCAGTCGACGACCTATACGCACGACAAGGCCGACAACCGCGCTAATGTGACGACCACCGGCGCCCCGCATTAGAAATTGTCGATGGCTTTCCACTCGTATCGCGCTGCCGTGGCGGTTTCCGGGAACGCGTGCTCCACTGGTGGTGTACGTTCGTGGATGGATCTCTCGCAGGAGATAAAGATGCTTAGCTCACTACGCTGCGTTATGGGACTGTTATTCATAATCCATGCGGCTGTGTCTCAGGCGCAAGTGGCGCCACTCCATGTAAACGAGAGCGCTACTGATCAATTTGGTATTGACAGAAAAACTGGAAGGTTCGTTTTGGACCCAATTGAAACGATCTCCATCGGTGGTAAATTAGGTTTATCCCTATCATATTATTTGAACGACTCTGGCTTAGTAATACGTCAGCCCTCTTTTAATACTAGTTATGACTACAATACACTAAACTCTCTTGTTACCATAGATGGCTTTGAAGAACCCGTGACTTTTACAGGTAATACTACGTTTAATTCGGAATATGTGTCGGGCGCTACTCTGGTGAAGACAGCTTCAGGATATTTGTATACGAACCGGCAGGGAGTTGTTGTAGAGTCTACTTCGAACGGGGTGATAACCATACGATACCCTGACGGTCGTACAACAGTTTATGGCTATCAGTATGTAGCAAATAATCTCGGATTTATGATAAAGTCTAATAGCGGATCATATGCAGTCAATCAGACCAAAGACTATTGTATCGTTGATTCGACTACAGTATGTAATAATTTAGGCGGAAATAGAATTGCTGCCGCCACGAGTGTATCCTCAGGGACTTTTAGTCTCCCTGACGCAAGTGGTGGTATCACAAAGATTAGAGGTAGTTTGCTCCCAGCCAAGATGTGGCATCAGACATCAAGCTTTTCTCCGCCGGATGAATGGGTATATTATCCTTTCGGCATAACCTATCCGGGTCAGGTTGCAGAAAGTGTCTCTATCACAAATCGGTCGTCTGGATATGAGACGCATGACGATATTTGGGTAACTTCTTTGCAAAGGGATGGAGTTGCGGTAACCTATAACGTGGTGAAAACGCTGTTCGGCGGCGGAGGGGCCTTGACGCCCAGTTCTACCTATTCTCTCGATATTAAGGCGCTGGTTTCGGGAAGTCAGGTTTACGAGTCTTATGCTGTTAAGCCGAGTAATGGTTTCGGCCGTAGTAGACGAACTTTGGCTTGGATACAGGATGGATTAGCTCGACGTACTGGTTATTTGTACAACGCCTCTACTGAGGTTAGTGGCGTAAACCTGCCTGACGGAAGAACAGTCAAGACAGAGTATGACGCACGTGATAATGTCGTCAGGTCGTTATCCCAAGCGAAAGCTGCAGCCGGGCCTGATTTGATCACATCTTATGCCTATGCGGCCTCGTGTGATGCAATGACTCAGGCAACGTGTAATAAACCAATCTCGATTACGGACCCGTCCGGAAACGTTACCGATTACACTTATAACTCGATGGGGCAGATTCTAACAGAGACCAAGCCTGCTTCGGGAGGAGTTCGACCGAAGACGACGAACGTATATGCCATGAGAACTGCATTTACCAAAGGTGCCGGGGGGGTGATTGTCGCTGCGGGGGCGCCGATTTCTCTTATCGCGCGATCGTCGCTTTGTAAGAGCCAAGCTTCGTGTTCTGGGTCGAGTGATGAGGTCGTCACTATATACGACTATGGCCCGGCAACTGGTCTAACCAACCTTAGCCTGATGGGGGTTGGCGTGATTGCTACCAATGGACAGGGCGTTATGGAAACGCGCTGGACTTGCTATCAATATAATTATTTTGGCGAAATCATTTCTAAAACTCAGCCTAATGCCGGCATCACGGTTTGTCCTTAACGGGGAGGCCCGAATGAAACGTCTTCTTTCGATCCGGTGGTCTGTCGCTGTATTGTTGCTGTCCGTTCCGGTCTGCGCTTTGGCGCAATTGGTACCTTCTCCGTATACTTGGTCGACCCGTTACGACGCGATGGGCCGAATCGTCGGCACGATCGCTCCTGCGAACATCATTGCCGGTGCGTCGAAGTTTGGCGCCAGCCGCACCACCTACGACGCTCGTGGGAATGTCACGCGCACGGAGAGCGGCGTGCTTTCAAGCTGGCAAAGTGAGGCAGTCGATCCGTCGAGTTGGGGCACTTCGTACACTACGTTTATTTCTGTCGAAAACAAATTCGATACCAACAACCGGAAAGTTTCTCAGTCCGTTGTTGACTCATCTGGATTGGTTATCAGTTTGACCCAATTTAGCTATGACTACTTGGCTAGGATCGAATGTACAGCCACGCGCATGAACCCATCTGTGTACAATGCGCTCCCAACGAGTGCTTGCGTCCTTGGCGTCGAAGGGAATTTTGGACCAGACAGGATTACAAAGAACATCTACGATGCTGCCGGCCAGCTTGTTCAAGTGAGAAAAGCGCTGTTGACGAGTTTCGAGAGCGCCGAAGGCACTTACACCTTCACTCCGAACGGTAAGACCGCTCAAGTTATTGACGGGGAGGGTAACCGAGCTGAGCTTCGCTACGACGCCTACGATCGTAGTATGCGTTGGGTTTTTCCGTCGGCAGTCAAGCCAACAGCCTATAACGACAGCACCCTCGCCAATGCTGTGTCCACGGCCGGAACTCTCAACGAAGTCGATTACGAGGCTTACACATACGATGCTGCCGGCAACCGGCTGACCCAGCGCCGCCGTGATGGCCGTACGCTTACCTTTGCCTATGACGCACTGAACCGGCCGGTGTCCAAGACGGTACCGGCCGGCTGTGCGCCGATCCAGGTTGGAGGCTGCACGCCGGCGTCGGCAACGCGCAGTGTCTTTTTTGGCTATGACCTGCAGGGTCACCAGCTGAGCGTGAAGTTCGACTCCGCAACGGGCGCCGACGGCGTGACCAATGCGTTCGACGGGTTCGGCCAGCTGACCTCCAGCACGATCAGCATGGCCGGGTTC
>NZ_JAXOJM010000006.1:0-2707 GCF_036663775.1 Sphingomonas sp. RB1R13
CAAAATGTCGATTTCGGGGCGGTACTGTCGGAGATGGCGTCGATGAAGGGCGGCGGGGGCAATTATCAGAGCTCGATCGTTGACCTGCTGAAGCTGCTCGACCTGGATTCGAGCCTGTCGGCCCGCAAGGAACTGGCGAACGAATTGGGTGTCCACGCCGCCGAAGACGGTTCAGCCGAGCAGAATATTGCCCTTCACAAGGCGGTGATGGCCAAGCTCGCCGAAAATGGCGGGATCGTGCCCGACAGCCTGCGTAACTGAATCTATACAAAGGGGGCGGTGGTCCGCACGACCGCCGCCCCCTTTTTTTGTCACTCTCGGAATAGCCAAGGCGCCATCGCCTGTGGGGTGCGCCGCCAGGTTTGAAATTCCTGCCCGGTATCCGTCGAGATATAGAAGGCATTCCTGATCCCCGCCGCGATCAGAACGGTCGCATTGGTGCGAGGATCGCTGCGAGGGGCACCGGGGCAAATATCGTTGGTCATACCATAGGTCATGACGATCAGAAGCGGCCGCAATCAGATTGTCTACGATAAGGTTGGCGTGGCTCTGGTTCGACCAGGCCGTCTCATCATCGCCAGACCGACCTTCACCACCTTGGCATCGGGGGCGGTGACACGGAAACGGGCATAACCCTGGGAAGGGGCCTGCGGATAGGACTGGCCCGGCTGTGAGCTGCCCCCTTCTGAGTGGTCCATCGACTATGACAGTCTGGACCAAGGAAGGGACGACGAATGCCTGCGAAGAAGCACAAGCCCGAAGAGATCATCGGCAAGCTGCGTGAGGTTGAGATCATGCTGGGCCAGGGCGGCACGACTGCCGAGGCATGCCGGCGCATCGCAGTCAGCGAGCAGACCTACTACCGTTGGCGCAAGGAGTATGGTGGTCTGAAGACGGATCAGGCGCGGCGGATGAAGGACCTGGAGAAGGAGAACCTTCGGCTGCGCCGCGCGATCTCGGACCTGACGTTGGACAAGCTGATCCTGCAGGAGGCGGCGCGGGGAAACTTCTGAGCCCCGCACGGCGCCGGCGGTGCATCGACCATGTGCGGGAGATGCTGGACGTATCCGAGCGGCGCGTGTGTCGCGTGCTCGGGCAGCACCGGTCGACGCAGCGCAAGGCGCCGTGCGGGGCAGACGATGAAGAGGCGCTCACCGAGGACGTCATTGCCTTGGCCAAGCAGTACGGGCGCTATGGCTACCGCCGGGTGACCGCGCTGCTGCACGCGGCCGGCTGGTCGGTGAACCACAAACGCGTGGAGCGGATTTGGCGGCGTGAGGGCCTGAAGGTACCGCAGAAGCAACCCAAGCGAGGACGGCTATGGCTGAACGACGGCTCGTGCATCCGGCTCCGGCCGGAATATCCAGGGCATGTCTGGGCCTACGACTTCGTCGAGGGCCGAACCCATGACGGGCGCAAGTTCCGGATCCTGACGATCATCGACGAGGCGAGCCGGGAATGCCTGGCGCTGACCGTCGCGCGTCGGCTCAACCACGAAGACGTGCTGGCGTCGCTTGCCGACCTGTTCGTCGAACGGGGTCCACCGGCGCATATCAGGTCCGATAATGGCAGCGAGTTCATCGCGACCGCCGTCCAGGAATGGCTGGGCAAGGTCGGTGTGAGGACGCTCTACATTGCGCCGGGCTCACCATGGGAAAACGGCTACAACGAGAGCTTCAACGGCTCGCTGCGCGACGAACTGCTCAATGGCGAAATCTTCTACAGCCTCGCAGAGGCCAAGGTGCTGATCGAGGCGTGGCGGCGTCACTACAACACCGTCCGCCCGCACAGCAGCCTGGGCTACCGCCCGCCGGCTCCGGAGGCGGCGAGACCGCCATTGCCGGCCTCCGGTGCCGCTTCGCTCCACCTACGCCCGGCAATGGCGGCGGAGGTGACGATGCACTAACAATCAACCCGGACCACCCGGTGGGGGCTGCTCAATGGTGTTGCTGGCGGCCGTGTACAATGCCTATGCGCATGGCGCTGGGCGGCTCTTCTGCTGAGCGCGCGGCCGAGGCGACGCTGACCATGCCTGGTGATAAGCTCAAGGGCGCAAGGCTGTGCGCCTACTTGTTTTTTCTCATCCAGACTTCGCGACCAAGGAGCCCAAGCTCATGACCATCCATCGCATCGCCTTCGTCGCTGCGCTCGCCGGTGCCTCACCCGTGCTCGCACAGCAGACCGGGCCGACCGTCAAGGTCGAGACCGGATCCCTCCGTGGCCAAACTGCTGACGGTGTGGAGAGCTGGAAGGGTATCCCCTTCGCTGCCCCCCCAGTCGGCCCGCTGCGGTGGCGCGCGCCGCAGCCCGCCGCAAAGTGGACTGGCGTACGCGAGGCGTCGCGATACAGTTCGGACTGCATGCAAAAGCCTTTCCCGAGTGACGCTGCCCCGCTCGGTACCACGCCCGCCGAAGACTGCCTCTACGCCAATGTCTGGAAGCCTGCGGGCGCCAAAGGCAAGCTGCCAGTGCTAGTGTGGATCTATGGCGGCGGCTTCGTCAACGGCGGTGCCTCGCCCCCCACCTACGCAGGCGCGAACATGGCTAAAAAGGGCATCATGTTCGTTAGCTTCAACTACCGCGTCGGACGCTTCGGCACCTTCGCTCTTCCGCAACTGACCCAAGCCAACGCCGATGGCGGGCGGCTCGGCAATTACGGGATCATGGACCAGATTGCCGCGCTCCAGTGGGTTAAGCGCAACATCGC
>NZ_JAXOJM010000007.1:0-2347 GCF_036663775.1 Sphingomonas sp. RB1R13
GAGAATGTCGGTGGTCAGCGGCGTGGGCGACCGCTCGTGCAGATCGAAGACCTTGCGCCGGAAGTGTGCCCAGCACGCGACTTCGGTCACGCCACCACGATACAGTCCGTCATAACCGGCATAGGCATCGGCCTGAAGGAAACCGCGGAAGCCGGCGAGATGGGCCATCGGGTGCGCGGCCGTGCGGTCGGGCGTGAAGCGATACCAGGTCGCGCGCGGCGCCGTGCCGCCGGACGCCTGGTCGTCGGCTGCGTACACCCATAGCCGCCCGGTCGCGGTCTTCCCCCGGCCGGGGTCGAGCACCGGCACGGGCGTGTCGTCGGCATGGATCTTGTCGGCCTTGAGGACTTCGTCACGGATGCGGCTGACGATGGGGTCGAGGAGTGCCGCAGCCTGTCCGGTCCACCCCGCCAGCGTCGAGCGGTCGATGTCGAGCCCTTGCGCGGCCATCATCTCGGCCTGGCGGTAAAGCGGCAAATGGTGGTCGAACTTTGAGACGACGACGTGCGCCAGCGTGGCGAAGGTGGCCTTGCCACGCGCCACGGCCCTGACCGGGACGGGAGCCTGGACGATCTTGTCGCAGGAACGGCAGCTGTATTTGGGGCGGACGTTGCGCACGACCCGCCAGCGCACCGGCACGATGTCGAGCATCTCGTGTGCGTCCGAGCCGAGCGGGCGCAACGCGCCGCCACAGTCCGGGCAGGTGCAGGCACCCGATGCCGGCTCATGGATGACGTCCTCGCGTGGCAGATGTGCGGGCAGACTGCGGACGGGCACCGGCCGAACCGCCACGCCGCTGTCGGCCATCTCAGCCCCAGGCGCGTTGCGCTCCGTCTCCAGTTCCTCCAGCGCCAGTTCGAGCTGCTCGATCTCGCGGCCGAGCTTTTCGGACGAGGCACCGAACTGCATCCGCCGCAGCCGGGCGATCTGTCCGCGCAGGGTATCGATGAGCAGATCGCGGGCGGCGAGCGCGGCATTGGCCCGGGCGAGTAAGGCCTCCAGCGCGGCGATCCGCGCGGTGGCATCTGCAGGGGAAACAGGCGCTTCCGACACGCTGTCTTCATAGCAGATTGCAGGTCGGCGAGCGAGCAAAAGCGGCGTAAAACCGCCGTTCTCACCCCGCCAGCGTCGGCGTAAACGTCCGCTCGGGCCGACGCCAGTCGATGCCCTCCAGCAGCATCGACAATTGCGCCGGCGTCAGCACCACCGTGCCGGTCGCGGTCACCGGCCAGACGAAGCGGCCTCGGTCGAGCCGCTTGGAAAACAGGCACAGGCCTTGCCCATCGAACCACAGCAGCTTGACCAGATGTCCCCGCTTGCCGCGGAACGCGAACAACGCTCCGGAATGCGGGTTCTGCACCAGCACCTGCTGCACCAGCACCGCCAAACCATCGAACCCCTTGCGCATGTCGGTCACGCCGCATGCCAGGAACACCCGCGTCGGCAACGGCACCGGGCTCATCGCAGCACCGACAGCACCCGTGCCAGCGCCCCTGCATCCACGGCAGCATCCACGCTCACCCGCACGCCACCCGGCAGTTCGATATGGATGAACCCCGGTGGACATGGTGCCGGCTGCGGTGTCCGCACGACCGGTTCCGCCACCTGCACTTCGGCGAATACCGGCAACGACGGCACGGCACTCGCCAGCTTGCCCTCCCGCAACTGCTTGCGCCACGTGTAGATCAGGCTGCTCGACACCTCACGCCGGGCGATGACGTCGCAAACCCGCACCCCCGGCCGGAACGCCTCCGCCAGGATCTCCAGCTTCTCCGCGTCCGACCATCGCCGTCGACCCGACACACGGCCGACCACCTCCATCCGACCAGTCATACGAGTGCTCGTATGACTGGTCGTAGAACCGAAAACTTCCCGCACCGCCCGCGCCCTCGTCAAAGGCGACAAGCATCCTGACCGCCAGCGCTACCGCAAGGCGGCCTGCTGACCACGCTTACACAGATGGGAAGCCGACGTTGCATGATGTCGGGCTGCCACTAAATTCGCGGCATGATCTGCAACATCATCGACAGGCGAACGAGGCCGTATCGCTGGCGCGAGGTTAACGCCATCATCGAGGCGACTTCGCATGACAATGCCTGCGAGGATGCGGACCAACAACGACCGACCAATTACGATCTGACCTACGACCAGCGTGAGAATGTCACTGTCGCGGAAGCGATCGCGTGGGCCAACGAAGAGGTGTGTCCGGTGACGCTGTACCTCTGCGACAAGGGTACCGGGACTACCTGACCAATGCCCTTTTCGGGTAAAAAGCGGTCGATTGGCCCCGACTACTTTGATTGGCTCATAGGTCTAGAGAACTGGTGCTCATCAAATAGCTCGACAG
>NZ_JAXOJM010000008.1:0-2165 GCF_036663775.1 Sphingomonas sp. RB1R13
CTGCCTTAGCTCTAACGCTCGTACGCACGACGATGCCCTTAGGCCCCAACAGCTTTTCGAAGTCAGTAGTCAGAGAAGCCTGATCAGCTTCATCCGGATGGGCCGGAAGATCGGAGATGGGCAAGTAGAAGAGGGTTGGTTTTTGTAACGCATCCGCCTCCCAAAGTTGTTCAAGCACCTCTAGCTTATCCCAGTCTTTTAAGACTGATGGCTCTGCGGGCTTCAGGTAGCGTCCACCTTTCGTCTCCGGCCGCACCGTAGCTGGCACGCGAACCTGGAATGGGTTTACACCAGCGAGATCTTCATCCTCCTCGTCAATCTGCACGATATAGAATTGCCGGTTATCGGAGATCCATTCACAACTCAGACGTTGGGAGCGACCAAGCAGAAGCTCGTTGTTCAGCCAAGCTCCGACGCTACCGAATAATCGTTCACGGGCTAATCCAGCTCGTACCGCGAGGGGTAATTCTGGGTCTGCAGCGCTATCACGTTGACTATTAAGGCGAGCTCTGGAAGTTATACCACCCACCTCTCGAGTGGCAATTTCCCATTGATCCCTGGTCTTTGATACGTGCTGGAGATTGCCAAATTCGCCTTGAGATGCAGGACGCATGTATCGTTGCAGCATGAGGCCGGACGGCTTCCCATCGCAAGATCGCAAAGTCTGTATTGCCGCATCTACGAACCGCTGAACCGTGGTTTCATCGTCAGCGCCCACTTCAAATGGCACGCTTTCGTACGTACCTCGATCCCATATGCTTTCACCGATGACACTGGAGCGGACGATTATCTGACGCGCACTGCCTGCTAGCTTCGTTATCCTTTTGAACCGACCCGGGATTGTCGGAGGCTCCAACTCCTGAGAAGGTGGAGCCTGTATGAGCAAGACGACGAACAAGTTTGCGCCTGAAGTCCGCGAGCGAGCGGTAAGGATGGTGCTGGATCACGAGCGCGATCACCCATCGCGATGGGCAGCGGTAGTTTCCATTGCCGAGAAGATCGGCTGCGTTCCGCAGACGCTGCATGAGTGGGTAAAGAAGGCGGAGGTGAACAGCGGCAAGCGCGCTGGCGTTCCGACCGAGGTCGCTGAGAAGATGAAGGCGCTAGAACGCGAAGTCCGCGAGCTGCGACAGGCCAACGAGATCCTGCGCAAGGCATCCGCATATTTTGCCCAGGCGGAGCTCGACCGCCCGTTCCGGCGATGATCGCCTTCATCGACGATCACCGTAAAGCCTATGGGGTCGAGCCGATCTGCCGCGTCTTGCCGATCGCCCCATCGACGTATTTCGAGCGTGTCGCGCAGCGGCAGGATCCAATGCGCCTGTCGGCGCGGGCGCAGCGGGATCAGGTTCTCAAGCCTGAGGTGGCTCGCGTGTTCGCCGAGAACTTCGCGGTCTACGGCGTCCGCAAGGTCTGGCGGCAGATGATGCGCGAGGGCTTCCCGGTCGCCCGCTGCACCATCGAGCGGCTGATGCACGATATGGATCTACAGGGCGTGATCCGGGGCAAGCCGGTTCGCACGACGATGAGCGACAAGGCAGCGCCGTGCCCGCTGGATCACGTCAACCGCAGATTCTATGCGCCAGCGCCGAACATGCTGTGGGTGTCGGATTTCACCTATGTCGCGACTTGGGCCGGCTTCGTCTACGTCGCCTTCGTCATAGACACCTACGCCAGGCGGATCGTGGGGTGGCGGGCGAGCAGAACGGCGCATGCCAGTTTCGTCCTCGATGCCCTGGAGCAGGCTCTCCATGATCGCCGGCCGGCCCATCGGGGCGGGCTCATCCATCACAGCGACCGGGGGTCGCAATACGTGTCCATCAAGTACACCGAGCGCCTCGCCGAAGCCGGGATAGAGCCATCGGTTGGCAGCGTCGGCGACAGCTACGACAACGCTTTGGCCGAGACGATCAATGGCCTCTACAAAGCCGAGGTGATCCACAGGCGTGGGCCGTGGCGCAGCTTTGAAGCCGTCGAATACGCCACGCTCGAATGGGTCGACTGGTTCAACCATCGCCGGCTGCTGGAGCCCATCGGCAACATCCCGCCTGCCGAAGCTGAAGAGCAATATTATGCTGCCGCGGAGAACCTGGATATGGCAGCGTAACTCACAACCCACGGCCTCCGGCAAACCCGGGGCGGTTCAGTCCAAACTTCTCGACAGT
>NZ_JAXOJM010000009.1:0-2011 GCF_036663775.1 Sphingomonas sp. RB1R13
CCCTACACCTGGCCGCCGGGGCGACCACCCACCCCGCCCCCCCCCCCGGCGGGGGGGGGGTGGGGGGGGGCCCTCGCCACGGGCTGCACGCTTGCGGAGGCGCCCCACCCCCGGCCCCTCCCCTGAAGGGGAGGGGTGAGTTCATCTCATGTCATCTTGCTCTAGGTGTTTGATCCCGGCATTTGATGGTGCGGATTTGATATAAACCGAGCGGGCTCGTTCTGCCATACCTTGCAGATGGCTTCGTAGGGTGTGAGGCCCTTGAGGGTCTTGAGTCTGCGGCCGAAGTTGTAGGCGGCGACGAAGTCGCCGAGATGTTGCCGTAGCTGGTCGTGGCTGTCGTAGTGATAGCGCTTGACGGTCGCGTCCTTGATGGTTCGGTTCATCCGTTCCACCTGCCCGTTGGTCCACGGATGTTTTACCTTGGTCAGCCGGTGCTCGATGCCGTTCTCCTCGCACACGCGGTCGAAGATGTGGTGGAAGGCATATTTGTGATGAGCGTGGTTGGTGAACTGGATGCCGTTATCTGTCAGCACGATGTGGATACGATAGGGCACGGCCGCGACCAGATTGCGCAGGAACTGCGCCGCGATCATCTTGCCGCCTTCCTGATGCAATTCGACGAACGCGAACTTGCTGGTCCGGTCGATTGCAACGAACAGTCGTAGTTTGCCTTCGGCAGTCTGAACCTCGGCAATGTCGATGTGGAAGTAGCCGATCGGGTACGTCTTGAACTTGCGTTTCGGAGCCTTGTCGCCGGTGACCTCGGGCAGGCGGCTGATCCCGTGACGCTGTAGACAGCGATGCAACGACGAGCGCGTCAGGTGTGGGATCGTCGCCTGAAGCGCGTAGAGGCAGTCATCCAGCGGCAGTAACGTATGCCGGCGGAAGGCCACGATGACAGCCTCCTCCTCGATGGTCAGTACCGTGGAGTGCGGATTCTTCGGTCCGGTCGGCAGATCCTTGACCGCTGTGCGCTTCTTCCACTTCGCCACGGTTTTTTGGTTGATCCCGTGGCGCTTCGCCAGAACCCTCAGGCTCTCTTGACTATGCTGTATCGCTCGACGGACTGCCTCTGTCGTGCGGGCGCTCCCGTGTAAAACCTGTCCCATAAGGCTTCCTTCCAGGCTTGCGCCGATGATGCACCATCAAATGCCGAGATCAAACACCTAGGCCGGATCGACATTCAGGCTTCCCAAAGCCGCTGCAGGCTGATTCATAGGCCTCCGTGTCAAAGCGCGGAGGGAGCGATGGGGATCAAGCGTTACGAGTTGAGCGAGGCGCAATGGTCCCGGATTGCCTCGCTGGTTCCGGGCAAGACGACTGATCCCGGCCGAACGGGTTCGGACAACCGCTTGTTCGTGAATGGATGTTTGTGGGTGCTGCGCTCAGGCGCACACTGGTGCGACCTGCCGGAGCGCTACGGCAAGTGGAAGACGGTGCACCGGCGCTTCAGCCGCTGGTGCCATGGCGGCGTCTGGGAGCGCGTGTTCGAGGCGCTGACGGCCGACCGGGACAACCAGTATCTGATGATCGACAGCACCATCGTTCGAGCACACCAACAGGCTGCGACCGGAAAAGGGGGGACGAGGATCAGGCGCTGGGGCGTTCCCGAGGTGGACTGACGACCAAGATCCACATGCTCGCCGACACGTTCGGTCGGCCCTTACGCTTCCGCATCACGCCAGGGCAAGCCAGCGACATCGCCTCCGCATCCGATCTGCTCGAAGGCCAGCAGGCCGGGGGGGTGCTGGCCGACAAAGCCTATGACGGCAACGACTTGCGCGACCGGATCGCAGGCATGAACGCCACGGCTGTCATCCCGTCAAAACGCAACCGCAAGGTCGCCATCCCGCACGACGAAGACATCTACAAGCATCGCAATCAGATCGAGCGATGCTTCGGACGCCTCAAGCACTTCCGACGCTTCGCCACCCGCTACGACCCCCGAACTGCTCACTTCACCGGCTTCGTACATCTCGCCGCCGCCATGATATGGTTACGCTGAATG
>NZ_JAXOJM010000010.1:0-1944 GCF_036663775.1 Sphingomonas sp. RB1R13
GCCGCGCCTGCGCAACGGGTGCGCATCCTGGACCGGGCGGAGGCGGCGCAGGGCCAGGCCATCGACCGTGTGGCATTGGCCGAGGAGTTGGAACGGGTCCGCGCTCAGGGGCACGGCCTGCGCGAAAGCCCGATCACGCGCGGCGTCACCGACCTCAGCGCGCCCATCTTCGGCTTTGGCGGCGACTGCATGGCGGCGCTGACCATCCCGTTCCTGGAGACGATCGACGGATCGCAGACATGCTCGATCCCCCAGGCGCGGCAAATCCTGATCGAGACGACGGCCCGCATTTCGCAGGCGCTGGGCTATCGCGGCGACGATGCGGACGGCGCGCCGCACGTATCGCGTGGATAAGAGGCTGTTTTAGAGTCTGATCCATCTAAGCTGAAGCGTAACCGCTATTGCGGAGGTAGTTGGCACATTCGAGAGGTGGGAAGGCGTCGAGTAGCGAGCCGATCTGCTTCCATGTGGCCTCGACCGACCGGGTGTTTGCCTTGCGAAGCAGCGTCTTGAGCTTGGCAAAGACCTGCTCGATGGGATTGAGGTCGGGGGAGTAGGGCGGCAGGAAGAGGAGCCTGGCGCCGACGGAGCGGATGAGCTGGCGAACGGCCTTGCTCTTGTGACTGCCCAGATTGTCCATGACGACGATGTCGCCGCTCGAGAGGGTGGGCAGCAGGAACTGCTCGACATAAGCGGTGAAACTCTCGCCGTTGATGGGGCCATCGAGCACGAGCGGCGCGTCGATACGATCATGCCGGAGCGCGGCCAGAAAGGTGAGCGTGCGCCAATGGCCGTGCGGCACCTTGTCGACCAGCGGCTGACCACGGGCACACCAGCCGCGCAACCGCGTCATGTTGGTCTTGGCCCAGGTTTCGTCGATGAAGACGAGGCGCCGCGGATCGATCCGGCCCTGATACTTGCGCCATTGCGTGCGGCGCCTGGCGATCGCTGGCCGATCCTGCTCGCGGGCGATCAGCGTCTTTTTTTGAACGTGATCCCCGCCTCGCGCACGATCCGCCACACCGACCCGTAGCTCGTCACCACGCCCCGTTCACCCAACTCCGCCACCAAGCCGCGTAACGTCACGTCCGGCTTGGTCGCCAGTCGCTCCATCAACCACTCACGCTCGGCGGCCAGCGAACGGGGCTGCTTGCGTCCCAGCGGCCGGGCCGCGGCGCTGCCCGTCGCCCGATGGCGTTGCGACCATTTCACCGCACTCGCCACGCTGACGCCGAACAGTTCCGCGGTTGCCCGGCACGACCGGCCACCCAGAACCGATGCTGCTACTCGCTCACGCAGATCATCCGAATAGGCTCGACCCATAGCTGCCGACCTCCAAACGGCAGACAGCTTGAATCAGAAGCGCACCGCTTTGGGAATCCTCAATCGATTCCGCTCAGATGACTCAGACTCTAGATCCTCCCCTGTAAGGGGAGGTGGCAGGCCGAAGGCCTGACGGAGGGGTGTCACCCTCTCGATAGCGGGACACCCCTCCGTCACGCTACGCGCGCCACCTCCCCGTGCAGGGGAGGAATCAAGCGGTTCGGATCATCTCTTGCTATCCCCGCATCATTCTGATGACTTTCTGACCCCTTTCGCCCGTTTCACACAGACGTCATCAATTTTACGCCAAGCTGACACCGACCGATCCTAACGCCCCCGCCGAACCGGCAAGACAGCCGATGGGGGAATCACAACATGCTGACGTTTCGTAGCCTGCTGAAGGCATCGGTTTCGCTTATTCTCGTGACCGGCCCGCTGGCCGCCCACGCGCAGGAGGCAAGCTCCGCCGCCGCCGCTGCGCCGCAAGCCGCGCAGGCAGGTGACGCGGGCACCGAGGGCGAAGATATCGTCGTCAACGGCACCTATGCGCGCAGCCTGGCGGCGGGCATCGAGACCAAGCGCCGTGCCGCCTACGGCGTCGATTCCATCAGCTCGACCGAT
>NZ_JAXOJM010000011.1:0-1938 GCF_036663775.1 Sphingomonas sp. RB1R13
GGCGACCGTGCCTATTACCATCCGGCTGCTGACTATGTCGCGGTGCCACCGGTTGCGGCCTTCCGCGAGCCGATCAACTGGTACCGCACCGCGCTCCATGAACTCGGCCATTAGACGGGACATCCCACGCGCCTGGACCGCGACCAGACGGGCGCATTCGGCAGTACCAATTATGCGCGCGAAGAGCTGGTCGCTGAGATGGCGAGCGCCTTTGCCTGCGCATCGCTCGCGATCAAACCGACAGTGCGGCATGCCGACTATGTCGGCTCATGGCTCGAGGTGCTGCGCCACGACGACAAGGCGATCTTCCGGGCCGCGAGTGCGGCCAGCAAGGCGGCGGATTATCTGCTCGGCTTTGCCGCAGATGAGGAGCAGCCGTCATGACGACGGAACTGCAATTCCAGGCGCGATTGCGCGCCTGGAGGGCGCTGCCGGTCCATGACCGTGCCATCTTCGCCAGCGTGCGGATCGACGGTTTGGATTATGACGAAGCGGCGCGCCGCCATGGCTGCACGGCACGTGACGTCGAGCAGGTCGTCGTGCGCGTCCTCGTCGCCCTCATGGAAGCGGATGATGATGCCGCGCCATGAGGCGAGCCCAGGCATCCTTTGAGTACAAAGGATGTACGCATCCGTAACGGTTCGCTAGGAATACCGCCATGCGCGACGACGTTGCTCATCTGCCGGACAAGAAGCGCCGCGATCTCGGCCGGATCGTGGAAGTGCTGTTCGCCGAATTCGAACAGGCGACATCGCTGTCGACGCAGAAATGGCGGCGGCAGGGTCGCATCCTCAAGGTCATCCTCTACGGCTCCTATGCGCGCGGCGACTGGGTCGATGATCCCATCGGCGGCTACCAGTCGGACTATGACATCCTCGTCGTCGTCAGCGACGAGCGGCTGACCGAGCCGGGCGAGTTCTGGGCAAAAGCCGACGATCAGTTCGTCCGCGAGGTGACGATCTCCAAGCGCATATCGGCGCCGGTCAGCTTCATTGTCCACAGCCTTGCCGATGTGAACAATCAGCTGACGCAAGGGCGGCCGTTCTTCATCGATGTCATCGAGTAGGGCATCGCGCTGTATGAGGTCGAGGACTATCCCTTCGTCACTCCGCAGCCTCTCGAACCGAAAGCCGCTCGCGCGGAAGCTGCGAAGCATTTTGATTACTGGTTTCCACTCTCAGTGCATGCTTTGAAGCTCGCCGAGGCAAGCCAGCAAAATGGCGTGCCCAGAGATGCGGCGTTCATGCTTCATCAAAGCGTCGAGCGCGCATACCACTGCCTGCTGCTGACACTCACGCTGTACAGCCCGAAGTCGCACAAGCTGAACTTCCTGCGCAGTCAGGCCGAGCCGCTCGTGCATGAGCTCATCGCCGTCTGGCCGCGCGACACCAAGTTTGCCCAGCGCTGTTTCGAGCTGCTGCGCCAGGCCTATGTCAACGCGCGCTACTCAGCCCATTACAAGGTGACGCCGGCCGAACTCGAATGGCTGGCCGAGCGCGTCGAGCTGCTCCAGCAGATCGTCAAAGAGGCCTGCGAAAAGCGGCTCGCGCAGGCCTGACCTCCGTCAGCCTGCGCTCGCGTCATCAGCAAAGGCACGCCGCCCGCGCCGCGTCCAGATCAACCGATAGCGGTCGCTGTCCTCACCGCGCAGCCTGCTCGCCACATCGACAAGTGCGCCATAGATCAGCGCGCGGTCGTCGTTGGTCAGATCGATGAGCCCCGCCTTGGCGATAAGGCCGCCGAGTTCGATCAATTGGCGGGTGCGCTCGCGCCGCTTCACCTGCCACTCGCGCGTATCATGCCGCGCTCGGCGGAGCTGAAGCCGGGCGCGGAGAACCGCTGTCCGTCGCAGGGCCGCTGTCGTCACGGCCAGCGCCTTGGCGTGCGCCGGGCTCGCCGCCCCGGGGCTATGGGGGAACAGCGAACTGCCGGAGACCG
>NZ_JAXOJM010000012.1:0-1847 GCF_036663775.1 Sphingomonas sp. RB1R13
GCCACCTCGTCATTCGTATGCGTGAGAATGATCCGACTTGAGTCCGGTTCGGCTTGGCGTTGCCGATCCCACCGGTCGATCAGATCGACCCGCGCGGCCTCACGCGTCTCGGCGACATGGATCGCATCATGCTGCCGATAGGTATCGAGCGCTTCCCCGGTGCGCTCGGTGGCAAGCTGGCGTGTCGCCCTTCGCTGCCATTCCTCGCGCTGGCGGCGAATGTCGGTGATCTCGATGCTGCCATGGCGCTCGGCCACGCTGCGAAACGCAGCACCCGCTTCGATCGCCTGGAGCTGTTCGGGGTCGCCGACCAGCACCACCTTGGCGCCGCGCTTCTCGGCCTCTGCAATGACCCGCTCGAGCTGGCGCGTGCCGATCATGCCCGCCTCGTCGATGACGAGGATCGACTTGTCGGTCAGGAGGTCACGTCCCTGCCCCCATTGATGTTCGAGGCTAGCGATGGTGCGCGAGGCGATGCCCGAGCCACCTTCGAGGTTCTCGGCCGCAATGCCCGACAATGCCAGTCCCTGGACCTGATAGCCGGCACTCTCCCACGCTTCGCGTGCCACGCCCAGCATTGCCGACTTGCCGGTCCCGGCATAGCCGACGACGACCCCCAGCCCTTTGCCGCTGGTGACATGGTCAAAGGCACTGCGCTGCTCCGGCGACAGGGTCAGCCCACGCATCTCGGCACGCACGAGCGCCAGCTTGCGATGCTGATCACTCAGCCCATGGCGACGACTGGTTTCGAGCTTCACCGTGGCGCGTTCGAGCCGTGCCTCGGTGTCGATCATCTCCCGGCTGGTGAAGCGCTCCTGGCCCCGTCCATCTTTGCCGAGCTTGACCAGTTCGGGGGATGCGCGGACCGCCGCCATCACCTGGTCGAACTGCTCCTTTCCCTCGCTGTGACGATGGACGAACATCGCCAGGTCGCGGGTGGTGAAGGTGGCTTGCGTGCGGGTGATCGCATCCAGCGCGATCGCCGGGTTGGCGAGGATCCTCTCACCATTGGCGCGGGCAATGGCGTGGTGCTCGGTGAGCCGCTCGCTGGCGAGTCCCTGCTCCACCATGCGCGAGGCGGCCGGGCCGATCTTATGCTGGGGCTCGAGATCGATGCCCTGCGCTTTCAGGCTGCGGTGATCGACCCGTGCATCAATGTCGAGCTCGGCGAGCCTCGCATTCACATGGCCTGCCCAGCGCTCGCGCCATGTCTCGAGCAGATCGGTGCGGGTCCAGTCGCGGTTCTTCTTGCCAAAACCCTCCTCGTTCACCTCGCGCAGCGCGAGCATGACATGGGCATGCGGCTTGGCCTCCCCGTCTGTACCGATATCCCAATGCACGTTGAGATCGGCGGCCATGCCGCGGGCGACGAACTCGTGGCTAACGAAGTCACGCGCCAGCCGAATGCCCTCGGCCTGGTCGAGCTCGCGCGGGATGGCGAACTCGACCTCACGGGCAAGCTGCGCGTCCTTGCGAAACTCCACCGCTTCGACTGCATTCCATAGCACCTCGCGGTCCAGCCACGCTTCGGGCGCGCCATCCGGCAGCAACACTTCGGAATGCACGACGCCCGCCTTGTTGGAGAAGTCGTGGTGGCGATCGAGCCGCTGATCGTGCAGCCGCGAGGCGGAGCGATAGGCGGCAGCCGCCAGCGCTGACGAGCCGTTGGCGCGCGAGATGATCTTGGCGGAGAAATGGTATATCGCCATGGCGGCAAACCATTTACACCAAACAAGCGACGTCGGCACGACGTATAAGCGCGCCCTTCGAAGATTTCATCTGTCTCGGGACGCGGTTGTCCCAAGTCATCCCGGCGCATTGCTGCTGATCGAACACCCCGATAACTG
>NZ_JAXOJM010000013.1:0-1716 GCF_036663775.1 Sphingomonas sp. RB1R13
GCGGTGAGGAAGAGGCAGGCGATCGCGGCAACAGCCGGGACCGCCAGCATGACGGAGAGGATCGGGAAGCCCTGCATCACGCGATCAACCCAAAATGGCCCAGGTGACGGCCGCGGTCAGGCCGATCAACATGACGAAGGCATAGCTGTAGAGGTATCCCGTCTGGAAGCGCGCCGCACCCTTGCTGCCGAGCTGGACGAGCCAGGCGACACCATTGGGGCCGAAGCGGTCGATCGTCTTCTCGTCGCCACGGTGCCACAGGAACCGGCCGATCGCGAAGGCGGGGCGCACGAAGAGGAAATGGTAGATCTCATCGAAATACCATTTGTTGAGGAGGAAGCGGTACAGGATGCGGAACTGGTCCGCGAACTTGGCCGGGAACTCCGGTGCACGGATATAGGTCAGATACGCGGTCAGCAGACCGAGCAGCATCACCACCGTCGCCGACAGCTTCACCCACACCGGCACGCCGTGCATCGAATGCATCAGATGCTCGTTGAAGGCGATCGCCCCCTTCCAATAGGTCTCGCCCGCGTCCGGCTCGATGAACCAGCCGTGGAAGACGAAGCCCGCCGCGATCGCACCGATCGACAGGACGATCAGCGGGATCAGCATGACCAGCGGGCTCTCATGCGGATGATAGCCGCCGGTGCCTTCCGGCACATCGTGATGACCCGCGTCGTGCGCATGCGGCTCGTGCCCGGCATCTTCCGAATGCGCGTCGTTGTGATGCGCATCATGAGCGTGGCCGTGCGCATGATCGTCATGGCCGTGGCCATGCGCGTCATGGATGGCATGCTGGATATGCTCCGACCCGGTCCAGCGCGGCTTGCCCCAGAAGGTCAGGAACATCAGGCGCCACGAATAGAAGCTGGTCAGCAGCGCAGCAATCACGCCCGCCCAGAAGGCGAAGCCCGAACCACCCGCATAGGCGACCTCGATGATCGCGTCCTTCGCGTGGAAGCCTGCGAAACCAACTGCCATCGGGTTGCCGAACAGCGCCGGGATACCGACGCCGGTGATCGCCAGCGTACCCATCATCATCGCCCAGAAGGTGAGCGGGATGTGGCGACGCAGGCCGCCATAGTAACGCATGTCCTGCTCATGGTGCATCGCGTGGATCACCGAGCCAGCCCCCAGGAACAGCAGCGCCTTGAAGAAGGCGTGCGTGAACAGGTGGAACATCGCCGCGCCATACGCGCCGACGCCCGCCGCGAAGAACATGTAACCGAGCTGCGAACAGGTCGAATAGGCGATGACGCGCTTGATGTCGGTCTGCACCGTGCCGACGGTGGCGGCGAAGAAGCAGGTGCAGGCACCCACCACCGTCACGACGCCCAGAGCGGTCGGCGAGGTTTCGAACATCGGAGACAGGCGGCACACCATGAATACGCCCGCGGTCACCATCGTCGCCGCGTGGATCAGCGCCGACACCGGGGTCGGACCTTCCATCGCGTCCGGCAGCCAGGTGTGGAGACCCAGCTGCGCCGACTTGCCCATCGCGCCGACGAACAGCAGCAGGCAGAGCACGGTCATCGTGTCGAACCGATAGCCCAGGAAGCCGATGGTCGAACCCGCCATGCCCGGCGCGGCGGCCAGGATCTCGGGGATCGACACCGTCTTGAACACCAGGAAGGTGCCGAAGATGCCGAGCATGAAGCCCAAGTCGCCCACACGGTTGACGACGAACGCCTTGATCGCTGCCGCATTGGCCGA
>NZ_JAXOJM010000014.1:0-1708 GCF_036663775.1 Sphingomonas sp. RB1R13
TGTCGCCCTCGGCGGCCTTCACCTCGTCGAGCACGCCCTTCAGTCGCTCCTCGAACTCGCCGCGATATTTCGCGCCTGCGATCAGCGCGCCCATGTCGAGCGCCATCAGCTTGCGGTCCTTCAGCGTATCCGGCACGTCGCCATTGGCGATGCGCAGCGCCAAGCCTTCGGCGATCGCGGTCTTGCCGACGCCGGGTTCGCCGATCAGCGCGGGATTGTTCTTGGTCCGGCGCGCCAGAATCTGGATGGTGCGGCGGATTTCCTCGTCGCGGCCGATGACGGGGTCGAGCTTGCCGTCGCGGGCCACCTGGGTCAGGTCGCGGGCGAACTTCTTGAGTGCGTCGTAACGGTCCTCCGCCCCCGCCGTGTCGGCGGTGCGGCCCTGGCGCAGCTGTTCGATCGCGCCGTTCAGGCTCTGCGGATTGACGCCGCCCGCCGCCAGCGCCTTGCCCGCCGCATTGTTCGAGGCCAGCGCGAGCGCCAGCAGCAGCCGCTCGACGGTGACGAAGCTGTCGCCCGCCTTTTGCGCAACCTGTTCGGCCTGGTCGAGCACGCGGACCAGATCATTGTCGAGGCCGGGCGAGCTTTGCGCGCCCGAGCCGGAGACGGCCGGAATTTTGGCCAGTGCCGCGTCGGTCTCGCGCTCGACGCGCTTGGCGTCGCCGCCCGCCGCCTGGATCAGGCTGGACGCCATGCCCTGATCGTCCTCGATCAAGGCCTTCAGGAGATGTTCGGGGGCGATACGCTGATGGCTGTTGCGGATCGCCACGGTTTGCGCGGCTTGCAGAAAGCCTTTCGCACGGTCGGTAAATTTTTCGAGGTTCATCTGGGGTTCCTGTCGCTTTCCAGGTCAGATGGTGTTGCAATTTAGCAACACAAGGGGTGGGCGGAGTTTCCGTTGCGAACAACATGGGAAGGCCGTTTCGATTGCGAAAGGGTGCCGTCGCGAACGCCAAAAATTCCGTCAAAACGGCGGATTGCGGTCCCCGGTGCGCCCGCTATGCTCGTACCATACACCGAGTGGGGAGACTCAAAGCAATGCGTATCAAATCCGTGGCGCTGACCGGCGCCGCCGCCCTTGCGTTCGTCGTGCCGGGGCAGGCCGTACTGGCCCAGGCGGCGGCGAAGGCCGTCCCGACCACCAAGGCCGCACCCGTCGCCTCGTTGGTGAAGGCGGTCGACATCCCCTATCAGACCTTCACTCTGAAGAACGGCCTTCGCGTCGTCGTCCACACCGACCGCAAGGCGCCCGTCGTCGCGGTCAGCGTCTGGTATGACGTCGGATCGAAGCATGAGCCCAAAGGCAAGACGGGCTTTGCGCACCTCTTCGAGCATCTGATGTTCAACGGATCGGAAAATGCGCCGGGCGACTTCTTCGCACCGCTCAAGTCGGTAGGCGCGACCGACTATAACGGCACCACCTATTTCGACCGGACCAATTATTTCGAGACGGTGCCGACCGCCGCGCTCGACCGCGCATTGTTCCTGGAATCGGATCGCATGGGCTATCTGCTCGGCGCGGTGACGCAAAGCGTGCTCGACGAGCAGCGCGGCGTCGTCCAGAACGAGAAGCGCCAGGGAGACAACCAGCCCTACGGCCTGACCCAGTACAAGGTCCTGAGCGGCCTGTTCCCCGAGGGGCATCCCTACGCCCACTCCACCATCGGTTCGATGGCCGACCTCGACCAGGCCTCGCTGGGGACGGTGA
>NZ_JAXOJM010000015.1:0-1701 GCF_036663775.1 Sphingomonas sp. RB1R13
GGACATGACGCGTGGTTATGGGCCGGAGGAATATATGATCCACGCCGCGCCGCCGGGGACGTATACGGCGCAGGCCAATGTCTATGCACCCGACCGGATCGATCCCAATGGCGCGACCATCCTGACCGCGCATCTGTTCCGCAATTTCGGCCGGGCGAACGAGACGGTCGACAGCGTCGATATTGAGCTGAAGCGCGACGAAAAGGGCGCGCGGATGATCGGCCGGGTCGTCGTGCCCGGCAAGCCGATGACGAGTCCGGCCCCCGTGAAGGGCGCGGTTCCGCTGCCCTGAGCGGGACGGGGGTATATCGTCCGGTTCGGCTGGTTTTGTGGGGCGATAAGGGTGTAGAGGCCGGACATGACCGATCAGAGTCCGCCTCTTGCCTCCTTCCGGAAATGGACGCCCGCGCGCTATCGTGCGCTGCTGCGGAAGCAGGGGCCGGGCTCGGTCAAGTTCCGCACCCGGCTGGCGATCCTGATCGGCGCGGTTGCGATCGGGTTGGCGGCGACGGTCTTTGCCGAGGCGGCCGACGCGGCGGGTGAGATGTTCCACCATTTCTCGGGCCGTTATCACTGGGCGCCCCTGGTCGTGACCCCGCTGCTGTTTGCGGGGCTGGTCTGGTTCACCCGGCGCTTCGCGCCGCTCGCGCGGGGATCGGGCATTCCGCAGGTGATGGCGGCGCAGGCCGATCCCGAACAGGCGACCGGCGGGCTGGTGTCGCTGCGCACGGTGATCGCCAAGGCCGGGTTGACCCTGGCGGCGGTGTTGGGCGGGGCATCGGTCGGTCGCGAAGGGCCGACGGTCCAGATCGCCGCCGCGATCATGGGGGTGACGCACCGTATCCTGGGCGTGCCGTTGCGCGGCGCGGTCCTGATCGCGGGCGGCGCGGCGGGTGTCGCGGCGGCGTTCAACACACCGCTGGCCGGGCTGCTGTTCGCGATCGAGGAACTCGCCTCGGCCTATGAGCAGAAGGTCACGCTGCTGGTCATCGCGGCCATCGCGATCGCGGGCATGGTCGCCCAGTCGGCGCAGGGCGATTACGTCTATTTCGGGCTGATCGGCGCGCACATGCCGATCGTGACCGCGCTGATCGTCGCGCCGGTCGCGGGCATCGTCGGCGGGCTGGCGGGCGGCGGCTTTGCCCGGCTGATGCTGATGATGGCGACGGGCACCAACCGCGTGACCCAGTGGAGCAAGGCGCAGCCGATCCTGTTCGCCGGGCTGTGCGGCGTGGTCGTCGCGGGGCTGGGCGTCGGCACCGGGCTGACCTGGGGCACCGGCTATGGTGCGGCGCGGGCGATGATCGTCGGGGTCGATGCGCCGCTCTGGTACGGCCCGGCCAAGTTCCTGGCGACGCTGGCCACCGCTGTCGCGGGGCTTCCCGGCGGCATCTTCGCGCCGTCGCTCTCGGTCGGGGCGGGCCTGGGCAATCTGCTGCGGTCGGTCTTCCCGGATTCGCCTGCTTCGGCGATCGTGATCCTGGGCATGGTCGGCTATTTCGCGGGGGTGGTCCGCGCACCGCTGACCGCCGTCATCATCCTGTCCGAGACAACCGCCAGCCGGGGCCTGATGCTGCCGATGTTCGCTACCGCCTTCATCGCCGACGGGGTCAGCCAGTTGATCTGCCGCGAAAAGCTATACCACGGCCTGTCGCGGACCTTTGCGATGGCGCCGGTGAAGCGGGCGGGGCAACCGTAGAC
>NZ_JAXOJM010000016.1:0-1606 GCF_036663775.1 Sphingomonas sp. RB1R13
ACCGGGGTCGAGGTGCTGACCCTGCGGACGGGGGAGAAAGTGGGTTGAACGCCATTCCTCCCCTGGAAGGGGAGGTGGCAGGGCGAAGCCCTGACGGAGGGGTATCGCGCTCTCGATAGGGTGACACCCCTCCGACGCGCGATGCGCGCCACCTCCCCTTCCAGGGGAGGAATTACGTCACCCCTCGACCCGCAACCGATACCCGACGCCCAGTTCGTTCGCGATGACGCTGCCCACCGGCTGCGGCGCTTCCAGCTTCTGGCGCAGGTTGCGGACCACGATGCGCAGATAGTCGATGCGCGGGTCCTCGTCCCCGCCCCAGGCGGCGTCGATGATCTTGTCATGCGTCACCACCCGGCCGGGATGCCGCGCCAGCATCGCCAGCACATCATATTCCTTGCGGGTCAGATGCTGTTGCTCACCACCGCGCGTCACCATCCGCCGGTCGAGATCGATCGTCAGGTCGCCCGTCCGCACCACGGACGGCGCCGCCTCCGCCGCACGCCGATGGCGCAGCGCCACGCGCAGTCGCGCCAGCAGCTCCTCGCTGTCGAACGGCTTGGTGACATAGTCGTCCGCGCCCAGATCGAGCGCAGCGACCTTTTCCTCGGTCGCCTCGCGCGCCGAGACGACCAGCACCACCCGCTCCGCCCCGCGCAGCAGCGGGATCAGGCTCAACCCGTCGCGGTCTGGCAGCCCCAGGTCGAGCAGCACCGCGTCGGGATGGTCGGCCGCCGCGCGCGCCAGCGCCTCGCGCCCGTCGCGCGCCTCGACGACCAGATGCCCCGCCTGTTCCAGCGTGTTGCGCAGCAGGCGGCGGATCGCGACTTCATCGTCCACCACCAGGATCGTCGCGGGCATCAGGCCATTCCCTCCGGTGCGCCCTCGCGCATGATATGGTCGCGCGGGAAGCACAGGGTGAACATCGCCCCTTCGCCATCCTCGCGATTGCCCGCCTCTACGCCCAGACCCATGGCCTCGGCAAAGGCCTTGACGATGGCGAGGCCGAGACCCGTGCCTCCCGCCACCCGGTCGGAGCCTTCCAGCCGCCGGAACGTCTCGAACACTTCGTTTTCCCGGCCTGGCGGCAGGCCGGGACCATGGTCGAGGACCGACAGCCGCAGCGTGCCGTGGCGATGCCGCCCCTCGATCACGATCTCGGTGCCCGGATCGCCGTAGCGCCCGGCATTGTCGAGCAAGTTGAGCAGGCAATGATGCAGCAACTGCGGATCGGCGCGGACCAATGGCAGGTCGGGCGGCACATCGAGCCGCACCGAATGGCCCTCCAGCGCGCGGCGGGCGTCATGCGCCGCGCCGGTCACTGCGTCGCTGAGGTCGATCGCCTCGATCTTCAGCTTGAGCGCCCCGGCCTCGACCCGCGCCATGTCGAGCAGATTGGCGACGAAGCGGTTGAGCCGCGCCGCCTCCCCCTCAATGGTCGAAATCAGGTCGGGCGTCGCGCCCTGCCGCAACTGCGCGGCGGCGGCCATCACCGCGGTCAACGGCGTGCGCAGGTCATGGCTGACCGAGGACAATAGCGCCGCGCGAAGCCGGTCGCGGGTGCGCACCGCGTCCACGTCGCGCACCTCCGCCTCCAGCCGCAACC
>NZ_JAXOJM010000017.1:0-1574 GCF_036663775.1 Sphingomonas sp. RB1R13
GACTCGATTGCCGAAGCTTTCGACGAGTCTACATGAACGGAAGTCCGCTTCAGGGAAATCGGAAGATCGGCCCTAAATGTCGCTTTGTGGGTCACTCAGGACGGGCCTCGTCGCTGCGGCAAAGGTCGTCGCGCTAAGGGACGGTATTCGCTTCCGTCGGGGATCGTCTATCGTCGCGAGAGGAGAGGCCTTTTACAGGGAGAATGCAGGCCGATGGACGCGGATGATCACAAAGTCGAGGCGGTCCTGAAGGAGGACCGGCGCTTCATCGTCCCGCTCTACCAGCGCAAGTACCAGTGGGGCGAGCACCGCCTCCTTCCCTTTTGGGAGGACGTGCAGGCGAAGGCGGCGGAGGTGCTCGCCGGCGAGAGCCGCTTCGAGCACTACATGGGCGCGTTGATCCTGGCGCCGATCGACATCGGCTCGCAGATCAGCAGGACGCCGGTGGTCCAGGTCGTCGCCGGCCAGCAGCGGCTGACGACGTTTCAGCTGTTCTTGGCCGCGTTGCGGGAGGTTGCCCGCCGGCACGGGTTCGTCGACTTTATCGACCATGTGAACGGCTACCTGTTCAATGGGATGAAGAGCAAGGACGTCGATCCGCTCACCCGATACAAGCTCACGCCGACGCCGTCCGACCGCGAGCTGTTTCACGATCTGATGGAGCTCGACTATGAGTCGGCGACGCGGCGGTATCGGCATCTGTTCTGGGGCTCGACTGTCCCAAAGAACACGCAGTTCCCGGCCTTCCGTGCCTACTTCCTCTTCGATCGCTGGATCGAGAAGTTCGTGCAGGAGGGGCCGAGCGATGACGCGTCGCCCGCGGAGGCGAACGATGCCGAAGGGATCGCGGGCGAGGCCGCGGCCGACAGGCTGGTGTCGGACAGGCTTGAAGCGTTGCTGAACGCCGTTCTCGAGCGACTGAAGCTGGTGGTGATCAGCCTCGGCGAAAGCGACGACGCGCAGGTTATATTTGAGACCCTGAACTCGAAGGGCGAGCCGCTGCTGGCGATGGATCTCGTGCGCAACAACATTTTCCACCGCGCGGAGAAGCAGGGCGCCAAGGTGGAAGAGCTCTATAGGAAGCTGTGGGATCCGCTCGACCACGCGTGGTGGCGCGAGCCGGCGCCGAACGCCCGTCCGACGCGGCCGCGCATCGACCACTTCCTCGCCCATGCGCTCGCGGCGGAGACAGGCGCCAAGATCTCGATGCGGGAGCTCTATGCGGAATATCGGAGCTTCGCCGTGCCGAAGGGCAAGCCGCGATACGCGAACGTCGAGGACGAGCTAGCCATGCTCGGCCGCTACGCGCCGACGTACGAGGTGCTGGAGGGCAGAAGCTCGACCAACGGGAATTTGCACTGGTTCGGTCGCAAGATGGCCGCGTGGCAGGTGACCACCGTCTTCCCCGTGGCGATGCAGGTCGGCTTGGAGGGCGTCGAACAGGGGACGCAGGCGACGATCCTGAGGCTCCTCTACTCGTATCTGGTCCGGCGCGCGCTCTGCGACCTGACGACGAAGAATCTGAACAACGTCTTCAACGCCATGGCCGCGAACTTCGTCGAGAAGGGCGTCTC
>NZ_JAXOJM010000018.1:0-1570 GCF_036663775.1 Sphingomonas sp. RB1R13
GCGATCGCTTCCACGACAGTGGCTGCTTCAATCGTTCGGGCCGAAGCGTCAGATCAAAGCCGGATTCGAACGGATGCCCCGGCACGCCACGGAAACGCTCGGAACATCGAGCGGCGTAGCAGTTGTCGCAGCCAGACGTGATCTTCGTGCAACCCGTAACCGGGTTCCACGTAGCGTCGGTCCACTCAATCGCACTGCCATCAGCCATCGTCGGCGCGCCCCATAGAACGTAAGGTGAATCTGCCACATTGCGACTCACGATGCAACGACGATGGACGTCGAACGTGTCGAAAAGCAGGCCCGTCAAGTAATTCTGCTGGACAGTTCAGCGGCATGCTACCCATATTCGCCATGCCGACCTTAGGTCGTGCGGGAGATCACGACGATGGGGAAGCGTCCGGGTTACGATTGGATTCTGGGTGGTGCACTGCCTGAGCTGGGACGTCACAGCGTCGCAAAGCATGAAGTGTTCGATCGGTACATCGCCGCGTACATACGGACACTAACCCGGAATCATCTCAAGCGCGCGCTGAACCTCACCATCGTGGACGGATTCTGCGGCGGCGGCCGATATATCCTGGAAAATATGGAAGTCGACGGGTCGCCCCTTCGGATGCTGGCGGCCGTCGAGCGCGCGCAGTCTGAACTCGATGCTGCCCGCGTCCTCGGCTTCGAGATCAAGGCGGACTTCGTCTTCATCGACGACAACCCCAATCATGTGGAGTTTCTACGCGACCAGCTGCATCGTCGCGGTCACGGTGCCCGGATCGGTAAGGACATCCGCATCATCACATCAACCTTCGAGGCAGCTTGCCCGGGCGTGATCGAGCGCATTCAGAACAAGGGTCGCGCCCACCGTTCGCTGTTCTTCCTGGATCAGTATGGCTGGAGCGACGTCACGTTCGCCACGATCCGTGAGATCATGGGCAAGCTCGCCAATCCGGAGGTGATTCTCACGTTCATGGTCGACAGCCTGGTCAATCTGCTGAGCGACAAGATGTCCGACTTCCGCGCGCTGACCGCAATCGACTATGGCCGCGACGACATTCGAGCCCTCATCGCCCTGAAGCAGCAGAAGGGTTGGAAGCGGATCATCCAGAACACCGTCTACGGGCACATCCAGGCCCGAACGGGACCGGCGTTCTATACGCCCTTCTTCATCCACCCCGAAAAGTCGAATCGGGACTATTGGCTGGTTCACCTCTCCAAGCATCACCAGGCGCGAGAGGAGATGGGCAAGATCCATTGGGGGCTGGAGAATACGTTCGAGCACTTCGGTCGGACCGGCTTCAATGCGCTGGGCTTCATCCCCGGGGTGGACGTGTGCGAGGACGTCCTCGACTTCGGCTTCAACGATAATGCACGAAGCCGGTCGGAAGCGGCCGTGCTCGACCAGCTGCCCCGGCTCATTCATGCCGCCGCCATCCGCGACGACGCTCCGCTGACGAAGCAGGCCATCTTCGCATCACGGTGCAACGACACGCCCGTCGTCGGTGACATCGTCGACAGCCAGCTCGCCTTTCTCCGGGACGAGAAAGAGATCGTGATTACCGCCGCCGATGGCTCAGTA
>NZ_JAXOJM010000019.1:0-1564 GCF_036663775.1 Sphingomonas sp. RB1R13
GTGGCGCTGGCGGAGGCGCTGAAGGCGCCGATCGTCCATGCGTATCGGGGGAAGGAATGGATCGAATACGACAACCCCTATGATGTCGGCATGACCGGGCTGATCGGCTTTTCATCGGGCTATCATGCGATGATGGAATGTGAGACGCTGCTGATGCTCGGCACCGACTTTCCCTATCGCAACTTCTATCCCGAAAAGGCGAAGGTGGTGCAGGTCGATCGCGACCCGAGCGCCTTAGGGCGGCGGGTGCCGCTCGACCTGGGTGTGGTCGGCGACGTGGCCGAGGTGGCGCGCGGCCTGATCCCGCTGATCGCCAGCGAGCGTGACGGGCGTTTCCTGGACAAGGCGCGCGCGCATTACCGCGATGCACGCAAGGGTCTGGACGACCTCGCCACGCCGCGCGATGGCGACAAGCCGCTGCATCCGCAATTCGTCGCGCGCACGATCGACCGGCTGGCGAATGAGGATGCGGTCTTTACCGCCGATGTCGGGACGCCCGCGGTGTGGGCGGCGCGCTATCTGACGATGAACGGAAAGCGGCGGATCATCGGATCGTTCAACCACGGATCGATGGCGAATGCCCTGCCCCAGGCGCTGGGCGTGCAGGGGGCCTGCCCGGGGCGACAGGTGGTGTCGCTGTCCGGCGATGGCGGCCTGACCATGTTGATGGGCGACATGCTGACCGCCGTGCAGATGAAGCTGCCGGTCAAGATCGTCGTCTTCGACAATTCGACGCTGGGCTTCGTCGCGCTGGAGCAGAAGGCGGCGGGCTATGTCGATGACAATGTCTCGCTCCAGAACCCGGACTTTGGCGCGATCGCGCGCGAGATGGGCTATTTCGGCGTGCGTGTCACCCGTTCGGACGCGCTGGAGGGGGCGCTGCGCGAGGCGTTCGCGCATGACGGCCCCGCGCTCGTCGATGTCGTGACCGAGACGCAGGAACTCATCATGCCGCCCAAGATTCAGGCGGAGCAGGTCAAGGGGTTCAGCCTCTATGCCGCGCGCGCGGTCCTGAGCGGGCGCGGCGACGAGGTGCTGGAGCTGGCGCGGGCCAACCTGTTCCGGTGACACCGCCGCCCGCCTTGCGCGACTGGGTGACGACGCATGTCTCAGGCGAGGAGACGGTTCGCACCATCGCCTTCGTCGCGCGCTGCACCGGCGCGGCGGTGCTGGCGCTCGATATCGCCGACCGGCTGCACCTCGACCATCCCGTGTGGGCCAGCGTGTCGGCGCTGGTCGTCTCACAGGACCGGCTGGGCGACACGCATCGCTCGCTCGGCTGGCGGATCGTCGCGACGCTGATCGGGGTGGCGGTGGCGCTGCTTGTCGCCTTCGCCATGCCCGGCGTCGGGGCGGTCGCGAGGCTGGCGGTGGCGGTCGGCATCACCGCCGCCATCGCCCGCATCCGCACCGAATTGCGGGTGTGCATGTGGACCTCGGTCATCGTCCTGCTGACGGTGCCGCCGGGTGGAACGATCCTGATTTCCGCGCTCGCCCGCGCGCAGGAGGTGCTGCTGGGCGTCGCCATCGGTGCCGCTCTGCACTGGAGTTTCGAGCGGCTGCT
>NZ_JAXOJM010000020.1:0-1561 GCF_036663775.1 Sphingomonas sp. RB1R13
CGCACCGTGTTGAAGTCGCTGATCTCCATGACCTTCATGCCGCCATCGGTCATGAAGGACAGGCTGCCGTCCAGCTCGACCACCTTGATGCAGTCGGTCGAGGCGCCAAGCACGCTGCTCAGGAAGGCGGCCGTTTCCCTGGCCTCCTTCTCAGCCCGCCGTCGTTCGAGCGCGGTCCAGGTCCGGTTGCCGGCATCGGCAATGAACTGGACCTCTTCGGGCGTCCAATCGCGTGGCGCACCATCGTTGATGTAGAGGATGGCAACGGTTCGCCCCTTCTCCCGAACGGGCCGGTTGACGAGGCTGCGCACCGCGACGGCTTCCAGCGGCGCGGTATCGCCAGACGTGCGCGGATCGAGGCGGATGTCGGGGATGACCACCGTTCGTCCCTCGCGCAAGTCCTCCGCATAGGCGCCATAGTCGTCCATGCGGTAGGTGCCGGCGAGCGTCGGATAGTCCGTCGCCGTCCAGTCGTTCGGGACGACGAACGTCTCACCGTCCTCCCCGACCGTGCCGAAGCCGACCCGCCCCACATCAAGCGTGCGACCGATCAGTGCGGTTGCCGCCCGCACAATATCTTCGGGATCATCAATCGCGGTCAGCATCCGCCCGAGTTCGGCCAGCGCTTCACGACGCTGATCGGCATGGACGCGATCCGTGACCTCGAGAAACAGGACCGTGAAGTGATCGGCCCCTGCAGGCTGACATACACCGTCATACCAGCGCCGAAGGTTGCCGACCTGCCGAGTGAAGCGGATCGCCTCGCCCGTCTCGACGACCCGGGCGAACTCCAGCACCCATTCGTCCTCGATGCCTGGGAAGGCCTCGCGGATCGTTCTGCCAACAGCGCACCCGCGTTCGATCCCCACCAGATCGTACCAGGCGTCGTTCACCTCTTCATAGCACCAGTCGATGATCTCGCCTGCGCCGTCGCGCACGACCTTGCCGAGGACAAAGCCTTCCTCCAGCGTTTCGAACAGCTGGCGCCACTTGGCCTCGCTGCGCTGTAGCTCGCCAGTTGCGGCATCGCGGTCGCGCTTCGCCGTGACGCGGTCGGTCGTCTCCAGCGTCACGTTAAGCAGACCGGCTACCTCACCGTTCTCACCGCGCACCGGCGAGTAGGAGAAGCTCCACCAGGTGTCTTCCGGATAGCCGTTGCGCGTCATCAGCAACGGCATGTCACGGAATGTCGAGGTTTCTCCGGCAAAGGTCGCGTCGACGAGCGGTTTGATCTCGTCCCACACGTCGGGCCACGCCTCGGCGAACGTCACGCCGAAGGCGAACGGATGGCGCTTGCCGAGGATGGGCACGTAGGCGTCGTTGTAGAGGAACGTGCGCTCCGGTCCCCATGCCAGACACATGGCGTGACCCGATGCCATCATGATGTCGACCGCCGTGCGCAAGGAGGCAGGCCAATCGCTGCGCGGGCCGAGCGAAGTCGTGCTCCAGTCGAACGCCGACAGCATGTCGGCCATGCGTGGTGCGTCATGCACGTCGCCCCCGGCGACGCTCTCAACGTTGCTCACCATTCCTGCCGTCGCTTCCTCGACCCAAGCGTTGA
>NZ_JAXOJM010000021.1:0-1555 GCF_036663775.1 Sphingomonas sp. RB1R13
GTCGCGTCCGCCGCCGCGTCGGGTTCGCGTTCGGGCGATGCGGCCAATGCCGCGCCGAAGAACGAGGCGACCGACCACAACGCGCCGCCGATGCCGGAAGGCGCGGCTGCGGCCGAGCAGGAAAGCGGCACGCAGAAGCTGGTCGCCGCCGCCGAGCAGGAAGCGCCCGCCTCGCCGGAAATCCCGGAAGGCACCGAGATGGTGAAGCTCACCGTCCGCGAAGCGCTGCGCGATGCGATGGCCGAGGAAATGCGCGCCGACGACCGCGTCTTCGTGATGGGCGAGGAAGTCGCCCAGTATCAGGGCGCGTACAAGGTGACGCAGGGCCTGCTGGACGAGTTCGGCGACCGCCGCGTCATCGACACGCCGATCACCGAATATGGTTTTGCCGGTGTCGGCACGGGTGCCGCCATGGGCGGCCTGCGCCCCGTGATCGAGTTCATGACGTTCAACTTCGCCATGCAGGCGATCGACCACATCATCAATTCGGCCGCCAAGACCAACTATATGTCCGGTGGCCAGATGCGCTGCCCGATCGTGTTCCGTGGCCCCAACGGTGCCGCCAGCCGCGTCGGCGCGCAGCACTCGCAAAACTATGGCCCGTGGTACGCCTCGGTCCCCGGCCTGATCGTGATCGCGCCCTATGACGCGGCCGATGCCAAGGGGCTGCTGAAGGCCGCGATCCGTTCGGAAGACCCGGTGGTCTTCCTCGAGAACGAACTGATGTACGGTCGTTCGTTCGACGTGCCCAAGCTCGACGATTTCGTCCTGCCGATCGGCAAGGCGCGGATCATGCGCGAGGGCAAGGACGTCACGCTCGTCTCCTACTCGATCGGCGTGGGCGTCTCGCTCGAAGCCGCCGAGAAGCTGGCGGCCGAGGGCATCGACGCCGAGGTCATCGACCTGCGCACGCTGCGTCCGCTCGACACCAAGACGGTGCTGAAGTCGCTCGCCAAGACCAACCGCCTGGTCGTGGTCGAGGAAGGCTGGCCGACCTGCTCGATCGCTTCGGAAATCGCCGCCGTCGTGATGGAAGAGGGCTTTGACGACCTCGACGCGCCGGTGCTGCGCGTGACCAACGAGGACGTGCCGCTGCCTTACGCCGCGAACCTCGAAAAGCTGGCGCTGGTCGACGCGAACAAGGTCGTCGCCGCCGTCAAGAAGGTAACCTATCGCGGCTAAGTCGTGGGGTAACCCTCTGGTATGAAAGGGGCCTTCCGGGAAACCGGGAGGCCCTTTTTCATGGGCGTTTCCTGTGCGAAGGGCAGGGGATGACCGATATTCCCGCCGCCGCCACACCCTCGCCCGCCATCGACGCGGTGATGCGCGAGCAGGCGCTGGCGGTGGGCTATGCGCCCGCGTCGGCGCGGGACGGCTTCGCGGCGCTGCTCGATCTCGATCACCAACTCGCCTCGATCCTGCAAAGCACGACCGAGCCGATGATCGGCCAGATGCGGCTGACCTGGTGGTATGAGGCGCTGGAAAAGCTCGACCGCGAGCCTGCCCCCGCACATCCGGTGTTGCAGCGACTTGCGGTATCGGTGTTGCCAATGGG
>NZ_JAXOJM010000022.1:0-1526 GCF_036663775.1 Sphingomonas sp. RB1R13
AGGATCATCGGGTTTCTCAGCCCGAACAAGCCGAGTGGCGCAGAACGCTGTCCCAGCGCGCGCCACTCATCCACCGCCAACCTTCCTCACCAGCGCGTGCGCAGCGTCAGGCCATAGGTGCGCGGCTCCGCCAGATAGGACCCGAACAGCGCGTTGGCCGTCGCGTAGTTCGGCGCGCCGAAACGCTGGACTTGCGACAGGCTGCTTGAACCCTGGAACGGCATGTTGAAGGCGACCTGCTGGTAATTGGTGTTGAGGATGTTCTGGCCCCAGAATTCCAGCGCCCAGCGCTGATCCTTGCCGTGCAGGCCGATGCGCGCGTTCATCAGGAAGAAGCCGTCCTGCTTCTTCTCGATGAACAGGTCGGAGCCGGTGTTATAGTCGCTGGTCAGACGGCCATCGACATAGAAGAGCGCGGTCATGCCCGTGCCCGCGATCGGCGGCGTCCAGCTGGCCGAGGAGGTCGCGACATGGCGCGGTGCGTTCGACATCATGTTGCCGGGCAGCAGGAACAGCGCATTGCTAAGCGGCTCGCCCGCATCGCTGCCGACCAGATTGCGCGCATAGTTGGTATGGGCATAGGTATAGGCCAGATTGACGGTGACGTCGGGCACGGGGAACAGGCCAGCTTCCAATTCGACACCCTGCGTGACGACGCCCGCCTTCACCTTGCCGGGGCAGCGGCCGGTGTTGGGGGAGTCGTCGCGATCGGCACCGCCCAGATCGGTGCTGCACGCGCTGATATTCTGGACGATATAGCCGGTGCCGTTGAAGGTGTTCAGCTGGAAGTTCTTGAACTCCGAGCGGAAAGCGGCAGCATTGAGGGTGAAGGTGCGCGAGGTGAACTTCACGCCCAGCTCATAGGCATTCACCGTCTCCGGATCGAAGCGCAGGTTCGTGACCGAGGCCGCCGTCGGCGCCGCATACACATTCGGGGTCAGGTCCGACCGCTCCAGATTATAACCGCCTGCCTTGTACCCGCGCGCATAGGAGCCATAGACTAGGGTGCTGGCCACCGGCTTCCACGAAATGACGGCGGTGCCGGTGAACTGCCCCTCGCTGATCGCGTCGGACAGCGGCAGCCCGGAGAGCGCGGAGGAGGAGTTGCCATTGCAGCTCAGCGTGACGATCCCTCCGGCCAGGTTCGCCAGCGTCGCGTTGCCGCTTTGCAGGAACGGACGAAGCGCGGCCTGTTGCAGCGGGCAGGCGGTGTTGTTGTTCTCGAAGCTGGCGCGCAGCGTCTTGCGCTCATGGGTGTAACGAAGGCCGCCGGTCAGGCTGAGCGTGTCGGTCAGGCGATAGATATTGTGCGTGAAGAAGGCGTAGTTGGTGCTGGTCTGGTCGTAGAGATCGCGCAGCGCACCGACATTGTTGATCGTGCTCAGACGGTCGATGGTCCCGATCAGCTGCGATCCGAGCGTGCTGGTCAGGACCGCGCGCCCCGCCCCGCTCAGGCAGCCCGGATTGGCCGGGTTCTGCAACGCCGCCGCCGGATTGATCGAGGCGACGACACGGCAAGCGGCAAA
>NZ_JAXOJM010000023.1:0-1518 GCF_036663775.1 Sphingomonas sp. RB1R13
GACCAGCGTGGTGCGGTTGGTCATCAGCCGCTCCAGCGCCTGTTGCACCAGTTGTTCGCTCTCGGCGTCGAGCGCGCTGGTCGCCTCGTCGAGCAACAGGATCGGCGCATCGCGCAGCAGCGCGCGGGCGATGGTGATCCGCTGGCGCTGCCCGCCCGACAGCCGCGCGCCGCCCTCGCCCAGGAAGGTGTCCAGCCCCTGCGGCAGCGCGCGGAGAAACTCGGCGGCATTGGCGGCCTCGGCGGCGGCCCAAAGTTCGTCGTCGCTCGCCTCCCAACGGCCATAGCGCAGATTGTCGCGGGCCGAGGCGCCGAAGATCACCGTCTCCTGCGGCACCATCGCGATGCGCGCGCGGATCGCCGCCGGATCGGCATCGCGCAACGACACGCCGTCGAGCGAGATGTTGCCGCTCTGCGGGTCATAGAAACGCTCGGCCAGCTGGAACAAGGTCGACTTGCCCGCGCCCGAAGGCCCGACCACCGCGACCGTCTCGCCGGGGCGGATGTCGAGCGAGAAGTCGTTGAGCGCCGCGACCTCGGGCCGGGTCGGATAATGGAACACGACATTGTCGAACCGCAGTGCGCCCATCGGGATGACCGGCAGAACGGCCGGGGCAGGGGGCGGTGCGATCTCCGGCTCCTCGGCCAGCAGTTCGGCCAGCCGCTGCGCCGCGCCCGATGCGCGCAAGATGTCCCCCCACACCTCGGTCAGCGCCTGGAACGAGCCCGCGACCAGCATGCCCGTCACCACGAACGCGGTCAGCGACCCGCCCGACAGCCGCCCGCTGGCGACATCGGCGACCGCTTCCCAGAGGAGCAGCGTCAGCCCGCCGAAGAACAGCCCGATCACCATCGCGGTCATGATCGCGCGCAGCAGGAAACGCTTGCGCGAGGTGGCGAAACCGTTGCTGACCGCCAGCTCGAACCGCTCGGCCTCGCGGCGTTCCTGGCCGAAGGCCTGCACGACCTTCATCGCGCCCAGCGTCTCCACCGCGGTCGCGCCGATCTCGGCCAACTTGTCCTGGCTGTCGCGCGAATAGCTGCGCACGCGTCTGCCCAGCACCACGATCGGCAGCACGATCAGCGGGATACAGACCAACAGCGAGAGGGTCAGCTTGGGCGAGAGCGCGAACAGATAGATGGTCCCGCCGATCCCGATCACCACATTGCGCAGCGCGATCGAGACGGTGGAGCCGACGACCTGCTCGATGATCGCGGTGTCGGCGGTCAACCGGCTCGCGATCTCGGACGGGCGGTTTTCCTCGAAATAGCGCGGAGCCAAGCGCAGCAGATTGGCTTGCACCGCGATGCGGATGTCGGCGACCGTGCGCTCGCCCAGCCAGGACACGAAATAGAAGCGGAACGCGGTGGCGATCGCCAGCACCACGACGACGGCCAGCAGACCCTGGAAATAGGGTGCGATGTTTCCGGTATCGGCGACGTTGCCGAAGCCGTGGTCGATCACCTTCTGAAAGGTGCGCGGGATGAACAGCGTGGCCAGCGCCGAGACCGCCAGCGA
>NZ_JAXOJM010000024.1:0-1487 GCF_036663775.1 Sphingomonas sp. RB1R13
TCGGGCTGTTCGGGCGCGGTACCCCGCCTGAGACGACCCAGGCGCTGGTCGCCTATGCCCTGATCGTCACCGGCATCGTGTTCGGCGTGGCGACCATTTCCAACGACAACCTTCAGGACCTGAAGACCGGCGAGCTCGTCGGCGCGACGCCGTGGAAGCAGCAGGTGGCGCTGATGATCGGCGTCGTCTTCGGCAGCCTGGTGATCCCGCCGGTGCTCGACCTGCTGAACGCCACGCTGGGCTTTGCGGGCACGCCGGGCGCGGGACCGAACGCGCTGTCGGCACCGCAGGCCGCGCTGATCTCCGCGCTGGCCAAGGGTGTGCTGGGTGGCGACCTGAACTGGACGATGATCGGCGTGGGTGCGCTGGTCGGCGTCGGCGTGATTGTCGTCGACGAGCTGTGCGGCAAGCTCGGCTGGCTGCGCCTCCCCCCGCTGGGCGTGGGGCTGGGCATCTATCTGCCCATGTCGGCGACATTGCCCGTCGTGGTCGGTGCGGTGATCGGCCACGCCTATGACCGCTGGGCCAAGCGCAGCGCGAACCCGGAGGCCGCCGAGCGGCTGGGCGTGCGCGCGGTCATGGCGTCGGGGGGCAAGATCATCGGGCGCGGCCAAGCGCTGATCGTGCCGGGCGGTGCGGGGGATTGGGCCGGCCGGATGCAGGCCGGGCGCCTGATCGCGCAGCTTCGCTATGCCGGGCCTGCCGATACGCTGTGGCGGCTGACCGGCGTCGAGATGTTCGACCTGTCCGGCCCGGTCGCGATCGGTGCGGACGTGACCGGATCGCTTAACCAGCCCGTCATTCGCGGGGCAGTGAAGGCGGTCGGCGCGCGCATCGAGAGCGCGACGACCGGCACCGTCCTGACCGACGTACAGGCGACCGGCCGGTTCGGTGGATCGCGCCTCGTCATCGACCGCTTCGCCGCGCAGGCAGGCAAGGACGGGCGGGTCAGCGGCACCGGCCAGTTCGACTTCGCCGCCGCCAAGGGCGTCGGCCTCGACCTCGCGCTCAACGCCAGCAATGCGGTCATGATCGCGCGCGACGACATCGGCGCGACGGTGACGGGGCCGCTGACCTTCCATTCGGACGGCGCGGGCGGCACGATCGGCGCGATCAGCGGTGCCATCGGCACGCTGACCAATGCGGGCACCATCGATGGCGGCAGCCGCAGCGCGATTGATGCGGGCGCGAACTACAACTCGGCGGTCTATAGCAATGGCTGGACGAACACTGGGACGATCACCAGCAACGGCACCGCCGCCACGCTGGCCAATCTGCGCTCGTCCACGCTGACCAACAGCGGGACGATCAGCAATAACGGCACGGGCGCGGCGATTTCGGGTAACAGCGTGTCGCTGGTCAATCAGGCCGGGGGGCTGGTCACCACCACCGGTACGACGGCCATCCAGAGCGACAATGGTATCAGTCTGGTCAATAGCGGCACGATCGTCGGTGACATCGCCAGCGCGTCGGGGCCCTTCGGCTTC
>NZ_JAXOJM010000025.1:0-1485 GCF_036663775.1 Sphingomonas sp. RB1R13
GGGATCGATCACCGCGATCAGCAGATAGGCGGCGAACTGGCGCAGCCGCTGGAACCAGCCGGTATGGCGCTTATACCAGTCCGGCGTGATCGCCTCAGACCGGGCGACTTCTCCGTCGATGTAGGACCGGACATGCGCGGCGAAGTCGGTGTCCTCGATCCGCAGCATCAGCTCCAGATTCACGAACAGGCTTCGCATGTCGAAATTGGCCGAGCCGACATGCACGGCATCGTCGATGACGTATAATTTCGTGTGCAGCTTGGTCAGCTGATATTCGAAGATCTGCACGCCCTTGCGCAGCAGGCCCGCATAGGTGAAGCGCGCCGCCGCAATCGTCGCCTCATTGTCCGACTTGCCCGCCGTGACGATCCGCACCTCGGCCTCGCGCCGCCCGGCCCGATCGAGCCGACGCAGCATGGTGGGGCTGGGGGTGAAATAGGCCGCGATCACATCGATCCGCCGCCCGCGCCGCATATCGTCGCGCACCGTCCGCGCCCAGGGCGACAACCGCCGGGTCGGCCCGCCGATCAGCCAGCGGAGCCGACCGCTCGACTCGCTCCAATGTGCCAGCGCCTTATTCAGGTCGCGCAGCCGCCCCTTGGTATTTTCCGTCCAGGCGAACAGCGCGTCGAAATAGCCCGCCATCCGCGCCGCCGCCGGTCCCTCGACCAGCAGGCCCAGATCGCGCCAGCTCTGGTCGGCGGGGGTGCCGAAATAATCATCCTCGATATTGAACCCGCCGATGATGATCGAGGGGGAGGGGCCTTCGGCATCCGCCAGCGCCAGCTTTTGGTGGTTGCGCAGCAGATAGCGGCGGCCGAAGCGCGGCTCGAACCGGGACAGCCGCGCGCCCGCCTCGACCAGCGGCCGGAAGAACGCCTCATCCGCGCCCGCGCCGAAGCCGTCGACGATCACCGACACGGTCACGCCCCGGCGTGCGGCGGCGATCATTGCGTCACGCACCTGCCGCCCCGTCGCGTCATCGGCATAGATATAATACAGGATGCGCAGCGAGGTCCGCGCGCCGTCGATCAGCGCCAGCACCGCCTCCAGCCGCCTTGGCCCCGTGTCGAGCAGGGTCAGCCGGTTGCCGTCGACCTGAAAACCGGGTTGCTCTGGCGGATGGGGGGCGGAAATGCGGCGGGCTCCTTTCGGGCGTGACATGCGGTCGAAAACGTAACGATCGAGATGACAGGGGCGTTGCAAGCTCCAAGGCTTTTGACTTCACCGCCCTTTGCTGTTAGGCGGCACGCTTTCATCCCAGCATTATTTGCGAAGGACACACGCATGGCGCGCGTCACCGTCGAAGATTGCGTCGACAAGATTCCCAACCGTTTCGATCTGGTGCTGTTCGCGGCGCAGCGGGCCCGTCAGATTTCGGGCGGGGCGGATCTGACCGTCGATCGCGATCGCGATAAAAATCCGGTCGTCGCCCTGCGCGAGATCGCCGAGGAAACGGTTCGTCCGACCCATCTGGAAGAAGCC
>NZ_JAXOJM010000026.1:0-1461 GCF_036663775.1 Sphingomonas sp. RB1R13
TCGGAGATGGAGCTGATCGCGGGTCAGAAGCCCGTCATCACCAAGGCCAAGAAGTCGATCGCGCAGTTCAAGCTGCGTGAAGGCATGCCGATCGGTGTGAAGGTCACGCTGCGTCGCGAGCGCATGTACGAATTCCTCGACCGCTTCATCACGATCGCGCTGCCGCGCGTTCGCGACTTCCGCGGCCTGAATCCGAAGTCCTTCGACGGTCGCGGCAACTATGCCTGCGGCATCAAGGAACAGATCATCTTCCCCGAAATCAACTATGACCGCATCGACAAGGTGCGCGGCATGGATGTGATCGTGACCACCTCGGCGAAGACCGACGACGAAGCGCGCGAGCTGCTGCGTCTCTTCGGCTTCCCGTTCCCCAAGGAAGACGCTGCCGACGAGAAGAAGGCGGCGTAACCGGACTGCCCCCTCTCCACGCCGGGGAGGGGGTCCTTACAGAAAGAGCTTAAGTCCATGGCGAAACTGAGTTCGATTAATAAGAACGAGAAGCGTCGCGCTCTCGTCAAGAAGTATGCGGGCAAGTACGCGAAGCTGAAGGCGATCGCGAACGACCAGAGCCTCGATGAAACCGAGCGTCTGATCGCGCGCCTCAAGATGGCCGAGATCCCCCGCAACGGCAATCCGACCCGTATCCGCAACCGTTGCGAGATCACCGGTCGCCCGCGTGCGTATTACCGCAAGTTCCGTCTCGCTCGCGTCATGCTGCGTGAACTGGCCAACAAGGGCCAGATCCCCGGCGTCACCAAGTCGAGCTGGTAAGGACCATTTGAGATGGCAGTGACCGATCCCCTGGGTGACTTGCTCACCCGCATCCGCAACGGCCAGCGCGCGCGCAAGGACTCCGTCCTGACGCCTGCGTCGAAGCTGCGCGTCCGCGTGCTCGACGTGCTTCAGCGCGAGGGCTATATCCGTGGCTACAGCGAAGAGCAGATGGGCCCCGCGGCCGGCATCCGCATCGAGCTGAAGTATTTCGAAGGCCAGCCCGCGATCAAGCATGTCGCGCGCGTGTCGAAGCCCGGCCGCCGTATCTATTCGGGCGCGCAGGACCTTCCCCGCGTTCGCAACGGCCTGGGCATCACCATCGTGTCGACGCCGCGTGGCGTTCTGTCGGACGCCGAAGCGCGTGAGCAGAATGTCGGTGGCGAAGTCCTGGCGGAGGTGTTCTGATGAGCCGCATCGGTAAGAAGGCGGTCCCGGTTCCGGCCGGCGTCACCGCGACCATCGCCGACAAGGTGCTGAGCGTGAAGGGTCCCAAAGGCACCCTCTCCATGCCGCTCGCCGACGAGATCACCTATGACGTCCAGGCGGACGCCATCGCGGTGCAGCCCGCCAACGCCACGAAGCGCGCTCGCGCGTTCTGGGGCATGCAGCGCACCATGGTGCAGAACCTCGTCACCGGCGTGACCGCAGGCTTCTCGAAGAAGCTGGTCATCACCGGCGTCGGCTACC
>NZ_JAXOJM010000027.1:0-1455 GCF_036663775.1 Sphingomonas sp. RB1R13
AGGATCGACTTGGTCGCCAATGGCCAGTCGGCCCGCGCGCGCGTCGATCTAGTCGCCGGGCTGCTGGAGCGGCAACAGGCGAAGTTGGCCAGCGCGGAGGCACCGCTCGCGCATCTGCTGGCCGCGATGCAGAGCATGGCCGCGCGTCCCCCCGTGGCGGCGGTCGCGCAACCCGGCTCGGTCGCCGATCTGGCGCATGTCCGCGCGGTCTTCGCCACCGTCGCCCCCGTCATCGCCCAGCGTTCGGCGACCGTCCGCGCCGAACTGGCCGCCACCCGCCGCGTCCGGGCGCAAGTGACGGTGGCGGCGCGCGCGCTCGCGGCGACCACCACCAAGCTGGAGGGCGAACGTCAGGCGCTTGCCAGGCTGGAGGCCAGTCATCGCGGCCGGGCCGAGGCGCTGGGGCAGGTGGCGATCGACGAGTCCAACCGCGCGCTAGCGCTGGGCGAGGCAGCGCGCGACATCGTCGACCGCATGGCCGAACGCGGCGAGGCGCGGGCGACAGCGGGCGAACTCCTGGCGCTGCCCGGCCCCGTCTCGCGCCCGCTTGGGGCGGGCGTCATGGGACCGGCGATCGCGCCGGGCACCTATCGCCTGCCGGTGCAGGGCAAGGTGGCGGGCGGCTTCGGCGAGATTTCGGATTCGGGTGTTCGGGCGCGCGGCATCACCCTGTCGACGGTGCCCTACGCCCCGGTCGTCGCCCCGGCGGGCGGCGAGGTCCGCTATGCGGGTGCGTTTCGTGGCTATGGCGGGATCGTCATCCTGAATCACGGCACCGGCTGGACCAGCCTGGTGACGGGCCTGGGTGCCATCGCGGTCAAACCCGGTCAGCATGTCGCGGCGGGCGCGGTACTCGGCCGGGCAGGGCGGGGGCGCGGGGGCGTCGAGCCGCGCGTGACGGTAGAATTGCGCCGCGACGGGCGACCGATGGATATCGCCGCGATTTTGGGGTGAGGGGGGCTTTCGCCTTATCCCCTTCCCGCAAAAGATTTGGCGAGGCCAGATGACAAGAGGCTCTCAGGGCGTAAGCATTGGGCGCGGATATAGCGGAGCTACATAATGCCGGGACGAACTTCAGCCTATTGCTTGATGGCTATCCTGGCCACCCTCACGGCCATGCCGGTTCCCGCTCAAAAGCGACCGAGCACCCCGGTGCTCCCATCGGGACGTGGCGTGGCTTCGATCGATCCCGAAGCACAGAACAAGTGGATCGATATGGAGGGCGATGACGATGGCCTCGTCATCATCCCGATCGTGCTGAACGGTCACCGGCTTATGGCTGTGCTCGACACCGGGGCCCCGGAGACAACGCTGGACGCGAGGTGGGCAACGCGCCACGGCATGAAATATCAGCCCTATGGTCACGTTACTGCGATGGCAGGCAAGTCGGTGCAGACCGGGATCGCCCCCGTGGAAACCTTGCAGATAGGGGGCTTCCATCAGGCCGGGGGCGCG
>NZ_JAXOJM010000028.1:0-1444 GCF_036663775.1 Sphingomonas sp. RB1R13
CCGACGCCGAACTTGCCGATGGTCAGGACGATCCGGTCGACCGAGCGCGAACCGCCCAGCTGGTTGGCGACACCCGCCACCGCCTCGCGCGTGCCGCCGAGGCCGAAGGTCTGGCGGAAAAAGGCGCGTTGCAGTCGGAAATAGGGTTCGGCCTCGCCGACCTTATAGGCCTCGGCGCTGGGAAATCCCGCAACGCCCAGTGTGTTGGACAGGCCGAAGCCCTGGTCGATCTCCGGATTCACCCACAGTTCGCCACCGGTCCAGGCGCGGGCGCCGATAAAGGCGGTGATGTCGGCGGTTTCCTGCACCTGACGCGGGGTCAGGCTGTTGGCGCCGGTATAGGGCGAGGCAAAGCCGCCGACCCCTTGCGCGACGACCGTCGCCTGGCCGTGGATCGCGAAATCCTCCGGCTGGGTATCCTGCGCGGACGCGGCGCGCGCGACGAGGAGCAGGCCGCACAGCGCGGCCCGCGAAACGATACGGATCATGATGCTATTCCCGGATCAGGCGCTGGCGCGGGGGCGGCGCATCGCCTGCGGACGGGTGGACGCGACCAGGCGCAGCAGCCGCGCGCGCTCGAGGGGAACGCTCGCCATCACGGTGGCGAGGGAATGCGCGCGGACATGCGCGCGGAACAGGGTACGGGTCATGGCAGACCTCCTTCGGGTTCGTGTGGTCGAGCCCGGCGGAAGGTCGGCGAGGAACGGCTCTAGCGGGCCGACATCGTCGACCCCGTCAGGCCCGTCAGACGGTCGGCAAGAACACAGACGCCGAAGCGTCTACTGTCCTCGTCGCCGGACAAGGGACTAGATCGGGGCATTGTGATCCTATGTGTGAGTCGGCCACGTCTGCGGTCGACAGGGCGCCCATAGCGCGCGTGGCTTGGGGATCAACCCCAAACTCCTCCCCGGCACGGGGAGGGGGACCAGCCGGAGGCTGGTGGAGGGGGCGGGCCGCAAAGGGAGTCCGGTGTGGAAGTCCCCCTCCGTCAGGCCTGCGGCCTGCCACCTGCCCGTGCCGGGGAGGATAAACAGCGTCAGGCGATCAGCAGGCCTGCCAGCGCCGCGGACATCAGATTGGCGAGGCTCCCCGCGATCAGCGCACGGATGCCCAGGCGGGCGATGGTCGGGCGCTGGTTGGGGGCGAGGCTGCCGGTGACGGCCATCTGGATCGCGATCGACGAGAAATTGGCAAAGCCGCACAGTGCGAAGGTGACGACCGCGACGGTGCGCGGCGACAGCTGCGCGGCCTGCTTGCCCAGGTCGATATAGGCGACGAACTCGTTGAGCACGATCTTCTCGCCGAACAGGCCGCCCGCGATACCCGCTTCCTTCCACGGCACGTTGAGCAGCGCCATGATCGGCTGGAACACATAACCCAGCAGCGCCTGGAAGCTCAGGCCCGGAATGCCGATCAGATTGCCCAGCCCGCCGAGCAGGCCGTT
>NZ_JAXOJM010000029.1:0-1411 GCF_036663775.1 Sphingomonas sp. RB1R13
GGTCGATGAAGCGGTGTCCGCCGTCGCCGATGGCGATCTGAGCAACGAGGTGCACGTTGCCAGCAATGACGAGATCAAGGACCTGGTGGATACCGTCAACCGGATGACCATCCGCCTGCGCGAGACGATCGGCCAGACCGCCCAGGCGGCGCAGAATGTCGCGGCGGGCAGCCAGCAGCTGTCGTCCTCGTCGGAACAGGTGAGCCAGGGCGCGACCGAGCAGGCCGCCGCCGCCGAGGAAGCCTCGGCTTCGATGGAGGAGATGGCCGCCAACATCAAACAGAATGCCGACAACGCGACCCAGACTGAAAAGATCGCGCGCCAATCCTCGCTGGATGCCGAGCAGAGCGGTCAGGCGGTGCAGAAGGCCGTGGTCGCGATGCGCACCATCGCCGAGAAGATCGGTATCGTGCAGGAGATCGCCCGCCAGACCGATTTGCTGGCCCTCAATGCGGCGGTGGAAGCGGCCCGTGCGGGTGAGCATGGTCGCGGTTTCGCGGTCGTCGCCGCCGAAGTCCGCAAACTGGCCGAGCGCAGCCAGTCGGCGGCGTCCGAAATCAGCGGCATGTCGTCGGACACCGTGTCGGCCGCCACCCAGGCGGGCGAGATGCTGACCAGGCTGGTGCCCGACATCCGCCGCACCGCCGAACTGGTCGCCGAGATCAGCGCGGCCTGCCGCGAGCAGGATATCGGCGCGGTCCAGATCAACGAGGCGATCCAGCAGCTCGACAAGGTGACGCAGCAGAACGCCTCGGCGTCCGAGCAGATCTCGTCGACCTCCGAAGAACTCGCCAGTCAGGCCGAGGAGCTTCAGGAGAGCATCGCGTACTTCCGGGTCGATGCCGCTGGCAATCGCGGTCGCGGCAAGCCCGCCGTGCGCAAGCCGGTCGCCCGTCCGGCGGCGAAGTCCGCCAAGTCTTCGGGCCAGCGCTCCGGCTCGGTCGCCGACCAGCAGGCCCGCGTGCGCGGCTTTGCGCTCGACCTGACCAATGGTGGCCCGGACGGCGAGGACGCCGAGTTCGGACGCGCCGCTTGAGCGGCGCGCAGGACATCCAGGTCGTCGTCTTCGGTCTCGGGGAGGAGGAATTCGCCCTCCCCGTTACCAGCGTCCGCGAGATCCTGGACCATCGCAACGCCTATCGGGTGCCCCACGCACCCGATTGGTTCCTGGGGCTGACCGATGTGCGGGGGGACTCCGTGCCGATGGTCGACCTGCGCGTCCGGCTGGGCCTGAGCCCGGTCGAACCGACGCTGACCACGCGCGTACTGGTCGTCGATGTCGCCGGAGTCGGGGCCAAGCCCTTGTCGCTGGGCATGGTCGTCGACCGCGTGCTCGACGTGGCGACCTTCCCGGCGGGCTCGGTCGAGGGTGCCCCCGATCTGGGCGGACGCTGGCGGTCGGACCAGATCG
>NZ_JAXOJM010000030.1:0-1399 GCF_036663775.1 Sphingomonas sp. RB1R13
ACCCCGCGCTCCTCGCCGCGCCAGTCGAGCACGCCGCCGAGCAGCGCATGGCCCCGCTCGATATCGCCCAGGATCGGGTCCTCGGGCACCCCCATCAGCTTCAGCGGATGCCGCCCCTTCAGCCGCAGCGAATGGAGCGGCGTGCGCCAGGTCAGCCGGTGGAGATGCTCGCTCAGGCGATCGGCGAGCGACAGGCCGCCGGTCTGGACGCGGACGAGGCGTTTGCCCTCTTCGATGCTGTCGGCGGCGATACGGGCCTCTTCGGCCCCCATGCGATCGCGCATTTCGGTCAAATGCCCGCTCAGCCGCGCAGCGCGGCGATATTGGCGGCGTAATGCTCAGGGCCACCCCGGAACGCGGCGGTACCCGCGACCAGCGCATCGGCCCCCGCCTCGATACAGCGCTTCGCCCAGGCCGGATCGACGCCGCCATCGACCTCCAGGTCGATGGCCCGGCCCGAATGGTCGATCATCTTGCGGATCGCGGAAATCTTCTTGAGCTGACTCTCGATGAAGCTCTGCCCGCCGAAACCGGGGTTCACGCTCATCACCAAGACCAGGTCGACCATGTCGATCAGATAGTCGAGCATCTTGGCGGGCGTAGCCGGATTCAGCACGACGCCCGCGCGCTTGCCCAGCCCCTTGATATGCTGGATCGTGCGGTGGATGTGCGGCCCCGCCTCCGGGTGGACGGTGATCGTGTCCGCGCCCGCCTCGGCAAAGGCGTCGAGATAGGCGTCGATCGGCGAGATCATCAGATGCACGTCGAACGGCTTGGTCGTGTGCGGGCGCAGTGCCTTCACCACCGCCGGGCCGATGGTGATGTTGGGCACGAAATGCCCGTCCATCACATCGATATGAATCCAGTCGGCGCCCGCAGCGTCGATGGCCCGGACTTCTTCGCCCAGCTTGGCGAAATCGGCGGAAAGGATGGAGGGAGCGATACGCACAGGAAGCATGGTTTTCACCTGTACCTGCATATCGCGCCCAAGTCAGCCTTTGCGTTGCAACATCGCGATGAAGAATCCGTCAAGACGCCCCTCTTTTGCGAGCATCGTCGGCAGGGTGCGGATCGTGCCCTTGTCGGTGATGCCCGGCCAGTCGCCGGTGATCGGAACCAGCGCATAATCGGGCCGCGCCTCCAGGAAGGCCGCGATCTGCGCCTCGCCCTCCTCGGGCTCCAGCGAGCAGGTGGCATAGACCATGGTCCCGCCCGGCTTCAGCCAGTCGGCGGCGCGGGCCAGGATCACGCGCTGAAGCTCCGCCATCTCGGCGATGATCGCGGGACGGACGCGGTAGAGGACGTCGGGGTGGCGACGGAAGATGCCGCTGGCGCTGCACGGCGCGTCGACCAGGATCGCGTCGGCCTGCTCGCTCGGGGCCCATTCGCGCAGGTCGGC
>NZ_JAXOJM010000031.1:0-1395 GCF_036663775.1 Sphingomonas sp. RB1R13
GGTGATCGCAGCCTAGCTAATGCGGCGGAAGGAACATCCCCCGTGACCACCATCGCTCGACACAACATTGCTGCGGCCATCGGCCGGTCCAACCGACTGCTCGCCCTCCTGCCGGGGATCGGCCTGTGCCTGGCGGTGACTGGCGCCGCCTATGCGCTGGAAGCCGGCGAGCGCGCCTTGGCAGGAAAGGCATGGCTGGAGGCGCTGGTGCTCGCCATTCTGATCGGCACCGCGATCCGCAGCCTGCGGACGCCCGGTGACAAATGGCACGAAGGCATCGCGTTCAGCGCCAAATATCTGCTGGAGGTCGCGGTCGTCCTGCTCGGGGCCTCGGTCAGCGCCGCCACCATCCTGGCTGCTGGCGTACCCCTGCTTGTCGGCATCGCCGGCGTAGTGGCCAGTGCGATCCTGCTGAGCTTCGGCATAGGTCGTTTGCTGGGCCTGCCAACGCGCATGGCACTGCTGGTCGCGTGCGGCAACTCGATCTGCGGCAATTCGGCCATCGCCGCGGTCGCGCCGGTAATCGGGGCCGACAGCGACGACGTCGCCGCCTCCATTGCGTTTACCGCCGTGCTGGGCGTCGTCGTGGTGCTGGGTCTGCCGCTGCTCGGGATCGCGCTCGGCATGAGCGGCATTGCTTTCGGCGCGCTCGCCGGACTGACTGTGTATGCGGTGCCGCAGGTGATCGCGGCCGCCTCGCCACTGGGGGCTGCGGCCGTGCAGATGGGGACGCTGGTCAAGCTCGTCCGCGTGCTGATGCTGGGGCCTGTGTGCCTCGTCCTGTCGCTGATCGCACCACGCCTTGCCCCGCAGCAGATGCCTGCGGAAGAGGTCGTGGCGGGCACCGCGCGGGCAAAGACGTTCGATCTCGCTCATCTCGTCCCGTGGTTCATCATCGGCTTTCTCGTGATGGTCGCCTGCCGGTCGTTTGGGCTGGTGCCGACCGCTGCGATTCCGCCGATCGGCCGCATTGCCACCTTGCTGACCGTGGTGTCGATGGCGGCATTGGGGTTGGGCGTCGACGTTCGCACCGTCGCAAAGGCAGGCGGCAAGGTGACGACTGCCGTGGTGCTGTCGCTGCTCGTCCTGGGCGCGATCAGCATGACCCTGCTGGCCCTGTTGCACATCGCGTGACGGCCGATCGTGGCCGAAGCGGATCGAATGACATGGGTTTATGTTGAGCCGGATGCGCGGATCGCCCGTGTCCGACCGTATGGAGTTGCCGATATTGTGAGAATCCCGCTCAAGACAGCGCTCGCTGCTGCCGCTCTGGTCAGCGGCGCGGCGCTGGCCCAGACCAGCGACTTCGCCACCGTGATGGCCGGTGCGATGCAGCGGATGCACCAAGCGATGGCGGTCCCGTCGACCGGTGATCCCGACCGGGACTTCGCCGCG
>NZ_JAXOJM010000032.1:0-1388 GCF_036663775.1 Sphingomonas sp. RB1R13
TCGGGCGCAAGAGACGGGCCGCTACGGAATTGGTTTGCCCCGAGAGGACCTCCATGTCGATCGAGATCAAGATGCCCGCGCTGTCGCCGACCATGGAGGAAGGCACGCTGGCCAAATGGCTGGTGAAGGAAGGGGACACGGTGAAGTCCGGCGATATCATGGCCGAGATCGAAACCGACAAGGCCACCATGGAATTCGAGGCGGTGGATGAAGGCGTCATCGCCAAGATCCTCGTCGCCGAGGGTTCCGACAATGTGAAGGTCGGCACCGTCATCGCGATCCTGGCCGAAGAGGGCGAGGATGCCTCGTCGGTCCAGGCCCCGACCAAGTCGGAAACCCCGGCTCCGGCCAACCCCATGCCGACCGACCCGACCGATCCCAACAAGACCGGCAGCGAGGCCAAGCCCGCCGAGCGTACCGTCGAGCAGGCCGAAGATCACGGCAAGCCCGCTGATTCGGGCAAGCCGGCCGGCAATGGCGGCCGCGCGATCGCCAGCCCGCTGGCTCGCCGCATCGCCTCGCAAAAAGGTCTCGACCTGTCGGCCGTGACCGGCTCGGGCCCGAATGGTCGCATTGTGAAGGCGGACGTCGAGAACGCGCAGCCGGGCCAGGCCAAGGCCGCCGCTCCTGCTGCGTCGACCTCGGCTCCGGCGGAAGCCGCAGCCGCTCCGGCCGCCGCGCCCAAGCCCGCGCAGGTGCCGGATATCCCGCACGAAGCGTCGAAGCTGTCGAACATGCGCAAGACGATCGCGCGTCGCCTGACCGAATCGAAGCAGCAGGTGCCGCACATCTATCTGACGGTGGATATCCGCCTCGACGCGCTGCTCAAGCTGCGGGGTGAGCTGAACGCCGGTCTCGAATCGCGCGGCGTGAAGCTGTCGGTCAACGACATGCTCATCAAGGCGCTGGGTGTGTCGCTGATGGCGGTGCCCAAGTGCAACGTCATGTTCACGCCGGACCAGCTCATCAGCTTCAAGCGCGCCGACATCTCGGTCGCGGTATCGACCCCGGCTGGCCTCATCACCCCGATCGTGTCGGAGGCGGATACGCGCTCGCTGTCGTCCATCTCGACCACGATGAAGGACCTGGCCACCCGCGCCCGCGACAACAAGCTGCAGCCGCATGAATTCCAGGGCGGCACGGCGTCGATCTCGAACATGGGCATGTTCGGCATCAAGCAGTTCGAGGCGGTCATCAACCCGCCGCAGGGCATGATCCTGGCGATCGGCGCGGGCGAGAAGCGTCCGTACATCGTCGACGACCAGCTGGGCGTGGCGACCGTCATGTCCGCGACCGGCAGCTTCGACCACCGCGCCATCGACGGGGCCGACGGCGCCGAGCTGATGAAGGTGTTCAAGGAGCTGGTCGAGCGTCCGCTCGCCATGCTG
>NZ_JAXOJM010000033.1:0-1367 GCF_036663775.1 Sphingomonas sp. RB1R13
TTCAACCGCCGCCGCGCCAAGCCATCGAGCGCGCGTTCCAGCGCTGCATCGGTTTCCGCCGCGTCGGCCCGCGCCGCTTCGCCCGCGCCGTCACCGGCCCTGGCCAGCGCATCGCGACGGGCCAGCAGCTTCAGATAGAATTGCACTTCGGTGGCCGAGAGCGGCGGGGTGATGGAGAGGCCGGTGGTCCCCGCACCGGCCTCTCCCCCCTCCTGCTCCCCGGCCAACAGGGTGAGCATCCGGCGCAGCAGCCCTTCCTCGACCAGCGCGTGCGCCGCACCGATCGCCGCGTCCCAAGCCTGCCCAAAGGCCCGGTCGCGCTGCCGCAGAGCCCGTGCGGCCCGCAGCGTCTCTCCCACCGCGCGTGCCGCCGCCTCCGCATCGGCACTGACCGCCAGCGCCGCCAGGAATTGCCGTCGCCGCGCCAGCGTCCACGCTACGCCCTCCCCCGTTCCGGCCATCCCCACTCCCCAAAGCATCGAAGCGCGAACCCGACCGCTCCCCCGGTCGCACCCGCCCCTCGATGTTCTTGTTATGTACCAATGGCGCGGGAGTTTGTATCCAACAAACGAACCAAATGGGTTGGAGGTACAAAAGCGGCTTGCCAGACGCGCAGCGCATCGGCATTAGGCGGGGCTTACCCGCAAGGGGGCGATTAGCTCAGTTGGTAGAGCGTCTCGTTTACACCGAGAATGTCGGCGGTTCGAGCCCGTCATCGCCCACCATTCCCGACATCATCATATAGCCCCACCCCGGCGAAGGCCGGGGTCCAGATGCTTTATACTTTGCGGCCGGTGGAGCCCCGATGCATCGGACGATTTTATTCGCGCGGAGACGCGGAGACGCGGAGGTGTCTCGTCCGTGACAGCTCTCGACCCTGATGATCTGAAATAACCCCCCCTTCAGGGGAGGGGCCGGGGGTGGGGCGCTTCCGCAAGCGCGACGTTCGTGGAAAGGCCCCACCCCAACCCCTCCCCTGAAGTGGAGGGGCTTGCGTCGATTCAAGGCAGTGTCATCCTCCCCTCAAAGGGGATGAGCAGAATTTACTGGCACTTCGCCGCACTGCGGCCGCTGGCGATCTGGCCCTTCATCGCCGCGGACAGCTTGGCGCCATAGACATCGCTGAGTTCGTCATAGACCTTGCAGGCATCGGCGGGCTTGTTGAGCTTGATCAGCGCCTGGCCGAGATAGAGCAGACTGTCGGGCGCGCGCTCGCCGTCCGGGAATTTCTTGTAATTCTCATAGAAGGCCATCGAGGCGAGGCTGGGCTTGCCGGAATCGAGATAGCTGCGGCCCAGTAGGTTCTGCGCAAAGCTGGCACGGCGGCTCTTGGGATAGTCGGCGACCATCTTCTTCAGCGCGGCCTC
>NZ_JAXOJM010000034.1:0-1361 GCF_036663775.1 Sphingomonas sp. RB1R13
GACGTTGACGTTCGAGCCTTCGAGCATCCCCTGGCGGATCTGGCCGCGCCCTTCGAGGCCCGCGACACCCATGTTCGCGGCGCCCGAGGCGGCGGTCTCGGTCAGGTAATTATCGCCCTTGGACTGGAGCCCGGCCGAGTTGGGGAAGCTGGCGATCTGGATCTGGCCGATCTCGGCGGGCGCGGTCTGGCCCGGCAGGGTCGCCGAGACGGTGCCGTCGGTGCCGATCGTGACCTGGGTCGTGCCCTCGGGGATGGTGATGCCCGGCATCACCTGATAGCCCTCGGCGGTGACCAGCAGCCCTTCGGCCGAGCGCGAGAAATTGCCCGCCCGGGTGTAGCCGAGCGTACCGCCGGGCATCTGCACCTGGAAGAAGCCGTCACCGTCCAGCGCCATGTCGAGGCTGTTGTTGGTGGTCTGCATCGACCCTTGCGTGTTGATGCGCGCGGTCCCCTGGATGCGCACGCCGGTGCCCAGGTTCAGGCCGGTCGCATATTTGCTCTCGGTCGAGCTGGCGGCGCCGGGCGCGGTGATCGTCTGATAGGCCAGCGTCTCGAACGCGGCGCGATCGCGCTTGAACCCGGTCGTGTTGACGTTGGCCAGGTTGTTCGAGATGACCCGCATACGCATATCCTGGGCATCGAGCCCGGTGCGCGCGACGTGCAAAGCGGCGGAAGACATAACCCTTTAATCCTCAGCTCGGCAGACGCATCAGCGATGCGCTGTTCTCATCCAACGACTTGGCCTCTTTCATGAGGTTGGCCTGCACCTCGTAGCTGCGCTGGTTCTCGATCATGTCGACCAGCGTCTGGGTCATGTTGACGTTCGACCCTTCCAGCGCGCCCGACTGGACGGTGGCGTCCATGTCCTGCGGCATCGCCCCGCCGCCCTTGACGCGCAGCAGATTGTCGAGACCCTTCACCGTCTGGGTGCCGCGCGTGTCGGCCAGCTTGATGCGGTCGATCACCTGGGGCTGGGTATCGGGCCCGGCACCCAGCGGAATGATCGACAGCGTGCCGTCGGGGGCGACGGTCATCGAATTGTACGGCGGCACCGTGATCGGGCCGTTCTGGCCGACCACCGGATAGCCGTCGCCGGTCTGCAGCACGCCCGAGGCCGTGACCTCCAGGTCGCCGCGACGGGTATAGGCTTCCGAACCATCGGGGGCCTGCACCGCCAGCCAGGCGCTCGACGTCGCGATCGCGATGTCCAGCGCGTTGCCGGTATGCTGGATGGTACCCGGCGCGCGGTCGGCGTCGGTCACTTCCTCGGCGGTGGGCATCCGCGCCTCGAACGCCGCGCCGCCGCCCTTCAGGTCGATGCGGTCGAACACGACACGGTCGGCGCGGAACCCGATCGTC
>NZ_JAXOJM010000035.1:0-887 GCF_036663775.1 Sphingomonas sp. RB1R13
TGGCCGCCGCGGATGAAGAAGGCCTGGATGCCCATTACCCCCTCGCGATTGGCGAGCGCGAAGATGTCGGCGTCGCCCACGCCCTCGGCATTGATTGCCTGCGTCCCCTGGATGAAGGTCAGCGCCTTCAGCCGGTCGCGCAGGATCGCGGCCAGCTCGAAATCCATCGCCTCGGCCGCCGCCTGCATCTGCGCGCCGAGCTTGGCCTGGACCTGGGTCGACTTCCCGCCGAGGAAGTTCTTCGCGTCGGCGACCAGCTCGGCATAGGCGGCCTCGTCGATCCGGCCAACGCAGGGGGCCGAGCAGCGCTTGATCTGATAGAGCAGGCACGGCCGGTCGCGCCCCTTGAAGAAGCTGTCGGTGCAGGAGCGGAGCAGGAACAGCTTTTGCAGCGCGTTCAGCGTGTTGTTGACGCTGCCCGCGCTGGCGAAGGGGCCGTAATAATTGCCGACCGCGCGCCTGGCGCCGCGATGTTTCTGGATGCGCGGAAAGTCATGGTCGTTGCGCAACAGGATGAAGGGGAAACTCTTGTCGTCGCGCAGCAGGACGTTGAAGGCCGGGCGGTAGCGCTTGATGAGCTGCGCTTCGAGCAGCAGCGCCTCGGCCTCGTTATTGGTCGTGACGATGGTCATCGACCGGGTCTGCGCGACCATCCGCTGGAGCCGCTTGGGCAGGCGATCGACCTGAGTATAGTTGGCGACGCGGTTCTTCAGCGCGCGGGCCTTGCCGATATACAGCACGTCGCCGCGCGCATCCTGCATACGGTACACGCCGGGGCGCAGCGGTAGCGTCGCCAGCACGTTACGGATCGCCGCCACCCCCGCCTTCAGATCGGGCGCATCGGCCCCGCGCAGGGTGAAGGTGGATTTCTCTTCGTTGAAGCGGTC
>NZ_JAXOJM010000035.1:897-1359 GCF_036663775.1 Sphingomonas sp. RB1R13
CGACGGGAGGCTCGGACATTGGGTGCGATTTAGGGTCGCGGAGGGCGGATCGCTACCCTGTGCCGTGGCTTTGGTTCACGCGAAGACGCGAAGGTTTTTTGCGCGCAGAGGCGCGGAGGACGCAAAGGCGTTCCGAACGTGGCGATCGGGAGACCTTCTTCTTCCTCTGCGCTTTCTGCGCCTCTGCGCAAACCTCTCTACTTCGCGACTTCGCGGCTTCGCGTGAACGTCAATTCATCCCTGCGCGAACAGCTTGGTGCCCATCACGCCGATGACGGTCAGGACCATGAAGCCCGCCTGGATCGGCGCGATCTTGTCGCCGAACACGATGGCCCCGCCGATCACGACGCCCACCGCGCCCAGCCCGGTCCACACCGCATAGGCGGTCCCGGCCGGAAGCCCGCGCATGGCGAGCGCGAGCAGGCCCATGTTCACGAAGCTGAGGATGATCGGCACGCTCGA
>NZ_JAXOJM010000036.1:0-1352 GCF_036663775.1 Sphingomonas sp. RB1R13
TGTTGGTGTCGACCCAGGACAGACCCAGCGTCAGGTTGTGCCAGCTGGTGTCCGCGCCCAGCGACCAGTCCCAATAATCGCCGGTCGGCGTCGGGGCGGTGGCGTTGGGGCCCAGGCCGTCCATGCCCCAGCTATGGCCGATATGCGCCTTGGCGGTGAACGGCGTGCCATGGATCGCGGCCGCGCCGTCACCCCAGAGGTACAGGTTGTCGCTCTTGGCGCCGGGACGGTCATAGACGCCTGCGGCGGCGCTGGCGCCGTTATTGTACCATTTGCCGATCGCCTGCTGCTTGGGCGCATAGGCGACACCGGCGGTGAGCGAGACCGGGCCGGTCGTACCCGACAGCTTGGCGAAAGGCTCGGCATAGTCGGTCTTGTTCGCGCCGCCCGGATACATATACCAGGTCAGGCCGACGTCGAGCGTGCCGGTCGGGCTGATCCTGGTCTTGTAGCCGCCGATCAGGTCCAGCTCCATGTTCGCGCCGCCGAAGGTTCCCCACCCCGCCAGGTTCGACGCCCAGGTGCCGACATAGACGCCGCTTTCATGCGTCGCCGTGATGCCCGCCTGCACCGCCATGTGTTCGTCCGACTGCGAGATGCCGCGCAGGCGATAGTCGGAGACGATTGCGGCCGAGCCGCTGACGGTCACGGGCGGCGGCGGCGCGGTCTCGGCGGTCTGCGCCGATGCAGCGGCCGGAAGCACGAACAGCGCCGTGGCGGCGCTAAGGATGATGGTCTTCATATATGCCCCTATGGACAGGCCGCCGGGATGAGTGGGGCGACCTCCAGGGCCGAGCAATTAGGCGCACGGGGCGTAGCAATTCGAGGGCGATCCCCCGGTTTCGCATATAGACGGCATATAGTGGCTTCTTACATTCCTCCCCTGTAAGGGGAGGTGGCAGGCCGTCAGGCCTGACGGAGGGGTGTCACCCCTCTTGATAGCAGGACACCCCTCCACCAGCTTCGCTGGTTCCCCTCCCCTTGCAGGGGAGGAATGATTTTCGAGGAGCAAAGCAATGAGGATGTTCGGTCGCAAGGCCGGGCGGGGGGCGGCGCGTCCTTTGCTCGGGCTGGGTTTGGCGCGGTCGGGGGTGCCGCTGACGGGGGCCACGCCCTCTTATGAAACGCAGGTGCGCGAAGGGTATTTACGCAATCCGGTGGCGCAGCGCGCGGTGCGCATGGTGGCAGGGGGCCTCGCCGATGCACCGCTCAGCGCCTCGCAGTCCGAACTGGTCGCACTGGTCGCGGCACGTAGCGAGGGGCAGGCGCTGCTCGAGACGGTGGCGACGCACATGCTGCTGCACGGCAACGCCTATGTGCAGATCCTGCGCGACGCCGATGGCAACGTGGCC
>NZ_JAXOJM010000037.1:0-1344 GCF_036663775.1 Sphingomonas sp. RB1R13
GTCCTTGCGCAGATGCCATCGCTCGTCGGTGGCACGACCGTTCCGGAGGGCGCCGGACATCTCGTATTCGATACGATCGCTTTCGCGGTCTTCCGGCGTGAAGAACCGTTCTGCATCCTGGCCCACCATTTCCTCGGCAGTCCAGCCGAGCACGGTCTGTGCGCCTGGATTCCAGTCGGTGATGATGCCTGACGGATCGGTGACGATCATTGCAATGTCGGTGGCGTTTTCGAAAATCGCGCGCTGTCTGGCCTCGCTGGCAGCGAGCGCGATCTGGCTTTCCCTGAGCATGGCGACCAGTTCCCGAGAATCGCTCAGGTCCGCCAAGGCATCCGCAATGTGTCGCCGATGGGTTTTCGCCGCAGCCTGTTCGCGTTCTTGCGCCGCGATGGTTCGCCCATTGGCCTCGATGGTCTGCCTGCGGCTTACCGTCAGGTCGGTCAGGTGCCGATGTTCCTGTTCCGTCTGTCGTTGGCCGAACCGGTCAGCCCGGATCTCCGCTTGCGCCAGTGCCGCGCGCAGGTGCGCGACCTCCGCCTCGAGTTCCTCTCTGGTCATCGTATTCAAGGACGGTTCCGCTGCTGGCATCGCATGATTGTTATCGCGATCCTTATTAGCGGCGACGGCGGCGCCGCAATCGAAAAAAATGTTACGGATCGGGGCATTAACCCGTGGCGACCGGGAGGCATGGCTCGGCAATGCGGTTTATCTCGACACGTAGACAATCTTATAATCTGATTGATGGCCATGGTCAGGGCCGCGGGTCATTTGCCCACGATGTACTGGTGGCTGGTCGCGATGAACGAGGCATTCGATGCTGGACGGAGGGCGGGTGTCGCACCTCTGGGCTCGGCGGTCGATTGCCCGATCACCCATGCCGAACTCATGCTGCGCATGAGTTGGATGAACGGCTTCAGCTGGGGCCGGATCAACGGAATTTCGAAGCGAACATGAGCTGGTCCAACCGTCCGGTCACCTTTCTCAGCCGGATGTCTCTACCGTGTCGCGCGCCCGTTCCCCAGCTGCGGCGAAATAAGCGGCCCTGTTCAAATGCCGCGCCTTCAGGGTCAGGTCGTCGACCGACTTGGCCAAGGCCAATTCCTCATTGGTGCGTCGTTCGAAATAAGCCGGGCAGTCTTCGCTCACTCGTGTCACCTCTACATTGGCCGCACCCAAAACGAACGTCGCCCATACTGGCCTGAAGGAACCTGGCTGGAGCCATTGCGAAATGGGAATATTCGCCATTTCGTGGGCCGACTGATCGTTCAGAGGGACATTATGTTCCCGATCATCACCAAGCGTTTCCAAGCTGCATCAGCAACATATGCGTGATCGACAGGAACC
>NZ_JAXOJM010000038.1:0-1325 GCF_036663775.1 Sphingomonas sp. RB1R13
TCGCGAGCGAGGTGTTCGACACCGCAGCCGAAGCCGCCCCGCGCACCGAGGTCCGGCGCATCCGCGCCATTGCCCGTGCGCGCTCTTTTCTCGACGGTCAGATGGGGAAGTGGATGAAGGATGTGCAGCATGGCGAGTGAAGCTGCCGTTCCGGCTGCGCCGGGTGCCACCCCGGAGCGCAACAAGGGCGCGATCGATTCCATCGCCGGGCAGATTGCATTCCTGTCCACGGGCGACCGCGCGCTGCTGCGCCGCATGTATCTGACCGAAAGCCATCAGGCCGACGGCGTCGTCATCCGCCTGATGCACCGGGCGGGCCTGACCGCGCCGTCCGACCCCAGGGACTTCGCGCCGTGGCGGCTGCTGGTGCATTGCGCGGCGTTGCTGTCGGGCACGGCAGGCCTCTATCCGCATGCCACGGGACGACCGCTGGGCGCCGCCTTTCAGGAGATCGGCTTGTCGGAAAACCGGCTGATGCGCCTGACCTCGGCACGCGGCAAGGGGCTGGAGGCGCAGATAATCCGCGCCGTGCGGATGCTCGCCCAGAAGGGCCAGGTCCCGGTCAATCTGCGCACGCTGTTCGCGCTGATCGGCCATGACCCCGACAAGGCGGAGGACGCCCGCATCCGTATCGCAAAAGACTATTATGCCGCCGAAGCGCGGTCCGAAGAGGGGACTTCGAGTGACGACTGATACGACCAAGCCCGCGACGCCGAAGTTCATCCAGATCCATTTCCTGGCCGCCTGGCCCGGCGCGCTGCTCAACCGCGACGATGCGGGCCTTGCCAAGCGCCTGCCCTTCGGCAACGCGACCCGCACGCGCATTTCCTCGCAATGCCTGAAGCGCCACTGGCGCGTCGCCGACGACCGGCACTCACTGCACACGCTGGCCAAGCAGAGCGGGGTCGAGGGGCTTCGTTCCAAGATCGCGATCGAGCGCGAGGTGACGGGCCCGTTGCGCGCGTTTCGACAAGGACATGGTCGATGCGGTCGAAAATGCCTTCATCACCAAGTTTTATGGTAAGAACGCAGGCGACAAGCAGCAGCGTCAGGCGCTGCTCTTCGGGCGCCCCGAGATCAACTGGATGCGAGAGGAAGCCGGGCGCCTCCTGTCCGAAAGCGCCAGTCCCGCAGGCGTGAAGGCCGCTGCGGAAGTTTGGGTCAAAGAACAGAAGAACAACCTCAACCAGCTTCGCGACCAGAACTTGCTGGCAGCTTCGCTTGAGGCCGCGCTGTTCGGCCGTATGGTGACGAGCGACACGCGCGCCAATCGCGACGCCGCGATCCATGTCGCCCATGCCTTCACCGTGCATGAGGAACAGGCC
>NZ_JAXOJM010000039.1:0-1321 GCF_036663775.1 Sphingomonas sp. RB1R13
GCTTGGCATAGCTGGTGACGAGGCCGAGCAGCCCGGCCATCCGGTGACTGACGCCTTCCGCATCGATCAGCGCCTCGCCCAGCGTCATATAGCCGCCGCACTCGCCATGGATCGGCTTGGTGCGCGCATGATCGGCCAGTCCGGCACGGAACGTGTCCGCCGCCGCCAGCCGTCCGGCGTGAAGCTCGGGATAGCCGCCGGGCAGCCACACCAGATCGGCCGAGGCGTCGGGGGCTTCGTCGGCGAGCGGCGAGAAGGGCAAAATCTCCGCCCCCCCTGCGCGCCAGCCCTCCAGCATGTGCGGATAGACGAAGGAAAAGGCCGCATCCTGTGCCAGCGCGATCCGCTGGGCGGGCGGTGGCGGAAGCGTGCCGGACATGGGCATGGCGGGCTTTGCATAGGCCGTCGCGCGCACCGCCTCCAGATCGACATGCGCCGCGAGGAACGCGGCATAATCGCCGATCAGCCGGTCGAGTTCGGGATGCTCGACCGCCTGCACCAGCCCCAGATGCCGCTCAGGCAGGACCAGATCGCCGCGACGGGGCAGCGCGCCGAAGACCGGCAGGCCGATCTCCTCAAAACCCAGCTTTGCCAGCCGCTCATGACGCGGGCTCGCCACGCGGTTCAGGATCACCCCCGCCACCCGCAATTCCGGGTCGTAGCGTGCAAACCCCAGCGCCGTCGCCGCCGCCGACTGGGCCTGTCCCGACACGTCGATGACCAGGATCACCGGCCAGCCCATGCGTTTGGCCGTCTCCGCGCTGCTGCCCATGCCGGTCGCGCCGGGCTTGGCGACGCCGTCGAACAGGCCCATCGAGCCTTCCGCCAGCACCAGGTCGGCATCCGCCCCGCGCTGGCCCAGCGTGTCGAGCAGCACGGCGGGCATCGCCCAGCCATCGAGGTTGAACGACGCCCGCCCGCACGCCGCGCGGTGAAAGGCGGGGTCGATATAATCGGGACCGCTCTTGAACGGCTGGACGCTGAGCCCCGCATCGCGAAACGCGCGGAGCAGGCCCAGCATCACGGTGGTCTTGCCGGTGCCCGAAGCGGGCGCGGCGATCATCAATCCCGGCGTCATGTCAGGCTGTTCCCCGGACGATAGCGGCGATCATAGCCCTCGGCATATAATCGGCTCTCGGCGAAATCGCTTGGAGCGAGGACGCGGCCGACCAAGATCAGCGCGGTTCGCTCCGGCCCGTCGGCGGCGGCCTCCTCGATGGTGGACAGCGTCGCGCGGACGATCCGCTGTTCGGGCCAACTCGCGCGCCAGACGATCGCCACCGGGCAATCCGCGCCATAGTGCGGGATCAGGTCGGCGACG
>NZ_JAXOJM010000040.1:0-1319 GCF_036663775.1 Sphingomonas sp. RB1R13
GTTCCGGTCGGCCAGCGTCAGGGCATCGGTCATCGTCCGCCCGACCGCCAGGACCCGCCGCCGGACCTCCGCGCCGCGCCAGCCCAGATATTCGCCCGCGACATTGATGATCCCGCCCGCATTGACCAGGAAGTCGGGGGCATAGAGGATGTCGCGTTCGGCCAGTCGCTCGGCCATGTCCTCGCTGGCCAGCTGGTTGTTGGCCGCGCCGCACACCACGCTGGCGCGCAGCTGGGCGACCGTCTCGGCGTCCAGCACCCCGCCCAATGCGCATGGGGCCAGCACGTCGACACGGGCAGACAGCAGCGCTCGGCTGCTCATCACCATCGCGCCGAAACGGTCGGCGGCGCGCGCGGCGACCTCGCTGCGCGGTTCCGCGACGATCAGCCTGGCGCCCTGTTCGTAGAGCAGCTCGCACAGCGCGTAACCGACATGGCCCAGCCCCTGTACGCCCACCGTCACGTCGGACAGTTCCGCGCCCAGCCGCTGGCGAACCGCGACCCGCATCGCCTGCACCACGCCCAGCGCCGTCCAGGGTGAGGGATCGCCGCCGGGCTTCTGGCCCGACACGGGCAGCCCCGCGACATGGCGGGTGCGAGTCGCGACCTCCGCCATGTCCGTCACGCTGGTCCCGACATCCTCGGCGGTGACATAGCGGCCCTTCAATTCGGCGACCTGACGGCCAAAGGCGCGGAACAGCGCGGCGCGGTCGAACGGACCCTGAGGCAGGCGAATGACGGCCTTGCCGCCGCCAAAGGGGAGGTCGGCCAGCGCGTTCTTGAGCGCCATGCCCTCGGCCAGCCGCAGCGCATCGACCGTTGCGGCGCGATCGTCGGCATAGTGCCACAACCGGCACCCGCCTGCCGCCGGGCCCAGCGCGGTCGAATGGAGCACGATGACACCGTTCGCGCCGCTGTCCTTGTCATGGAACGTCACCACCTCTTCGGGGGGCAGGCTCTGGTGGTCTTGGGCTTGGCGAAGCATCGGTCGTGTCCCTGAAATTCTGTCTGACGCAGAAATAGCCCGGAACGAGAGGCGAAACTGATCCCATTCAGGTGGCGAAGTGTGATTCTTGGGTTAAGATCACCGCTATATCGCTATTTCGGGAATAAAATGTCGCAAGAGCTGGATATCTGGGAACGTCGCATCCTCGCATTGCTGCAAGAGGATGCCAGCCTGTCCACCGCCGCCATCGCCGAGGCCGTGGGGCTGTCGGCGTCGCCCTGTTGGCGGCGGATCGACCGGCTGGAGCGGGAGGGTATCATCAAGCGCCGGGTCGCGCTGGTCGACCGGGCCAAGGTGGGGTTGAAGGCGCAGAT
>NZ_JAXOJM010000041.1:0-1308 GCF_036663775.1 Sphingomonas sp. RB1R13
GGGTCAGCTGTTCGCGCTCCTTGTCGAGCTTGTCGCGCTCGCCGCGTATCTCGAACTCCTCCAGCCGCCGCAGGGAGCGCAGTCGCATGTTGAGGATCGCCTCGGCCTGCCGGTCGGTCAGGCGGAACTCCTCGATCATCACCGCCTTGGGCTCGTCCTCGGTGCGGATGATCTCGATCACCCGGTCGAGGTTGAGATAGGCGACCAGATAACCGTCGAGCAGCTCGATCCGGTCGGCGATCTTGCCCAAACGATGCTCGGAGCGGCGGCGCAGCACCACGAACTGATGCTCGACCCAGGCGGCCAGCGCCTCGCGCAGGGACATGACGCGCGGGGTACGGTCCTTGTCGAGCACGTTGAGGTTCAGACTGATCCGCGTCTCCAAGTCGGAAAAGCGGAACAGTCCGTCCATCAGCACCTGCGGATCGACGGTGCGCGCGCGCGGTTCGAGGACGATGCGGACCTCCGCATCCGATTCGTCGCGCACATCGGCCAGGATCGGCAGCTTCTTGTCGTTGATGAGCGTGGCGATCTGTTCGATCAGCTTGCCCTTGGCGACGCCGTACGGGATTTCGCTGATGACGATCTGCCAGCCCCCGCCCTTTTCGCGCTCGATTTCCCAACGTGCGCGGACACGGAAGCCGCCCCGCCCCGTGGTGTAGCTTTCGCGCAGGATGGCGGGCGCATCGACGACCATGCCGCCGGTCGGGAAGTCCGGTCCCTTGACCAGCGCCAGGATCGCGTCGTCATCCGCATCCGGCTGATCGACCAGCAGGATCGCGGCCTCCAGCAGCTCGGCGGCATTGTGCGGCGGGATGCTGGTCGCCATGCCGACCGCGATGCCGCTGGCGCCGTTCGCCAGCAGGTTCGGGAACAGGCCGGGGAACAGCTCGGGTTCCTGCTCCTCGCCATTATAGGTCGGGCGATAGGCGACGGCGTCCTCGTCCAACCCGTCCATCAGGTCGATCGCGACCTGGGTCAGCCGTGCCTCGGTATAGCGGTACGCGGCGGCGTTATCGCCGTCGATATTACCGAAATTGCCCTGCCCGTCGACCAGCGGATAGCGCAGCGCGAAATCCTGCGCCAGGCGGACCATCGCGTCATAGACCGACTGGTCGCCATGCGGGTGGTATTTACCGATCACGTCGCCGACGACGCGCGCGCATTTCTTGTAGCCCGAGGCCGGATCGAGCTTGAGCAGCCGCATCGCCCAGAGCAGCCGCCGGTGTACCGGCTTCAGGCCATCGCGCACATCGGGGAGCGAGCGCGCGGTGATGGTCGACAGCGCATAGACCAAATACCGCTCCG
>NZ_JAXOJM010000042.1:0-1290 GCF_036663775.1 Sphingomonas sp. RB1R13
CGAAGCTGTTCGACGCAAAGTCCTTGGGGTCGACGACCGCGCTGTCAACATTGGTGAAGATCTTGAACTCGTCCGCCACCCGCGCATCATAGCCATAAGACGACAGGCCATAGCTGATGCAGCCGTCGCGACGCTGGCTCTCGACGAACGGTTCGATCATGCCTTGGGTCTGCGCGGCCTCGCGAATCCAGCGGTCGGACAGGATCGACATCTTCATTCCCTTCAGGTTTGGCCGCTCATCGCCGGATCGCGGGGACAGGGCAACCGGCAACCGCCAAAAAGGGGGGGCTCACGCGGAGCCGCAAGGAAGAATGATGTTCGCGCTGAGGTGAGGAGAGGACGTATCCGATCGTACGCGACGGCCGGTCGCCGCCGGGAGCCGGGAGACTTATAGCCCGACCGATAATTAGGTTGAGCGATTTCGGTCAGTTGTGATTCACCGGGGTTTGCGAAGACCTTGGAGGCCACATGGGCTGGACCGAAACCGCTCGTCGCGAGCATGACAGAAGAAGGCTGCGTTACACAAGCGACTGTACCGACGAGGAATGGGCGATCATCGCGCCGCTGCTCACTCGAACGACGAAGGTGGGCCGCCCACGCTTGCACCGGGCACGGGATCTGTGGAACGCGATCCAGTACCTTGCCGCGACGGGATGCCAGTGGGCGCAACTGCCCCGCGACTTTCCGCCCTTCACGACTGTACAGTACCATTTCTACCGAATGCGCGACAGCGGCCTACTCGATGCGATCAACGCGGTGCTGGTAGCCGGAGTGCGGGTCGCGGAGGGGCGCGAGGCCGAACCGACCGCAGGCATCATCGACAGCCAGTCGGTGAAAACCACTGAAGCGGGTGGGCCGCGCGGCTATGACGCCGGCAAGAAGGTCAAGGGGCGCAAGCGCCACATCGCGACCGACACGACCGGCAACCTGCTCGACGGACTGGTTCTGGCCGCCGATATCCAGGACCGTGACGGCGCACCGAACCTCATCAAGCGCTGTCGCGACGCCTATCCCGCGCTTGACCGTTTCTTCGCCGATGGCGGCTATGCCGGGCAGAAACTGGCCGATGCCATCGCGCATATCGACCGCCTCGTCATCGAGATCGTCCGGCGTTCCGACGCCCACCGCTTCGTCGTCCTGCCCCGGCGCTGGGTCGTCGAACGCACCATCGCCTGGCTCAACCGATGCCGCCGTCTCGCCAAAGACTGGGAGGCATCTGTCGCCTCCGCAGAAGCATGGCTTGTCATCGCCTCCATCAGGCGGATGACACGCCGTATCGCTAAACTCGAA
>NZ_JAXOJM010000043.1:0-1289 GCF_036663775.1 Sphingomonas sp. RB1R13
CACCCATGTCTTCGGGGGCGAGGATCTGGCGCGCCTGCCGCTCTACAATCCGCGCGCGACCGAGCGAACCGAGGCGGAGCGGGTGTTCGTCGACACCGTGCGACAGGCCTCGGCGATCATCATCGCCAGTCCGGGCTATCATGGCAGCATCTCGGGGTTGGTGAAGAACGCGCTCGACCTGTTGGAGGAAACGGCGAAGGACGACCGCCCCTATCTCGCCGACATGCCGGTGGGGCTGATCGCCACCGCCTATGGCTGGCAGGCTACGGGCTCGACCATCGCGGCCCTGCGCTCGATCGTCCATGCGCTGCGCGGCTGGCCGACGCCGTTTGCGGCGGCGGTGAACACGCAGCAGACCCGGTTCGACGAAGAAGGCCGGATCAGCGACCCGGCGGTCGAAGGGCAGTTGCGCCTGGTCGGCCAACAGGTCGCCCGCTTCGCACCGCTGGCGGGGACGATCGGCGCGTCGAACTGAGGGGTTTTTGATTCACGCGAAGCCGCGATGACGCAAAGAGTTTGATTTCGTGCGAAGGCGCGGAGATGTATCGCGCGCGGCAGCGCGCAGCGTTCTTTCTTCGATCGCGTGAAAAAGGCTGCAAGAGCCGCAAGCTCGACACCTCCGCGTCCTCCGCGCCTCCGCGCGAACCCAATTCTCCCTCTTCGCGGCATCGCGGCATCGCGTGAAAGAAAAGATAACACCCCGTTCCCCGGCGAAGGCCGGGGCCCAGTTTCTTCCAGGCCGCTGGTGCACAAAGATCGTGCGTGGGCGGCAAATGCCTTGCGCCTTCGATAGCACACAGGAACTGGACCCCGGCCTTTGCCGGGGAACGGCGAGTCGCCGGGAAACCGTTAGCGCAGACGCTCCGTCACCAGCGCCGTGATCTCGTCCGCGATCTCCGCCGGATCGCGCAAAGCACCATGCGCCACGGTCGACACCGTCACCCACTCGCCCAGCATCGCCCCGTCCGCCATCGCGGCGTAATTGGCGCGCACCCGTGCCTGAAGCCCCAGATCGGCCTCATAGGCGTCATAGGTATCGTCCGTATAGCTGCGCTTGCGCTTGCGGGCGATCAGGTCGCGCGCGACGTCGAGCGGCGTGTCGAGATAGACCGACAGATGGGGCGCTGGCAGGCGGAACTGCACCGTCTCCAGCTGTTCGATCCATTGCAGCAGCGCAGGCGCCCGGTCAGGCGGCACTTGGGCCGCCTGATAGGCCATGTTCGACGCGATATAGCGGTCGAAGACGATGACGTCGTGCACTTCGGCCAGCTCGACCAGATGCGGCCGCG
>NZ_JAXOJM010000044.1:0-1289 GCF_036663775.1 Sphingomonas sp. RB1R13
ACCGCTCATTACCGCGTGGTCGATAGCGGGCCGGATTGGCCAAGTGGCCTTGCCCTAGCGATCCATGATCGAAGGTCGGGGAAGACGTTCTGGTGGCTGCCATGGAATGGCGGCACCGATGGTCTTCAGAATGTTGCCTCGACGCTAGAGGTGACGGCAAAGGGATGGCAGCCGCCCAACCCGGATGGTGGCCCCCGCCCACAAGGCAACAGACAATACCTCGGTTTTGATGCTGCTTATGACCTGATCGATCGCGTTCCAAACAGGGGCGACCGTGCGCCGTCGCATATGCTTTTTCCGGATTCGGCAGGTGCTGGTGACAATGCATTCGGCTGGAAAGACTTCTTTGACCTTGCAAGCTGTTCAGCGAAGGGCGGCTAACCATCCCACCCGGTCATTCCCAAAATTCGATGGTGAAATGGGACAGTATCGATCCATTGTAGCCGTCTGGGCTTACCTGTATGTCTGTCGCTCTGGCTGCTCGTACCGCCCGGCCTTTTCGGAAGGGTGATATGCCCAAGAACCACTCATTGATGTACCGTGAAAACGAAGCTCGCGAGCGCGCGAGCGCCGCTGCTTCTTCACTGGAGCATGTCGCCGCCATGCATCTCAGGGCTGCCGTGAAATGGGGTGAACTCGCGGCGCGACAGGAGAAAATCGAGCGAAGCTCATAAGCTGTCGGACACAGGGACGTAAGCCGACATCTGGGCAATTTGCAGATCATCACATGGATAGTTGATCTTTTTGGATCGTCATGCGTTGTGTGCCGACTTCGTCGGCGAGCCGCAGTGCCTTCGGGGCACGATCTGTGCTATGCGGCCAGGAGTAGCCGATGCCGCATTCACCCGCACCGATGCTCGAGCACCCGCTGGATACGGAGACGCTGCTGATTGATGCGAGCAGCAAGCTCGCTGATGCCAAATCGTTGGACGCGGTAGTCGAGGTTCTGCGTCAGACCGCCCGGGCAGCCTTGGGGGCAGAGGGCATCGCGGTGGTGATCCGCGAGGACGACCATTGCTTCTATGCCGCCGAGGACGCTGTTGGAAAGCTGTGGTCCGGCAACCGTTTCCCGGTTGGTGAATGCGTGTCGGGATGGGCGATGCAGCACCGACAAACGGTGGTCGTTCCCGACACGAGGATCGACCCACGCATACCGCAGGATGCGTATGCACCAACATTCGTCCGCAGCTTGATGCTGGCCCCGATCGGAGCGCCGCATCCTGTTGCCGCTCTCGGTGCCTATTGGTCAGACGTTCGTGACCATGATCCTGTCACGATCCGGCGCCTTG
>NZ_JAXOJM010000045.1:0-1287 GCF_036663775.1 Sphingomonas sp. RB1R13
TTGAGATCGACACTTCCAAATGCGATGTCATCAAGGCGCGCGGGATCAGGATCGCGATCCTCTACACCGAGTATCTGAAAGAGACGTTGGACAATTTTCCCTGGGGGCAGAGGAAAATCGCACCCTATCTTTACAAAGTGGAACCGGCTTTGCAGCGTTGCTCGTCGCCGGGGCTCTACACCAAGGTAAAGACCGACGACGACATCACCGAGGCGATGGACCGCCTGTTCCAGAGTGCGTTGGCCACGGTACGTATCACGGGCTGATACGTACCGTGGCCTGGCGGGGCCATTACCCCGCCAGCGCCTCGACCTGTTAGGCCAGTTCGAGCCAGCGCATTTCGGCCTCGTCCTTTTCCTCGCGTGCCTTTTCGATCGCCTTCATCAGCCGGTCGAATTGCGCGGGGTCCTTCGCATAGAGATCGGGGTCGGCAAGCTTGGCCTCGTCGCGCGCGATCCCGGCTTCCAGCTCCTCGATCCGCTTGGGCAGCAGCTCGTAATCGCGCTGGTCCTTGTAGCTCAGCTTGGTCTTCGCCTGCACGGGCGCGGCGGGGGAGGGGGCGGCCTTGGGCGCGGCCTTCTTCGCATCCGGCGCCGCCTTGCGCTTGGCGACCCAGTCGGCATAGCCGCCCGCCACCACGTCCACCGTGCCCAACCCGTCGAGGCCCAGCGTCACCGTGACGGTGCGGTCCAGGAAGTCGCGGTCGTGGCTGACGATCAGGACGGTGCCCTCGTAATCGCCGATCACCTCCTGCAACAGGTCGAGCGTCTCCAGGTCGAGATCGTTGGTCGGCTCGTCGAGGACCAGCAGGTTGGATTCGCGCGCGAACTCGCGGGCGAGCAGCAGGCGCGAGCGCTCGCCGCCCGACAGCGTGCCGATCTTCGCCTCGGCCAACGAAGGGTCGAACAGGAATTCCTTCAGATAGCCATGGATATGCTTGCGGGTGCCGCGCACGTCGATCCAGTCGCCGCCGTCGGCCAGCACCTCGCGCACGCGCTTTTCGGGGGCCATCAGCTTGCGCTGCTGGTCGATGATGACGCCGTCGAGCGTCTTGGCCTGGAAGACACTGCCCTCGTCGGGCTGGATCTCGCCGGTCAGCAGGCGCAGCAGGGTGGTTTTCCCCGCGCCGTTCGAGCCGACGATGCCGATCCGGTCGCCGCGCGTGACCTTCAGGCTCAGGTCCTTGATGATCGTGCGGTCGCCGTAGCGCTTGGTGACATGCTCGGCCTTGATGACCTCCTTGGTCTTCACATCGTCCGAGGCGATGCCGAGCTTGGCGGCTTCCTT
>NZ_JAXOJM010000046.1:0-1284 GCF_036663775.1 Sphingomonas sp. RB1R13
TTTCCCAGCTCGGTCCAGTACGGCACGCAGCCCCGATCGCCGCCGACCGCGCCCAGCAGGACCTGCACCGCCGTCCGCTTGTTGCCCGAGCGCGACAGGGCGTCGGCTGCGGTGAACATCGCGGCCTCGCCGCCATAACGCCCGATCAGTTGTCCGCGCAGTTCGGAAATCGCATCATTGTCGAGCAGCGGATCGGGACGCGGCGCGGGCGCGCTCGCCGCCAGGGTCGGCCGCCCCTGCCATGCATAGCCCACCCCGCCCAGCGCCAGCGCGGCGCCCAGCATCGTCCAGAGCGCTCGCGGAAAACGCAGCCACAAGGCGGCGCTCATCGCCGCAGCGGCGATCAGCAGCAGGATCAGCCAGCCCATCAGCGCCGCTTCCGAAAGCTGGACCGCGCGATCCACGCGCCAATCGCCAGAAGCAGGATCGGCGTTGCCCAGAGCAGCGCGGTTGCGCCCGACAGGGGCGGATCATAGCTGACATAATCGCCGTACCGCTCGATCAGCCATTTGCGGATCGCCTCGGGTTGCTCGCCGCGCGCGATCCGCTGGCGGACCAGAGCGCGCATGTCGGCGGCCATGTCGGCGTCGCTGTCCGCGATCGACTGTCCCTGGCACACGACGCAGCGCAGTTCGCCCATCAGCGCGCGGGCCTGCGCCTCCGCACGGGGATCGGGCAGCTGGATATTGCCGTAATCAACCGAAGGCGGCGCGGCGGCCAGCAGCAGGGCGAGCGACAAGCTCATCGCGCCGCGGCCATATCGCGGACGATCTGTTCCACCTGATCGGCGCGGATGTCGCCGATATATTGCCGCACGATCCGCCCGCGTGCGTCGATCAGGAACGTCTCCGGCACGCCCGACGAACCGAGCGCCATCTGCACCCGGCTGCGGCTGTCGTCGCCGATCGCGCCATAAGGATCGCCGTTGCGACGCAGGAAGGCGGCGATGGCGGGCCCCTTGTCATGGATCGCGATCGCATCGATCGGCACCCCGCGCGCCTTCAGCGCCATCAGCTGCGGCGCCTCGGCGATGCAGGGGATGCACCAGCTGGCAAAGACGTTGAGCAGACGCGGTTTGCCGGTGCCGAAATCGCTGCTCGCCAGTCCCGGCTTGCCCGACACCATCGGCTCCAGCTTGAAAGCGGGAAGCGGCTTGTCGACCAAGGTCGAATGCACCGTCGTGTCGGCGGGCCGCATCAGCCCGGCCGCGACCACCGCGAAGAACACCCCGAACAGCCCCAGCGGCAACCAGATCAGCGCACGCTTCATCCCCACAGAGCCTCC
>NZ_JAXOJM010000047.1:0-1280 GCF_036663775.1 Sphingomonas sp. RB1R13
GTCTCTCACCCATCATGACGGAAAGGTCCGCGAGTTCGGCTCGCCCCAACCTGGTTACCCCGATGTCGCGATCCGCTTCACGGATCGCCAAGTCGCCGGGCAGATCGTCCGCAATCCGGCACTGGCGGCGGGCGAGTCCTTCATGGACGGCCGCCTGGTCGTCGAGAAGGGCGATGTCCGCGATCTCGTCGAGCTGCTGACCGCCAACGACAAATGGGAAGCGGGGCGTGCGAACCTGAATCCGTCGCGGCTGGTTCGCGCGGCGGGCGCGATCAAGCATCGCATCGACCGGATCAACATGGAGCGGCGGTCGAAGAAGAACGTCGCCCATCACTACGACCTGTCGGGCACGCTGTACGAACTCTTCCTCGACACCGACAAGCAATATAGCTGCGCCTATTTCACCGATCCGCAGAACGACCTGGAGCGCGCGCAGCGCGACAAGAAGGCCCATATCGCGGCCAAGCTGGCGATCGAGCCGGGGATGAGGGTGCTCGACATCGGCTGCGGCTGGGGCGGCATGGCGCTGTACCTGCACCAGAAGTGCGGCGCGGAAGTGCTGGGCGTCACCCTGTCCGAGGAACAGCTGAAGGTCGCGCGCGCGCGGGCCGAGGCGCTGGGCGTCGCCGACAAGGTGAAGTTCGAGCTGATCGACTATCGCCGCGTCACCCCTGAGGCTTTTGGCGGCCAGTTCGACCGCATCGTGTCGGTCGGCATGTTCGAGCATGTCGGGCCGCCGCAATATCGCACCTTCTTCCGCAAGTGCCGCGACCTGCTGACCGAGGACGGCGTCATGCTGCTCCACACGATCGGGCGGCTGAACGGGCCGGGCGTCACCGACGACTGGACGACCAAATATATCTTCCCCGGCGGCTACAACCCCGCACTGTCGGAGATCGTCCGCGCGCAGGAGGGGCTGCGCATGTTCCTGACCGATGTCGAGGTGCTGCGCTGCCATTATGGCTGGACGCTGGACATCTGGTACGACCGCACCGTGGCGGCGAAGGACCGCATCGTCGAACTGTATGACGAGCGTTTCTACCGCATGTGGCTGTTCTATCTCGCGGGCGCGGGCGCGGCGTTCCGCAATGGCGGCCTGTGCAACTACCAGGTGCAGCTGACGCGCGGGCGGCTCTCGGTGCCGGTCACGCGGGATTATATGTTTGAGGGCGAACGCGCGCTGCGGGACTGAGCCTTGTCATTCCTCCCCCCTGCAAGGGGAGGTCGCAGTCCGGGAGGGGGGTTGCCGCTGGCGGTGACACCCCTTCCCATTGCCAGCC
>NZ_JAXOJM010000048.1:0-1276 GCF_036663775.1 Sphingomonas sp. RB1R13
GGACGCTCAACCGGCGTGCCGTCCTGGCGCGGGCCCGCGAAATCCGCCGTGCTGTGCGTCTGTTCGAGCCGCGCCTGTCACGCGAGGGACTGACCGTCGATCCGGTGGAGAGCAAGGATGATCCGCACGCGCTGACCTTCCTGATCCAGGGTGATATCACCTCGGCGGCACAGGTCATGCCGGTAAAGTTCCGCACCGAGGTGGAGGCGGAAACCCTGTCGGTCAACGTGCGCGAATAGGCCATGTCATCGGGTATCGATCCGCGCCTGCTGCGCTTCTACAATGACGAGCTCGCCTATCTGCGCGAGGAGGCCCGGGCATTCGGCGAAGAGCATGAGGCGGTCGCCGGGCGGCTGGGCCTGAAGACCCCGACCGATCCCGATCCCTATGTCGAGCGCTTGCTCGAAGGCGTCGCCTATCTGGGCGCGCGGGTTCAGTTGAAGATCGCGGATCAATATCCCGAATTCACCCAGCATCTGCTGCACGCGGTCCAGCCGCATTATCTGGCCCCGATGCCGTCCATGTGCGTGGTCGGTTTCGAGCCGAAGGAGGGCGACCCGATCCTGATCAAGGGTCACACGGTCGCGCGGGGCAGCCCGCTGACCGCGACGGCGACCGAGCAGGACGGCGTGCCGGTCGAGTTCCGTACGGGCCATGAGGTGACGCTCTGGCCGCTCAAGATCACCCAGGTCGAATATCTCGCCAGCCGGGCGGCGGTGGCGCCCTTTGCCAGTGCCGCCAATGTCCGCGCGGAGGCGGCGCTGCGCATCCGCTTCGAGGCGACGGGCGGCGCGACATTGCCTCAGGTCCTGCCCCGGTCGCTGCCGCTCTATTTGTCGGGCGCGGAGGCGTTGCCGGCCGAACTCTATCGCCAGATGGTCGGCGAGACATTGGCGGTGATCGCACGCTCGACCGATGCGGCGGCCGGGGCGGAGGGGTGGAAGAAGCTGCCGCTGCCCGAACAGGTCGGCTTCGACGACGATCAGGCGTTGCTGCCCGCCGAATTGCGGTCCTTTCGCGGCTATCGCCTGCTGAGCGAATATTTCGCCTGTCCCGAACGCTTCCTGTTCGTCGACCTGCCGCGACTGGACCGCGCCTTCGCCGACAGTCCCAAGGCGTGCGATGTCGTTCTGCTGTTCAAGCGATCCGCGCCGGTGCTGCACAATGCGGTTGAGCCGGGCAATCTGCGCCTCTTCGCCACGCCCGCCATCAACCTGTTCGAAAAGCAGCTGGGCCGGGTTCGCGTGTCGCGTTTCGAGCATGAGCATCACGTCAT
>NZ_JAXOJM010000049.1:0-1270 GCF_036663775.1 Sphingomonas sp. RB1R13
TCCTGGGCGTCATGTTCGAGCCGCGCGTGGTCGGCATCTATTACATGGCGCAGCAGGTCGCCTCGCTGCCGCAGAAGCTGAAGACCAGCTTCGACCCGATCCTGGGCCCCGTCATCACCCAGAGCCTGGCCAATGGCGACATGGGCGCGATCGCGCGACAGGTGCGACAGGTCGCCTTCTGGATCATGGCGGCACAGGGGTGCCTGGCGCTGATGGGCTCGATTCCGGGCGAAGGCGTGATGGGCGTGGTCGGCCCGCAATTCGTCTCGGGCACCGCCGCGCTCGCCTTCCTGCTGTTCGCCGAGGTGCTGGCCTCGACCGGCGCGGTGTGCGAATCGGCGCTGGTCTATACCGCTCGGCACCGCAACCTGATGATCTCGATCGCGATGCTGGGCGTGCAGATCGCGCTCAGCTTCGCGCTCATCATCGGTATGCGGAAACTTGGCTGGCCCGAGACCTGGGCGGCGGCAGGGCCCGCCGTGGCGCTGGCGATGAGTGTGACCATGACCTCTGTCATCAAGGCGCGGGTGCTGTCGGGAATATTGAAGGCGCCGGTATCGCCCTTTCGCTGGCCTTTGGTCTGGGCCGCGGGCGCGGCGGTCGTGGTCGGGGGCGCGTTCACCTTGCTGCCCAAGAAGCTGGAATGGGCCGAACTGCTGTTCGGCGAGCCCGCGATCGCGGCGACCTATCTGCTGGTGCTGTGGCGCTGGGCCTTCGGGCCCGGTCACCGCTCCTGCCTCGCCTAAGGAAGCTCCCTGTGGCGATCAACTGGCCCGGCGGTACACCACCGCCGGGCCTTTTTGCGTCACCGCTCAGGGATACCTAGGGTACGCAGGACACGCAGATCCTGCTCGACGACCCCGGACGAAAGACGCTCGATCAGCCGTTGGGCCTGGCGCCACATCCCCGTCGGTTGAGGCGTAGCGCGCGGCGGGGACACTAGGCGCCCGCCGCAGATCGTCGCCAAAGCAGGCCCGTGCACGGCACCGTCGACGACCAGCGATGGAAAGGGCAAGAGCGCCTCGGGCGAAGCAAAAAGCTCGCCGCTCTGTCGGTGCAGTGCGTCGACCGACGATGGCTGGAAGAACAGGGCGCCCGCCACTTTGGACACATAATCGCTGGGCGACAGCCGGGCCCACCAGATGCTGGCGAGGCAGGCCGCGCCCTCCGCGACCAGCAGCACGGCCTTGTCGGCATGTGCCACCGCATGGTCCAACCGGGTCGCCCATATATCCCTCGCCTCACGCGAGGCCGCGTCAAACGGGACTTG
>NZ_JAXOJM010000050.1:0-1270 GCF_036663775.1 Sphingomonas sp. RB1R13
GTAGCCCCACCCGCGCAGATCATCAGTGCGGTGCCGAGATCGGGCTGCTTCATTACGAGCGCGGCAGGCACGGCGATCATCGCTGCGACCGGCCATATACCGGAGAAACGCCGTGTCTCGGCCGGGGGCATCAGTTCATAGAAGCGCGCCGCGCCCAGCACGATGAACAGCTTCATCAACTCGGACGGCTGAAGGCGGATGAAGCCGACGTCCAGCCATCGCTGGCTTCCCCCCCGCACCGCACCCAGCAGTTCGACCAGTATCAGCGCGACCACCAGCACTAGGTAGCCGGGCATCGCGATCCGCCGCCACAGGTCCAGCGGCAGGCGCGACAGCACCAGCGATCCGCCCAGCAGCACGAAGAAGCGTACGCCCTGCGGCTTCGCCCAGGGGGTCAGCGATCCGCCCGCCGCCGAGTAGAGGACCACCAGCCCAAAACAGCCGATGGCCGTGACCAGCAGGATGACGCGCCACGGCAGTTGCGCGATGGGCTCGGGGATGATGCGGGGGCCGCTCATGGATTGGGGTCGCCTGCGTCTTCGGGATTGGTTTCGCGAGTGGCCATCGCCTCGGCCTGCGCGTCGGAGACGTTGGTCGCGGCCTCGACGGCGGGCGCATCGGTTGCGGCACCCGCATCGGTCTTGGTCGCAGCGGCGGCGGGCTGCGGCGAATGGGCGGCGCGGTAAGCGGCTTCCTCGGCGCGCATCCGGGTGTTGATATCGCCGCCCCAGCTCTGCTCGCCTTCCGCGAGCGACGCCAGTGCGCGGTCGCGGTCGAACAGATAGGTCATGATGTCGCGCCCGATCAAAGGCGCGTCGAGATTGCGCACGGTATGGCCGTTATGCTCCAGCACGACGGCGGCCGCATAACGCGGATTGTCGGCCGGTGCGAAACATACGAGCAGGGCGTGGTCGCGCAGCTTGAAGGGCAATTGCCCGTTCTTGAGCACGCCCATGCGCCGCTCGGCCATGGTGATCCGGCGGACCTGCGCCGTGCCGGTCTTGGCCGCGAGGCTGACGCCGGGGACCAACATCCGCGCCGCGCCGCCAGTGCCGCCCTGGTTGACCACACCGAACATGGCATCGCGCACGATCGCCAGATGCTCGGACGCGACGGGCAGGGCCGGGGCGTCGAGATGGACCTGATGCGAGAGCATGCTGGGCGCCAGGTGCCGCCCCGACGCGAGCCGTGCCGCCATCACCGCCAGCTGGAGCGGATTGGCAAGCACATAGCCCTGTCCGATCGACGCGTTCAGGCCATCGGCTACGGT
>NZ_JAXOJM010000051.1:0-1268 GCF_036663775.1 Sphingomonas sp. RB1R13
CCTTGCCGCGATCGATCGAACGACCAAGCAGCGCGCCACCGCCCGCACCCAGCAGCGTACCCAGGGTCCCGCCGCCGATCACATTGCCCAGGACACCACCGCCGACCGCGCCGACGACCAGGCCGGTCGTACCGTCATTGCGCTTGCAATAGGTACGGCCGTCACGACCCCGGAAAACCTGGTCGTCCCGGTTCAGGCGACGTTCGCGGTAATTGCCGCGCCGATAATCGCGCGAGGCATCCCAGTCGTTGCGATCGCCATGCCAGCGATAATCGCGCTCCTGCGCGACGGCGGGCGTGGCGGCGATCGGGGCGGCGACGGTAACGACGGCCAAAGCGGCGAGCAGGGCTTTCATGGCAGGTCTCCTTTTCCTCAAGCGGGCACAACGCGCGTGCCGCCAACCTGTTCAATCGCAACGCGACTGGCACCTTCGGCGTGCGTCGGGCATTGAAGCACCATGCGGCAAGCCACCACCATCCTCACCGTCGACACCCATGGTCAGGGCCTGATCGAGATCACGAGGCCGGTCGTCGCGTGGGTCCGCGATCAGGGTATGGACGAAGGACTGCTGACCTTGTTCTGTCGCCACACCTCGGCCTCGCTCATCATCCAGGAAAATGCGGCGCCCGAGGTCAGGACCGACATCCTCGACTATTTCGCCCGGATCGCGCCCGAGGACGCCCGCGCCTATGCCCATGATGACGAGGGGCCGGACGACATGCCCGCGCATCTGCGGGCCATCCTGACCGGCGTGAACCTGTCGGTGCCGTTGATCGGCGGTCGACTGGCGCTGGGGACGTGGCAGGGCATCTACCTTTTCGAGCATCGCCGCGCACCGCATCGGCGTCAGGTCGCATTGCACATGGCCGGGGCCTGACACGCAATTCATCGCGGGAGCCAAACCGTTCATCGACCGTTTTGCTGCCATACGCTACAGGACTGTTGTCGCCCGGCACGGCCGGACGGCAGGAAAGGAAGAAAAGTCCATGCAATTCGGTCGTAAGATCGCGCTCGCGCTGGTCGGCGCCAGCACCTTGATGGTCGCGGGGTGCGCGACCGAAACCACCTATCGCCCCGCCACCGGGTCAGGCTTCTATCGCACCGGCTATTCGGACCAGCAGCTGGAGCCGGGTCGCTTCATCGTCAGCTTCGCGGGCAACACCGTCACCTCGCGCGACACCGTGGAGCGCTATCTGCTGTTCCGCGCGGCCGAGCTGACGCTGGCCAATGGCTATGACTATTTCGTGATGGCCGACCGCGATACACAA
>NZ_JAXOJM010000052.1:0-1266 GCF_036663775.1 Sphingomonas sp. RB1R13
TTTGCTTGCCCGCGGCGAGACGGTCATCGGGATCGACAATCTCAACGACTATTACGATCCGGCGCTGAAGCGGGCGAGGCTGGCCAGCCTGGAGCGCATGCCCGGATTTGCCTTCCGCATGATGGACGTGGCGGATGCGCCAGCCGTCGCGGCGGTCATGCGCGAGCATGGCGCGATCCGCGTGATCCATCTCGCGGCGCAGGCGGGCGTGCGGCACAGCATCGACCATCCCTTCGCCTATGAGCGTTCCAATGTCGGCGGGCATCTGGCGGTGCTGGAGGCCTGTCGCCACCAGCCGGGCTTCGTCCACCTCGTCTATGCCTCGTCCAGTTCGGTTTATGGCGACAAGCCGATGGGGGGGCAGGGGTTCAGCGAAGACGAACCCTCGGTCTCGCCGGTCTCTCTCTATGCCGCGACCAAGCGGGCCTGCGAGTTGATGAGCCAGTCCTATGCGACGCTATACGGCTTTGCGCAGACGGGGCTGCGATTCTTTACTGTCTACGGCCCCTGGGGGCGGCCGGACATGGCCTATTTCTCGTTCACCCGGAAAATCCTGGGCGGTGAACCGATCGAGATTTTCGGGCAGGGCCGGATGGCGCGCGACTTCACCTATATCGACGATATCGTCGACGGCATCATCGGTGCGCTCGATCATCCGCCGGAACAGGGCGGCCACCGCATCCTGAACATCGGCGACAGTCAGCCGGTCGGGCTGATGGACATGATCTCCACGCTGGAGCGGACGCTGGGCCGGGACGCGATCAAGATCATGAAGCCGATGCAGCCGGGCGACGTCACCGCGACCTATGCCGATGTGTCGAAACTGAACGCGCTGACCGGCTATGCGCCACAGGTCCAACTGGCCGAGGGGCTGAAGCGTTTTGTCGCCTGGTACCGGGAATATTACGGCGTCTGAGACGACGCGATCATCGGCGATGCGATGGAGCGGGTGAAGGGAATCGAACCCTCGTATTCAGCTTGGGAAGCTGCTGCTCTACCATTGAGCTACACCCGCGATGCGATGCTGCCTATTCAAGCCATGGGAATTTGGCAAGCGCTTCGCGGCAAATTTCTTGGGCCGCCGTTCAGCTGATGATCGACTGGCCGAGTGCCATGGTCTTGCCGTTGGTCACGATCACCCGATCGCCCAAATGGGTCGCGGCGAACAATTTCCTGGCAAAACCCGTGGGCACGCCAATACAGCCATGGGTCGCGTTTCCGTACCGCACGTCGCTGGCATGGATGGCGACGCCGTCGTTGGTCAGC
>NZ_JAXOJM010000053.1:0-1266 GCF_036663775.1 Sphingomonas sp. RB1R13
CGGCTGATGCCATACCCCTGGCCGACGCCTCCGGCGTTGCGCGCAAGGGATGCGCAACCAGTGGCTTCACCGCCACGGGACCGACAGTTGCGCTGGATCGCGGGGCCGATCGCGTTGGGGACGGCCTCCGAGGAGTACGACGGGGCGCGCAGGACGGCGGCGCTGGGGTTGGGGGCGATCGCCTGTGCGCTCGACTGCGAAGGCAGGAACGCGACTAGCGGGATCGCGACGGTGAGAAGAGAATGAGCGCGACGACGGCCGCGAGCAGCAGGTACGCGAGGTACTGAAGAACGAACCACATCTATGCCCCCTTGGCCTGTGGAAAAATGGGGAGGCCGTCGCCGGTCCTCCCCACTTCCGGTCCGCCCCGCCGGTGAGACGGGGAGGGACTCAGCGGATCGTGCCGAGCCCCTGGCGGACGCCCATGCGGGCGACCTTGGCAATGGCGATCGCGCTACCGACGAGGACGGTGATGCCCGCGACCTCGGTCACGTCGATGTTGTCGACGATGCCCTGGTAGTCGTTGCCGGTCGTCGACACTTCGGACTGGTCGCCGTTCTCGCCGGGCGTGACGAGGGCGAACGCCGGCGATGCCGCCGCAAGGCTGGCGGTGGCTGCGGCACCCGCCAGAAACATCTTGTTGTACAGGTTCTTCATTTCACTTCTCCTCCCAGACTTAGGTGCGGGCCCCCATAGGCGAAGCGCCTATTCGATGACGTCCAGGATATGTCGTACAGACCATGCGAAGAAGCAGACTACGATGAACGGGACGAAGACGTACATGATGAGAATGTGCTGTAGGTCCTGCATCTGCTGCCGCGTAGGCGGTGCGAACGGGTCAACAAGTGTCCATTGCTGCGCCTCGGCAGGGCAGGGTACCTTGTCGACTGAGCATGTCAGGTAGCTGACGTGAGCTGCAATCGTGGAGGGAGTCTCTTCAGCATTCTGCTGCGTAGACTCGTTCGAAGATGTTGCAGGCGCGTCCATTCTACTTGCCCCCATCGGCGAAGCGCTGGAGCCATGACTCGTTGTCGATGAAGAAGCGTCGGAAGCCGTCCTTGAAGGTCTTGTGGGACCACATTAGCACGAAGGTGACGATTACAGACGAAACCGAGCCAAGTACGACAGCACTACTGATCGCATCGGCTTGCCGCTCCGAGAGCTGGAGGCCCGCAAGCGCCGAAGCAATCGAGTCAGCAAGATTGCCGAGAATCGTACAAGCAGCATACGCGATCATCCCTGCCGCGATCATGTAGATAAGCCCCC
>NZ_JAXOJM010000054.1:0-1264 GCF_036663775.1 Sphingomonas sp. RB1R13
GGTCCTGGCCGGCCCCGCGTGGGCGCAGGATCGCGCCGCGGCACCGCTCAAGGCGGTGCGGTCCGCGACACGGAACGCCACGATCGAGCCGGCAGCGACCGGGTTCGTCAGCGGCGCGCAGGTCTATCCGTTCAGCGACGGCACGATCTATCAAGTCTATACCGCGCCGGGGTTGGTAACGGACATTGCGCTCCAGCCCGGCGAGACCCTCGTGGCGGTCGCGAGCGGCGATACCGCCCGCTGGGTGATCGGCGATACGACGAGCGGCTCGGGCGACGACAAGCAGACGCATGTGCTGGTCAAGCCGGTCTCGGCAGGCTTGCTGACCAACCTAGTCATCACGACCGACCGGCGCGCCTATCATCTCAGGCTCGCCAGCACCACGGCAACGGCGCTGTCCTCGCTGCGCTGGACCTATCCGCAGGACGAACTGCTGGCCGTGCGACGCAAGGCGGAAGCCGCGCAGGCTGCAGCGCCGGTTGCGACGGGGCTGGCGATCGAGCAGCTGCATTTCAACTACGCGATCAGCGGTGACCGCCCCCCATGGCGGCCGCTGCGCGTGTTCGACGACGGGACAAGGACCTATGTCGAGTTTCCCGCATCGCTCGCCAATGGCGATGCGCCACCATTGTTCGTCGTCGGCCCAAATGGGAAGGTGGAACTGGTCAATTACCGGCTGCGTGATCGTTTCTACGTCGTCGACCGGATCTTCGACGCGGCCGAACTCCGGCTCGGCTTGAAGCAGCAGCAGGTCGTCCGCATCGACAGGATCGGGCCATCCGCTCAGCGGAGGGGCGCATGACCGAGATTGCCGAACCTTTGTCAGCCGCACCCTCGCCCGCCGAAGCCGTGCTCGACGCGCCCGCACCCGAGGCGCCCGCCCAGCCGCCGAAGGTCGACCCGGAGACATTGGCCATCCGTTCCCGTCCGGTACGCGCGATCCGCTTCCGTCGCGGCGCGATCATCGGCATCGCCGCGGTGGGCTCGGCCAGCCTGATGGGTATCGCCTGGATGGCGTTGAAGCCGCAGGTGTTTCGGCATGTCGCGCAGGACAGCGAATTGTCTCAGCCGATAGCGAAGCCCGCCGCCGACGCACTTGCGGGCCTGCCCGCGAGCTATGGCGATGCGCCCAGGCTCGGCCCACCGCTTCCCGGCGACCTTGGCCGGCCGATCCTTCGCGCACAGGAACGGGCCGAAGCGACCGTTGCCCCTCCGTCCCTCGATACGGTCGCGGCAGCACGGCAACAGCGGATGGCCGACATTA
>NZ_JAXOJM010000055.1:0-1261 GCF_036663775.1 Sphingomonas sp. RB1R13
CCATATTGGTGCTCGCTCGGCAGGCGCACCGCCGTCTCGAAATCGGGCGCACGCACGATCTGGAGGACGGGGCCGAAAATCTCTTCCTTGTAGCTCTGCATCGCAGGCGTCACCCGGTCGAACAGCGACGGGCCGATGAAGAAGCCCTCCTCATAACCCTGCAATTTGAAGCCGCGCCCGTCGACGACCAGCTCTGCGCCCTCATCGACGCCGGTCTGGATCCAGTCCTCGACGCGTTTCTTGTGCGCGGCGTTCACGACCGGGCCGTAATGCGCCTGCGCATCGGTCGAGACACCGACCCGCAGCGCGTCGAGCGCGGGGATCAGCTTTTCGCGCAAGGCATCCGCCGTCTTGTCACCGACCGGCACGACGACGGGCAGCGCCATGCAGCGCTCGCCCGCCGAGCCGAAGGCCGCGCCCGACAGGTCGGCGACCACCTGGTCGAGGTCGGCGTCGGGCATGACGATACCGTGGTTCTTCGCACCGCCCATCGCCTGGACCAGCGTGTCCGGCAGGCAGGTCGCCTCCGCGACGGTCGCCGTCTGCATCGGTGCAGGTGCGACCGGCGTCGCTGCGCGGCTCGTGGCGGCGATCGGCCCGGTTTCGATCGCGGCGCGCATCTCCATGGCGACCGTATCGGCCACCGGCCCCAGGACGACCTGGACGCCGCTGGCAGAGGGGCGGAGGATATCCCGCGCGCCCAGCCGCTTGAGCGCCACCTCGTCGACCCGGGCCGGGTCGACCACGATCAGACGCAGGCGGGTGGTGCAGGCGGCGATTTCGCTGAGATTGGTGCTGCCCCCCATGGCCGCGACGAACGACGCACCGCGACCACCGGCGGCCTCCGTGGCTTCCCCCTCGGCCGCCGCCTCGACCTCGCGGCCCGGCGTCTGGAGGTTCCAGCGGCGGATCGCGAAACGGAACACGACATAGTAGATCAGCGCATAGATCGCGCCGATCGGCAGCAGCATCAGCGGCTTGGTCGCCTTGCCGAAATTGATGACATAGTCGAACAGACCGGCCGAGAAGGTATAGCCCAGCCGCACGCCCAGCGCGTTCATCAGCGCTTCCGAAATGCCGGTCAGGATGGCGTGGAAGGCATAGAGGACCGGCGCCAGGAACATGAAGCTGAACTCGATCGGCTCGGTCACGCCGGTCAGGAACGACATCAGCGCCAGGCTGAACAACATGCCGCCGACCGCCTTTTTCCGCTCCGGCAACGCTTCGTGATACATGGCGAGACACGCAGCGGGCAGGCCGA
>NZ_JAXOJM010000056.1:0-1255 GCF_036663775.1 Sphingomonas sp. RB1R13
CTCCGTCAGGGCTTCGCCCTGCCACCTCCCCTTAAAGGGGAGGAATTGGCGAATTTCTGGAATCAATCGCGCTCGTCGCCGCCGGGCGGGTTGGCCTTGGCGTCCTTCGCTTCGATCGGTTTGCGCTCTTCATAGATGTCGGCGAGCTTCTGCTCGGTTGCGTCGTCGAGTTCCTTCTCGGCGGCGGGGAACATCTCTTCCTCTTCCTCGTCGATATGATGCTCGTAGCGATGGCGCATGTGGAAGAATTTGGATTCCCACTCGTCCGACGCGAAGTCGAGGTCCATCATCTCGCCGAGCAGATCGTCGATCTCCTTATGCTCGGACACCGAGTGGCGCGCATCGTCGCGCAGTTCGGGTTCGCCCAGCATGGTGGCATAGAGCGACTCTTCCTCGGCGGCGGCGTGGCTCTGGACCTCGATCCGGAACGCCTCGAACAGCTTCTTGCGCTTGGCACCGTCGCCCTTCAGTTCGGCGAGTTCCTTCAGCATCTCGCGCTGCTTGTCGTGATCGCGCTTCAGATCGGCATAGATGTCGGCGGTGGCCATGATCGTCTCCTTCGCGATGTCCAACGGCGCAAGATGACGGCCGTTTCACCCGCGAATCACTCTCATCCAAAGAGTTCGAGCTGCTCAGTCTTCGGCTTGACCAGCGGCCTCAGGTCCGCCCGCTCGGCCAGCGCCACCGGGCGCCAGTCCTCGGCGATCAGGAAGGGGCGCAGCTTGGCGATCGAGACGGTCAGCCGTCCGACATCCTCCAGTCGCAGCTTGCGCCATTTGCGCGTGGCGATGATCCGGTCAACCGCCTTCACGCCCAGGCCGGGCACGCGCAACAGCATCTCGCGCGGCGCGCGGTTCACATCGACCGGGAAGTTCTGGCGGAATTTCAGCGCCCAGGCGAGCTTGGGATCGACGTCGAGCGGCAGCATCCCCGTCGCCTCGTCCGCCGCCGCCGCGACCTCGTTCGGCTGATAGTCATAGAAGCGCATCAGCCAGTCGGACTGGTACAGCCGATGCTCGCGCATCAAGGGCGGGCGTTGCAGTGGCAGCACGGCGGAGGCGTCAGGGATCGGGCTGAACGCCGAATAATAGACGCGGCGCAAGCGGAAGCGGTCGTACAAGGTCGCCGCCCGCCCGACGATATCGCGGTCGGTCGCCGCATCCGCCCCGACGATCATCTGGGTCGACTGGCCCGCAGGCGCGAAGCCGGGGGCGGACTTGTATTTCTTGGCCGCGTCGGTTCGGTCCTCGATCGC
>NZ_JAXOJM010000057.1:0-1249 GCF_036663775.1 Sphingomonas sp. RB1R13
TCGCAACGCGGTCAGCGTTTCCACCACGGCGCGTGTATTCCTGACCGCGATGTTCTCGGTCAGTTCGAGTTCGATCCGGTCGGCCGCCACGCCGTGCCTCTGCAACGTCTTCGCCACCTTTTCGGCGAGGGAGGTCGAACGGAACTGCGAGGCAAAGAGATTTATGCCGACGCGTAGCGGTATGCCTGCGGCCGCCCAGGCGGCTGCCTGCGCGATGGCCTCGTCCAGCACCCAGGCTCCAACGGCAGCGGCAAGCGGCATCAGTTCGAGGATGGGCAGGAAACGATCCGGGGTCAGAAGGCCATGTTCGGGATGCCGCCAGCGGAGAAGCGCCTCGGCGCCCACCACGGTTTCGTCGGACAGGCGCACCTGTGGCTGATAATGGACTTCGAACTCGCCACGCTCGAAGGCTTCGCGAAGCTGATGCTGGATGTGCTGTCGGTCTTCGACCTGATGACGCAGGTGCGGCTCGTAGAAGGCGATGGAGCCGGCGCCGCGCTCCTTGGCGCGGTAGAGAGCGAGGTCGGCATGACAGATGAGCCGATCGATCTGGTCGCCATGATACGGCGAGATGGCGACTCCAATGCAGGTGTCGACCCGCAACTCCTGGTCATCCACGATAAAGCCTTCGTCGAAGTCGGATCGCAGGCGTTCCGCAATGATCAAGGCGGTACGCGGGTCCGCGACGTCTGACGCGATCACGACGAACTCGTCGCCCCCCAGGCGCGCCAAGGTCTGCCCATCCTCCAGCCGCGCCGATAGCCTGTAGCCAATGGCCGACAGCAACGCGTCGCCCATCGCATGGCCGAACACGTCGTTGACGTCCTTGAAGCCGTCGAGGTCGAACAGGAGGACGGCCATTGGCCGCTGCGTGCTGAGGATGCCGCTGGCACGTTCGTGAAGGAGCGTCCGATTTGGCAGCCCGGTCAGCGGATCGTAATGGGCAAGGTGGGCAAGTTCGCGCTCCTGGCGCCGCACTTCGATGCGATCGACGACGACCTGACCAAGGCATTCGAGCAGGTGCCGATCGCGCTCGCTGAAGAGGCGAGGCGTCTCGTCGACCACGCAGAGCGTGCCGATCACCTGTCCAGACGCGACCCGAAGCGGTACGCCGGCATAGAACCGCAGGCGGGGGCCATCGATAACGAGCGGATTGTTCATGAAGGCCGGATCCAGGGCCGCGTCCGCGATCACGAACGGACCCTCATGATCGAGCGCATGGGCGCAGAAAGCCACGTCCGTCGGGGCT
>NZ_JAXOJM010000058.1:0-1244 GCF_036663775.1 Sphingomonas sp. RB1R13
GCCGCGACGAACACGGCGGGCGTCAGCACGACGGCGGTCGCGTCGTTGGACATGAAGGTCGTGACGACCACGCCCGTCGCATAGACGAGCGCGAACAGCTTTGCCCGCGAGCGCCCCGCCATGTTGACGGCGGTTGCGGCGATCCAGTCGAATGCGCCATGTTCGCGCGCGGTTTCGCTGAGCAGCATCATGCCGATCAGGAAGAGATAGACATCGGTGCCCTTGGCGACCGCCTGCCCCGCCTCTCCGAGCGGCATCAAACCGAGCACGATCAGCAACACCGCGCCCGCCACTGCCCAGATCCATTCGGGCCAACGCATCGGCCGCGCGATCACGCCCGCCGTCGACAGTCCCGCAATCGCCCAGGTGGCTCCATAGGCCAGGCTCACCATCCGCACCCATTCTTGTTGGGCCCGAGCCGGGCCCCGTCGATCCCGGCGATAGGCCAGGCGCCGATCGCGTGGCAATCCTCGCCGGGGGCCACGGGCAGGCGACGCTTCGGGATCGAATGCCCGTCGCGGACAAGACAGTCGATCCGGTCATAGCCTTCGCCGCAGCGGACCTCGATCGCGTTCAACCCCTCGGCCAGCGTCACCGTCGCGCGCCACAATCCGTCCTCACCATGCGTCATCGGCGTCTCGGTATCGCCCACCCGCGCGACCGGCGGCGTGTCTGTCCCAAATAGCCGCGCCACCACTTCGACTGTGCCGGGTCGGGGCACCTGATGCGGATCGGTCGGGCGAGTGATGAGCCGGACATCGCCCGGCGACACGATCTGGACATGCGGTCAGGCCGCATCCATCCGTCGGAAGCGCCAGCTGACCACCCGGTCCTGCACGCAGACGATGGTGAAGCCCGGCGCGCCGCCATCCTCTTCGATCTGCGCGGTGGAGCGGGTTGCGCCGTAAAGTACGCGGCCATCGTTCAGCAGCTCGTTATAATGGGTATGGCCGGTGTCGACGAACGCGACCTCGCCGTCGATGAATTGGCGCGCGATCGTGTCGCCGTCCGCCGCCAGATCGCCGGGATAGGCGTGCATGAAGACCAGAGGCACCTGTCCCTCCGCCTTGGCCCGCGTCAATTCCTCGGCCAGCCGGTTGCGATGATGCATGGTCAGCCGGAAGTCGGGCCCGCCCGCCCCCGCCGACACGATGTCGAGGAACAGGCAGCGATGCCCGGCGATCACCTCCGTCTCGGGCCGGTTGGCCTTCGGGATGGCAGCCTCGTACCTGGCGAGGTCGCCC
>NZ_JAXOJM010000059.1:0-1240 GCF_036663775.1 Sphingomonas sp. RB1R13
GATTTCGACCCCGCGCACCGTCGCGTCCGGGCCGTTGATCGACTGCGAGATCGAGAAGATGGCAGGCTGGCCGGTGGTCGGGTCGACCACGCCGTTCACCGTCTGGCGGGTCACGCCGTTGACGATGAAGTTGCTGACATTCTTCAGGAAGAAGTCGACCGAAAGGTACGAGTTACGCTGATAATACCATTCGGCGGCCAGATCGTAATTGTCCGCCAGATAGGGCTTCAGCTGCGGATTGCCGCCGCTGCCCGACAGCGCGCCGACACGCTGGCCGTTGCCGATGCTCAGCACCGGGCTGAGCAGGGTGAGGCCCGGACGGGTCAGCGTGCGCGAGGCGTCGAAGCGCAACTGCAGCTTGTCCGTCACTTCCAGACGCAGGTCGAGCGTCGGGAGCATGTAGGAATAGTTGTTCTTGCCGATCACCTGCTGGGTGTCGACGGGGAATAGGATCGACAACAGGGTCGGGTCCGCTGCGCTTTGGGCAATGCTAATGGGCTGACGGCCCTGCCCTGCCGAAGTCAGGTGCGTATTCTCGTTCCGCAGGCCGACCGCGATATGCAGCGGCATATTGGCGACCTGCGCCTCGATCTGCGCGCTGAAGAACAGCGACCAGGTCTTTTCCTGGATGGTACGAACCGAGTTCGGGTCGATCGCCTGATCGAAGGCGCCGGTGAAGCCGTTGACCCCGCCGCCATAGTTGAAGCCCGGTACATTCTGCGCCTGCGGATTGCCCAGGCCGGTCAGGTAATTCTGATAGGCCTGCGGGCTGTAGATCAGGACCGATGGCGGCAGGCTGCCCTGGAAACCGGGAATGAAGTTGTTGAGGCTGATCGCCCCCTGATACAGGTTAGAGGGCAGCGGCGCGATGCCGGTGTTGCGACCCGACGGCGAACCATAACCGGCATAGGCCTGCCAGTAATTGTTGGTGAAGGTGCTGGCATTCTGCTGGTAGAATTTGTCGTCGACATACTGACCGCCCGCCTTCAGCGTCAGATTGTCTTCCTTCCAGGTCGCCACCGCACGGAATTGCTTCAGGTCGTCGGTATTCTTCTGGGTCTGGAGCACGGTGACGTGCGACCCGATCAGCGCCGGATCGGCCCAGCGACCGCCATTCCCGGCGGGACCGAAATTGCTGATCGTCGGGAACGACTTGTTGCTGTCGCCCGTGATGTTGAAGCCCAGATTGGTCCCAAGCGCGCCGCCATAGCCGATATCGCCGTTGCTGCTGCCCACGACG
>NZ_JAXOJM010000060.1:0-1240 GCF_036663775.1 Sphingomonas sp. RB1R13
CGGATGCGCGTCGATCGGAACATGGCGTCGTAGATCGGCAGCACCGCACCACCCGGATAGCCGAAGACGACCTCCACGCCGAGATCGCACAGCGCCTCGACCAGGATATCGGCTCCGCTCTTCTCGGTCATCGTCTTCGTCCTTCTGCGTCCGTGCCCACTGACGGGGCGTGTCGGGAATGGCGCGGCTACAAGTTTAAAAAGTGCGCGTCAACCGTCAATTGCGCAATAAAGTTTCTATTATGTTGCGTCGCACATCGAGTGCGGTGTCGGGAATCACTGTCCAGCCCGGGCCGGGCTGGTGCCGGAACCAGGTGAATTGCCTTTTGGCATAACGCCTTGTCGCCAGTGCGCCCGCCGCCTGCGCTTCGGCGCGGGTCATGGTGCCCGCCAGCAGCGCGGCGGCCTCGGGCACGCCGATCGCGCGGCGGATGGGGGCGTCGGCGGGCAGGTCGGGCCGCGCGAGCAAAGCGGCAGCTTCGTCCAGCGCTTCGTCCAGCATTTCGCCGAAACGCAGGTCGATCCGGACGTTCAGCCCGTCGCGGTCGGGGAGCAGGACGACGGCGGACAGGGCGATCCGGTTGCCGATGCCGCCTTCCTTATGCGCTTGCCATTCGTGCAGCGGACGGGCGGTCGAGCGCACCACCTCCAACGCGCGGGCGACGCGGGTGGTGTCGGCCGGGTTTAGCCGGGCGGCGGCGATGGGGTCTTCGCGCGACAGGGCGGCATGCGCCTCGGCGACGGGCAGGGCGCGGACCTCTGCGCGAATATCAGCATTGATCTCGGGCACCGGCGCGATGCCATCGAGCAGGGTGCGCATATAAAGGCCGGTGCCGCCGACCAGGATGGGCAGCGATCCCGCCGCCAGGCTGTCCTCGATCGCAGCGCGTGCCTCTGCCGCCCAGCGCGCCGCCGAATAGCCGGTGTCCGCGCCGTCGACATGACCGAACAGCCGATGCGGTGCCTGCGCCTCTTCCTCGAGGGAGGGGCGGGCGGTCAGGATCGACAGGTCCCGGTACACCTGCGCCGAATCGGCATTGATGATCGTGCCGCCGGTCGCCTTCGCCAGATCGAGCGCCAATGCGGACTTGCCGCTGGCGGTCGGCCCTGCGATGAGCGCGACCCTGGGTCGGTCAGAGGAGTTCGCCATGTTCATCGCCACGCTGATAGCAGCCAAGGGCCAGCTGGCCGATGCCGATTTGACGACCGCGCAGGCAAAACTGGCGGCGGCGGGCTGCACC
>NZ_JAXOJM010000061.1:0-1239 GCF_036663775.1 Sphingomonas sp. RB1R13
GCATATCCCCACCTCCGCTCAGCCTGAGCGAAGTCGAAGGCCACGCCCCAACGCCAGCGTCAGACAGGCTCCGCCAAGGTCACGATCGACACCCCCGGCGTCATGGGAACGCGCCCCACCAGATGCCGCTCCAGCCGGAAGATCGCCTCGAACGCCTTGTTGAGCGGTGCGGGCGGCGGCGAGTCGTCGCTGTCGTCGCGGCCCGTGATCCGCCCAGCGATCCGCGCGGCGGCGGCCAGTGGGAACAGCAGCGAGTTGAAATAGCCGAGCTTGCGGGGTTTCAGCCCCGCCTTCTCGATCGCCGACACCAAAGTCCCCTTGGAATAACGGCGATGATGATGGTTCACCACGTCATGCGCCGACCACATCCACTGGTGCGCGGGGACCGCGATCAGGATCTTGCCGCCGGGCTTCAGGCAGGATTTCATCGCGGCCAGTGCGGCAACATCGTCCTCGATATGCTCCACCACGTCGAGCACCGCGATCAGGTCGTACGCCCCCCGCGCGATCCCCGGCAGTTCGGGGAGCGGCGCGGCCTGGACCGGCTTGCCGAGGCGCTGCGACGCGATCTCGCGCGCGGCCGGATCGATTTCGATCGCATCGACCGTGCCGAAGCTGGCCAGCATCGGCAGGTTGTGCCCGGTGCCGCAACCGATCTCGAGGATACGCGCGTCCTTGGGCAGCTTGCCATAGCGGGTCAGATAGTCCGCCAGAATGTCGCGGCGCGCGCGGTACCACCAATGGGTGGAATCATGCGCGGCCATGCGGTCGTAAACGATACGGTCCATGAACTTATCCGAAGACCCATTGGCGGTTGAGCGCGAAGGTCGCGATCGGCGTGATCGTGACCACCGGGATCAGCGCGACCCAGGGTTGTTGATGCATAAGCCCCGTCACGATCCAGGTGAACAGTGCATTGAGCGCCAGGCCGAAACCCTGGACGACGAGGAATTTCAGATGCTGCCTGCCGCTGGAGTCGCGGGTGCCGTGTCCGCGAAAGCTCCACGCGCTGTGCAGGAAGAAGCCGACGATGACCGCGACCAGAAAAGCGGGCGGCACCGCCAGCACGGCCTTGTCGTGTGGCAGGACCCAGGAGGTCAGCGGCAGATAGACGGCGGAATAGACGACCGTCGACAATCCGCCCGCGATACCAAAGCGGATGATCTGGCCCAGCATCCCGCTGGACCGCCATCGATCGATCTGGTGCTGCAGAGTCGCCATACCCCCCAACCTTGCCCT
>NZ_JAXOJM010000062.1:0-815 GCF_036663775.1 Sphingomonas sp. RB1R13
CGCGGTCGTAATCGTCCTTGGTCTGATAGATCAAGCCGCTCCGGTCGGGAAATGGCCGTCAGGTTTTTGTCTGGCGCAAGACCCGCGTCACCGCTTCGTCCAGTGCCGAGAGGAACCGGGAGCGATCTTCCTTTCCGAAGGGGGCCGGTCCACCGATCCGATCACCTCCCGCGCGAAGATCGGCCATGATCGCGCGCACCGCGATCGCATTGCCGATCGAACTCGTCGTGAAGGGCTTGCCATTGGGCCCGATCACGGTCGCGCCCGCCTTCAGGCAGCGATCGGCGAGCAGGATGTCGGCGGTAACGACGATCGCCATCGGGTTGGCGCGTTCGGCGATCCAGTCGTCGGCGGCATCGAAGGCATCGCCGACCACGATGCGCGCGATCAGCGGATGCTGGGGTACACGCAGCGGCGCATTGCTGACCACCGTCACGGGGACGTCCAGACGATAGGCGACGCGGTAGATTTCGTCCTTCACCGGACAGGCATCGGCATCCACGAGGATATGGGGTCGGTTTTCCACGAGCGCGCCATGCCATGACAGCGAAGCGTAGCGCAATGTCGAGGGGGCCAGGGTTGCGCCTCGTCCGGGGACCGAACTTGTCCAGCGCGAGTTTGCCTCTTGTGAAGGGAAAATAGATGGATGACGGGATGGGGCAGGGTGTGACGATGCGTCAGGGAATGGCGGATCACCGCGCGGGCGAAGGGGCGCCTTCGCCCCTTCAGGTGCCGCCCAGGGGATGGCTCGCCATCCTGAAGCGGACCTGGGAGGAGGTCGGGGCCGACAATATCGGGATCATCGCGGCGGGCAT
>NZ_JAXOJM010000062.1:825-1235 GCF_036663775.1 Sphingomonas sp. RB1R13
GCGATCGTGCCGACCCTGGGCGCGGTCGTGCTGAGCTATGGACTATTTGCCGATGCGGAGACGGTGCGAGCCAATGTCGAGGCGGTCTTCGCGTCCCTCCCACGCGACGCCGCCTCGATCATCACCGACCAGTTGCTGACGGTGGTCGAGAGCGCGAAGGACAAGCAGGGCATCGGGCTGGTCGTGGCGCTGATCCTGGCCTGGTATGGCGCGACCAAGGGATCGTCGGCCATCATCACGGGGCTGAACGTCGCCTATGACACGGAGGAGACGCGCGGCTTCGTCCGCCTCAACCTTCTGCAATTTGCCGTAGTGGCCGGTGGGGTCCTGCTAATCTTCGTAGCCATGGGCACGACCATGGCGCTGGCGTTCCTGAACGGGCTGATCCCCGACGCGCCGGGTCTGGTGCT
>NZ_JAXOJM010000063.1:0-1233 GCF_036663775.1 Sphingomonas sp. RB1R13
GTGCGGCCCAGATCGTTCCGTCCCGTGCTGGCATCATAACCGGCATTGCAGTGAAAGAAGGCGAGCGAGTATCGTCCTCAGCCCCGTTGGTATCGATCCGCGTCGAGGAGATGGAGCGAACCGGCGGCACCGGTCCAGCACAAGTGCTGACCGCCTTGGGCGAACAGGATGCCCAGCTTGCGGCACAGGAACGATCGACACTGTCCAGTGCCAGGGCGACACGCCAGCGGCTGGCGGCGCAAATCGGCGGCCTTCATGCCGAAATCGCCGCGCTGGACGAGCAGATCGCCACGCAGCGGAGCCTGGTCAATGTCGCACAGGGAGATTACGATCGGTCGCAAACAATTGCGACCAAGGGATTCCTCAGTAGACGCGATCTTCAAGCGCGTGAGGAAACCCTGCTCGGTCGTCAGCAGCAACTCGCCAGTCTCGGCCAGGCGCGGGCCGACAAACAGGCCAGCCTCATGGAAGCGTCCCGCGCGATCGAGGAGGCGGGGCGCACCGCACAGGCGACGGCGGCTGGTATCGCGGGCGACCGGGCCTCGGTCGCGCAGCGGCGGTTCGATGTGGAAGCCTCGCGTGGTTACACGCTGACCGCGCCGATCGCCGGCGTCGTCACTGCGGTGACGGCGCGTATCGGGCAGCCCGCGCAGGGCAATGCGCCGTTAATGACGATCGTGCCGGCTGGCGCGAAACTCCAAGCCCAACTCTATGTGCCGACCCAGGCGGCTGGCTTCCTATCTGTCGGACAGGGAGTCCGCCTGCAGGTCGATGCTTTTCCCTATGAACGGTTCGGTTCGGTGCTGGCCACGGTAGAGCGGATCAGCTCGGCCGCTATCAACCGTACTAACGCCAACGGTCAATCCGAACCCGTCTACTTGGTCATCGCTGCCATCAAGGACCCGCGAATCTATGCGTTCGGTCGCTTTCATCGCCTGCAACCCGACATGACATTGACCGCGCGCATTGTCACTGAGAGACGGTCATTGGCGGAATGGCTGTTTGAGCCGATCCTTGCGGTACGGCGCCGCTGACATGGCGAAGCTCGATCTTAGCCTGTTCGGTCGCCATTCGGTTCGCCACATTCGTCAGACCGAGGTTGCCGAATGCGGATTGGCATGCCTGGCGATGATTGCGAGCTTTCATGGCCTGGATACCGACCTTAACACGCTGCGACGCCACCATGCACCGTCGTTACGCGGCGTATCGCTCAAGAGCCTGATTTCGGTCGCC
>NZ_JAXOJM010000064.1:0-1228 GCF_036663775.1 Sphingomonas sp. RB1R13
GGCACCTTCGCGCTGGCGCTGCCGGGCAAGGTCTATGCCGCCGAGGGCGCGCGCGACGCGATATTGTCGCTCAAGGGCGCGGCGAATGGCGCAGGGCGCATGGTCTTCGCCGAGCACCGCGACCTCTATCGCCGTCCGCTGACCAAGGCGGAACTGGATCGGTTCGACGCCATCGTCCTCGATCCGCCGCGCGCCGGCGCGCGGGATCAGGCGGATGCGCTGGCCAGCGCCGAAGTGGCGGCCGTGGCCTATGTCTCGTGCAACCCATCCAGCTTCGCACGCGATGCCAAAGCGATGGTCGATCAGGGGTGGCAACTCGACTGGGTGCAGCCGGTGGGGCAGTTCCGCTGGTCGACCCATGTCGAGCTGGCCGCGCGCTTCTCGCGTCAGCCTTCGTCCGGGTAATCCGCCGCCACGAAGAACAGCCCGTCCGACGGCGCGTTCAGCCCCAGCTGCGCGCGGTCGCGGGCATTGAGCGCCGCCTCAACATCGTCGGGCGACCAGCGACCCATGCCGACCAGGGCGAGGCAACCGACCATCGAGCGTACCTGGTGATGCAGGAACGAGCGCGCCGCGGCCCGGATGAACAGTCTATCCCCACTTCGCTCGACCGATAGCAGGTCCAGCGTCCGCACCGGACTATCCGCCTGGCAATGGACCGAACGGAAGGTCGTAAAGTCGTGCCGCCCGACCAGCCGTTCGGCCGCGTCCGCCATGGCGACTTCGTCGAGCATCTGCGGCACCTGCCACGCCAGTCCGGCTTCCTGAGTCAGCGGCGCGCGGCGATTGACGATGCGATACTCATAGGATCGCCGGATGCACGAAAAGCGTGCATGCCAGTCGGGTGCGACCTCGACGCAATCCAGCACCGCGACGGGGGCCGGGCGTACCCGCGCATTGAGCGCCTCCATCAGGCGAAAGGGCGCGATAGGCTTTTCGATATCGACATGGGCGCGCATCGCCAGCCCGTGCACCCCCGCATCGGTTCGACCCGCCGCATGCACGGCGGTTCGTTCGCCGGTGACGGCGTGGACGGCATCCTCCAGTGCCTGTTGGACGCTGGGGCCGTGCGATTGTCGCTGCCAGCCCATGAAGGGCCGCCCATCGAACTCGACGGTCAGCGCAAATCGCGTCAAAGCCGCGTCCCCACCGGAATGGCGAAGCCGCGCAACAGATCTTCGGCGCTCGATACGCCGCGCCCGGCGCGCTGGACCGTCATCGGGCGCAG
>NZ_JAXOJM010000065.1:0-1227 GCF_036663775.1 Sphingomonas sp. RB1R13
GGGCAGATGCTGCAAGTCGCCCTAGCCAATGTCCGTATCAGGTGCTGCTGGTCACCATGGTCCTGCACTGAGCAAATGCCCCCGTTCCAGTCGTGCGACGCCGCCGCGAACGCCATGCGCTCGGCGATTGACGTCGCGGTGTCGGCTTGCGTGAACCGAGATACGCCGGTGATTTTGCTATTATCGGGTGGGCTGGACTCGTCGACCGTAGCAGCGGCACTGGCAGCATGCACGCATCATCTGACCTGCCTGACCATGGTGGTGGCAGACGCACAAGGCGATGAGCGAAGCCAAGCGCGAGCCGTGGCGCATCATTTGAACGTACCTCTGGTCGAGATCATGCGCGATCCGGAGCAGGTCGATTTCACGCGTCCTTTTGCGCCTGGACTGCCTCGACCGACTGGCGCGCCATTCCGCCAGGCCACATTGGCGGCGGCGGACAGGCTGGCACGCGATACCGGCGCGAAGCAGGTGATCGATGGCGGCGGCGGCGACAACATGTTTTGCTCGCTCCAAAGCGTCGTTCCGGTGATAGATGCTTTGCTGGGCCTGAACAGGGCGGCGCGGCCGCTGGCAACGGCCGCGTCGATCGCGCGGATGGCCAATGTCAGCTTGGTGTCGGTGATGCATCGTGCCGCCCTGCGGATGATGACGGGTCGTGTGGCATATCGCTGGCCGATCGACCGCATGCTTCTCAATCCCGCGATGATCGACGACTTCATTCCGCTCCACCCCTGGCTGGTACCACCGCAAGGTACACCGCCAGGCAAGGCGGCGCAGGTCGGTCTTCTTCTGGCTGCTGTTTCGGTCGTCGGGAATCTCGAGGCTGAAAGACGCCCGGCAATTCTGTCGCCGCTCGTGTCGCAGCCCATCGCCGAAGCCGCGTTGCGGGTGCCAAGTTGGATGTGGTTCGAGGAGGGGCGTAACCGGGCACCGGTTCGGCGGGCCTATGCCACGCGGCTGCCGACTTCGGTGGTCAGCCGGCGATCAAAGGGCACGCCGACCGGCTTCCTGGCGCGACTGGTCGAAAAAGAGGCCGACATGTTGCGGCCTTTCCTGCTTGACGGATGCCTGGCCATCCATGGCGTCATCGACCGGGCGGCAGTGGAGGCCGCGCTGGCGCCGGGACCGGCCCGCGACCTGCGCTTTGCCCGGCTGTTGCAACTCGCCGACGCCGAGGCCTGGGCGCGGTCATGGAGTTGATGCCGGGGGGCGGGTCACGGCCGA
>NZ_JAXOJM010000066.1:0-1221 GCF_036663775.1 Sphingomonas sp. RB1R13
CAGCAGCGGAAGGGCGAGGGGGGAGCGGGACAGGATGGACATGGCGATAAACTCCTTACGCGTCCTGTGGGCCGAGATGGCTGGCCGGGGATTGTCGGCCTGCTATGCTTTAGCCACGCTGAATGTCCGCCTTTAACAGTTGGATGGCGCTGTCGGTGCCAGGGGCGCGGCAATACTGGAAGGAACCATGCGGTGACGACCGACACATCCGAAGGCTGGGATGCCGTTGCGAAGACGTTCATGGCGGTTCGTTCGGAGGTCGGTGCGAACATCGTTCGCCGCTGGGCGATGGACGCCTTCCCGCCATCGACGGCGATCCTCGACCTGGGTTGCGGCTCCGGAATGCCGATCGCGCGGGCGTTGGTCGACGAGGGCTTTTCAGTATGGGGGGGCGATGCGTCACCCTCACTCCTTGCCGCCTATCGCGCCCATTTTCCCGAAATGCCCGCCCTTTGCGAGCCGGTGCAGGGCAGCGAGCTATTCGGGCGACGCTTTGCCGGTGTCGTGGCGATCGGCCTGATCTTCCTGTTGGCGGAGCCCGATCAAGACAGGCTGCTGGAGAAGGTGGCGAAGGTGCTGGAACCGGGTGGACGCTTCCTGTTCAGTGCCCCGCATCAGCGATGCGAATGGCGCGACAGCCTGACCGGGCGCGTTTCCCGTTCGCTGGGGGCGTCGGCCTATGCGGAACGGTTGCAGGCGTGCGGGCTGGTTCTGGCCGATCGCCTGACCGATGAAGGACAGAATCATTATTACGACGCGGTGAAACCCGGCTGACCTTGGAAGTCGGAAGGGCAACCATGAGGCGGCCGCCGGGTTTTCCCGGTTTCCCTCTCCGTCCATCTCCCCTATGTGGCAGCCATCATGTCCGAATCCCGTTCCGTTGATCCGGTGACGCCCGTCACCGCCGAGCCCCCCGGTGCGCCCATCGGCTTTGTCGAGTTCGTTCTGCTGATCGCGGCGCTGATGGCGTTGACCGCGTTGGGAATCGATTCGATGCTGCCCGCGCTGCCTGCCATCGGGGAAGCGCTGGGGGCGCCGCCTGCTGCGCGGCCGTTCGTCGTCACGGCGTTTCTGATCGGTTTCGGCGTGGCGCAGCTGGTGCATGGGCCGCTGGCCGATCGCTATGGACGGCGGCGGGTGCTGATCGTCGCGCTCGTCATCTACATCATCGCCAACGGGGCGTCGGCGGTGGCGGGCAGCTTTACCCTGTTGCTGGTCGCG
>NZ_JAXOJM010000067.1:0-1218 GCF_036663775.1 Sphingomonas sp. RB1R13
ACGGCGAAAGCGCCGATTCCACCAAGCGCTTCTATGACGAATATCGCGCGGTCTGTGACATGACGGCGGAGTTCTATCTCCAGACCGTCGAGCTGGTGTTCCAGCGCCATGCGTTGCCCAAGGGCGAGATGCTGCATCATGGCAAGCGCGTCGATCCGGGCGCGATCACCGATATCGGCCTGCTGGCGATCGAGGGCGAGCGCGACGACATCTCCGGCCTAGGCCAGACCCGCGCGGCGCTGACGCTGGCGACCAATCTGCCGGACGACAAGAAGCGCTATTACATGGCCGAGAAGGTCGGCCATTACGGCATCTTCAACGGCTCCAAATGGCGTAACCGCATCGCGCCGGTGGTTGAGGAGTGGATCAAGGCGAACGGGTAAGGGGACTTCCTCCCCACCCTCCGTTCAGCCTGAGCGAAGTCGAAGGCCACGGGAATGGCGCCCTTGGCATAGCGCCGGGCGTGCGCTTCGACTTCGCTCAGCGTGAACGGCTGTTGTAGACAATCCCCACACCCCGTTCAGCCTGAGCGACGTCGAAGGCCAAGGGAAAACATCACCGATCACGGCCATACCATTCATCCCGCCGCATCAGCTGGTCATATTCCGCATAGGGCGCATATTCGGGCACCAGCTTGGCGGTGAATGGCGCATCGCCGGTCAGCCACTGGCCCGCCGCCTCGGCGAAGTTCGCCGCCGCGATCGACACGAACTCGTCGGTTCGAATCCGCTCACGTTTGCCGTCGGGATCGACCGGCGTGGCGATATAGCCCAGCCCTTCGCGTCCGCGCCCCAGCGACCAATATTCGAAACCGCCCGCCTTGCCCGCCACGCCCTCGAACCCGCCCCGCTCGGCGATCAGGCCGAGCAGACCCAGCTGAAGGCTGAACCCCTCGCGCACCGCCGTGGTCGAAGGCGGCTTGCCGGTCTTATAGTCGATCACCACCAGCGATCGGTCCGCCGCCTTGTCGATCCGGTCGAACCGGCCGGTCAGCGTCACGCCCGCCAGCTCCGCCCTGCCCTTGCCTTCCGCGCTCAGGACATGGCGGCCTTCGCTGGCCTTGGTGGCGACCTCGGCGGCGATCCAGTCGATCGCCTCGATCAGGCGCGGCTGCCACAGCGCGCGCATCATCGGATGGGTATTCTGGTCGCGCAGCATCGCCAGCGCACGCGGACGCAGCGCCTCGACGTCGCAACGGTCCTCCTTCCACCACATCTC
>NZ_JAXOJM010000068.1:0-1212 GCF_036663775.1 Sphingomonas sp. RB1R13
CCCTCACCCCGACCCTCTCCCGCAAGGGGAGAGGGAGCAGGAGAAGAAGGTGCTGGCCTCGCCCGCCGTTCGCGCCCGCGCGCAGGATCTGGGCGTCGACCTCGCCAGCGTGAAGCCCGCCGAGGGCGACCGCGTTCGCCATTCCGACCTCGACGCGTTCCTGCGTTACGGCTCGGGCCAGGGCTATACCCCCGCGCGTGCCCCCCGCGCGGACGAAGCGGTGCGCGTCATCGGGATGCGTCGTCGCATCGCCGAGAACATGGCCGCGTCCAAACGCGCCATCCCGCACTTCACCTATGTCGAGGAAATCGACGTCACCGCGCTGGAGGAGACGCGCGCGCAGTTGAACGCCGGGCGGGGCAACCGGCCCAAGCTGACCATGCTGCCGCTCTTGATCGTCGCGATCTGCAAGACCCTGCCCGACTTCCCGATGCTCCACGCGCGCTATGATGACGAGGCGGGCGTGGTGAATCGTTCGGGTGCGGTGCACATGGGCATGGCGACCCAGACCCCGGCGGGGCTGATGGTGCCGGTGATCCGCAACGCCGAAAGCCGCAACGTCTGGCAGCTGGCGACCGAGATCGGCCGCCTCGCCGAAGCCGCCCGCGCGGGCAGCATCGCCAGCACCGACATGGGCGGCGGCACGATCACCCTGACCTCGCTCGGGCCGCTGGGCGGGATCGCGACGACGCCGGTCATCAACCGGCCCGAGGTCGCGATCATCGGCCCCAACCGCATCGTCGAGCGCCCCGTCTTCCGCGCCGACGGGCGCGGCGGCGAGACGATCGCGCGGGCCAAGCTGATGAACCTGTCGATCAGCTGCGACCACCGCGTCGTCGATGGCTATGATGCGGCGAGCTATGTCCAGGCGTTGAAGCGGTTGCTGGAAACGCCGGTGATGCTGTTCGCGGATTGAGGGTGGCGCTGGGCGAGGGCGTGGCGACGATCCCGGATATCGACGCGGCGTGCCAGCTGGGGCTGAACCACCCGATGGGCCCGCTGACGCTCGCCGATTTCATCGGGCTGGACACCTGCTTGGAGATCACCCGCGTGCTGTTCGAGGGGACGGGCGACCCCAAGTTCCGCCCCGCCCCGCTGCTCATCAAATATGTCGAGGCGGGCTGGTACGGCCGCAAGACCAAGCGCGGCTTTTATGATTACACCGGCGCGGAACCCGTGCCGACGCGGTAAACTTCAAATCCTCCCCATCTT
>NZ_JAXOJM010000069.1:0-1203 GCF_036663775.1 Sphingomonas sp. RB1R13
TGCGATTCGCCGGATCGTGGGCCTGAGCCTGGTCGAGGCGATGCGGGTGCTTGCCCCCGACCAGCCGGATGCGATGCATCACCAGCTGGCGAGCGACTATAAGGCCGCCTTCTTTCGCCTGCGCACGGCGGGCGCGATGGAGCCCGAGCCGCTGTTCGACGGCATCCCCGCGCTGCTCGATCATCTGGCGAGGGAGGGCTGGCTGATGGGCGTGGCGACGGGCAAGTCGGATCGTGGCCTCAATCGGGTGTTGGCGGAACATGGCCTCAGCCATCACTTCGTCACGCTGCAAACCGCCGACCGGCATCCATCCAAGCCCGATCCCTCGATGGTGCTCGCCGCGATGGCCGAGACCGGCGTCTCGGCACAGGATGTCGCGATGATCGGCGATACGAGCTTCGACATGGCGATGGGCAAGGCGGCGGGCGCCTTCGCGGTCGGCGTCGCCTGGGGATATCATGACGTGACGGAACTGGTGAACGCGGGCGCCGAGGTCGTGGCGCAAGAGGTTGCGGACCTGCCCGCCCTGCTGGTGCGGGCATGAGCGGCGACACGCGCGCGCGGCGGCACTGGTTCATCATCATGGGGGTGCGCCTGATCGGCGTGGCGGGCGCGCTGTTCGGCGTGGTGCTCGCCTCGCGCGGGGTGGCATGGCCGCACAAGGCGCTGGGTGTCGCCATCATCCTGTCGGCGCTGGCGATGATCGCGATCGTACCCGCGGGGCTGGCGCATCGTTGGCGGAGTGGGGGCGAATGAAGCGGTTCTGGACAAATGTCTCGGTCGATACCGAGCGGGTGGTGCGGCTCGACGACCGGCCGGTGCGCACGCCGGGTCGGGTGCCACTGGCGCTGCCGACGCCCGCGCTGGCCGAGGCGGTGGCGGAGGAGTGGCGCAGCGTCGGGGAGACGGTCGACCCGCGTGCCATGCCGCTGACCGGCCTTGCCAATGCGGCGATCGACCGGATCGCGGCGGACCCGGCGCCCTTTGCGGACGGGCTGGCGCGCTATGCGGAAAGCGACCTGCTCTGTTATCGCGCCGACTCGCCGCCGGAGTTGGTCGAGCGGCAGGATGCGGGGTGGAACCCACTGCTCGACTGGGCACGCGATCGCTACGACGTGCATTTCACGCTGGTGACGGGGATCATGCATCAACCCCAGCCCTCCGCGACCGTCGAGCGGCTGGCGCAGGCGGTGGCGGCGGTCG
>NZ_JAXOJM010000070.1:0-1197 GCF_036663775.1 Sphingomonas sp. RB1R13
TCGCTCTCGACGCCCTCATAGTCATGGCGCGCATAATAATTGCGGCCATAGGTCGCCCAGTGATCGCGCGCGATCTGGTCCACCGACTTGCCCGAGGCGGCGAGGATGTTGAGCCAGAGGAGCACCGCCCACAGCCCGTCCTTCTCGCGGACATGGTCCGAGCCGGTCCCAGCGCTCTCCTCGCCGCAGATCGTCGCCATGCCCGCATCGAGCAAATTGCCGAAGAACTTCCAGCCGGTCGGGGTCTCGTATGCCGGGATGCCCAGCTTTTCGGCCACGCGGTCGGCGGCGGCACTGGTCGGCATCGAACGAGCGATGCCCTTCAGGCCACCGGCATAGGCGGGCGCCAGATGCGCGTTCGCGGCCAGCATCGCCAGGCTGTCCGACGGCGTGATGAAGCGCCCGCGCCCGATGATGAGGTTGCGATCGCCGTCCCCGTCCGAAGCCGCACCGAAATCGGGCGCGTCGGGGGCCATCATCCGTTCGTAGAGTTCCTTGGCATGGACCAGATTGGGGTCGGGATGATGTCCACCGAAATCGGGGAGCGGCGTGCCGTTCTTCACGGTGCCCGCCGCGAATCCCAGTCGCTTTTCGAGGATTTCGGTCGCGTAAGGCCCGGTCACCGCGCTCATCGCGTCGAACGACATGGTGAAGCCGCCCTCGACGGCCTTCCGGATCGCGGCGAAGTCGAACAGGCTCTCCATCAGCGCGGCATAGTCGGCAACCGAGTCGATCACCTCGACCGTCATGTCGCCGACCGTCACCTCGCCCAGCGCGTCGAGGTCGATGTCGTCGGCCTCCACCGTCAGCCAGCGGCTGATCGACTTGGTGTTGGCATGGATCGCGTCGGTCACCTTCTCGGGTGCGGGACCACCGTTAGAGATGTTGTACTTGATGCCGAAATCTTCGTCCGGGCCGCCGGGATTGTGGCTGGCCGACAGGACCAGGCCGCCCAAGGCTTGGCGCTGACGAATTACGTTGCTGGCGGCAGGCGTCGACAGGATGCCGCCCTGCCCGACCACGACGCGGGCGAAGCCGTTCGCCGCCGCCATGCGGATCGCGACCTGGATCACCTCGCGGTTCAGGAAGCGGCCGTCGCCACCGATTACCAGGGTCTGGCCGGTCTTCTCGTCACCCAACGCGTCGAAGGTCGACTGGATGAAGTTCTCGGCATAATTGGGCTGCTGAAAGACGCGG
>NZ_JAXOJM010000071.1:0-1191 GCF_036663775.1 Sphingomonas sp. RB1R13
ATGAAATCGTAGGCGAACGCTACTCCCGTGTGTGGCGCCACGAATCGATCCGCTTTCCCGGCGGCAAGAATTCGGGCTGAACTCTGAGCATGGTGGTATAAGGCGCCCACGCACCGATGATGCAGCATATCGCGCCCGAGATCATCGAGCGGGTGAACCGCTTCTTCGGGTATCCGGCCGTCGCCCGGTTGCAGATCCGGCAGGGCGAGCTGCCCATGGCGGCACCGCGCCGCGCCGCGCCGCCCAAGCCGCAGCCGGTGCCGCCGGAAATGGGCGACGGCCTGCGCCAGATCGCCGATCCGGAGCTTCGTGCCGTGCTCGAGTCGCTTGCCGCGGGCGTCGCTGCGACGCGCGGCCTTCCCAAGGTGTCGTGATGCGTCTTTTCCTGTCGCTGGCCGCGCTCGGCCTTTCGCTGTCCGCTGTCCCGGCCGATGCCGCCCAGGCACGAGCCAAGATGGACTGGAGCACCCACGTCACCCAGACGCCCGCCGGGACCTATGTCATCGGCAATCCGGCGGCGCGGGTGAAGCTGGTCGAATATGTCAGCTATACCTGTCCGCATTGCGCCGTCTTCACCACCGAATCGGCGCCCGTCCTGAAAGGACAGATGGTCCGCTCGGGCTCGACCAGCATCGAGATTCGCCATTTCATCCGCGACCGGCTGGACCTCGCCGCCGCGCTGATCGCGCGGTGCGGCGGGGCGGGCAAGTTCGCCCGCCTGACCGAGACGATCTTCGCGCAGCAGCGCGACTGGCTGAAGCGCGGTATGGAGTTTGACCAGGCCAATGCCCAGCGGATCGGCACCTATCCCCCCGCCGCGCAGATGCGCGCCGAGGCGGACGGATCGGGGCTGACCGCGATCGGCAAGAGCGCCGGCTTGAGCGATGCGCAGATCACCGCCTGCCTGTCGGATCGCGCCGCCACCGACCGGATCGTCGCGATGACGACCGCTGCGCCCGACTCGATCGAGGGCACGCCCGGCTTCTCCATCAACGGCAAGCAGGCGATGGGCGTGTTCACTTGGGACAAGCTGCAGCCGCTGTTGCGCGCAAGCGCCGCCCGCTAAATCCTTCTTTTCCCTTCGGAGAATATGTCGATGAAGTCTCGTCTCCTCCTCCTCGCCCTTCCGCTCGCGCTGGCCGCCTGCGGTGGCGGCAATGGCGACGCCAACAGCAGCGCCCCCGCCGCCTC
>NZ_JAXOJM010000072.1:0-1189 GCF_036663775.1 Sphingomonas sp. RB1R13
CGCGCATGGTGCGACCATGGCCCAGCATCGCCTCGCCGATCGCAGCGACATTGCCGTCATTGTCGATCCACACCTTCTCGCCCAGTGCATCGGCCAGGATGGTGTCGAGCGGCACAAGCGCCCAAGGGTCGAGCAGCCGCGGCGGATTCAATCGGGCACCATCGCCGATGAAATAGCCGGTGACGCCGATCCCGATACCGACCAGCGTGGATCGGTCGCGCTTTGCCGCGACGACGACTCCGTCGATCATGGTCCGAATCTGGCGGCACGCGCCGGAAATCTCGATGTCCGCCAGCTTTTCGCAGCGCGTCGCCTGGACGTTGCCGGCGAGATCGAGCAGCACCAGCGAGACGGCATCAGTCATCACGGACAGGCCGATGGCGAAGGCCGATGCGCCATTCAGCGCCAGCTTGGTCGCTGGCTTGCCGACGCCGGCCGCGATCGGAATCGCCTCGTATAGCAGGCCGCGCGCGATGAGCGGCTCGACCAGGCGGGTGATCGAATGCGGCGCCAAGCCTGTCAGGCGGGCCAGGTCGGCACGGCTCGCCGAACCCTGGCGCGAGAGCAGGTTCATCACAAGGCGTTCGTTCGCCGTCGCGGTACGCCGCCCGTCGTCCCGCAGGAACTGGGGCGGAAATGTCCCGGCGGTGATCACGGTCATTGCCGGGAAAGACTGTGTCGCGGCGTTCCTGTCAAGCGCGGTATCAGCAGTCCGGCAGCGAAGGCGCACGCAATGGCGACGGCCAGTGTGAAGGCGAAATATCCCTGCGCCGTGAAGGTCGGCATACGCCCCAGGCTCCCCCCCAGGGCGAGCCCCGCCAACCCCAGCGCGACCTTCGACGCCATGGCATACACCCCATAACCGCGAGGGCCCGCCGCCAGCAGCGGCAGGATCGCCCATCCGATGAGATTGGTCACGCCCATCGCCAATCCCAGCAGCACGAGCATGGCCGGTCCGACGCTCCAGCCATAGCTGATCGCGACGGCGCCGCTTGCCGCATAGGCGAGCGCCAGGACCGCCACGCCTTGATGAAGCGATCCGATGCGCATCGGCAGAAGGGCCGATGCGGTTCGCCCCAGGACCAACCATGTCAGGACCGCCGTCCCATCCTGTCCATCCGCCCGGCCGAGGGGCAGGTGCAGCACTGCCTTCGCGAGAGCGGCCAGCGCGACGATGCCAATCATGCTG
>NZ_JAXOJM010000073.1:0-1186 GCF_036663775.1 Sphingomonas sp. RB1R13
CTCAGCCGCTGTCCCGCCAGCACCGCCAGACGCAGCTTCACCGCCTCGGGCAGGCTGGGCGAGCCGCCCACGTCGAAGCGCAGCAGCACCGCGCTGTCAGTCGTGTTGACATGCTGCCCGCCCGGCCCGGAGGCGCGGGTAAAGCTCTCGGCAATCTCGCGCTCGTCGATCGCGATGGCGCGGGTGACGGGGATCAGCGCCATCGCCGGGTCGCCTAATTCTGGAAGATGCCGAAGCGTTCCGGCGTCGGCGCTTCGGCGACGATCGGGTCCTTCTCGCCGCGCGGCACGGTCAGGCTGGCGGCGTGCAGCAACAGGCCCCCCGGCTCGCCCGCGCCATACACCAAATCGCCGACGACCGGCGCTCCAAGCCCGGTGGCGGCATGGACACGAATCTGATGCGTGCGCCCCGTTTCGGGGCGGAACTCGACCAGCGTACGCCCATCCTCATGACGCAGCGCGCGCCAGCCGGTTCGCGCAGACTTGCCCGAAGGATCGGCGACCATCCGCCAGCCTTCCTCGATCGTCGACACCTTGGCGAGCGGAAGGTCGATCATGCCCTCCCCCTCGACCAGACCGTTCAGCACCGCCAGATAGCGCTTTTCGACCAAGCCGCCCTCGAACGCCTGCTGGAAACGGGCATGGGCCTTCGGGTTGCGCGACAGGAGGAGGCAACCGCTGGTGTCGCGGTCGAGCCGATGGACCGCATGCGGCCAGCGCTTGAAGCCGAACTTCAGCGATTCCAGATGGTTTTCGAGGCTGATCGACCCGTTGCGGGGCCGATCCACGGGCAAGCCCGCCGGTTTGTCGATTACCAGCGCTTCGCCGTCGATGAATAGAACGCGATCTCCGTGCATCGCGCTCCCTTGCCACCGTGCGCGCCGACATGCCAGAGGCGCGCGCGTCATGCCGACCGCTCCTGCCGCGTTCCTGCGCTTTCTGGCGCTGCTGATCTTCGCCGCCCTGCCCGTCGCGGTCCAGGCGCAGTCCTGCGATGGCGCGCTGCCGCCGCCAGGGCCCGATGGCCGGGTGGCGGGGCATTTCCCTTATGGTGACGCGCCGCCGCAGGACATCGTACCCGCCCCCGCCGGTTTCGGGCTGAAACCCTATTGCCGGGTGCACCGGGCGATGCTGGGCGATCTGCAGCGGCTGCTCGATGCGGCAAAGGCCGATCCGTCGGTCGGCGG
>NZ_JAXOJM010000074.1:0-1182 GCF_036663775.1 Sphingomonas sp. RB1R13
ATCGGCTTGGCATAGGTGAACAGCCGGTGGTTCATCCGGTATTCGGCATGGAAGAAGCCCCGCGCCGCCTCGCCATCGCCCGCGCCACTCTCGGCCAGCAACCGGATGTCGCCGCCCGCGCAGAATCCGCGTCCCTCGGCATGGTCAATGATGACCGCCTCAACCGACAGATCGCCGCGCCAGTCCTCCAGCGCGGCGAGCACGCCCTCGCACATGTCGCGGGTCAAAGCATGGATCGCCTTGGGCCGGTTGAGCCGCAACCGCCCGACCGGGCCTTCGCGGGTGACGATCAGGTCTTGGGTCATTCGGCGATCCTACCTTCTTCTTTCACCCCGGCGGAGGCCGGGGTCCAGATGGGACGCCATTCATGGCGCGCCATCAAGTGAGCGGCAACTGGACCCCGGCCTTCGCCGGGGTGGTGTCGTAGAGGAAAAGCGCCATGACCACCGAACTGACCATCCTCGGCTGGTCGATCATCCTGCTGTTCGTGCACATCGCGCTGCAGTCGCAGATGGCGACGTTGGACCGCGGCATCGGCTGGAACGCGGGCGCGCGTGACGGGACGCCCGCGCCGCTGGGACGCTATGCCGGTCGGGCCGAACGCGCCTCGGCCAATTTCCGGGAAACCTGGCCGATCTTCATCGCGCTGGCATTGGGTCTGGCCGTCACCGGGCAGAGCGGCGGGATTGCGGCAACCGGCGCGTGGGTGTGGTTCCTCGCGCGGGTCGCCTATGTGCCGCTCTATATCTTCGGCGTCCGCTACGTGCGGTCGCTGGCCTATCTGGTGTCGATGGCCGGGATCGTGATGATGCTTATCCGTTTCCTGTGACGGGAACGCCGTACAGGTCGTGCTCGTCGGCATCCTCGATCTCGACCTTCACGATGTCGCCGACCGACAGATGCCCGGCATCGCGCAGGAAGACCTCGCCGTCGATCTCGGGCGCGTCCGCCTGGGATCGGCCGGTGGCGCCGCCTTCCTCGTCTACCGCGTCGATGATGACGGGCAGCGTGCGGCCCACCTTGGCGGCGAGCTTGGCGGCGGAGATGGCGGCGGTCTTTTCCATGATCCGCGCGTAACGCTCTTCCTTCACCTCCTCGGGGACGTGATCGGGCAGGGCGTTGGCCGCGGCACCCTCGACCGGCTCGAAGCGGAAGGCGCCGACGCGGTCAAGTTGGGCTTCA
>NZ_JAXOJM010000075.1:0-1174 GCF_036663775.1 Sphingomonas sp. RB1R13
CGCCTGCGACCTTCAGCAGTTCGGCGACGACGCGCTCATGCACCGCCGAATTCTGCCGCAGGTCGAGCGTGGCGAGATGGAAGCCGAAGGTCTCGACCGCGCGGATCAGACGGCCGAGCGCGCCGCCGCCGGCCAGCGCACCGTCACCCTGTGCCGCCAGCCCGCGCGCGATTGCGACTAGATCGGTGCGTAAGCTCTTGGGATCGGGATAGGGCTCGCCGGTCAGGCGGCCGGGGCGGGGCGGGGTCTTGCCGGTCAGGGCCTGAGGCGTGGCGGCCAGGCGCGCATAGATGCCCGACAGGGCACGACGATAGGGCTCGTCCGAGCGGCTGAGCGCCTCGTCGCCGCTGGCGTCGGCCAGCGCCAGCACCGCCTCGTCCACCTGGGCATGGCCGGTCGAGATGGACAGCTCGGCACCCAGCGCATGGACGCCCTCGCAATAATGGGTCAACACCGCGTCCGCGGCTTGTGCGAGCGCGGTCGTCAGCGACTCGGCGGTGACGAAAGGATTGCCGTCGCGGTCGCCGCCGATCCACGAACCGGGACGCAGGAAAGCGGGCACGCGCGTGCCGAACGCCTTGTCCCAGCGCTGGTAGAGCGCGGGCAGCACCGGCAGGAACACGTCGCGCAAATAGGACAGCGCCGTCTCCACCTCGTCGGTAACGTACAGCCGCTCACGGCGCAGCACGCGCGTCTGCCAGAGGAGTGCGATCTGGCGACCGATCGCCGCCTCGACATCGTCGCCGTCGGGTGTGACGGTGCGGCCCGCGTCGCGCATCGCCAGCAGTTCGGCAATGCGATTGCGGTGGTCGATCATGCTCTTGCGCCGTACCTCGGTCGGGTGCGCGGTCAGCACGGGGACGACCAGCGCCTGCGCGAGCAGTTCCATCGCGGCGTCCCGGTCGATGCCTTGTCCGGCCAGCGTCTCCAGCACATCGGCGATATCGGCGGCGGGCTCGCGCGCGATGCCCTGCCGGTCCTCGGCCAGATTGGCGAGCATCGAGAACAGCATGAAGCCGCGCACGAAATCCAGCGTCTCGTCCAGCGCGAGGCGTTCCAGTTGCAGGTCGACCGACCCGTCCTCGCCCAGCCCGCGATAGCGATCGACCGAGGCGCGGCGAATGGCCTCGGTCGCCTCGAACAGTGCGTCGCCGCCATAGCGGCGTATCACATC
>NZ_JAXOJM010000076.1:0-1167 GCF_036663775.1 Sphingomonas sp. RB1R13
GGGGATCAGAACAGATAAAAACGTCACGATACGCATCATTCCGTCTCCGTCAAAATACCCCTGTAGCGATGGTTCAACCCTTGAACGCGTCCTTGGCTGCACGATGCCGGGCCAATTCCTCGGCATCGACCGAGCGGAGGAACGGGTTGGTCGCCCGCTCCAGCGCGATGGTCGTCGGGATGGTCGGCTCGCCCTGTTCGCGCATCGCGACGACATCGGCCAGGCGTTCGGCGACGGCGGCATTGTCCGGCTCGGCGGCGGCGGCGAAGCGCGCGTTGGACAGGGTATATTCGTGCCCGCAATAGACGCGGGTGTCGCCGGGAAGCCCCGCGAACCGGCGCATATTGACATGCATCTGCGCCGCCGTCCCCTCGAACAGCCGCCCGCATCCCATGGCGAACAGCGTGTCGCCGGTGAAGATCGTTGCGCGGTCGGGAATATGAAAGGCGATATGCCCGGCCGTATGGCCGGGCACCGACCAGATGGTCGCGACCGCATCGCCGACCGCGATCGTGTCACCCTCGGCCAGCAGCGTGTCGAGACCGTCGATCTTCGCCGCCTCCGCCGCCGGACCCGCAATGCGCGCACCTTGCGCCTTCAGCGCGGCGGCGCCACCGACATGATCGGGATGCCAATGGGTCAGCCAGACCTGATCGATCGTCCAGCCGCGCGCGGCCGCCGCCGCCGCGACGGGCGTGGGGCCGCAGCGGCTGCTGCCCGATGCCGCGCTGCCCATCGCGACGATGCAGCGGTTAGATGCCGATCTGAAATGGACGATCCGCACCGTGCGCTCGCGGCGGGTGCCGATCTCGAACGTCGACCTGACGCTGGCGCTGGATCGCGGCAAGCTGACCCTGTCGCCGCTGAAATTCGCGATGGCGCGCGGCAATGTATCCTCCGACCTGCTATTCGACACGCGCCAGCGGCCCAGCCTGGTCCGCTACGACATCCGCCTGTCGCCGACCCCGCTGGGGCGGTTGCTCGCGGGCTGGGGCGTGGCGGAGGCGGGAACGACCGGCACGGTCAAGGGCCGCGTCCAGCTGACCGGGCGCGGCGACACCATCCATGATTCGCTCGCCAGCGCGAACGGGCGGATGGCGTTCATCCTGCCCGCAGGCTCGCTATGGACCAAGAATGCGCAGCTGGCCGAGCTGGACATCGGCACCT
>NZ_JAXOJM010000077.1:0-1166 GCF_036663775.1 Sphingomonas sp. RB1R13
TCGTGTCGGCCCATCCGCTGGTCCGCGCCGCCTTGCTCCAGCGGCAGAAGCGGTTCGCGCAGCAGCCGGGCGGCGCGATCCTCGACGGGCGCGACATCGGCACGGTCATCGCGCCCGACGCCGACGCCAAGCTGTTTGTAAAGGCCAGTTCGCAGGTGCGGGCGCGGCGGCGACATAACGAACTGGTGAAGAACGGCGCGGACGTGTCGTTCGAGCAGGTGCTGGCGGATATCCGTGCCCGCGACGAACGCGACAGCGGCCGGGCGACAGCCCCCCTCACCCAGGCGGCGGACGCGGCGGCGCTCGACACTTCCAACCTGACGATCGACGCCGCGGTCGCTCGCGCGATCCAGTTCGTCGACGCCCAGGTGGCGGCCAAGGCACGCTGATCCGATCCTCCCCAGCATGGGGAGGTGGCAGCGCGCCAGCGCTGACGGAGGGGGCCAGCACCAAGGGACGCCCTCATCGGCACGCCCCCTCCACCATGCTGCGCATGGTCCCCCTCCCCGTACCGGGGAGGAATGGACTAGGCCGCAACCCGCGCGACGAACTGGCTGGCGCTGGTCTTCAGGTCGCCCAGTTGCGTGTCGAGATGGTCGAAGCCGCGCCCGACCCGGTCGATCTCCTGCGCGACATGTTCGGTATCCTGGCGGATCGCGGCGATGGTGTGCGACATCGAATCGGCAGCCAGCGCCGTTTCGTCGACGGCGGCGGTGATCGCGGTGACGGTCTGGGCCTGCGCCTCCATGGCGTGGCGGATCCGCTCGGCCGATATCTGCACCTCATGGACCGTCGCCTTGATCGAGGCATTGGTCTCGACCGTCGAGCGGGTCGCAGCCTGGATCGCGGCAATCTTGGTCGCGATGTCGTCGGTCGCGCGCGCGGTCTGGCTGGCGAGGCTCTTTACCTCCTGCGCGACGACCGCGAAGCCCCGGCCCGCATCACCCGCGCGTGCCGCCTCGATGGTGGCGTTGAGCGCGAGCAGGTTGGTCTGCCCGGCGATGTCGCGGATCAGGCCCAGGATCGACTCGATCGACTTGGCATGGTCGGACAGCATCTCCGACATGCCGACCGCCTGCCCCGCCTGATCGGCGGCCCGGTTGGCGACGTCGGCGGCCTGGTCGACCTCGGTACGGGCATCCTCGATCGCACGGATCAGCCCGGCG
>NZ_JAXOJM010000078.1:0-1163 GCF_036663775.1 Sphingomonas sp. RB1R13
AACGCGGGACAACTTGACCGGCGATTGACGCTCCTGAGCGCGCGCAGCGGTTCGTCCAACATCTCCCTGACGCGTGTCGCAGCGGGGGCACCCGCTATCGAACCCGATGATACGAGCGGCTCCTCGCTCATGTTCTTCGCCGCAGGCGCTGGCGCGAGCGATGACGCGGGCAGCTACGACGATGCAGGCAACGAACAGGACGAATTCGGTCAGGTCATCACCAGCTTTCGCCAGATCGCTTTGCTGCATGCCCAGCGCCTCGAATTGCGCACGCAGGACGCCGCGCGGGCGGGTGGTCGCGACACATACTCCACGGCTCGTTACCTTATCCGCTATCGCCCCGACATCACCACGGCGATGCGTGTCCAGATCGATGACACCGAATTCGACATCGTGGCGATCGACCAGCCAGACCGCCGCCAGACGATGGTCCTCACACTGGAGGAGCGTCTGTGATCACCGCGAACCTGCGGGGTCTGGCGGCTCTCCAAGACCGCCTAGAGAGCCTGTCCAAACAGGAAGCCACCAAAGCTGGCCAGATCGCGAACCGCGCAGGCGCGGCCACCCTGCGCAAGGAGGCGATCAAAGCGGCTCCCAACTCCCCGAAGACAACCGAAGGCGAAACGCGCACCCGTCACAATAAGGGTGGCACGACGCGGCAAGAAACGCACGGTAAGATTGTCAACAACATCAAGGTAAAGAAACTCAAGAGCGCTGACCCCACGCAGGTCAAGAACGCGGTGACGATCGGCTCACGAGCGTACCATTCTTCATTCGTTGAGTTCGGCAGCATTCACAATGCCGCCGACCCCTTCATGATTCGCGCGCTGACAAACTCACAGCAATCTATCATCGACACAATCGGCAAGGTCCTGAACAAGCAGTTGATCAAGCGCGGCGTCTAAATACCAGATGATCGACCAGCTTCTCAACGCACGCCTCAAAACTTGTATTCCGAATGTCTACCCCAGCGTCGCGCCACCGGCTTACGCCCTTCCGTGCGCAGTCTATCAGCTTCTTGAAACACAGGTCACGACCGATCTTGATGGATCAGTGGGCGACGAAGGCTTCGTGACGTTCCAAATTAGCATATCGAGTGAAACTTACGGCCAAGCGAAAATCCTTGCGCGCGCGATCCGAAACAGCCTCATCATCTGGCGTGA
>NZ_JAXOJM010000079.1:0-1156 GCF_036663775.1 Sphingomonas sp. RB1R13
GATCTATGCCGTCGAGGCCGAGGTGCGCGGCCAGCCGCCCGACATACGGTGTTGTGTCAGGCAGGAGCGGAGCAAACCGCTGGTCGAGGCCCTGCGCGAGGTGCTCGACGCCGCCCTTCGCCATCTGTCGCCCAGGTCCGACATGGCCAAAGCCATCGCCTACGGCACCAAGCGCTGGCAGGCACTGTCGCGCTTCCTGGGTGAGGGTCGTCTGGAAATCGACAACAATATCGCGGAGCGTGCACTGCGCGGTGTTGCCATTGGACGCCGCAACTGGCTGTTCGCCGGTTCGCGCGCAGGTGGTGAACGGGCCGCTGCCATCTACACCGTCATCCAGACCTGCAAGGCGAACGGCGTCGACCCGCAGGCCTATATCGCCGACGTCATCGCCAGGGTGGCCGGTGACTGGCCTGCCAGTCGCTGGGACGAACTCATGCCGTGGAACTGGTCTCCCGAACCTGCCAGACTGGCGGCATGAGCGTCGAAACCATCGCCCGCCTGCATATCGTCCTGGATGACATCAAACCCGCCATCTGGCGCCGGGTCGACGTGCCAGTCACCGCCAGCCTCAAGATGCTCCATGACATCATCCAGGCCGCAATGGGCTGGGAGAATTGCCATCTGTGGCATTTCGAGGCCGACGACCGGCGCTACGGCATCCCCGACCCGATGTGGCCGGAGAGCGGCATGACCGCGGCCAAGAACGTGAAGCTCGCGGCCCTCATCGACCGGGGCGTGCGGGAGCTCGTCTACACCTACGACATGGGCGACGACTGGCGGCACAGCATCACGCTTGAGACGGTCGCCCCCGGTGAACCCGACGTCAAGTATCCGCGCTTCGTCGATGGCACCCGGCGCTGCCCGCCAGAGGATGTCGGCGGCTTGCCCGGGTTCGAGATGTTTCTCGATGCCATGGCCGACCCCAGTCACGAAGAACACGAACACCTACGCGAATGGTATGGCGGACCCTACAACGCCGACGACATCGACGAACGCTTCACTCGACGTGCCGTCGCCGCCATCGCCATCCGCCGACACGCCGGCAAGCTCGCCTACCAGAAGAGCCGCGCTCAATAACAAGGCGGCCTACTGGCCACGCTTACGGCGCGGCCGTGATGTCGGCTCGCTCAAAAGGCTCATACGGATTAAGGACCCA
>NZ_JAXOJM010000080.1:0-1136 GCF_036663775.1 Sphingomonas sp. RB1R13
CGTGGGGTTGCGGTCGGGATCGGCGATATAGAGCGCGCGGACATTGGAATAGTTGGTGATCGAACTCAGGTCGAAGCCACCGCCCAGCGTATAATGCGCCTCCAGCGTCGCGATGTCGCTCAACGTCCGGGTGACGGTCGCCACGTCGTCGGTGACGATGCGGTCGCGCCGGTCATAGGGCGGGTCGAATTCGAACGAATAGGCACCACGCACATGGCGGTCGTGCATATAGGTCGCGATGATCCGCAGCCCGGGCACGGCGTCGGGCGTGAACAGCAGCTTGCCGCGCAGCATCTCCGACTGGCGAGGATCGGCGTCGCGGTGGAGCGTGGCGTTGTAGAGCAGACCATCCGAACGCGCGATCTCGCCGGCCACGCGGAACGCGATCTGATCGCCCAGGATCGGGCCGCCCAGCGCGGCGGCGGCGCGGCGCTGTCCATCGGGGCCGGTCAGCATCACCCTGGCCTTGCCGTTCCATGCATAGCTCGGGTCGGTCGTGCGAAGGACCACCGCCCCGGCAAGCGCATTGCGCCCCTGCACCGTCGATTGTGGCCCGCGAAACACCTCGACTTGGGCGATGTCGTACAAATCCAGTGGCCCGGTGTTCAGCGCCGCGCGCGGCAGGACCGCGCCGTCGAGATAGACGCTGGCCAGCGCCCCATCGCCCGCGCCCGAGACGTTCAAGGCATCGATGCCGCGAATGGTGAAGCTCGTCCGGTCGGCCCCGATCGAGATATTGGGCGTGCGTTGCAGCACGTCGTACATGTCGATCAGATTCTGGTCGGTGATGGTTTGCGCAGTCGTCACCGCGACACTGGCGGGCGTATCACGCAGCGTCCGGTCGGCCTTTTCGCCCATGACGACGATATCGTTGCCCGCCTCCGTCGACGCGGTGTCCGGCCCCGGCGACGCCGTACTTTGCGCCAGACAGGGCGCCGCCACCGAAGACAGCATCATGACCAGTGTCGCGCGAACCCACATTCCAAAACCCCCAATTTCGTTGCGATAGCGAATTAATAGTGATGAATATGCGAGTCAATCGCAACAAAGGTGAGAGTATCAGGGGCTTGTCGGATCGGGGCTGTGGATGGGAACCATTGGACATCGCCCATCGGGGCATCATCCTCGCATTACCT
>NZ_JAXOJM010000081.1:0-1134 GCF_036663775.1 Sphingomonas sp. RB1R13
GTTCATTCAGGAAAATGCGGCGCGACTGGACGAAGAGGTGATCGATGCCTGATCGGGCAGGTGTTGTCTCGCTTTTTGCGATCCGCTACAGCGGTGAAGGGCGGCCCTTGATGCCGCCCTTTGCTGTTTGAAGGAGACACCCCGTGACCATCACCGCCCTGATGCCCGTTTACCCACGGTGCGGGGTGCGTCCGGTTCGAGGTGAGGGCGTCTATCTGTACGGCGAGGACGGCGAGCAGTATCTGGACTTCGCCGCCGGGATCGCGGTGAACGCGCTGGGCCATGGCCATCCGAAACTGGTCGAGGCGATCGCCAACCAGGCCGCGACGCTGATGCATGTGTCGAACCTGTACGGCAGCCCGCAGGGTGAGCATTTCGCGCAGCGGCTGGTCGATTCGACCTTCGCCGACACGGTGTTCTTCACCAATTCGGGTGCCGAGGCCGTCGAGTGCGCGATCAAGACCGCGCGCCGCTATCACTTCGCCAATGGCAATCCGCAGCGCCATACGCTCATCACGTTCAACAACGCGTTCCATGGCCGGACGCTGGGCGCGATCTCGGCAACCAACCAGCCCAAGATGCGCGACGGGTTCGAGCCGCTGCTGCCGGGCTTCGCCTATGCGCCGTTCGACGATCTGGAAGCCGCGCTGGCGCTGATCGACGAGAACACGGCCGGTTTCCTGGTCGAGCCGATCCAGGGCGAAGGTGGCCTGCGCCCCGCGAGCATGGAATTCCTGCAGGGGCTGCGCAAGGCGTGCGACGAGCATGGCCTGCTCTTGGTGCTGGACGAGGTGCAGTGCGGTTACGGCCGCACCGGCAAGTTCTTCGCGCATGAGCTGTACGGCGTGAAGCCCGACATCATGGCGTCGGCCAAGGGTATTGGCGGCGGCTTCCCGCTGGGCGCGTGCCTGGCGACCGAGGAAGCGGCCAAGGGCATGGTGGCCGGCACGCACGGCTCGACCTATGGCGGCAACCCGCTCGCCATGGCGGCCGGGGAAGCGGTGCTCGACGTGATGCAGGAAGACGGTTTCCTTGAGCATGTCGAGGCGATGGGTAAGCGCCTGCGCTCGACGCTGGAGCAGATGATCCCGAACTTCGACCATCTGTTCGAGGAAGTGCGCGGTCACGGCCTGA
>NZ_JAXOJM010000082.1:0-1131 GCF_036663775.1 Sphingomonas sp. RB1R13
CGGAAGGATGGTTCAATCGGTCAGGATAATCCCCTAGACTCGCTCCATGACCGCGCTGATCGCCGATTATTACCGCCACCTTACGGTCGATCTGCGCCGCTCCGACCACACGGTTCGCGCCTATGTCGCCACGGCGGAGCGACTGTGCGGTTTCCTGTCGGACCATTGGGGGGAGGCCATCGACCCGGCCAGTCTGGCGCGGGTCACCGCCGCCGACCTGCGCGCCTTCCTTGCGGCGCGCCGGGGGGAGGGGCTCACCGCCGCCTCCACCGCGCGGGAATTGTCGGCGGTGCGAACCTTCCTCCATTGGACGGGCGTCGAGCCGCCGCCGCTGAAAGGCCCTCGCCGCAAGCGAAGCCTCCCGCGCCCCCAGTCCCCCGCCGATATCATGGCGCTGGGCGAGGACATCGCCGAGAATGCCGCCGAGCCGTGGATCGCGGCGCGCGACTGGGCGGTGCTTCTGCTGCTCTATGGCGCGGGACTGCGCATCGGCGAGGCGATGGCGCTGCCCGCCGACATCCTGCCGCTGGGTGAGACGATCCGCGTGTTGGGTAAGCGCGGCAAGACGCGGATGGTGCCGCTGCTTCCCGAACTGCGCACCGCGATCGAGGAATATGCCCGCCAGTCGCCCTACCCGCTGATCCCAAGCGAGCCGTTATTCCGGGGGGCGAAGGGCGGGCCGCTATCGCCTGCGATCATCCGCCGGGCGGTGCAGGGCGCACGCGAGCGGCTGGGGCTGGGCGGGCGGACGACGCCCCATGCGCTGCGTCACAGCTTCGCCACCCATTTGCTGGGGCGGGGGGCGGATCTGCGCCAGCTACAGGAGCTATTGGGGCACGCCAGTCTCAGCTCGACTCAAATCTACACGGCGGTCGATGCCGCGCATCTGCTCGACATTTATCGCACCGCACATCCCCGCGCCTGAGACGCTTGACGGTTCAGGCGTTGCCGCCTGATACTCCTGGGGGCGCGGAGTCTGGAGCATCTTCATGGCATTGGGCCCAACATGCCCCCATTGCGTCACCCGAGTGCCGTTCCGCCGGACGCAGTATGGCCTTGGCAAGGTCTTTGCCTGTCCAGGCTGTGGCGCTCGGCTGGTCATGTCGCGATGGCAAGGCTTTCTCATCACCT
>NZ_JAXOJM010000083.1:0-1126 GCF_036663775.1 Sphingomonas sp. RB1R13
GGGAAGATTTCGGTCGGGCGACGGTCGCGCAGATTCTGGTTGGTGAAGTCGAAAAAGCCCTCGCCATGGAATTCGTTGGTGCCCGACTTGGTGCCCGCGATGATCGCGACCGAGCTGACTTGGTCCAGCTCCGCCTTGTAGTTGGACGACAGCACCTGATACTCGCCGATCGCGAGCTGCGGGAACGGGTTGCCGGGCGAGCTGTCCTGCCCGGTCAGGCCGCCGCGCAGCACGTAATCCTTCTGGCTGACGCCGTCGATGAAGACGTTGACCGAGTTCGACCCTTGCGCCCCGCCCTGGATGCGCGAGCTGCCGTCCGAGCTTTCGATAAAGCGCACGCCGGGTGCGAGATCGGCGAAGGCCAGGAAGTTGCGGCTGTTCTGCGGCAGCTGCTCGATCAGGCGCGGCGTGATGTTGATGCCGACCTGCCCGCCAGACAGCGAGCGGATACGGCTGCCGGTGACGATGATGTCGCCCTGCTGCGCTTCGGCGGGCGGCGGCGCTGCCTCACCAATGGTGGTGTCGCCCGGCGCGGGCTGTGCAGGGGCCGGAGGGGTGGTCAGGTCGAGGTCTAGCCCGGCATTCTGCCCGACGCGCAAGGTAAACTGATCGGAATTGCGCGTGCCTAGCTTCAGGCGGATTTCCAGCCGGTACGACCCCGCCCGCAGCGACGGGAAGTTATAGCTGCCGTCCGCGCCGGGGACGACGGTGCGACGAAAGCCGGTATCGGCCTCGATCAGGGTCACGTCCTGCACGGGATTGTCGGGTGCGCTGCGGATCACGCCACGCAGCGCGGCCTGCCCGGCCTGGGCGGCGGCGGGCGCGCTCCACATCGTCGCGGTTCCCAGCCCCGCGAGCATCGTCGCGCCCGCGAGCGCCAGCCTGAATGCGTTCCTCTTCATAACCCTATCCCCTGTCGGTTTCTCTTGTTGTTTCACGCACCATCAGATGCGGCACGATCACCTCGTCCGCCGTGGTCACCCGGCCTTCCGAAGGCGGTTCGCGCTTCGCCGCGATCTGCTCGGCAAGATGGGTCACGGCGCGCGCGCCCATCGCCGCGATGTCGATCGCGACGCTGGTCAGCGCGGGGCTCACCAGCCGGGCCAGCGGAATGTCGTCGAACCCG
>NZ_JAXOJM010000084.1:0-1125 GCF_036663775.1 Sphingomonas sp. RB1R13
AGGGGTGGTTCGCCGAAATGGCCTATGACGCCGGGCAGGATCAGGCGGCCGAGGCGGCCGCCGATCGGGCGCTGGCGGTGAAGCCCGATTCTCAGCAGGCCTTGCTCTACAAGGGGATGCTCCATCTGCGCCGCGCCGCCCGCGACAAGAGCAAGGACCCGGCGCGCTGGGCCGAGGCACGCAGCTGGATCGTGCGCGCCAATCGCGCTGATCCGAATGCCGCTGAGCCGCTGGCGGTCTTCTACAACAGTTTCCGCCTGGCGGACGAGCGCCCGCGCGAATCGGCCGTGAAGGGGCTGGAGCGCGCCTTCGAGCTGGTGCCGCAGGACAAGGGTCTGCGCTTCATGCTGGCCGGACAGCAGATTTCGGCCGGGCAGATCGAGCAGGCCAAGCACACGCTCCGCCCGCTCGCCTATGACCCGCACATGCCGCCCGACAATCCGGCGGCAACCCTGCTGGCGCTGCTCGACAGCGGCAACCAGGACTCGGTGAAGGCCGCGCTGGCCGCCGTCAGCGACAAGACCGAATAGCCGGCTCGTTCCGGGGTGCCTTGGAGTTTGCCCGTCATTGCGAGCGGAGCGAAGCAATCCAGTGACGGATCGGGGCGCCCTGGATTGCTTCGCTCCGCTCGCAATGACAGCATCGCTGGGCTCAGCCCGTCCCCAGCAGCGCCTGCGACACCGCCTCGATAAAGGCGATCCGTCGCGCGGGCTCGGCCAGCACCGGGTCGGGGACGTCGGTGGCGGCGACGATGCGGGCGATGCGGTCGCGTGTGGCGTCATCCGCCGGACGGATATCGGCGGCGGGCAGGGCCCGCACGAGGGCCTGTTCATCGTTCTCGAAGGCGATCCGCGCCAGGCCTCGGTCGGTCACGGCCACCAGGAGCGGGCCCATCGGCGAGGGGGCGACGGTCCAGGCGATGGCCACCCCTTCGCCGCCGCGCCGCCACTGGCCCGGCGCCATGCCGAGCCGCTGGTCGCTGTCCGCGTAGAAACGGCTGGGTGCGGCATAGCCTGCCTCGTACAGCGCAGCGGTGATGCTGGGCTCGGCGGCAAGCGCCTGCGTGGCGCGGGCGGTGCGGCGGGCCCGGGCATAGGCGGCGGGCGTCACCCCGGTCACGCGCTT
>NZ_JAXOJM010000085.1:0-664 GCF_036663775.1 Sphingomonas sp. RB1R13
TTGCAGCTATTGTCCTTGCGCCGGATACGCAGCGCGCCGCCGGTCGTGTCGATGCGCAGATCGGCGATATTGTCCGCCCGCCCCTGCGCCGTCACGGCAAAGCGCGACCCCAGCGAAACCGTGGCGATATCACACCCGGCCATGTCGATCCGGTCGAACCCGTGCACGTCGAAGCTGCGCGAGGTCCGGGCGCTATCCTGCGCGGCGGCACCGACGGCGGCGAAGGACAGGAGGGCGATGGCGGAAAGTGTCTTCTTCATGTCCGTGGTCCTTTTCAGATCGCGCGCATGGCGCTGGCGACGATGCGGCCGTCGAGCATGTCGATCCGGCGCTTGGCGAGGTCGGCATGGCTGGGCGAGTGGGTGACCATCACGATGGTCGCGCCCGCATCGTTCAGGCCGGTCAGGATGTTCATCACCTGCTCGCCATTGGCGGTGTCGAGATTGCCGGTCGGCTCGTCCGCCAGGATCAGCTTGGGATCGCCGACGATCGCACGGGCAATCGCGGCGCGCTGCTGCTGACCGCCCGACAGCTGGTGCGGGAAGTGGCGCGCCCGGTGGGCGATGCCGACCTTGTCCATCGCGGCGGCCACCCGGCCCCGCCCCCGCGCCCCTCGCCGTCCCCCCGGCCGTCGCAAACCGTCCCTCGACATCCGCCACCAGCC
>NZ_JAXOJM010000085.1:674-1121 GCF_036663775.1 Sphingomonas sp. RB1R13
CTCCTCGATGGTCAGTTCATCGATCAGGTTGAAGCTCTGGAACACGAAGCCCAGGGTTTCGGCGCGGAACTTCGCCAGTTCCTTTTCGCCCAGCGCCGCCAGGTCGCGATCTCCGAACAGATAGCGCCCGCCGGTCGGCCGATCGACCGTGCCCAGCGTGTTGAGCAAAGTCGACTTGCCGCAGCCCGACGGCCCCATGATGGCCAGGAACTCGCCCGCTGCGACATGCAGGTCGATATCGTGCAGCGCAGTCGTCTCCACCTCGTCGGAAACATAGCGGCGCTGAATGCCTTCCATTCGGATCATCGGTCTTCCCCCTTATCGGATGTTCAGGATATCGCCCTTCACGGACGCGGTGTTGCTGGTGACGAGGCGCTCGCCGGGATTGAGGCCGGAGAGGACCTCCACCTGTTCGGGATTGCGGCGGCCGATCTTGACACTGCGGCG
>NZ_JAXOJM010000086.1:0-1116 GCF_036663775.1 Sphingomonas sp. RB1R13
TGCCGGAAATCTGCGCGTCCGCATCATGAGCTATGGCGGCGGCGTCGACGACACCGTGCGCATCGGCGGCACCGGGCCGACGCCGTGGCTCTACAACAACAAGCTGCGGCTGGTCGGCGTGAAGCTGTACGGCGACGGCGCGCTGGGGTCGCGGGGCGCGTGGCTCAAACAGTCCTATGCCGATGCGCCGGGCCAGACCGGGCTGGGCTTCATGTCCGACGACGTCATCCGCAACCTGATGAGCCGTGCGGCGATGGACAAATATCAGATCGCCGTCCACGCGATCGGCGACAAGGCCAATGCCCAGGTGCTCGACGCGATCGACGAATTGGCCGAGACCTATAAGGGCGACCGGCGCTGGCGGATCGAACATGCGCAAGTGGTCGATCCGGCCGACCTGCCGCGTTTCGGCAGGCACGGCATCATCGCCTCGATGCAGCCTGTGCACGAAACCAGCGACCGCCAGATGGCCGAGGCACGGCTTGGCCCGGCGCGGCTGTCGGGGGCCTATGCCTGGAATTCCATGCTGAAGAACGGTGCGAAGCTGGTGTTCGGGTCGGACTATCCGGTCGAGAGCCCCGATCCCTTTGCGGGCTGGGCGGCGGCGATCACCCGGCAGGGCCCCGACGGCCAGCCCTATGGCGGGTGGCAGCCGCAGGAGATCGTCGGGCGCGAGGCGGCTTGGCGTGCCTTCACCATGGACGGCGCCTATGCGGGGTTCGCCGAGGATCTCTTCGGGCGACTGGGGCAGGGGCAGCAGGCGGATTTCATCATCGTCGACCGCAATCCCCTGGACATCAATCCCAGCGAGTTGCGCGGCACCCAGGTCGAGGAAACGTGGATCGGCGGGCAGAAGGTGTGGGAGCGGCGCTGACATTACGCCCGAAACCGGGACAGAAAATGGCGGACAGGCTAATGATTCGGCAGGGCTTTTTGTCTATCATTCCTGTCATGAAGCACCGACTCCTCGCCATCGGCCTGATGGCCGCCGCCATTCCGTCGCTCGCCGCCGCGTCGCCCGTCGTCGGAATCGACGCGCTGAAGGAATGGAACCTCATCGTGCTGGGCGATCTGACCTCCAGCTCGGAGGTCGAGGGGCGGACCTTTGTCGGCGGC
>NZ_JAXOJM010000087.1:0-1116 GCF_036663775.1 Sphingomonas sp. RB1R13
GGCTATGTCCTCTACCGCGTCGCGGTTCCGGCGGGGCCAGCACAGACGCTGACGCTGAAGGGTATGCACAGCTATGCCCAGGTCTATCTGAACAAGGCGCTGGTCGGCACGCTCGACCGGCGGCTCGATCAGGAGACGGTCGAATTGCCCGCTCGCGCGAAGCCCGCGACGCTCGACATACTGGTCGAGAATACCGGCCGGGTGAACTATTCCCATGCGATCCGCACCGAGCAGACGGGCCTGACCGGCGCGGTGACGCTGGCCGGACGGCCGCTCAGCGACTGGCAGATGTTCCGCCTGCCGATGGACAATCTGGCGTCGCTCAAGCTGTCGACCACGCCGTGCAGTGGGCCGTGCTTCTATGAGGCGGAGATGACGGTGGCGAAGCCCGGCGACACCTATCTGGACATGCGCGGCGCGCATAAGGGGCAGTTGTGGCTGAACGACCACAATCTCGGCCGCTTCTGGAGCATCGGGCCGGTCCACACGCTCTACACGCCTGCACCATGGCTGAATGCGGGGGCCAACCGGGTGCTGTTCTTCGACCTGACCGGGGATGCGAGCGACAAGCTGACCACGGTGGACAAGCCGATCTATGGCAAGGTGACGAACCACCGCGAGGCGCAGTAAGCGGCGGCTTGCCCCTCCACCATCGCTTTCGCGATGGTCCCCCTCCCCATCGAAGATGCGGAGGAATGGGGCGATAAAATCCTCCCCAAGCTGTGCTTGGGGAGGGGGACCACCCGGCGGAGCCGGGTGGTGGAGGGGCGGGCGCCTTAGCGGACAGCCGCCGCCTGGTTCGCGACGATCGCCTCGCGCTGCTCGGGGCTCATAGCGGCGGCGTTGACATCTGCCGCCTTGATCGCGTCGGCGCGGTCCTCGGCATAGTCGCGGGTCTTTTCCGCCTGCTTGTCCAGCATCTTGGCCTGGTTGCGCAGCGCGTCGGCCTGATCCTCCATGCCGTCGGCACGGTTGTCGGCAGCCTTTTCGACATTCTCGGCCAGCTTGTCGGTGCCCTTGCCATTGCAGGCGGACAGCGACACCAGGCTGGCGGCCATCAGCAGGCCGATGCGGATCTTCATGATTATTCTCCCTGTTGGAACTGGAGCGAATAAC
>NZ_JAXOJM010000088.1:0-1115 GCF_036663775.1 Sphingomonas sp. RB1R13
CCCTGCGCCCAGGCCTCGACCCCGGCCTTGACGTCGGGCACGGCCAAAGCGGGGGCTGCCATCAAGAGGGCGACGGGCGCGACCATGCCGCCGATCGGGAATCTGCGCATCATCCTTCGTCCTTACACCCTTGTTGCACGCGCCATCCATGCCCCGCCAGGGGCGGCGGGTAAAGCTGGCAGTGAGGGGTTAACCGTTCCGTATGGGCTGGGGGGCTAGCACGGCGTCCGATCGGGGAATGGGGTCATGCTCCGGGCGTCTCGCACGTCTCTGGCACGGCGTATCGGCCGCCTTCCCCTGGGCTGAACCGGATGACCGATATGACCACGTTCCGCACTCTTCTGTCCTGCAGCGTTGGCGTGTTGATACTGGGCGGCTGCACCGCGACGAGCCCCCGCTCGGCGAGACTGGATTCGCAGGCCGGCCCGGCCAAGGCGACCGCCGCACTCGCCGACCATACCCGTCGGATATTGGCGCAGCGCGACGGCGAGGCGGCCGTGGCCTCGGCCGAGCGACTGGTTTCCGCCGAACCGAAGAATGCGACCTATCGTTCGCTTTTGGGACAAAGCTATCTTCAGGCCGGGCGCTTCGCGTCGGCGCGACAGGCCTTTGCGGACGCCCTGCAGCTTGACCCGGGCGATGGCCGCGCCGCGCTGAACCTTGCGCTGGCGATGATCGCGGGCGGCAATGGTGAGGGGGCGAGGGCGTTGCTCGACGAACATGCCGCCGTCATTCCATCCGCCGATCTGGGGCTCGCCCTGGCGCTGGCGGGAGCACCGGGCCAAGGCGTCCGCCTGCTGACCGCCGCCGCGCGCGAACCGGGGGCGAGCGTCAAGACCCGGCAGAACCTGGCGCTGGCGCTGGCGCTGTCCGGCCCGTGGGAACTGGCACGCATGGCGGCGTCGGCCGACATGGCGCCTGCCGATGTCGAGGTCCGTATGCGCGAATGGGCCGACTTCGCCGCCAATGCCAGCCCGGCCGACCGGGTCTCCTCACTGCTCGGCATCAGACAGGCGGTCGACACCGGCCAGCCGAACAGCACTGGCTGGCACGCGTCGGCAACGCGCAAGGCGGGCTAAAACGCCTCCATCGGCAGCGCCATCAGCGTCTCGGCA
>NZ_JAXOJM010000089.1:0-1114 GCF_036663775.1 Sphingomonas sp. RB1R13
TCCGAACACCAGCGGGTGTTGCGCTGGTCGACGGCGACGCGGCCGTCGTGACGGCGTTCCTCGCGCTGTTCGCCGCCTCGCTGGAGCAGCAGGCCATGCACTTTCATGACGCGGTACACCCGCTTGGGATTGGGCGCTGCGCGCCCGGTCTTCTCGGCTTGGCGGCGCAGTAGGGCATGGACACGACGATAGCCATAGGTCGGCAGATCAGCGACGAGCAGCCGGATATCGGCGACCAGCTCGGCATCCGGCAGTGGTGGTCGCCCGCGCGGTCGTGGCGGCGGCCGGTTGCGCATCGCAGACAGATGCGGGCGGGCGACGCTGAGCGCATCGGCTACCGCGGTCACAGAATGTCCCCGGGCAGCGAGGTCGAGCGCAAGAGCAGTTTTTTTGGGCCTGCGGCCCGGGACACGGCCTCACGCAGCAGCTCGTTCTCCATGGCCTTCTTGCCGAGCAGCCGCTGCAGTTCGCGCACCTGTGCCTCCAGCGCCCGGTACTCGGACGCTGGCACCACCTCCTCGCCGGCTGCCGCGGCGGTCAGCGCGCCCTGGTTCATCAGGCGCCGCCAGGTGAAGACCTGGCTGCCGCTGATGCCGTGCTGGCGGGCGACGAGCGACACGCTCATTCCCGGAAGATACGTCTCCTCGACGATCCGGACCTTCTCCTCCGGTGTCCACCGCCTCCGGCACTGGACACCGGAGAGGACCTCGCCGTCATTGTAACGCCTGGTCGTACCGTCAGTCATATGCCTCACTCTTATCCAAGAGCGAGGCCCTGTCAGGTCATTTGAGGGGCCACCTCAGAAAGCGTGCATTCAGTCAGCCTGACCATTCCCGTTTTCCCGTCATCGAAGGCCAATTTCGGGAACGAGCAATTGGGAACATATTTCGGGAAAGGTGACGCCTCTGCCGCCTTTCGGTACGGTCAAAAGGGCCGCTTTCTCTATACGGGTTCGTTTTTGGGATCCAGAGCGTAATAGATGGCGCGATTGCAGGCACAAGGGGCTGCTCGATCTATACGATAAGTAGTTTGCGTTCTTGATTTTGGTGACCAATGCCAGGATCAAAACAAGCTATGGAATTTCCAAACGTCGACGCAGTCGCCTTTCACATCG
>NZ_JAXOJM010000090.1:0-1113 GCF_036663775.1 Sphingomonas sp. RB1R13
TGAGGACCGGCGCTACACTGCGCGCGTCCTTCCGCCGCCGACGCTCGATGCAGGCGGATATCGCGACGTGCCCGCCGCCCGCCCCGACGACTGGGCCGGCCGGTTATGCGGAGCCGACCTGCGGCTTGCGGTTAGCACCGACGCTAGCAAAGACACGGAGGAAGCCGGTCTTGAACAGGCCCGGCTTCCTGCCCACGAGGTCGAGCCGGCCATGATGGTCGAGCCGGAGATCGCCGACCCACTTGGCCTCGGCGATGACGATGGCGATCAGGCGGCCGAACGACGCGCGATGGACCGTGCCCAGCAGGTCGGCACCGCTCGCACGGTCTATGGCCTCGACGCCGCCTCGGGCCGCCCCGACGACCTGCAGCTGGGGATTTGAGCGATGGACAAGACGAGCGACAAGGTGCGCCATCAACTCTTTCTCCCGAGACCGCTGTCCGACCGGCTGGAGGCACTCGCGGCCAGGCCCGGCGCGACCAAGTCGGCGATCCTCGTCGATGCGGTGACCGCCTGGCTCAACCGGCGCGGCGCCTCCGAGCTGGAGGACCGGTTCGCGATCCGGCTCGACCGGCTGACCCATGCGATCGGGCGGGTCGACTGGGACACCTATGTCATCCTCGAGACGCTGGCGCTGTTCATCCGGTTCGAGCTCTCGATCCAGACACCGCTCGCCGAGAACGATGCCGCCGGTCGCGCGCTCGGCGCCAAGCGCTTCGAGGCTTTCGTGACGCAGGTCGGGCGACAGGTCTCGACCGGACGCCGCTCGCTCGGCGGATCGCCGCAGGAAGCCGATACGATTCCTTCTAAGCGGGGAGGCGACCGATGAGCGCCCTGCTGTCCGCGGAGCGTCGCCGCCGGATGCTGATCACGGCGCTGGGGACCGACATCGCCGTGGCGATGCGGGATCCGCTGGTGGTCGAGATCATGGTCAATCCCGATGGTGCGCTGCGGCTCGACCGTCTCGGCGAGGGCCGGAGCGACACCGGGGTGCGGATGGCACCCGACCAAGTCGAGCGCATCGTCCGGCTGGTCGCCTCGCACGCCCGCGCCGAGGTCCATGCGGAGCACCCGATCATCTCGGCCGAGCTGCCGCCGCATGTCGAAGGCCAT
>NZ_JAXOJM010000091.1:0-1110 GCF_036663775.1 Sphingomonas sp. RB1R13
CGGTCGGGACCCAGCTGGCCGTTATCCTCGGGGCGGATTTCGCGACCGTCATAGGCCTCGACATCGCCGCGTGCCTCAATCCAGTTACGGCGGATCTGCGGCAGGCCCGCCATGATGTCGATGCGCGCGTTCGGGTCGGTATAGGGGCCGCTGGTGTCGTACACGCGCACGGGGGGCTCGCCCGAGGACGGATCGAGCTGGATTTCGCGCATCGCGACGTTCAGCCGGCCGACGTGAATCTTCTTCGAGCCACGGATCGGGCCGGTGGTCACGCCGATTTCGGCCTTTGCGGGGATATCTGCCATAGTCGTCCACTCCATGCGGAGGAAACGGACCATGAGAGATGGGGCCGCTCCCTCCCTACGCCGGTATCAACCGGATCAGGTTCAGCGGGTCGGGGGCTCTTGCCCCCCTCTCAAGCGCAGGCCAGCGCTCCCCCGGGGATGGGACCTGCATAAGCGGTTTCGCGGCGAAGCAGAAGGGGTTTCGCGCAGGCGACGCGATCACAAAAAAGGCCCCGACCGGCCAGGGGACTAGCGACCGATCGGGGCCCAGGACCCTTGGGAGGGAAAGGGTTATCCGCTGGCGGCGCTGGTGCGGACGTTGCCGTTCAGGCCGCCGGGGAAGAAGCCGCCGCCGGTCACCGCCGCCTTGTTGAGATAGACGACGTTCAGCACCTGGCCCGGCGTGCGGACAAAGGCGATGGCGTTGCTGTCGGCGGGGACGATATTGGCCACCTGCGTCCCGTTGACGGTCGCCACGATGCCCTGGTCGAGATCGGTCGACCCGTCCAGGCTGTCGCGGGCGTCCGAGATCTTGCCCGCATTGGTGATGAGCGCCGCGTTGCTCAGCCCCTTGCGGTACAAGGTCGTGCGGACCAGACCGGCATGATAGGCCTCGGCCGCGTGGATGCCCGCCGCCGCCTCGACATAGGTCTTGTTGGTCAGCAGGGTGACGCCGCCCATATAGGCGGTGACGCCGACATCCTCGAACAGGAACGCGCCCAGCAGGAAGGCCTCGTCCGAGGCATAAGGGTCGAAGGTCGATCCGCTGGCAATCACGCCCGCCGCGACCGCCGCCGCCGTGAACGCGCCGCTGGCGTCGCCCGAC
>NZ_JAXOJM010000092.1:0-1107 GCF_036663775.1 Sphingomonas sp. RB1R13
CCTGTAAGGCTTTGCCTATCTGGCGCTTGTTATCGATCTCTACTCGCGCCGCGTGGTGAGCTGGTCGATGCAGAGCCGACAGTCCACCAATGTAGTGCTGCAGGCGCTGCACATCGCGGTATGGCGGCGCAAGCCGAAGCAGCGGGTGCTGATCCACTCCGACCAAGGCTCGCAGTTCACCAGCATGGAGCGGGTTGCTTTCATCCGCGCGCACAATCTTTAGCCCCTGATGAGCCGACGCAGCAACTGCCTCGACAAGGCCATCGCCGAGAGCTTCTTCTCCTCGCTCAAGCGTGAGCGCATCCGGCGCCACACCTACCAAACCCGCGACGCGACGCGACAGAACGTGTTCGATTACATCGACGTGTTGTACAACCCGGTGCGCAAGCAAGTCAGGAACGGACTGCTTTCGCCAGTCGAATTCGAACGGCAAAAGATTTTGAAAGCGGAAGGCATCTAGAACACCAGGGGCTACTCACTCACGCATTCCGGGTAGCACGGGCCGCGCATCACTCGTGCTACATCCCGATGCCAAGCCCGCGGCTGCGGGTCCGCCCGATCATCTGCTCGAGCTCCCGGCCAACACTGGCGCCGGTGTTGTTGCCAAGACCCAGCTGCTCCTTGCGATTGCGCAGGATGGACTCGACCTGTGGGTCACGTTCCACGCCTTTGGCCATGCCCATCATCTGGTCTGCGACCCGGTTGGCGCGCGTCTCCTCGTGATCACGCATTAGCAGGCTCCGCTGACGTTCCAGCGCCTGCCAGCGCTGGACAAAGACATCGGCGCGGAGCGCAGGATTGTCGCGCATCTCGGCTTCAAGCTGCATGGCTCGGATCGCTGCTGTCGTGCGCCCCTGTGCCGTCTCCCCGATCAGACGCAGATCACACGCCATGGCCCGTTCAAGATCCTGCGACGCTTGCGGGGCAAACGTGTCGAGCAACGCTCGGCTGGTGCGCAATTCGTGACGCTGCTCCGGTGTGTACGGCGCACCAATGCTTTGCTCATGCCGCATGGCCTGGACTATGCGGCCATGGCGGGCCACGGCATCGCCAAGCTCGGATGCACGGGCGTGTGCAGCGATGACAGGCTTGCTCGGCGAAGGCGGC
>NZ_JAXOJM010000093.1:0-1107 GCF_036663775.1 Sphingomonas sp. RB1R13
TGTCGCGCGCGTGCCCGAGCGGCACGGCCTGACCCGCCATGCCAGCGACAACCGCGTCGAGCGCGACCGGGCGCTCCACGCGCTGGAGATGGCGGAGGCGGGTGGCCGCGTCGTTGTCGTCTCCTCGGGCGATCCGGGGGTGTTCGCGATGGCGGCGGCGATCTTCGAGCGGGTGGAGGAAGACCCTGCCCGCTGGCACGACCTCGACATTCGCGTCCTGCCCGGCATCACCGCGATGCTGGCCGCAAGTGCGCGGGCGGGCGCGCCGCTGGGCCATGATTTCTGCGCGATCAACCTGTCGGATAACCTGAAGCCCCAGGCGCTGATCGAGCGGCGGCTGGCACTGGCGGCGGAGGCGGATTTCGCCATCGCGCTCTACAATCCCCGGTCCAAGGCGCGGCCCGATGCGCTCGATGCCGCCTTCGCCCTGCTCCGCGAGACGTGCGGCGACGACCGCCCGGTGCTGTTCGCGCGCGCCGTCTCGACGCCCGAAGAGGCCCTGCGCATCGTGCCGTTGCCGCAAGCGCGCGGGGACATGGCCGATATGCGCACCGTCGTCATCATCGGGTCGAGCCGCACGCGCATGATTCCGCATGCGGGCCAGCCGATCCTTTACACCCCCCGGACGACGCCGTGATCCAGCCAGTCGAGCACCGCCGCGACGCTGCCCACTTGCGGGCGGGGCGGGATGAAGGGGCGGTCGATCATCACGACCGGCAGGCCGAGTTCACGTGCCGCGTCGAGCTTCGCCTGCGCGCCGGAGCCTCCGGCATTCTTGGCGACCACCATTTGGATCCGGTGCTCGCGCAACAGGGCCAGTTCGCCCGCCAGCGTGAAGGGACCGCGATCGACCACCAGTCGGTGGTTCGGAAAATTGGCGGGCTCCGCCGCATCGACGAAGCGCAACAGGTAGAAATGCTGCGCAGCATGCGTGAAGTCCCCGATCGTCTGGCGACCAAGAGCCAAGAAGACACGCGCCGGCTCGGTGTCGAGTGCGGTCACCGCTTCGCCTGTGTTGGCCACGCGCGTCCAGCGGTCGCCGGGACCCTCCACCCATTCGGGCCGGGTCAGCGCGAGAAGGGGGACGCCCACCGCCGTCGCCGCCGC
>NZ_JAXOJM010000094.1:0-1094 GCF_036663775.1 Sphingomonas sp. RB1R13
CAGTCGATGCCGCCCAGATAATCGGCGACCGAAATCTGCGCCGCCGCCGCCAGATCGGCGAGACTCATCGTCGCCCCGCCCAGCCAGTTGCGATGGTCGAGCAGATAATCGGTATAGTCGAGATGGCCGACCGCCGCCTTCATCGCCTCGCGCAGGCCCTTGGCATCAGGGCTGCCGGTGCGGGCGACACGCTTGACCATGCGCTCATGAAGCAAGGGGCCGGTGACGTCCTGATAGAAATGCGTGTCGAACCACGTCACCAGCCGCCGGATCTCGGCGCGGCCGACCGCGGTGCCGTTTATCATCGCCGACTTTTCGACCGTTTCCTCGAAAAACTCGCTGATCGCCATCGAATCGACCAGCAGGACGCCACGCTCCTCGTCGACCATCACCGGGGTCTGCCCGGCGGGGTTCATGTCGAGGAACTCGTCGCGCCGCTGCCAGGGCGACTCGCGGACCAATTCGTATCCGACGCCCTTCTCGCCCAGCAGCAGCCGGACCTTGCGCGAAAAGGGACAGAGCGGGAATTGGTAGAGTTGCCACATGCCGCCCACTTAAGCGGGCGGGACGCGCGACGCCAACCCCGCCGACAATGTTTTCACCCCTTCCCGCGTACGGGGCGGCGCAACCGTCGCTGCCCAAGCACGACACCGCTGATCGACAGGACCAGCCCGGCCAGCGACCAGAGCCACATCCAGCCGGTCCAGACCCAAAAATGCGCGGTCAGCCATGGCCAGTCCCAAGTGTGGAGCAGCGTATAGACCCAGCGATAGCCACGGCGCGTGCCATCCTGCCGCTCGACCAGTTCCCCGCTGATCGGATCGACATAGAGCCAGGTCGCCGCCGCATCGTCGAACCGCATCCGCCAGAGCGGCAGACGGGTCGCGTCGGTCCAGTAGAAGTCGGGCTGCACCAGCCATTCGCGCGCCACCCGTCGTCCGCCGGGCACCAGCATCGCGGCGCGCAGCGGATCGGCCGCTCGGGCGGGGGCCAATGTCGCCTGGTCCAGCCAGCGCGGCTGCGGCGAGGCGCGGTCGATCGCTATCCGCGCGAACCCGGCGTCCCCGCTCCACTCGATGCTGCGGGCATTGGGC
>NZ_JAXOJM010000095.1:0-1090 GCF_036663775.1 Sphingomonas sp. RB1R13
AGGTGCAGGATGTTTAGCGGACGGGCCATGGCCGCCGGATTAGCGAGCAGCGGACGGGTTGAAAACCGCTAACGCCATCTTCCTCCCCTGCAAGGGGAGGTGGCAGGCCGAAGGCCTGACGGAGGGGGCTTCCACAAGGGAGTCGCCTAGCGGCACGCCCCCTCCACCATGCTGGCGCATGGTCCCCCTCCCCGTGCCGGGGAGGAATGTGATGGCCCTATCCCGCCACGCGGTCGAGCAATCGCCCGATCCCCGCGATCGCCTCCGGCTCGGTCAGCAGGGGCGTGTGGCCGACATTGGGCACCGTCACCAGCTCCGACGGGGACAGGCGCTCGACCATCCGCCCGGCGACGGGCTCGCTCAGGATATCGGAACGCTCGCCGCGCACCACCAGCGTCGGCACGCCGTTCAATGCGTCGAGCGCCGACCACATGTCGGGCCCGCCCTCGGTATTGGGCACGCGGAACGGCTCGGCGATCTTCAGGTCGTAATCGAGCACGATCCGCCCCGCGCTGGTCAGCCGGTGCGTGCGCTTGGCCATGGCCAGCCAGTCCTCGATCCCCCAGCCGGGATAGACGTCCTCGTTATTCTCCTGCACGCAGCGTGCGGCGTGCAGCCAGGTGGGAAAGCTCTGCCCCTTGCCGACATAGCCGCGGATGCGCGCTAGCCCCGCCGCCTCGATCTCCGGCCCGATATCGTTCAGCACCGCGCCCGCCAGCCGCCCGCGCGCGGTCGCAGCCAGCACCATCGTCACGATCCCGCCCAGCGAGGTGCCGACCGCCACGAACCGGCCGATGCCGAATTCGTCGAGCCTCGCCTCGACATCCTGGACATAGGTGAGCGGCACATAGCTCATCGGGTCCTTGGCATAGGCACTCTCGCCCCGCCCCCGGAAACTGACCGCGATCACCCGCGCCCGGCCCGCCAGCGCCTCGGCCAGCCCCTCGAAATCGCGGGCATTGCGGGTCAGGCCGGGCAGGCAGATGACGGGGGGCAGCGCATCGCTTCCGGCATAATCCCGTGCGTGGAGCCGCAGGCCGTCCTTCGACCACCAATAACGATTCTCATACGCCGTCATGCTTGAAGGTCC
>NZ_JAXOJM010000096.1:0-1087 GCF_036663775.1 Sphingomonas sp. RB1R13
GTCACGTCCGCGCCCGAACGCCACAGCACCATCAGGACCATGGGCAGCGCCAGCGGGATACAGCCCAGCCCGGCATGGAAGGCCGACTCGGCCCAGCCGCGCACCCCGCGCGCACCCTCGGCGCGGCGGATGTCGTGCTGACGGATCAGCTCGGCGGAGAAGGCCAGAACGCCCAGCACGCCCCAGCCGAAGGTATGTGCGACCCACAGGATGCAGGACAGCGGCACGAACAGGATCGCCCGCGCCTTGACCGCCCCCAGCCGCCCCATGCGCAGCCACAGCGCGAACAGGTTCAGCGCCAGCGCCATCGCCAGCGCGAAATTCACGAAACCGAATTGGAAGGGATAGCTATAGGCCAGCGGCAGCGCGAACAGCGCGGTCGCCGGGATGCGCCCCTGCACCTCGCGCGCGATCCACAGCAGGCCGGTGACGGTCAGAACCGGAATCGCAATGACGATCAGCTTGACCGCGAGTTCGAGCCCGAAGATCGGCGCCAGCGGCTCGATCAGCAGGTCGATGCCCAGATTGCCGATCATCTGCCATTCGAAGCGATACCACTGCGCCAGCCAGGGCTGATGCGCATATTCCAGCTGGACGCGGTAACGCCCCATGTGCCCCGGCAGGTCGACCAGCGGCGGCACGGTGGGCCAGAGCAGCGGCACGGCGGCGAGCAGCGCCATCGCCGCAACGAACCACCGCGTCTGCCACCAGTTGAGCTTTCCCCCATTCATGCCGCCGGGCCTAGCGGATCGAAGGGGGCAAGGACAAGACGAACGCGGCCTGCGCTGCGGCGAGTTGTTGCGGGTGCCGCGAAGGTCATCCCATGACCTTCGACTACGCTCAGGCGGAACGGCGGTCGGGGATGGGGATAGCGCGCCGGATCTATTGCCGCCCTCCGTTCGCACTGAGCGAAGTCGAAGTGCACGCTTTGGACCTCGCGCAGAGCGATGCCCTTGGCCTTCGACTTCGCTCAGGCTGAACGGAGGTAGGGGATAGGCGTCCTCTTACTTACGCGCCAACGCGCGCAGTTCCGGCATCGCGATCGTCTCCCCGGAGGCGTCGACCCAACGGACGAACCCGCCGATCC
>NZ_JAXOJM010000097.1:0-1082 GCF_036663775.1 Sphingomonas sp. RB1R13
TGCCCGGCGTCTTGCCCATCATCAGCTTGGCGTCGTCGCCGACCGCCTTCACGCGCTTGATGCCGTTGATCGTCTCGACCGCGACGACGGACGGCTCGTTCAGCACGATGCCGCGTCCGCGGACATAGACCACGGTGTTCGCGGTGCCGAGGTCGATCGCCATGTCTTGCGACATGAATTTCAGGAAGCGGGGGAGAGGCATCGAGGCTTTCGTTCAGTCTGGTGGTCCGGGTGGGCGCATTTCATATCCCGAACCGCCGCCAAGAGCCGTCCCAAGAGCCGTCGAAAGGCACCTGCACCGTCATTTGCGGGGTCGCGGGATGCCGTCGCTTGGGCTAGGGTTTGCCGCATGTCAATACGGCGTCTGCCTCCCCATCTCGTCAATCGTATCGCGGCCGGTGAAGTGGTGGAAAGGCCCGCCAGTGCGTTGAAGGAACTGGTCGAAAATTCCATCGATGCGGGCGCGAGCCGGATCGCGGTGGCGATCGGGCAGGGGGGCATCGGCCGGATCGAGGTGGCCGACGATGGGTGCGGCATGTCGGCCGACGAGATGGCGCTGGCGCTGGAGCGGCACTGCACCTCCAAGCTGCCTGACGAGGCGATCGAATCGGTCGTAACCCTCGGATTTCGTGGCGAAGCGCTGCCCTCGATCGCCAGCGTCGCGCGGGTCACGATCGAAAGCCGTCCCGCTGGTCGCGACGGCTGGAGCCGCGTCGTCGACAATGGCGAGGTGCTGCGTGACGGCCCCGCCGCGGTGCCGCCGGGCACCCGGATCGTGGTCGAGGACCTGTTTGCCCGCGTGCCCGCTCGTCGCAAGTTCCTGCGCGCGCCGCGCTCCGAATCAGCCGCGGGCCTCGAGCAGCGCCCGAGCGTGCGGGGGGCGCGTCCCGACATCGGCTTCAGGCTCGTGCATGACGCGCGGGGGGGGCTGACCGTGCCGGGCGGCGAAGAGCGACCGGGACGCGTGGCGGCGCTGACCGACCGCGCGCTGGCGGAAAATTCGGTGGCGATCGATTGGGTGCGCGACACCGTTTCGTTGGGCGGCGTGGCGGGATTACCGACCTTCAACCGGGGTATCGCCG
>NZ_JAXOJM010000098.1:0-1081 GCF_036663775.1 Sphingomonas sp. RB1R13
TGGCACCTTTCGCCTCAGTGGCGGACGCCAGAACGAACGCCGCGCTGCCGGATATGACAGAGGTTCTTCGGGGGCAGCGCGTGCAGAGCGCGTCGGTCGCCTTGATCCGTGGCGGGCAGATCGTCTCGACGCAGGCTTGGGGCATGGCTGGCCCCAATCGCAAGGCCACCGACGCCACGCCGTACAATCTCGCCTCGCTGACGAAGCCGCTGACGGCGGAAGTCATCCTGCGCCTAATGTCAGCCGACAGGCTGTCGCTCGACGAGCCGATGGATCGCTACTGGAGCGATCCCGACCTGTCGCGTGATCCCCGGCGGATGAAGCTCACCGTCCGCATGGCGCTGAGCCATCGCACCGGGTTGCCAAACTGGCGCGATGCCAAGGGGCTGGCGTTCGATCATGATCCTGGCACGACGACCGGCTATTCGGGCGAGGGGTATCAATATGCCGCGCGCTACGCCGAGCGTCGCACCGGGCAGTCGTTCGAGACGCTGGCTGGCCGCTGGCTGTTCGCACCCGCCCACATGCGCGCTTCCGGGTATGTGTCGGCGCAAGGCGAGGCGGCGCCGATCGCCGTGCCCTACGACGACGCCGGCAAGCCGCTCCCTGTAGAGCGTGTGACGCGCTACAACGCTGCCGATCTCGCGCACGCGACAGCGCGTGATTATGCGCGCTTCCTCATCGATGCGCGCAACGACAGGGGCCTGGTCGCGTCCGTCGCGGCGGAGCGCAGCAAATCGCAGGCCGATCTGACGCCCGGAATATGTGCCGGATCGAAAGCAGCCAGCTGTCCACCCTGGACCGGCTTTGGCTTCGGCTGGCAGCTTCTCGGATTTCCCGGAGGCACAACGATGCTCCACACCGGCAAGGATGCCGGGGCCTTCACCTTCGCCGCGATCGATCGTGCGAGCGGCGACGGCATCGTGATCCTGACCAACAGCGACAACGGATGGCGGGTCATCCTGCCTATCCTCGAACGCACCGGCAGCGACCCGAAGCTGATCGCCTTCCTGCGTGGCCAGATGAACTGACAGGACCAAGGTCATGCTGACTGCCCTTGCCGCCGCCGCAGTCCTGCGGA
>NZ_JAXOJM010000099.1:0-1080 GCF_036663775.1 Sphingomonas sp. RB1R13
TGGAAAACTCGCTGCGCCATACACCGGAAGGCACGACGGCAACGCTGTCTGCCCGAACGACGCGCGATGCGATCGAGGTGACGCTGAAGGATGACGGACCAGGCGCTCCGAGCACCGATGCCGAACGCCTGTTCCAGCGCTTTGCCCGCGCTGAAACGTCGCGCTCAACCGATGGGCACGGGCTTGGTCTCGCACTGGTCCGCGCAATCGCTGTCGGGCATGGCGGCAACGCCATCCTGTCGGGAAGCGGCAGCGGGTTCGGCGTCACCATTCGGCTGGCGACCGGTCGACAAGGATGATCCCCGCCCTCAAGGTGCCCCAAAACTCCGGCATAACCAGGTTTTGGGAATGACCCGACTTTCCCATTTCGCGATCCCAACGGGAATGCCCCGGCCGTCTCGCCCGCCGTTCCCAATCGAGAATGACATTACCTTTCCAAAGCGAATGTCGTCCGGATGTCGCCGATCAGCGCCGCGGGATTTTCCATCGCGGCGAAGTGGCCGCCACGATCGGGCTGGGTGTAGTGAATCAGTTTGGCGAACCTCTTCTCCGCCCAGCGACGCGACAGCCGCAGCGCCTCGCGCGGGAACATGCTGACGCCCGATGGCACCGGGATCGGATCGCTTGGCATACCTCCCTGCGCCTGCGCATTGTCCCAGTAGAACCTTACCGAGCTGGCCCCGGCATTGGGCAGCCAGTAGAGCATGATGTCATCGATCATATGATCGAGCGGGATCACCCGCTCCGGCTTGCCCCCGCTGTCGGTCACGTCCTGGAACAGGGCGTAGATCCAGGCCGCGAGACCGACCGGGGAGTCGGCCAGTGCGAAGCCGACGGACTGCGGGCGGGTGTTCTGCAGCTTCATGTAGCCGGACTGTTCGGCCTCGTACCGCTTCATGTCGGCGAGCATCGCCTGCTCTTCCGCAGATGCCGCCGCCACTTCCTGGTCGGTCGGCTGGAACATGACCATGTTGAGGTGGATACCGGCAAGGCCCGGCGCGCGCATGTGCGCCAGCGCCGACACGACCGCCGCGCCCCAGTCGCCGCCCTGTGCGACCCAGTGCTCGCCGTAGCCTAGCC
>NZ_JAXOJM010000100.1:0-1079 GCF_036663775.1 Sphingomonas sp. RB1R13
AGTGAACCTTGGCGATCTGCGTCTCGAAAGCGACGATCGCCTGCGCGCGCGCCTCGGCATCCGCTTCGCCCGCCATGGTCAGCATCTTGGCCAGATGCGCCTGATAGGCGGCGCGCGCGGCCGTCAGCTTGGGATCGTCGCTCAGATAATAGTCGCGGTCGGGCATCCCCAGGCCGGACTGACGCAAGCCGACGGTGTAGAGATTGGGCTGGCGCGCATCCTGACCGACACCCGAGCCGAAGGGGATGCCGACGCCGTTCCGATCCGCCTCGGCCAGCAAGGCGGCGTAGCCCGACTTGTCGTTCAGCCCCTTGATCCGGCTCAGCCAGGGCTGGATCGGCGCCAGCCCCTTGGCCTCGATCGTGGCGGTGTCGAGATAGGTCGCATAGGCGGTACCGATCTGGTTCCCCTGCCCCTTGGCCTGTTCCAAGATGGTGTGGGTGCGCTCCCGCGACAGATCGGCGAGTTTGTCGAACGCACCATAGCTGGACTTGTCCGCAGGGATGGCGGTGGTCTTTGCCCATTCGCCATTGGCAAAGCCATAGAAGTCGTCGCCGGGGCGCACGGATTTGTCCATGCCCTTTTCGTCGAAGCCGAAACGCCCATAGGTCGGGCCGTTGGCGGCGGCGGGGCGATCCTGCGCGTTCAAAGCCACGGTTCCCGTGATCGCGGTCGCGCCGAGCAGCGCGGCGATGGCCAAGCTCTTCATCATTCTCTCCAAAGCAAAAAAGGCCCCCCGGTCGGTGCCGGAGGGCCTGTCATTCGGTCGATTACCAGATGCGGACGCGCTGCTGCGGCGTCAGCGCCATCTTGTCGGTCGGCTTGACGCCGAACGCGGCATACCAGGGATCGAGGTTGCGCACGGTCAGCACGCGCTCATGCCCCGGCGAGTGCGGATCGGACAGCAGCGCCTGGCGCAGCGCCGGTTCGCGCCACTTCGTCCGCCACACCTGCGCCCAGCCATAATAGAAGCGCTGGTCGCCGGTCGTGCCGTCGATCACCGGCGCGGGCTTGCCGCCCAGCGACTTGTGATAGGCGTCGAGCGCGACAGTCAGGCCCGCCAGATCGGCGATATTCTC
>NZ_JAXOJM010000101.1:0-1075 GCF_036663775.1 Sphingomonas sp. RB1R13
GCCGTTCACGATCGGGAATAGCGTCACCCAACCCTCACAGTATCAGGTCGGGCGGGATTCATTACTTGCGATCAGGCGCTGCATAGCGGTGATCACCTCGTCATGATCGATAGGCTTGGAGTAGAACTCGGCGCGTTCGGGAAGCTCGACGCTGTCGCGGGTGAAGTAGGCGGCGGTCAGGATAATCTCGATCGGCGGCCAGCGCTTGCGGATCGCCGCTGCGATCTCGATGCCCTTGCGGCTGCGCGGCATATCAAGGTCCATGTAGACGAGGCGAATATCCAAACGTTCTTCAAGGAGCTGGATGGCATCGGCACTGCTCAGCGCCTCGACTGCCTCGAAACCGGCTTTCTCGACCATGCTGATCGCATCGAGGCGCAGGATCGGTTCGTCCTCGACCACCAGCACCGGCCATCGCTTGAAGGGTTGAGACTGTCCCATGTCGTTGCGGCTACGCCTTACGCTTCCTGTATCTGGTAAAGCGGTGCCGTGGCCTGCACCGACAAACCTTGCGCCTCGTAGCGTAACTGAACGCCTCCCGAGCCGGTTAGTCCCATACGGATGATGCGCGAGCCGAAACCTTTTCGTGTCGGCTCCACCGCCGGCGGGCCGCCGCGTTCGACCCAACTCAGATCGAGTGCGTCCTTGTCACCGTCCCGACGTACCGCCCAGGTCACGGTGACTTTGCCTTCCGGTGCTGTCAGCGCGCCGTATTTGGCGGCGTTGGTCGCCAGTTCGTGGAACAACAGCGCCAGCGGCGTCGCCGATCGGTCGTCGACCGGCACGTCGTCGCCCGCCACGGTGATGCGAGGCATCTGCTCGTCCCCGCGATAGGGCTCGAACAGGTCGCCGAGCAGGCCGTGCAGCGAGTCCTGCCGTGCCTTGGGCTGGGACTGGGGACTGTGCGGACGGACGAAGTCGTGGGCGCGGCCCAGCGCGGTGATCCGGTCGCGCAGGTCGCTGGCGATCCCGCCAAAGCCCGGATGACTGCGCGCGGCAAAGGCGATCAGGCCAGAGATCACCGCGAAGATGTTCTTGATCCGGTGACTCAGCTCCTGGCTGACGATCTCGCGCT
>NZ_JAXOJM010000102.1:0-1065 GCF_036663775.1 Sphingomonas sp. RB1R13
TGAAGTCGATCTCGCCGTTTAGCATGTGGCACTCGCGCACTTCGGGGATGCCCGCGACATGCGCCTCGAAGGCGGCCAGGTCATGCTCGGCCTGGCTGCGCAGCGACACCATGGCGAAGACGGTGATCGGAAAGCCCAGACGCGCGGCGTCGAGGTCGGCATGATAGCCGCGAATGGCCCCGGCTTCCTCCAGCGCGCGGACGCGGCGCAGGCAGGGCGGGGCGGTCAAACCGACGCGTTCGGCCAGTTCGACATTGGTCATACGGCCATCGGCCTGCAACAGCGCCAGGATCTGCCGATCGATGCGATCGAGCGCCATTACACGATACTCCACATAAAATGCCGAATCCCTATGCTCTTTGACGGCGTACTATAAGAAAATTACGCACTACCGTAATTCTCGGGCATTGCAACGGCACCGATAAGGATATTTGCAGGTTACCAGTTGGAAGGATAAGGACGTTAAGACAGGGGCGTTAGGGCCGATCGGCCATGCGTGAAGGGAGCTCAGTGCGGTTCGACGATAGTCTGGCGACGATTTTATCGGCCGACACTGCGACGCCTTTCGGCGCGCAGACTGCCTGGCGGCAGCTGATCGACTTGATAAGCCGTGGCCGTGCGCCTGCCGATCCGCCGATGCTCGCGCGGCTTGCCGAACTGCGTGCTGCGGTGGCCGAGGGCGTTCGCGTCGCCAGCGCGCGCATCCTGAGCAGCGGCCACCCGCCCGCCGCACTGGTCGGCTTCTTTGCACAGGATACGATGGCGGTCGCCGCGACGGTGCTGCGCAACGTCGAACTGGCGGACGATGACTGGCTGGCGATTCTGCCCAACCTGACCCCGCGCACCCGCTCGATCCTCCGGCACCGGCGGAATTTGTCCGAGACCGTGATGCGGGGCCTGGAAAGTTTCGGTTCGGTCGATTTCGTGCTTCCGAACATGAGCGGGCCGGTCGATGCGACCATGTCTGCCGCATTGCCGATCGAGGCCGCGCCGGAGCCTGTAACCGAGCCCGCGGCGCGCGTCCCGGAGCAGCCCGAGCCAGGCGTAACGCCCAAGCCGATGACG
>NZ_JAXOJM010000103.1:0-1064 GCF_036663775.1 Sphingomonas sp. RB1R13
ACGCAGGGACGATCCGCCCGCCAGGATCGCCGCCTCCAGCACGGCGCGGATCGCCTCGACCAGTCGGGCGAGTCGCGCCTTCGATATCTGCCCGCCAGCCCGGCCCGGCGTGATCTTCGCCATGTGCAGCGCTTCGCACACATAGATGTTGCCCAGCCCCGCGACGATCCGCTGGTCGAGCAGCATCGCCTTGATGGGGGCCGCCCGCCCCTCCAGCGCCTTGGCCAGATAGTCGGCGGTGAAGTCCGGCCCCAGCGGCTCCGGCCCCATGGCGAGGAACGGAGGATAGCTGGCCAGCTCGGCGGTCGGCCACAGATCGACGAAACCGAATCGCCGCGGATCGTTCAGCGCCAGCCGCCGCCCCGCCCCCGTCTCCAAGAGCAGATGGTCGTGGCGCTGCGGCTCGCCCGGATCGATCCGCCAGCGGCCCGACATACCCAGGTGGAAGACCATGGTGTCGCCGCGATCGGTGTCGATCAGGCCATATTTGGCACGGCGGCCGAGCGACGTGACCGTGGCCCCCGTCATCCGCTGGCGCAGATCGGCCGGAAAGGGATGGCGCAGATCGGGACGGCGCGGCTCGACCAGGGTCAGTCGGGCGTTTGCCAGCACGGGGGTCAGGCCGCGAACCGTTGTTTCGACCTCGGGAAGTTCGGGCATCTAATCTCTGCTTTCGTCGGCCTCACAGCTAGGTAGCGTTTGCCCCGCCAGCAAGGCCGGGCTAGGGCAAGCCGATGAGCGATACCGTCTCCTTCGGCTATGAAGATGTGCCCCGCGACGAAAAGGTCGCCCGTGTCGGCAGCGTATTTACGAATGTCGCGGCCAAATATGACCTGATGAACGATGCCATGTCGGGCGGTATGCACCGGCTATGGAAGGATCGCTTCGTGCGCCGGGTGAAGCCGCGCGCCAGCGACCAGATCCTCGACATGGCGGGCGGCACCGGCGACATCGCCTTCCGCCTGGCCGAGTCGGGGGCGAGCATCACGGTGGCCGATATCAATCCGGCGATGCTGGAGGTCGGCATGAAGCGCGCGGCGGAGCGCGGGTTCGACGAGCTGGTC
>NZ_JAXOJM010000104.1:0-1063 GCF_036663775.1 Sphingomonas sp. RB1R13
GACATCCGCGTCGCGAAGACCATCGCCTACACCGCGCTCATTGCCATAGATGGCGGCGGTGTCGACCAGCCGGTATCCCGTGTCGAGCCCGCGCCGGACCACGGCGGCCACCTGCGAATCCGGGACTTGAAAGGTGCCCAGCCCCAGTCGGGGCAGGCTGCGGCCGTCATTCAAGGTCAGCATCGTCATGGGCCGTCCAACCGGCAGGCCCACCGCCCGGTTCCCGGTGCTGCCTGCGCCCGTCCCGCGATCAGATCGGCTTGCCGTCCCGGCCGATCACATCGGTTGCATAGGAACAGCCATAGAGCGTCTTGCCCGGATGGCTGGTGACGGTCGACACGGAGCGCGCGATGATGCTGTGCGTGCCGAATTTTTCCTCGCCCTTGGGCAGGACGGTCTCGTCGCTGACGACATGCTGGCCCAGGAACTTGGCCGCGACACCCTGTCCCGACAGGTCGGGCATGGTGTTGGTGACACCAATGCGGTCGGCCACCGTCTTCGGATCGGCAATGTCCAGGATCGCGAGCAGTGCATTGGCGCTGAAGGCGATGCGGCGCGTGGTCCAGCCCTCACCGACGCGGATCGGTTGCGGCAGTTCATATTCCTGCAGAAAGGCATTCTTGCCCTCGACCGGCCGCCAGCCGCGCCGCTTCGCCTCTTCATCCAGCGCCATGGTCAGCGCCCCATAGGTGTCGGTATTCAGCCGACAGTCGATCGCATCGACGACATTGATCGTCGCGGGATCGACCTCGACATCCGAGGCAACAGGAAGCGGTGCGGCCGCCAGCCACAACGCAAACAGGGCCTGAACCATCATGCACCTCGTCTAACGCAGGAGAAAATGCCCCGGCAAGTCCCCGCCCGCTGTCCCGAAGCAGGCTGTGGCGGCCGTCCGGTTCCGATTGACCCCCGCCCCCCGATCGCGCAAGTCGCTGGTCCCATGGTCGAGCATATTCTTTCCGCGCTGGCGAGCTTCGCCATCTGGGTCATTTCCACCGGCGGCTATCTGGGCATCATGCTGTTGATGGCGATCGAGAGCGCGTGCATTCCGCTGCCTTCCGAG
>NZ_JAXOJM010000105.1:0-1062 GCF_036663775.1 Sphingomonas sp. RB1R13
GCGCGCCTGTCGGGGTTGGTCGTGGGGGCGGGGGGGAGCGAGGTGGGGGGGCGCGGGGGCGGCGCGGCGGTGTTGGGCGAGGAGGCGTGCGGGGGGGGCGGGGGCGGGGGCGGGATTTGAGGGTCGGCCATGTCACTTGTCCTGCCATGCGCGGGCCGCCGAAACCAGCCGCACATGGTCGAAATCGGGTTAACCATTTCAGGGGGTGGCTAAATTCATAACCCACGCCTAGGGGTGCCCCCGAGTTTCACGGCACGGTTCCGGGGGGAGTTTCCATGCGCGATTTTCGCGACGCCTATGTCGCGCCGTTCCTGACCGATCGTGACGTGGCGGATGCCGCCGAGATGATGGAGACCTTCGGCCTGGCGGCGGGCGGCGAGGCCGCGGCGCGGGCCGATCGCAGCCGCGACCTGGGCAATCACATCCATTTCTGTCGCTGGCGCCAGATCGAGCGGCTGATCGAACTCCTGTCCAGCGACGAGGCGATCGGCACCGTTCACTGATCGACGTGGCCGCCTGGGATGGCGCGCTTCGCGACGACCGGATCGGCAAATCTGTCCAGATGATGGTGCTTTGGGGTGTCGCTGTCGCATCCACGCGGCTAGGGATTGGCGCATGATGGTCCGCGTCGGGCGGCCGCGCCGCTCGGCCGCCATCATAAGCTTGGCAATGGGTCTTGGCGGCGCGGGCTGGCCCAGCTTTGCGGCTGCGCAGGTGGCGCGCCCTGCCGCGTCCCCGACGATCCAGGCGATACCGGGCAGCGACCTGCCCGATGATCCGACGATGTTGGACCCCTCGGCTCCGCTGGCCCCCTTGCCCGAGATCGGCGTGGCCTGGCCCGACCTGGCGACCGCACCCGGTGATCCGGTGGCGACGATGACCGCGACCGTCGACGCCGCGGCGGAGCGGCGTTATCGCTGGCGGGTCGAGGGGATCGACGGCACCGGCCCGCTGGTCCGCCAGCGTTTCGAGCAGCTCTCCACCCTGGATGCCAATGATGGCGAGCCAGCCAACGCCGCGCAGCTGGACCGGCGTGCGCGCGAGGACGCCCAGTTGCTGACC
>NZ_JAXOJM010000106.1:0-1060 GCF_036663775.1 Sphingomonas sp. RB1R13
GCCGCTTCGATCGATCCGCGTCCAGGCAGCGTCGACGACCCGCTCCAATGCCGCCTGAAGCCCGGCGCGATCCGACAGGTCGGTTTCGAACGTCCGCTCGGCGCCGACCGACTTGGCGATGCGATGCGCGCGTACCGGGCGATGATCGATTCCGCGTGCCGCGCCGTAGAGATAGTCGGCATAGCTGCCGAAATGGCGTTGCAGGAATTCCAGCGGCCGGTCGCGCAGATCCTGGCCGGTCAGGATGCCCAGCGCCTCCATCTTGCGTGCGGTCACCGGGCCGACACCGTGGAAACGCTTGACCGGTAGGCTTGCGACAAACGCCGCGCCATGAATCGGCGGTATCACGCACAGGCCATCAGGCTTGTTCTGATCCGAGGCGAGCTTGGCAATGAACTTGTTGTAGCTGACCCCGGCAGACGCGGTCAGCCCCGTCTCCGCGCGGATTGCCTCGCGGATGGCATTGGCGATCGCAGTGGCAGAGCCCAGGCCCGCCTGGTCTTGGGTCACGTCGAGATAGGCCTCGTCGAGCGACAGCGGCTCGATTAACGCGGTATAGCGAGCGAATACGGCCCGGATCTGTTGCGATACCTCTCGATAGACGTCGAAGCGGGGCGGCACGAAAACCAGATCGGGACAGCGCCGGATCGCGGTGACCGAGGGCATCGCCGAACGAACACCGAAGATCCGGGCCTCATAACTCGCGGCCGCGACCACGCCACGCGCGCGCGACCCGCCGACCGCGACAGGACGCCCCCGTAAGCTGGGATCGTCGCGCTGCTCCACCGATGCGTAGAAGGCGTCCATATCCACATGGATTATCTTGCGCCCGTCGTGCGGCACCGCTTCATCAGGGGGAAATGGTGACACGCGAAAGGCCAGGCGATCCTCGAACCCGCATGCTACGGGCTTGAAAACGAAACAGGAACATCGTCCTTCCGTCAACCCCCGGGTCGCATCACCGTGCCCGCCGCCATTGATCGACGTTAATATCCTCTTATCGATCTCGTTCTAAAAGGGCGCTCGGGATCAGGATTTGAAACGCTTTCGCTCCTTCGGG
>NZ_JAXOJM010000107.1:0-1058 GCF_036663775.1 Sphingomonas sp. RB1R13
GGAAGGGCGCGAGGAACAGGATCCAGAACATGGTGTCCGAACAGGCGTTCGGATCGGTCATCAGCCGTGAATTGTAGATGAGCGCCATCTCATGGTCATTGAAGTGGTCGCGTTCGGTGCCGGTATGGCGGGCGCCTTCGACGGTGATGCCCTCGGCGACGTTGACCGGAACCCACTCATATTCCTTGGCGACCGACAGGAGCGCCTTGATCGCCGCGACATGCTTGCCGACCGAGGGCGGGGACAGTTTGGGCAGGTTTTGCGCAGCAGCTATTTTGATCTGCTCTTTGGCGGGCAGCGCCTTGATGCTTTTCTTCACCCGCGACGGCAAGTTCGCGCACAGGTCGCGGTATGTGCGGACGTCCTTGGCCGTGATCGAAGGCACAGGCTTGGTGCCGATCAGATCCTCGAAGCGGCGCACGGCGAGCAGCCATTCGTCGGCGGATTTCAGCGCTTCGCCTTCGGCAAGGTTATGCTTTGCACGCCATTGCGCGTAAAGCGCACGAAGCGATCGATCCGGCGCGTCGTCGGATTGCGGTGCGGGGATGCTCTGCTCGGTCAGATAGGAGCCCATTGCGGTCGCCATGGGATTGAGCACGAGGTCGGCATCCTCGGGCCAGTGCATGAAGCGGTGCTCGGCCAGGTGTCGCAGCACCCGCTCGACGATCGCGTCGAACAACGCCCCACGGGTAATCAGGGTCATGCCCGCGGCATGGGCTACCAGTTGCGCTTCGAACGTGGCGGCCTTCCAGTCCCGGGCGGCGAGCAGGCCGCGCGCAACCTCGCGGAACGCCGCGCCCTGATAGCTCGGCTGACCCTCGAATGCTTCGATCTGCGCGGAGGCGAGCTTGCGATGATCAAGCGTCTGGAACGCCGATCCGGCTTCTGGCGGCAGGTCTGGCGCGAACTCCGGCGTATCGTCTTCCGCATCCGGGTCGATCGCACTGAAGCGTTGCCGCTGCGCCGCCGCCGCGTGCTTTCCGCCCCAGCCCAGCCTCACGCGGAAGCTCAGGACCTTCAATATCGCATAGGTCACATTGTCGAGACCACGCGCCATA
>NZ_JAXOJM010000108.1:0-1057 GCF_036663775.1 Sphingomonas sp. RB1R13
GCCGCGCCCCTGTACGACCATGCGATTGGCTGCGCCCTGCACCAGGTAAGAGGCGCCGTGCAGATTGACCCGCATCGACCGTTCGACGGTATCGGGCGGCATGTCGAGAAAGGCATGGAACGGGCAGATGCCCGCATTGCTGACGAACACGTCGAGCCCGCCCAGCGTGTCGGCGGCTTGCGACACGAAGGCACCCGCAGTGGCGTGTTCGGCGACGTCGCCCTTGATCGCCAGGGCGCGGCGACCCAGCTCCTCAATCTCGCGGACCACCTCGGCCGCCGCGGCGTCGTTGCCCGCATAGTTGATCGCGACGTCCGCCCCGTGGCGCGCCGCGCCGATCGCCGCCGCGCGACCGATCCCGGCCGAGGCGCCCGTCACCAGAACTTTCTTGCCTTCCAGCAGCATCTATCCCTCCTTCTTGGTGTTCGTGCAGCCGAGATCCCGGCTGATGGCGCGCGCGGTCGCGATGACGCTCTCCGACAGGTCGTGAAGGCGGCCGTCGCTCATATATTGGGCAGCGCTCGATACGCTGATCGCGCCGACGATCCGGCCGCGTGCATCGCGGATCGGTGCGGCGACGCAGCGTATCTGGTCCTCATTCTCCTCCAGATCGAACGCGCGTCCGGCGGCGACGTAGCCGTCCATCCGCTCCCGCCAGACGGCGTGGTCGACATGCGGCGCGCGATCGGCATGGTCCGCCGCAAACCGCTCGTCCCAATAGGCGGGGGGATGATCGAGCATCAGCGCCTTGCCGAGCCCGGTTGAGGATAGCGGCTGGCGATCGCCGACCCGGCTGGAGATGGTGATTCGGCGCCGGCCCGGCATCTTGTCGAGATACAGCGCCAGATCGCCGTCCAGAATGCCGAGATGGACGGTGTCCTCGGTCGACTGCGCCAGTTCCTCGAGATGGGGGCGCGCCACCTGGACGATATCGGCCTGCTCCTGCGCCAGATGGCCGAGTTCGAGCAGCTTGGGCCCCAGGCGATAGCCGCTGCGCGGCGTGAAGCCGAGATAGCCGCGCTCGACCAGCGAGGCCGCCAGCCGGTGGGTGGTGCTG
>NZ_JAXOJM010000109.1:0-1057 GCF_036663775.1 Sphingomonas sp. RB1R13
GGCGCGCGGTAAATACAATCCTCCCCGGCACGGGGAGGGGGGCGCCGCGGAGCGGTGGTGGAGGGGGTTGTGCCGCTGGGCTAATCCCGTGTGGCGAGCTCCCCTCTATTAAGGCTGGCGCCCTGCTACCTCCCCGGTACGGGGAGGATCAGCGGGAAGACCGCAGCACATGCCGCCCCGTGCCGCGCAGGACCAGCGTCGCCAGCGCATAGCAGGCGAGTGCCCCGGCCAAGGCGATCGGAAGGACCCACAGTCCCATCATTTCCGGCGCGGCGGGGGGATCGGTGAGGATGCCGAAGGCCGACCCCTGCGGCAGCGACCAAAGCCCGACATGGCTGGGAAAGAGCGGTTTCACGATCGCGACTGCCGCGAAGCACAGCGCGAACAGATAGAGCAGCATCGCCATCAGCACCCCGCCGAACGCCGCCACGCTGCGTCCCGATCGGGTCAACAGGGCGTGGATCAACGGGGCAGGGCGATCGTCGCCCAGCGCACCGGCCAGCCGAAATTCCTGAATATAGCGCGCGGCCATCGCATGAGGCGGTCCCATCGCCGCGATCGCGGCGTCCAGCGAATGGGGTCCCGCCGCGAAGCTGTCGTTTAGATGGCTTTCGATCTCGCGGACGAGGCCATCGCGATCCTCGGCCGGGATCGCCTGCAACGACCAGCGCAGACGGCGGGCATAATCGGCGATGCGGCGGGCAGGCTCGTTCATGGCTGATCCTCGACAAGGGTGGTGATGGTCGTTCGGAACTCGATCCAGGCCGCGCGCATTGCCTCGGCTAGTGCCGCGCCTTCGGGGGTCAGACGGTAATATTTGCGCGGGTTGCCGCCCTCGGCGGGCAGCTCCCAGCGGCCGGTGATGCGGCCCGCTTTTTCCAGCCGGGCGAGCAGGGGATAGAGGCTGCCCTCGCTGACCAGATCACCGCCCGCCCGGATGCGTGCGAGAATTTCCAGGCCATAGGCCTCGCCGTGGGACAGGACCGACAGCAGCACCAGCTCGGCGGCTCCCTTGCGCAACTGAGACTGCCAGCTTCCGATATCCATCACGATCAAG
>NZ_JAXOJM010000110.1:0-1056 GCF_036663775.1 Sphingomonas sp. RB1R13
TCGTACTGTCATACAGCGACGGATCGCCCCAGACGAGCAACGCCACGCGCCCGCCACCCGGCAGATGCACGGCGATCTCCGCCGCCCAGCGTTCGGCAATCGCATCGTGCCAATGCTCGACTGTATCGAGATAGGCCCCTTCTGCCGCCCGCACCGGCAGGTCGAATTCGACCACCCGCACGCTCGTTCCCGCCAGCACCTGTGCGCAGATGTCGCGACGCAGGTCGATCAATTCCGCCTTGTCTTCCTTGCGTGGCAGCAGGATCAGGTCGGCGTTCCGCATCGCCGTCTCCGCCGCGCGGGTCAGGTGGTCGGGATTGCCTGTGCCGATGCCGATCAGGTCGAGATGGATCACATATCCTCCATCAGCGGGCCGTAGAGGATCAGCGCGGCCTTGTCGGACACGCCCTCGGCCAGTCGCGCGGCGAGTTCGCCCACGCTCGCGCGGGTCAGGCGCTGGTCGGGGCAGCCAACATGCTCGGCCATCAGCGCGGGCGTCTCGGGTGACAAGCCGTGCGCGATCAGCGCGTCGGCCAGCGCGGGGAAGGTCCGCTTGGGCATGAACACCACCGTCGTCGCGGATGCGTCGGCCAGCGCCGCCATATTGCGGTCGGCGGGTAGCGCGCCGGTGACGTCATGGCCCGTCACGAACTGCACCCGCCGCGCTTCGTTGCGCCGGGTCAGCGGGATACCCGCCGCCGCCGCCGCCGCGCGCGCCGCATTGGCGGCTTCGGGCGACAGCTTGGGCGCGCATTCCGCCTCGGCCGCCTCGACCAGCGGCTTGTGCCCCGTGCCATGCGCGCAGGCGAGTAGCAGGCCATACTTGCGCTGATCGTTCAGCACCGGCTCGTTCAGCAGCGAGCCAACGTTCAGGCGGATGTCCTTAGCGAAATCGGGCAGCTGCCCGGCAAATTCCTTGAGAGACATGGGGGTATGCTCCGGATAAACGACGCCCCAGTCCGGGCCGCTGATCCACCATGGACCAGCAACCCTCGCCGGGGCGTCAGAATGGTAGGTCCGAGGACGTCATCGCCCCCGGACGACAGGATTACTCGG
>NZ_JAXOJM010000111.1:0-1053 GCF_036663775.1 Sphingomonas sp. RB1R13
AAAGACCAAGTCTGCGCAACCCTCTCCCTTCCATGAGGGGGCAAGGGGGGAAGGGCAGGACTTAATGTCTATCAGCTCTAAAATTCCAACCCCGGCGGTGGCCGGGTCCGGTTGCAAAATCATTCGGCTCGCGTCATCGGGCGGAATGGCAAACGGACCCGGATCATCGCCGGGGTTGTTTTGCATCCGGGCCTCGCGGCCCTCGTCAAAACCGGGTGAGATATGCGCAAGGTCGGCTGTATCGGGTTGCTGCTGGGGCTGATCGGCATCGCCGTATTCGCCTGGGTCGCGCATGACTGGGCGGGGAGCGGCCCGGCGCAAAAGCCGCTCGCGGTGGTCGTGCCCGAGGGGGCGAGCCTCGCCAAGGCCGCCAATGAACTGCAAAAGGCCGGCGCCATCCGCTCCGCCGGGCGCTTCCGCCTCTATGCGCGGCTGTTCGGCACGGGCGGCGCGATCAAGGCGGGCGAATATGCCATTCCCGAACATGCCAGCGCGCATGAGGTCCTGACCTTGCTCCAGGAAGGCAAGGTGCGCCAGCGGCTGGTGCCGGTGCCCGAAGGCTATCCCTCTGTCCTGGTCCATGATGCGTTGATGCGCGCCGACGGGCTGACGGGCGACGTGGCCGTCCCGGCCGAAGGCTCGATCCTGCCCGACAGCTATGCCTATCAGAAGGGCGATACCCGTGCCTCGGTCGTGGCGCGGATGCAGAAGGCGATGAAGGATTACCTCACCCAGGCCTGGGCCGATCGCAAGCCCGGCATCGCGGTCAAGACGCCGCAGGAGGCGATCATCCTCGCCTCGATCGTCGAGAAGGAAACCGGCAAGCCGTCCGAACGCCGCACCGTCGCCGCGGTCTACGGCAATCGCCTGCGCAACGGCATGCCGCTCCAGGCCGATCCGACCGTTATCTATCCGATCACCAAGGGCCGCCCGCTAGGCCGCCGCATCCTGCGGTCCGAACTGCACGCGAAGAACGGCTACAACACCTATGCCGAAGCGGGGCTGCCAGTCGGCCCGATCGCCAATCCAGGCCGCGCCTCGATCGACGCGGTG
>NZ_JAXOJM010000112.1:0-1053 GCF_036663775.1 Sphingomonas sp. RB1R13
CGCGAACAGGCCTCGCCCGCGAAGAAGAGTCGTTCGTCCACCGGCTCGGCCAGCGTCCGGCGTGCCCCGGCATGGCCGATCCTCGCGTGGCTGTAGCTGCCGCCGATCAGCGGCACATGCCGCCAGCGCGTCGCATCCAGCGGCGTGAAGCGCCGCTGCCAGTCGCTGCCCAACAACGCGACCAGCTCATCGATGGCGAAGGCCGCCGCCGCGCCCTCTTCCTCCAGCATCTCGGCGCAGGGGCCGCCGAAGAAGCTCTCGACGATCGGCCAGCCGAAGGGAGAGAGGCGGTGGCTGGCGGTGCAGGTTTTGTGCGGATCGCCGGTCAGTTGGGCATGGGCGGGCCAGGGTAGGGGGCCCTCGACCGACAGAAAGACCTTGTCGGCGATTCCCAGCGGCAAGGCGGCGGCGGCCTCATGCTTGTCGGGGAGCGGCGGGTCGAAGGTCAGCTTGCCCTCCGCCAGCACGGTGGTGGGAACGGCAACGATGACCTGATCCGCCTCGATCGTTCCCGCCGAGGTTTCGATGCGGATCGTCCGGCCGAGATGGTCGATTCGGGTCGCCGTCACGCCGGTACGTACGGTCAGCCCCGCGGCGTGGTTCGCGACGACGGTGCCATAGCCCTCGACCACCGCCCAATTGTCGTCGGTCGCGGCATTCTCATAGGCCGCCCAGTCGTGCAGCGAGACTTCGGCCAGCGACGCGCCATTGGCATAGCCCGAGATCGCGTCGATCATCGGCCGCCACGGATCATCCTCGCCCACAAAGTCGGACAGCGGCCGATCCGGCCCGTCGAGGGCGGCCATCGCGGCCTCTTCGAACCGGGCATAGGCCTCGCCCGAGGCGCGCTTCTCGGCGGGAGGAAAGCCCAGGTCGTTCCACTGAACCTGCCAGTTGGGTGAGCGGCGATCGACCGTAAAGCCCGCTTGCTCGGCGATGGTGGTCCATGGATTGCGTTTTGCGGAGTGGAGCCACACGCACCCATGATCGACGACATGGCCGGTAGGCAGACGAACGCTGCGTGCCCGCCCGCCCAGTCGATCCGCCGCCTCG
>NZ_JAXOJM010000113.1:0-1049 GCF_036663775.1 Sphingomonas sp. RB1R13
CCGCCCGCGCGCCAAGGGCGGCTATTTCCCCGTCGCGCCGGTCGACTCGGCGGTCGACATCCGCGGCGAGATGGTCACCACCATGCTCGAAATGGGCCTGCCCTGCGACAAGCACCACCATGAGGTCGCCGCCGCGCAGCACGAGCTGGGCCTGACCTTCGGCACGCTGACCCAGACCGCCGACCGCATGCAGATCTACAAGTATGTCGTGCATCAGGTCGCCCATGCGTACGGCAAGACCGCGACCTTCATGCCCAAGCCGATCAAGGAAGATAACGGCTCGGGCATGCACACCCACTTCTCGATCTGGGAAGGCAAGACCCCGCTGTTCGCCGGCAACGGCTATGCGGGCCTGTCGGAAACCTGCCTGTACTTCATCGGCGGCATCATCAAGCATGCCAAGGCGATCAACGCCTTCACCAACCCGACCACCAACTCGTACAAGCGTCTGGTGCCGGGTTACGAAGCGCCGGTGCTGCTCGCCTACTCGGCGCGCAACCGCTCGGCCTCGTGCCGCATCCCGTACGGCACCGGCCCGAAGTCGAAGCGCGTCGAAGTGCGCTTCCCCGACGCGCTGGCGAACCCGTATCTCGCCTATGCCGCGCTGCTGATGGCGGGTCTGGACGGTATCCAGAACAAGATCCATCCGGGCGAGGCGATGGACAAGAACCTGTACGACCTGCCGCCCGCCGAACTGGCCCAGGTCCCCACGGTCGCCGGTAGCTTGCGCGAAGCGCTCGACTCGCTGGCCGCCGACCACGACTTCCTGCTGAAGGGCGACGTGTTCACCAAGGACCAGATCGAAAGCTATATCGAGCTGAAGATGAGCGAAGTGATGCGCTGGGAAATGACCCCCAGCCCGGTCGAATACGACATGTACTACAGCGGCTGATCCAGCCCCTGCACGATGTCACTACGGGGAAAGGGGCCGCAAGGCCCCTTTCTTTTTGCCTTCTCCCCCCGCGGACGACGCGACAGCAGGCGATGCCGGGATCCGCAATGATCGCACGCCGGACCACCTGACCTACGCCCAAGCAAATTAATTTTTA
>NZ_JAXOJM010000114.1:0-588 GCF_036663775.1 Sphingomonas sp. RB1R13
TATATAAACGAAATCAATTTCGTTATTAGATTGTTTAAGCCTAGTATCAATCAGTTAGGCCCACCACACGCTCGAGACTGCGCCCTATCGCGTTAGCATCATCGACATGGGGCAATCCAAGCCAGCTGTGCGTGAGCCATACCAGTCTGAAACCTGTGCCTCCGGGTGGGCCGAACCTAAGGCACAAAAAAGGCCGATCCTCCCGATGGAGGATCGGCCCGTCCGGAAGATCCGGAACAGAAGGATCAGAAGTTGATCGTGGTCCCGATCGCGATGTTGCGACCCAGCGAGTCGTAACGCTGCGGAATGGTGTTCGTGCGTGCCAGGCTGATGTTATAGGAATCCGGCACGATCGGCGCGGCGCGGTCGAGCAGGTTGTTCGCGATCAGGCGCAGCGAGAACTGCTTGGCGATCGCGAAGTTGAACGCCAGGTCGAAATAATTCTGCGGCGCGACACGGTAATAGTCGGTCAACGCCCGCGCCGGGGTGCCGCCGATCGCCGGATCACCCGAATTGTTGGCGTTGGTCAACGCACCGACATAACGCCAGTTGAGAGACGCGCTGAACTTCTTGTCTTCGGTCGTATAG
>NZ_JAXOJM010000114.1:598-1047 GCF_036663775.1 Sphingomonas sp. RB1R13
GTGCGCAGGCCATGGCTCCACTTCGGGATCAGCTGACCGCAGCCATTGCCATAATAACCCGCGCAGTTGCGGTTCGGCTGGAGCGGCGAATCCTGGCCACCGGCATTGGTGGTCAGCGAGCCGTTGAAGCCAAAGTCCAGACGACCGATCGACTCCAGGTTCAGTGCATATTGCGCCTGGAAGTCCCAGCCTTGCGCGACCGAGGTGTAGTAGTTGGTCGTGCCCTGACGGATATAGCCGCCGTTGAACAGCTGGCCAGTCGCGTTGCGGACGATGCCCTGGCAGAAGAACTGGTCGCCGCCCGAACGCAGACAGCCATCGGTATAATAGCTGTAATCGTTATAGCCGAGCGAGTTGTCGCTCTTGATCCGGTAACGATCGACCGAGAAGACCAGCCCGCGCACGAAGCGCGGCTTCAGGACCAGGCCCTAGGTCTGGGGATAGGCGGG
>NZ_JAXOJM010000115.1:0-1043 GCF_036663775.1 Sphingomonas sp. RB1R13
ATAGAGGGTGTCGATGGTGAAGCTCGACTTGCCCGATCCCGACACGCCGGTGATGCAGGTGAAGGTGCCGAGCGGAATGCTCGCGGTCACGCCCTGCAGATTGTTCGCCGTCGCCCTGTGCACGGTCAGCTTCTTGCCCGATCCCTTGCGCCGCTTGGCGGGCACGGCGACCTCGCGCGTGCCGTTCAGATAATCGGCGGTGACGCTGGTCTTGGACTTGAGCAGCTGCTTCAGCGTGCCGTGCGCGACGATCTGGCCACCATGCACGCCCGCCCCTGGCCCCATGTCGATGACATAGTCGGCGGTGCGGATCGCATCCTCGTCATGCTCGACGACCAGCACCGTGTTGCCCAGGTCGCGCAACCGCCGCAGCGTCGCGAGCAGCATGTCGTTGTCGCGCTGGTGAAGCCCGATGGAAGGCTCGTCGAGCACGTAGAGCACGCCCGACAGCCCCGAGCCGATCTGCGACGCCAACCGGATGCGCTGGCTCTCGCCACCCGACAGCGTGCCGCTGGTCCGGTCGAGATTGAGGTAATCGAGGCCGACATTGTTGAGGAAGCCCAGCCGCTCGACGATCTCCTTGAGGATCGGCTGCGCGATGGCGCGCTGCTGGTCGGTCAGATGTTCGGGCAGGCCGGTAAAGAAGGCCAGCGCATCGACCACCGACAAATGGGTGGCGTAAGAGATGTCCTGCATGGCGATCTTCACCGCCAGCGTCTCGGGCTTCAACCGCGCGCCGTGGCAGACTTCGCAGGGCTGCGACGACTGGTAGTTGGCCAGCTCCTCGCGCATCCAGGCGCTTTCGGTCTGGAGCATCCGGCGGTTGAGGTTGCCGATCACGCCCTCGAACGGCTTTTTCACGTCGTAGGACTTCTTGCCGTCGACAAAGGTCAGCGTGACCGCCTTGCCCTTGGTGCCATGCAGGATCGCGTCGCGGACCTTGTCCTCCAAATCCTTCCACGGCGTCTCTAGTGAGAAGCCGAACTCGCGCGCCAGGCTGCCCAGCACCTGCATATAATAGGGGCTGGGCGGGTTGGACTTGG
>NZ_JAXOJM010000116.1:0-1041 GCF_036663775.1 Sphingomonas sp. RB1R13
CGCAGCGTTTTGTCGAACCATTGCAGGCCATAGTTCAGCGTCAGCATGCCCTTGGTCCAGGACAGGTTCGAAGTCACCTGATACTTCGGAGCGACGGAAGCGATGGTGCCGCGATAGTTGGTCGCGGGCGCGCCCGGCACGCCGATGAACAGCAGCTTGTCGAGATAGTTGCCGTTCACCTGCAGATTGAACAGACCCAGATTGGCGGTCGGCAGGCGCCAGTTCAGGTTGAAGTCCAGGCCTGCGGTCTGGAACGAGGCGACATTCTGGGGCGCCACGTTGAAGCCGATGACATTGCCCGCCTGCACGACGCCGCTACCCGGGCCGTTCTGACGCGTGATGGCGCCGCAGAACTGGTTGTTGAGCGTCGGGGAGTCGACGCACAACTGGGCAAGCTGGATCGGCGAGACGGTGTTGATCGCGTTCTTCAGCCGGATATCATACCAGTCGGCCGACAGCGTCAGACCCGGCAGGAAGCTCGGCGAGAGAACCAGGCCCGCCGTCCAGGTGTTGGCCTCCTCCTGACGGAGCAGGGGATTGCCGCCCGCCGTACCGGAGATGTTGATCGAGCGATTGTCGTTATAGGTCGCCGGATCCGCCCCCAGATTCTGCAGCAGCGTGCGGCAGTTGGCGGCGCGATACTGCGTACCGTTGCCCGTGTTGGCCGGAATGCAGGGATCTTCGGTGAAGAACGAGAAGGTCTGCGACCGGCCGCCGAACAGTTCGCCGATATTGGGCGCGCGGATCGCGACCGAATAGGTCCCACGGAAGGTGATGTCGCGGATCGGGGCGTACATGCCATCGACCTTCCACGTCGTTGCGCGGCCGATCGTCGAATAATCCGAAACGCGGATGGCGGCACCAACCTCCAGATTATGCGCGAAACGCATGTTCTTGGCGATCGGGGCGTTCAATTCCGCAAAGACTTCCTTCACGTCGAACGATCCGCGCGTCGGGCTGAGCGCATTGGTGAAGGTCAGGCCCTGCTGTTCGAGGGGATCGGGCGTGAAGCGGCTGATCTCCTTGCGGTATTCGGCGCCG
>NZ_JAXOJM010000117.1:0-1040 GCF_036663775.1 Sphingomonas sp. RB1R13
ACCAACGCCCAGTAACCGGGCGAATACCGGCACCCTTGCCCGGACGACGGGCGCAAGGCAGGGAGGGGCGAGGGTCCCGCTCCCCGCCCCGATGCGCGCCGCGCTCGACGCCGCTGCCCAGGCGGGGCAGGCGGGTGAGGTGCCGGTCGGCGCGGTGGTAGTGCAGCGGGGACAAATCATCGCGACCGGGGCCAATGCGCCCCGCCGCCTTCACGACCCCACCGCCCATGCCGAAATCCAGGCGATTCGCGCCGCCGCCATGGCGCTGGGCCGCGACCGGCTGGAGGATTGCGACCTCTGGGTCACGCTGGAGCCGTGTGCCATGTGCGCAGGGGCCATCGCTCATGCTCGAATCGCCAGGCTCTATTACGCCGCCAGCGATCCCAAGGGCGGCGCGGTCGAGCATGGCCCGCGCTTCTTCGGCCAGCCGACCTGCCACCACCGGCCAGAAATCTATGCCGGGATGGGGGAGACAGAGGCGGCGGCTCTGCTCAAGGGATTCTTCACGGCGCGTCGTTAGGGCAGGCTCAAGCGCCTTTGCGGGCGTAGAAGCGGCGGACCAGCAGCATTGCGACGAGGTTGCAGGCAAGGGCAACAATGGCTGTGCGGAGCGCCGAATTGTGCGAGATGTTCCAGACATCCAACGTCATAAGCGTTGTAAACATCAGTATGGCAGTCAGCAGCGCGGTGATCCGCGAGGCGGCCCGTGATTCCCTGTCCGTCCTTTGTGCCATGTCGCTTGCTCTTATCGTCCGTGCCTCATCTATCATCAGAGCATGTTGATCATGATGAGCGCATGACATTGCGATGACGTGAAAAGGGCCCGGACGCTATCCCGTCCGGGCCCTTTCCCATTCGCAAATCGCGAAACGATCAGCGCAGATCGCCCTCGCGGATCGGCACGATCTTGATCTCGACGCGGCGGTTGGCGGCGCGGCCTTCCTCGGTGTCGTTCGAGGCGATCGGCTGCGACTTGCCGAAGCCGCGCGTGCCGATGCGGGCGGGCTGAACCCCTCGCGATGCCAGATAGTCGGCGACCG
>NZ_JAXOJM010000118.1:0-1039 GCF_036663775.1 Sphingomonas sp. RB1R13
TACGCTTCATGCGCTGCTTGTCGACCAAGGCCATCCCGTCGAGGGCATTTGACAGCTTGCCGGAACCGATTGTCAGCCTGATTGCTTGCCAGGCTGACAACAGGATAGCGCCTTTGTCGTTCGCTAAAGCCTGAACGCTTCGACGCTTTCTCCTTGAGATAAGGAAAGGCCGAATATCAGGATCGCTGATGGCGGCCGAGCGGAATATGCGTCAATGCCAGCGTTCTGATCCTTGGGGGCGCCGTCCGCCATGCCTCGATGATCGCCAGAGTCAGGAGAATAACGGCTCCGATCACCCAATGGGCAGAGAAGGTCGCGGCAAACTGGCCGAGCGCCACCGCACCGGCAAAGAGCAGACCTGCTGTCACGGTGCAGCGGACCGGCAAAGCTTGCCTGTCTGCATAAAAAGACAGCAGTACATAATCGAGGGCACAGCGGAACAGGAAGGCCCCAGCGCACCCGACCAGCCCAAAAAAGTGCAGGCCGATGTACAGTGACACGAGATAGGGAATGAGCTCAGCGGCCAGAATGGCCGCGACCATACGGGGGCGGCCGCGAGCTTGAAGAACCGTAAAAGGCAGCAACGCCAGCCCGTTGAACCAGAACGCTGCCAGGAGCAACTGAGCTGACAATGTCGCGCGTTCCGCAAAAGCCTCCCCAAGCCATAGGGCCAAGGCTGGTCCGGTCAGGAGGATCGCAAACACGACCGGACCGGTCATGAGCGCGATCAGGATCAGCATACTTTCGCGCGATAGCGCCGAAACTTCCTCGTCCGACCGCATGGCACTCAGTCGAGGGAACAGCGCATTGGTCAGTGCGGTGGGCAGAATGACGATCCGTTGCGTGACCTGATAGGGAACGGAATAGAAGGTCACGGCCGCCGCACCAATGACGGAGCCGATCGCGAAACGATCCACTATCGTCAGAACGGGCGAGATCAACGCGGTGACCGTCACCCACCCGCCGAACCCCAGCAGGATGCGAACCTGATCCCGTTCAAACTGAAATCGACCGTTCCAGCCGAATTCGCGGTTGCAGG
>NZ_JAXOJM010000119.1:0-1029 GCF_036663775.1 Sphingomonas sp. RB1R13
CGAGCCGGACAAGGCGATCGCGTGGCGCGGGCCGATGGCGGCGGGCGCGCTGAGCCAGCTGGTCGACGGCGACTGGGGCGCGACCGAGCTGCTGGTCCTGGACCTGCCGCCCGGCACCGGCGACGTACAGCTGACCATGGTACAGAAGCATCGCCCGGCGGGCGCGGTGATCGTCTCGACGCCGCAGGATCTGGCGCTGATCGACGCACGCCGCGCGATCGACCTGTTCACCAAGGCGGGGGTGCCGATCATCGGCCTGGTCGAGAATATGGCGGGCTATTGCTGCCCGCATTGCGGTGGCATCTCCGACCCGTTCGGATCGGGCGGGGCGGAGGCGGCCGCCGCCGAGCTGGGCATTCCGTTCCTCGGCCGGGTGCCGCTGACCATCGCGATTCGTACCGCCTCCGATGCGGGCCAGCCGCCAGCGGCGGGCGAGGGCGACACGGTCTTCGCGCCACTGGCGGACAAGGTTGCTGAATGGCTCGATCGGGCATGATGAAACCGGCATGGCGGCGGGGCGTTAGACCGCGATAGCCTGCCGTCCCTGCCCGAAAATGTCCGGCGCCGGTGGGCAACAAGGGGATAGCCGATGCCGTTGACCGCAGATGACGATATTCGCGAGCTGTTGGCGAATGCGCGGACGATCGCGCTGATCGGCGCGTCGGATCGGCCGGATCGGCCGTCCTATGGCGTTATGAAGCGCCTGCAGGATCATGGCTACCGCGTGATTCCGGTGAATCCGCAGATCACCGGCGAGCATGTGCATGGCGAGTTCGTCTTTCGCGAGCTGGGCCAGCTGGGCGACCCCATCGACATCGTCGACATCTTCCGCCGATCCGAGGCGGCGGGCGACGTGGTGGATGAGGCGATCGCGATCGGAGCCAAGGCGGTCTGGCTGCAGCTGGGCGTCGTCAACGAAGCGGCCGCCGCGCGCGCCGAAGCCGCCGGTTTGAAGGTCGTGATGAACCGCTGCCCCGCGATCGAGATACCCCGTCTGGGCATCGCGCCGGTCGGGCAGGGCTGACAAGG
>NZ_JAXOJM010000120.1:0-1028 GCF_036663775.1 Sphingomonas sp. RB1R13
TTCTTCGCGTCGCGCTTCTGCATCTCGTAGATCAGAGTCGTCAGGACGCGCGCGCCGCTGGCGCCGATCGGGTGGCCCAGCGCGATCGCGCCGCCGTTGACGTTGACCTTTTCGGGGTCGAGGCCCAGTTCCTTGCCGACCGACAGCGCCTGTGCGGCAAAGGCCTCGTTGGCCTCGATCAGGTCGAGGTCGCCGATGGTCCAGCCCGCCTTTTCCAGCGCGCGCTTGGTCGCGGGGACGGGCCCGATGCCCATCACCGACGGGTCGACGCCCGCCGAGGCCCAGCTCTTGATCGTGGCGAGCACGGGGGTGCCGCGCTTTTCCGCTTCCTCGCGGCTCATCAGCACGATGGCGGCGGCACCGTCGTTCAGGCCCGAGGCGTTGGCGGCGGTCACCGTGCCGTCCTTCTTGAAGGCGGGGCGGACGCCTGAGACGCTTTCGATGGTCGCACCGGCGCGGATATATTCGTCGTCGGCGACGACCGTCTCGCCCTTGCGGGTCTTGATGGTGACGGGCGCGATCTCGTCCTTGAAGCGGCCCTCGCCGCGCGCCTTTTCGGCCAGGTTCTGCGAGCGGACGGCGAACTGGTCCTGCTCGTCGCGGGTGACCTGATATTGCTCGGCCAGGTTCTCGGCGGTGATGCCCATGTGATAACCGGCAAAGGCGTCGGTCAGGCCGTCATGCACCATGGTGTCGACCATGGTCAGCGGACCCATCTTGGTGCCGCCGCGCATCGTCTGGGCATGGGGCGAGAGCGACATGGACTCCTGGCCGCCCGCGACGACGATGGTCGCGTCGCCATTGGCGATCGCCTGCATCCCCAGCGCCACCGCACGCAGGCCCGATCCGCAGACCTGGTTGACGCCGTAGGCAGGCACTTCCTTGGGAATGCCCGCGGCCATCGACGCCTGGCGCGCCGGGTTCTGGCCTTGCGCGGCGGTCAGCACCTGGCCGAGGATCACCTCGGACACGTCCTCGCCCTTGATGCCCGCCTGTTCCAGCGCGGCGGTGATCGCCACCCGGCCGAG
>NZ_JAXOJM010000121.1:0-1026 GCF_036663775.1 Sphingomonas sp. RB1R13
GGGCTGGGCGGCGGCATCTATGCACTGGGCGCGCTGTCCGATGCACTGGCGCCGCTCTATGGGACGGACGCGCTGCGTTATGCGATGCTGGCCGGGCTGGGGCTTTACGCGGTCGCGGCGCTGCTGGTCGGGCTGGCGGGCCCGCATCTGCGGCGCGACTGGGTGGATCGGCCTAGCGCGCTGGAATGACGTTCAGGGCGAGCAGCGCAAAGACCGCCGCGCCTGCCACGATTCGATAGATGACGAAGGACCAATAGCCGCGAGTCGATACCAGCCGCAGGAATACGACGATCACCCCGTATCCGCTGGCAAAGGCAACAAGCGTGGCGAGCAGGGTCGGCCCCGGGCCGAATGCCCCGAACCGCCCCCAGCTGTCGGCCAACTCGAAAAGGCCCGACGCCAGCACCGCCGGGATCGCCAGCAGGAAGGAGTAACGCGCCGCCGCCTCGCGGGTATAGCCGAGCAACAGCCCCGCGCTGATCGTCCCGCCGGATCGCGACACGCCGGGGACCAGCGCCATCGCCTGCGCAAAGCCCAGGATCAGTCCGTCGCGCGATCCCAGCCGCTCCAGCGGCTTGCGCTTGGCGCCCAGCCGATCCGCTGCGCCTAGCACCAGGGCAAAGATGATCAGCATCGTCGCGGTGATGCGCAGGTCGCGCAGCCCCCCTTCGATCTGATGCTTGAACGCCAGGCCCAGGATCGCGATCGGCAAAGTGCCCAGGATCGCCAGCCACCCCATACGCGCATCGGGCGACAGGGTGGCGGGGCGGCGGATCACCGCGCCGAGCCACGCCATCGCGATACGCCAGATGTCCTTGCGGAAATAAAGCAGCACCGCCGCTTCGGTGCCGATCTGGGTGATGGCGGTGAAGGCCGCGCCCGGGTCACTGCCGGAGGGCAACAGGCTGCCCGCGATACGGAGATGCGCGCTCGACGATACCGGCAGGAACTCGGTGATACCCTGCAGCAGCCCCAGGAACAGGGCTTCCAACCAAATCATTCTGAATTGCGACCTTTGTCTGTTTG
>NZ_JAXOJM010000122.1:0-1025 GCF_036663775.1 Sphingomonas sp. RB1R13
GATCAGGCCGTCACCGCCCCGTGGCAGTGCTTGTACTTCAGCCCCGAACCGCAAGGGCACGGCGCATTGCGATTGACGCGGCCTTCCCACTGTGCGGGATCGGTGCCCAGGTCCATGCCCTCCGGCTGCGGGATCTGCATCGGCGGCATCTGCGGCTGGAGCAGCCCGCGCGCGGCGGCATCCCAGTCGTTGGTGTTGTCCTCGCCAGTGAACGGGTCGAAGTGCGAGGTGATGAAGTCCGGCAGCTCGGGCAGTTCCGGCGGCGCCTGCAACTGGAACTGGGCAAAGGCGATGGTCCGCGTCACATCCTCGCGGATATTGTCGAGCATCCGCTGGAACAGCGAAAACGCCTCGTGCTTGTATTCGTTGATCGGCGTCTTCTGCGCATAGGCGCGCAGGTGGACGACCTGGCGCAGCGCGTCGAGCGTGGCCAGATGTTCCTTCCAGTGATGGTCCAGATTCTGGAGAAGGATCGACTTTTCGACGCTGGCCCAGGTATCGGGCTCCAGTTCCTTGGCCTTGGCCTCGACCATCGCATCGGCCTCGGCGGTGACCCGCTCCAGCACGATCTCGGGGTCGATCGCTTCCTCTGTCAGCCAGTCGTCGATCGGCAACTCGAGGTTCAGCAGGTCTTTCAGCTGTTGCTTCATGCCCGCGACATCCCACTGCTCGGGATAGCTGTTGGGCGGGCAGGCGGTGCCGACGATCGCATTCACCGTCTCGGCACGCATATCGGCGACGACATCGCCCACCGTCTCGGCATCCATGATGTCGGCGCGCTGTTCGTAGATGACCTTGCGCTGGTCGTTCATCACGTCATCATATTCGACGACCTGCTTGCGGATGTCGTAGTTGCGCGCCTCGACCTTCTTCTGCGCGGTCTCGATCGCCTTGGACAACCACTTGCTGCCGATCGCCTCGCCATCCTCGATATTGCTGCGCATCATCTTGGCGAACAGCGTATCCGGCCCGAAGATGCGCAGCAGGTCGTCGTCGAGGCTGAGGTAGAAGCGCGACAGGCCCGG
>NZ_JAXOJM010000123.1:0-1021 GCF_036663775.1 Sphingomonas sp. RB1R13
CGGAGGGCGATACGACGGAAGCGCTTGAGCTTGTTGAAGAAGCACTCGACCTGATGACGCTCCTTGTAGAGGCGCCAGTCGATGACGGGCTTGGCGGTTCGGCTGGGATTGGCCTTGATGTGGGCAGTTGCGCCCAGGTCGTCGGCGATGAAGGTGCGTAGCGGATCGGCATCGTAAGCGGCATCGGCGATGACGTGGCCGATGCCCTTCAAGCCTGCCAGCAGCGTCTCGGCTTGCGGACGATCACCCCACTGCCCGGGTGTCGGATGGATGCGGATCGGCAAGCCGATGGCGTCGACAGCCGCATGCAGCTTGGTCGTCAGGCCACCCCGAGACCGCCCGATCGCGGCAGCCTGAGCCCCCCTTTTGCGCCACTCGCATCGGCGTGAACCTTCGAGATAGTGCTGTCGATCAGGACATATTCGAAGTCCGGCGTGTCCGCCAGGCTATGGAAAAGCCGTTCCCATACACCGGCATGCGACCAACGCCGGAACCGAGCATGCACTCCTGTCCACTTGCCGAACACCTCCGGCAGGTCACGCCAGCGCGCCGCATTGCACGCCATCCACAGAATCGCGTCCACAAACAGCCGATTGTCCACGCCGCTACGGCCCCGCGTCCCCTCCCGGCCGGGAAGATACCCCGCGATCCGTTCCCATTGCTCGTCCGTCAGCGTCCGTCTGCTCATGGCATGCCCCCTTCGACAGCCTTGAATCAGAAATCAGCAGCAAACGGAATCTACTAAATGCAGACGCCGCCTAGAAGGGGAGGAATAGCGTGGATGTCGATCCGGTCTAAGCCGTCGCCTGCCAGATCCAGGCCGTTGCGGGCAGCGTGATCCGATCGCCGACCCGATATTCCGCGAGCCGGGTGCCAAGAGCGTTCAGGAGGCGTTCGCGCTCCGGCGGCGCGGCCTGCGCCAAGGCGCGCGCGGCGGGACCGATCTTCGACAGGAAGGACAGCGCATCCTCGAGCGGATCGCGGCCTTCTCCCACCACATAGTCGAAGGAGACGCGCGCGG
>NZ_JAXOJM010000124.1:0-1021 GCF_036663775.1 Sphingomonas sp. RB1R13
GTTGCGACCGATCCCGCCGCCGCGAATGCCGTGGCGCCCGGCAGCAGCGATCCGGCCGGAGCCGCCGCGACGGCGCCCGGCGGGGTGGTGCGGTCGGACGAATGGCGCGGCATTTATTATCTGCTGCTCAGCCCCGACGACTATCCGGGCAGCTATGCGATCAAGGCGCTGCAGGCCTGCGGCAAGCGGACCAATTGCCTGGTCTATGGCTGGGATTCGGCCCGGCGCGTGCCGTTGGCGGTGACCGAGGCACGTCCCGCCGGGGTTGTCTTCATGTGGTCCCGCCATGGCGACGAGCAGAAAGCGATGCGGGATTGCGCGCGAACCCCACGCGACAAGCCTGAGCAATGCCTGCCCGGTACGGCGGGTCTTTCGGCCGCACTGACCGCAGCTTCCCCCGAGCGCTGACTGATACCGACGAAGATTTCGCTGTCCTACAGGCAGGAAATCGGAACATAGGGTGAACTTCCGGTTAAAGGGAGGGTCGAGAATGAAGGGGATTGTACGAGGCGGAATCGCCTTGGCGAGCATCGTAATCGTCATGGCAGCGCCAGCGGCGGTCGCGCAGCAGGTGCAGGCTCCGGCGGGCTATGCGCCGCTGACCGCACCATGCGTCGTCCAGGGGGATGGGCGCTGTACGGCGATTACGGCAGATGCGCCGATGCCGGTGGCATCCAGGGCCGAACGGCTGGTTCTGGCGAGCAGCAACGTCGCCGCCGCACCTGCGACTACGCTAGGCGGCCTTTATGTGGTCAACCAAATGTGCAGCGGTTACGGCACCGTCGTCCTGCGCTATCTCGCAGCGGACGGTAGCACGATGCTGCCGCTGGTCAGCCGTTCGACGGGAGATTCCGGCGGTGGGACCACCCTGTATCTCGGCGCAGGAACGGTGGTCGACGTTCAACTGTCGGGGATGACCGGCTGTGGCGTCCAGCTGGCACGGGTGCCCGCATGATGCGGCGGCTGTTCCTCGCCTGCGTCGCTGCGGCCGTGCCGCTGGCCGCCGCGCCCGCGATCGGGC
>NZ_JAXOJM010000125.1:0-1019 GCF_036663775.1 Sphingomonas sp. RB1R13
TCTTGTCCCGCGAACGCGCGAGGGGCGCGACCTGCTTCGCGCTGTGACGGAGTTGGAAGGCGATGCCGTGCTCCTGGCGGAATTGCGTCAGCACGCGAAGAATGACAGCGGCACACGGTTGAATGAGTTCGGGCGTAGCTTAGTGATCGCCGCCAGCGCGGCCGGGCTCAAGCAGGGTTTTATCGCCAGTCTGTTGGAGATTACGCCAGGAGCTGTGTCCCGTCAGGTGAACCGCTAAGTTGGTCACGCTCGCGACCGGAAAGGAATGGCGCGCCGATAGGCTACTTACCTTGGACGCGGGTGTGATCTACTTGGGCCCGGCGAACGTGATTGCAACGACGCCTCCTACGTGGTGGTTGCCGATAATGCGCTTTCGCAGCGCATACGTTAGGGTCAGGACCCATTGATGTGAGCGTCGCGATCTGATTCAGGCTCCGCGAGGAAACCGGAATGAGTGACGTGTTTTGGCTGACGGATGAGCAGATTGAGCGGCTGCGGCCGTTCTTTCCCAAGAGCCGCGGCCGGCCGCGGGTGGATGACCGACGGGTTCTGAGTGGCATCGTCTTCGTTATCCGCAATGGGCTGCGCTGGCGAGATGCGCCCAGCGCCTATGGGCCACACAAGACGCTCTACAACCGGTGGAAGCGCTGGGGTGAGGCAGGCGTGTTCACGCGGATGATGGAAGGGCTGGCGGCGGCAGGCGCCGAGCCGAAGACGGTTATGATCGACGCCACCTATCTGAAGGCGCACCGCACGGCATCGAGCCAGCGGGTAAAAAATGGGGGGCTTGGCCGCCTGATCGGCCGCACCAAGGGCGGCATGAACACCAAGCTCCATGCCGTAGCCGATGCGAACGGACGCCCCTTGAGCTTCTTTATGACCGCCGGCCAGGTCAGCGATTAACCGGTGCGGTCGCGTTGCTGGACGACCTGCCGACGGCTCAGTGGCTGCTAGGTGACCGCGGCTACGACGCCGACTGGTTCAGGGATGCGCTCCAGGCCAAGGGCATCCATACCTGC
>NZ_JAXOJM010000126.1:0-1018 GCF_036663775.1 Sphingomonas sp. RB1R13
CGGCCACACGCTGGCGGTCACCCCGCCGCATCCCGACCAGAGCTATACCTTGCAGGGCGTGGCTACGCTCGACCCGGCGCGCGACCAGATGCGGTTGCTGTTCGGCGGCAAGTCGGGCGACGCGACCATCGCGCTGACCCATGTGCCCGCCAGCTTCGGCGACACGGTACGCGTCCGCGTGCGGGAGATCGACTGGACCGGACAGCTGGGCGACTCCCCGCCGCCGGTGGTGATCGGCGACCGGATCGTGCCGGTGAAGGACGGGCAGGTCGACCTGACCTTCGGCCAGGGCGGCTGGCCCGCGCTGCGCGAGGAGGCGGCCTATGAGCTGGTCCTGTCGCCCGGCCAGGGCGTGCGCCCCGCCGCCGTGACCCCACGCTGGCGACAGGATTACGAGGCGGAGAAGGCGACCCGGCAGGGGCAGGGGCTGGCCGTACGCGGGCCGGAGGGCTCGCCCGATCATGTCGATCGCTTCCATGTCTCGAACGGCTATCTGGTCGAGGGGTTCAAGACCGGCGCCGATGCCGCGCTGGACTTCGCGGTCGATGTGCCGCGCGACGGTCGCTACGACCTGAGCGTCCTCGCCAGCAGCTTCAACAAGGACCCGCTGGTCGAGCCGCAGGGGGCGACCAACGTATTCCTGCGGATCGACGGCAAGCCGCAGGGCGAGTTGTTCCTGCCTTTGGGCTACAAGCCCGCCGTGCTCGATCATGTCGATACGGTCGTCCACCTGACGCGCGGTCGCCACATCCTGACGCTCGCCACCCGCAGCCTGGACGGCACCCGGCGGACGCAAGGCAATGCGATGGTCGACCGCATCACCCTGACCGCCGCCGATCCCGCCGCGACGGTCGCCCGCTATGACGTGGCCGACGCGGTGGTGAAGGGCGGCCGTGCGACCTTCTGGGTCTATGCCGCAAAGGATGGCTTGGCGCGCCTGACCCCCGAGGTCAGCGGCGGCGCGGTGCACATGACGGTCAACGGCCGGGAAACGAAGGGCCGCGCCTTCCTGCTCGGG
>NZ_JAXOJM010000127.1:0-1016 GCF_036663775.1 Sphingomonas sp. RB1R13
CGTTGCAGAAAGTCATCGTCCGGCCTCAGGTTTCGCCGCATCACGCTTTCGCATTCGTGCCCAGCGATCAGGTCCTTGCCTTGACGCTCGTAAATTTTGCGATGGACTCGCATTCGGCCTTTGCCATCCTTCAATCTTGCGTCCATGAAGTCTGGACACGCTTCTTCGCGTCTACGTTGGAAGATCGTCTCCGCTACACGCCCTCGGACTGTTTCGAGACCTTCCCCCTGCCCCCCTGCCATGCCGACGCCCCCGAACTCGAAGCCGCAGGGCGGGCCTATCACGACCACCGCGCCGCGCTGATGATCGCGCGCGATCAGGGGATGACGCCCACCTATAACCGCTTCCACCGCGCCACCGATACGCAAGCGGACATCGCGACGTTGCGCGACCTGCACCACGCCATGGATCGGGCGGTGCTGGCAGCTTACGGCTGGGGCGATCTCGCCGCCGAGGCCGCGCCGGTCTTCCTCGATGCCGAGAGCGAGGACGACCACCGCTATCAGGGCCGCCTCTTCTGGCCTGCACCGTTTCGCGACGCGGTGCTGGCACGCCTTCTCAAGCTCAACGAGGAACGGGTCAGGATGGAGCGGATGCTGTGAACGCGGACGGCGTGCGTGCGGAGATGGTGCGGCGGCTGCGCCGCAACCTGATCGGCCCGAGCGAGGCGGACGACCATGACCTGCTCGCCGAACGGCTCCCGGCGGGCGAGAACCCCTCACGCTGGTATCTGGCGGGCTTCATCGCCCCCTCGGGCGAACTGACCCAGGAGCCCGCCGCCGATACCGAATGGGATGAGGTCGACGGCCTCCTCTCCGATGTCGAGGCGTTCGGTGCGGGCGGTGCGGCGGGGGATCATGACGAGCCGGAGGTCCCGGCCGCGCGACGGCGCTTCCTGCCCAGTTCGATTGGTCTGTCGACCATGGTCGATCCCCAGGTCCGTGACGTGGAGGTCGCGCTCGACTGGGGCGATTATGTGCCCGAGCCGCCGCTGCCGCCCGACATGCTGGAGAGCG
>NZ_JAXOJM010000128.1:0-1015 GCF_036663775.1 Sphingomonas sp. RB1R13
CGGGATCGGGCCGTTCCAGCTGCCGTCATCGGGCGTCTCATCCTGATGGGAGCGGCGACGGTCGCGACGACGGTCGTCGTTACGGGCCTCGCGCGGTTCTTCCCGGCGAGGCTGTTCGCGCTGAACCTGCTCGCGGCGTGGTTCCTCGCGACGGCTGCGAGCGGGGCGCGCGCGGGGCGCGTCCTCGACCGCTTCGGCCGCCGGAGTGGCCTCGACGTCGACCTCGACCGGACGGGGGGCACGGTCGCGGCGGGTGCGGCGGGCGGGGCGCTCCTCTTCCGCCGGGGCGGGCAGTTCGAGCCGGTCGATCTTCTGGCCGGTCAGCTTCTCGATATTCTCAAGATTCTCGGCGTCATCCGGCGCGACGAAGGTATAGGCGGTGCCGGTCGCGCCGCCCCGGCCGGTGCGGCCGATGCGGTGGACATAATCGTCCGGGTGCCAGGGCGCGTCGAAGTTGAAGACGTGGCTGACGCCCTTGATGTCCAGCCCGCGCGCCGCGACGTCCGAGGCGACGAGGATGTTGATGTCGCCGCGCTTGAACAGCTCCAGCTCGGCCAGGCGCTGCGGCTGTTCCATGTCGCCATGGATTTCGCCCGAGCGGAAGCCGTGCTGCTTGAGCGACTTGTTCAGCTCGCGCACCGTCGTCTTGCGGTTGCAGAAGATGATCGCGGTGCGAACCTCTTCCTGCCCCAGCAGCTGGCGCAGGCGCTTGCGCTTCTCGAACGACTGGGGTGCGACCGGCACCACGAACTGGGTGATGTTGATGTTGGTCGAGGCGGGACGCGCGACCTCAATCGTCTTGGGATTTTCCAGGAACTTGTCGGCCAGCTTCTTGATCGGCGGCGGCATGGTCGCGGAGAAGAGCAGCGTCTGGCGCTGCTTGGGCAGCTTGGTGCAGATTTCCTCGATATCGGGGATGAACCCCATGTCGAGCATCCGGTCGGCCTCGTCGATCACCAGCATCGAACAGCCGGTCAGCAGGATGTTGCCGCGCTGGAACAGGTCCATCAACCGG
>NZ_JAXOJM010000129.1:0-1014 GCF_036663775.1 Sphingomonas sp. RB1R13
AACCAGCGAACGCGGTGAGGCATAGAGCGATTCCACCAGAACCGCCCGGACCCGCGAGGAGATCTGGCCATCGACCTGGCGCAATCGCTGCATTCGGCTGATTATGCGTTTCATATCAATCTCCTGAGCGATGACTATCCCATCTGCTCGGGCTGTCGATAGGGCTATGCCAGCTTTCCAGGCGCGCCGACCGTCATATCGCTATCATGCAGGGCGGGGCGAAGGTGGATAAGGGTTGGATGTGACGGTGCGGCGCAACAAAAAAGACAGGAACGTGAAAAATGTTGTTGACCCCCGAAGTGGGTCCGCCTAGAGGGGTTTCACCGCAGCGGTGGTCGCCACAACGACTTACCGGCTGCAGCTACGACAGACTGGCACGCTGGACGCCCTGGGAACGGGGAGGTGTGGTGTTGCCGGTGATTTGTTGTCGGGGCTCTTTGACATTGTAGGTTAGATGAAGGGACATGCGGGCGGCGGCTTGGCGGTTGTTCGGGGCATTCAAGGTGCCTTGAGATCGTTAAAAAGCACTAAGCCAGTTCGTATGTCTCGTTACATATCCACTTGAATATGTGATGTGCAGGAATTGGCTCCTTGAAGTGAGCGGTTTTTGGTTGGTCATTCCACCGGCTAAAAATCGAGCATCAAACTTGAGAGTTTGATCCTGGCTCAGAACGAACGCTGGCGGCATGCCTAACACATGCAAGTCGAACGAAGGCTTCGGCCTTAGTGGCGCACGGGTGCGTAACGCGTGGGAATCTGCCCTTTGGTTCGGAATAACAGCTGGAAACGGCTGCTAATACCGGATGATGACGAAAGTCCAAAGATTTATCGCCAGAGGATGAGCCCGCGTTGGATTAGGTAGTTGGTGGGGTAAAGGCCTACCAAGCCGACGATCCATAGCTGGTCTGAGAGGATGATCAGCCACACTGGGACTGAGACACGGCCCAGACTCCTACGGGAGGCAGCAGTGGGGAATATTGGACAATGGGCGAAAGCCTGATCCAGCAATGCCGC
>NZ_JAXOJM010000130.1:0-1012 GCF_036663775.1 Sphingomonas sp. RB1R13
CCACCCCCCCGCGCCGGTGGTCGTTGTCGGTGTATTGGCAGCCCGATTGCCCGGTTGTCTGCTGAAAGTCTCGACCGGGCTGAAGATCGCGCCCGCCCGCCCGGAGAACAGCGTCTCGCGGCTGACCTGCGGCAGATAGGCGAGTTGCCCCGCATTGGCCGCCGCCGGCGGGAGCGCGCGGAAACTGGCCTCCTGATAGTCCCAGCGCACGCCGCCGTTCAGCTCGAAGAAGCGGTTCAGCGCCAACGTGTCGAACGCATAGACGGCCAGGTTGCGCGTCTCGCTGCGCGATTGGGCGGTGGCCACGAAGTTGATCGGGCCGGCATAATTGGTGTTCGGGTTGGCGATATCAATCGCGGGCTGCGCCACCACGCTGCCGTCCGGGTTGCGCAGCAGCGACCCCTGGGTCAGGCGGTAATTCTCGATCATGCCCGACATGCCGATGTTCAAGACATTGTGGAAACCGCCCTTCGTGCCTGCCTCATGGCGCAGGTCGATCTGGTTGGTCAGCATCTGGTTCTGCTGATCGCGCACCAGCCCGCGTGGGCCGGAGGGCAGGTAGAAACCGGCGGGTACATTGGCCGGGCACACGGCGCCGATGGTCGCAACCGGCGTCGCCGTCACCGGCTGGCGATTGGTCGCGGCCAGACAGAAGGTCCCCTGCGGCGCGCTGGTCACGCTATACTGCGTCACCTGCTGCCAGCGGGTCAGGTTGCGCACGCTCCAATGCTCGTCGATCTGATGGCGGAGGGTCGCGGTGAAGCGGTCCACCGTGCTGTCCTGCCGGTCGAGATTGGCGATCCCGAAATAGCTGGAACGCTTGGCACCCGGCCCGAAGCCGTCGACCAGGCCGTTGTCGAACCAGGGAATGCCGTAGACCGGCGTGTTGCGATCCTCCTGATGGACATAGGCGAGCGTCAGGCTGGTCGGCCCGCCGATGCCGATCGTGACGGAGGGTGCGATGCCCCAGCGCTGCATCTTCTCGACATCGCGGCCGGGGACGTCGTTGTGG
>NZ_JAXOJM010000131.1:0-1009 GCF_036663775.1 Sphingomonas sp. RB1R13
GCCTGTGGTACACCATGCCGACGACGATGAAGACGGTCGAATGGTATGGTCGGGGCCCGCATGAAAGCTATGTCGACCGCAAGAGCTCGGCCGCGATTGGGCTGTGGCGCGGCGCCATCGCCGAGCAGAACCACGACTACATGCGGCCGCAGGATACCGGCAACAAGGTCGATGTCCGCTGGATGGAGCTGTCGGGCGAGGGGGCGGGGCTTCGTGTCCGCGCGCCCAGGCCCTTGATGATTCAGGAGCTCGCCTGTCCCTATACCGACCTCTACCGCCGCTCGCCGGGCACGTGGAAGTCGACCGATATCGTGCCGCATGGCGAGACGACGCTGATCGTCGATGCCGCGCAATGGGGCGTCGGCGGCGACACGACCTGGAGCCATGTCGGCCAGCCCCATCAGCAATATCGCACGACCCTCGCGCCGACGCGCGTCGCGTTCCGCCTGGAGCCGTTCAGCGGCGACGGCACCACCCCCGACAAAGCGAAGCCCGCCCGCGCGACAGAGGTGCAATAGGGCTGGTCTTTACTCGGACAATAAGCCAGCATGCCGCATCAGGCAGAGGAGAATCCATGAAAAGGGCAACGAAATTCCTGTTCGCGGCGGCGGTCGCCACCTTGTTCGCGGGCACCGCGACGGCACAAACCGCACCCGCCAACACCGCCGACACGGTCGAGGTACATGCCGACCGGGCAGGTCCGGTCTATAACCGCCGCCTGTTCGGCCAGTTCGCGGAGCATCTGGGCACCGGCATCTATGGCGGCATCTGGGTCGGCAAGGGCAGCAAGATCCCCAACGTCAACGGTTATCGCCGCGACGTGCTCGACGCGCTGAAGGCGATCCGGGTGCCGGTGATCCGCTGGCCGGGCGGCTGCTATGCCGATGAATATCACTGGCGCGAAGGCGTCGGCCCGCAGGCCAAGCGCCTGACCAAGGTCAACACCAACTGGGGCGGTGTGACCGAGGACAACAGCTTCGGCACGCATGAATTCATGAATTACAGCGAG
>NZ_JAXOJM010000132.1:0-1007 GCF_036663775.1 Sphingomonas sp. RB1R13
CGCGACATCGTCGACGCTCCAACCTTGCGGCCCCCGCCGGTGGGTGATGTGACCGACCAGCCAATGTCCGGTGACGCCGACCGCCACCCGTACCGGCACGCCCCAGACCAGCCAGGGCAGACCGCCCGCCCATAGGAACAACAGCGCCCAGGGGATTTGCTGCGCCATCCAGCTCCGCTCCAGCCAGATCAGGAAACGGTCGTCGTGCAACCGCACCTCAGGCTCGAAACGCGGCGGATGGGTCAGATCCAGGCGGCAATGCATCTGCCACCACGCATCTCGCAGCCATGACGCACGGTGGGCATGGAGATCGTGACAGGCCACCTGCCGCTGCGCCCAGTCGCGCATGTCATGCAGCCGCACCATGCCCAGCGGCCCCGCCATGCCGACCAATGTGCCCAGATAGACCAGCACCCGTTCGAACCAGAGCGGTGCCGCGAAACTGCGATGGATCAGCAGGCGATGCAGCCCGATCGAGTGCCCTAGGCACAATGTCACGGCCGAGGTCGCCAGCCACAGCAGCACGGCCCCGGGCGTGACGTATATCGGCGCAAATATCACGGCCGATCCGGTCATCCCGATCATCCAAAGCGATCGCATGGGCGCCCATCGTACCTGCCCGTCACAAGCGTTGCTGCCGGGCGAGGCAATCATGCGGGCGGTCGAACGGCAGGTCATGCAGCGCTCCTTATATATTTAGGTATATTGCTAAATACCGAAGCGCGTTTGTCAATGCTTAGCGAATTGCCTAAATACATAACCATGCAACGTGTGTTCGAGGCACTGGCCAATCCGGCCCGCCGCCGCATCCTGGCCTATCTGGCCCATGCCGAATTGAGCGCGGGCGATATCGCCTCGCGCTTCGACATGGCCAAGCCATCGATTTCGCAGCATCTTTCGATCCTGGAGGCGGCGGGCCTCGTCACCAGCGAGAAGCGCGGCCAGTTCGTCTTCTATCGCCTCGTCCCCGAAAGCCTGACCAACACGCTGAACGGCTTCGTGCAAGA
>NZ_JAXOJM010000133.1:0-1006 GCF_036663775.1 Sphingomonas sp. RB1R13
CTCATCAACTGGCATCCGGCCGATGCGAGCCGCCGCGCCTATCCCCAGGACCTGACCCGCGATCCGCGCTGGCGGCCGGTTTCCGCTATTTCGATACCGCCCCGCATTATGGCCGGGGCCTGAGCGAACGGCGGCTGGGCGATGCGATACGCGGTCGGCAGGACGTCATCGTCTCGACCAAGGTCGGGCGGCTGATGGACCCGGACTCCGGCATCACCGACGACCGCGAGCGCGACGGCTTCCACACCGCCATGCCGTTCTGCCCGCGCTACGACTATAGCTATGACGGTATCCTGCGCAGCCACGAGCACAGCCTGCAACGGCTGGGCCTGGCACGCGTCGACATCCTGTTCGTCCATGACATCGGCCGGGTCACGCATGGCGAGGCCGATGCGCGGTATCGCGAACAGCTGATCGCGGGCGGCGGCTTTCGTGCGCTGGAGAGCTTGCGCGATCAGGGCGCGATCGCGGGCTTCGGACTGGGCGTCAACGAGGTCGAGGTCTGCCTGGACCTGATGCAGGCGTCGCAGTTCGACGTGATCCTGCTTGCCGGGCGTTACACGCTGTTGGAGCAGGGCGCACTCGATGCGCTGTTCCCGGCCTGCGCAGCGGTCGGCACGTCGATCGTGGTCGGCGGTCCCTATAACAGTGGGATCCTCGCGACCGGCAGTGCGGCGGCCGGGCGCTATAACTACGCGCCCGCGCCCGAGGCGGTTCTTGCCAAGGTCCGCGCGCTGGAGACTGTGGCCTCGCGTCACCAGGTCTCGCTGCCCGCCGCCGCGCTCGCCTTCGTGCTGGCCCATCCTCTGGTCGCCAGCGTCATTCCCGGTATCGCCGATCCGCAACAGGTATCCGACACGATGCGCCTTTACGCCGAACCCATCCCGTCCGCCTTCTGGACGGACTTGCGCGCCCAAGGGCTGGTCCGCCCCGACGCGCCCCTGCCCGGAGAAGGTGCATGAGCGTGGCCGCCATCCGGCTGACCCCGACCGACAATGTCGCCGTC
>NZ_JAXOJM010000134.1:0-1005 GCF_036663775.1 Sphingomonas sp. RB1R13
AGGCGCACTGATGAGCTATTCGTTAAACCTTCTGATGGTCCTGCCCGAGCTGGTGCTGACCCTCGGCGCAATCGCGCTGATGCTCGTCGCCGCCTGGGGCGGGACGAACGCCACGCGCGGCATCTCCATCGCGGCGGTGTTCGTGCTGGCGGGGGCGATGGTCGCGCTGGCCGGGCCTGCGACCACGGGCGGGCCCGCCTTTGGCGGCCTGTACCGGGCCGATGCCTTTGCCGGTTTCGCCAAGGTCCTGATCTATCTGGCGACCGCGGTGGCGATCATCATGGCGCCGCGCTTCTTTGCCCGCTCACCGGGTGAGGATCTGCGTCCCGAATATCCCATCCTGATGCTGCTCTCCTCGGTCGGCATGGGAATGATGGTGTCGGCGGGCGATCTGCTGACGCTCTATGTCGGTCTCGAACTTCAGAGCCTGTCGGCCTATGTGCTGGCCAGCTTCATGCGTCGCGACGGGCGTTCGGCCGAAGCGGGCCTGAAGTATTTCGTCCTCGGCGCGCTGGCCTCGGGTATCCTGCTCTACGGCATCTCGCTGGTCTATGGCTTCACCGGCTCGACCGACTTCGCGCAGATTGCGGGCGCCTATGGCCGTGACGCGGCGATGGGCACGCGCTCGCTGGGGCTGATGTTCGGTCTGGTGTTCGTGTTCGCTGGCCTGGCGTTCAAGATGTCGGCGGTGCCGTTCCACATGTGGACCCCGGACGTCTATGAGGGCGCGCCGACCCCGGTGACGGCCTTCTTCGCCTCGGCTCCGAAGGTCGCGGCGATGGCGCTGGCGGTGCGTGTCGCCGTCGAGGCGATGGGCTCGGCCGCGCAGCAGTGGCAGCAGATCGTGACCTTCGCCGCGCTGGCGTCGATCATTCTGGGTGCCGTGGCCGCAATCGGGCAGACCAACATCAAGCGGCTGCTCGCCTATTCGTCGATCAACAATGTCGGCTTCGCGCTGATCGGTCTGGCGGCCGGTACGGCGCAGGGCGTCGCGGCGGTGCTGAC
>NZ_JAXOJM010000135.1:0-1004 GCF_036663775.1 Sphingomonas sp. RB1R13
ATAGACCGCCTGATGCGCGCGGTGGAACGCACCGAGGCCGATATGGACGATACCGATCCGCTGGCCCGCCCGATCGTAACCGGGGCGCGCCACGCTTTCGGGCAGCGTCTCGGCGGTCGCTTCGCGCAGCCGGGTCACAGCCGGTACGCCGAACGGACCAGACCGTTGGTCAGCGCATGGGCCAGCTCGACCGCTTCATGCTCCTCCAGCCGATGCTCGGCAACGAGGCGCGCGAGGAAGCCGCAGTCGATGCGCCGCGCGACGTCGTGCCGCGCCGGGATCGACAGGAAGGCGCGGGTGTCGTCGTTGAACCCGACCGTGTTGTAGAAGCCCGCCGTCTCGGTCGTCATTTCGCGGAAGCGGCGCATCCCCTCCGGGCTGTCGTGGAACCACCAGGCGGGGCCGAGTTTCAGGCACGGATAATGCCCGGCTAGCGGTGCCAGCTCACGCGCATAGACGCTTTCGTCCAGCGTGAAGAGGATGATGGTCAGGTCGCGCTCATTGCCGACCACGTCGAGCATGGGCTTCAGCGCATGGACGTAATCGGTGCGCATCGGCATGTCCGCGCCCTTGTCGCGCCCATGGCTGGCGAAGAGTCCGGCATTGTGATTGCGGAACGAGCCCGGATGGATCTGCATCGTCATGCCGTCCGCGGCGCTCATCTTCGCCATCTCGGTCAGCATCTGTGCGCGGAACAGCTCGGCGTCCGCAGGCGTCCAGGTGCCGCCGACGACACGCGCGAACAGCGCCTCGCACTCGGCGGTCGAAAGGTTCGCCGTCGCCGCCGTCGGATGGCCGTGATCGGTCGCGGTCGCGCCCAGCGCGCGAAAGGCGGCGCGGCGCTTGGCATGGGCGGCGAGATAGCCGGACCAGCTATACACATCCTCGCCGCTCAGCTCGGCGAAGCGCTGCATGGCGCCGCCGAACTGCTCATGCTCGACGTCGATCACGCTGTCGGGGCGAGAGGTGGTGATGACGCGGCCGTTCCAACCGGAGTCGCGGAT
>NZ_JAXOJM010000136.1:0-1003 GCF_036663775.1 Sphingomonas sp. RB1R13
CAAGCGGCGTATCTGGAAGCGGCGATCGATCCAGCGGCGTATCCGCATCCTGGCCGTCCTGTTCGTCGTCGCGCTGGCGATGGCGGGGCTGCTGGCATTGGCTCGCGGCGGAAAGCCTCCGGTCGATCCCACTGAGGCACTGCGACGTGCGACTGCGGCACTGGAAGCAGGCAATTATCATTCGGCGCACGATCAGGCGCGGCAGGCGGCGGACGCAGCACCCCGGTCGCGGACGGCGCAGATGATGCTGGCGCGGACCAGCCTGTTGCTCGGCGAAGGGGTGACGGCCGATGCGGCCCTCGACCGGGCCTTGGCCGACGGCGTGCCGCTGAACGAGACGCTGGCGGCCAGGGCCGAGGCGCGGCTGATCCAGGGCGATCTGGCGGGGGCACAGGATGCGGTCGACCGGATGCCAGCCGAACGCGACGCCGCCATGGCGCGTATCGCGGCGCAGGTGGAGGCAGCAGAGGACGACAGCGGCTTTGGCGGCGCGGCTTTGCGCCAGGAGTTGCAGAGGCTGGCCGACCTCTATCCCAAGGATGCGCGCATCTGGACCGACCTCGGGCGGAGCCGGTTCGGTGCGGGCGACATGTAGGGGGCGTCGCGGGCTTCGGCGCGCGCGGCCGGGTTGGCGCCCGCCTACCCCGATGCGCTGACCCTGCAGGGCGAAGTGCTGCGCGCCCGTTACGGGTTGGCCGCCGGACTGCCCTGGTTCCAGGCGGCGCTGGCGCGGGATGCCTATCACCTGCGGGCACTGCTTCAATATGCCGCGACGCTTGGCGACCTGGGTCGGGCGAGCGAGGCGCTGGCCGCGACGCGTTCGGCCCTGGTGTCGCAACCGGGCAATCCCGAAGCCTTTTATCTCCAGGCGGTCATCGCGGCCCGGGCAGGACGTTACGCCCTGGCGCAGCAGCTCCTGCAGCTGACCGGCGGCACGCTGCGAATGCGGCCCGGCGTGGCGATGCTGGAGGGGGCGGTCGCCTATGCGCAGGGGCGGCCACAG
>NZ_JAXOJM010000137.1:0-1000 GCF_036663775.1 Sphingomonas sp. RB1R13
GAAGACGATTCCGGTCCCTGCGATGTGGCAGGCCGAGGGCTATGGCCAGCCCAAATACAACAACATCACCTATCCCTTCCCGGCCAACCGGCCGCTGGTGCCGCATGACGATAACGAGACGGGATCGTACCGCCGCGACTTCACCCTGCCCGAGGGGTGGCGCGGGCAGGACGTGATCCTTCAGATCGGCGCGGCGGGGTCGGCGTACCGCGTGTGGATCAACGGGCAGGAGGCCGGATATTCCGAGGATTCCAAGCTCCCCACCGAATATGACGTCACCCGGTTCCTGAAACCGGGGCGCAACGTCGTGGCGATCCGCGTCCATCGCTGGTCGGACGGCAGCTATCTGGAGGATCAGGACTTCTGGCGCGTCTCAGGCATCGAGCGCTCGGTGTATTTGCGCGCGGTGCCGAAAGCGCGGATCGACGATCTGTTCGTCCATGCGGGCCTCGACAAAAGCTATCGCGACGGCACGCTGTCGGCGCAGGTCGATCTGGCGGGGGCGGCGGAAGGGACGAGCGTGCGCGCGACCCTGCTCGACGCCAATCATGCTGTCCTGACCCGCACCGCCACGCCGACCGGCACGTCGGCGACGATCACGGCGGAGGTTCCCGGCGTGAAGACATGGAGCGCGGAAGACCCCAATCTCTATACGCTGCTGGTCGAACTGCTCGATGGCAAGGGCAAGCTGATCGAGGCGACCAGCCGCCGCATCGGCTTCCGCACGGTCGAGATCGCGGGCGGCGAGGTGCGGGTGAACGGCAAGCGGATCATGATCCGCGGCGTCAACCGCCACGAGCATGATCCCCACACCTTTCGCATCGTGTCGGAGGAGACGATGCGGAAGGATATCGAGCTGATGAAGGCCGCGAACATCAACGCGGTTCGCACCTCGCACTATCCCAATGATCCGCGCTGGTACGATCTGGCCGACGAATATGGCCTATACGTGATGAACGAGGCCAATATCGAGAGCCACGGCTATTTGAGCCTCACCCAG